>NZ_CP086136.1:0-1435000 GCF_017565645.3 Bradyrhizobium barranii subsp. barranii
ATGAACACATCGGAACAGGATCGCTGGTCACGCGTGAAGAGCCGGCTGCGCTCGAACGTAGGCGAAGACGTCTACACGAGCTGGTTCGCCCGTATGGATCTGGAAGGCGTGCAGGAGGAGAGCGTACGGCTCTCGGTGCCGACGCGCTTCCTGAAGAGCTGGATTCAGGCGCATTATGCCGAGCGCGTACTGTCGTGCTGGCAGGCCGAGGCGCCGGAAGTGCATCGCATCGATCTCACCGTTCGCTCCGCGGTGCGCCCGGTCGTGCAGCAGAAGGAGACGCCTGCGCCGGTCGAAACACGCCGCGCGCCCGCGCCGGAACTGCGCTCGACGGCGACAGCGCCGGTCTCCGCAAATCATGACGCGCTCGGCGGCTCGCCGCTCGATCCGCGCCTGACCTTTGCAAGCTTCGTCGTCGGCCGCTCCAACACGCTGGCGCATGCGGCGGCTCGTCAGGTCGCCGAAGGGCGTCGCGGCGACCCCGTCATGTTCAACCCGCTCTACATCCATGCCGGTGTCGGCCTCGGCAAGACGCATCTGTTGCAGGCCGTGACCTGGGCCGGCAATTCCGGCAACGAGCGCAAGGTGCTGTATCTCACGGCCGAAAAATTCATGTACGGCTTCGTCGCCGCGCTGAAGACGCAGACGGCGCTCGCCTTCAAGGAAGCGCTGCGCGGCATCGACGTGCTCGTGATCGACGACCTCCAGTTCCTGCAGGGCAAGTCGACCCAGGCCGAGTTCTGTCACACGCTGAACGCGCTGATCGATGCCGGCCGCCAGGTCGTGATCGCGGCCGACCGTCCGCCGTCCGACCTCGAAAGCCTCGACGATCGCGTGCGCTCGCGTCTCGCCGGCGGTCTCGTGGTCGAGATGGGCTCGCTCGGCGAAGAACTGCGACATGGCATCCTGAAGTCGCGCGTCGCCGCGGCTCGCGCCCATCACGCCACCTTCGACGTGCCGGAGGAGGTGTTGCTCTATCTGGCGCGCACCATCACCCACAACGGCCGCGACCTCGAAGGCGCGATCAACCGGCTTCTCGCGCATTCGAAGCTGAACAACCAGCCAGTGACGCTGGAGATGGCCGAGCGCGAGGTCCGCGATCTGGTCCGGCCGCAGGAGCCGAAGCGGATCAAGATCGAGGACATCCAGCGCGTGGTGGCGCGGCAGTATAATGTCAGCCGTTCCGACCTCCTGTCCTCGCGCCGCACCGCCAACGTGGTCCGTCCGCGCCAGGTGGCGATGTATCTCGCCAAGACGCTGACCCTGCGCTCGCTGCCCGAGATCGGCCGCCGCTTCGGCGGGCGCGACCACACCACGGTGCTGCACGCCGTGCGCAAGATCGAGGCGCTGGTCAACAAGGACACGGCGCTGTCCGAGGAAGTCGAGTCGCTGAAGCGCCAGCTTCAGGAATAAACGCCTAAGGCTCCTGCCATTCTCCCGCCGCCCCGGCCATGCCTGGGCGGCGGTGTTCGTTTGTCGGGACGGCCGCCCTCCTTTTGGGCTGTAAATCGTGGGGAACCACCCCGCAATCCCTTGAAACGGATGGCTTTCCGCGCCACCTTGCGCGACCCTGACGGCTTTGGTCATATCGGCTGGATGATCCGGCTTTTCGGGGTCTTCGATGCCGTGGCGCGCGTCCCGCCGCCCGGCTTTTCCAACGTTGTGTTTCCTTGGGGATCGGGCGAGTAGTGCAATGAAGGTTACGGTCGAACGCGCGCAACTCCTGAAATCGCTGGGTCATGTCCACCGCGTGGTCGAGCGCCGCAACACCATTCCGATCCTCGGCAACGTGCTGGTCCGCGCCGAGAACGCGAAATTGTCGCTGAAGGCGACTGACCTCGACCTCGAGGTGACGGAGACGCTCCCGGCCGAAACCGCGACCGCGGGCTCCACCACGGTGCCGGCGCACATGTTCTACGACATCGTGCGCAAGCTGCCTGACGGCTCGCAGATCGTGCTGGAGGCCGACGGCGACCGCGCCGTGCTGGCGATCCGCGCCGGCCGCTCGCGCTTCACGCTGCAGACCCTGCCGGAGAATGATTTCCCGGATCTTGCCGCCGGCGACATGTCGCACTCGTTCTCGCTCGCCGCCAAGGACGTCAAGCGGCTGATCGACCGCACCCAGTTCGCGATCTCGACCGAAGAGACGCGCTATTATCTCAACGGCATCTATCTGCACGCCGCGGGCACGGCCACGGCCGCCACCCTGCGCGGCGTTGCCACCGACGGCCACCGGCTCGCCCAGCTCGACCTGGTCCAGCCCAAGGGCGCCGACGGCATGCCCGGCGTGATCGTGCCTCGGAAAACCGTCGGCGAGGTGCAGCGCCTGATCGAGGACAACGAGGCCGAAGTCACGATCGAGCTGTCGCAGGCAAAGATCCGCTTCACCATCGGCAATGTGGTGCTGACCTCGAAGCTGATCGACGGCACCTTCCCCGACTATGGCCGCGTGATCCCGCAGGGCAACGACAAGGAACTCGTCGTCGACAAGAAGGATTTCGAGAACGCGGTCGACCGCGTCTCCACCATCTCCAGCGAGCGCGGCCGCGCCGTGAAGCTCTCGCTGTCGCCGGGCAAGCTGGTGCTATCGGTCACCAACCCGGATTCCGGCAGCGCGACCGAAGAGCTCGAAGTCGAATACGCCTCCGACGCCCTCGATATCGGCTTCAACTCGCGCTACCTCCTCGACATCGCCGCCCAGATCGAAGGCGACGTCGCCACGCTGAAGCTCGCCGACCCCGGCTCGCCGACGCTGGTGCAGGACAAGGACGACAAGAGCGCGCTCTACGTGCTGATGCCGATGCGGGTGTGAGGCCTACCGGCCTCCTTCGCATTGACTACATGCGTCATGGCCGGGCTTGTCCCGGCCATCCACGTCTTGGGAGCCTGAGAACGTGGGTGCCCGGCAATGACAGAGTGATATGACCCCCTCCCGCATTCAACGCCTGACGCTGACGCATTTTCGCAATTACCGGGCGGCGGGGCTCGAGACGGCGGCTGACATGGTGGCGCTGGTCGGGCCGAACGGGGCCGGCAAGACCAATTGCATCGAGGCGATCTCGTTCCTGTCGCCGGGCCGCGGCTTGCGGCGCGCCACGCTGGAAGATGTCGCCGACAACCAGGGCGACGGCTCCTGGGCGGTGTCGGCGCAGGTCGAGGGTGCGCTGGGGCTCGCTACGCTCGGCACCGGCATCGACGCGCCGCGCCCCGACAGCACGATCAGCCGGCGCTGCCGCATCGACCGCGAGCCGGTGAATTCGGCCACCGCCTTCGGCGACCATATCCGCATGGTGTGGCTGACGCCGGCGATGGACGGGCTGTTCATGGGCGCGGCCTCCGAGCGGCGGCGCTTCTTCGACCGCCTGGTGCTGGCGATCGACAGCGAGCATTCCAGCCGCATCTCGGCGCTCGAACGCTCGTTGCGTTCGCGCAACCGCCTGCTCGAGACGCGCAATTACGACGACCATTGGTGTGACGCGATCGAGCGCGAGACCGCAGAGCTTGCGGTCGCGGTCGCCGCAACGCGCGGCCAGACCGCAGCGCGCCTCACCGGCATGCTCAACGCCCGCGCGCAGGAATCCGCGTTTCCGTCCGCTCAAATCGCGCTGGACGGCTGGATGGAGAACGCGCTGCTCACGGAGACCGCGACGTCGGTCGAGGACCGCTACCGCCAGATCCTGCGCGACAACCGCCCGCGCGATGCCATCGCCGGCCGCACCACCGACGGCCCGCACCTCACCGATCTCCAGGTGATCTATGCGCCGAAGAGCATGCCGGCGCGCGATGCCTCGACCGGCGAGCAGAAGGCGCTGCTGATTGGCCTCGTGCTGGCGCATGCAAGCCTGGTCGCCGAGATGACCGGCATCGTGCCGCTGCTGCTGCTCGACGAGGTCGTCGCGCATCTCGATCCGAACCGGCGCGCGGCGCTGTTCGAGGAGCTGCGCAAGCTCGGCGCGCAGGTGTGGCTGACCGGCGCCGACCCCGCCGCCTTTGCCGACATTGGCGTAGGCGGCGATGTCTTTGACGTCGAGAGCGGACGTGTCTCCGCACGGCGCTAGACCGCGCCGTTGAACCCGGCCGTTTGTAATCGCGACTAGCCTTTGAGGCCGCGGCGATGCCTGTCACGGCCTTCGCCAGCGCGCAAATGACGTCACGCGCGAAAACCCTGGAGAATGAGATGCGGACGGTAAGGACCGGGGCGCGAGTCCCGGCTCAATGGCTGGCCTTTGCGTGCGGCCTCCTCTTGCTCGCGGTCTGCATGCTCGCAGCAAGCGCCAGCGCCTGGGTGCCGCATCTGTCGCCGCTGTTCGCGTCGGCGCTCACGCCGGACCCCGCTGCCAAGCTGCCCGCGCCCACCCGCTACAGCTACCGAGGAACGCACACCACCGTCGTCAAGGGCGTTGAAACGCCGCTCCGCACAAGGCTGGAGGCCACCGTGCCCGCCGAGCTCGGCGACGTCCTCGCCTTCTACCGCACCGAGCTCAGCAAGCTCGGCTGGCAGGAGCAGCGCGATGGCGCGGTGGTCTCCGCCGATCACGTCAAGCTCGCCTTCGCCTCCCCGCTCGGACCTGGCATGCTGGCGCTCGACCGCAAAGACGCCAGCACCGCCGTCAATCTCGTGCAGAAGAATGCATCTGTCGCGGCCAATGCGAACGTGATGCCCGAGCCCGGCCAGGCGAAGCTGGTGTTCTCCAATATCAGCGAAACGGAAGCCACGCTCACGATCAACGACCGGACCATCAGGCACGCCGCCGGCGCCTACGCGGTTTCGCTGGATCTGCAGCCCGGCAGATATTCCTACGAGGTGAGCGTGCCGGGCCATCCAGCCACGACGAACATCCTCAACTTCGCCGCCGGCGATACCTGGGAGCTTACGGTCGGGCGCGACGGAGAGGCATGGTCGCCGCTCCTGCTGTATTGAACCTCCCGGGTTTCTGCCGCGACTTCTCGTCTGAGGCCGCGCCGACGGTGTCGCAGCCTGCAAATGCGCACGCCTGAGCCGTGCGCAATATCCTGGAGACGTGACGATGTCGATGATCCCGCGCGGGACGCCAGTCCCGGCACGATGGCAGCTGCTTGCCTGCGGCCTTGTCCTGATGGCGAGCTGCTCGATCGCGGCCGCCGCCGACGGAGGCATCGTCGACGTCCATGCGCTGCCGCAGCTCGAGGGCGCGGTGGAAGACACCTCGCGCCCCGATCCCTACCGCGTCGAATACCGCATGCCGACGCCGGAAGCCGTGACATCGCCGGCGGTGAAGAAACTCCTGAGCGCTGACGGCTGGGTGCCCTATGTCAGGCCGCTGGAGGAGAAGAGCACCACGCTGAACTTCAAGAAGGGACGGCAGGGCCTTTCCGTTCACTTCACGCAGGCCCTCGGCCGGCCCGATCAATCCGTGGTCTACTACACGACCGACCGGATCTACGGGAACGTGCCGTTTCCGGACGGCGCGAGCGACATCATGTTCGACGGGACCCGGCCCTATCTCGGCTGCATCGCGCCCAGCGCGCTCGATGCGACGTCGGATTTCTACGCCAGCCAGATGGCTGCGATCGGCTGGCAGAAACTCACGCCGGAAACCGCCGCGCGCTGGACGACCAGCCTCGATGAAACCGTTCCCAACGGCCTGCGCGCCTTCTACGCGCACCCCGACAGCAAGGACACCGGCTTCTACCAGCAGAAGCCCGTCATGCTGACACTGACGCGCCGCGACGACGGCCGCACCAATGTCGATATCCGCGTCGCGCCCTTCGCCCTGCCCAGCGAGCTCAAGGCCGATGGCGATCTGGCCGGCCTGCCGCGGCCGAACCCGACCAAGACGGCCAGGGGCCTCGGCAGCGCAAGCTCCAACAAGCGCGAGATGTCGGCCGCCGCGATGGCCGAGCTGCCCGCCGTGCTGGCCTTCTATCACCGCGAGCTCGCCGCGCGCGGCTGGCAGGAGGATGGCAGCGCGCCGCTCGCGCCCGACGACGAGGTCGCGATCAAGATCTCCAACGCCGAGGAAACCGGCGTGCTGCGGCTCGGCCGCAAATACGATTTCACCATGGTCAGCCTGACCGCACAGGTGAAGGACTCCGCGCTTGCCGCCCGCGCCAAGGCGAAGAAGGAGGCCGACGACAAGTTCTTCAGCGATGCCGCAGCAGCCGCACAGAAGATGATCGCCGCCGACGAGGCCCGCCGCAAGGTGCAGGCCGCCGGACTGTCCGATGCGCCGCTCAATGCGCTCGCCGACAGCAAGACGCCGGTGCCGCTGCCCGAGACCGCCGAAGGCGTGACGTTCGAAGGCGGCGACGGCCGGCTCGAATTCTCTTCCACGTCGAGCGTGAAGGCTCTCGGCAGCTTCTACCGCGCATCGTTGAAGAACGCGGGCTGGAAAGAGCAGCCCTCCGTCATCAACCAGCCCAACATGGCGGTGATGGAATTCTCCAAGGCCGGCAAGTCGATCTCGATGACCGTGATGCAGATGGGCCCGAAGGTGAATGTCAGCGCCAACGGATCCGGCCTGGTCGTGGCTGCGGCGAAGCCGGTTGCGACCAAATCGGCAGAAGCAAAGCCGATCCAAGCAAAATCGACCGAGCCGCTGAAGCCCGATCCCGATTCCGCCCTGCCGGTGCCGACGCAGCGCAGCTCGAGCGGGATCAGCTCGACGAAATTCCCCGGCAGCGACCAGTCGTTCCGCAAGGAGCTTGAAGCCAGCATTCCGGCTGAGCTCTCAGATGTCCTCGCCTTCTATCGCGCAGAGCTCACCAAGCGCGGCTGGCAGGAAAAGACTGACGGCGCGACTGTCACCGCCGATCGGGCGGAGCTGGCGTTCACCTCGCCGGAGGGTCCGGCCATGCTGAAGCTCGGCCGCGCCAGGGAGGAGACAACGGTCAGCCTGGTGCAGCGGAATCCGCAGGCAGCGGCCATGGCCGACATCATGCCCAAGGCGGGCCAGGCCAGGCTGATGCTCGGCAATATCGGGCCGAAGGAGGCGTCGCTGACGATCAACAAGCAGACCATCAAGATCGCGGCCGGGGCCGGCGGCCCGCAATCGCCGAAAGGCCCGATGCTCGACCTGCCGCCCGGCAAGTACCAGTATGCGCTGCGCCTACCCGGGCAGCCCACTCGCAACGAGACCCTGACCGTAGCCGCCGGCGACGCCTGGGGCCTCCTGGTGGGGCCAAGCGGCGACGTGCTTCCGCTGCAGATGTATTGAGGTGCGACGAAGCAGGTGCGCCCACGCGCAGCCGGCGTTTCGGACCCGTGGGCGGAAAGTTGATCTAAATCAACAGAGCGTTGCGGCATTGCGGCCCGAATAGGCGTCAACAGGGTTCTGACGTCTCCAAGAGGGAGCTTGCAATGAACCGTACCCGTCACGTTGACGATAGCTCAAGGCCAGAAAGTCGCTTACTAAACCACCGCAACTTGCTGCTTTGCGGCACCGCACTGACGGTCGCTTTTTGGCTGTGCGCGCTGGAGACGACCAGCCTCGCGCAGCAAACCACCGGCACGCCGGGTTCGCCGAGCGCCACGACAACCATCGATGGCAAGCAGCTTCCGCCTGAACCTCCGAAGTTCGAAGGCGTGATCAAGGAAGATGCCACGGACTCCAAGCCATACTGGCCACCGTCCGTTGTGCCGCCCAAAGGCGCGCCGAACGTGCTGCTGATCATGACCGACGACCAGGGTTATGGCGTGACCGGCACCTTCGGTGGGGTGGTCCCGACCCCGAACATGGATCGCATCGCCAAGGCGGGCCTGCGTTACACGCAGTTTCACTCGACAGCGCTCTGCTCGCCGACGCGGGCAGCGCTGATCACCGGCCGCAACCACCACTCGGTGGGGTTTGGCGTGATCGGTGAAATGTCCACCGGCTTTCCCGGCTACGATTCCGTCATCGGCCCCGACAGTGCAACGGTCGGGACTATCCTTCGGGACAATGGATTTGCCACCTCATGGTTCGGCAAGAACCACAACACCCCGACCTATCTGTACAGCTCGGCCGGGCCGTTCGACCAATGGCCAATCGGCATGGGATTTCAGTATTTTTATGGGTTCATGGGCGGCGAGACCGACCAGTGGACGCCTTACCTTTTCCGCAACACGAGCCAGGTTTTTCCATGGGTCGGCAAGACCGGCTACAACCTCATCACCGACATGGCGGATGACGCCATCAACTACATGAACGGACTGAACGCGGCGGCGCCCGAGAAGCCGTTCTTCGTCTACTACGTGCCCGGCGGCACCCATTCGCCACATCAGCCGAAGAAGGAATGGAGCGAGAAGTTCAAGGGCAAGTTCGACATGGGTTGGGAGAAGCTGCGCGAGCAGATCTTCGCCAACCAGAAGAAGCTCGGGGTTATCCCGGCGAACACCCAGCTCACCGCCTGGCCGGATACGCTGCCGAAGTGGGACTCGCTCTCGTTCATCCAGAAGAAATTGTACGCGCGCGAAGCCGAGGTGTTTGCCGGCTATGCGGCGTATACCGACTACGAAATCGGCCGCGTCATCCAGGCGGTCGAGGACATGGGCAAACTCGACAACACGCTGATCATCTACATCAGCGGCGACAATGGCACCAGCGCCGAAGGAACGCTCGAGGGCACTCCGAACCAGATGACCGCCTACAACGGCATTCTGAAACTGCCCGAAACCGAGCTGATGCTGCACTACGAGGATTGGGGCTCCGACAAGACCTACCCGCATATGTCGGTGGCGTGGTCGTGGGCCTTCGACACCCCGTTCAAATGGACCAAGCAGGTGGCATCGCACTTCGGCGGCACCCGGCAAGGCATGGCCATCTCATGGCCCGGCCACATCAAGGACGTCGGCGGCATCCGCAGCCAATTCCATCACATGATCGACATCGTGCCGACGATTCTGGAAGCCACAGGCATTCAGGCTCCCGACACCGTCAATGGAATCAAGCAAAGGCCCATCGAGGGCGTCAGCATGGCCTATACGTTCGACCAGGCTAACGCCAACGCGCCGTCAAAGCGCGACACGCAGTATTTCGAGATGTTCGCGAACCGCGGCATCTATCACGATGGTTGGTATGCATGTACGACGCCGCCTGCGCCTCCCTGGCTTCTGGGCACCGCCAAGCTGCCGGGGATCAATGAATACAAGTGGGAGCTTTACAACATCGCCGAGGATTACTCGCAGGCCAATGACCTCGCAGCCAAGAATCCCGACAAGCTCAGGGAGTTGCAAGCGTTGTTCCTGTCGGAGGCGGCGAAATACCAGGTCTTTCCGCTGGACAACTCGGTCCTGCCCCGCATTGTGACACCGCGCCCAAGCGCGACCGCCGGACGAACCGTTTTCACATATTCTGGTGAGAACGCTGGCATCCCTGACGCTAACGCTCCGAGCCTTCTCAATAAGGATTACACGATCACGGCCGAGGTTACCGTTCCTAAAGGCGGCGCGGAAGGAATGATCGCAACTCTAGGCGGTCGCTTTGGCGGATACGCCCTCTACCTGCTCAAAGGCAAGCCGGTCTTCGTATACAACTTGCTCGATCTGGAACGGTACCGCTGGGAAGGCGGCATTGGCGGTCGCGACTTGTTTACCGATGCGCTCAAGCCGGGCAAGCACACCATTGTATTCGACTTCAAGTACAACGGACCCGGCCCGGGCAAGGGTGGCACCGGCGTACTGACGGCCGATGGCAAGCTGGTGGCCGCAAAGACGATCCCGCACACGATTCCGTTTCTTATGGCCATCGACGAAACGTTTGACATCGGCAGCGACACCCGCACGACGGTGGACGACAGCTATAAGCTGCCCTTCCGTTTCACCGGCAAGATCGACAAGCTGACCTTCAAGCTTGGCGCAACGCAGATGACGGAGGATGAGCAAAAGGTCATTCGACACGCACTTGAAAGAGCGAGGGACTGAGCGCGACAAGTCGTGGCCAATGCCACGACTCATCCTTCTTCGCTAGGAAATCGTTCGGCGGATCCGCTTCGAAAGCCTGCGCGAAATATCATCGCGTATAGAAGGGAGTGCCGGCAGTGGATCCTTCATTTGGCGCGCTGGATGCGTTGCCGGCGCCGGCGGCCCGCAATCGCCGAAAGGCCCGATGCTGGATCTACCGCCCGGCAAGTATCAGTATGAGCTGCGCCTGCCCGGGCAGCCCGCTCGCAACGAGACCCTGACCGTAGCCGCCGGCGACGCCCTGGGGCCTCCTCGTGGGGCCAAGCGGCGACGTGCTGCCGCTTCAGATGTATTGATCCCGCCGCCTGTGCCTGTAACGGTCAGGTTGAACCTGTCCGGTTGGTGGGGCGACTAGTCGTCCGGAGGCGGCGGCGACTGTGTCGCAGCCGCTGCATCGCGCGAAGACTACAACGCGCGACATCCCTGGAGAGTGGCATGACGACGGTGAGGCGCAGAACGAAGGTCCCGGCACGATGGCGGCTGTTCGCGTGCGGCCTGGCTCTTCTCGCGGGCGGCCTGGTCGCCGCAGGCGCCGGCGGATGGCTGCCGCACCCGTCACCGCAAACTTCGGCCGCACTCACACCGGCGGATCCAGACGCCGCGATGCCGGTGCCGAAGCAACACAACTTCTCCAGCTCCAACACCACCCATATGACCGGCATCGAAATCCCGCTGCGGGTCGGGCTCGAAGCCCGTGTACCGGCCCAGCTCAGCGATGTGCTCGCCTTCTACCGCACGGAGCTCGCAAAGCGCGGCTGGGAGGAAAGGCCTGAGGGCACTGTGGTTGCCGCCGATCACGCTCAGCTCGCCTTTGTCTCCCCGAAGGGGCCGGCCACCCTGAAGCTCGGCCGCGCGAAGGACGAGACCACAGTCGACCTGGTGCAACGGAATACGGAGGCCGTGGCCAAGGCCAATTTCCTGCCGATAGCAGGACAAGCGCGGCTGATATTCGGCTATCTCGCGCCGGACACGGCTTCGCTCACGATCAACGATCAGACCATCAAGATCGCGGGCGGCGTCAATCACCCACAAACGCTGGATCTGCCGCCCGGCAAATATTCCTACAAGCTGGTCGTGTCGGGCTATCCGGTGCGCACCGATACCATCACCGTGGCCTCAGGCGAGGCCTGGTCCCTCAGCTTGGGCGACAACGACAAGAAGCCGGATCAGATCTACTGAACCAAGTGACCTGTTCCGGGACGCCACGGCGCCTGG
This sequence comes from Bradyrhizobium barranii subsp. barranii, assembly GCF_017565645.3. Classification (NCBI taxonomy): domain Bacteria; kingdom Pseudomonadati; phylum Pseudomonadota; class Alphaproteobacteria; order Hyphomicrobiales; family Nitrobacteraceae; genus Bradyrhizobium; species Bradyrhizobium barranii. Next base: position 11,135 of record NZ_CP086136.1, read on the forward strand.
GAACGCGCTTCTCCGCCCCGCAAAATCCACGCCTTCAAGAGCTAAAAACAGGACCTCGAATCGCCCTTTTCGCAAGCCCCAGAATCGGCCTTCGAGAGCCTTGAAAACCGGCAAAAAACCCCTATTTCGTCAAAGGGTTGCCGGAGGATACTTTGCGCTAGGCGCAAGCGGTCTTTCATGGCACAAATAGCCTGCAAATCAGCGCCTTTTGCGCGGCTGATTCGGGCGACATCTCGAAGGCCTCTCATGACAGAACCTGCTCGGCAGACGCCTGCCGAAAACGAGCCCTCAAATCCAAGCGATTACGGGGCGGAATCGATCCGCGTGCTCAAGGGTCTCGACGCCGTCCGCAAGCGCCCGGGCATGTATATCGGCGACACCGACGACGGCTCCGGCCTGCATCACATGGTCTACGAGGTCGTCGACAACGCGATCGACGAGGCGCTCGCAGGCCATGCCACGCGCGTCGACGTCGTGCTCAATGCCGACAATTCCGTCACGGTGCGCGACGACGGTCGCGGCATTCCCGTCGACATCCACAAGGGTGAAGGCATCTCCGCGGCCGAGGTCATCATGACCCAGCTCCATGCCGGCGGAAAGTTCGACCAGAATTCCTACAAGGTCTCCGGCGGCCTGCACGGCGTCGGCGTCTCCGTCGTCAACGCGCTGTCGAGCAAGCTCGGCTTGCGCATCTGGCGCGACAACAAGGAGCACTACATCGAGTTCGCCCATGGCGATGCGGTCGCACCGCTGGTGGTGGTCGGCGACGCGCCGGGCAAGCGCGGCACCGAGGTGACGTTCCAGGCCTCGACGGAAACCTTCAAGAACATCGAATATGATTTTGCGACGCTGGAGCACCGGCTGCGCGAGCTCGCCTTCCTCAATTCCGGCGTCAACATCGCCCTCTCCGACATGCGCCATGCGGTCGAGAAGCGCGAGGAGATGCACTATTCCGGCGGCGTCGAGGAGTTCGTCAAATATCTCGACCGCAACAAGAAGGCGATCGTGCCGGCGCCGATCATGGTGCGCGCGGAGGCCAACGGCATCGGCGTCGAGGCCGCACTGTGGTGGAACGACAGCTACCACGAGAACGTGCTGTGCTTCACCAACAACATCCCGCAGCGTGACGGCGGCACCCATCTGGCCGGTTTCCGCGGCGCGCTGACGCGCCAGGTCAACGGCTATGCCGAGGCCAATGCGAAGAAGGAAAAGATCGCGCTGACCGGCGACGATTGCCGTGAAGGCCTCACCGCCGTTCTCTCGGTGAAGGTGCCCGATCCGAAATTCTCGTCGCAGACCAAGGACAAGCTGGTGTCCTCGGAAGTGCGTCCCGTGGTCGAGAACGTCCTCAACGAGGCGCTCCAGGCCTGGTTCGAGGAGCACCCTAGCGAAGCCAAGATGATCGTCGGCAAGGTGATCCAGGCCGCCGCGGCGCGTGAAGCCGCGCGAAAGGCGCGCGAGCTGACGCGCAAGAGCCCGCTCTCGGTCTCCTCGCTGCCCGGCAAGCTCGCCGACTGCCAGGAAAAGGACCCGGCGAAGTCCGAACTCTTCATCGTCGAGGGCGACTCGGCAGGCGGCAGCGCCAAGCAGGGCCGCAACCGCGAATTCCAGGCGGTGCTGCCGCTGCGCGGCAAGATCCTCAACGTCGAACGCGTCCGCCCCGACAAGATGCTGGGAAGCGAGCAGATCGGCACGCTGATCACCGCGCTCGGCACCGGCATCAGCGACGAATTCTCGATCGAGAAGCTGCGCTATCACAAGATCATCGTGATGACGGACGCCGACGTCGACGGCGCCCACATCCGCACGCTGCTGCTGACCTTCTTCTACCGGCAGATGCGCGACATCATCGACGGCGGTTACCTCTATATCGCCCAGCCGCCGCTCTATAAGGTCAGCCGCGGCAAGTCCGAGCAGTATCTGAAGGACGAGCGGGCGCTCGAGGATTATCTGATCGACACAGGCCTCGACGACTGCGTCTTCATTCCCGGCGTCGGCGGTGATCGCACCGGCCGCGATTTGCGCTCGCTGGTCGACGACGCCCGCACCGTCCGCAGCGTCCTGCGCAATCTGCACAGCCGCTACAATCGCAAGGTGATCGAGCAGGCCGCCATCACCGGCGTGCTCAACAAGGCAATCTACGGCGATCCCGAGAAAGCCGCCGCAGCGGCACAATACATCGCGGGACGGCTGGACAACCAGGCCGAGGAGGTCGAGCGCGGCTGGGTCGGCCAGTACGTGGAAGGCCAGGGCTTCCAGTTCGAGCGCACCGTGCGCGGCGTCAAGGAAGCCGCCGTCATCGACGCCGCCTTCCTGGGCTCGGTCGAAGCCCGCAAGCTCGACGAATACACCGTGAAGCTCCAGGACGTTTATGCCCGCCCCGGCAAGCTGCGGCGCAAGGACATCGAGCACATGGTCTACGGCCCGGTCGACCTGTTCGAAGCGGTCACCGACGCCGGCCGCAAGGGCATCACGCTCCAGCGTTACAAAGGTCTGGGCGAGATGAACCCGGAGCAGCTCTGGGAAACGACGCTGGACATCGATGCGCGCTCGCTGTTGCAGGTGAAGGTCAAGGAGGTCGACGAGGCCGACGACATCTTCACCAAGCTGATGGGCGACGTGGTCGAACCGCGCCGCGACTTCATCCAGGAACATTCGCTGAGCGCGACGATCGATATCTGAGGCTCGTGGCTTTGGGTGATCGTCATGCCCGGGCTTGTCCTGGGCATGACGTTCCATGCGCCTCAATTATCGTCGAACAGATTGACATCCCGAGACCGAGACCATTTTCCTTTGTGGTGTAAAACGGCTCGAACAAGCGAAAGCTTTCCGCGGGAAGGATGCCCTCGAGCGCCACCTCATTGGCCGATTGTTCGCTACGCGATGATTGTGACCCTAAGTCTCAAGAAACGCCTTTAGGCCGACCAGCACGAATTGCATTCCCATGGATGCTACGATGAGCCCCATGAAGCGTGTGACTGTCGCTTGCGTGCCTCGGCCTAGACGAGGCCCAAGCCGAACAGCGAGGGTCAACGCCACAAATGTTACGCCTGCTCCAGCGACAGCGGCGATGATTGCCGTCACCGGCAAACCATCGGGCGTATGAACAGCTGCCAACGTGACCACGGCCGTAATAGTTCCGGGACCGGCTGCAAACATTAAAAGTGGTACAAGTGAGCCCTGAACGTCCGCGTCGCTATTGTCGGGCGGCGCCTGAGCAACCGTATGGCTGCCACGCAGCATATCGAATCCCATATACGCGATGATCATTCCGCCGACGACCCTGAACACGTCAAGCGAAATCCCGAAGATGCTTAAAACCTTGAGTCCGACCAACGCAGAGCCCATCAATATGATCAGAATGTTGAGGGCGACCTTGGCCGCCTCGCGTCGTCGTTCCGGCGCGGTCAGATTCGGCGTCAGGCTCAGAAAGAGCGAACCGCACACTACGGGATTGATAACGGCCAAAATGGTTACAATCGCTTGCAGAATTTGGTGAAGGTCTGTCACGAGATCGACTCACAAATTCTAGGGGCATTTGCTCAATCGCCGGGTGCGTGATTATTCTGACGCGCGTCCTAGCCTCTGGCAGTGCGAAATCGGTAAACGGGCTGAATGTCGGATCGAAAACATCGCTTTGGCATTCGGGTCGAGAACGACGGCTAGCTTGGTGCGATGTCACAGAGTGTCAATAACTTTTCCAACATCTCCGTCGACAGTTATCCGTCATCGATTCGCAAGCCGAGCGAGAGCTATGGCTGATTTTGGGTGACGCGGCCTGATCAGGCGGCGTGGCTTTCAGTGTTCGGAATGACTTCGATTCCGTCGATGAACTTTACACCGGCGATGACTTTCGGCAACTGGTTCGTGCTCTTCAATCGCCGCCAGGTCTTCGATGCGGCGTCGATGAGCTTGAACACCATCAGCTTCGCAGTTTGTTGCGACAGCGATCCCTTGGTCCGCACCGTTCGGTGGCGCACCGTGGCGAAGACGCTCTCGATCGGGTTCGAGCTGCGTAGGTGGATCCAGTGCTCAGCAGGGAAGTCGAAGAAGGCGAGCAGCGCATGGCGATCCTTGATCAGGCACTCCACCGCACGTCCGTATTTGACGTGGTATTTCTCGACGAAGACGTCGATCGCGGTTTCAGCTTCGGCCCGGTGTGGGGCCAGATAGATGTTCCGCAGGTCGTTCTTCATGGGGCCCTGCACGGATTTGGCGACCTTGTCGAGTACGTTGCTCACTTTATGGCACCAGCATCGTTGGTGCCGCGTGCCGGGAAAGGCCTCGTCCAGTGCCTTCCAGAAGCCGAGGGCGCCGTCGCCGATGGCGAGTTGCGGGGCAATCGTAACCCGCGTTGCCGCAGGTCGATCAGGAGTTCGCGCCAGCTCTGCGCGCTCTCGCGCACGCCGACCTGGAAGCCGATCAGCTCCTTCTTGCCTTCCGGCGTGGTGCCAATCAGCACCAGCATGCATTCGCTGTGATCTTCCATGCGGGCCTGCAGGTACACGCCATCGGCCCAGATGTAGACATAGCGACGCGCCGACAGATCGCGTCTCTGCCAGCGTTCGTACTCGACCTGCCAATCGGCCTTCAGGCCGGCGATCACCGAAGGCGACAGGTTCGGCGCATCCTTGCCGAGCAGCGCCGAGAGCGCCTCCTGGAAGTCGCCGGTCGAGATGCCGCGCAAATAGAGGACCGGGATCAAGGCATCCAGGCTCTTCGTCCGCCGCGCCCATAGCGGCAGGATTGCCGAACTGAAGCGGAGGCGGTCGCCTGGCCCGCTCGCTCCGCGGTCGCGGACCTTGGGACGAGCGACCTCCACCGGACCGATGCCGGTCGCAATCTCGCGCACCGGACCGTGCCCATGTCGGACCAGGCGCGCTCGACCGTCGGGCAGCGTCAGATTGGCCTTGCTGGCCAGAAACGCGCCAACCTCGATCTCGATCGCCCTGGCAAGCAGGTCCCGCGCGCCGGCTCGAACGATATCGGTCAGTGGATCATCAACCGCGGACGGCTGACGGAAAGCAAGAACATTGGTAGTCTCGGTCATGGCGTATCGCTCTCCTCGAGAGGTTCTGGCAGGCTCGTCACCCGCCTCGATACGCCGCCTTCCTCACACCGTCATCACCCAGATTCCGCCATAGCTCGCCGAGCGATTTGGCGCTCGGCTCATTCGGCGACCTTATTGCAAAGCTGAAAATCGAACGACCCGAAAATCTCGCGAAGGCGGTTTCAGTGGGCTGCAACGCTGCGACGCGCCATCACCCGCTACAGGTCCGCCGTGGTCGTCCTCGAGGAACGACGTGGCACGTGATCACCTACACCAAGCGTCAGTCTCCCTGACAATTTTCGTTAGAGTGTCCCGCGGTTCAGGCATATTGCTCTAACTTTATCAGCGTAGCAGTCTCTCCGTCTGGCTCACAAATGACGGAGCATCCCATGACTAAGATGTCACTGCCGCGAAGCCTCATGCTATTGGGAATCATGCTCTCGCCAGAGCCCTCCGCCGCTATCGAAAAACTCAACTGTCCTTTCAATTTTACCAGCAGCGATCCCTCAAAGCTTGAAAGAATGAAGGCCCTTCTTCCCGACGCTGACGCGATGGGAAGTCTCGGCCGGCTCAACTCGACTATCGATACTCTACGTCGTGACGGTATGGCAAAGAGTCAGATTGTAAGTCATCTTGTCGGCGCTTACTGCCTGATCGTCGCTCAAGAAAGCTCGCAGACTGATGCAGAAAAAGCTGCAAAGGTTCGGCGCTTCGCTGGGCAAATCACGCAGTTGGTCTACAGCTTGGAAAGCGGGCTGGACGTCATTGTCAACGTTCCACTTGCGCCGGATGTCGTCGACGCGCTCAATGCCACCGCACGCAAGCAGGGTCTATCGAGTTCTGCATGGATCGCAATGACTGTAGAAAATGCTCTGCAGCAATAATAAGTTTACCTTACAATATGTCACCCGATTTAGTAGCGGAGCGCGACTGATCTGAGCCACTACCGGGGCTTTACAAATAAAGCGGCCTGAGCGCTTCATGGCAGGAAGCAAGGTTCATGGGGCGGGATCGACGAAGAAGCAACCAAGCGGATCGAACCAATATGAATCCCATTCCATTTGTGATGCTCTGCCTCTCCCTGATCGTGAATCCGGCATTGGCGCAGCAGCCTTCTCAGCAGCCATCCGCAACGACGGCCGCAAGGCAGTCGTCAGCTGAACCGGCATTTGACAGGCTACTCGGCCGCTGGGTACGTCTCCAGGGAGGTTACGTGATCACCATCCGAGCTGTTGACGCGGACGGCAAACTCGACGCGAGCTACGCAAATCCGAGACCATTGCCTTTTCATGTCGCGGTCGCGAGCAGGGACGGTAACGCGCTCAAATTGCTCTTCGAGTTGCGCGCCGCCGGTTACAACGGCTCGACCTACACGCTCAATTATGACGCGGCCAACGACCGGCTGAACGGCGTCTTTGATCAGGTGGTCGCCAAACAGAAGTTCGATGTCGTATTCGCTCGCGATAAATCATGACGCAATTGCCATTCTGATGAAGCTCGACGTGGTTCGCTTAGATCGAGCGAGCTCATGACGTTTAATCATCGGTCAACACCTGATGGCGTCCGCACCTGCAGGCCTTCAAACTCTCGATAGACCGTTAACTTCTTGGCCAATGACGCCTTCGATGGCCACCTAAGTATACCCTCCCGCGTCCGCCGAGTGCGGGACGTTCCAGTGCGCCGCCTTGCAAAGGCGTCGATACAACCAGAAGCGGCGCCCGACGCGGTAGAGTCAGAGTTAGGCGTTGGAGCGCGTTCCTAGAGTCAGGCTGTTGAGTTATTTGAGTCAGAGAATTATTTTACGGCACGTCGAGTGACCCTTGATTCTATTGCGAAATTTCGGGCGACTGTGTCAAAGTTATTTGTGTGGAGACACATTCACGAAGGGGCGTCATGCCCGGGATTGTCCCAGGGCACGTTCTTCGTGCATCGGGGCAAAGGCGTGGATGGCCGGGACAGGCGAGCGGAAGCGACGCCGTCCTTTGGACGGCTATGCTCGGCCATGACGCTGTGGAGACACCGCCGATGAACCCGACCAGCGGCCATCACGACGAAATGGCGTGAACCCATCGGCCCGTTCTGGCCGGGAAACGTCGCGGCCATGACCAGTTCCGCAACTGCCAGCCCTGTCCTCCCCTCTCGCCGTCTCGGCGTGATCGGTAGCATCGTCGGTGTGCTGGCGCTGATCGCGGCCGTGTTGTCGCATTGGGTCATACCCGCGATCTACCCGCCGCCGCCGGCCGACAAAGTGATTGTCGACACCGGCCACCGCCTGAAGGATCGCATGATCGCGCGGGTCAAGGGCGTCGAGTATCAGGCGCCGCCACGCGAGAAGTCGACGGGAAGCCAGCTGAGGGAGGCATCCTCGATCGGCGCGATCTCGCTCGGCCTGCTCGCCATCCTGTTCTCCGTGCTCGCGCTCGTGTTTCGCGAGGAGAGGCTTCTGGCGGGCGTCGCGGCCGCGCTCGGCAGCGGCGCCATCGCCATCGAGATATCTTTCCTCGCCATGGGCGTCCTGATGCTGATCGTCGTCCTTTATGTGGTGGCGAACAACATCGGCCTGTTCTAGGGCCGCTTGCCGCAAGCTCCGATCCTCATCCTTGTAACTTCAAGGTCGCCGGGCGGGATAGAATGGCTCGCGCGGTGGCGGACGGGAGACCGGCTCATCCTGGGGCATTGAAGCCCGCTCCTCAGCACGGGACAGAGGAGCCCGCGAAGCGGGCGTCTCGAAGGATGGTCGCAAGCAAGATGTCCGGGCCTTCATGGTTCGAGACGCGCGTTCCGCGCTCCTCACCATGAGGGGCTAGCAGCCTCTTCGGGGCTAACAGGCTGGCTCTAACCGCAGCGAGCACAATTGCTCCCGCGGTCAATTCTCTGTAGTTTCCGCCCGAAACAGCCCCACCCAACAGGACAGCGAGAACCCCGTGGCGCCCATCCAGTACATTGTCGAGGGCGGTCACCGGCTCTCGGGCTCGATCGAGCCGTCCGGCAACAAGAATTCGGCGCTGCCGATCATCGCCGCCGCCCTGCTCACCGAACATCCGGTGACGCTGGAGAACGTACCGCGGATCCGCGACACCGAGACGCTGGTCGAGCTGATCCGCTCGGTCGGCGCGGCGGCGGAATGGACCGCCCGCAACACGCTGCACATCCACGCCAAGAGCATCCGCGCCGCCGACCTCGACCCCGAGCTCTGCGTCCGTATCCGCGCCTCGATCCTGCTCGCGGGCCCCCTGCTCGCCCGCTGCGGCGAAGTGATGCTGCCGCCGCCCGGCGGCGACGTCATCGGCCGCCGCCGCCTGGACACCCATGTGCTCGCGCTCGAACAGCTGGGCGCAAAGGTCACCGCGACCGACCGGCTCGAATTCCGCGCGGCAAAGCTCGCCGGTGCCGACGTGTTTCTGGACGAGCCGAGCGTCACCGCAACCGAGAACGCGCTGGTCGCAGCGGTCGCAGCCGACGGCGTTACCCATTTGCGCAACGCGGCCTCCGAGCCGCATGTGCAGGACCTCGCCAATTTCCTGGTCGCGCTCGGCGCGCGAATCGAGGGCATCGGCACCAACACCATGATCGTGCATGGGCCGGCGGCGCTGGGCGCCACGACCTACCGGATCCAGCCCGACCATATCGAGGTCGGCTCGCTGATCGGGCTTGCGGCCGTCACGCGTTCCCCGCTTCGCATCGTGCGCGCCGGTGTCGAGCATCTGCGTTCGATCCGCATGGGATTCGAGCGGCTCGGCATCGTCTGCCGCATCGAGGGCGACGATCTCATCGTCCCCTCGAACCAGACGCTGAAGATCCAGGACGATTTCGGCGGCCACGTGCCGAAGCTGGAAGACCAGCCCTGGCCGGCCTTCCCGGCCGATCTGATGTCGATCGCGATCGTCACCGCCACGCAATGCGACGGCGTGATCCTGATGTTCGAGAAGATGTTCGAATCGCGGATGTTCTTCGTCGACAAGCTGATCGCCATGGGCGCGCGAATTGTTCTCTGTGATCCTCATCGCGCCATCATCGCCGGCCCCAGCCGCCTGCGCGGCGCATCGATGATCTCGCCCGACATCCGCGCCGGCATGGCGATGCTGCTCGCCGCGGTCTGCGCCGAGGGCACCTCCACGATCAACAACGCCGACCAGATCGAGCGCGGCTATGAGCGCATCGACGAACGCCTGAACGCGCTCGGCGCGAAGATCAGGCGCGTGCCGGAGAGGAAAGGCTGAGGGCTCCTCTTCCCTTCTCCCCTTGTGGGAGAAGGTGGCGCGAAGCGCCGGATGAGGGGTATGTCTCCGCGAATCCACTCTGATTTGAATTCGCGGAGACATACCCCTCACCCGTCTCGCCGCTGCGCGGCGAGCCACCCTCTCCCCTTGGGGAGAGGGTGAAGAAGCATCTCGCACTCGGGGCCATGTTTTCGACGTGCGGCTGTGCTATTGCAACCGCCATGCTCGACACCGTCCAGCCTCGTCCGCAGCCGCAAGCCGGCGTGCCGCAAAACCATCTCGCCGAAGAGTTCGTCGAGACGCTGCGGCTGGCCGTGCCGATGATGCTGACGCAGCTCGGGCAGATCGCGATGATCACGACCGATCTCGCGCTGATCGGGCGGCTCGGCGAGGATGCGGTCGCGGCCGCCGCGCTGGCGCACACGGTCTATTTCGTCAGCTTCACCTTCGGGCTCGGATTGATGGCCGCGGTGTCGCCGCTGGCCGCGCAGGCGTTCGGCGCCGGCGACGTCAAGCGCATCCGCCGCTCCCTGCGCGCCGGCCTGTGGATCGCGCTCCTGATCTCGCTGCCGATGATGGCCTCGCCGCTCTACGGCGAGCGCATCCTGCTGGCGCTCGGACAGGCGCCGCAATCGGCCGCGCTCGCGCAGCGCTATCTGAACGGGCTGGCCTGGGGCATCGCGCCGGCGCTCGGCTTCATCGCGTTGCGCAGCATGATGAGCGCGGTGAACCGGCCGCAGCCGCCGCTGTGGATCACCGTTGCAGCGATCCCCGCCAACGCGGCGCTGGTCTATTGCCTGATCCACGGCCTGTTCGGCCTGCCGGAGCTCGGCCTGTTCGGCGCGGGGCTTGCGACCACGCTCGTCAATCTCGGCACCTTCCTCGCCGTGCTCGCCATCGCCGCATGGCGAAAGCCATTCGCGGACTACCGCCCGCTCGCCCATCTGTGGCGGATCGACTGGCCCCTGATGCGACAGCTCATCGCGGTCGGCGCGCCGATCTCGTTTTCCCTGCTGCTGGAATACGGCCTGTTCTCGTCCGCCGCGCTGCTGATGGGATTGATCTCGACCACTGCCCTTGCCGCGCACCAGATCGCGCTCCAGGTCACGGCCGTGCTGTTCATGGTCCCGCTTGGCATCGGCATGGCGGCGACGGTCCGCGTCGGCCATGCTTTCGGCCGCGACGACCCGGCCGCGGTGAGGCGCGCGGGCCTCGTCGCGGCGGTACTTGGCGTAGCGTTGGTCTCGACCCTGACCGTTGCCATCATCCTCGGCCGCTATGAGCTCGGACGGTTGTTCTTCGGGAGCAGCGAGGCCAGCGCGGCCACTGTCGAGCTGACGGCGACCCTGCTGCTGGTCGGCGCGACCTTCTTCATCGCCGACGGCCTCCAGACCATCATGGCCGGCGCGCTGCGCGGCATCAACGATACAAGGATGACGTTGCTGTTCGCGGCGATCGGCTATTGGTGCGTCGCCTTTCCCATCGCCTGGGTGCTGGCCTTCAATGTCGGGCTCGGCGCGGTCGGCGTCTGGATCGGGTTCTCGACCGGCACGTTCGTCTATGCCGGCCTCCTGATCTTGCGCTTCCGCATGCTGACGCGCAGACTGGCGGGATGATCGGGATCATGGAGCCGGTGCGATGACCCTGTCCGTGGACCTCTTCTACTCCTACCGCAGTCCCTTCAGCTATCTGGCGCTGCCGAAGACGCTCAAGCTCGTCGAAGAGTACGATCTCGCGGTGAATCTGCGGCCGGTCTATCCGCTCGCCGTCCGCGTGCCCGGCTTCTTCAAGAAGGCCAGCCCGAACTTCATTCGCTATGTGGTGCTCGACAGCACGCGCGTGGCGCAGCACGAGGGCATCCCGTTCCGCTTTCCGAGGCCCGATCCGATCGTGCAGGACAAGACGACGTTCGATGTTACGGCCGAGCAGCCCTACATCCACCGCCTGACCCGGCTGGGCGCGATGGCGCAGCTCGAAGGCCGCTCGCTCGCATTCACCGATGCGATCGCGCGCGTGCTGTGGGACGGCTCGGTGGCGGGATGGAACGAAGGCGATCACCTCGCGCGCGCCACTGAAGCAGCCGGCTTCGATCTCGCCGCGATGGATGAAGCGATCAGTGCCGACCCCGATCGCTACGAGCGGGTGATCACGGAGAACGAAAAGGACCACGCCGCCTCCGGTCATTGGGGCGTGCCGACCTTCGTGTTCGAGAACGAGCCGTTCTTCGGCCAGGACCGCATCGACCTGCTGGTCTGGCGCATGGTGGCCAAGGGCCTGAACAGGCGCTGATTGTAGTTTTGGACGCGTTTTCTTCACGCGAACCGCTATCCACTTCGCTCGAAAACGCTCTTGCCGGCCGGCATGAACCGGTTTCCCTGAAACTGCGACTGAGACGTGGCGCCCCGATCCCGGCGGCGCGTTCGGAGGGTCGCATGTATCTGGCAAAGTTCTTCCACCGCGCACCCGGCGATGACGATCGCGAGCTGATGCTGGTCCCGGGCAGCGATCCCATGGTGATCGGCGTTCATATGAACTGGAAGGGCGATCCCGACGCGAACGAATTCCTGCGCAAGGAATTTCCTGATATCGCCGGCGCCGCAGCGGCTTTCCGCCGCCATGTCGCCAAGCTGGTCGCGGCCGGCTATGTCGAGACGGACCATACCAACTACACGCTGCGCGACCTCGGGCCCAATCCGCGAGCCAAGCCGGACTGGCAGAAGGGGCTCGATGAGCTGATGATCCTGGCGCTCAGCGCGCCGATCGCCGAGCAGGCCGCGCAGCTCGACGCGCTCAAGGGCACGCCGGCCGAACATGAGCCGTTGTATCTCTGGCACGCCGCTCGCCGCGGCAAGGTCGCCGGTGAAGATCTCGCACAGGCGGCGCGCTTTGCCGAACAGGCGCGCGATACGCTCGTTGCGCGGCGCGCTGCCGGGCAGCCGCATTATGCGTGGTCCATCTATGAGAACGACCTCGAGGGGCGCATCCTGGAATTGTTGAGCGACGTCTATCTTCAGGCCGACAATCCCGAGGCATCACTGAAGACGATCGAGCATCTTTGCAAGACCGCCCCGAACCACACGCGCATCCTCAAGCGCGCCGAGCTGCTCTGCGGCTATTTTCCCGAGCGGCGCGAAGAGGCCTTCGACGACGCCTTTCAATGGTCGCGGTTCGGCGGCTACGAGGACATCATGGCGTTTCCCGGCTATGAGGATTACGAAGCCCAGCGCAAGGCGGGAACATCAAGCAAAGGCTGGCGCTGGAAACCCGGTGCGCCGGCGAGCGAAGCGGACGTGAGCAAAGCGGAGCAGACGCTCGGCGTCCGGCTCCCCGATGACTATCGAAATTTCCTGCTGACACGCGGCGAGACCGAGCTGCTGGTACGGCTGCCTGAATCGTCCTCCGAGCTACGCTTCTATGCACCGGACGAGCTGGCCACGCAGCTGCGCAACGTCCTCGACTTCATTGCTCATTCCGAGGACGAGCTCGAAGAGGCCTGCGCCTATTTCCGTCAGGAATACGGCGTCTCGCTGAAACAGCTGGTGCCGGTTGCCGAGCCGTCGCAGCTCAGCCGCTGCCTGCTGCTCCATGTCGAGCCGGGCGAGCGCTATGGCCAGTGCTTTCAATGGGACCATGACGGCGCATGGGAGTTGGAGCAGAAGCAGCCCGGCTTCGATGTCGCGCTGAAGGCGCTGACCGACGGCATCGAGCAGCGCAACGCGGCAGTGCTCGCTTTCTTCGACCTCTAAAGAATCATTCCGCCACGCGCGCGGACTTGTCGGTCGAGGCTTCCGACCATTCGCCGACGACGCGATCGAGATCGCAGAGGTTCTGGTGCATCTGCTCCAGCGAGAAGCCGATCGCGAAGAAGCGCTCAGCGGTGTCGCCGGGCTGACCGCGGATCAGGCCGTCATGACGGACGGCGGCAACGGCCTCGGCATAATGCTGGAGCGCGACGTGGACCGGATGGATCGCCGGCGCGCCGGCACCCTCGCGCAAGGCAGCAGCGGCGGAGCGAAGGAACCGCGCGATCACGGTCGAGACTTCCGTCAGCGGGGCCGCAAGCCGCATCTGCACCTCGGCCGGCAGCGGCACCACCGTGGCACGGCCGATCATCACGACGTCATGGCGCAGCCGCAGCACGGTGCGCAGCAGCGGGCCGGTGTCGGGCCCGCTCGACAGTCGCGCGGAGCGCTCACGCTCGGCTTCGGCGCCGATGGCATTCATGCCCACCATTGCCGTGCCGATGCCGTCCTGGATCCGGTGCAGCGCATCGTTGTCGCGGCCGCGCGTGAGCCCCGCGAGCAGTTCGGTGAAGGCATCCGCGATCAGCTCGAGCAGCGTGGCCGCGCTGGCGCGGATCTGCCGCACAGCGCGCGACGGCAACACCAGGAATGAGACCAGCAGGCCAGTGATGGCGCCGACCCCGACCTCGCTGACGCGGTCGATCGCCGACGCCATGGGATCGGAATGATGCATGGTCGGAACCAGCAGCACGATGATCGCCGTCACCGTGGCGGCGTTGAGGCTTGGGTTGATCGCAGCCACGAAGGCGAGCGGCGCGACCGCCAGCACCAGCAGCCCCAACAGGCCCGCCTCGGTCGAATAAGGGATCAGGATCGCGATGGCGCCGCCATAGATGGCGCCGCCGATGGTGCCGAGCACGTAGTCGCGCGTCGCCTTCAACGAGCGGCCGACGCTCATCTGGGTCACGATCAGCGAGGTTAGGACGGCCCAGAGTGGCAATAGCAGATGCAGCGCGGTGGCGATCGCATAGGCCGCCACCGCGGCCACCGTGACCCGGATCGCCAATCCGAGTTGCGTCCGCCGCGACCCGATCCGGTCGAACAGCTGTTTTGCAAATGCCATCGTCAGAAGTCCCGATCCTTTTGAAGCCAGGCAAAAGCATGGCTGATGCCCGCGGCCCCAAGGCCGCTTGAAAGGCCAAATCAGCCCGCCTAACTTGCGCGCCAAAACGAGGAAACACGATGGCTCACGAAACCGCAACGCTCGCCGCCTATGTCGTCAATCTGACATACCAGGATATTCCGGTGGAGGTGCTGGATCGCGCCAAGGTGCTGACGCTGGACTTCCTCGGCAGCGCCATCCGGGCCCGCAGCGAGGCGGAATCCACCCCCTCGATCCTGAAGATGCTGGAAGCGCTCGCGCTCGACACCAAGGGTGAGTCCACCGTGTTCGGCGACAGCAAGACCTGGACGCCGGCGGTCGCCGCCCTCCTCAACGGCGCGCTCGGCCATTCCCTCGACTTCGACGATACCCACGCCGATTCCTCGCTGCATCCGAGCGCGCCGGTGGTTCCGGCCGCCTTCGCCGTCGGCGAGATGATCGGCGCCTCGGGCCGCGACGTGCTGACCGCGATCGTGGCGGGCTATGAGGTCTGCTGCCGGCTCGGCAACGCGCTCGACCCGACCTCGCATTATGCGCGCGGCTTCCATCCGACCGCGACCGCCGGCACCTATGGCGCGGCGGCCGCCGCCGGCAAATTGTTCGGCCTGTCCGAGCAGCAGATCATCGCCGCGTTCGGCGTCTCCGGCAGCCAGGCCGCGGGCTCGCTGCAATTCCTGGTCAACGGCGCCTGGAACAAGCGCTACCAGGTCGGCGCCGCCGCGATGAATGGCGTGATCGCCGCGACGCTGGCGCGCAACGATTTCGTCGGCGCGACGGAATCGGTCGAGGGCAAGCACGGCCTGCTCGCCGGCTACACCGACGATGCGCATCCCGACAAGGCGGTGGCCGAGCTCGGCAAGACCTACGAGACCATGAAGATCGGCGTCAAACCATATCCGAGCTGCCGCTACACCCACGCCGCGATCGACGCGCTGATCGCGATGCGGCGCGAGCACAATCTGACGCCGGACCAGGTCAAGCGCGTCGAGATCGGTTTGCACCGGAACGGCATCACCTTGACCGGCGATGCCGCGACCAAGCGGCATCCGACCTCGATCGTCGGCGGCCAGTTCTCGATGTTCTTCACCGGCGCGCTCGCGCTCGACCAGGGCTCGTTCGGCTGGGACGATTACAACCGTCTTGGGGACGCCGCGATCGATGCGCTCGCCGACAAGTTCGACGTGGTGCAGGATGACCGGCTCGAGGTCGGCCGCACCCATCCGTTCGGCGCGCGCGTCAGCATCACGACGGACGATGGCGTGCATGAGCGGCTCTATGCCGATCCTTCCGGAGAGCCGAATTCGTTCCCCGATGCGCAGGCGATGCAGCAGAAGTTTCTGACGCTGGCGCGCCCGGTGCTGAACGCGCGCGCGGAGAAGTTTGCCGACGCGATCATGACGCTGGAGCGGTTCGACCGCGTGGCGAAGGCTACGGAGCTGGGGCGGTAGGAGATTCCCTCCGCGCAGACGGTGCACCCTCGCCCCTTGTGGGAGAGGGTGGATGCGCGAAGCGCAGCCGGGTGAGGGGTTCTCTCCGCGCGCGACTCTCTAGCGGTCTAATTCGCGGATAGAGACCCCTCATCCGGCGCTTCGCGCCACCTTCTCCCACAAGGGGAGAAGCGAAGAGGAGCTCGCACCTCAATCCACCCCCGCCATTTTCCCCTTCTCGCGCGTGGCTGCCACCACATCCCGCACCAGGTCGAACACGCCGTCGGCTTCCGGCGGCCAGTTCGGCGAGCGGCCCAGCCGCACGATCACCAGACGCTCCGAGGGAATGATGATCGTGTACTGCCCGATCGTGCCCTTGGCGAAGAAGGCATCGCGCGGCCAGCCGTGGTCGACACGAAACTTGGCGCCAAAGCTGTCGCCCTGGTTGGTCCAGAAGCCTGCGCCGATCCCGACCCAGGCATTCGGCGTGGCTGACGCCGCGTAATTCACCCAGCCCTCGGGGAGGATACGCTTGCCGCCGGCGACGCCGTCATTGAGATAGAACTGACCGAAGCGCGCCCAGTCGCGCGCGGAGGCCAGCATCTCGCTCGATCCCTCGATCGTGCCGGCGCCGTCGAGCTGGAGCGTGACGTGGCGCATGCCGAGCGGCGCGAACAATTCGCGGCGCGCGAAGCGCAGCGCGTCGGCGGGGTTGCCGCCGGCGGCGTTGCGGATCAGGTGCGCGAGCATGATGGTGTTGCCGTCGTGATAATTCCACACCGTGCCCGGCGCGGTCGCAAGCGGCATGCTCGCAGCATAAGCGGCCATGTCGTCCTCGATGAATTTCATGCGATTGACCGGTTCGAAGGCGGAGCCGAGCGAAGCCTGCAGCGAGCTGCCGAGCGCGAGGCCCGCGGTGTGCCGCAGCAGCTGGTCGACGGTGATGGCGTGGCGGGGATCGTTCGGGTTTTTCCAGGCGGCGACCGGCGCGGGCTCGTCGAGCTTGAGCTTGCCCTGGCGCACGAGAATGCCTGTTAGCGCCGAGATCACCGACTTCGTCATGGAGAAGCCGAGCAGGGGCGTCTCCGGCCCGACACCATCCGCATAACGCTCGGCGATGACGCGGCCCGACTTCATGACGACGATGGCGCGGGTGCGGCGGGTGGGCGGTTGCGCGGGTTCGGTGAAGGCGCGATCGAGTGCGGCCGATAGCCCCTCGCTTTGCGGCGGCACGATCGAAGGTCCCGCGATCTCGGGGAGCAATGCGGGCTGTTTGTCATCGACCGGCGGCGCGACGTCGGCGATATCAGCGCCGTGCTCGAGCGTGCAGCCCAGCCCCTCGCGATAGACGGCATGGCTACGGCCGAGGCCGAACAGCGTCACGGTGACGTCCTTGCGCACCCGGTCGATCCGGTAGTCCATCGCCCAGGTGATCAGGCCCGTGCCGGGCATCGCGTCGGTGGTCTCGGTGAAGGTGCGCTGCGGATCGAGGCCGGAGACAAATGTCTCGGCGCAGAGAATGTCGGCGAGGAAGCCGGTGGCGACCTGCGGCGCGTTGCGCGCGCGAGCCGCGCCGAATGCGAGGCCGATACAGGCGACGGCGGTGGTCAGGAGGATGATCTTGCGGCGGCGGGTCACGGGCTTTCTCCGGCTTCGGGGAACGTGCCGGGCAGGAAGCCGGAGCGGGCGGAGGAGTGCTCGCCGGATTTGGAAAATGGACTGGCTGAAACTGAACCGGGCTGGTCGATTCTGGAATTTCGGCGTGATTGGAAAGGGTTAGAGCTTACGCCGCACTCACCTTGAGCCGCCGATATTCCGTCGGCGTCACGCCCGTCACCGCCTTGAAGGCGCGGTTGAAGGGACCGAGCGATTGGAAGCCGGCGTCCATCGCGATGGTGATGACGGGGACCTCGGCCTGCGCGGGATCGGCGAGCGCCGCCTTGGCTTCCTCGATTCGGTGGTTGTTCAGGAACACATTGAAATTGCGGTAGCCGAGCCGCTGGTTGATCAGCCGGCGCAGCCGGTATTCGGGAATTTTCAGCCGGCCCGCCAGCGCGCCGATGGTGATGTTCTCCTGGCGATAGATCCGTTCGTCCGCCATCAGCCGCATCAGGGCATCGATTAGCTTCTGGTCGGCGGCTTCATCGGTGGCTGCGGGATGGCTCAGAACGACCGCTGGCGTGATGCCCGTGTTCGCCGGAAACAGGTCCGCGCCATCGACACGCATCATCGCGTAGGCGATGGCCGCGACGACGCAGGCCAGCACGCCGGCATTGATGGTGTTGGCGGCATCGCCGACGTCGCTGCCGGCGACGGCAATCTGGAGCAGTGCGTTCAGTCCACCATAGAGCGCGGCGGCGCAGACGATGAAGACGCGGGCACGCCGCCGGCGCTCGACCAGGTCGGCCGGCCACGAAGTGATCGTCTGCCCCACCGCGAGCGCGATGAAGCCGAGCACGATCAGGTTCACCACGGTGACGGAGAAGCGCACATGGCCGCCCGGCGCGATCCAGACGCACCCGGCGAAGCTGAAGGCTGTCACCAGAGCCCAAATCAACCCATGCCACCAGCGCAAGCGAAAATCGTCGTCGAACAGCGCGCGCGTGAACAGCCAGAACACCACGATATTGCCGGTCGACAGTGCGATCAGCGGCGCATGCCAGGCCGGCACCAGCGACGTCACGCCGACCGAATAGCTCACCGCATGCGCGGCCGAGCCGAGCGCGAAAGCTGCGCCGAGGCGAGCCGCCAGCACGTTGCGGAAGTCCGAGAACAACGATGCCGCCAACACCAACAGCAGCGCCACTGCGCCGGCGCGAAAGGCAAGTTCGAGATGGGCAAGCAGCATCCGGTCGACCCGATCGCGCACGCACGCGCGTGACGCGAACCTAGTTCAGATCAAAGACCGATTCAATTTCGCCGGGTCCACGCGGCGCGCGACGTGATCCAGGCGTCGGCCGGCTTGCCGAACAGATCGATCTCGCGCTCCTTCCGGGCTCCCAGGCTGCGCGCCACGCCCTGCGACGGTGTATTCGTGCTCTCGATACAGTGCATGATCTCGTCGATCTCAAAGCTGTCGAACACCCAGTCGATCGATGCGCTGGCCGCTTCCACCGCATAACCTTTGCCGCGGAATTCCCTGGCGATGCCCCAACCGACCTCGAAGCCGGGCCAGCCCGGCGGGCACCACGGACCAACCCGCCCGATGTAGCTGCCGCTCGATTTCTCCTCGACCGCAAACATGCCGAAGCCGTGGAGCGCCCAGTGTCCGGAGATCACGGCCGCGTTACGCCAGCCGGCAATCTCGGTCGTGACCGGCTTGCCGTCGGCGGCGATGAAGCGGGCGGTGCCGGGATCGGACAGCATCGCTGCGTTCGGTGCAATATCGCCCGCGCGCCATGGCCGCAGGATCAAATGTTCCGTCTCGATTCTGGGGCCTGTGACCTCGAGCAGCCTGGCGCCTGGCTTGAGCGGTGGGATCATCGGTCTTCTCCCGTTCCCGACATTGTTCTGTTACGATCATACCAGCAAGAAACAGGAGACCAAGATGAGCTGGCAACCCTCGAACGATCCCGTGCTCGGCGATCCCATGTCCTGCGACGCGCTCGATCTCGTCATCGTGCCTCGCACCCGCGACCTCGGCGACGGGTTCGTGGTGCGCCGCGCGCTGCCGCACGGTAAGCGGCAGATGGTCGGGCCCTTCATCTTCTTCGATCATTTCGGCCCCGTGCAGTTCGTCTCCGGCAAGGGCATGGACGTGCGGCCGCATCCGCATATCGGGCTTGCCACCGTCACCTATCTGTTCGACGGCTCGATTATGCATCGCGACAGCGAGGGCAACGTCCAGGAGATAGCGCCCGGCGCGATGAATCTGATGACCGCCGGCCGCGGCATCGCCCATTCCGAGCGCACCCCGGACGCGCAGCGCGCCTCGGGCCAGCAGATGCTGGGCCTGCAAAGCTGGATCGCGCTGCCGGCCGGATCCGAAGAGATCGCGCCGTCGTTCCAGCATTACGGCGCGGGCGATCTGCCGATGATTTCCGAGCGCGATTTCACCGCGCGGGTGATCGCGGGCTCCGCGTTCGGCATCACCTCGCCGGTTACGATGGTGTCGCCCTGGTTCTACACCGAGGTCACGGCGGTCGCGGGCGCCAGCGTGCCGCTCGACCCCGACCATGAGGAGCGCGCCATCTACGTCGTCGACGGCGAGGTCGAGATCGCGAACGAGCGTTATGAGGGGCCGCGGCTGCTGATCTTCCGGCCCGGCGACCACATCACCGTGAAGGCGCTGAAGGCGACGCGCATGATGTTTCTCGGTGGCGATGCATTGGAAGGCCCGCGCCACATCTGGTGGAATTTCGTCTCCTCCAGCAAGGAGCGGATCGAGCAGGCCAAGCAGGACTGGAAAACCGGCCGCTTCGCCGCGGTTCCGCAGGAACATGAGTTCATTCCGCTGCCGGAATAGGCTATCCCGATTTAGGCCGTACCATCCAGTGCGGCCTGAATCCCCTGTCCGAAGGACTTGTCTGCGAAGGCCCTGCCGATGACCGCCATGCTCTCCAGTGACCTGCCCCTGCCCAAGATCGGACGCGGCAAGGTGCGCGATATCTACGCCGTCGACGACGACCGCCTGCTGCTCGTCACCACCGATCGCATCAGCGCCTTCGACGTCGTGATGGGCGAGACCATCCCGATGAAGGGCGCGGTGCTGACCCAGATCAGCGCATTCTGGTTCAACGAGCTCGAAGGCGTGGTGCCGCATCACATGATCAGCGCCGACGCCGACGAGATCATTGCCGCCGTGCCGGCCTTGAAGCCGCATCGCGCCGAGATCCTCGGCCGTGCCATGCTGTCGCGCCGCACCACCGTCTTCCCGATCGAATGCGTGATCCGCGGCTATCTCTCGGGATCGGCCTGGAAGGAATATGCCGCCAGCGGCACGCTGGCCGGCGAGAAGCTGAAGGCGGGCCTCGTCGAGAGCGAGAAGCTGGAGCCTTCGATCTTCAGCCCGGCGACCAAGGCCGAGACTGGCCATGACGAGAACATCACCATCGCCAAGATGCGCGAAGTCGTCGGCGACGAGGTCGCCTACACGCTCGAGAGCATGACGCGCGCGGTCTATACGCTCGGCGAGGAGCTCGCCCGCGAGCAGGGCATCATCATCGCCGACACCAAGTTCGAGTTTGGCCGCGACAAGGACGGCCGTATCATCCAGATCGACGAAGGCATGACGCCGGATTCTTCGCGCTTCTGGGCGGTCGATGCCTACAAGCCCGGCCAGCCGCAGGCGAGCTTCGACAAGCAGCCGTTGCGCGACTATCTCGACGTCGAGCGCCACGCCGGCCGCTGGAACGGCGACGCGCCGCCGCCCCCGCTGCCCGCCAGCGTCGTGGACGCAACCAGCAAGCGCTATCTCGAAGCTTACAGGCGCGTGACGGGGAAAGAGCTGAAGATTTAGCACGGCTGTTTCGTCTCGCTCCGTCATTGCGAGCGAAGCGAAGCAATCCAGAATCCCTCTGCGGTAACGGTCTGGATTGCTTCGTCGCTTCGCTCCTCGCAATGACGGGATTGGAAAGCTGTTCGCCACACCCTCAACTGTCATCGCCCGGCTTGACCGGGCGATCCAGTATTCCAGAGACGGCGATGGGATACGGAGAGGCTGCGGCGTACTGGATTCCCCGCTTTCGCGGGGAATGACAGCGGTGGGTCCACCATATGGTTGACCATTCACACATCATGAACGGAGATCCTCACCGCAAAACTGTCGGATATTTCACAGTTACAAGAATCCAGTTGCGCTAGGCCCGTACTCGTCTACGTCTCGGAACGGGACTTTTCAGGGGCGAGCGCAACGGCGTGACCGATCCAGCAATTATTTTCAGCCCGGCTTCGCGATTCAATCCGGCCCTCAAGCGTGCGTTGAATGATATATTGGGCGGAACGGCGGCCAGCGTCCTGACCGTCACCTTCGGGCTGTCCTATTCGCTGCTGATCTTCGCCGGGCCGCTCTCGCCTTACCTGTCCTACGGAATCACGGCGACGTTCGTCAGTTCCGCGGTGCTCGCGGTCGTCATCGGGCTCGGCAGCTCCCTGCCCTTCGCAGTTGGTGCCCCCGACAGCTCGACCGCGGCGGTGACTGGAATCCTGGCGGCCTCGGTGGTCGAACGCCTCGAGACGGCGAACCTGTCGGCACCGCTGCTCTCGCCGGTTCTTGTCACGCTCGGCCTGTCGACGGTGCTGACCGGATTGGTGCTGTGCGGATTGGGCCTGACGCGGCTGGGCCGCGCCATCCGCTACGTGCCCTATCCCGTCGTCGGCGGCTTCCTCGGCGCCACCGGACTTCTCATCGCCCTGGGCGCGGTGCGGGTGATCACCAACCACCCGCTCCAGTTCACGACGCTGACGCACTTCGCCAACGGCACCACATTGCTCGAGCTGGGCGCCGCCTGCGCGATGGCGCTGGTGCTGTACCTGACCTGGCATCGCTCGCGCAGCCCGTTCGGACTGCCGATCATCCTGGTCGGCGGCGTGCTCACGGCGCATCTGGCGTTCTGGATCACCGGTGTTTCATTCGATCACGCCCGCGCCCTGGGCTGGACGTTTCAGCCGCCGCCGCAGGCGGTCTTCGTGCTGCCCTGGCACACCGACGATCTCGCCCGCTATCCCTGGTTTGCCGTGCCGGACCTGCTCGGCAACGTGGTTGCCGTCATCTTCGTCACGGCCTCCAGCACGCTGTTCAACACCACCGGCATCGAGGTTGCCGTGCATCGCGAGGCCAATCTGGAGCGCGAGCTGAACGTCACCGGCGCCGCCAATATCCTGACCGGCATGCTGGGTGGCTATGCCGGCTGCAGCTCGATCAGCCGTTCGATCCTCAATTTCTCCAGCGGCGGCCGCGGGCGCTTGTCCGGCCTCACGGTCGCGGCGCTGTCCCTGCTGATGCTTGCCGTCGCGCCCGATCTGCTCGGCTTCATCCCGAAATTCGTCATCGGTGGCCTTCTGCTCTATCTCGGTGCCGACCAGCTCCACAAATGGATCATCGAGTCGCGCAAGCGGCTCTCGAAGCTCGAATATCTCTCCCTGATCGCGATCATCGCGATCATCGTCGCCTGGGGCTTCGTGCCGGGCATCCTGATCGGCGTGATCATCGGCTGCGCGACGTTTGCGTTCAGCGCCGCTCGGGTGGAGTCGATCAAGTACAGTTTCGACGGCTCGGAATATCGCTCCTCGCTCGACCGCTCGCGCGACGACCAGGACGTGCTGCTCGCCCATGGCGGCAACATCCGGGGCCTGAATTTGCAGAGCTATCTGTTCTTCGGCTCCGCCAACCGGCTCTACCAGCACGTCAAGCAGCTGCTCCAGGAGCGCCCGGAGTGCCGTTATCTGCTGTTCGACTTCAAGCTCGTCACCGGCGTCGATTCCTCGGCTGCCTACAGCTTCGCCCAGATCAAGCGCAGCGCGCATGACCTCGGCGTCGAGCTGATCCTGGTGCACCTGTCGGCGGCGGCCGAGAAGGTGCTGCGCTCCAGCGACTTCATCGGCGAGGGCGTCACCATCATCGGCGAGCTCGATCATGCGCTGGAATGGTGCGAGAATGAGATCATCTCGCAGCATCAGGGGCGGGAGCAGGAAGAGGCCAGCCTGCGCGACTGGTTCACGGGGATACTCGACAGCGAGGCCGACGCCGACGCGCTGATCCACCGCTGCCAGCGCCTCGAGGTCGAGGCCGGCGACATCATCGTGCAGGCCGGCGACCCCGCCGATTCCATGCATTTCATCCTCGACGGCCGCGTCGGCATCATGGTCCCCGCCGACGACGACCGCACCACGCGCGTGCGCAGCCTGGGACGCTACACCACGATCGGCGAGATGGGCCTGGTGTCGAACTCGCCGCGCAGCGCGACGATCCAGGCCGAGGTCGCCAGCGTGCTCTACGTGCTCAACACGCTCCAGTTCGACGCCATCAGGGACGAGGACCCCGCGCTCAGCCACAAGCTGCTGACCTACTTCGTGTCGGTCATGGCCGAGCGGCTGACGTTCGCGAACCGCACGATTGCGGTGCTGAGGCGGTGACGGGCGCGCAGCCCGGATGGAGCGGAGCGCAATCCGGGCTACACGCTATTGGTCCCGCGGATTTACAAATCCATGAAGCTGCCGAATGCGGTCACCGTCCAACACCGCCATGTCGACGCCTGTGGCGGCAGGTGTTGCGGCTCCGGGCGCAGCCAGCGTCCAGCCGAACAGGACCTGATCGTGATGCGCGTTCACGTGACCGGCGAGCGTGAAGCGGAGATCCGGAAGTCTCGCTTGCAAGGCTTGCACCAGGCGCTCGATCGCATCCTTTCCAGCCACCGAGTCATTCGGATCGATATAGACGCACGCGTCGCTGAAGACTCTGTCGATCAGCAACCGGCGCTTCCCGGCATCTCTCTCGTTCCAGACCGCGATGTAGTTCTGGACGAGATTGGTCACCTGTCCACTCATTTTGCTTCCTTCCCTGTCGCATCCATGTCTGCTACTTGCGAAAGTGTGTCGCGAACCATCGTGTCCAGGCTGCTCGCGGTGACGCCCAGCAGTTTCTCTGTATCGCCGGCATCGAGCAAAAGCGGCTTTTCGAACAAATAGGCCATCTCGATCCCTTCGCTGAAACCGATGCCTTCCAGCTCAGCCGGGGCGAGTCGCGACAGGCGAGGAGTGTCGATCTTCAGCGCGGCTGCGAATCTCCGTACCAGTTCGCGCACCGACGCCGACTGCGACGGAACGTGAAAGGCGCGGCCCCATTCTCCAGTGAAGCGCGACGCCGCAACCAGCGTCTTCGCCGTGTCCTTGGTGAAAGACCAGGCATGCGCGGCATCCGGATCGCCGAGGAAGGCAACCGGCTCGTTCCTAAGCAGCGACGGCAACGCCAGCAGGGAAAAATAGGCGACTGCGCCGTCGCCGAGATAATCGCTCGCCCGCACTTCAAGGGCGGGAACGCTCGATCGCAACGCACGCTGCCACATGATGTGCCGGGTCGTGCCCTTTCGGGTGGTCGGGTCCGGCGCCAGGTCCGGCGTGAGAGGGCTCGCAGCTCCCGCGCCATAGCCATAGACATTCCCGACCACGAGCAGCCTGGCACCAACCTGCTCGGCCGCCTTGACCGTTCCGTCCATGATCGGAAAGAAGTCGGTCGGCCAACGATGATAGGCCGCCATCGCGCACATGAAGACCGCATCCGCGCCCTTGCTGAGTACCGCCAGCTGTGCGGCATCGGTGGCATCCGACGAAACCGTACGCACATCGCCGGCATTGAGCGATCCGGCATTCCTGCTGGTCAGGATGACACTGTGCCCTTCTTCCGCCAGAAGGCGCGCGGTTTCGCGCCCGACCGGGCCGGTTCCCACAATCACGTAGTGACTCACTTGGCATCCTCATTTGTCGGGAAACGACAGATGAGTTCTTTGACGCCGGCGCCGTTGAAAATCGCGCACGATCCGCCAAATATCGAACACGTTCCGCCAAGATCTGGAGCCTGACCCATGCGTGCGAGATCGAGTTCGGCGTCAACATCGGCCGGCGCCACCGCTGCGGCCAGGCGAACCGAGCCTGACGCCGTTGCGCTGGAGCCGATCGGCGATCACCGCATCATCATCCACCTCAGCCGGGCGACGCGCTCATTCTGTCTCGAGACCGGGGAGCATTTTCTACGTCAGGCCGGCGATATCGATGTGGTTCCGTCCGGCGCCATCGGCGGCTTCGTGGCTGAGACGCCCTACCAGTCGCTTCAGATCCGGCTCGCACCAGGCATGCTGGACCATGCAGCATCAAGGAGCCGACAATTGGCAGCCGCCCGGCTCACGCATCATCATATGCTGCGGAATGACCGCATCGTTCTGCTTGGACAGGCTCTCGAAAGCGACGTGAAAGCGGGCTCGCCGAGCGGCCCGTTGTTTGCCGAAAACGTGGGAATGGCCCTGGCGGTCGAATTGATCAACCTGGTGAATGATCCGCCGGGAGAGGCCATCCGCCTCTCGAACGCGCAGCTCCAGAGAGTCCTCGCCTATATCGATGCAAATCTCGACCAGCCGCTCACAATCGACATTCTCAGCCGCGAGGCCGGCGTCAGCAGCTCGCATCTACGGACCTGGTTCAAGGCGGCCATGGATGTCACGATTCATCGCTACATCCTGAGAAGGAGAGTGGAGCACGCGCGCCAGCTCCTCCTTCAAGGCGATCGCAAGCTAAGCGATGTTGCCCTCGAAGCGGGCTTTGCCCATCAGTCCCATCTGGCCAAATGGATGCGACGCGAGCTCGGACGCAGTCCCAGCGAACTACGTCGAAGCAAGGACTGATCGGCGAGGCCCTACACCCCCGCCATCATCACGTATTTGATCTCGACATATTCTTCCATGCCGTGACGCGAGCCTTCGCGGCCAAGGCCGCTTTCCTTGACGCCGCCGAAAGGCGCGACTTCGGTCGTGATCAGGCCGGTGTTGACGCCGACCATGCCGGATTCCAGCGCTTCGGCGACGCGCCAGACGCGGCCGAGATCGCGCGAGTAGAAGTACGAAGCCAAGCCAAACGGCGAGGCGTTGCACATCGCGATCACATCGGCCTCGTCCTTGAAGCGGATCACCGGCGCGAGCGGGCCAAACGTTTCTTCCTGCGCCACCAGCGAGTCCGCCTTGACGTCGGCAAGCACCGTCGGCTCGAAGAAGGAGCGGCCGAGCTCGCTGCGCTTGCCGCCGGTGACGACCTTGGCGCCGCGCTTGACCGCGTCCGCGATGTGGCGCTCGACCTTGTCGACCGCTTTCAAATTGATCAGCGGGCCCTGCGTGACGCCGCTCTCGGTGCCATCGCCGATCTTCATCGCCGCGACCTTCTTCGAGAGCTTCTGCACGAACTCGTCGTAGATCTTGTCCTGGGCGTAGATGCGGTTGGCGCAGACGCAGGTCTGACCCATGTTGCGGTATTTCGAGACGATCGCGCCTTCGACCGCGGCATCGATATCGGCATCGTCGAACACCACGAACGGCGCATTGCCGCCGAGCTCGAGGCCGAGCCGCTTCACGCCGACGGCGGCCTGCTGGTAGAGGATCTTGCCGACCGCGGTCGAGCCGGTGAAGCCGACGAAGCGCACCGCCGGATGCTCGCACAGCACCTTGCCGATCGGCGGCGCGTCACCGGTGATGATGTTGAGCACGCCCTTGGGCACGCCGGCCTTCTCGGCGAGCACGGCCAGCGCCAGCGCCGAGAGCGGCGTCTCGTTGGCAGGCTTCAACACCACGGTGCAGCCGGCCGCCAGCGCCGGCGAAACCTTGCGGGTAATCATCGAGTTCGGGAAATTCCACGGCGTGATCGCGCCGCAGACGCCGATCGGCTGCTTGATCGCGAGCAGGCGCGCATCGGGCCGCTGCGTCGGGATGGTCTCGCCATAGACGCGACGGGCTTCCTCGGCGAAGAACTCGATATAGGCGGCACCGATATCGACCTCGCCGAGCGCCTCGGAGAGCGGCTTGCCCTGCTCGGAGGTGAGGATCAGCGCGAGATCCTCGCGGTTGGCGATGATCAGCTCGAACCATTTGCGCAGGATGTTGGAGCGCTGCTTGGCGGTGTGCTTGGCCCAGGCCGGAAAGGCGCGCTCGGCGGCCTCGACCGCCTTGGTCGTATCGTCCGCACCAAGCTGCGGAACCTTCGCGAGCTCGATGCCGGTCGCGGGATTGTTCACCGCGAAGACCGGCGAGCCGACCCAGGCGCCGTCGATGTAGCAGGCCTCCTTCAGCAACGACGGATCCTTCAACCGGTCGCGCAGATTGGACGTGGCTTGCGGGGCGCGTGCGGCGGCAGTCGGGGTCATGGCGTTACTCCTCGGGGCGCGATCGGATCGGCCCCGAATATAGGGACAGACGGCGCGCAATGCACCGTCCCGCAACGCACATCTGCTGGGAGTTAAAGTGGCAACGGCGCGGTTATGCCGCGCCTCATATAGGTCTCGCGCCGGCCGATCATGCGCTCGGCGGCTGCCTTGGCGTCGGCCTTCGAGGACGTCGCGCACGTCCGGTATTCGAGATCGGGAACGTCCGAGGTGTCGCGGCGGCCGAACCAGGATTTCGAGCCCACCGGCAGCAGCGCCAGCGCCTGCGCCAGATTGTCGACGGCGCCGAACGAATAGAGCGCGCCGGTGCCGGCGATCCGGACCTCGTAAATGCTGGGCGAAATCGGCGCCTCGAGATTGTCGCCCCGTCCGGGACGGGGATAGCGCTTCCATTCGCTCCAGGTCGAAATCATCTGAGGTCCCCCTCGCGGTCATGAACGACCGCTAATATTTGCATCAAGTCTTAACGTTGGCCGTCGATTGGCCGCGTGCGGAAACGCCGCAACGCACAAAATGTTTCAAGTGCTTCAAACACGTGAAACATATCGCCAGAGCCCATCCACGGTCACGGTGAGTTGCGGCCATCCACCGCAGATTGTGACGGAGTGTTGCAGTTCAGCCCTCTCTCGTCCTGCGCAGGCCACGGACCGTCAAGTCACGACATCGCGACCGGCGCGGGCATCTGGACGCGCTTGCCGCGCGGACCGTGCAGGAGGACAATCATTCACTTCCAACAATAATCAAACCGGAGGAAACGCGTATGCAAAGCAAAGCCCAGATCGACGAGATCCTGCGCCAGAAGAGCGACGCCAAGGAGATTCCCGGCGTCGTCGCGATCGCCGCCAGCGGCAACGACGTGATCTATCAAGGCGCGTTCGGCAAGCGCGACCTGTCCAAGCCCGATGCGATGACCGACGACAGCGTGTTCTGGATCGCGTCGATGACGAAGGCGGTGACATCAGCGGGCGCGATGCAGCTCGTGGAGCAGGGCAAGCTGTCGCTGGATGCGCCGATCGGTTCGGTGCTGCCCGACCTCGCCAAGCCGCAGGTGCTCGAAGGTTTTGATGCCAAGGGCGAGCCGAAGCTGCGACCGGCGAAGGGCGCGATCACGCTGCGCCAGCTCATGACCCACACCGCCGGTTTTGCTTACAATGTGTGGAACGGCGATCTCGCGGTCTATCTGGAGAAGACCGGAACCCCGAACATCTTCTCCTGCCAGGACGTCGCGCTGAAGACGCCGATCATGTCTGATCCCGGTACGCGCTGGGAATACGGCATCAACATCGACTTCGTCGGCAAGGCAGTGGAAGCCGTGAGCGGCAAGCGGCTCGATGCCTATCTGCGCGACAATCTCTTCACTCCGCTCGGTATGAGCGACACCGGCTTCAAGATCACCGACGACATGCGCCAGCGGCTGGTCGCCACCCATGCTCGCGGCGAGGATGGATCGCTGGCGCCGATCCCGTTCGAGATCGAGCAGAATCCGGAATTTTGCATGGGCGGCGGCGGCCTTTACGGCACTGCCGGCGACTACATCAAGTTCACCCAGATGATCCTCAACAAGGGCCGCGGCAACGGCAACCAGGTGCTGAAGCCCGAGACGGTCGCGCTGATGGGCCAGAACCACATCGGCGATCTCACCATTGGCAAGATGACGACGGTTGCGCCCATGTACACTAACGATGTCGATCTCTTCCCCGACATCGTGAAGAAGTGGGGGCTGTCCTTCCTGATCAATACTGCCAAGACGCCGGAGGGCCGCAGCGCCGGCAGCCTCGCCTGGGCCGGTCTCGCCAACACCTATTTCTGGATCGACCCGGCGCGCGATGTTTCCGGCGTGATCCTGATGCAGGTGTTGCCGTTCGTCGACGCCAAGTGCATCGAGGCCTTCACGGGATTCGAGCGTGGCGTGTATGCCGGGCTCGATGCGGGCAGCGGGAAGAAGGCGGCCTAACCCCTTAGTATGAGGCGCGCGGCGTCGCGCGCCTTCGCTGCAATGGATAACCTCGTGCCAAGGCCATCGGCTTCAGGCACGAGGCAAGAGCTTTGAGGAGACGAGCTTGGCGGACAATTTGGCTGATAAAGCCGACAGCTATGTTTGCGGCATCTCGGACACGCCGCTGCTCGGCCAAACCATCGGCCGCAGCCTTGACCGCGCCGTGCGGCGCTGGGGCCATCGCGAGGCGCTGGTCTCGCCTAGCCACGGCGTGCGATGGACCTGGACGGAATTCGCCGAACGGGTCGACGCGCTCGCCGCCGGCTTTCTCGCGCTCGGCCTCGAGCGGGGGCAGCGGATCGGCATCTGGTCGCTGAACCGGCCGGAATGGACGCTGACCCAGTTCGCCGCCGCCAAGGCCGGCCTGATCCTGGTGACGATCAATCCCGCCTACCGTTTGAGCGAGCTGGAGTTCGCGCTGCGCAAGGTCGGCTGCAAGGCGATCGTCACGGCGACCGTGTTCAAGACCAGTCATTACATTGAGATGCTCAACACACTGCTGCCGGAACTGGCCGGCGCCAAGCCCGGACAACTCAACGCAGCGCGACTGCCGGACCTGCGGATGGTGATCCAGATCGGTGGCCCCGCGGCATCGGGCACGATCCCGTTCGAAGAGGTCGCGCGCATGGGCGGAGCGCAGCATCGCGAGCAGCTCACTGCACTCGGCGCTGCCTTGCAGTTCGACGATCCCGTCAACATCCAGTTCACCAGCGGCACCACGGGATCGCCCAAGGGCGTGACGCTGACGCACCACAATATCCTCAACAATGGCTATTTCACCGGCCGTGCGATGCACCTGACCGAGCAGGATCGCATCTGCATTCCGGTGCCGCTCTATCACTGCTTCGGCATGGTGATGGGCAACCTCGCCTCCGTCACGCTCGGCACGACGATGGTATATCCCGGCGAGGGCTTCGATCCGCTCGCGACGCTGCGCGCGGTCGAGCAGGAAAAGTGCACGGCGCTGTACGGCGTGCCGACGATGTTCATCGCGGAGCTCGATCACCCCGAATTCCCAAAGTTCGACCTGACATCGCTGCGCACCGGCATCATGGCGGGCGCGCCCTGCCCGATCGAGGTGATGAAGCGCGTCAACACCGAGATGAACATGCGCGAGGTCACCATCGCCTACGGCATGACCGAGACCAGTCCGGTCAGCTTCCAGAGCGCGACGGACGACCCGCTCGAACGGCGCGTCTCTACCGTCGGACGGATTCATCCGCATGTCGAGGTCAAGGTCGTCGATCTCGAGGGCAGGATCGTCAAGCGCGGCGAACGCGGCGAGCTCTGCACCCGCGGCTACAGCATCATGCTGGGCTATTGGGAGGAGAAGGAAAAGACGGCGGACGTGCTTGATGCCAATGGCTGGATGCACACCGGCGATCTCGCCACCATCGACGACGAGGGCTATTGCAACATCGTCGGCCGCATCAAGGATCTGGTGATCCGCGGCGGCGAGAACCTCTATCCGCGCGAGATCGAGGAATTCCTGTATCGCCACCCCAAGATTCAGGACGCGCAGATTTTTGGCGTGGCAGACACCCGCTATGGCGAGGAGCTCTGCGCCTGGATCCGCGTCAGGCCGGGCGAGACGCTGACGGCCGAGGAGGTTCGCGCGTTCTGCGACGGCCAGATCGCGCACAACAAGATCCCGCGCTATGTGGAGTTCGTCGACGAGTTTCCGATGACCGTGACCGGCAAGATCCAGAAATTCGTGATGCGCGACGCGGTGGAGCAGCGGCTGGGATTGAAGGCGGCGAAGACGGCGTGAGGGGCTGAGTGCTCTCGCCACAGCACGACTGTCATTCCCCGCGAAGGCTGGGAATCCAGTACGCCGCGGCTTCTCGATGAACCACTAAGGTCTCGGAGTACTGGGTCGCCCGGTCAAGCCGGGCGACGACAGCGGAGAATGAGGCGGCGTCGCCTTAAACAGTCAACCCGCGCTGCTGCGCCAGCTCCTTCAGCGATACCTGCGGACGCGCGCCGATGTGCTGGATCACTTCGGCAGCCGCGAGCGCGCCGAGCTCGCCGCACTGCTTGTGCGCAAGGTTACGCGCGAGACCGTACAGGAAGCCGGCGGCGAAGAGATCACCGGCGCCGGTGGTGTCCACCAGCTTCGCGATCGGTGAGGCCGGCGCTGCGACGGCCTCGGTCGGCGTCACCACCACGCAGCCCTTCTCGCTGCGGGTGACCACGCCGAGCTTGACGTCGTTGCGCAGCTGCTTCAGGGCGGTGTCGAAGTCCGAGGTCGTGTAGAGCGAATGCAGCTCGGATTCGTTGGCGAACACGATGTCGACGGTGCCGTTGCGCATCAGTCCGAGGAATTCGTCGCGATAGCGATCGACGCAGAACGAATCCGACAGCGTCAGCGCCACCTTGCGCTTGGCATCATGCGCGATCTGGGCGGCCTTGACGAAGGCGTCCTTGGCGTTCTTGGGGTCCCAGAGATAGCCTTCGAGATAGACGATGCCGGCCGACGCGATCTCGGCCGGATCGATGTCGGCGGGCGACAAATCCTGCGCGGCACCGAGATAGGTGTTCATGGTGCGCTCGCCGTCATCAGTGACCAGAATGTAGGAACAGCCGGTTGCAGGGCCATCCTTCGCAGCGGGCGTGTTGAAGGCGGCGCCGGCGGCGCGGATGTCGTGGACATAGAGCTTGCCGATCTGGTCATCCTTGACCTTGCCGACATAGGCCGCGCGTGCGCCGAGGCTGCCGATGCCGACGATGGTGTTGGCGGCAGATCCGCCCGAGACTTCGGTCGCCGGCCCCATGTCCTTGTAGATGGCGGCGGCCCGCGCCTCGTCGATCAGGGACATGCTGCCCTTGGTCATGCCGTGCTTGACCAGAAAAGCCTCGTCGGTCTTGACCAGCACGTCGAACAGCGCGTTGCCGATGCCGAGAACGTCATATTTCACGTCAGCCATTCACCTTGATCCTGTTTGCCGGATTGCGATACCCGCGGAAATCCGGTTCCTGTCGGTCTGAAATCTGGCCCGCGGCCTATCACGACCGGCCCCAAGCGGGCAAGCAACGGTATTATGTCGGCGCAATGATCCGCTCTTTCCTGACAGTTTCAACGGGAACACTGGCCTCGCGGCTGCTGGGCTTTGCGCGCGATTCCATGATTGCCGCTCTGTTGGGCACGGGCGCCGTGGCCGATGCGTTTCTGGCGGCGTTCCAGCTCGTCAATGTGGTGCGGCGGCTGCTCAGCGAGGGGGCGCTGAACGCGGCCCTGATCCCGGCCTGGCTGCGCGTCCGTGACCGTGATGGCGAAGAGGCCGCTTCCGCCTTCGCGGGACGCGTGCTCGGCACGGTCAGCGCGGCGCTGATCGCGATCTCGATCGTGATTGCGCTGCTGATGCCACTGATCATCACGGTGATCGCGCCCGGATTTCTGGGTAGCGGCACGCTCGATCTCGCCGTCGCGAACGCGCGGCTGATGCTGCCCTATCTCGCCTTCGCCGGACCCGTCACGGTGCTGATGGGGCTGCTCAATGCGCAGGGGCGCTTTGCACTCACGGCATTCTCGCCGCTGCTGTTCAACATCGCGCTGATTGCGGCCATTGCGATGCTGCTCGTCTGGCATGCCGACGCCGGCTTCGCAGCATGGATGCTGGCGGCGACCGTCGGCGTGGCCGGACTGCTGCAATTGCTGATGCTGCTGTCGCAGCGAAGCGCGCGACTGGCGACGCCGCTGCGGATCAGCTTCGACCAGGAGATGCGCGGCTTTTTCGCCAAGGCAATCCCCGGCATGATCGCAAGCTCGGGCCCGCAATGGCTGATGGTCGCGGGCGCGATCATCGCCTCTGCAACGCCCTCCGCCGTGTCCTGGCTCTATTTCGCCAACCGCCTGATCGAGCTGCCGCTCGGTATCGTCGGTGTCGCCATGGGCACCGTGCTGGTGCCAGAGCTGACGCGCGCGGTGCGTAGCGGCGACCGTGACGCCGTGGCGCATGCGGAATCGCGGGCGCTGGAACTGGCAACCGGGCTGGCGCTGCCGGCGACGCTCGGCCTGATCGTTCTGGCCGAGCCGATCGTGCGGCTGTTGTTCGAGCATGGCGCGTTCGGCGCGGACGACAGTACGGCCACCGCGCATGCGCTGATGTGGCTGGCGCTGGGCCTTCCGGCGCATGTGCTGATCAAGGCGCTGTCGCCGGCCTACTTTGCCCGCAGCGACACGATGACGCCGCTGCTGGCGACCGCCAAGGGCTTTGTGGTCGCGATCGCCCTCGCTGTCGTGCTCGGACACGTCCTTGGCGCGAGCGGAATCGCTGCCAGCATCACGGCCGGCGCCTGGAGCAGTGCGATCTCGCTGCTGCGGAAAGGCACCAGCGAGTTCGGCTTCTCGGTCGATGCGGCCGCCCGCAACCGGCTGCCGCGGATCGTGCTCGCCGCGCTCGCCATGGGCGCCCTGCTCTGGCTGACGACCGGTCTGTCGCCCGCCGAGGCGCATGGGCTGATCCGCTTCATCGTCCTGGGCGTGCAGATCGCGGCCGGAATCGCCGTCTATGGCGTGCTCCTGCAGGTCCTCGGGGCGGCCTCGTGGCGCGAGGCGGCTAACGTGCTGAAGCGCCCGCCCCGGACCGAGCCCGAGGCGTGACGCCATCGAATTACCCTTGACGGGGCAGCGCCGCTGTTGGAAACGACGGCCGAATACCTTCCAGGAAGACTTACCATGGCATTCGTTGAACGGGTCTTTTCGGGCGTCCAGCCGACGGGCAATCTGCATCTCGGCAATTACCTCGGCGCGATCGTGAACTTCGTGAAGATGCAGGAAACCCATAACTGCATCTATTGCGTCGTCGACATGCACGCGATCACGCAAGGCGTGGACGTCTGGGGCGGACCGGTCAAGCTCGCGCGCAACACCCGCGAGGTGACCGCGGCGTTCATCGCGAGCGGCATCGATCCGAAGAAGCACATCGTGTTCAACCAGAGCCAGGTCTCGGGCCACGCCGAGCTCGCCTGGATCTTCAACTGCGTCGCGCGCATGGGCTGGCTCGGCCGCATGACCCAGTTCAAGGAGAAGGCCGGCAAGGACCGCGAGAACGCGTCAGTTGGCCTCTTCGACTATCCCGTGCTGATGGCCGCCGACATTCTGCTGTACCGCGCCACCCACGTTCCGGTCGGCGAGGACCAGAAGCAGCATCTCGAGCTCTCGCGCGACATCGCGCAGAAGTTCAACAACGACTTTGGTGACTCGATCCGCAACCTCGGCGCCAATGACGGCCTGTTCTTCCCGCTGCCGGAACCGCTGATCACGGGACCGGCGACGCGCGTGATGAGCCTGCGCGACGGCACCAAGAAGATGTCGAAGTCGGACGCGTCCGACAATTCGCGCATCAATTTGACCGACGACGCCGACACCATCGCGCAGAAGGTACGCAAGGCGAAGACCGATCCGGAGCCGCTGCCGTCAGAGGAAAAGGGCCTGGAAGCGCGCCCCGAGGCCGACAATCTCGTCGGCATCTTCGCCGCGCTCTCCGGCCGCTCCAAGGCCGACGTGCTGCGCGAATTTGGCGGCGGCCAGTTCTCCAGCTTCAAGAATGCGCTGGTGGATCTGTGCGTCACGAAACTCTCCCCGATCGCCGGCGAGATGAAGCGCCTCGTCGCCGACCCCGGCCATATCGACGCGATCCTGAACGATGGCGCCGACCGGGCCCGCGCGATCGCCGACGAGACCATGAAGCTCTCGAAGGACATCGTCGGCTTCATCCGCCGGCGCTGATCTCCCGCATTTGCGAAACCCGGCCGGCGCCCACTGCGCCGGCCGCTTCTCCTCTCCCCAAGCGTGGGGGAGTGTGGCAGCATGCCGGCCGTGCACATTCCGGGACATGCATGACCAGCAAGCGACTTTGCTTCGAGCCGGGTCACAAGCCCAAATGCCTCGTGATCGTCGATGACACCGCCGAATGGGATCGCGCGGTCTACTATGCCAGCCGCTGGGCGATCCGCGCCGGCGGCGGCGTGGTCATGCTGCGCATCATCGAGCCTGAGCAGCAGAGTCAGGAATGGCTAGGGGTGGCCGAGATCATGCGCGCCGAGGCGCAGGAGGCGGCGGAAGCCGCGCTCGACCGCGCCGCCGGCCGCGCCAACGGCATCGCCGCGATCACGCCGGAGCGGGTGATCCGCGAAGGCGATGCAATGGAACAACTGCTCGCCGTGATCGACGAGGACCCCGACATCGCCATGCTGGTGCTCGCCGCCAATCCCGGCGCGGAGGGTCCGGGACCGCTGGTCTCGCTGCTGGCGCATGAACTGGGCACGTTCCCGGTGCCG
This sequence comes from Bradyrhizobium barranii subsp. barranii, assembly GCF_017565645.3. Lineage (NCBI taxonomy): Bacteria > Pseudomonadati > Pseudomonadota > Alphaproteobacteria > Hyphomicrobiales > Nitrobacteraceae > Bradyrhizobium > Bradyrhizobium barranii. The sequence goes on from NZ_CP086136.1 coordinate 46,869, forward strand.
GTGACGATCATCTCGGGCGCGCTGAGCGATGGAAGCGTGGATTCGCTGTCGTAGGCGTCCCTATCTGGACTGCGGCCAGCCAGATATCCGTCATGCCCGGGCTTGTCCCGGGCATCCACGTTCTTGGCGCCACGAAGCAAGGCGTGGATGGCCGGGTCAAGCCCGGCCATGACGGCGCGGAAATATTAAAGTGTCCTAACCCGCTGATATCGCAACGAAACGTCCTACCTACCCCTTGACCGTGCGTTCCCCGTCGCCATCTGCTACTGGATAGCTTACGCGCCGGCCTTGAACCGGCGACGTCTGGAGAAAACCATGTTCATTCAAACCGAAGCCACCCCCAATCCCGCCACGCTGAAGTTCATTCCCGGTCGCGTCGTCGTCGACGGCGGCCCGATGGAATTTTCGAGCCGCGAATCGGCCACGCGCTCGCCGCTGGCCGAAAAGCTGTTCGACGTGCCCGGCGTCACCGGCGTGTTCTATGGATCGGATTTCATCACCGTGACCAAGGCGAACGGTGAATGGCAGCAACTCAAGCCCGCGATCCTCGGCGCCATCATGGAGCACTACATGTCCGGCGCGCCGTTGCTCGCCGATGGCGCGGCTCCAAGCGATGCCGACCTCGACGACGAGGATGAGTTCTTCGACGAGTCCGATGCCGAGACGGTCGACATGATCAAGGATCTGATCGAGACCCGCGTGCGGCCCGCGGTCGCCAATGACGGCGGCGACATCACCTTCCGCGGCTTCAAGGACGGCATCGTCTATCTCAACATGAAGGGCTCATGCGCCGGCTGCCCGTCATCGACCGCGACGCTCCAGCACGGCATCCAGAATTTGTTCAAGCATTTCGTGCCTGACGTGGTCGAAGTCCGGCCGATGTAGGCGAAGTGCCGTAGGGTGGGCGAAGGCGCGCTTGCGCCGTGCCCACCATGCAATCATCGCGAAAAGAAGAGGTGGGCACGCTTCGCTTTGCCCACCCTACGAGATCTCTCCTACGCCGCCTGACCGATGCTCGCCGCCTCTTCCGCGGCCTTGCGCATGCTCGCCGACATTTCGCTGGTGACGGTGCTCTGCTCCTCGACGGCGGCGGCCGTTGACGACACATATTCGCTGACGCCCTCGATCGCGCCCCGGATCGCCCCCAGCGCGGCGACCACGTCGACCGAGATGCCGTTCAGATTGCCGATCTCCTGCTCGATCCGGTCGGCGGCCTGCTTGGCCTGATTGGCGAGGTTCTTCACTTCAGATGCCACCACGGCAAAGCCGCGACCGGCCTCGCCGGCGCGCGCGGATTCGATGGTGGCGTTCAGCGCCAGCAGATTGATCTGACCGGTGATGCTGCCGATCAGCTGCACGATCATGCTCATCGACTCCGCCGCCTGCGTCAGCCGCTGCGCCTGATGGTCCGCCGCCTCGACCCGATCGACCGCGGTCGATGCGGTCTCGCGCGAGCGCGTCATTGCCTCGGCAATCTCGCGCACCGAGGCGTTGAGCTCCTCGGCGCCGGCGGCAACCGATTCCATCATGTCGCGCACCTTCTCGCTGCGCTTGCGCGCGATCACCTGGGCGGTGGTGTCGGAGGCGTATTTCACGACCTTGAACGGATTGCCGTTGAGGTCGCGGATCGGGTTGTAGGAGGCCTGGATCCAGACCTGCCGGCCGCCCTTGCCGACGCGCTGATATTCGCCGGACTGGAATTCACCGGCGTTCAGCCTGGCCCAGAAGGCGCGATAGGCTTCGCTGTCGCGCTCGTCGGCGCCCACGAACATGCTGTGATGCTTGCCGACGATCTCGGACAGCGTATAGCCGAGCGCGCCGAGGAAGTTTTCATTGGCCGTCAAAACCTTGCCGTCCATGTTGAACTCGATCACGGCTTGCGACTTGCCGATCGCCTCGATCTGGCCGGCAAAATTCGCATTCGACAGCTTCTGCGCACTGACGTCGGTCGCGAACTTCACCACCTTGAACGGCTTGCCGGTCTCATCGAGGATCGGATTGTAGGAAGCGAGAATCCAGACCTCCTTGCCGCCCTTGCCGAAGCGCTTGTACTCGCCGGACTGGAATTCGCCGCGGCCGAGCTTGGCCCAGAATTCGCGATAGGCTGCGCTATCGCGCTCACCCGCCCCCACGAATATGCTGTGATGCTGCCCCTGGATCTCGTCGAGCCGATAGCCCACCGTGCTCAGGAAATTCTCGTTGGCGGTGATGATGGTGCCGTCGAGATTGAACTCGATCACCGCCTGGGCGCGGCCGATCGCGGAAATCTTGCCGGCATCCTCGAGGCTGCGGATCTTGCGCGCGGTGATGTCTGTCGCGAACTTGACGACCTTCACCGGTTTGCCGGCTTCGTTGATGATCGGATTATAGGACGCCTGGATCCAGATCTCGCGGCCGCCCTTGCCGAGCCGCTTGTATTCGGCTGATTGATATTCGCCGCGACCGAGCTGCGCCCAGAACTCGCGATAGGCCGCGCTGCCCCGCTCCTCCGGCATCGCGAACATGCTGTGGTGCCTGCCGGCGATCTCGTCGAGCCGGTAGCCCATCGCGTCCAGGAAATTCTGGTTGGCCGTGATAATGGTGCCGTCGAGATTGAATTCGATGACCGCCTGCGACTTGCCGAGTGCAATGACCTGAGCCAAAGCCTCCCTAGCCGAAGAACCGCTTCGCCAAAAAGACATAAATGAACCCTTCCAAATGACCGAACAGGCGCGGCTTGATCTGCCAAAGCGCCCCGTCTGAGTCGTCGTTGACTCACTCTCCCGCCCGTTGACGGTGTCATTGGTTTGCTAATGATTACTTAAAATGCCAACATTTCAATCACTTAGCTATCTCTAAGGTTGCAAATTGATGCATCCGCATCGAAAATGGGGAGCGAAAATTTTGTCGCCTTCGCGTCCACGTAGAATTACGGGGCCGATCGTGCGCCTGTCGAGAAATCAAACTTGGACTGGTTCGACCGCGGCTCGACCGACTAAGCTGATTCGATGCTGATCCTTGCCATCGATACCGCGCTGGAAGCGTGCGCGGCTGCCGTTCTCGACACCGACGCCGGCCAGCTGCTTGCGGAGGAATCGCTTCTGATGAAGCGCGGCCACGCCGAAGCGCTGATGCCGATGATCGCGCGCGTGATGCAATCGGCCGATCTTGCCTTCACCTCGCTCGACCGCATCGCCGTCACCGTCGGTCCCGGAAGCTTCACGGGCCTGAGGGTCGGCATTTCGGCGGCGCGCGGCCTTGCGCTTGCGGCGAAGCGGCCCGCGGTCGGGCTGACGACGCTTTCGGCCTATGCCGCCACCGTCGTCGGCCAGAGCGGAACGGCGCCAGTGATCTCGGCGATCGATGCGCGGCACGATCACGTCTATTGCCAGATCGTAGCCGGCGACGGCAGCCCGCTGGTGCGGCCGAGCGTCGTGCCAATTGACGCGGCGATCGCGGCCTCGCAATTCGGTGCGCCGCATCTGGTCGGCAATGCCGCAAAGATCCTCGCCGATCGCTGGCCGAAGGACGGTCCGCAACCCGTTGCGGTCGACGCGCAGCCCGCGCCCGACATCGGCTGGGTCGCCTGGCTCGGCGCCGCGGCCAATCCCGAAACCACGCCGGCGCGGCCGTTCTATCTGAAGGCACCCGACGCAAAGCCGGCCGCACAGCCACCGTTCGCCGCACAAGCCGCAACCTCATGATGAGATGGCTTTCGGAATGGTGGCGCGGCGGCACGGCCGCCGTCGAGCCGGCGACCACGCGCGACGCCGCGCGGCTGGCGCAGCTGCACGGACAATCCTTTGCCCGCGGCTGGGGCGAAGGCGAGTTCGAGGGCATGATCGGCGAGCGCAACACGCTCGTGCATCGGTTGCGATTCGGCCGCAAGACAATCGGATTCGCGGTCTCGCGGATCGGCGCGGACGAAGCGGAAATCCTCTCCATCGCGGTCGACCAGGCACACCGCGGCCGCGGGCTGTCCGGCACGTTGCTGATGACGCATCTCGGCCACCTCGCAGGGCGCGGCGTGCGCACAATATTTCTCGAAGTCGAGGAAAATAACCAGCCGGCGCGGCGGCTCTACGATCGGGCCGGATTCATGGTGGTCGGGCGCCGCGAACGCTACTATAAGCAGCCCAACGGGGAACAATTGAACGCACTTCTGATGCGACGTGACTTGTCGTAACATTGATGGCAGAAAGCGCCCCCGTCAGGCAGACACACTATGACTGGACTTAAACCTTCCTCCGCCTCCAAGGCGACCGGCATCGAGGCTCGCTGCGCCGCCACCGGCATGCGCATGACCGAGCAGCGCCGCGTCATCGCCCGCGTGCTGGCGGAATCGGTCGACCATCCCGACGTCGAGGAACTTTACCGGCGCTGCGTCGCCGTCGACGACAAGATCTCGATCTCGACTGTGTATCGCACCGTCAAGCTGTTCGAGGATGCCGGCATCATCGAGCGCCATGATTTCCGCGAGGGCCGCGCGCGCTACGAGACGATGCGCGACAGCCATCACGACCACCTCATCAATCTGCGCGACGGCAAGGTGATCGAGTTCACCTCCGAGGAGATCGAGAAGCTGCAGGCGGAGATCGCCCGCAAGCTCGGCTACAAGCTGGTCGACCATCGGCTCGAGCTCTATTGCGTCCCGCTCGACGACGACAAGCCGACGTCTTAAGTGGCATGATCTTGTCGGAAAACCGCTTCACACTTTTCCGGATCATGCCCTCGTGCCTATAGATCTCATCATCTTCGATTGCGACGGCGTGCTCGTGGACAGCGAGGTGATCTCCTGTCGCGCACATGCGGACGTGCTGACACGGCACGGCTATCCGATCACGTCGGAGCAGGTGCTGGTCCGCTTCCTCGGCGTATCCGAGAAAGACGCGCGGCGGATGGTCGAACAGGAAATCGGCCACAACCTCCCCGACGATCTTGAGAGCCAAGTGAGTGCGGCCACGCTGCAATTTTACGCCAGCGATTTGCAGCCGATCACCCACGTGGCCGCGGCGATTGCCGCAATCGATTTGCCGAAATGCGTCGCATCGAGCGGCACGCCGGAGAAGATCCATCACGGCCTGACATGCGCCGGGCTCTACGACCTGCTCGCCCCGAACATCTTTTCCGCAAGCCAGGTCGCTCGCGGCAAGCCCGCACCCGATCTGTTCCTGTTTGCCGCCGAACGGATGAAAGCTGCGCCTGAACGGTGCGTCGTGATCGAGGACAGCGTCCCCGGAGTGACCGGCGCGCATGCCGCCGGGATGAGCGTGCTGGGCTTTCACGGCGGCAGCCATTGCCCGCCGGGTCACGCCGAGAGGCTGCGCGCCGCCGGCGCCGGATTGACGTTCGACGATATGCGGCACTTGCCGGAGCTGGTCCGGCGGGTTGCGGGGAACACCCGGGCGGGCTGATTTCGGCCTCGTGGTCATTCCGGGGCACACGCAACGCGTATGAACCCGGAATCTCGCGCCAAAACCTCCGGATTCCGGGTTCTCCCGCTTTGCGGACGCCCCGGAGCCACCCCGCTGGGTGTCATTCGCTGGATTTTCGCCCCTCCAGCCTATATCTGAGGGGCGTCCTCCACCTCAATTCCGGGTTCCATGACGCCGCCGCGCAAGCTGCACATCAAATCATATGGCTGCCAGATGAACGTCTACGATGCCCAGCGCATGGTGGACACGCTGGCTCCGGAAGGATTCGTGGAGACGGCCAACGCGGAGGATGCCGACCTCGTCATCCTCAACACCTGCCATATCCGCGAGAAGGCCTCCGAAAAGGTCTATTCCGAGCTTGGCCGGCTGCGGGTTGCCAAGGACGAGGCCGCGCGCGGGGGCCGGGCGATGCAGATCGCGGTGGCGGGCTGCGTGGCGCAGGCCGAAGGTGCGGAGATCACGCGCCGCGCGCCGGTGGTTGACGTCGTGGTCGGCCCGCAGAGCTATCATCACCTCCCGGAGCTTCTGAAGCGCGCGCGCGACGAAGGCCGTGCGATCGAGACCGAATTTCCTGCGGCGGACAAGTTCGGCTTCCTGGCCCAGCCAAAGCCCGATGCGATCCGCGCGCGCGGCATTTCCGCTTTCGTCACGGTGCAGGAAGGCTGCGACAAGTTCTGCACCTTCTGCGTCGTGCCCTATACGCGGGGCTCGGAAGTGTCGCGCCCCGTCGCGAAGATCGTCGATGACGTGAAGCGGCTGGCCGACAACGGCGTGCGCGAGCTCACGCTGATCGGCCAGAACGTCAACGCCTATCACGGCGAGGGACCGGACGGAAAAGCCTGGCCGCTCGGCCGATTGCTCGAACATCTCGCGAAGATTCCGGGCATCGCACGGCTGCGCTATTCGACCAGCCATCCCCGCGATGTCGATGACAGTTTGATTGCAGCCCATCGCGATCTCGGCGAGCTGATGCCGTTCGTGCACCTGCCGGTGCAGTCGGGTTCGGACCGGATTCTCGCCGCCATGAACCGGAAACATACCGCCGATGATTATCGGCGTGTCATCGACCGTTTCCGGTCCGCGCGCCAAGACATTGCTTTTTCATCAGATTTTATCGTGGGATTCCCCGGCGAAAGCGAGCAAGATTTTCTCGCCACCCTCGCGCTTGTCACGCAAATCGGCTACGCTGCGGCATATTCGTTCAAATACTCCGCCCGGCCGGGAACGCCGGCCGCGGATATGCAGGAGACGGTGTCCCCCGCCGAGATGGACCAGCGATTGGAGCGGCTCCAGGAACTGATCGACAGCCAGCAATCGGCCTTCAACAAGGCCGCGATTGGCTCAACGGTCGATGTGCTGTTCGAGCGTCCGGCCCGCAAGGAGGGCCAGATCGTCGGCCGCACTGCCTTCCTCCAGCCTGCGCATGTGATGGCCTCGCCCGACATCATCGGACAGATCCTGCCGGTCCGGATCGACAGCCTCGAACGCTATAGTTTCCTCGGTGAGCTCGTGACGCCGCGTAACGCGCGCGAGCCCGCTTTATCGCAAGCCATTGGAGCCTGAACCCTTGCCAAAAAGCGCATCGGATTCGTCTTCGTTCGCTCCCAGCCGCAAATTTGACCGCGACATGCAAGTTCCGCCCGAGACCCAGGTCGTCATCGACTTCGACGACAACCGCGCCGCATCCGCGCTGGTCGGCCCCTACGGCCAGCATCTCGCCCAGATCGAGCGGCGGCTCGGCGTCGTGGTCGACTCCAAGGGCAACCACATCACCATCGGCGGCACGCGCGACGGCTGCGACGCCGCGCGCCGCGTGCTGGAGACACTCTACGCGCAGGCCGTGAAGGGGCAGGATCTCGACCAGGGCGAAGTCGAAGGCGCGATCCGCGCCGTGATCGCACAGGGTTCGCTGTTCGAATTCGACGCCAAATCGGCCAAATCCACTTTCGACAGCATCAATTTGCGCAAGCGCCCGGTGCGCGCGCGCACCGCCGCGCAGGATTCCTACATCCGCGCGCTGAAGCGCCACGAGCTGGTGTTCGGCATCGGCCCCGCCGGCACCGGCAAGACCTGGCTCGCGGTGGCGCATGCCGCGCAGCTGTTCGAGCGCAAGGAAGTCGACAAGATCATCCTGTCGCGTCCGGCGGTCGAGGCCGGCGAGCGGCTCGGCTTTTTGCCCGGCGATCTCCGCGAGAAGGTCGATCCGTATCTCCGTCCGATCTACGACGCGCTTTACGACCTCATGGATGCGCGCATCGTCGAGCGGGCGCTCCAGACCGGCGAGATCGAGATCGCGCCGCTCGCCTTCATGCGCGGCCGCACGCTGACCAACGCTGCGATCATCCTGGACGAGGCGCAGAACACCACGTCGATGCAGATGAAGATGTTCTTGACCCGTCTCGGCGAGAACAGCCGCATGATCGTGACCGGCGATCCCTCGCAGATCGACCTGCCGAACGGCCAGACTTCGGGCCTTGCGGAAGCGACGCGCCTGCTGGGCGGCGTCGAAGGTATTGCACAAGTTCATTTCAAAGCCGAGGACGTGATCCGCCACGAGCTCGTGGCACGAATCGTCTCTGCCTATGAGGGGCAGCCGCAGCGGCCGGCCACCGGTAAATCCTAGCGAGACAACAACCGGACCATAGGGACGCGGACAGGGTCCTTTGGTTCCGAACAGACAAGATGTCACATCCAAACCTTCCCATGACCGAGGTCCTCGTCGTTGCCGATTGCTGGCAGCGCGACCCCGATTCCGAAGCGGTGATCCAGCGTGCGGTGGCGGCCGCCGCCGAGAGTGTCGACGAGGACGTTGCCGACGCCGAAGTGGCCGTGATGCTGACCGATGATGCCGGTATCCGTACGCTCAACAGCAACTGGCGCGGCATCGACAAGCCGACCAACGTGCTGTCGTTTCCCGCGCTCCAGCCGGAGGGCGAGTGGAAGGAAGGCGATGCGCCGCGCATGCTCGGCGACATCGCGATCGCCTACGAGACCATGCGGCGCGAGGCGGACGAGGAACAGAAGCCGTTCGATCATCATTTGAGCCATCTCGCCGTGCATGGTTTCCTGCACCTGGTCGGCTACGATCACGAGAACGATGGCGACGCGGAGGAGATGGAAGCGCTCGAACGAGAGATCCTGTCTCATCTCGGCATACCCGATCCCTATGCAGACCGCCCGGGGACGCATTGAGATGCCCGATTCCGACCCTATTCACGACAATCCGCGCAATACCGCCAATTTGCCGGTCGTGGTGACATCAGGTGAGGTGATGCGGCCGACCGCGGAAGGCTGGCTGCTGCGTGCCATTCGCACCCTGTTCGGCTGGAAGGCGGGATCGGTGCGCGACGATCTCCAGGTCGTGCTCGATGCCACGACGCCTGACGACACCGGCTTCTCGACCGTCGAGCGCACCATGTTGCGCAACATCCTCGGTCTGCACGAGCGCCGCATCGCCGACGTCATGGTGCATCGTGCCGACATCATCGCGGTGAAGCGCGACATCCCGCTCGGCGAGTTGATGGACTGCTTCGAGAGCGCCGGCCATTCGCGCCTCGTCGTCTACAACGAGACGCTGGACGACCCCGTCGGCATCGTCCACATCCGCGATCTGCTCGCCTTCATGACCGCGCGCGCACGGGTGTCCGAGGCCACGAAAACCAAGCGCAAGAAACCGCTGCCGGCCGGCCTCGACCTGCGTACGGTCGACCTGGCGTTACCGCTGCAGGATGCGCGCATCATCCGCAAGCTGCTCTACGTGCCGCCGTCGATGCGGGCGATCGACTTGCTGGCGCAGATGCAGGCCACGCGCATTCATCTGGCGCTGGTGGTCGACGAATATGGCGGCAGCGACGGACTGGTTTCGCTCGAGGACATCGTCGAGCAGATCGTCGGCGAGATCGACGACGAGCATGACAGCGACGAGCCGCCCTCGATCGTGCGCCTGCCCGACAACGCCTTCATTGCAGACGCCCGCGCCAGCCTCGACGACGTCCGCACGGTGATCGGCGAGGATTTCGTCACCGGCGAGGCGGGTGAGGAAGTCGAGACGCTCGGCGGCTATCTCGTCAGCTTCGTCGGGCGCCTGCCGGTGCGCGGCGAGGTGATCTCCGGCCCCGGCCATTACGAGATCGAGGTGCTCGATGCCGATCCGCGCCGCGTCAAGCGGCTGCGCATCTCGACACGGAAGGAGCGCCCTGCGCCGCGTACCCAGCGCGAGAGCCGCCGCCGCGAAGCCACGCCGGAGAGCGGCCAACCGCCTTCCAGCGACACGCCCGTCCCGCCGCCAAGCGACGGGACCGGTTCGCAGTGAGCCCGTTCCAGCGGTTTCGGCAGATTGCGCTTGCCATCATCCTCACCTGGGGATGGAAGCGTGCGCTCATCGCGATGGGATGCGGTGCGCTGTCGGTGCTGGCGCTGGCGCCATTCAATGTCTTTCCGGTGCTGTTCATCACCTTCCCGGTGCTGGTCTGGCTGATCGACGGCGCGGGCGCCGGACGATATCGCGGCGTCCCCGCCGCGGCACTGACGGGCTATTGGTTCGGGCTCGGCTATTTCGTCCCCGGCCTCTACTGGATCGGCTACGCCTTCTTCGTCGACGCCGATGTGTTCGCGTGGCTGACACCGTTCGCCGTGCTTGGCTTGCCGGCCTATCTCTCCATCTTCACTGCGATCGGATTCGCGCTGGCCCGCCTGCTCTGGACCAAGGATGCCACGCGCATCCTCGCGCTGGCCGCAAGCCTCACCATCGCCGAATGGCTGCGCGGTCACGCATTGACCGGCTTCCCCTGGAACGCGTTCGGCTATGCCCTGTCCGAGCCGCTGCCGCTGGCGCAGACGGCGTCGCTGATTGGCCTGTGGGGCATGACATTCCTTAGCGTCGCGATCTTCGCAAGCCCCGCGGCTCTGATCGACCGTACTCCCGATCGCCGCCCGGCATGGCGCGCGCCGGCGGCTGCGATTGCTCTTCTGATTGTCATGAGCATCTTCGGCGCGATCCGGCTGTCGCTGCATCCGACCACGATGGTCGCGGGCGCGAAGCTGCGCCTGATGCAGCCGGACCTCCAGCAGGACGCGAAATTCAACTACGCCGCCAAGGCGGAGGTGATGAAGAAATATCTGGCGCTGTCGGACCGCGCCTCGGGGCCGCAATCCACCGGCGTGCGCGATGCCACCATCCTGATCTGGCCGGAATCCGCCTTTCCGTTCTTCCTGACCCGCGAAGCCGACGCGATGGCGCAAATCGCCGAGCTGCTGCCGAAGGGCACGGTGCTGATTACTGGCTCGGTCCGCGCCCCCGACCTGCCGCGGGGCACGCCGATCACGCGCGCCTATAATTCGATCTACGTGATCGATCACGACGGCAGCGTGCTCTCGGTCTACGACAAGCTGCACCTCGTGCCGTTCGGCGAATTCCTGCCCTACCAGGACCTGATGGAGAAGCTCGGCTTCGAGCAACTCACGCGCGTGCGCGGCGGATTCATTCCGGGCAGCGTGCGACATGCGCTATCGGTGCCCGGCGCGCCGCCCGCGCTGCCGCTGATATGTTACGAAGCAATTTTTCCAGGCGAGGTCGCCGGCCGCAATGAGCGTCCGGGCTGGATCGTGAATCTCACCAATGACGGCTGGTTCGGCATATCGACCGGTCCCTATCAGCATCTCGAGCAGGCCCGGATGCGCGCAATCGAGCTCGGATTGCCGCTGGTCCGGTCCGCCAATACCGGCGTGTCAGCGGTGATCGATCCGGTGGGACGAACCGTTGCCAGCCTCGGCCTCGGCGTCGAAGGCATTTTGGATGCAAACCTGCCCGCCGCAATTCCGCCGACCGTCTATGCGCGGGTGGGCGACGTGCCCGCAGCCATGCTCGTTGCGCTGGCCGTGTTTCTGGCGGTCCGCCGACGTGTTGCCAAACGGCACCCCTGATCACGCCTCGCGGCCGCCGCGACCGGAATCCTTTGACAACCGTAGTCCCACGGTTGACAGACTGCACGCGCCCTCCTCATTCTGCACCGGCTGCAAAAGACAGTGGGCGTTGCTAAATTTCTCCGCAATGTTTCCCAATAACAGGGTTTGATTTTGACGCTGCTGGCACCGGAGGCATTCTTGTGATTGCGCCGAAGGTGATGCTTGGAGGCTGAGGAAATGTCGAAAGCGCCCAACCCTGTTGACAAATATGTCGGCAGCCGCGTGCGTATGCGCCGCATCATGTTGGGCATGAGCCAGGAAAAGCTCGGTGAAGCTTTGGGCCTGACTTTCCAGCAGATCCAGAAGTACGAGAAGGGCACGAATCGCGTCGGCGCGAGCCGCATCCAGCAGATCGCCGAGATTCTGCAGGTGCCGGTGTCGTTCCTGTTCGAGGGCGGACCGAGCGGCGTGGCCGGCCCGGACGGCTTCGCCGAAGGCGCCTCGCCTTCCTATGTCTCGGACTTCCTCGCGACCTCCGAAGGTCTCGCTCTGACCAAGGCGTTCACCCGAATCACTGATTCGAAGATGCGCCGCTCGATCGTCGATCTTGTCGAGCAGATCGCCGCCCGCGAAGGTCCCGACAAACGCTGACGCGACGGCTCAATCCGATTTGAGACTGCGTCAAATCTGGCCTATGTCGTCATTTGCGGGCGCGTTTTTGGTGCGCGCCCTCTTCGATGATGCGGTTCAAAGGCACAGATGCGTTCATGACCAAGTCCAATTGGTTCGATTCACAAACTATTCTCGATGGCATCCGTCGCTGGGTGGAGATCGAGACGCCGACGGACACACCTGAACAGGTCAACAAGCTGATCTCCGTGGTCGCGGAGCAATACCGCGATCTGCCGGTTACGCTCGAGCGCGTCGCCGGCGTCGATGGCTGCGGCGATCATCTCGCTGCACGCTCGACCTGGGGCCAGGACCGGCCGGGCATTTTGGTGCTGAGCCACCTCGATACCGTTCACCCGATGGGATTCATCGAGCGCCTGCCGTTCAAGGTCGAAGGCGACAGCGCGTTCGGTCCCGGCATCTACGACATGAAGGGCGGCGCCTATATCGCCCATCACGCCTTTCGCGCGCTCTGCGCCGCCGGCGACCGCTCGCCGCTCGGCATCACCCATTTGTTCACCTCCGACGAGGAGATCGGCAGCCCGACCTCGCGCGCGCTGATCGAGGCGGAAGGGCGCAAGGCCAAATACGTGCTTGTGACGGAGCCCGCGCGCGACGGCGGCAAGATCGTCACCGGACGCAAGGGCGTCGGACGATTCGAAGTATTCATCAAGGGTGTGCCCGCACATGCCGGCACGAGGCCCCAGGATGGCCGCAGCGCGATCCGCGAGCTTGCCAACGTCATCCTGGCGCTGGAAGCGATGAATGATCTGGCACGCGGCGTTACGGTGAATGTCGGCGTGGCGCGCGGCGGCACGCGCCCCAACGTCACGCCGGAGGAGGCCTTTGCCGAAGTCGACCTGCGCGTGCCGAGCTTTGCCGACGCGGAAGAGTTCGTCGGCAAGATCCTCGGGCTGACATCGAAGACGGATGGCGTCACCGTCAAGGTCACGGGCGGGCTCAACCGTCCACCTTATGAGAAGAGCAATGCAGGCGCCTCGCTGTACGAACACGCGAAGTCGCTTGCCACCGAGATCGGCTTCGAGCTGATCGACACTCACACCGGCGGCGGCTCGGATGGCAATTTCACCGCCGCCCACACCGCAACGCTCGATGGACTCGGCGTCGACGGCAAGGGCGCACACACCCATTATGAGCAGATCTACCTCTCGTCGCTCGAACCGCGCGCGCGGCTGCTCCATCGCCTGTACCAGACGCTGCGATGAGCGAACGAAAATCAGATCCCGATCGCGATGATAGCGAGCGCGCCTTCTTCGGGCGCCGCAAGGGCCACAAGCTCAGGCAGCACCAGGCCGAGCTGATCGATCATCTACTGCCGCATCTTTCACTCGACATCGAGGGCGAGAAGCCGGCGAATGCCAATGAGATCTTCGATTCCGCGGCCGACGATGTGCGGCTTGAGATCGGATTCGGCGGCGGCGAGCATCTTGCGGCCGAGGCCCAGAACTTCGCCACGACCGGCTTCATCGGCTGCGAGCCCTATGTCAACGGCATGGCAAAGATCCTCGCGCAGATCGAGGCCGCCAACATCGGCAACATCCGTCTGTTCGCAGGCGATGCCGCCGAGCTGCTGGCCTGGCTGCCGCAGGCATCGCTGTCGCGGATCGACCTGATCCATCCCGATCCCTGGCCGAAGCTGCGGCACTGGAAGCGGCGCTTCGTCCAGGACCGCACCATCGCCGCGATGGCACGCGTGCTGAAGGCGGGTGGCGAATTCCGTTTCGTCTGCGATATCGACGATTACTGCGCGTGGACGCTGATGCATCTGTCGCGGTCGACGGATTTTCAGTGGCTCGCCGAATGCGCCGACGATTTCCGTCGGCCATGGGACGGCTACACCATGACGCGCTACGGCCGGAAGGCCACGCGCGAAGGGCGCAAGACCACATATCTGCGGTTCAGGCGGCGCTAGATCGTCTGGCGGTTGCGCCAGAATTTCACGACGCGTTCGGCCGTCGACGGCATCAGGCGCGTGAAGTTCACGCGCGCCTGCTCGAGATCGGCATCGGCCGGCGTGCGATGCGGGCCGTACCACATCAGGATCAGCGCGCGCACCGTGGGCCAGCCGAGATTGAGCACGCGCCCCAGAATGAGAATCGGATCGTAGCGGTCGCCCGCGACCAGGCGATCGAGGATCGAGAGGCGGACACCGGACATCGCCGCGAGCGAGGCGATCGATTCCTCGTATTTGAGCGCCTTGGCGAAGCCGAGCAGCGCGCTCTCGCCGAGATGACCCTCGCGATGCAAGGTCAGCACCGTGCGCTGTGCATCCGAGAAATCGCGGCGCGGCCCCCGCGGCAGCGCGGCCTCCTCGATCGCCGCCATGGCGCGCTTGATCTCGACCTGGCGCACGGGATTGACCACGCTCGAGAGGCGGCGGCGGATGACGTCGAGCGTGCCGTCGAGCAGCTGTTTCAGGTGCTCGCCCGAGAGATCGTTGCGCTGGCCGATCTTGAGCGTCAGCACGCCGTCCTGCGACGCACGCTTGATCAGCTCGGAATAGCTGCCTTGCGAGAACTCCGCGCCGGCATTGCCCGCGGCGCGACGCACCACGTCGCGATCGCCGCGCTCGACCAGCACGTCGGTGATGGCGGCCGACAGTGCGGGGCGCTCGGTCATCGCTAGCAGATGGCCCTGACCCTTCAGCCGCGCGATCTCGACGAGAGCGGCGTCGTCGAGCACCGGCGAGCGGCGCAGCACAGGACCCGCCACCATGATCTCGTTTTCGCGCGCGAGCTGGCTCACCAGATGCGGCGGCGCATTGTTCAGGCGCGAGAAGCGCTCGGCGAGGTCGACGCGCGAGGCGAGCTCAGCATGCGGAACGAGATCGATCAGCAGATTGTCGAAGAGATCGACGAGATCGGGACGGAGCTTCTCGGCGTCCTGGAAGAACAATTGGGCGATGGCGCGCGCGATCTCACCGCGACGCCGGGGGTCGCCGCGCTTGACGATCTCGTCCAGTCCGGGAATGAGCGACGTGGCAGCGGTCATGAAAACGCAACTCGTACAGGGCACGCCGCGGGTGCGCCCTTGGTCCAAGCCGCCCCACAATCAGGGAATTTAGGCCTGCTAGATGAAGGAAGCGTTGCGCGGGGGGCCACAGGCCGGGCGCAAAAAGCCTCGTCTTTCCCGCGATGGGCCTTGTCCGGGAGGACGGAAAGGGCTATATCAGCGCCAATTCATCTTCTCATACGATCCGCGTAGTGAGAGTGGGCCCGAAAGGACCCGCTCTTTTTTATTACATACGCGGCTTGGTGGAAGATATGCGGCCCGGCGAGCTGCCGGGATAAAGAGTTCCGAAACAGGCTCTGCAGATCCTAACCTGTTCAAGTCCTTAACCAAGCCTTAACCATCGAGCGCCTTGACCCCTGATATGACCGAACCGAACACTGGTTCCACGGATGCCGAGTTGCTGGCCGAGCCGAGGCTCGTGGTCGAGCCGGGCGTGGCGGCTCGTGTGTCTGCGGTCGCAGGTCCAGTGCTCGAGGGCATGGGCTACCGCCTGGTGCGGATCCGCATCTCCGGCGAGGCCGGCTGCACCGTGCAGATCATGGCCGAGCGGCCGGACGGCTCGATGCAGCTCGAGGATTGCGAAGCGATCTCGCGGGCGCTGTCGCCCGTGCTCGACGTCGCGGACCCCATCGACCGCGCTTATCGGCTGGAAATCTCCTCGCCGGGGATCGACCGTCCGCTGGTGCGCCGCTCGGATTTCGAGCGCTATTCCGGCTATCTGGTGAAGATCGACATGGCGGTCGCCCATGAGGGGCGGAAGCGGTTCCGTGGCATGCTTGGTGCCGTCGAAGGCGACCGCGTGCACCTGCGTCGCGACGACGCCAAGGCGAGCGATAATCCCGACGTTCTCCTGACGATGGAAGACATCGGTGAGGCACGTTTGGTGCTGACCGACGAGCTGATCGCGGAATCCATGCGCCGCGGCAAGGCCGAGGAGCGCCAGATGCGCCGCGATCTCGGCATCGAGCCGCCGGCTGCACCGCACGCGGAAATCAGTGCGAAGATCACCAAGAACACCAAGCCGCAAAAAAAGAAGCCGGCCCCGACCAATACGAAGAAGCACCGCCTGGCCGCCGAACGCGCGCGGCGGGGCGAGATCGAGCCTGACGAAGGAGACTAGCCATGGCAGTCAGCGCCAATCGACTTGAATTGCTCCAGATCGCCGATGCCGTCGCGCGCGAGAAATCGATCGACCGCGGCATCGTCATCGCCGCGATGGAGGACGCCATCGCCAAGGCGGCGCGGGCACGTTACGGCAGCGAGACTGACGTTCATGCCGAGATCGACCCGAAGAAGGGCGAGCTGCGGCTGTCGCGCCACATGCTGGTGGTCGAGAAGGTCGAAAATCATTCCAACCAGATCTCGCTGGTGGATGCGCAGCGCGCCAATCCCGGCGCCCAGGTCGGTGACACCATCGCCGATACGCTGCCGCCGCTGGAATATGGCCGCATCGCCGCGCAATCGGCCAAGCAGGTGATCGTGCAGAAGGTGCGCGAGGCCGAGCGCGACCGGCAATACCAGGAATTCAAGGACCGCATCGGCGACATCGTCAACGGCGTCGTCAAGCGCGTCGAATATGGCAGCGTGATCGTCGACCTCGGCCGCGGTGAAGCCATCATCCGCCGCGACGAGATGCTGCCGCGCGAAGTGTTCCGCAACGGCGACCGCGTCCGCGCCTACATCTTCGACGTCCGCCGCGAAACCCGCGGCCCGCAGATCTTCCTCTCCCGCACCCATCCGCAGTTCATGGCGAAGCTGTTCGCGCAGGAAGTGCCTGAGATCTATGACGGCATCGTCGAGATCAAGGCGGTGGCCCGCGATCCCGGCTCGCGCGCGAAAATCGGCGTGATTTCCCGCGATTCCTCGGTCGATCCGGTCGGCGCCTGCGTCGGTATGCGCGGCTCGCGCGTGCAGGCGGTGGTGAACGAGCTGCAGGGCGAGAAGATCGACATCATTCCGTGGTCGCCCGACATCGCGACCTTCGTGGTCAACGCGCTGGCGCCGGCGGAAGTCTCCAAGGTCGTCATCGACGAAGACCGCGAGCGCATCGAGGTCGTCGTGCCCGACACCAACAACCAGCTCTCGCTGGCGATCGGCCGCCGCGGCCAGAACGTGCGTCTGGCCTCGCAGCTCACCGGCTGGGACATTGACATCCTGACCGAGCAGGAGGAATCGGAGCGCCGCCAGGCCGACTTCGAGAACTCCACCCGCGTCTTCATGGAATCGCTCAATGTCGACGAGGTCGTCGGCCAATTGCTGGCGTCCGAAGGCTTCACCTCGGTCGAGGAACTCGCGATGGTGGACCTCAAGGAACTCGCCGGCATCGAAGGCTTCGACGAGGAGACCGCGCAGGAGCTCCAGAACCGTGCCCGCGAATATCTCGAGCAGCAGGAGGCCGAGATCGAGGCCAAGCGCAAGGAGCTCGGTGTCGAGGACGCCGTCAAGGACGTGCCCGGCGTCACCTCCAAGATGCTGGTGAAATTCGGCGAGAACGACATCAAGACCGTCGAGGACCTCGCCGGCTGCGCCACCGACGATCTGGTCGGCTGGACCGAGCGCAAGGAAGGCGGCGAGCAGACCAAATATCCGGGTGCGCTCGACGGTATCGAGATCTCCCGTGACGATGCCGAAGCCATGATCATGCAGGCCCGCGTCAAGGCCGGCTGGATCACCGAAGCCGATCTCGCCAAGCCCGCCGAAGAGGCCGAGGCGGCCGAAGATCAGCCGGCTTAAGGACGAAGGAGAATGTCGCCCGGATGCTCGCAGATACTGACCACGATCTCGACCATGGACCGCGGACCGAAAGGTCCGCGACCATGCGGATGTGCGCGGTCAGTCGCGAGGTCCGGCCGATCGACGAGCTGATCCGCTTCGTCATTTCGCCGCAAGGCGACATAGTTCCCGATCTCAAGCGCAAGCTGCCCGGACGCGGCATGTGGGTCACCGCTTCGCGCGAGGTGGTTGCGGAAGCCGTGCGGCGTCACCAATTTAGCAAAGCCTTCAAGCGCGAGCTGCGCACTCCCCAGACGCTTCCCGCCGACATCGAGGCGCTCCTGGTTCGGAGCGTGACGGAAGCCCTTGGGATTGCCGCCAAGGCGGGCCAGATTGTGGCCGGCTTCGGCAAGGTCGAAAGCGCCCTGCGGGAAGGCACGGCCGAGGTCCTGATCCATGCCAGCGACGGGGCCGCGGACGGAATCCGCAAATTGGACATGCTGGCACGTCAAAATGACGGGAATCGCGGCGCCAAGCCGCAGATTCCCGTCGTCACTGCGTTGAAATCGATAGAATTGGATTTGGCACTTACCCGGTCAAATGTGATACATGCTGCCCTGCTCGCGGGCCCGGCGAGCAAGTCATTCCTGTCACGTAGCCAGATGCTGGTCCGATACCGGATGGCGGACGATGACAAGACTGCCGAAAAGCCCGGCCAGGATTTCTGAGAGACAACGACGACCCGATAGGACGGTGCGGCAACGCACAACGTTAACAAAGATCAGGATTAGGACTGCTGAATGGTTGATACCAAGACCCCTGACGACAAGAAGCTGAGCGTTCCGAGCAAGACGCTATCGCTCAAGCCGCGCGTCGAAACGGGCACTGTGCGTCAGAGCTTCAGCCATGGCCGCAGCAAGCAGGTCGTGGTCGAGAAGCGCGGCAAGCGCCGCGTCGACGGCAGCCCCGAACCGCAAGCTCCCGCGGTTGTTGCAAAGCCGGCACCGGCCGCGCCTGCTCCCGTTCCGGCACGCCCGGCTCCGCCCCGCAACGCCGGCTCCGGCGTGGTGCTGCGCACGCTGACCGAGGACGAACGTTCCGCCCGCGCCAGCGCGCTGGCCGACGCCAAGGTGCGCGAAGTCGAAGAGCGCCGCCAGGCCGAAGACGAAGCCCAGCGCCGCGCTGTCCGCGAAGCCGCCGAACGCGTCGAGCGCGAAGCCGCCGAGGCCCGCCGCAAGGCCGAGGATGAGCGCCACCGCCACGAAGAGGAAGCCAAGCGCAAGGCCGAAACCGAGGCCAAGAAGCGTTTTGGCGAAGGCGAACAGCCGGCGTCAGCCGCGCGCCCTGCAACTGCCGCCCCGGCCGCTCCCGCGCCACGTCCTGGCGCGCCCGCAGCACGCCCCGGCACCACCACGACCACGGCACGCCCGGGAACAACCACCGCGCGCCCTGGAACGACCACCGCGAGGCCGGGAGGCGGCCCGTTGGGTCGCGCTCCCGCGGTCGCAGCCGGACCGGACGAGGACGATGGTCCGCGCCAGATCCGTCGCGGTCCCGGCGGCGCCGCGCGTCCCGTGGTAGCCCCCAAGCCCACCCACAAACCCGGCCCGCAGAAGGAGCGCGGTCGCCTGACGGTCGTGACCGCATTCAATGCCGACGACGTGCGCGAGCGCTCGATCGCCTCGTTCCGCCGCCGCACTCAGCGCCTGAAGGGCCATGCCGCGAACGAGCCGAAGGAAAAGCTCATCCGCGAGGTGGTCATTCCGGAAGCGATCACCATCCAGGAGCTCGCCAACCGCATGGCCGAGCGCGCGGTGGAAATCATCCGCATGCTGATGAAGCAGGGCGCGATTCACAAGATCACCGACGTGATCGACGCCGACACTGCGCAGCTGATCGCCGAAGAGCTTGGTCACACCGTCAAGCGCGTTGCCGCGTCCGACGTTGAAGAAGGCCTGTTCGACGCCACCGACGATTCCACCGACACCGAGACGCGGTCGCCCGTCGTGACCGTGATGGGTCACGTCGACCACGGCAAGACCTCGCTGCTCGACGCGCTCCGCCATGCCAACGTCGTCTCCGGCGAAGCCGGCGGCATCACCCAGCATATCGGCGCCTATCAGGTGCTGTCGCCCGAAAGCGGCAAGAAGATCACCTTCATCGACACGCCCGGCCACGCCGCGTTCACCGCGATGCGCGCCCGCGGCGCCAAGGTGACCGACATCGTCGTGCTGGTGGTTGCTGCCGATGACGGCGTCATGCCGCAGACGATCGAAGCCATCAACCACGCCAAGGCGGCGCGGGTGCCGATCATCGTTGCCATCAACAAGATCGACAAGCCCGATGCGAAGCCCGAGCGCGTGCGCACCGAGCTGCTCCAGCACGAGGTGCAGGTCGAATCCTTCGGCGGCGAAGTCGTCGACGTCGAAGTGTCAGCCAAGAACAAGACCAATCTCGACAAGCTGCTCGAGATGATCGCGCTCCAGGCCGACATCCTCGACTTGAAGACCAATTCGGAGCGTCCGGCCGAAGGCACCGTGATCGAAGCCAAGCTCGATCGCGGCCGTGGCCCGGTCGCGACCGTGCTGGTCCAGCGCGGCACGCTTCGTGTCGGTGACATCATTGTCGCCGGCGCCGAGATGGGCCGCGTCCGCGCGCTGATCTCGGATCAGGGCGAGACGGTGCATGAGGCCGGTCCTTCGGTTCCGGTCGAGGTGCTCGGCTTCAACGGTCCGCCGGAGGCCGGCGATCGTCTCGCGGTGGTCGAGAACGAAGCCCGCGCCCGCCAGGTCACCAGCTATCGCGCGCACCAGAAGCGCGAGAACGCGGCTGCCTCGATCTCCGGCATGCGCGGCTCGCTCGAGCAGATGATGTCGCAATTGAAGACGGCGGGCCGCAAGGAATTCCCGCTGATCATCAAGGCCGACGTGCAGGGCTCGCTGGAAGCGATCCTCGGCTCGCTGGAGAAGCTCGGCACCGACGAAGTCGCAGCCCGCATCCTGCATGCCGGCGTCGGCGGCATCTCGGAATCGGACGTGACGCTCGCGGAAGGCTTCAACGCCGCGATCATCGGCTTCTCGGTTCGTGCCAACAAGGAGGCGGCTGCGGCCGCCAAGCGCAACGGCATCGAGATCCGCTACTACAACATCATCTACGACCTCGTGGACGACGTGAAGAAGGCGATGAGCGGCCTGCTCGCGCCGACCTTGCGCGAAACCATGCTGGGCAATGCCGCGATCCTGGAGATCTTCAACATCTCCAAGGTCGGCAAGGTCGCCGGCTGCCGCGTCACCGACGGCACCGTGGAACGCGGCGCCAATGTGCGCCTGATCCGCGACAACGTCGTCGTGCACGAAGGCAAGCTGTCGACGCTGAAGCGCTTCAAGGACGAAGTGAAGGAAGTGCAGTCCGGTCAGGAATGCGGCATGGCCTTCGAGAACTACCACGACATGCGTGCCGGTGACGTGATCGAGTGTTATCGCGTGGAGACGATCCAGCGCTCCCTGTAAGTCCAAATCTTACCGAAGCGCCCGGATCTTTTTGAGCTATTCCGGCCATCCGCGCCGCATTCGTTTCAACAGGACAAATGACAATGCTCGTGTCCCAAACGCGGGCACGACGAGGTGATTTTCAACCATGCCCCGCCACCATCAGAAGAAAAGTTCCGCGCCGGGCGGCTCGCAACGCCAGTTGCGTGTCGGCGAGCAGGTTCGCCACGCGATGGCCGAGATTCTGGCGCAAGGCAATGTGCATGATGCGGACCTCGAAGGTCACATCATCACCGTGCCGGAGGTTCGGATGTCGCCCGACCTGAAGCTCGCGACGGTTTACGTGATGCCGCTCGGTGGCCGCGACACCGAGGTCATCATCGCTGCGCTCGAGCGCAACAAGAAATTCCTGCGCGGCGAAGTCGCGCGGCGCGTTAACCTGAAATTTGCACCTGACCTTCGTTTCCGCGTCGACGAACGATTCGACGAAGCGGAACGGATCGAGAAGCTTTTGCGAACACCTGCGGTGCAGAAGGACCTGGAACAGGATCCGGATTCGGATCGGGAAGAAGAGCGATGACGATGGACCCGGCTCACGGCACGATCGGCGGCGAAGAGACCGATCAGCGCGACGTGCAGAAAAATAATTTTGCGGATCTCGGCGGCGATTCCCAGCCGCATCAGGAGCCGCGCCGCGTCAACAACGATCCCCGCGCCAACAAGCAGAAGGGCAACCAGCCGCGCCGCGACCGCCGCGACGTCCATGGCTGGGTCGTGCTCGACAAGCCGATCGGCATGACCTCGACGCAAGCCGTCGCCGTGCTCAAGCGCCTGTTCAACGCCAAGCGCGCGGGACACGCCGGCACGCTCGACCCGCTCGCCTCCGGCGGCCTGCCGATCGCGCTCGGCGAGGCCACCAAGACGGTTCCCTTCGTGATGGACGGCCGCAAGCGCTACCAGTTCACCGTGTGCTGGGGCGAGGAGCGCGACACCGATGATATCGAGGGCCGGGTCACCGCGACCTCCGACCAGCGCCCGACCCGGGAGGCCATCCTAGCCCTGCTGCCCCGCTTCACCGGGGTGATCGAGCAGATCCCGCCGCGCTATTCCGCGATCAAGGTCCAGGGCCAGCGCGCCTATGACCTGGCCCGCGACGGCGAGGTCGTGGAACTGGCCCCCCGTCCGGTCGAAATTCATCATTTAACCCTTGTGGATCAACCGGATAACGACCGGACGGTGTTCGAGGCGGAGTGCGGCAAGGGCACCTATGTCCGGGCGCTGGCCCGCGATATGGGCCGGATTCTCGGCACTTACGGCCATATCTGCGCGCTGCGGCGGACCCTGGTCGGCCCATTTGACGAGAACGACATGATTCCGCTGGATCAGTTGGAGGCTTTATGCGATAGAGCCGCGTCCGGCGAGGGCAGCCTCGCCGACGCGCTTATGCCCGTTGAGACCGCGCTGGACGACATCCCGGCACTGGCCGTCACTCGGGCTGATGCGGCAAGGCTCCATCGGGGTCAGGCCGTTTTATTGCGCGGACGGGATGCGCCCACTAGTAGCGGCACAGTCTATGTCACGGTGGCAGGCCGTCTATTGGCGCTTGCTGAAGTCGGCAACGGCGAAATCATCCCCAAGCGTGTGTTCAACCTGACCGGTCTGACTGCCAGCACCGGTCGCAACGAGAGAAACTGACGATGTCGATTGCCGCAGAACGCAAAGCGGAAGTCATCAAGACGAATGCCAACAAGGCCGGCGACACCGGCTCGCCGGAGGTTCAGGTCGCGATCCTGTCGGAACGCATCAACAACCTCACCAACCATTTCAAGACCCACGTGAAGGACAACCATTCGCGTCGCGGCCTCTTGAAGCTGGTTTCGACCCGCCGCTCGCTGCTCGACTACCTCAAGAAGAGGGACGAGGCGCGTTACAAGGCGCTGCTCGAGAAGCACAACATTCGTCGTTAAGTGTTCCTGCGCGCGCCACTGGCGCGCGTTTTCGTGCGCGGTTTCGAACGAAAGCGTTTGTTTAAAGGTTTTTGATCGAGGCTGCGTGCGCGTCGGGTGCGAGCCGTTGACGGCTAGCACCCGGGCACGATGGGCGAGGACCGCAATCCGGTGTTCGCGTTCGTGCCGACTGACAGTCCAGCAGCAATCCGGCGGCTGGGCACAACGGGCAAGGCGCCCGTATGACCCGAAAGGATGGACGCCATCCGAAATCCGAAAACCATGGCAGGATCGCAGGACGCTGATCGCCCGCTTCGATCAACGTCCCGCAATCTTGCGCATGGTTTTTGTTTTTCGGGCCGTCCTTCTTTCGAGAACCCATGAAAGAAGACATCTATGTTCAATAAGCATTCAGTCGAGATCGACTGGGGTGGACGCCCTCTCAAGCTTGAAACCGGCAAGATCGCGCGTCAGGCCGACGGCGCCGTCGTCGCCACCTATGGCGAGACCGTGGTGCTCGCCACCGTCGTCGCGGCGAAGGCGCCGCGCGAAGGCGTCGACTTCCTGCCGCTGACGGTCGACTACCAGGAGAAGACCTACGCAGCCGGCCGCATTCCCGGCGGCTATTTCAAGCGCGAGGGTCGTCCGACCGAGAAGGAGACGCTGGTCTCCCGCCTGATCGACCGTCCGATCCGTCCGCTGTTCGTCGACGGCTGGCGCAACGAGACCCAGGTGATCGTCACCGTGCTGTCGCACGACATGGAGAACGATCCCGATATTGTGGCGCTGGTGGCCTCATCGGCCGCGCTGACCCTGTCCGGCGCGCCCTTCAAGGGCCCGATCGGCGCAGCGCGCGTCGGCTTCGCCAACGACGAGTTCATTCTCAACCCGACGCTCGACGAGATGGTCGACACCCAGCTCGACCTCGTGGTCGCCGGCACGGCCGACGCCGTGCTGATGGTGGAATCGGAAGCCAAGGAGCTCAACGAGGACATCATGCTCGGCGCGGTGATGTTCGGTCACCGCCATTTCCAGCCGGTGATCAACGCCATCATCGAGCTCGCCGAGAAGGCCGCCAAGGAGCCGCGCGAAGTCACGGTGATCGACAACTCGGCGCTCGAGAAGGAAATGCTCGGCCTCGTCGAGCAGGAGCTGCGCGCCGCCTACGCCATTCCGGTCAAGCAGGATCGCTACGCCGCGGTCGGCAAGGTCAAGGAAAAGGTGATCGCTCACTACTTCCCCGAAGGGCAGGAGCCGAAATACGACAAGCTGCGCATCGGCGGCGTGTTCAAGGAGCTGGAAGCGAAGATCGTTCGCTGGAACATCCTCGACACCGGCAAGCGCATCGACGGCCGCGATAGCAAGACCGTGCGCAACATCATCGCCGAAGTCGGCGTGCTGCCCCGCGCCCACGGCTCGGCGCTGTTCACCCGCGGTGAGACCCAGGCGCTGGTCGTGACCACGCTCGGCACCGGCGAGGACGAGCAGTATATCGACGCGCTGTCCGGAACGTACAAAGAGACGTTCCTGCTGCACTACAACTTCCCTCCCTACTCGGTCGGTGAGACCGGTCGCCTCGGCGGCACCAAGCGCCGCGAGATCGGCCACGGCAAGCTGGCCTGGCGCGCGATCCACCCGGTGCTGCCGCCGCATCACGAGTTCCCCTACACCACGCGCGTGGTGTCGGAGATCACCGAGTCGAACGGTTCGTCCTCGATGGCTTCGGTCTGCGGCGCTTCGCTCGCGCTGATGGATGCCGGCGTGCCGTTGAAGCGGCCGACCGCGGGTATCGCGATGGGCCTGATCCTCGAAGACAAGCGCTTCGCGGTTCTCTCGGACATCCTCGGTGACGAGGATCATCTCGGCGACATGGACTTCAAGGTGGCCGGTACGGAAGCGGGCATCACCTCGCTCCAGATGGACATCAAGATCGAGGGCATCACCGAAGAGATCATGAAGGTCGCACTCGGTCAGGCCAAGGATGGTCGCATCCACATCCTCGGCGAGATGGCCAAGGCGCTCACCAACGCCCGCGCCGAGCTCGGCGAATACGCGCCGCGCATCGAGACCTTCAAGATCGCCACCGACAAGATCCGCGAAGTGATCGGCACCGGCGGCAAGGTGATCCGCGAGATCGTCGAGAAGACCGGCGCCAAGGTCAACATCGAGGACGACGGCACCGTGAAGGTCGCTTCCAGCGACGGCGAGGCGATGAAGGCCGCGATCAAGTGGATCAAGTCGATCGCGTCCGATCCGGAAGTCGGCCAGATCTATGACGGCACCGTCGTCAAGGTGATGGAGTTCGGCGCCTTCGTGAACTTCTTCGGCTCCAAGGACGGTCTCGTCCACATCAGCCAGCTCGCTTCCGCGCGCGTGCAGAAGACCTCCGACGTCGTCAAGGAAGGCGACAAGGTCAAGGTCAAGCTGCTCGGCTTCGACGACCGCGGCAAGACCCGGCTGTCGATGAAGGTGGTCGACCAGACCACCGGCGAAGACCTCGAGGGCAAGGGCGGCGACGGCGAGAAGGCCCCGCGCGAAGCAGCCGGCGAGTAATCGCTCCGCATATCAGAAACACGAAGGGCGGCCTCTCGGCCGCCCTTTTTGTTTGTCGCTTGCTTAAGCCCGGGGATCAGGCCGCGAGGTCGTACCGGTCGAGGTTCATCACCTTGGTCCAGGCCTTCACAAAGTCCTGCACGAACTGCTGCTTGGCGTCCGACGAGGCATAGACCTCGGCGAAGGCGCGGAGCTGCGAGTGCGAACCGAAGATCAGGTCGGCGCGCGTGCCGGTCCACTTCACCGCGTTGGTCTTGCGGTCGCGGGCCTCGTAGCTGCCGTCAGCCGCTGGCGTCCACTGCGCGCTCATGTCGAGCAGGTTGACGAAGAAGTCGTTGCTCAGCGTGCCCACCTTCGCGGTTAGGACGCCGTGCTTCGAACCGTTCGCATTGGCGCCGAGCACACGCAGGCCACCGACCAGCACGGTCAGCTCGGGTCCGCTCAGCTTCAGCAGCTGCGCGCGATCGACGAGGGCTTCCTCCTGATGCAGGAACTGATGCTTCTTGCCGACGTAGTTGCGGAAACCATCGGCCCGCGGCTCCAGCGGGGCAAAGGAGTCCGCGTCGGTCTGCTCCTGCGAGGCATCCATGCGGCCCGGCGTGAAGCCAACCTTCACGTCAACGCCGGCATCCTTCGCGGCCTTCTCGACCGCGGCAGAACCGCCGAGGACGATGAGGTCGGCGAGCGAGACCTTCTTCGCACCGGCCGATGCGTTGAAGTCCTTCTGGATCGCTTCGAGCTTGCCGAGGACCTTGGAGAGCTGAGCCGGCTGGTTCACCTCCCAATCCTTCTGCGGGGCCAGACGGATGCGCGCGCCGTTGGCGCCGCCGCGCTTGTCCGAGCCGCGGAACGTCGAGGCCGACGCCCAGGCGGTCGAAACCAGCTCAGAGACCGAGAGACCCGAAGCCAGGATCTTAATCTTCAGCGCGGCGATGTCCTGATCGCTGGCCAGCTCGTGGTCGACCTTCGGAATCGGATCCTGCCAGATCAGCGTCTCCTTCGGCACCAGCGGGCCGAGATAGCGCTGGATCGGACCCATGTCGCGGTGGGTGAGCTTGAACCAGGCGCGGGCAAAGGCGTCCGCGAACTGATCCGGGTTTTCGAAGAAGCGACGCGAGATCTTCTCGTAGGCCGGATCGAGACGCAGCGAGAGGTCGGTCGTCAGCATCGTCGGCCGGTGCTTCTTCGACTTGTCGAAGGCATCAGGAATGATCGCGTCGGCACCCTTAGCCGTCCACTGATTCGCACCGCCCGGGCTCTTCGTCAGCTCCCATTCGTACTTGAACAGGTTCTCGAAGAAGTTGTTGCTCCACTTCGTCGGCGTCGTCGTCCATGTCACCTCGATACCGCTGGTGATGGAATCGCCCGCCAGGCCGGAAGCGTACTTGCTCTTCCAGCCGAGGCCCTGATCCTCGAGCGCGCCCGCTTCCGGCTCCGGACCGACCAGCGACGGATCGCCCGCGCCATGGGTCTTGCCGAAGGTGTGGCCGCCGGCGATCAGCGCGACGGTTTCCTCGTCGTTCATCGCCATGCGGGCGAACGTCTCGCGGATGTCCTTGGCCGCGGCGACCGGGTCAGGCTTGCCGTTCGGGCCTTCCGGGTTGACGTAGATCAGGCCCATCTGCACCGCGCCGAGCGGCTCGGCGAGCTGGCGTTCGCCGCTGTAGCGCTCGTCGCCCAGCCACGTGCCCTCAGGACCCCAATAGAGCTCTTCCGGCTCCCACACGTCGGCGCGGCCGCCGGCGAAACCGAAGGTCTTGAAGCCCATCGATTCCAGCGCGACGTTGCCGGCGAGCACCATCAGATCGGCCCAGGAGATCTTGCGGCCGTATTTCTGCTTGATCGGCCAGAGCAGACGGCGCGCCTTGTCGAGATTGGCGTTGTCGGGCCAGCTGTTGAGCGGTGCGAAACGCTGCTGACCGGCACCGGCGCCACCGCGGCCGTCCGTGGTGCGATAGGTGCCCGCGCTGTGCCAGGCCATGCGGATCATGAGGCCGCCATAGTGGCCGAAATCGGCAGGCCACCATTCCTGCGAGTCCGTCATCAGAGCCGTCAGGTCCTTGATGACGGCATTCAGGTCGAGCGACTTGAACTCCTTGGCATAGTCGAACTCCTTGCCCATCGGGTCGGACAGGGTGGAATTCTTGTGCAGCATCTCGATGCTGAGCTGGGTCGGCCACCAGTCGCGGTTCACGCGCGTGGGTTTTCCGCCCGAAAACGGGCACTTCGAAGTGTCATCCATGAATACCTCCTCTGGTGGCGTCGAACTCGCGCCTTTGACCAGGTAGAATTACTCTAGGCTTCGCTTTCGATCAGGGGAAGTTGACTTTAATGATAGCTGCGATAGGATTTTCTGATGGCCAACGTGACGATGCGCCAGCTCAGATATTTCGACGCGCTGGCGCGTCACGGCCATTTCGGCCGCGCGGCGGAGGCAAGCTCGATCTCCCAGCCGGCCCTGTCGATGCAGATCAAGGAACTGGAGGAGGCGCTCGGCGGCCTGCTGCTGGAGCGCAGCGCCCGGCAGGTGGCACTGACCCGGTTCGGCGAGGAGCTCGCACCGCGCGTCCGCGACATCCTGCGCTCGGTCGATGAGCTCGGCGATTTCGCGCGCGCCTCGCAGGACCGGTTTGCGGGCCGGCTGCGGATCGGCATGATCCCGACGATCGCGCCCTATCTGCTGCCGAAGATCACCAAGAATCTCACGCGCATGCATCCGGAGCTCGACATCCGCGTGCGCGAGACGATGACGCCGCGGCTGATCCAGGAACTGGTCGAAGGCCGGCTCGACACGGCCATCGTCGCACTGCCGGTGTCCGAGCCTTCACTCACCGAAGTCGCGCTGTTCGACGAAAAATTCCTGCTGGTGCGGCCGGGCTCCGACGAAGGCACACCGGTGCCATCACGCGAGATGATGCGTGAGATGCGGCTGCTGCTGCTCGAAGAGGGGCACTGCTTCCGCGATCAGGCGCTGTCGTTCTGCAACATGCAATCGGCGCCGCCGCGCGAGATGCTGGATGCGAATTCGCTGTCGACGCTGGTCCAGATGGTCAGCGCCGGCATCGGCGTCACCTTGATCCCGGAAATGGCGGTGTCGGTGGAGACACGATCGGCCTCGGTCTCGCTGTCGCGCTTCCGCGATCCCGAGCCCTCGCGCACCATCGGCATGGTCTGGCGCAAGACCAGCCCGCTGGCGCGGCAGCTGCTGCAGATCTCCGAGGTGGTGTGCCTGTCGGCCGGCAAGGCGCGCCCGCGGCAAGCCACGCGCGGCCAACGTGGGTAGGCGGGAATTTTCCTGAATAGCCGGGATCATTCAAGCGAGCCCCCGCGCAAGGCGGCAGATCGAACTGAGAGCACCAATGTCTGATCCCGTCATCCGTCCCGCGCGCACCGACGAATATGACGAGATCGGCCGCGTCTGGATGGAAAGCTGGGTCTCCACCGGCCTCGCCGAGGCGAGCGAATTCCTGCTGGCAAATCTGCGCGCACGCATCAGGCGCGAGATCGAGAACGGCTGGAGCCTGTTCGTGGCCGACGACAACGGTACGATCGCCGCCATGCTGGCGCTGCATCTGCCGAAACTCTATCTCGACATGCTTTTCGTCGGGCCCGCCTACCAAGGCCAATCGCTCGGACGGCAGTTGCTCGCCTTCACGCGCACGCAAATGCCGGATGAAATGTACCTGCGCTGCGTCCGCGAAAACGAAAGAGCCTGGCGCTGGTACGAGCGCGAAGGCTTTGTGTTCGAGAAGGAAGAGATCGAGCCGTCGAACGGGTTCGTGATGAAGTATTATCGGTGGAAGCGGCAGCGGCTCACCGGATAGACAGCGATCTCGGGCTGCAGCTTGCGGTTGTCACGATCCCACCCTAGTGTGGCGTATCCGATGACCTCCCGCCTCTGATCCTTGAAATCCATGTTTCGACTTGCTGCCCCGGTGCTCATCCTGCTGTCCTTCCTGACTTCGGCAGCAGCGCAAACCCCTCCCGCAACCACCGCTCCCGCCGCTCAGACCGCACCACAGGCAAAGCCGACAGCCAAGAAAGCGACGACGAAGCCGAAGGCGACGCCGAAGCCTGCGGAGTCGGCGACTGCTGGTCCTTGCGGCGTCGGCGTGATTGCTGGGACCGCCGACATCTTTGTCGTCCAGAAGATCGGTCTGACCGTGTTCGGCAACGACTATGCGGAAGTCCCGGTATCCTGGGGCCTTGACGACCTCGTCTTTGCGCGGGCGCGGGCCGCAGCAGGCAACACGCCGGTGCGACGGATCACTTACGCCAAGGGCGCGCTCGATTCCTACTACCACCCCAAATCCGGCCTGTTCCGCAATCAGCGTGAAGAGCTGTCGAACCTGATCCGGCAGGTCGCGGGTAATGCCGGTTGCGAGCGCTATCTCGTCGTCATGCGCAGCGAAGGACAGCTTGACGGGACCAACCAGTCGCTCAGCGGCGTCGGCATCTTCAGCCGGGGTGTCGGTCTCATCTCATATGCATATGTCTTCTCCTATATCGGCGTGACGTGGGTCGACGGCCGCACCTTCGAAATCATGAAAGGCCCCGCCGTAACGTTCGAAGGTGTCATGAAGCATATGGCCGACAACTTCGTTTCGAACGAGCTTTTGCAGAAGGTGGACAAGTCCATGTTTCCGGAGACGGCCGCGGACTCCGCCAACAACACCGCCCTGCGCGACACCACCCGCGACTTCCTGACCAAACGGCTGGACAAGATCCTGCCGCCGTATTTCGCGCAGTAAGGCGCGTTGGCGTACGACGATGAATCTGCTTGCCGCCGCATTGGTATCATACGCGCTGCTGTCGCCGACAGGCGGGCAGGTGCAACCGGCGCCAAAGCCGGAAGTGGTCAAGCCCGCGATCAAGAAACCGGCAGGCGTCAAGCCAAGCGGACCGGTTGAAAGCGGCCCGTGCCAAATCGGCGTGATACCGGTCGGCGGTGACCTATTCGTGGTCGAGAAGTTCGGGCCTTTCACGTTCATGGACAAACGTGCGCGGGTCTCGATTGCGGCGTGGGCGCTCGACGACCTCGTCGTCTCGCGCGTTCGCGCAGCTGCGGCCGGCAGTTCCGTGAAGAGAATTCCCTACACCGTCGAAGAGCTCAAGTCCGGTGGTCGCGAAAAGCAGCATCCGTTTTTTTACAGCGCAGCGACCGACATCGGAAACTTCGTTCGCTTCCTCGCGCCCAAACTGCGGTGTGAGCGCTACATCGTCGTCCACCGGAATCACGGAACGCATCGGGAATCCGGCATCGGTATCTCACAATACCCTTACGGTGGGCCAGTCCATCTCTTCGCGATGATGTACATCCGGGTCTATGACGGTACCACCTTCGCGTTGATCAAGGAGGCACCCGCCTTGATGACCGAGGACACGTATCTAGAGCGCTTGCTGCACAATCCGCTCGGCGGTCCGTCGAGCGAGCTGGATCGCGCGATGTTTCCGGAGAAGCCGGCGGACGCAGTCAACAACCCGGTGCTGCGCGGCGGGGTACGCACGATGCTGACGAAGAGTCTCGACAAGACGCTGCCGGCCCTGCTGCAACGTCCGTCGCCGTCACGTTGACCAAGATATCGCTCGCAGAACGGCGCATCCATCTAGGCATAGTGCATTGCGCATCGGGCGCAAACACGCAATGAATCTGCCATCGCCCGCCGTTACGCCAATGGAAAGTTCTCGCCATGATCAAGCTCTATTGGTCACCCCGCTCGCGCTCGTTCACGACGCTCTGGCTGATGGAAGAGAGCGGCCTGCCCTATGAGCGCGTGCTGACCGACATCTCGACCGGCGCGCAAAAAGCGCCGGATTATTTGAAGGTCAATCCGATGGGCAAGGTGCCGGCACTCAGCGACGGCGATGCCGCGCTCGGCGAGGCCGCCGCGATCTGCGCCTACATCGCCGACCGCTATCCCGAAGCGAAGCTCGCGCCCGCCGTGACCGATCCGCGCCGTGCGCGCTATCTGCAATGGCTGTTCTTCTCGCCGGGCTGCATCGAGCCCGCCATCATCCAGATCTTCACCAAGATCGAGATCCCGACCTCGACCGCGGCCTGGGGCAGCGCCACGCAGGTGTTCGACGTGCTGGAAGCTGCGCTCGCGAAGGGACCGTGGATCCTCGGCGAGGAGTTTTCCGCCGCAGATATCACGGTCGGCTCCGGCCTGAACTTCGCGGTCCGCCTGTTCAAGATGGTGCCGTCCCGCCCGGCCTTCGATGCCTATCTCGCGCGCTGCATGGCGCGGCCGGCGTTCCAGAGCGCGGAGAAGATCGCGGCGGGTTGAGGCTAAGAACTCGTAGGGTGGGCAAAGCGGAGCGTGCCCACCACGTCTTTCTGCGATCGAGGAGAGATGGTGGGCACGGCGCTCTGCGCCTTTGCCCACCCTACGAAATCACTCTGACGCCTTCAAATCGTCAGGCCTCGGCATCAGGATCGTGTTGTAGCCGGAATCGACATAGTGGATCTCGCCGGTCACGCCGCCGGAGAGATCCGACAACAGATACAGCGCCGAGCCGCCGAGCTCGTCGAGCGTGACGCCGCGGCGGAGCGGCGAATGTTTCTGCATGAAGCCGAACATCGCACGCGCCTCGCCGATGCCCGAGCCGGCGAGCGTACGGATGGGGCCTGCGGAGATCGCGTTGACGCGGATGCCGCGCGGTCCGAAATCGGAGGCGAGGTAGCGCACGGAGGCCTCCAGCGCCGCCTTGGCGACGCCCATCACGTTGTAGTTCGGCATCGCGCGCTCCGAGGCGCCGAAGGTCAGCGTGATCATGCTGCCGCCCTCCGTCATCAGCTCGGCGGCGCGTTTTGCGACCTCCGTGAACGAGAAGCAGGAGATCACCATGGTGCGCGAAAAATTCTCGCGGCTGGTGTCGGCGTAGCGGCCCTTCAGCTCGTTCTTGTCGGCAAAGCCGATGGCGTGGATGACGAAATCGAGCTTGCCCCATTTCTCGCGCAGCACGGCGAAGGTCGCATCAACGCTGGCAATGTCCTCGACGTCGCAAGGCAGCACCAATTCCACGCCGAGCTGCTCCGCCAGCGGCTTGACGCGCTTGCCCAGCGCCTCGCCCTGGAAGGTGAAGGCAAGCTCGGCACCGTGGGCATGCAGCGCCTTCGCCATGCCCCAGGCGATCGAATGATCATTGGCGATGCCCATGATCAGACCGCGCTTGCCTTTCATCAGTCCTTCCATTGCCCAGCGGCTCCCATCATTCCGACGTCATCGCCCGCGCAGGCGGGCGATCCAGTATTCCAGAGACAGCAGTTATAGGCCGAGATGCCGCGGCGTACTGGATGCCCCGCTTTCGCGGAGCATGACAGAGTGCTGGGCTCACACATCCAGCCGGCTGAACACCAGCGTGGCGTTGGTGCCGCCAAAGCCGAAGGAGTTCGACAGCACGGTGCCGATCTTGACGTTGTCGATGCGCTTGCGCACGATCGGCATGTCGGCGAACACGGGATCGAGCTCCTGGATGTGCGCGCTCTCGCAGATGAAGCCGTTGTTCATCATCAGCAGCGAGTAGATCGCCTCCTGCACGCCGGTTGCGCCCAGCGAGTGACCGGTCAGCGCCTTGGTCGCCGAGATCGGCGGGCACTTCTCGCCGGCACCGAACACGCGACGGAGCGCGTCGATTTCCGGCGGATCGCCGGCTGGCGTCGAGGTCGCGTGCGGATTGATGTAATCGACCTTGGTCTTCACCGTCGACATCGCCATGCGCATGCAGCGCTCGGCGCCTTCACCGGAGGGCGCGACCATGTCGTAGCCGTCCGACGTCGCGCCGTAGCCGACGATCTCGCCGTAAATGCGCGCGCCGCGCGCCTTGGCATGCTCGAGCTCTTCCAGCACCAGCACGCCGGCGCCGCCGGCAATGACGAAGCCGTCGCGGTTGACGTCATAGGGACGCGAGGCGGTGGCGGGCGTGTCGTTGTACTTCGACGACATCGCGCCCATGGCGTCGAACAGCACCGAGAGGGACCAGTCCAGCTCCTCGCAGCCGCCGGCGAAAATGATGTCCTGCTTGCCGATCTGGATCGTCTCATAGGCGTTGCCGACGCAATGGTTCGACGTCGCGCAGGCCGAGGAGATCGAATAGTTCACGCCCTTGATCTTGAACCAGGTCGCGAGCGTCGCGGAGGCCGTGGACGACATCGCCTTCGGCACGGCAAACGGTCCGACGCGCTTCGGCCCCTTGGTGCGGGTGATGTCGGCGGATTCGACGATGGTGCGGGCCGACGGGCCGCCGGAACCCATGATGATGCCGGTGCGGATGTTGGAGATATCTTCGGGCGACAGACCGGAATCCTGGATCGCCTGCTCCATCGCGATATGATTCCACCCCGCGCCCTGGCCGAGGAAGCGCATCGCACGCCGGTCGACTACCGTCGCGGGATCGATCGTCGGCGCACCTTGCACCTGCGAACGGAAGCCGAGTTCGGCATATTTTTCAGCCCGCGAAATACCTGACTTCGCCTCGTGAAGGCTCGCAAGCACTTCCTGGGTGTTGTTTCCGATGGACGAGACGATACCCATCCCGGTGACCACAACCCGCCTCATGACAGCCTCGCCTAAATCGTTGTCTTTCTTGATGTGATGCGCTCAGCCCAGACTCACGCCCTGCTTGAACAGGCCGACCTTCAGATCCTTCGCGCGATAGATAATCTGGTCATCGACCGAAAGCCATCCGTCGGCGATGCCGAGCACCAGCTTTGAACGCATCACGCGCTTGATATCGATGTTGTACACAACCTTACGGGCCTCGGGCAGCACCTGGCCGCTGAACTTCAGCTCGTTCAGGCCAAGCGCGCGGCCGCGCCCTTCACCGCCGCTCCAGCCCAAATAAAAGCCGACCATCTGCCACAGCGCATCGAGGCCGAGGCAGCCGGGCATCACGGCATCGTTCTTGAAGTGGCAGCCGAAGAACCAGAGGTCGGGCTTGACGTCGAGCTCGGCCCGCACCACCCCCTTGCCGAATTCACCGCCAGTCTCGCTGATATCCGTGATGCGGTCGAACATGAGCATCGGCGGCAGCGGCAGCTGGGCATTGCCCGGGCCGAACATTTCGCCGCGGCCACATGCCAGCAGATCTTCATATTCGTAGCCGTTGCGCCTGTTCAGCATGCGGAAGCCTCTGTTCAAATCCCGATTGAGCGGCGTTTCTGGCGAAAATGGGCCCCGTTTCGTTCGGAAAGCCGCGCCAATTCCCGTCACCAGGCGCGACTGCCACGAGCCAGGATGGACTGCGGGCCGGGCCTCAATGCCCGGCTGCGCCATAATCGGCCAAGCGGAACCGCGGGCTCTCTAACACAGGCATTTCGGGTGGCAAAGCGATCTCATGAAGGTAAAGTGACCACCTGCTCGCCCGGTTCCATTTCTCATTAGAACCTCTCTAGTTGCGAGAAACTTGCATCTGCATCTATCTGTCCATATATTGCATATAGATGCAGTGTCCACGCGTGCCCGAAATCTGGAAATGAGCGAGAATCCCGCGCCCCATCACGACGACGACGTCCATTCCGCCGCCCTCCTGTCCGGCCGCCAGCCGGCCTTGACCGGCTGCCCGTGGCACGACGTCAACGAAATGCTCCAGTCCGCGGGGCTTCGTCCGACGCGCCAGCGCATGGCGCTCGGCTGGCTCCTGTTCGGCAAGGGTGCTCGCCACCTCACGGCTGAAATGCTCTACGAGGAGGCGACGCTGGCCAAGGTGCCGGTGTCGCTCGCGACCGTCTACAACACGCTGAACCAGCTGACCGATGCCGGCCTGCTGCGCCAGGTCAGCGTCGACGGTACCAAGACCTATTTCGACACCAACGTCACCACCCACCACCATTATTACCTCGAGAACAGCCACGAGCTGGTCGATATCGAGGATCCGCATCTGGCGCTGTCCAAGATGCCGGAGGTGCCCGAGGGTTACGAGATCGCGCGCATCGACATGGTCGTGCGCCTGCGCAAGAAGCGCTGAATATCCAACATTGTTGAGTTGATCGTCATGGCCGGGCTTGTCCCGGCCATTGCTATTTGCACGGTCATTCCTGGATGGTCCGAAGGACCAGGCCCGGAATCTCGAGATCCCGGGTTCGATGCTTGCGCATCGCCCCGGGATGACGCCTACGGCGTCAGTTGACCTGCTCGTCCGAATAGACGCCCCAGAGGCGCTCCTGCTGGATCCAGCCGTCAAAGCCGTTGCCGGTGACGCGACACCAGTTTGCAGTGCACTTCTTGACCTGCGTGACGACGCCGGCCTGGAGCTTGGCCGCAACCGCGCTGTCAGGATCGGCCCGGTCGTAGATCGGCGCGAGCTCGTCCTTGTGCTTCATGGTGACGACTGCGGTGCGGCGGCCCGACAGCAGCGAATGATAGACCCAGCCCTCGGCGCCTTCGGAATCGCGCACCCGGCGCCAGTTCTCGAACTCGGCGGTGATTTCGACCGGCAGGCCGGCGCGGGTGTAGACCCAGGCGACGTCATTGTCCTTGGTCGGGCCGGCGCGGACGTTCACGTGATCCGATTTGAGGCTGACATAACGCGGCACCGGCAGGCCGCTCGCGGTCTGGGGGGTGCTGTCCTTCGCCGAATGGGAGGGGCTGACCGAGGCGCTCAACCAGGTGCAAACGAGCGCCATCACCGAACAAAAACGCCCCAACGCCATCAACCCGTCTCCTGTCGAGGGCCCCGCCGCGCCGGGCCCTCACCCTAAATTCCGAACCTGCCGCGTAAGCCCATCTCCCGTGTTCCCGAAGCCTTAACCCGTGGTTCTTGTCTTGGCCCGGCCTTCTGCTAGAGAGGACGGACACTTGAACAACCAGTTTGCCCCGATTTTCCGGTCGGAAATGTCGGGAGAGCTTGAAGGAAGCGCCGGGGACGACACGGCAAAGGCAGTGTCGAACAACCGGGTTAATGAGGCCTCAACGGCCGGCCTTTGGTAACAGAGGCGGCTTGCGGCGCCTCATGAGGGCATGACATGTCGGTGAAGAAAAAGCCCCTCGTGGTGGTGACGCGCAAGCTGCCGGACTCGATCGAGACCCGGATGCGCGAGCTGTTCGACGCGCGGATCAATCTCGAGGACACACCGATGTCGGCCGAGCAGATCGCTGAGGCCGCGCGCACCGCCGACGTGCTGGTTCCGACCGTCACCGACCACATCACCGCCGACATCGTCAACCAGCCCGACTGCAAGCTCCGCCTGATCGCCAATTTCGGCAACGGCGTCGACAACATCGACGTCGAGGCCGCGCATGCCCGCGGCATCACCGTCACCAACACGCCAAAGGTTCTGACCGAAGACACCGCCGACATGACCATGGCGCTGATCCTGGCCGTACCTCGGCGGATGATCGAAGGCGCCTCGATCCTGACCGAAGGAAAGCCCTGGCCCGGCTGGTCGCCGACCTGGATGCTCGGCCACCGCATCGGCGGCAAGCGTCTCGGCATCATCGGCATGGGCCGCATCGGCCAGGCGGTCGCGCGCCGCGCCCGCGCCTTCGGCCTCCAGATCCACTACCACAACCGTCGCCCCGTGGCCCCGAAGATCGCCGAAGAGTTAGGGGCGACCTATTGGGAAAGCCTCGACCAGATGCTGGCACGGATGGACATCATCTCGGTGAACTGTCCGCACACGCCGGCGACCTATCATCTGCTGTCGGCGCGGCGGCTGAAGCTGATCCGCAAGGACGCCTACATCGTCAACACCGCGCGCGGCGAGGTGACCGACGAGGACACGCTGATCAAGCTGATCGAGGGCGGCGAGATCGGCGGCGCCGGCCTCGACGTCTACGAGCACGAGCCCGCGGTCAATCCCAAGCTGGTGCGGCTCGCCAAGGCCGGCAAGGTGGCGCTGCTGCCGCATATGGGCTCGGCCACGATCGAGGGCCGCGTCGAGATGGGCGAGAAGGTGATCATCAACATCCGCACCTTCCTCGACGCGCACAAGCCGCCGGACCGCGTGCTGCCGAGCATGCTCTGAGTTCAACTTTGCTGCACGCCAAGCCCTCCGCCCTCATCCTGAGGAGCGCGGAACGCGCGTCTCGAAGGATGGCCGCGGGCGAGAGTCGGGCCTTCATGGTTCGCCCGGCGATGCGAAGCATCGTCCGGAGACGGCGCTTCGCGCCTCCTCACCATGAGGGTCTAGATTCTCAGCACATTGCGCTTGCGCCAATCCGCGACGAAATCGATGAACGCGCGTAGCGCGGGCGGCGTCTGGCGCCGGCTCGGATAGTACAGGAACGGGCCCGGAAACGGCTCGCACCAATCTTCCATCAAGCTGACCAGCGCGCCGGACGTCACGGCGTCATGGACGTAGCCATCGAGCGTCGCCCAAATGCCGGCGCCGTCGAGCGCAGCGCGCATGGCAAGGCCCATGTTGGTCGAGATCAGCTTTGCGGGCGGATCGACCTTCACGATCTGGCCAGCCTTCTCGAACTCCAGATCATGCATGACGCCGCTCGAGTAGCGGGCGCGGATGCAGTCATGGTCGAGCAGATCCTTCGGATGCTTCGGCGTGCCGCGGCGCGCGATGTAATCGGGCGATGCGACGACGACGTAGCTCTGCGGACCGCTCAGCGGGATCGCCACCATGTCCTGCGCGAGGTGCTCGCCATAACGCACGCCGGCATCGTAGCCCGCGCTGACGATGTCGACGAAGCCGCTTTCGGAAACGATGTCGAGGTCGACCTGCGGGTAGGTCGCGAGGAACGGCCCGACCATCGGCGCCAGCACGAGGTCCACCGCCGGCGGCGGCGCGTTGATGCGCAGGCGGCCCGAAGCCACCTCGCGCAGGCCGCGGACCTGATCCAGGGCATCGCCGACATCGCGCAGCGCCGGAGCAATGCGGGACAGCAGCAGCTCGCCCGCCTCGGTCAGCGCGACGCTGCGGGTGGTGCGGTTCATCAGGCGGACGCCAAGGCGCTCCTCCAGGTCCCGCAGCCGCTGGCTAAGGCTCGACACCGACACGCGAATTTCGACCGCCGCCCGCCGGAAATTGCGGGTGCGGGCAACTGCCACGAAGACGTCGAGATCACGCAGATCGGGCTCGGCCATTGTTCGCTATGATGAACAAGCCATTCTGGATTGTCCAGCTTATCGGCCTAATCGGTCAGGCGTATATCTGGCCTCGTCACGCGGCGCGATCAGCCTGCCGCCTTTTGAGGAGAGCCATCATGGAACAGCGCAAACTCGGTTCAACCGGTCCGACCGTCTCCGCCCTTGGTCTCGGCTGCATGGGCATGTCGGAGGTCTATGGCCCCGCCGACCGCGGCGAAAGCATCGCCACGGTCCGTTCGGCGCTCGATGCCGGCATCACGCTGCTGGACACCGGCGATTTCTACGCCATGGGCCACAATTAAATGCTGGTGCGCGAGGCCCTGAAGGATGTGTCGCGCGAAAAAGTGCAGATCAGCGTGAAGTTCGGCGCGCTCCGCGGTCCCGCCGGCGAATTCTCCGGCATGGACACAAGGCCAGCCGCGACCAAAAACTTCCTGGCCTATTCGCTGCAACGCCTCGGCACCGACTACATCGACGTCTATCGCCCGGCGCGTCTCGATCCCAACATCCCGATCGAAGAGACCATCGGCGGCCTCGCCGATCTCGTGAAGGCCGGCTACATCAGGCATATCGGCCTGTCCGAGGTGGGCTCCGACACCATCCGCCGCGCGCACGCCGTGCATCCGATCGCCGATCTCCAGATCGAATATTCGTTGATCGAGCGCGGCATCGAACGCAACATCCTCAAGACCTGCCGCGAGCTCGGCATCGGCATCACCGCTTACGGCGTGCTGGCGCGCGGCCTGATCAGCGGCCATTGGTCGAAGGACTCCGGCAAGACCGGCAGGGATTACCGGCTGATGACGCCGCGCTTCCAGGGCGCAAATCTCGACGCCAATCTCGCGCTGGTGGAATCCCTGCGGGCGATCGCCACAGAGATCGGCGCAACGCCGGCGCAAGTTGCGATCGCCTGGGTAGCGGCGCAGGGCAAAGAGATCATACCGCTGGTCGGCGCACGCACGCGCAACCGTCTCACCGAAGCGCTCGGCGCGGCGAAGGTAACGCTGACGCCGGCGCATCTCGCAGCGCTTGCAAAAGCATTTCCGCCCGACGTCGCTTCCGGCACGCGCTACGCGGCCGAGCAGATGGCGCATCTCGACAGCGAGAAGCCGGCCACGCGGTAGCGGCAGCGATCAGGTGCGATGGGCGCTGAGGTCAGTGATGACAGGCCCATCGCCGTTGAGCGGATTGGCCGGATCGCGCGCGTAGCGCAGCGTCTCGAAGCGCATCGCGCGCGCGTCGATCATCAGGAGGCGGCCGACGAGGCCGTCGCCGAAGCCGACGATCTCGCGGATCGCCTCCAGCGCCATCATCGAGCCCATCACGCCAGCAAGCGCGCCCATGACGCCGGCCTCGGCGCAGGCAGGCACCGTGCCGGGCGGCGGCGCTTCCGGAAACAGGCAGCGATAGGTCGGATTGAACACGCCCTGCTCGTTCTTCTCATGCGCGCGGATGGTGGTGAGCGAGCCGTCGAAGGTACCGAGCGCCGCCGTGATCAGCGGCCGCTTCGCGAAGAAGCAGGCGTCCGAGACCAGATAACGCGTCGAGAAATTGTCGGAGCCGTCGAGCACGAGATCGTAGTCTCCGATCATGCTCAGCGCATTGTCGGCATTGAGCCAGGTGGCGTGGCCGACGAAGCGGACATGCGGATTGAGCGCGGAGATCCGCTCGGCCGCGCTCTCGACCTTGTGCCGGCCGATATCGGGCGTCGTATGGATCACCTGGCGCTGGAGGTTTGACAGCGAGACCACGTCGTCATCGACCACGCCGAGCGTGCCGACGCCGGCGGCCGCCAGATACATCAGCGCGGGCGCGCCGAGCCCACCGGCGCCGATCACCAGCACGGAGGCCCGCTTCAGCGCAGCCTGGCCCGGCCCGCCGACGTCGCGCAGCACGATATGCCGGGCATAGCGTTCAAGTTCGTCCGGGCTCAGCATCGTCGTCCTTCGTACCTCTCGCCCCTCATGGTGAGGCGGCGCAACACCTGAACCACCCCAACATTGTTCGCGACCAACGAGATGTGCTTCAATGGTAGCACGTTCAATGGGCTGGCTGGATTTGTCATGAGATCGATGCTTGCGGCAACACTGATGTTCGCGGCTGCCACAGGCGCTAGCGCCCAGATGACGACGCCAGAGATCCCCGGCACCAAGCCGAAACCGGTCCAGACCGTGCCGATCCGGCCTCCCGCACTGCAGACGCCGTCGGCGACGGCCGATGCGATGGCGCAGGCGGAACGGCTGTCGCTCCAGTCCGACCTCGCCTGGGTCGGCCAATATAACGGCGCCATCACCGGCGACGTCAGCGCGCGCATGGTCGAGGCGATCAAGGAATATCAGAAGGCCAAGGGTGGCAAGCCGACCGGCGTGCTCAATCCGCAGGAGCGCGCCGCGCTCGCCGAGACCGCGCGGCGGAAGCAGGAGAGCGTCGGCTGGAAGATCGTGATGGAGCCGACCAGCGGCGCCCGGCTCGGCATCCCCGGCAAATTGGTGCCGCAGCAGGCGACCGATGCCAACGGCTCGAAATGGACTTCGCCGACCGGCACGGTGCAGGTGCTGCTGAGCCGCCGCAAGGAGGCGAACCCGACCACGGCGAAACTCGCCGAGCTGGAGAAGGAACCGTCTGGGCGCAAGGTCGACTACACCGTGGTGAAGCCCGACTTCTTCGTGCTGTCGGGGTTGCAGGGCCTCAAGAAATTCTACGTGCGAGGCACCTTTAAGGGCGACGAAGTCCGCACCATGACGATCCTCTACGACCAGGCGACCGAGAATACCGTCGAGCCGGTGGTGATCGCGATGTCGAGCGCGTTCAATGCGTTTCCGACGGGACCGCAGGCCGGGCCGCCGCCGCGCAAGACCGTCGAATACGGCACCGGCATCGTCGTCAGCGACGACGGTGCGATTGTCACCGACCGCCTCGTCACCGATAGCTGTCTCGCGATCACCATTGCCGGCTATGGCAACGCCGACCGTCTGGCCGAGGACAAGGAGCACGATCTCGCGCTCCTGCACATCTACGGCGCGCGCGGCCTGAAGCCGCTCAGCCTCACCGGCGGTACAGCGAAGACGAGCGTCGATGTCATCGGTATTGCCGATCCGCAGAGCCAGGGCGGAGCTGCGGGCGTGTCGAGCCTCAAGGGCGCGCTGGCGCCGGTCACGAGCAGCGACTCTGCGCTGTCGCCTCCACCGGCGGTCGGCTTCTCCGGCAGCCCGGCCATCGACGGCGACGGCAAATTCGCCGGCGTCGCGCTGTTGAAGCCGGCGATGGTCGCGGGGCCCGCGACATCGGTGCCGGCGTCGCAGGCGGTGATGGTGTCTGCAGAAGCGGTGCGTAATTTCCTGAAGGCGAACGATGTCACTGCGAACGGCACGTCGACGGATGCGAAGGCGGCCGTCGTCCGCGTGATCTGCGTGCGGAAGTAGGCGAGAGAGAACAACACTTCTCTCGTGTCCCGGACGCGGAGCGGAACGCAATGCCTCTCCGTTGAGCCACGCAGCTCCTGCACGGTCTCACGTGCTCTTTGGCGAAGGTCCCAGATTTTCGAGGGGCGCGGTCAGCCTGCATGTAAGCCCGGCCGAGCCATACGAAACGTCAACGGAACCGCTGAAATCGTCCTTCAGCACGCGGGAAATCAGCCTGGAGCCAAAGCCCGTGCCGACGGGTTTCGATACGGACGGACCGCCAATCTCCTGCCAGACAAAGACAAATTTTGACTCGCCATCCTGAGCCTCGGTTGACCATGTAATCGATACGCAGCCTCCCGCTACGGTCAGAGCGCCGTACTTCGAAGCGTTGGTCGCGAGCTCGTGGAGCGCCAATGACAGAGCCAGCGCTTGTCGAGATTTCACGACGAGTGGAGGACCCGAGACGATGAAGCGGCCTTCGCCTGTCCGATAAGGTGCAAGAGCAGTGCCGATCACATCGTGGAGTGGCGCGGCCGCCCAATTTGATGCGGTCAGCAGATCCTGCGCTCGTCCAAACGCGCCGAGCCGTGCCTGGTACTTTTCGAGATCGGCTTTGCTCGTCGGGTCACGAAATGTCTGGGCAGCTACCGCGCTCAACACTGCGAGCGTGTTCTTGACGCGGTGCTTCAGCTCCTCATTGATGAGGTTCAGCGCTTCCCTTGCCATATGCTCGGACGTGACATCCCTGCAGACGACAAGCACGCCGCCCACCTTGCCTTCAAGATCAATTGGACCAAAGCTGTACGTCCACCAAACGTCCTCGCGGCGCCCGTGACGGGTCACCGGCACCAGTTGGTCCTCATTCCAGGTCGCCCCCTTGCCCGACATGACGTACTCGATCTGGGGACCAATGATGTCCCAGATCTCGGCCCAACACTCACGGCCGCGCGCGCCCAAAGCGCTTGGGTGCCTTTCCGGCCCCATCGTCTCCCGGTATGCATCGTTGTAGAACTGGATGAGTTCTGGTCCCCACCAAATGAACATCGGGTGCCGCGAGGTCAGAACGAGCCGCACTGTAACTCGAAGACTTTGGGGCCAAGTGTCCGGAGAGCCCACGGATGTGCTTGACCAGTCAAACGCTCGCGTCAAAGCGCCCATCTCGCCGCCGCCGGCCAGGAAGTCGCCGCTTATATCGCCGCCCATACGCACAGCCTTACTCAGACGCTGATCGACGAGCCTGCCGCCAGTGTTCCGCACCCTACATTGCCGAACTTGTGCCGTCATCTGCGCGGATCGGGCCGCATAGGCGACATCTGCCTCGCACCGAAAAATACCGCGGAGGTTCGAAAACCGCGAACCGCTGGATTTGCGGTCGCGACACCTGCCGGCGATCGGACGACGTCAGTTGCACAAGAGGTACGAGCGCACCGTCCTTGTGAATGGGCGGTCAGCTCAACCTGAACCTGACACCGCTCCGCGCAAGCCCCCCAGAGATCCCGACCGGCGTGCCGTCCGCGCGCCAGCAGGCGGCGCCGGTCATGCTGCCGTCGTCGTGGAAGGCAATGCCGTTCATGCCGCCCGCCACCGTCGCAACGGCCTGCACCTTGTGGCCGAGGCCCGCAAGCTTCGCGCGCACGGCCTCCGGCACCTTCTGCTCGACTTCGAGCGCGTTGCCTTCGGTCCAGATGCGCGGCGCCTCGACCGCTTCCTGCAGGCTCATGCCGTGGTCGATCAGATTGACCAGCGCCTGCATCGCGCTGGGGAAGATGCGTTTCCCCCCGGGCAGGCCGAGCGCATAGCGGAGCTTGCCGCCGCTCAGCGCCATCATCGGCGACATCGAGGTGGTGACGCG
The DNA here is from genome assembly GCF_017565645.3 of Bradyrhizobium barranii subsp. barranii. NCBI lineage: Bacteria > Pseudomonadati > Pseudomonadota > Alphaproteobacteria > Hyphomicrobiales > Nitrobacteraceae > Bradyrhizobium > Bradyrhizobium barranii. The sequence goes on from NZ_CP086136.1 coordinate 90,885, forward strand.
CTTGCCTGGCGCCAGTGACAGCGCGTGGCCGGGGCGCGGATCGAACAGGTTCATGTAGTTGTTGGCGATGGCGCCCAGGCCCGGGATCATGATCTTGGCGCCGAAGAGATTGTTGATGGTCTGCGTGGTCGCGACGACGTTGCCAAACGCGTCCGCCGCGGTCATGTGCGTGGTGTGCGCGCCTTCGAGCTGCGAGACGCCGGCGCCCCAGGCCTGCGCCCGCGCCGGATCGATGGCGCGGCGGCGTTCCTCGGCATAGGCCTTCGACGTCAGCCGCTCCACGGGGACGCCGACATAATCCGGATCGCCGCTGGCCGCGGCGCGATCGGCGAAGGCGATCTTCAGAACTTCGGCGAGATAGTGGATGGTCTCTGATGTACCGAAGCCGAGATCTCCGATGTCATAGCCCTCCAGAATGTTCAGCATCTGCGCGATGTGGACGCCGGAGGCCGCGGGTGGCGGCGGGCCAAGGATGGTCCAGCCGCGATAGTCGGCGCGGATCGGTTGCCGTTCGACGGTCTTGTAGCCGGTCAGATCGTTGCGGCGGATGAAGCCGCCGGTCTTCTCCATGTAGTCGACGAGGATGTCACCGAGCGGCCCCTCGTAGAGGGCCTTCTCGCCGTGGTCGGCGATGGCGCGGAGCGTCTCGGCATATTCGGCCTGCACCACGCGTTCGCCGGCCTTGAGCGGCTCGCCATCAGGCAAATAGATCGCCGCAATCGGCTTGTCCTTGCGCATCTCGGCAGCGCTCTCGCTGATGCATTCGTGCAAATACGGCGTCGCCGCATAGCCGCGCGCGGCATGCTTGATCGCGGGCTGCATCACATCGCCAAGCGACATGGTGCCGAACCGGCGCAGCGTCTCGCACCAGGCTTTCAGCGAGCCCGGCGTGGCGACCGCCTTCGGGCCGTTGAGGTTCTCGTTGCCGACGGTGTCGAACACGTCATGCGCCGCGCCCGGCGCGGAGGTGTAGCTGATGTCACGCACCGCCGCAGGCACGGTGCTCTGCCCGTCGATGAAACGGTGGCTGCCGTCAGCCAGACGTATATGCGCCATGCCGCCGCCGATGATGCCGACCATCATCGGCTCGACCACGGTCAGCGTGAACAGGGTCGCGATCGCGGCGTCGATGGAGTTGCCGCCCGCGGCCAGCATCTCGGCGCCGGCGCTTGAGGCCAGCGGATGGTTGCTGACCACCATGCCGCGGCTCGAGACCGCCGGCATCTTCTGGCATTCAAAGATCGTTGCCGTCCGGTCGCGCCAGTTTCCGCCCATGCCGCCTGCCCCTTTTATTCACGGCGGCAAGCACATCATACGCGCGACCACGGGTCCAGTATTGGTACGGATTAGCTGGCATTCCCGATTCTGCCATCATCGTTACCGTTGATTCGGACATCCGCGGTCCCCTTTGGATCGGGCAGGGCACGTCCTGAGCGAGTAGAGCTCAGCATCGAGAAGCGATGCACGTTCGCGTGGCGTTACCCCACAGACCCAAGCATTCCAAAGGATTCAACTTTTCCATGCACACGATCGTACTGGCCACCCAAAAGGGTGGCAGTGGCAAGAGCACGCTTGCCATCGGCCTCGCGCTGGCGGCCAAGCAGGCCGGCTTCACCGTCCGCCTGATCGAAACCGACCCGCAGGGCACCCTGTCCAACTGGCAGCGTCGCCGCCACGCTGACGATCTCGTCGTCGAGCCGATCTATCACGCGGCCGACATCGCGCCGCGCCTGAAGATGCTGGCTGACAGCGGCTTGCAGCTCGCGATCGTCGACACCGCGGCCGGCCTCAGCGCCGCGACCACCGCCGCGATCCGCCATTCCGACCTCTGCCTGATTCCGGCTCGCCCGAGCGTTGCCGACATCGAGGCGACCGTCTCGACGCTGAGCGTCGCGCGCGCCTGGAAGCGGCCCTACGGCTTCGTGCTGAACCAGGCGCCAATCCGCGGCCAGCGCATCGACAACGCCGCCAACACGCTCGCCGAGGAAGCCGCCCTCGATCTCGCCGAGGTGCTCGCGCGCCCGCTGATCGTGATGCGCAACGACCACCAGGACTCGCTCGCGAGCGGCCTCGCCGTCAGCGAATTCGCGCCGAACGGCAAGTCGGCGGACGAGATCCGCGGCCTCTGGCGCTGGATCGAGACCCGTCTCGAGCTCGAAGCCACGACCAATGTCCTGATCGACCAGGTCATCTCGGTCGCGGACGGGATGCTGCACGCCGCCGCCGAACACGCGGCGGACGAGATCACGACACTGGCGTCCTGAGCGGGGCGATCGCTCGGACGACAGGCGGCCTCTTCACTTATCCGGTTGAAGAGCCCAAGCGACGAAGCAATCCGGCCACCAGCCCGGCCGGATTGCTTCGCTTCGCGTTTTTTGATGACTTGTAGCCCGGATGGAGCGAAGCGAAATCCGGGAAAGTCTCTCTGCGGAAAGTCTGGACCCGGATTGCGCTACGCTCCATCCGGGCTACGGGCTGCGCTCGCAATGACGGCGTGGTGGGGTCGTCGCCTTCGCCGAGACTCGCGGCCTATCGGCCGCAGGCCCGATCTTCACTTCTGACATTTCTGACACCAGAAGGTGGAGCGCCCGTTCTGGGTGAATCGCTTCACGGTGCCGACGCACCCTGGCGTCTTGCAGGTCTCGCCCTCGCGGTCATAGACCTTGAAGGAATGCTGGAAATAGCCGAGCTCGCCCGAGGTCTGGCGATGGTCGCGCAAGCTGGAGCCGCCGGCCTTGATGGCGTCGTTCAGCACGGTGTGAATGGCACTCACCAGCCGCTTCGCATGATCGGTCGGCTCGCCGCCGCCAACACCCTTGCGACCCTTGGTCGCGATTGTCGCAGCAATGCGGCGCGGTGACAGGTGCGAGCGATGCAGCGCTTCGCAGACATAGATGTTGCCGAGCCCGGCGACCACGCGCTGGTCGAGCAGCGCGGCTTTCAGGCTCGTCGTCTTGCCCTCGCACGACCGCGCCAGCATCGCAGCATCGAATTCGTTGCCGAGCGGCTCGGGACCGAGATCGCGCAGCAGTGGCTCGTCTTCAAGCGCGTTGCGCGCGATCACTTTCATGTAACCGAAGCGGCGCGGGTCGTTGAACACGATGTCGGCGCCGGAGGACATCCGAAACAGCACGTGGTCGTGCGTGGAGTCCTTAGCCCGCGGGTAGTGAAACTCGCCCGGCGCGGCCTCGTTGTCCGGCTTGATGACGCGGAACGAGCCCGACATGCCCAGATGCATCAGCAGCACGTCGCCGGAGGCGAGATCGGCCATGAGATATTTTGCACGGCGGCCAAGCCCCGTGACGACCTGCCCCTGGAGCCGGGCCACGAAATCGGGCTGGAAGGGAAAGCGCAGATCCGGCCTGCGGGCCTCTGCGACGAGGATTTTCGCACCCTCCATGACGGGCTGAAGGCCGCGGCGGACGGTCTCGACTTCGGGCAATTCAGGCATGGTCAGGCATTCACCTTATGAGGGCGGTGTGATAGCGCCATTGCGGCGGCCGCGCTATGGTCCGCCCAGTGGAGTAGAGTAATGGATCGGCCGGGCGAAACCACGCATTTTGGCTTCAGGGACGTTCCCCTGGGGGACAAGCAGACGCTGGTGAACGATGTGTTTCACAGCGTGGCGTCGCGCTATGACTTGATGAACGACCTGATGTCCGGTGGCCTGCACCGGGTCTGGAAGGACATCATGATCACTGCGCTCAACCCGCCGCGGGGTGACCGGCCGTTCGCGCTGCTCGACGTTGCCGGCGGCACCGGCGACATCTCGTTCCGCGCTACCAAGGCGGCAGGTCCCGGCTTCCATGCCACGGTGTGCGACATCAACGCCGAGATGCTGGCCGTGGGCCGCGAGCGTGCCGCGAAGCGGCATCTCGAGACCCAGGTCGATTTCGTCGAGGGCAATGCCGAAGCGCTCGCCTTCGCCGACCGCAGCTTTGACGCATATACGATCGCTTTCGGCATTCGCAATGTGCCGCGGATCGACCTGGCGCTGCGCGAGGCCTATCGCGTGCTGAAGCCCGGCAGCCGCTTCCTGTGCCTGGAATTCTCCACCGTCGAGATGCCCGGGCTCGACCGGATCTATGACCTGTTCTCGTTCAAGGTGATCCCGCCGCTCGGCCGCATGGTCACGGGCGACGCCGAGTCCTACCAGTATCTCGTCGAATCGATCCGCAAGTTTCCGAAACCCAACGCCTTCGCCGACATGATCCGCGACGCCGGCTTCGCCCGCGTCAGCTGGCAGACATTGTCCGGCGGCATCGTCGCACTGCATTCGGGCTGGCGTTTGTGATTTCTTCCATTACCCACATTTCGCGCCTGATCCGCGCCGCGTTCGTGTTTGCGCGCGAGGGCGTGTTCGGTTCCGTCGATCCGACCCTAGTGCCGCCGCCAGGGCAACTCGCGCTGAAGCTTGCGCGCCTCGTCGAACGGCGCGGTCCAAAGCACGGACCACGGCTGACGCGCGCGCTGACCCGGATGGGCCCAGCCTATCTCAAGCTCGGGCAGTTTCTGGCCACGCGTCCCGACGTCGTCGGCGTCGTCATGGCGCGTGATCTGGAAAGCCTCCAGGATCGCTTGCCGCCGTTTTCGCAAGCCGAAGCGGAAGCCGCGATCGCGAGCTCGCTGGAGCGTCCGCTCAAGGACGTGTTCGCGAGCCTCGGCCCGCCGGTCGCCGCCGCCTCGATCGCGCAGGTGCATCGCGGCGAGGTGTCGCGCGACGGTGTCCGCAGGCCTGTCGCGGTGAAGGTGCTGCGGCCGAACGTGGCCTCGCGATTCCGCCGCGATCTCTCCGATTTCTTCTACGTCGCGCACAAGGCCGAGACCTATTCGAGCGAGGCGCGGCGTCTGCGCCTGATCGAAGTCATCAACACCATGTCGCGCTCGGTCGCGATGGAGATGGACCTGCGGCTGGAAGCGGCTGCAATGTCGGAGATGGCGGAGAACACAGGCGACGATCCTGATTTTCGCGTGCCGACCGTCGACTGGGACCGCACCACGCACAACGTGCTGACAATGGAGTGGATCGACGGCATCGCGCTGAACGATCACAAGCGCCTGGCAGAGGCGCAGGTCGACCTGCCCGATCTCGGCCGCAAGGTGATCCAGAGTTTTCTGCGCCACGCGCTGCGCGACGGCTTCTTCCACGCCGACATGCATCCCGGCAACCTGTTCCTAGATGACGCCGGCCGTCTGGTCGCGGTGGATTTCGGCATCATGGGCCGGCTCGGGATGAAGGAGCGGCGCTTCCTCGCCGAGATCCTGCTCGGCTTCATCACCCGCGATTATCGCCGCGTCGCCGAGGTGCATTTCGAGGCGGGCTATGTGCCGGCGCACCACTCGGTCGAGAACTTTGCGCAAGCGATCCGCGCCATCGGTGAACCCATTCACAACCGCACGGCGGAAGAGATCTCGATGGCGCGGCTGCTGACGCTGCTGCTCGAGGTCACCGGTCTGTTCGACATGACGACGCGGCCCGAGCTGATCCTGCTGCAGAAGACCATGGTGGTGGTCGAGGGCGTGGCGCGCGCCTTCGATCCCAAGCTCGACATCTGGAAGGTTGCCGACCCCGTGGTGCGCGAATGGATCGAGCGCAATCTGGGCCCGCTCGGCCGGGTGCAGGGCGCGCTCTCCGGCGGCAGCGATCTCGCCCGCGTGCTGATGCGCCTGCCCGACATCGCGCAACGCTCGGTCGCGGTGCTCGAGCAGCTCGAGACCATGACGCGGGAAGGCATCCGGCTGTCGCCGGAGAGCATCGCCGCGATGGGCCGCAGCGAAGGCCGCAAGAACCGTTGGCGCACCGTGGCGCTCTGGATCATTGCCGCCACCTTCATCGGAATCCTGATCGCCGTCCGGAATCTGTGATTGCACTGCAATCACGGAAACGATAGCATCGCTATCATTCCGTGCTGGAGGGGCGTCATGGCAAGCCTGACCATCCGCAAGCTCGACGAGGGCGTCAAAACCTATTTGCGCCTGCGCTCGGCCAGGAACCGCAGGTCGGTCGAGGAAGAGGTCCGGGTCATCCTCGGGGAGCTGATCGAGGGCCGCGAGGAGCCGCTGACGCCGTTTGCGCTGCCGCCGGCCCAATCCACCGCCCCCACGCCGCAACGTACCGGCGCCCTCTCCGAGGCCAGCGTCACCCTGATCATCGGCGGCGGTATCGCGGCCTACAAGTCGCTCGACCTGATCCGCCGGCTCAAGGAACGCCGGATCGAGGTCCGTTGCGTCCTGACCAAGGCGGCGCAGCAATTCGTCACGCCGCTGGCTGTCAGCGCGCTGTCGCATGAGCGTGTCTACACCGACCTGTTCGACCCCCAGAGCGAGTTCGACGCCGGGCACATCCGCCTGGCGCGCGACTGCGACCTGATCGTCGTCGCGCCCGCGACCGCCGATCTCCTGGCGAAGATGGCCAATGGCCATGCCGACGATCTCGCCAGCGCCATCCTGCTTGCGACCAACCGCAAGGTCCTGCTGGCGCCGGCGATGAATCCGCTGATGTGGAACAACGCGGCGACCCGCCGCAACGTGACGCAGCTTCAGCGTGACGGCGCGGTGCTGATCGGCCCGAATGCCGGCGAGATGGCGGAGGCCGGCGAAGCCGGAATCGGCCGCATGTCCGAGGCGATCGAGATCGCCACCGCCGCCGAGCGCCTGCTGCGGCCGCCGGTGCCGCGCCCGCTCGCCGGCAAGCGCGTGCTGATCACCGCAGGTCCCACCCACGAGCCGATCGACCCGGTGCGCTACATCGCCAACCGCTCCTCCGGCAAGCAGGGCTTTGCCATCGCCGCCGCCGCGCAAGCTGCGGGTGCCGAGGTGATTTTGGTCAGCGGCCCGGTCGATCTCGGCGACCCCCAGGGCGTGACGGTGAAGCGCGTGGAATCGGCCCGGCAGATGCTGGAGCAGGTGCAGGCGGCGCTTCCCGCCGACATCGCGATCTTCGCGGCCGCGGTCGCCGACTGGCGGGTCGCCAGTGAGGGCGAGCAGAAGCTGAAGAAGACCTCGGTCGGCATGCCGCCGCTTCAGCTGGTCGAGAATCCCGACATCCTCGCCACGATCTCGAAGCTGACCGACCGGCGCCCGCCGCTGGTGATCGGCTTTGCCGCCGAGACCGAGCACCTCATCGACAACGCCAAGTCCAAGCTGGCCCGCAAGGGCTGCGACTGGATCGTCGCCAACGACGTCTCGCCGGCGACCGGCGTGATGGGCGGCGACCGCAACACCGTGCATCTGATCAGTCGCAAGAATGGTGAGGAGGACGGCGAGATCGCAGTTGATTCCTGGCCGGTGATGACCAAGGAACAGGTCGCCATCGAGCTGGTCGCGCATGTCGCAAAGAGCGTGACCGACAAATCCCGGGAGCCGGCATCTTGAGCACGAAAGTCACGGTCGAACTGCAGCAACTGGCCCACGCCGAAGGCCTTCCGCTGCCGGCCTATCAGACCTCCGAAGCCGCCGGCCTCGACCTGATGGCTGCAGTTCCCGACAGCGAGCCGATGATGCTCGCCCCCGGCCAATATGCGCTGGTGCCGACGGGCCTCGCGATCGCGCTGCCGCCCGGCCACGAGGCGCAGGTGCGGCCGCGCTCGGGCCTCGCCGCCAAGCACGGCGTCACCGTGCTGAACTCGCCCGGCACGATCGATGCGGACTATCGCGGCGAGATCAAGGTGATCCTGATCAACCACGGCGCGGCGCCCTTCGTGGTCAAGCGCGGCGAGCGCATCGCGCAGATGGTGATCGCGCCGGTGGTGCAGGCCGCGCTGGTTCCCGTGGCGACATTGTCCGCGACCGATCGCGGCGCCGGCGGCTTTGGCTCGACCGGCCGCTAACACACGGCAACTCCAGCCGAATCATCCCGAAGAACTAGGTGGATTGGAACAGCGCGCCCGGCATTTTTGTGGGACCGCCTTTGCGTTCACGATCTGGACTCTTACCGCTGGAGTCACGGTGGGGGTATTGTCGTTTGATTCGCGCGCGACGGGGGTCGCCGCGCGCAAATTCGTGCGATCTGGGGCAACTATGTCAGGCGTGATCGTGTCGATGCGTCGGACGCTGCTGTCGTGCACATCGTTGGCGCGCAACGGCTTGTTGGGAGGCGCTCTCGCGGCGCTGCTGCCGGCTGCGCCGGCTGAGGCTGCCGACCTCGTCGACACACTTTCCATAATGCTGGACTTCAACCGGCAGGAACTCGCGGTGCTGGCCACCGCGCTCGCGCTGCTCGGCTTCTCGGTCGTGGCCGCGATCCTGTTGATGCGCACGCGCGTGCGCACGGCGAACAACGAGGCGCGGCTGCGCGCGCGGATCGGGGAACTGCAACTCCAGTCCGATCGCTTCGGCGCGCTGCTGTTCGCCGAGCCGCAGATCCTGATCTCGTGGCCGGCCGGCGACAATCGCGCGCAGATTTCCGGCGACATCTCCATGGTGCTACCGCGCGATTCCTCCCCCCAGCGCGTCCTCGCGTTCGGAACATGGCTGCCGCCGGAGCCCGCGCTCCAAATGGATCACGCGGTCGATGCGTTGCGTGACCGCGGCGACGGGTTCCAGCTGACGCTGACCACCGCGCACGGCCACACGCTGGAGGCCATCGGCCGCGCCATCGGCGGCCAGGCCATTGTCAGGATTCGCGAACTCTCCGGTCTCCGGCGCGATCTGGCCGAGACCAATCTGCGTTACAAGGCCCTCGCCGACGAGACCGAGATGCTGCGCGGCTTTGCCGCCGCCGCACCCTGGCCGATCTGGGCCAAGGCCGAGAACGGCGCGCTGAGCTACGCCAATCCGGCCTATGTGCGCGCGACCGAGGCAAGCAGCGTCACCGACGCCCAGCAGCGCAAGCTCGAGCTGCTCGACAGTGCCGACCGGACCGCGATGGAGCGGGGCCTGAAGGACGCGGCCAGTTTCACCTCGCGACTGCCGATCGTGATCGGCGGCGAGCGGCGCATCTACGACGTCCGCGCGGTCAATGTGGGCAGCGGCAATGTCGGCGTCGCCATCGATGCCAGCGAGGCGGATGCGCTGAGCTCGGCGCTGGTGCGGATGGCGGAGGCGCATCGGCGCACGCTCGACCAGCTCTCCTCGGGCGTTGCCGTGTTCGACGGCCAGCGACGGCTCGCCTTCTACAACGATTCCTACCGCCGGCTGTGGGACCTCGACCGCATCTTCCTCGACGCCAATCCCGACGATTCCAGCGTGCTCGACCAACTCCGCGCAGCGCGCAAGCTGCCGGAGCAGCCGGACTTCCGCGCCTGGAAGGCCAAGCTGCACGAGGCCTATCGCGCGGTCGAGGCCGCCAAGGACACCTGGTACCTGCCCGACGGCCGCGCGCTATCCGTCGTCACCACGCCGAATCCGGAAGGCGGCGTCACCTATCTGTTCGACGACGTCACCGAAAGCCTCGAGCTCGCCCGCCGCTTCGACGGCATGATCCGCGTCCAGCGCGAGACGCTGGACAGCCTCGCCGAGGGCGTCGCGGTGTTCGGCAGCAACGGCAGGGCGCAGCTGTTCAACCCGGCCTTCGTCCGGATGTGGAAGCTGTCGAGCGACGCCATGCGCGACGAGCCGCACATCCAGACGGTCGAAGGCTGGTGCCATCAGCTGTTCGACGACCCGCAAGTCTGGCGGCAGATCCGCGAGGCCGTCACCTCGATCGAGAGCCGCGCCGACGTGCCGCTGAAGCTGGAGCGCAAGGACGGCAGCGTGCTCGACGGCATGATCCGTCCGCTGCATGACGGCGCGACCATGCTGACGTTCCAGGACATCACCGACACCGAGAATGTCGAGCGTGCGCTGCGCGAGCGCAACGAGGCACTGGAGGCCGCCGACCAGATGAAGGTGGATTTCGTCCACCACGTCTCCTACGAGCTGCGCTCGCCGCTCACCACCATCATCGGCTTCGCGCATTTCCTCAGCGATCCCTCGACCGGGCCGCTGACGCCGAAACAGGCCGAATATCTCGACTACGTCACCAAATCCACCAACGCCCTGCTGGCGCTGACCAACAACATCCTGGATCTCGCCACGATCGATGCCGGCGCCATGAAGCTGGAACTCGGCCCGGTCGACGTCAGCAAGGCCATCGAACTCGCCGCCGAGGGTATCCAGGACCGCCTCGCCACCGACCGCATCCGCCTCAAGGTCGAGATCGCGCCCGATATCGGCAGCTTCGTCGGCGACGAGAAGCGCGTGGTGCAGGTGCTCTATAACCTCCTCGCCAACGCCGTCGGGTTTTCTCCACAGGATTCCACCGTAGGCATCAGCGCACGCCGCACCGAACGCAGCGTGGTCTTCACTGTGACAGATTCCGGGCCTGGAATACCTGCCGACATGAAGGACAAGGTGTTCAACTGGTTCGAAAGCCGCTCGCAGGGGTCGCGTCACCGCGGCGCCGGGCTCGGCCTGTCGCTGGTGCGCTCCTTCGTCGAGCTGCATGGCGGCAAGGTGCGGGTGGATTCGATCGTGGGCAGGGGCACGGTCGTGATCTGCGACTTCCCGACCGACCAGGCGGCGCATCGCGACGCCGCCGAATGACTGAACCGACCACATTCTCCGTCGCGCTTGTCAACGAGACGGCCACTGCGCAATTGATGGCCGACCTTGCGCTGCTGGTCGGCCCCGGCGACGTCATCACCCTCACCGGCGATCTCGGCGCCGGCAAGACTGCGGCTGCGCGAGCCATGATCCGCTATCTCGCCGGCGACGAGACGCTGGAAGTTCCGAGCCCAACCTTCACGCTGGTGCAGGGTTACGAGCTGCCGCCGTTTCCGGTGATGCATGCCGATCTCTACCGCGTCGAGGACGAGAGCGAGCTCGAGGAGATCGGCCTGTCGCCGCTTCCCGATGCCACGCTCGTCCTGATCGAATGGCCGGAGCGCGCACCGTCGGCGATGCCGCAAGACCGCATCGACATCGCGCTGACGCACCGGCCGGCGCTGGGCTCGAATGCGCGCGCCGCCGACATCACCGGATACGGCAAGAGCGCCGCGCAAGTCGCGCGGCTGAAGGCGCTGCGGGAATTCCTCGAGGCATCCGGCTACATGGATGCAAAGCGCAAGCACATGGCCGGCGATGCCTCGACCCGCTCCTATGCGCGGCTGCAGCGTAACGACGAGATCGTCATCCTCATGAACTTTCCGCAGCGGCCCGACGGCGCTGCGATGTACAACGGAAAATCCTACAGCGCGGCGGTGCATCTTGCCGAGAACATCAAGCCGTTCGTTGCCGTCGACGAAGGCCTGCGCGTGGCGGGAGTCTCAGCGCCCGCGATCCACCATTACGATCTCGACCACGGCTTCCTGATCTCCGAGGATTTCGGCAGCGACGGCGTGATCGAAGGCGATCCGCCGCGCCCGATCGCCGAACGTTACGAAGCTGCGACCGACGTGCTGGCCGTGCTGCACAGCAAGACATTGCCGGAGACGCTGCGGCTGGCGGATCAGACCTACACCATTCCTGCCTTCGACACCGAGGCGCTGCTGATCGAGATCGGGTTGATGCCGGAATGGTATCTGCCCGATCGCAACGCGCCACTGAGCGACGAGAAGCGCGCGGAATTCTTCGCGATGTGGCGCGAGCTGCTGAAGAAGCCGCTGGCCGCGCCAAAAACCTGGATCATCCGCGACTACCACTCGCCCAATCTGATCTGGCTCGCCGATCGTACTGGCATGGCGCGCGTCGGCGTGATCGACTTCCAAGACACCGTACTCGGGCCGCATTCCTATGACGTAGTGTCGCTGCTGCAGGACGCGCGTATCGACGTCCCTGAGACCCTCGAGCTGACACTGCTGTCGCGCTACATCAAGGCGCGGCGCACGGCCGATGCGAGCTTCGATCCGGCCGGCTTCGCCGAGCTCTACGCCATCATGTCGGCGCAGCGGAACACGCGCCTGCTCGGCACCTTCGCCCGTCTCAACCGCCGCGACGGTAAGCCGCATTATCTTCGCCACCAGCCGCGGATCTGGACCTACCTCCAGCGCTCGCTGGCACATCCCGCGCTGGCTCGCCTGCGCGACTGGTATCTCGCCAACGTCCCGCCGCCCCGGGGGGCGTCCCAAGAGCCGTCCGAAGAGCAGCCTGAAGAGCAGCCTCAAGCCTGATTCGCGGCCCGATTTACCGCCTGTTAGCCATCGCATCGGTATCATCGCCCGCAGGCAGCCGGACAAGGACGGGGCTGGAGCAAGGGCAGATGGCGGTCAAGACGGACCATCGTGGCAACAGCCGGGTTGTTTTCGAGCGCGGGATACCGGCCCAGATGATGGGGATCGACGGCACCTGGCGGCGCGAGTGCACCATGGAGGACGTCTCCGAGAGCGGTGCCAAGCTGACCATCGACGGCTCGGTCGAGGGCCTGCATCTGAAGGAATTTTTTCTCCTGCTTTCGTCCACCGGACTTGCGTACCGGCGCTGTGAGCTGGCTTGGGTCAATGGCGACCAGATCGGCGTCAACTTTCTCAAGCTCGGCGACAAGAAGAAGGCGCGTTCCACATCCGTTGGGGCGTGACGGCCACACCCGTCGTACAACCGTCACGGCAGGTGGTTAAGGCGGTTAAGACGCGGTGCGGCCAATTGCGGTCCGTGTTAGGATTGCTGCGTACGCGAACTTCAAAAGTTCTCAAGTCCAGGATTTCGGGAAAGACGAGTCTGAGAAAGCGAACGATGTCCGTCAAGCCGACCAAAGCCATGGTGCTCGCCGCGGGGTTCGGGCTGCGCATGCGTCCGTTGACGGAGAAGATGCCGAAGCCGCTCGTGCCGGTGGCCGGCCAGCCGCTGCTGGACCATGTGCTCGACAAGCTCGGCGACGCCGGCGTGACCGAGGCGATCGTCAATGTGCACTATCTGCCGGACCAGATCATCAACCACACCGCATCCCGCCAGCATCCGCGCGTGACCATCTCGGACGAGCGCGACCAGGTGCTCGGCACCGGCGGTGGCGTGGTCAAGGCGCTGCCGCTGCTCGGCGACGCGCCGTTCTTCCATGTCAATTCCGACACGCTGTGGATCGACGGCGTGCGCTCGAACCTGGCGCGGCTTGCGGAAAACTTCGACCCTGAGCGCATGGACATCCTGCTCTTGATGGCGCCGACCGCGACCAGCATCGGCTATAGCGGCCGCGGCGATTACGGCATGCTGCCCGACGGCGCCCTGCGCAAGCGCAAGGAAAAAGAGGTCGTTCCGTTCGTCTATGCCGGCGCGGCGATCCTGTCGCCCTCGATCTTCGCCAACGCACCGCAGGGCGAGTTCTCGCTGACCAAGATGTTCGACCGCGCCAACGAACAGGAGCGGCTGTTCGGCCTCCGCCTCGACGGCGTCTGGATGCATGTCGGCACGCCCGATGCCGTGCATGCGGCGGAAGAGGCGTTTCTGGAGAGCGTGGCGTAAGCCGCTCTCGTGTCCCGGACGCGGTGCGGCGCGAAGTGCCGCTCCGCAGAGCCGGGACCCGGCAAGCTCACAAATTCGACCAAGCAGCATAGGCCCCGGCTCAGCAACGCGTCATTTCATGCCGCGTTGCGTCCGGGGCACGAGAGCGGTGTAAAGCGAACAGCGGGGACTATCTCCCCTCCACCCATATCCATTTGAATCCGCCTCCCTATATTGGCGCCTGATTCCCGAATCAGGCAGCCCATGCGCGTTTTCAGCGTTCCCATCTCAGTTCCGTTCCTGCGCACGGTCGTCTCGAGCCTGCTCGACGGCCGGCTGGTCGACGGATTCGAGGCGCGCAAGGAACCGGCGCGGCTTGCGGATGCCACGCTGTACCTGCCGACAAGGCGCGCCATGCGCGTCGTGCGCGAGATCTTTCTCGAGGAGATGAAGGCAGATGCAGTGGTCCTGCCGCGCATCGTCGCGCTCGGCGACATCGACGAGGACGAGCTCGCTTTCGCCGACGAGGGCGAGCAGTTCTCCGGCGGAGCGCCGCTCGACATTCCGCCACGGCTTGGCGAGCTCGAACGGCGGCTGACGCTGGCGCAGCTCGTCGCCGCCTGGGCCAAGGGCCCGGTGCTGTCCCCGCTGGTGGTCGGCGGCCCCGCCTCGACACTCGCGCTGGCCGGCGACCTCGCACGCCTGATCGACGACATGGTGACGCGCGGCGTCGACTGGAGCGCGCTCGACGGCCTCGTGCCCGACATGCTCGACCGCTACTGGCAGCACTCGCTCGAATTTTTGCGGATCGCGCGCATCGCGTGGCCCGGCCATCTCGCCGAGATCAACCGGATCGAGCCCGCGGCGCGGCGCGACCTCCTGATCGCGGCGGAAGCCAGGCGGTTGACCGCGCATCCCCATGGCCCCGTGATCGCGGCGGGCTCGACCGGCTCGATGCCGGCCACCGCAAAATTCCTGCATGCGGTCGCATCGCTGCCGCATGGCGCCGTGGTGCTGCCGGGCCTCGACACCGATCTGGGCGAGGACGCCTGGCGCACCATCGGCGGCGTACGCGACGCGCTCGGCAAGTTCGCAGAGCATCCGGCGTCGAACCATCCGCAATATGCCATGCACGCGCTGCTGGATCGCTTTGGCATCAAGCGCAGCGACGTCGACATCCTCCAGCCGCCGGCGGAAGGCGGGCGCGATCTGCTCGCATCGGAATCGATGCGTCCGTCGGCGAAGACGGAAGTCTGGCACGACCGGCTGAAGCAGCCTGACGTCGCCGCGAAGATCGCGGGCGGCATGACAAACCTTGCGGTCGTCGAAGCCCCCAATCCCGAAATGGAAGCGCTCGCGATCGCCATTGCGATGCGCGAGGCGCGGCATCTCGACAAATCGGCGGCACTGGTGACGCCAGACCGCGCGCTGGCGCGGCGGGTGATGGCCGCGCTCACGCGATGGGATCTCGCCTTCGACGATTCCGGCGGCGACGTGCTGATGGAAACGTCCGCCGGCGTTTTTGCGCGTCTGGCATCGGAAGCGGCGACCAAGGGATTGGAGCCGCCGACGCTGCTGGCGATGCTGAAACATCCGCTGTGCCGGCTTGGCCGGGTGCCTGGCGCGTGGAAGGCGGCAATCGAGGGCCTCGAGCTTGCAGTCTTGCGCGGCACGCGGCCGCCTGCGGGCACCGCGGGCCTGCTGCGCGAATTCAATCGTTTCCGCGAGGAGCTGGCAAAGCTGTGGCGCAAGGAGGTCTCTGCGCTCCACCACGCGGAGCCGCGCGCGCGTCTGAAGGCGGAGGACCTCGATCGCATCCAGGCGCTGATCGATGCCCTGCGACAAGCGTTGGCGCCGATCGAGAGTCTCGCGCCATCGAAACCGTACGACTTCGCCGAGCTCGCGCACCGGCACCGCGAGATCATGATCGAGCTGTCGCGCGACGAGCAGGGCATCCCGCTCGCTTTCGAGGAGCGCGAGGGCCTGGCGCTCGCGGCCGCCTTCGACGACCTCCTGCGCGGCGGCACCACCAGCGGATTGATGGTGACGCTGCCTGACTACGCCGACGTCTTCCAGACCGCGTTCAGCGACCGGGCCGTGCGGCGGCGGGACAAACCCGGCGCGCGGCTACAGATCTACGGCCCGCTGGAATCGCGCCTGATGCAGGCCGACCGGATCATCATCGGCGGCCTGATCGAAGGCGTCTGGCCGCCGGCGCCGCGCATCGATCCCTGGCTCAGCCGTCCGATGCGGCACGAGCTTGGCCTCGATCTGCCGGAACGCCGCATCGGCCTCTCCGCACACGACTTCGCGCAACTGCTCGGCGGCGACGAGGTGATCCTGACCCATTCCGCGAAGGCCGGCGGCGCCCCGGCGGTCGCCTCGCGCTTCCTGCACCGGTTAGAGGCGGTCGCGGGCGACGAGCTCTGGAAGACGGCCATTCGCGCCGGCGAGAAATACGTGCAGTTCGCGAGCGCGCTCGATCAGCCCGCCGAGGTCAAGCCGGTCAAGCAGCCCGAACCGCGGCCGCCGCGCGCGACGCGGCCGCTGAAGATGTCGGTCACCGCGATCGAGGACTGGCTGCGTGATCCCTACACGATCTACGCAAAGCACATTTTGCGGCTCGATGCGCTCGACCCCGTCGACATGCCGCTGTCGGCCGCCGACCGCGGCTCGGCAATCCATGATGCGCTCGGCGAGTTCACGGAAACCTACGCTGCACATCTGCCCCCCGATCCCGCGCGCGTGCTGCGCGCGATCGGCGAAAAGTATTTTGCGCCGCTGATGGAGCGCCCCGAAGCGCGCGCGCTGTGGTGGCCGCGTTTCCAGCGCATCGCGCGCTGGTTTGGCGAATGGGAGACGGCGCGTCGCGACGTGATCGAGGTCATCACGGCAGAAACGCGTGGCGAGATCTCGATCCAGCTCGACCACGAGCGCAGCTTCCAGCTCTCCGCCCGCGCCGACCGCATCGAGCGGCGCCAGGGCGGCAGCTATGCCATCCTCGACTACAAGACCGGGCAGCCGCCGACGGGCAAGCAGGTCCGCATGGGCCTGTCGCCGCAGCTCACTCTCGAAGCGGCAATCCTGCGCGAGGGCGGGTTCCCTGACATCGACGCGGGTTCGTCCGTCAGCCAGCTCGTCTATGTGCGCCTGAGCGGCAACAATCCACCCGGCGAGGAGCGCATCCTCGAGCTCAAGTATAGGCAAGGCGACGAACCGCAGCCGCCGGATACGGCCGCCGCCGAAGCACGGGCCAAGCTGGAGGCGCTGATCCGTGCCTTCGAGGACGAGAACCAGGCGTACACCTCGCTGAACCTGCCGATGTGGACCAACCGCTACGGCACCTATGACGACCTCGCCCGCATCAAGGAATGGTCCGCGGCCGGCGGTTTGGGGATCGAGGAATGGTGAAGCTGCCGCGTCCCATTCCCGACGAGGTGCGTGCGCGGCAGGCGCGCGCGTCCGATCCGACTGCGTCGGCCTTCGTGTCGGCCAATGCCGGCTCGGGCAAGACCCATGTGCTGGTGCAGCGCGTGATCCGCCTGCTGCTGTCGGGCGTGCCGCCGGAAAAGATCCTCTGCATCACCTTCACCAAGGCCGCCGCCGCCAACATGGCCGAGCGCGTGTTCACGACGCTTGGCCATTGGGTCACGCTGGACGACAACGCGCTCGACGCGGCGATTAAGGCGGTTGGCATCCCACATCCCGATCGAAAACTACGCCGCGAAGCACGAAAGCTGTTTGCCTGCGCGCTGGAGACGCCGGGCGGGCTGAAGGTGCAGACCATCCACGCGCTGTGCACCCGCCTGCTTCAGCAGTTTCCGTTCGAGGCCAATGTTCCCGCGCGCTTCGCCGTGATCGACGAGCGCGACCAGACCGACATGATGGAGCGCGCCAATCTGAAGGTGCTGCTGGAGGCCGCACGCGATCCGGAGACCGTCACCGGCCGCGCGCTGCTCACCGCGATGGCGAGTGCGGCCGACGTCACCTTCAAGGAAGTCGTGCGCGAGGCCTGTCTCAGCCGCGACCATTTCATGGCCTGGACCGACGAGGCCGGCAACGCAGAGGCTGCCGCCGCTCAAATGGCGTCGGTCCTGGGCGTTGATGCGAGCGATCGGATCGAGGACATCGAGACGGAAATTCTCGACGGCCCATTCCTGCCGCGATCGCGCTGGGACGACATCGCCTTCGCGCTGGAAGACGGCACCTCTTCCGACAAGAGCCAGGCCGCTCGTTTCCGCGAGGCCAAGGTGTTTTCCGGCGCTGCACAGGTCGATGCCTATCTCGGCGTCTTCCTCACCGACGAAAAGCTGCCGCGCAAGGCGGTGCTGACCAAGAAGTTTGGCGATCACAACCCATCTGTCGCACGGCTGTTCGAGAACGAGGGGCAGCGCCTCGGCGGATTGATCGAGAAGCGCCGCGCGGTGACCATGCGCGACCGCACCGCGGCCCTGCTGCACATCGCGACCGCGGCCGCCGCAAACTACCGCCGTGAGAAGCAGGAGCGCGGGCTGCTCGACTACGACGACCTCATCGACAAGACGCTGGCGATGCTGAACCGCGTCTCTTCAGGCTGGGTGCACTACAAGCTCGACCGCGGCGTCGATCATGTGCTGATCGACGAGGCCCAGGATACGAGCCCGCGGCAGTGGGACATCGTCGCGCATATCATTTCGGAGTTCACCGCGGGCGAAGGCGCGCGTGAAGGGTTGAACCGTACCGTCTTTGCCGTCGGCGACGAAAAGCAGTCGATCTTCTCGTTTCAGGGCGCGCAGCCCCGAGAATTCGATGCGCGCCGGCGCGAGTTGCGCAGCAAGTTCACTGCCGCCGGGCTGAAATTCGATCCGGTCGCCTTCACCTATTCGTTCCGTTCGGGCGCGGCGATCCTGGACTCGGTCGACCACGTCTTCCGCGAGCCCCAGATCTACAAGAGCATCCATTCGGTCGACATCGGCCATCCCCTGCACAATGCGCTCGCCGATGCGGGCCCGAGCGTGATCGAGCTGTGGGATCTCGCCGAGCCCGATGACAGGCAGGAGATCGAGGGCTGGCGCGCACCGTTCGATGGCGTCGCCGCCACCAGCCCCGAGGTGAAGCTCGCCCGCCGCATCCAGACCGAGATCAAGCAACTGGTCGAGAGCGGCACGCTGACGGGACACGAAGGCGAGCGCCGCCCCTTACGTTACGGCGACATGCTGATCCTGGTGCGCCGGCGCGGCAATGCGTTCGACGCCGTGATCCAGGCATTGAAGCACGCCAATGTTCCGGTCGCCGGCGCCGACCGGCTGAAGCTGACCGAGCATATTGCGATCATCGACCTGATGAATCTTGCGGACGCGCTGCTGCTGCCGCAGGACGATCTCGCGCTCGCGGTTGCGCTGAAGAGCCCTCTGTTCGGGCTCGATGACGATGACCTGTTTCAGCTCGCCTGGGGCCGCAAGGGCTCGCTGCGCCGCGCGCTTGGCGGGCATGCGGGCTCAAACGAGAAGTTCGCGGCAGCGCTGCGGCGGCTTGAAGCCTGCGAGGCGCGGTCGCGCGACGAGACTCCGTTCGCCTTCTACGCCTGGCTGCTCGGCGGCGACGGCGGACGCGCGCGCATCCTGCGCCGGCTCGGCCATGAGGCCAACGACGCGCTCGACGAGTTCCTGGAGCTGGCACTGAACTACGAGCGCAAGGCACCGGCCTCGCTGCAGGGTTTCATGGCGTGGCTGCGCTCGGCCGACACCGAGGTGAAGCGCGACATGGAGATCTCGCGCGACGAGGTGCGGGTGATGACCGTGCACGGCGCCAAGGGCCTGGAAGCCTCCGTCGTGTTCATGGTCGACACGACATCATCGCCCGCGGATTCGCAGCGGGTCCGGCTGATCCACGTGCCGCACGGCAATGGCGGCGAGGTCGTGGTCTGGGCCGGGCGCAAGGCCGATGATCCCAAGCCCGTCGCCGACGCACGCAAGGCCATGATCGAGGAGACCGAGGACGAGTATCGCCGCCTGCTCTATGTCGCGATGACGCGCGCGGCCGATCGGCTGATCGTCGGCGGCTGCATGCCCGGCAACATGAAGACGGTCCGCAAGCTGAGCTGGTACGATTTGATCAACACCGGGCTCACCGGCTCGGGCCTGGACAAGCAGACGATCGAGACGCCGCTCGGCAAGGTGACCCGATTCGCCCGGCCGGAGGATGTCGGGGCGCTCGGCACGCCTGCGATGTCGGTGGACCAATCGATCGCATTGCCAGACTGGCTGCGGACGCCGTTACCGCACGAGAGCGTCGATGACGATCCAGTGCGCCCCTCCGGCCAGTCGGCCGAGGACGGCCGAAGCGTGCGGTCAGGCGAATCGGTGCAGTCGCGCGCGGTGGCGCTGCAGCGCGGCACGCTGGTGCACCGGCTGCTGCAATCCCTCCCCGACATCGCCCCCGAGCGCCGGCGCGAGGCCGCGCTCGGCTTCATGGCGCGCAACGCGCCCGACTGGACGGAGGCCGACCGGACCGCGCTGGCCGACAAGGTTCTCGCCTTGATCGCCGAACCGCGGTTTGCCCCGGTGTTTACCGCCGGCAGCCGTGCCGAGGTCTCGATCATCGGCCGATTGGACCGGCCGGGGCGGCCGCCAGCGCTGGTGTCGGGGCAGATTGACCGGCTGGTCGTTCGTCCGGCCGAGGTTCTGATCGTCGATTTCAAGACCAACCAGGCGGCCCCCAAAAGCGCCGCGGAGGCGCCCGCCGCCTATGTCCGGCAGCTTGCGCTGTACCGGGCGGTGCTGGCGCAGCTTTATCCCCAAAAGCCGATCAGGGCCGTCCTGCTCTGGACCGAGGCCCTTGAATATATGGAGATTTCAGCCCCCGCGCTGGACGCGGCGCTGGCATCCCTTCATGTCGGCGTGAGCGTCCTTGACCCGGCAAGGAGCCGTTCATAGGTTGACGCCATGATCCCGGGCGCGATTCCACGTCGCGCCGATTCTCTTTCAACCGTACGAGGTGCTCCAATGGCCGTTGGCAAGGTTTCCGATACCGATTTCGAAGCCGAAGTGCTCAAGGCGAACGGCCCCGTGGTCGTCGATTTCTGGGCCGAATGGTGCGGCCCCTGCCGCATGATCGCACCCGCCCTCGACGAGATCGCCGGCGCGATGGGCGACAAGGTCAAGATCGTCAAGCTCAACGTCGACGAGAGCCCGAAGACCGCGTCCAAGTATGGCGTGATGTCGATCCCGACGCTGATGATCTTCAAGGGCGGCGAGATGGCCTCCCGCCAGGTCGGCGCGGCGCCGAAGGCGAAGCTGCAGCAGTGGATCACCTCCGCGGTCTGATCCGCTTCGCGTGTAACTGAGAATTCTTCAACGGCCGGCAACATGCCGGCCGCTTTATTTTTGTTCGACGGCAATCACGCCGATCTCGTTTCGGCGAGTTTGGCGAGACTGGCGAGAACATCGGGAAAGTCCGACGCGACAGCCGGACCGATCTCGGACGCTTGCGGCCCTCGCGCGTCGACGGCGTAAACGATGCGCGTGCGTCCTGCCCCAAGGGATTCGATGCGATGGGCGACCTTGATGACGAGATCGCCGACTCGCGTTTCGTCGATGAAGCACGCGTTCTCGCGGACCTCGATCAGCTGCGAGCGCAGCGCCTCCTCGCCGGGAGGCTTCATCGTGAACCAGGTCCCGGCCGCAAATGGCCCGTCAATGTCGATCTGCTCGATACCTGCGTTCCAGGTTTTCCAACCGGGCACATCGCGGAAGATGCTCCAGATCGCCTCCGGAGCTGCCGATGACTCGACCGCGTATTCGCCCCGCCAGACATTGTCGTCGTTCATCGCACGCTGCCCTCTTTAATAGGTACGCTCATAATAAGTGCGCCCATTAAAGAGTCGAGGCAACCGGGACGAAGCGCCTCTATCCGATCCACCCCGTCGCCAATGCATTCGCCAGCTCCGGCTGGCCATTGCGGCGCGCGAGCGCGGCCATCGCCTCGTGGTCATATGCGATGTGCCGGAACGTCACCTGCCATGCACTCCCGACAAGCTCGAGGATCGCATAGCGCGCGTGCGGCGTGCCGGCTTCGACGACATGCGGGAATGGATGCACGTCGCGATAGCCGGGGCTGCCGACGCTGCCGGGATTGACGATCAGCCGACCGTCGCGCAGCCGCACCGCGCGGGCAAGATGGGTGTGGGCGCAGAGGATCAGCGATTGGGTGATGCCTTGCGCGAACTGCTCGATGCGGTCGAGCAGCGATAGCGCAACGGTGCCGTCGGGATGCACGGTATCGAGCCAATAGACCTCGTCGTCATCGGGCGTCGCATGGCAGAGGAAAACCTGCTCGCTAAACACCCGCGTCATCGGCTGCGCGCGCAGCCAATCGAGTTGCGCGGCATTGAGTTGAGCGTGCGCGGGACGGTCCCACGAGCCCATCTTTTCCGGCGGGCGGTCGAGCAGGTAGCGGTCGTGATTGCCGAGCACGTGCGCTGCGTCGAGCTGCATCAGGATCTCGATGGTCCGGCCGGCATCGAGCGGGCCGCTCAGCATGTCGCCGAGATTGACAATGTCGGTGATGCCCTGCGCGCGGATGTCGGCAAGCACCGCCTCCAGCGCGAGATGGTTTCCGTGGACGTCGGCAATCGCGGCAAAACGCATTGGCATTCTCATCACTCTCGTGCCCCGGACGCAGCGCAGCGCTTCCCTCGCGATGCGAAGCATCGTCGAGTGCGCTGCAGAGCCGGGGCCCAAGTGGCCTCTGGGTCCCGGCTCTGCGCAGCAACGCTTACGCGTTGCAGCGCGTCCGGGACAAGAGACTATGCAGGAGGCGTGCCGTTGATGCCCAGCACATGGCCGGCAAGATAAAGCGAGCCGGTGATCAGGATGCGCGGCGGCACCTCGTAGGCGAGCTTCGCCAAGCCGCGCAGCGCGGCTTCGATGCCGGGCGCGGTCTCGACGCGCATGCCGAGGCTGCGCGCGGCATCCGCGAGGCGGTCGACCGGCATTGCATTTTCGGTGTCGGGGATCGGCACCGCGATGATGTGACGGGTCAGGCCGGCGAAATTGGCGAGAAAACCTTGCGCGTCCTTGTTGGCCATCATGCCCGCGATCACGACCAGCGGCCGCGAGACCCGCTCCTCGAGATCGCCGAGCGCGGCTGCTGCAACGCGCCCGCCTTCGGCATTGTGGCCGCCGTCGAGCCAGATCTCCGAGCCCTGCGGTCCGAGCGCGAGCAGCTCGCCCGAGGTGATGCGCTGCATCCGCGCCGGCCATTCAGCGCCGACGATGCCCGCCTCGAAGGCCGCCTGGTTGACCTTGAACGCCGGAATCGCGCGCAGCGTCGCGATCGCAAGGCCGGCATTGTCGAACTGGTGGCGGCCGAACAGGCGCGGCGCCGCCAGATCCATGAGGCCGCGATCGTCGGAATAGACCAGGCGTCCATGCTCGACATTGACGTGCCAGCTTTCGTTCGCGGCGAACAGCGGCGCGCGCATGCGCCCGGCCTGCGCCTCGATCACGGCCATCGCCTCGCCCGTCTGCTCGGCGCAAATCACGGGCACGCCGCGCTTGATGATCGCGGCCTTCTCACCCGCGATCGAGGTCAGCGTGTCGCCGAGGAAATCCATGTGGTCCATGCTGATCGGTGTGATCGCGCACGCCGCCGGCGTATCAATCACATTGGTCGAATCGAGCCGGCCGCCGAGGCCAACTTCGAGCAGCACCACATCGGCCGGGTTCTGCGCGAACAGATGAAACGCCGCGGCGGTCTTCAGCTCGAACACGGTCGCGGCTTCGCCGGCATTGACCCGCTCGACCTCTTCCAGAGCCGCGCGCAATTCATCGTCGCCGACGAGCACCCCGCCGCCGACGCGGCCGAGCCGGAAGCATTCGTTGATGCGGACGAGATAGGGCGAGGTGTAGGCGTGGACACGCAGGCCGGCGGACTCCAGCGTCGCGCGCAGATAAGCGAGCGTCGAGCCCTTACCGTTGGTGCCGGCGATGTGGATCACCGGCGGCAGCTTGCGTTCGGGGTGGCCAAGCCGCTCGAGCAGGCGGTGCATCCGCTCCAGCCCGAGATCGATACGCTTCTGATGCAGGGCCGACAGCCGCCCGATCAATTCACCGAGCGGCGGCTTTGCGCTGTCAGAGGACGCGTTCACGCGTGCGGCGCGGCCGGCGCCGTCTCGGCGGCCGAGACGATCTGCGCCGGACTGACGACCGGCTGCACCGATTTCGATGCGCCTTCCTGCGCCGGCGCCCTAGTCAGCAGGCGGCAGAGCCGCGCCAGGGTCGGGCGCAGTTCGTGACGGTGCACGACCATGTCGACCATGCCGTGATCCTTCAGATATTCGGCGCGCTGGAAGCCTTCCGGCAATTTCTCGCGGATGGTCTGCTCGATCACGCGCGCGCCGGCGAAGCCGATCAGCGCACCGGGCTCGGCGATCTGCACGTCGCCCAGCATCGCGTAGGACGCGGTGACGCCGCCGGTGGTCGGGTTGGTCAGCACGACGATGTAGGGCTGTTTTGCTTCGCGCAGCATCTGCACAGCGACCGTGGTGCGCGGCATCTGCATCAGCGACAGGATGCCTTCCTGCATGCGCGCGCCGCCGGATGCGGCGAACACGATGAAGGGCGACTTCTTCTCGACCGCGAGCTCCAGCCCGCGCACGATGGCTTCGCCCGCGGCCATGCCGAGCGAGCCGCCCATGAAATCGAAATCCTGCACGGCAACGACGACTGCGGCACCTTCGAGCTTGCCATAGCCGACCTTGATCGCGTCGTTCAGATTGGTGCGCGCGCGGGCATCCTTGATGCGGTCGACGTATTTCTTCTCGTCACGGAACTTGAGCGGATCGGGCGTGACGTCGGGCAGCGCGACGTCGTACCAGGTCTCGTTGTCGAAGATCGACTTCAGACGCGCCACCGCGCCCATGCGCATGTGGTAGTTCGAGCCGGGGATGACGAACTGGTTGGCCTCGACGTCCTTGTAGAACACGAGCTGTCCGGAATCCGGGCACTTGATCCACAGATTCTCCGGCGTCTCCCGCCGCAGCATGTTGCGGATCTTCGGCCGGACCACATTGGTAAGCCAGTTCATGGTTTGCTCCGATGTGCGAGCCCCGCGAAAGGGCTGCCTGAAGGATATATGGCGGCCGGGCCTCTGCCCGGCAAGCTGCCGTGTTCGCCCGCCCCCAAAGCGGAATTATGGCCTATTCAGCCGCCTGTTTCGCGCCCTTGACGCCCTGGGCCAGGGCCGCGGTCAGCTCGGCTACCGCGTTAACGGTTTTGGCGGTCGCCCGGCCCTCGGCGTCGAGGCTGTTCTTGAGCGCGTCGACCAGTGCGGTGCCAACCACCGAACCATCGGCCTTCTCGGCAATGGCGCGCGCCGCCTCTGGCGTGCGGATGCCAAAACCAACGCAGATCGGCAGCTTGGTATGCCGCTTGATGCGCGCGACAGCTTCACCGACGGCATTCGCGTCCGCCGCCGCGGCACCGGTGATGCCGGCGATCGAGACGTAGTAGACAAAGCCTGATGTGTTCGCGAGCACCGCGGGCAGGCGCTTGTCGTCAGTGGTCGGGGTCGCGAGGCGAACGAAGTTAAGGCCCGCCTTCAGCGCGGGAATGCAGAGCTCGTCGTCTTCCTCCGGCGGCAAATCGACGATGATCAGGCCGTCAACGCCGGCCGTCTTGGCATCAACCAAAAACTTGTCGACGCCGTAAATGTAGATCGGATTGTAGTAGCCCATCAGCACCAGCGGCGTGACGTTGTCGTCCTTGCGGAAGTCGCGCACCAGTTCCAGCGTCTTCTTCAAGGTCATGCCGTTCTTGAGCGCGCGCAGACCTGCAGCCTGAATCGAGGGACCATCCGCCATCGGATCGGTGAAGGGAATGCCGAGCTCGATGACGTCGGCGCCTGCCTTGGGCAGCGCCTTGACGATATCGAGCGACGTCGCGAGATCGGGATCGCCGGCCATCACATAGGTGACGAAGGCCGGGCGGCCCTGCTTCTTCAGCTCGGCGAAACGGGTGTCGATACGCGTGGTCACTTGCTCTTGCCCCTCAGGATGTCGCCGACCTGCGGGACGTCCTTGTCGCCGCGGCCGGAGAGATTGACGACCATCAGGTGATCTCTCGGCCGCTTCGGCGCGAGCTCCATCACCTTGGCGATGGCATGCGCGGGCTCGAGCGCGGGGATGATGCCTTCCAGCCGCGACAGCAACTGGAATGCTGCGAGCGCCTCGTCGTCGGTCGCGGAGAGATAGTTGACGCGGCCGATCTCGTGCAGCCAGGAATGCTCGGGACCGATGCCGGGATAGTCGAGGCCGGCGGAGATCGAATGCGCGTCCTGGATCTGGCCGTCCGCATCCATCAAGAGATAAGTGCGGTTACCGTGCAGCACGCCGGGACGGCCGCCCGCGATCGAGGCCGCATGCAATTGCGTGAGCCCATGGCCGGCCGCTTCGACGCCAAAGATTTCGACGGAGGGATCGTCGAGGAACGGATGAAACAGGCCCATCGCGTTCGAGCCGCCGCCGATGCAGGCGACCAGCGAATCCGGCAGGCGTCCCTCGACCTCCTGCATCTGCGTCTTGGTCTCGTTGCCGATGATCGACTGGAAGTCGCGCACCAGCGTCGGATAGGGATGCGGGCCCGCCACCGTGCCGATGCAATAGAACGTGTTGTGCACGTTGGTGACCCAGTCACGCAGCGCCTCGTTCATGGCGTCCTTCAGCGTGCGCGTGCCTGACTGCACGGGGACCACCGTCGCGCCCAGCATCTCCATGCGGATGACGTTGGGCTGTTGCCGCTCGACGTCGACCGCGCCCATATAGACCACGCATTCGAGGCCGAAGCGCGCGCACAGCGTCGCGGTAGCAACGCCGTGCTGGCCGGCGCCGGTCTCGGCGATGATGCGCTTCTTGCCCATGCGCCGTGCCAGCATGATCTGGCCGAGCACGTTGTTCACCTTGTGCGAACCGGTGTGGTTGAGCTCTTCGCGCTTGAGGTAAATCTTGGCGCCGCCGAGCTGCTCGGTGAGGCGCTCGGCGAAATAGAGCGGCGAGGGCCGGCCGACATAGTTCTTGAGATAGCCGTTCATCTCGGCCTGGAAGGCCGGATCGGCCTTGGCCGCGGTGTAGGCCTTCTCCAGATCCAGGATCAGCGGCATCAGGGTTTCGGCGACAAAGCGGCCGCCGAAAATGCCGAAGTGCCCGCGCTCGTCGGGACCGCTGCGGTAGGAATTTGGTTTGGCGATGTTCATCGAACGCTCAACTCTTGACTTGCATCTTGGGTGGCGCGCGCGGCGCGAATGAAGGCCTTGATCATCTCGGGATCCTTGACGCCGGAGGCGCTCTCGACACCGGAGGAAACGTCGACGCCGCCGGCGCGCGTGACCCGAAGGGCCTCGGCGACGTTGTGGGCATCAAGTCCGCCCGAGACCATATACGGCAGCTTGAGTTCCAGGTTTTCGAGCAGGCGCCAATCGAAGGCCGCGCCGAGGCCGCCGGGACGTGTCGCGTCTTTTGGCGCCCGCGCGTCGAACAGGATGCGATCGGCAACCTCTGCGTAGCCAGGCAGCACGGCGAGATCGGCGGCGGTCGCGACCGGCACCGCTTTCATCACCGGACGGCCAAACCGCTGCCTGATGTCGCGCAGGCGCGCGACGCTCTCCTTGCCGTGAAGCTGAAGGATATCCGGCGACAGCGCGTCCATGATGTTGTCGAGCGTGGCGTCATCGGCATCGACCGTGAGCGCGACCTTGAGCGCGCGCCGCTTCACCTGGCGGCCGAGGTCACGGCCAAGCTCCAGAGAGACGTGCCGCGGCGACGGCGGAAAGAACACGAACCCCACCATGTCGGCGCCGGCGTCGAGCGCTGTTTCGAGCGTCTCGCCCGTGGACAGGCCGCAGATTTTGACGAGCAGGGACATGGTCTCAAAGCAGATGAAGGCCGCGGGTCTGCGGCCGGAAAACCGGGTTTTCGGTTGCGGCCGCTTCTACAACGTCGCGCGCTGCTTGTCTCGCCCGATGGGCCCGTAAAGGCCCACCCCGGAGGGAACGGGGAGGCGCTGGGGCTGGGGCTTCGCTGCGGCCGCCTGGGCCCGCAGATCGGCCAATTCGGTCCTGGCAGCCCGTGCATCCGCATCATTCCGGCGCGCCGCGCGCCGCCAGTGCCGCTGGCCGAGCCAGACCGCGCAGCCGCCCGCGAGGACCCCGAGGGCCGCCACCAGGATGAGGAGCAGGAACAGCGGCAACGTCACCGAGAATGACGGGTCGTTCGTAATGAAGGGGTCGAAAGAGACCGTGACGAAATGCCGGTTGGCGACCGCGAAGGTCACCAGGATCAGGCCCAGCGGAATCACGATCAGCGCGGTCAGGAACTTTCGCATCTCGCTTCGCTCGCCTTGAATCAAGCTTCCGGCCGCATCTCTCGCGACCGCGGAAAACCCTGACGCCGGTCTCAGTCTGGCGCGCCTGGATCCGGATGGTCGCGGTTCAGCCGTTCGCGCATTTCCTTGCCGGTCTTGAAGAACGGAACGCTCTTCTGATCGACGGGCACATGGGCGCCGGTGCGCGGATTGCGCCCTGCGCGCGCAGGGCGATGCTTGACCGAGAAGGCACCGAAGCCGCGCAACTCGACGCGATCACCGCGCGCGAGAGCCGCTACGATCTCTTCGAGAATCGCATTCACAATGTTCTCGACATCCCGCTGGTACAGATGCGGGTTGTGCTCGGCGATACGCTGAACAAGTTCGGATTTGATCATCGAGAGATAGGACCCGGAAGCGTGCGGATGACCATTTCCGTGAAAATACTGTGATCTGTCAAGACGCTAAATGAAGGTTGAGCGTCGGGAAAATGCGTGACAAATGCCGAAAAAGCGGGCTGCCCCGCCACCCGCCAGACGGGAAAAGCCTCTGAAGCTCGCCCGGTTCCATCAATTTGACGCAGCCGGCTGCCACAGGGCCAGCATTCCATCCATTCCGAGCCGATCGACGGCCTGCGCGACGCCGGTTTGCCCGATCTGATGCGCAATCGAGCCTAAACCAAGCGCTTCCAGCGTGACGACAGCAGCCGTTTTAAGGAACGGCAGATCGCCAAAGCGGGGCTGGAGCTTGTAATCGCGGACGGTGAGGCCCTTCTTGACGCCCTTCTGCTCGACCAGCCAGGTCACGGCGGTCTTCTCGTCGCCGAGCTGATCGATCAGCTTGAGATCGATCGCCTGGCGTCCGGTGAAGACGCGGCCGTCGGCGACTTTTTCGAGCTGCGTGTCATCCATGCCACGCCGCTCCTTCACCAATCCCTTGAACCAGGCATAGGAATCCTTCACCAGCGCATCGAGCGCGGCGCGTGCCTCGGGGCTGGTCGGCTCAAAACCGTTCGGTGCGGCCTTCAGCGGCGAGGATTTGACCTCCTCGACCTTCACACCGACGGTCTTCAGCAGCTCCGTGACGTTGGGAAACTGGAACAGCACGCCGATCGAACCAACCAGCGAGCTCTGCTGGGCAATGATGTGGTCGCTCGCGATCGCGGTGATGTAACCGCCGGACGCGGCGAGGCCTTCGACCACGACGACGAGCGGCTTCTTCGCCTTCAGCCGTACAAGCGAGTCATAAAGCTGCTCGGAGCCGGCGGTGGTGCCACCCGGCGAGTTGATGTGAATGATGACGGCGGCGGCCTGCGAATTCTCCAGTCGCTCCAGCGCCTGGGTGCGATCGGAGTCGCTGCGGATCAGGCCATCGATCTGGACCCGCGCGATCGAGCCGGCGGATGCGAACGTGCCGCGCGCACCGGGTGTTGCGATCAGCGCGAAGCCCGCAATCGCCGCGATCGCGATCAGCGCAGCCATCACGCGCCAGAACGTCAGCTTGCGACGAATCCTGCGGCGATCGACGATGATGTCCGAATCGAGCGACATCGGAATATCTCCAAATGAAAGGCTGGGCGCGTTGTGCCGTCACAGCGTGACCATTGGCTTATCTGGATACATCAATTGCGGCGTAATTTGAAGAAAACAAGGCTGGCGTAGCCCGGATGGTGGCCAAGCACTCAGATGTCATCCCCGCCTAGTGCGCAATTGCGCACGGGGCGCGGGGACCCATAACCACAAGAAGGAGTGTGACGCGAGGCGCCCACTCCGAGTCTTCGTCAAACCACTCCCTGTCGGTATGGGTCCCCGGATCGGCGCTCCGCTTCGCTGCGCTTGTCCGGGACGACAATGGTATGCCGCCGCAACAAAAAAGCCCCGGCTCGCGCCGGGGCTTTGATGGTTGCAAAACAGGCGTTTCGCTTACTTGTCGCGGTTCTTGAGCGCGGTGCCGAGAATGTCACCGAGCGTCGCCCCCGAATCGGAGGAGCCGTACTGCGCGATGGCTTCCTTCTCTTCGGCGACTTCGAGCGCCTTGATCGACACCTGGACCTTGCGGGCCTTCTTGTCGAACTGGATCACGCGGGCATCGACCTTCTCGCCGACGGCGAAGCGCTCGGCGCGCTGGTCGTTGCGGTCACGGGCGAGCTCCGAACGCTTGATGAAGGTCGAGAAGTCGGTACCGGTGATCTTCACCTCGATGCCGCTTTCCTTCACTTCGAGCACTTCGCAGGTCACGACCGCGCCCTTCTTGACATCGCCCGGCTCGGCGAAGGGGTCGCCTTCGAGCTGCTTGATGCCGAGCGAGATACGCTCCTTCTCGACGTCCACATCGAGCACCACGGCTTTCACCACGTCGCCCTTCTTGTAGTTGTCGATCACCTGCTCGCCCGGAAGCTTCCAGTCGAGGTCGGAGAGATGGACCATGCCGTCGACGTCGCCCTCGAGGCCCAGGAACAGACCGAACTCGGTCTTGTTCTTGACTTCGCCCTCGACCACCGAACCGGTCGGGTGACCTTCGACGAAGACCTCCCACGGGTTGCGCATGGTCTGCTTGAGGCCGAGCGAGATGCGGCGCTTGACGGAATCGACTTCCAGCACCTGCACTTCGACTTCCTGCGAGGTCGAAACGATCTTGCCGGGGTGCATGTTCTTCTTGGTCCACGACATCTCGGAGACGTGGATCAGGCCTTCGATGCCCGGCTCGAGCTCGACGAACGCACCGTAGTCGGTAATGTTGGTGACGCGGCCGGTGAAGCGGGCACCCAGCGGGTACTTGGCTTCGATGCCCTGCCACGGATCGTCCAGCAGCTGCTTCATGCCCAGCGAGATGCGGTGCGTCTCGTGGTTGATCTTGATGATCTTGACCTTCACGGTCTGGCCGATCGAGAGCACCTCGGTCGGGTGGTTGACGCGGCGCCACGCGATGTCGGTGACGTGCAGCAGACCGTCGATACCGCCGAGATCAACGAACGCACCGTAATCGGTGATGTTCTTGACCACGCCGTCGATGACCTGACCCTCTTCGAGGTTCTGCACCAGCTCCTGACGCTGCTCGGCGCGGGTCTCTTCCAGCACCGTGCGGCGGGAGACGACGATGTTGCCGCGGCGGCGATCCATCTTGAGGATCTGGAACGGCTGCGAGTTGTTCATCAGCGGCGCAACGTCGCGGATCGGACGGATGTCGACCTGCGAGCGCGGCAGGAAGGCCACGGCACCGTCGAGGTCGACGGTGAAGCCGCCCTTGACCTGGTTGAAGATGACGCCGTTGACCTTCTCGTTGTTCTGGAAGGCCTTCTCGAGCTTGCCCCAGCTCTCCTCGCGGCGCGCCTTGTCGCGCGACAGCACGGCTTCGCCGAGGGCGTTCTCGATGCGATCGAGGAACACTTCGACCTCGTCGCCGACCTTGATCTCGCTCTCACGGCCGGGGCCGGAAAATTCGCGCAGGGCGACGCGGCCCTCGGTCTTCAGGCCGACGTCGATGACGGCCATGTCTTTTTCAATTGCAACCACCTTGCCCTTGACGACGGAGCTCTCCTGCAGGTTGCCACCTGCGAAGGACTCGTCGAGCATCGCGGCGAAATCGTCGCGCGACGGGCTATAGGTATCAGCAGAAATCGAAGCCATTTGTTCTCCAGTTGCGGATGTCGTGCCGGCCGTTGGGTTCATGGGCGCATCGCACACGCAGTGTCGGAAGGTCCGCAAGACCTTCGAGCGACCGCTCGTTGCTCCGGCATGGAGGCGGAACAGCGGAGGCGGGCCGGCTGAGGCCCGCGCGTTCGATACGTGGAAATCTTGGTCCGGAGCCTGGATCGCGCCGGGCCCAAACAGGGGACCGGGGTTATCGACCTCAAAGAGCGGGAGCGGGCGCTTCCTCCAATGACGGCGGCGGCTTAACCCCGCGACCGGCCCGCTCGGACGGCCTCGATAATGTCGATGGCGGCCCGGACGCCGCCTTCTATATCCAGTTGGGAGTTATCTAGCAAGTAAGCATCCGGGGCCGGTTTCAAGGGCGCAATCGGCCGGTTCTTGTCGCGCTCGTCGCGCCGGATGATGTCAGCGAGCACCGCCGCCTCGTCCGCCTCCTCGCCCCTCGCCTTGGCCTCCATGGTCCGGCGGTGGGCGCGGACCCTGGGGTCGGCCACGACGAAGATCTTCACGTCGGCATGGGGGCAGATCACGGTTCCAATGTCCCGGCCGTCGAGCACGGCGCCGGGCGGATCGGCGGCGAATTGCCGCTGGAAATTGAGCAGGACCTCGCGAACCCTGGGGATCGCCGAGACGATCGAGGCGCCCTCGCCGGCCTCCTGGGTCTTCAGGGCGGGATTGCCGAACTTTTCGGGATCAAGCTCCAGCGCAGCCTGCACCGCAGCCGCCTCGTCCCGGAGATCATGACCGGATTCCATCACGGCGTAGGCCACCGCGCGATAAATGACGCCGGTATCGAGATGACGATAGCCGTAATGATGGGCGAGCCGCTTGCCGAGCGTCCCCTTGCCCGAGGCCGCAGGCCCGTCGATGGCGATGATCATGAGAACTCGGCCCCAAGCGAACGCATCATCGGAATGAAGTCCGGGAAACTGGTGGCGATGAAGGCGGTGTCGTCGACCGTCACCGGCTGGTCGGAGGCGCAGCCCATCACCAGCGCGGACATCGCGATGCGATGATCCATGTGCGTGGCGACAGTGCCGCCGCCGGGGACATGGCCGCGGCCCTCGACGATCAGATCGTCGCCGGAGACCTCGACCTTGACGCCGTTGACGCGGAGCATGTCGGCGGTGGCCTCAAGCCGATCGGATTCCTTGACGCGCAGCTCCTGGAGGCCGCGCATGATGGTCGTGCCTTCGGCGAAGGAGGCCGCCACCGCCAGCACCAGATATTCGTCGATCATCGAGGGCGCCCGCTCCGGCGGCACCTCGACGCCGCGCAGTTTCGACGCGCGCACGCGCAGCTGCGCCATCGGCTCGCCGGCATCGCCGCGGACTTCGCTTTCCTCGATCGAGGCGCCCATTTCGCGCAGCGTGGTGAACAGGCCGGTACGCAGCGGATTGGTCATCACGTCGGACAGGACGACATCCGAGCCTTCGACAATCAGCGCCGCGACGATTGGGAAGGCGGCAGAGGAGGGATCGGCGGGCACCACGACGGTGGCGCCATGCAGCTCGGGCTGGCCAATGAGCGTGATGCGGCGGCCGTGCTGACCCTCCTGCACGGAGGTAATGTCGGCGCCAAAGTGCTTCAGCATCAGCTCGGTATGGTCGCGGCTGGCCTCGGTCTCGATCACCGTCGTGGTGCCGGGCGCCGCCAGGCCCGCCAGCAGCACGGCCGATTTGATCTGGGCCGAGGCGACCGGGGTCTTGTAGGTGATCGGCAGCGGATCGCGCGCGCCCTGGACGGTCAGCGGCAGACGTCCGCCCTCGCCGCCGGACACCACTTTGGCGCCCATCTTCTCGAGCGGATCGAGGATCCGGCGCATGGGGCGGCTGCGCAGCGAGGCATCGCCGTCGAAAACCGCCGAAATCGGGCAGCCGGCGACGGCGCCCATGACGAGCCGGCAGCCGGTGCCGGAGTTGCCGAAATCGAGCGCTGCCCTGGGCTCGGCAAAGCCGGCGACGCCCACGCCGTTCACCTTCCAGGCGAAATCGCCGGTACGCTCGACCCTGGCGCCCAGCGCCTGCATGGATTTTGCGGTATTGAGGACGTCCTCGCCCTCAAGCAAGCCCGAAATCCGGGTCTCGCCGACCGCGAGCGCGCCCAGGATGAGGGCACGGTGGGAGATCGACTTGTCCCCAGGGACCCGTACTTTCCCGGTCAAGGGACCGCTTGCGCGCGACTGAAGCGGCGTCGGCTTGTCGGAATCAGTCAAGTTTGTGTCCTTGGATAGGCCCGAAACATCCCTGCGGGGCTCGCGGGGCAGGTACCACAAGGTCTGCCCGCCGTCACGGGCATGTCTTTCTCCCGTAATGCGCTATTGACAGCGGGCCGCCAACTAGCCAAGTGAAACACCGCTTTTCAGACATTCCCAGGATTCCTGCCGTGGCCAAGTCCGAACTCGGAACCAAACGTATTTGCCCGACCACGGGCAAGAAGTTCTATGACCTCAACAAGAATCCGGTGATCTCGCCCTATACCGGCGAAGTCGTCCCGATCGCGCCTGTGGCGCCGGCCCGCGCGACTCGCGGCGCCGAACCTCGCCACACGCCGGCTGCCGACACCACGCCGGAGCCGGCAGAAGTCGAAGAGGTCTCGCTCGAGGAGGCCGACGCCGAGGAAAACACCGGCAAGGTCAAGGCCGCGGTGCCCGAATCCGAGGACGACATCGAGGTCGACGAGACCATCGAGGACGATGACGACGATGATTCGACCTTTATCGCCGACGACGAAGAGGGCGATGAGGACGTTACCGACATCATTGGTGATGTCGGAGGTGATGAAGAGACTTGAGATCAGCCCTGATCTGTGAAAAAGGGTGCACCGCGCGAGTCACCAGGCTCGCCGGTCGGGAGTGATCCACCAGGATCCTCCCAACTGGAAGACTAAGGGGCCATAGCTCAGCTGGGAGAGCGCTTGCATGGCATGCAAGAGGTCGGCGGTTCGATCCCGCCTGGCTCCACCAGCCTTCGCTCGCTTCGCGAGCTTCGGCTGGGCAAGCCCGGGAAGTCCCTCGTAGCGAAGTGAGCGAAGGCTGTCCCGCCATAGCCCGAAGGGCGGCGGCGGACTTCATCGAGGATCACCAGCGAAGCCCCGTGATGGTTCCAAGCTGCTATCCTGCCCTCCGGGGAGGAAGCAGAATGAAATACGTCTATATCCTCGAAAGTCTCAATTCCGAGCATTTCTACGTCGGCATCACCGACGACCTACGGGCCCGTTTAGCCAAGCATAACGCCGGCGAGGTGCCACACACGTCGAAATATGGGCCTTGGAGAATTCGGACCTATTTCGCCTTTGATGACGCGGCACGCGCTGTCGCGTTCGAGCGATACCTGAAATCGGGCTCGGGGCGCGCCTTCGCGAAGAAGCACTTCTGATCGCCCCCTACTCCCCGATCACCGCATTCAACCGGTCCCGCAGCGCGACGATCTCGTCCTTCATCGCGACCAGTTCCGAGACCGAGCAGTCCGACGCCGCCAGGATCGACTGCGGCACGGCGCGCGCTTTTTCCTTCAAGGCGTGGCCCTGCGGGGTCAGCGCGATCAGCACCTGACGTTCGTCCTCGCGCGAGCGCGTGCGCCTGACGAAGTGGGCGGCCTCGAGGCGCTTGAGCAGCGGCGTCAGCGTGCCCGAATCCAGGAACAGCTTTTCGCCGATGTCCTTGACCGGCACGTCGTCGCGCTCCCACAGCACAAGCATCACCAGATATTGCGGGTAGGTCAGGCCGAGCCGGTCGAGCAGCGGCTTGTAGACCCGGTTGAAGGCATGCGCGGCCGAATAGACCGCGAAGCAGATCTGGTTGTCGAGGCGCTGCGGGTCCAGCGCCGATAATTTCCGGGGCATCGAGAATCTCACGCGGTTTCCTCCATTCTGGGACCGGGCGGCCGTACATTCAATTGCGAACAATTAAATGTGAGGCATGCAAATTTCAATTGCGCGCAATCTAATTGTTTGCGATGTAGATTCCACCCCAACCCGAAGACCTGAGGAGACGAAAATGTCGGTAAACGTCCTGTACAAGACCAGCGCCAAAGCCACCGGCGGCCGCGACGGCCATGCCGCGACCCTCGACGGCGCGCTCGACGTCAAGCTCACCACGCCGAAGGAACTCGGCGGCGGAGGCGGCGCCGGCAACAATCCCGAGCAGCTGTTTGCGGCCGGCTATTCCGCCTGCTTCATCGGCGCGATGAAGTTCGTGGCCTCGCAGGGCGGCCCGAAGGTTCCGGCTGACGCCTCGGTCACCTCCACCGTCGGCATCGGCCCGCGCGCGGCCGGCGGCTTCGGTCTCGACATCGATCTGGCCGTCTCGCTGCCGGGCCTCGCCCGCGCGGAAGCCGAGGCGCTGGTCGAGAAGGCCCACCAGGTGTGCCCCTACTCCAATGCCACGCGCGGCAATGTCGACGTTCGCCTGACGGTCGTCTGATCAAACGGCGGATTGGCTGGCCCGAGATCCCCCTCGGGCCGGCCGCTTCCGCTTGATTTGCCACGTTGCGGGATGGCGCAGCGGCGGCGCATGCGGCCCTACGCAGCAAGCCATTGCTGGCGCAAAAAAACGTCGCTAGGCCTGTGATCAATGATCGACACAGGGGAAGCGAAGGCATGACTGAAGCCGTTTTGGGCGCAATGAGCGGACTGCGCGTCATCGATCTCACGCGCGTGCTTGGCGGTCCCTACTGCACCCAGATCCTCGCCGACCACGGCGCCGACGTGATCAAGGTCGAGCCGCCCGCCGGCGACGAGGTGCGCGACTGGGGCCCTCCGTTCCACGAGGAAGACGCGGCCTATTTCATCGGCATCAACCGCAACAAGCGCTCGATCGGCCTCGACCTCGCCTCCGAAGGCGGCCGCCACGTGCTGCTCAAGATGCTGGAGACGGCCGACGTCCTGATCGAGAATTTCAAGCCGGGCACGCTGGAGAAATGGGGCATCGGCAACGATGTGCTCAGCAAGAAATTCCCGCGCCTCGTGCATTGCCGGATCTGCGGCTTCGGCGCCGACGGACCGCGCGGCGGCAATCCCGGCTATGACGCCATCATCCAGGCCATGACCGGCATGATCGCGGCGACCGGTTCGCCGGAGAGCGGACCGATGCGGATCGGCGTGCCGCTGGTCGACATCACGACGGGCCTCTATGCGGCGATCGGCATCCTGATGGCGCTGTCGGAGCGGCAGCGCTCGGGCCAGGGCCAGTTCCTGGAGACGACGCTGTACGAGACCGGCCTTGCCATCATGCATCCGCACACCGCGAATTATTTCATGCACGGCAAGCCGCCATCGCTCACCGGCAACGAGCATCCCAACCTCGTGCCTTACGCGATCTTCCCGACCAGGACCGACGACATCTTCATCGGCGTCGGCAATGACGGCACCTTCCGCAAGCTCGCCAAGGAGATCGGCAAGCCCGAGCTCGGCACCGATCCGCGCTTTGCCCGCAACAAGGACCGCATCGCCAATCGCGAGGCGCTGCGGGCCGAGTTGGCCGCCGTGTTCAGCCTGCACGAGGCCGAGCCGCTGTGCAATCGTCTGCTCGCCGCCGGCCTGCCCGCAGGTCCCGTGCAGAAGATCGACCAGGCCTTGACCAACGCGCACACGATCGCCCGCGGCGATGTCATCGAGAAGGACTGGTACAAGGGCGTGGCCTCGCCGATCCGGCTCGATCGCAGCAAGCCGACCCTGCGCCGCCTGCCGCCGAAATTCAGCCAGCACTCCCAGGAGGTGCTGGGCGAGTTCGGCTACTCCAAATCCGAGATCGACGCGATGGTCGAGCAGGGCACCGTCTGCGGCCCCGAGCGCAAGCGCTAAGCGTCCTCGCCGCCTCACCCAGGCAAATGCCGCACTGCGGCGCGGGCACGCATGTGCACCGCGAACGGAGGAGGCTGCGCGCTCGGCATTCGCCTATTTGACGGCTTCCCTTTTGGCCGCGCTTGCTGCTTTCGTTTCTCCCGCTTACACAGTCATGTGAACGTCATATGGCGCTGCTAGCGCAAGCGCTTCTTTTTGACGGCCAAGGGAGGTTTACTTGATGGCTCTTCGACACTTTGGGGCGGCTGCCGCAGTTGCGATCACGATCGGCATGGGCGCTTCGCCGGCGTGGGCCGCGACCGAAATCCAGTGGTGGCACGCGATGACCGGCGCCAACAACGACGTCATCGTCAAGCTCGCCACCGACTTCAACGCCTCGCAGACCGACTACAAGGTGATCCCGACCTACAAGGGCAACTATCCCGATACGATGAACGCCGGCATCGCCGCGTTCCGCGCCGGCAACGCCCCGCACATCATGCAGGTGTTCGAAGTCGGCACCGCGACCATGATGGCCGCGACCGGCGCCGTAAAACCCGTCTACAAGCTGATGGCCGAGGCCGGCGAGAAGTTCGACCCCAAGATCTACCTGCCCGCCATCACCGGCTACTACTCGACCTCGAAGGGCGAGATGCTGTCGTTCCCGTTCAACTCGTCGTCGACCGTCATGTGGGTCAACCTCGACGAGCTCAAGAAGGCGAACGTCGAGATCCCCAAGACCTGGCCCGAAACGTTCGAGGCCGCCAAGAAGCTGAAGGCTGCGGGTCATGACACCTGCGGCTTCTCGGGCTCCTGGGTCACCTGGGTCAATCTCGAGCAGCTCTCCGCCTGGCACAACGTGCCGCTCGCCAGCAAGGCCAACGGCCTCGACGGCTTCGACACCGTGCTCGAGTTCAACGGCCCGCTCCAGGTCAAGCATCTCGAAACCCTGGTCGAGCTGCAGAAGACCAAGACCTACGACTATGCCGGCCGCACCAACACCGGCGAAGGCCGCTTCACCTCCGGCGAATGCCCGATTTACCTGACCTCGTCGGCGTTCTTCGGCAACGTCAAGGCGCAGGCCAAGTTCAACTTCACCGCCGTGCCGATGCCATACTATCCGGACGTCAAGGGCGCGCCGCAGAACTCGATCATCGGCGGCGCTTCGCTCTGGGTCATGGGCGGCAAGTCGGCCGACGAATACAAGGGTGTCGCGAAGTTCCTGACCTTCCTCTCGGACACCGATCGCCAAGTCTACATCCACAAGGCCTCGGGCTATCTGCCGATCACCAAGGCGGCCTACGCCAAGGCGAAGGAAGAAGGCTTCTACAAGGATCAGCCCTATCTCGAGACCCCGCTGATCGAGCTGACCAACAAGGAGCCGACCGACAATTCGCGCGGTCTGCGCCTCGGCAACATGGTTCAGCTGCGTGACGTCTGGTCGGAAGAGATCGAGCAGGCGCTGGCTGGCAAGAAGACCGCCAAGCAGGCGCTGGATGCTGCCGTCGAGCGCGGCAACACGATGCTGCGCCAGTTCGAAAAGACTGCCGTCAAGTGAGGCGATGAGCGGCAGGCCGCAAGCCGGCCTGCCGCTCACCTGACATCATGCAAAAGCAAGCCATTTTCCAAGCAAAACTATTGCCCTACGCGCTGGTTGCGCCGCAGCTCGCGATCGTCCTGATTTTTTTCTACTGGCCGGCCGCGCAGGCGGTGATCCAATCCTTCCTGCTCCAGGACGCCTTCGGTCTGTCGACAAGCTTCGTCTGGTTCGAGAATTATCAGGACCTGTTCAAGGACCCGGCCTATTTCGAGGCGGTTGTCCGTACGTTCGTCTTTTCGTTCGCCATCGCCGTCTCGTCGCTGTCCTTCGCGCTCTTGCTCGCCGTGATGGCGGACAAGCCGCTGCGCGGCTCAATGCTCTACCGCACGCTGCTGATCTGGCCCTATGCGGTGGCGCCGCCCGTCGTCGGCGTGCTCTGGATCTTCATGCTGCATCCCTCGCTCGGCGTGCTGTCGCGCTATCTGCGCAACCTGGGCGTCGACTGGAATCCGCTGCTCGACGGCAACCAGGCGGCTGGGCTGATCATCCTCGCCGCGGCGTGGAAGCAGATCTCCTATAATTTCCTGTTCTTCCTCGCCGGCCTGCAAGCCATCCCCCGAAGCGTGTTCGAGGCCGCCGCGATCGACGGCGCCCGTCCGATGCGGCGGTTCTGGACCGTGACCTTCCCGCTGCTGTCGCCCACGATCTTCTTCCTGCTGGTCGTCAACATCGTCTACGCCTTCTTCGACACCTTCGGCATCATCGACACCATGACCCGCGGCGGTCCCGGCACATCGACGGTCACGCTGGTCTACAAGGTCTATTCCGACGGCCTGCTCGGCGGCAATCTCGGCAGCTCGGCAGCGCAATCGGTGATCCTGATGGTCATGGTGATCGTGCTGACGGGAATCCAGTTCCGCTTCGTCGAACGCAAGGTGACCTACTGATGGTCGAAGAAGAGGGCTTTCGGCGCTACGTCGCCCACGCGATTCTCTGGATCGGGATCGCGATCGTCGCATTCCCGGTCTACATCGCGATCGTCGCCTCGACCCAGGACAACGCCCTGATCGCGAACGGGCAGATGTCGCTGCTGCCGGGCGGACACTTCTTCGAGGTCTACTACAAGACCATCTTCGTCGGCACGAGCGGCTCGACCCGCGAGCCCGTCGGCAACATGATGCTGAACTCGCTGGTGATGGCGCTGGCAATCGCGATCGGCAAGATCGCGATCTCGATCATCTCGGCCTATGCGATCGTGTATTTCCGCTTTCCGTTCCGGATGGCGATCTTCTGGATCATCTTCATCACGTTGATGCTGCCGGTCGAGGTGCGCATCTATCCGACCTACAAGATCGTCGCCGATCTGCACATGCTCGACAGCTATGCCGGCCTCGCGCTGCCGCTGATCGCGTCGGCCACCGCGACGCTGCTGTTCCGCCAGTTCTTCATGACCGTGCTGGACGAGCTGTTGGAGGCCTCGCGCATCGACGGCGCCGGCCCCTTGCGCTTCTTCTGGGATACGCTGCTGCCGCTGTCGCGCACCAACATGGCGGCGCTGTTCGTGATCCTCTTCATCCTCGGCTGGAATCAATATCTCTGGCCGCTGCTGATCACCACGCGCGACGACATGCAGACCATCCAGGTCGGCATCCGCAAGATGATCACCACCACCGATGCGCTGACCGAATGGCCGATCGTGATGGCGACCGCCGTGCTGGCCATGCTGCCGCCGGTGTTCGTCGTCGTCGCCATGCAGAAATTGTTCGTGCGCGGCCTGGTCGAGACGGAAAAGTAGAAGCGAGTTTTCATGGCTAACGTCACGCTGCGCAACGTCCGCAAGACCTATCCCGGCGGCTTCGAGGCCATCAAGGGCGTCAACGTCGATGTCGGCGACGGCCAGTTCTGCGTGCTGGTCGGTCCCTCCGGCTGCGGCAAGTCCACGCTGCTGCGCATGGTCGCAGGGCTCGAGACCGTCACCGGCGGCGAGATCGACATCGGCGGCCGCGTCGTCAACCAGATCGAGCCCGCCGATCGCGACATCGCGATGGTGTTCCAGAACTACGCGCTCTATCCGCATATGAGCGTCTTCAACAACATGGCCTACGGCCTGCGCAACCGCGGCATGAAGGAGGCCGAGGTCAAGACCCGCGTCGAGGAAGCCGCACGCGTGCTCGAGCTCGCGCCGATGCTGGAGCGCAAGCCGCGCCAGCTCTCCGGCGGCCAGCGCCAGCGCGTCGCGATGGGCCGCGCCATCGTGCGCCAGCCGAAAGTCTTTCTGTTCGACGAGCCGCTGTCGAACCTCGACGCAAAGCTGCGCATTGCAATGCGGGTCGAGATCCGCAAGTTGCAGCGCCGGCTCAACACGACGTCGATCTACGTCACCCACGACCAGCTCGAGGCGATGACGCTCGCCGATATTCTCGTGGTGATGAATGGCGGCCAGGTCGAGCAGGTCGGCAATCCGCTCGCGATCTACGAGAAGCCGGCGACGACCTTCGTCGCCTCCTTCATCGGGGCACCGCCGATGAACCTGATGTCGACGCGCGCCGATGAGATCAAATCGCAGCTCGACGGCAGCGCGACCGAGGCCGGCATCCTCGGCATCCGCCCTGAAGACTTCGTGATCACCGACCAGACCCCGGCCGGCGGTGTCGCATTGCCGCTGACGGTGGAAGCGATCGAGCGCGTCGGCGCGGAAACCTTCGTCTACGGCACGCGGGCCCAGGACGACCAGCGCGTCGCCGCCACCCCCGGCGAGTTGCCGCCCGGCGAGGTCATCGTCCGCATTCCCGGAACCGAGGCCCCCGCCATCGGTGAGAGGATCCGCGTCGCGGCGGTACGGCCGAAACTGCACCTTTTCAGCGGTGACGGACGGACCCGGATCGAAGCCTGACCGGTTCCGAGGGCCGCCCGATCAAAAACCAGAAAAACAACCCCATGCACAGTAGCCGGGGTTTGTTTTCATTGGAGAAATCGCTCCGCCAATTCGTCATGCCCGGGCTTGTCCGAGCATTTAAGTTCCCGGTGCCGAATCGGGCGCATCTGCGCGGCCGCAGGCGGGGTCAGGCGCGAAATCGGCCAATCCACAGGCCCCCGCTACGTCCTTGAACCGACACGGGGTTATGACCATATTGCTGACCAAGGGGCGCCGCTTCCGGGCCCTGAAATGCCAAAGTCGCTTCGAGAGGACTTTGTAAACTATGTCTCGTGTTCCAACGCTTTCCAGTCCGTTCCTTTTGGGCTTCGACGAGATCGAGCGCGTGCTTGATCGCGTCGTCAAAGGCGCCGACGGCTACCCTCCCTACAATATCGAGAGGTGCGACCGGTCGGACGGCCAGCCCGAGCGGCTGCGGATCACGCTGGCGGTCGCCGGATTCACCCGCGACCAACTCGATGTAACCATTGAGGAAAACCAGCTCGTGATTCGCGGGCGGCAGCAGGACGACAAGACCCGGCAATACATCCATCGCGGCATCGCCGCGCGCCACTTCCAGCGCACCTTCGTGCTGGCGGAGGGGATGCTCGTGCTGGGAGCGGATCTGAAGAACGGGCTGCTGTCGGTCGATCTTGCCCGGCCTGAACCGGAGAGGATCGTTAAGACAATCGCTATCAATGAGCACGAATAATGGAACGAGTAGCGGACTCGACCGCTTAGTTTCTGTGAAGGAGTCGAGACCATGAGTGAAGGTCACGTTGCGTTCGAATACGAAGCCAAGAACGTCTCGCCCGAGACGCTGGCAACCCTCGGCGAAGGTCATATCGCCTATGTGAAGCAGATCCGCTCCGAGGATGTGCCGGGCCTGTTTCCCGAGGCGCCGAAAATCGCGCCGGGCCTCAAGCTCTTCGCGCTCCACGCCGCCGACGGCACGCCAATCATGCTGACCGACAGCCGCGAAGCCGCGGTCGCCAACGCCTGGAGCAACGAGCTGCAAGCCGTGAGCGTGCACTGACGCACGCTTAGCGCGACATCTGCGAATTCAAATGCGCGGGCATGCCTCAAGGCGGCCCGCGCATTTTTTATGGGCCATCTGGCGAAGCGTCGACGTTCCGGCCTAGCATCGGGCTCAACGTCGAAGCGGGTGCTCTGAGAAGAGAATCAAGAATGACGTCGGACGGTCCAAGTGCGGTGCTCTCATCCGATGAGATCGAGGCGATTGCGCGCGATGCCATTGCGGAAGCTCAGGCGGGAAGAACACAGGCCGCGTTGCACAAGCTGATGCCGCTGCGAAAAGCGCAGCCCCGGCAGCCCGAAGCCGCCATGGCATTGCTGCGGATTGTCCATGATCGATGCTTGCAAAGAGAAGCCGCGATAGACGTTCTGTCAGAGGTCGCACAATCTCACGATCAGGACTTCTGGTTTCTCTCGACTGTAGGGCTCTGCCTTGAAGCAGCGCGCGACATTGACGATCTCAATGCACCGCCGCCCGATATTGCATTGTTCCGTTTGGTCGTCGAAAAACTGAGCGGGTTGGCCAAGGTCCACGAGGGGCAACCCGAACAGGAACCGATTCTCGAAGGTCTGGCCACTGCGGCGCGAATGCTGTCGCGCCAGCAAGATGCGATTGCCGAGAGCAGCTATCGGAAACTCACCGAACTCAATCCGCAAAACAGCACCCACCATTACAATCTGGGTCTTTTCTACAAGACACGCGGCAGATTCGCGGATGGCGCGACCGCAAACCAGATCGCAGCCAGCCTCGCGGACGAAGTCACCGAGAGTTACGAGTGGAATCTTGGTATCTGCGCCACCGGCGCAAAGAATGCCTCTCTGGCACTGGATGTCTGGAGGCGCATGGGGCTTGCGATCGAGATCGGGCGCTTTGGCTTGCCCGAATGCTCATTGTCTCAATGCAAGGTCAAGCTGGCGGAGCGGCCCCTGGCGGAGCGCACGGCCGATCAGGACGATCCGGGCGCGGAGGAAACCATCTGGATCGAACGGTTGAGCCCGTGCCACGGCATCGTCCGCAGTGTGCTCTACCAGAAGCTCGG
Organism: Bradyrhizobium barranii subsp. barranii; assembly: GCF_017565645.3. Classification (NCBI taxonomy): domain Bacteria; kingdom Pseudomonadati; phylum Pseudomonadota; class Alphaproteobacteria; order Hyphomicrobiales; family Nitrobacteraceae; genus Bradyrhizobium; species Bradyrhizobium barranii. Next base: position 134,531 of record NZ_CP086136.1, read on the forward strand.
CGTGGACTATGGCGACGTCATCCTGATCGACGGCGCGCCGATTACACATCACACGTATGGTGAGGTGCAGGTCCCGGTTTTTCCACATTTGGCGACGCTGGAGCGGCGGAACTATCAGCTATTCGACTTCGCCGGCACACAGGATTCGGCACGGCAACTGGCGGACTTGACCGCAGAGCTGGATGAGGACGCCGTCGTCTATTCGCATTCCGAGAGCTTCGTGATGATATGCGCGAATTGCTGGCGCGACCCCGATCTCGATCACGACCGTCACGAGGGATTAGAAAAGCACGTCGTCACGGGGCGAATTGCCGCTCCCGCGGGAATGGCCCCCGCACGACTGCTGGGGTTGATCGACAAGGCTATCGAGAAGCAGGGACGGCGCTGCCAACTCTATGCGCCAGATCTTTGCAAGGCGGCAGGGCTGGTGGCGCGTGAGGCGATCGACCGACGTCGGTTCGCTTTGCTGACGGGCAACTAGCGCATGATCCGTCGCCCGCGCTCCCGCCATTTTTCTTCGCCGACCAGACAGGACACCCGGGGCTCTTTCTCGGCGGTTCGGACGATCCTCCCCTCCGGCGTGAGGCCCGCAACTTCGAGAACAAGCTTGGTCCGGATCGCTTCCTGGAATTTTTCGCGATCCTTGATTGTCATGATGAAGGCACCCGGCCCTCCGATCACGCAGTCCTCGTAATAGAGATCGAGATTCTCGATATCGGTCGTCAAATAGGACGGCTCCTTCACCATGATCGGCAGACCGTTGATGATGATGCCTTTCTCAACGGCAGCGTCGCGCGCGCCGGTGACGGGGGCTCCGTCGTTGTTCGGCCCATCGCCGGAAATGTCGATGACGCGCCGCGACCCGCGATAAGGATTCTCTTCGAACAGCTGCACTGCGAAATTGATCGCGCCGGAAATCGAGGTGCTCGAACCTCGGCGAATCGGCGTTTTCATGATCTCGGCGGCCACGGCGTCCGCCGATTCCGGGCCGTCGATCACGCGCCACGGAATGATGATCCTGTCGTCGCCCGACATCGACCACTCGAAATAGGTCAGAGCCACCTTGCTGGCCGGACGGGCCCTTAGCGCCTGAAGAAAGTCTTTCGAGACGATGGCCTGTGCATAGCCCTCGCGCTGAATGGCGAGTTCGTCCAGATCCATCGAATAGGAGACGTCGACGGCGATAACGAGCTCGACATTGACGGACAGTGCGCTGTGCCTGGCGTCGGCTATCCCTGATTTCGGGCTCGGCGCGGCAATGCTGGCAACGTCACCTCCGACGATCGCCCCCGCAACAAGCACCGCCCCGACCGAGACACACCAGCGCATGGCGGCCCTCCCGTCCGTTCAAAAGCATGGTGACACCCAAAACGCGCATCGAAAAGCGGAAACATGCCTTTGCCTGCCCGGACACGGATGAGAGTTCCAGGCCCGCGCGAATGTCCGCGTCAGCGCGTCTCGCGGATATCTTCGAAGCGATGGGCGCCGCAATAAGATGCGCCTCAGCCGCCTGAACGCTCCGCCAGCCGCGCGCGGATGTCCGGCTTCAAGACCTTGCCGACCTTGGAGCGCGGCAGATCGTCCCAGACTTCGATCTGCTTCGGTGTCTTGACGCTGCCGATCCGCTGCTTGACGAAGGCCGCCAGCGCCCTCGCATCGACGCTTTGGCCGGCGCGGGGCTGCACAACGGCAACGATCCGCTCACCCCATTTCTCGTCCGCCAGCCCGATCACGGCGCAATCCTGCACCGCCTCATGCGCCCGCAGCGCGTTCTCGACCTCGATCGAGTAGACGTTGAACCCGCCGGTGATGATCATGTCCCTGGCGCGATCGACGATATAGAGGTAGCCGTCGTCGTCGATGTAGCCGATGTCGCCGGTGTGGTGCCAGCCATGCGCGGAGGCTTCCGCCGTAGCCTCGGGATTTTTGTAATAGCCTTCCATCACCAGCGAACCGCGGACCACGATCTCGCCGCGGGCGCCGGTCGGCAGCAAATTGCCGTCGCCATCCATGATACCGGCCTGCACCAGCGGGCTGATCCGCCCGGCCGAGGCGAGACGCTCCATCGCGATCGTGCCGTCGGCATTGTAATGCTCGCTAGGTGCCATCATCGAGATCATCATCGGCGCTTCGGTCTGACCGAACAACTGCGCCATCGGCCCGATACGCTGGAGCGCTTCCGCAAGCCGCGCGGCCGAGATCGGCGCCGCGCCGTACCAGAAACATTGCAGAGACCCGAGCCTCGCGGAGTCGAGCTTCGGATGATCGAGCAGCATGTAGATCACGGTCGGCGGCAGGAAGGTGTGCGTGACGCGATAGCGCTCGATCAGATCGAGAAATTCTGCGATGTCGGGGTGATGCATGATCACGATGCGGCCGCCGAGCGCCATGATCGGGAAACACAGCACGCCGGCCGCGTGGGTCAGCGGCGCAAGCGCGAGGTAGATCGGACGGCCCTTGAAGGGATAGCCCATCAGCGTCAGTGCCGTCATCGCCTCGATGTTGCGGCCCGACAGCATCACCCCCTTCGGCTTGCCGGTGGTGCCGCCGGTGCCCGGGATCATCGCGACATCGTCGATCGTCTCGCGTTGATAGTGGTCGTCTGCAAGGCCGGCGAGCCAGCTGTCGAACGAGGGCGCGAAGGACAACTCAGCATCGAGGCAGACGACGGCGCGCAGCTTTGGCAGCTCTGCACGCACCGCCTCGACCATCGGCGCGAAGCTTGAATGAAACAACAGCAGACTGCAGTCGAATTGCTCGAGGATGAGCCGATTTTCGGCCGCCTCGTTACGCGGATTGATCGGACACCAGACCGAGCCCGCGCGGGAAATGCCGAACACGCAGGCAAACGCGACCGGATCGTTGCCGGAAAGGATTGCGACCTTCTCGCCGGCAGCAATGCCCGATCGCGCGAGCCCGCGCGCGACGCGGTAGCTCAGCCGCTGCACCTCGCGATAGCTGAGGTCGCGTCCATCCATGGTGAGGCACGGCGCGTCGGCGCCGAGCGAGGCACCTTTGTCCAGGTAATCGATGAAGCGCATGATCAACACCCGAAGCAGAGCGGGTGACGCGGAGGACCGCGCCACCCGCGATTGACTCAATCGTGCACGGTCAGAACAGGCTTGCTGACGAGCCCGAAGCTGCGCAATTGCCCGAGCAGCTCGTGATGGCCGAACGCCTGGCAGCCGGAGGCGAAGCCTACGCGCTTGGGCGGCTGCTGCAACAGATGGGCCGCAGCATAGGCCTGCAACATGCCGGTCTGCTTGTAGTTGCTGTTGCCGTTGATGACGCAGTGCGCGCGCCCCAACGGGCCGGAGGCATGTACCGAATCCATCGACTTGTTGACGCGCGGGTTCTCGCGCGGCGGCATGGTGTTCATCACACCGGCGGCGGTCTGCGCCAATGCGGCGTAGCGGTCGTCGGGATTCATATCCTTGGTCGCCTCCAGCGCGGCCGCGACGATCTGCGGCACGCCCAGCATCAGCGCGCGATTGAACACGCCGCCCAGCACCTTCACGTTGGCCACGCGCGGATCGCGCTTGAACCACACCGGGTGCGAGGTGCCTCCCCAGGGCAGCGCCAGCGCCAGCTCGTGCTGACCGGGGATGGCGAGGTTGTAGAGGCCGGCATCGGGCTGATGCTCGACGTACTTGTTCTGCTCCAGGTAGTAGGCCTTGGCCATCGCGGCGTTGACCAGGATGGTCTGCGTCGATGCGATGGTCGGGCTGCCACCCCAGAACACGGCAATGTCCAGCGTGTCGAGGCCGGGCGTCTCCAGGCACAGCTGCGCGGCGATCTCGCCGGTGGTGTACATCTGCGCGATGCCTGGCGCCAACAGAAGCCCGGCATTGGCGAACTTCGTGCCCCACTCCTGCTCGAGCGTGATCAGCCAGTCCTGCTCACCGGTGGTGTCGGTGTAATGACACTTGGAAGCGAGGCAAGCCTGCACCACTTCGCCGCCGAACTTGGCGAAGGGACCCACGGTGTTGAGCACCACCGAGGCGTCCTTGAACAATTCAGTCAGCGCAGCCACGGTGTGCGGCACCTTAACCACCTCGTAGTCGGCGGTCTCGATGCCCGCTACATTCGACTTCATCGCGGCGTTGAGCTTCTCATTGCTGCGGCCGGCGGCGATGAAGGGGATGTTGTATTCGCGCAAGTATTCGCAGACCAGCCGGCCAGTATAGCCGGAAGCGCCATAGACGATGACGGGCTTCTTCTCGCTCATTGCGTTCCTCCGAAATGCTTGTTGTCGGCTTTGTTGTTACATGCCCATGCCGCCATCGACCGGCAGTCCGATGCCGGTGATGAAGCGCGCCTCGTTCGAGCACAGGAACACCGCGGCATCGCCGATGTCCGTGACCTCGGCGAGACGGCCGAGCGGGGTTTGCTCCACCACCGAGCCGACTGCGGCGTTGACGTCGGCCGCGAGCCCGACCTTGACGATGTCGTTGGCGAGCTGCATGCCCATGTCGGTCGGGATCAGGCCCGGATAGATGCAGTTTACGCGCACGCCGAAACCGAGCTTGCCGGCTTCCATCGCTCCGACCCGCGTCATGCGGTCAACCGCGGATTTGGTGCCCGAATAGACCGCGATGCTCGGGAAGGCGATCGTTGCCGCAACCGAGGCGATGTTGACGACGGCGCCGCCCTTGCCGGCCGGCCCGCCCGGGCGCATGGCACGGAAGGCGTGCTTCATGCCGAGCACGGTGCCAACGATATTGACGTCGCACATCCGCCGCGCGTCCTCGGCCTTGACCTCGGAGATCAGCGACGTGATCTCGATGCCGGCATTGTTGATCAGAATGTCGTAGCCGCCGAGGGTTGCGACGGTGTTGGCAACCGCCCGCTCCCATTGAGCGTCGTCGGTGACGTCGAGCTGGACGAAGCCCGTAGCGACGTCTTCCTTCGCGATAGCGGCTGCGCTGGCGCGGCCGGTCTCTTCCAGGATGTCGGCGATCATGATCGAGGCGCCGGCTCGCGCCAAGGCTTGCGCGATGGCCGCGCCGATTCCTCGGGCACCGCCGGTGACGAGGGCTTTCCTGCCTGCAAGGCTCTTCCCACTCATGACGCACTCCTCCGTTGCTGGTGATCGATTCGTGCTGCGCCAATCGGCGCGCACCAGGTCGATGGGCGCAGGCCTTTTGGGCTGCACCCAGCGAAGCGTTCCTCCATGGTCGGACGTCTTGACGACTGTCCAAATTCTTGGTGCGAACCTCCGCCAAAATCTTGACACTTGTCAAGAACGAATTTGACAGTTGTCAAAGGAAGTGGTTGTGAGGGGATGGAGCATTCCGCGGTCGACGCGGTATAAGTCCTTGAAAGAACGGGACTGAGGAAGGAACGAGATGGCGCGGCAGGTGACGGGAGCGGCCCGGCGTGTGGCTGATGCGGCCGAGGTGCTGCGCGACGAGAAGTTCAACGCGCGGCGCGTCGAGCTTGCCGAGGCCGCGCTCGAAACGCTTGGAGAGCTCGGCTTCGCACGCACCAGCCTGCGCGAAATCGCGCAGAACTCGGCGTTCACGCACGGCGTGTTCCACTATTATTTCAGCGACAAGCTCGACCTGATCTGCTGCTGCGTCCGCCACTACAAGGCGAAGTGCGTGACGCGATATGACGATGTCGTCGCGACAGCAACGAGCCGCGACGAATTGACGGAGGGTTTCCTCGCCAAGCTCGCGGCAACGCTGCAGAACGAAGCCCGTATGCACCGCCTTTGGTACGACCTGCGCTCGCAGGCGATGTTCGAGGCGGCGTTTCGCAAGGATGTACTCGAGATCGACAAGAGCCTGGAAGCGATGATCTGGCGCATCGCCTCCCGCTATGCCGAGCTCGGCGGCAAGCGGCCGGCGTCGTCGCCCGCCGCGCTCTATGCGCTGTTCGACGGTCTATTCCAAAGTGCGCTGCTTAAGCACCTCGCGGGTGACAAGACGGCGATTCCCGAACTGCTCGACGAAGTCCGGCGCCTGCTGCCGACGGTCTGCTGACGCACACGAGCGGCGCCGGCGAAGGCTCTGCAGCGCACCGCTCTCGACGATGCTTCGCATCGCGAGGGAAGCGCTGCGCTGCGTCCGGGGGGACTAGAGCGGAGATGCACGCTCTTTCGAGACGCATCACTTCAAAAAGCCAAGTCCTTCGCGCGCCGTGTCCACGGCCCATTGGTCGCCCGGCGGCAGCGCGAGCACGCTATTGAAATCGGCGCGCGCCTTCGCGGCGTCGGACAGCTTCATGTAGAGGATGCCGCGATTGACGAGCGCGATCTGATTGCCGGGATCGAGCCGGATCGCCTCGTTGTAGTCGGCGAGCGCGCGGGCGTGCTCTCCGATGCCGCGCAGCGTGCTGGCGCGATTGCTGTAGGCCATCGAATTTCCCGGCTGCAGCCGGATGCCTTCGTCGAAATCCGCAATGGCGCGACGATCATCGCCCTTCTTGCGCCAGGCGGTTGCACGAACCAAGTAGGCCTTCTCGAAGGAAGGCATGATCCTCGTGACGTCATCGAGCTCGCGGATGGCGTTGTCGGTGTCGTCCTTTTTCAGGAGAACGATGGCCCGGCAATAATGACCGCCAGCACTCCCGGGCTCCAGACGGACGGCGGTGTTGCAGTCGTCGAGAGCCTCGTCGATCTCGCCCTTGTTGAAATGGACGGTGCTTCGCAGCTCGTAGGGCCATGCGGCGGCGGGATTGCGCCGCATCGCCTCGTTGTAATCAGCGACGGCATGATCGGAGTCGCGCTTCGCCGCATACGCTTCCCCTCTCTTGATAAGAGCAAAGTAGGCTTGCTTGGGATTGCGTTCGATCGCCTCGGTAAACGCGCCGATCGCCAGATCGAAGTCGCGATTGTTGAAATATTCGAGGGCACGGGAGGTGTAAGACGGTCCGTAGCCGGGATCGAGGCGAATGGCCTCGTTGTAATCGGCCAACGCGCGATCCCGTTCGCCCCTCGCCGAATAGGCGCGGCCGCGGCAGTTATAGGCCCGCCCGAAATTCGGATCGATTCGTATCGCGGCGCTGCAATCCTCGAAGGCGCGATCCCTGTCCCGGTTGAGGTACCAGGCTTCGCCACGCAGCTCGTAAGCAACCGCGTTGGTCGGATCAGCCGCGATGATCTCGGTCTTTTCGGCGATGACGCGGTCGTTGGACGTATCGTCGGCATGGACGGCAACCGTCACGGCAATGGTGACCGAGCAAAACAGACCGAAAATCCGGCCGATCGAACCGCAATTCATGGCTAAAAGAGCTCCTGCACCGAAGCCGCGCCGGGACGCGCAACCGGGCGACGGTCGAATCCGGTGGAGAAACATCACAGCGCCCGGCTGCGAAAATAAGTCGCAGACGACGGGGCTTCGGTTCGAACGTGAGGGCGGCCTCTGCGGTCTCACCAGGCGTAGCGAAGGACGCCCTTGCCGGCGTAGCTGCGCGTGACGTGCCGCTGCCGGGTGCTCTAAGGCAGCACGACCTCGATCGGCGCCTGGTCGTTCAGCCCGATGGGCGCGGCGGGATTGGGCGGAGTGGCGCCGCAGATCGGGTTGCCGCCGGCCCCAAGCGAACAGGCGCCTGCGTCGCGCGGAATGATCGCGAGCCGGCCGTCGACATAGGTGATGTCGTAGTTCGCGGATGTCAGCCCCGAGGCGGCGATGCCGTAGATCCCGGGATTTCGCGTGCCCTGGGCCGAACCGCCGTAGACGAGCGTGCCGGACAGCGCGGACAGCCCCTCCCCGTTCACGAAGCCGGAATAGATCGCACTGCCGCCGGAGAACGGGACGCCGTCGTAATTTTCGTGACGCCGTTGACTGCAATGGTGAGCGGCGCCTTGTTGATGGTGAGTGAACCGTCGACATAGGTGATCACATAATTGGCCGAGGAGAGGCCCGACGCCGTCAGGCTGTAGCGGCCGGCATTCACCGCGCCCTGCGCCGTGCCGCCATAAAGAAGCGTGCCCGACAGCACGGATGCAGTCTCGCCATTCATGAAGCCGGAATAAGCGACGCTGCCGCCGGAGAAGGCGAGGCCGTCATAGGTCTTGGACGCGTTGGCGCTGATGGTGAGCGGCGCCCTGTCGATGGTGAGGTCGACCGCGACCGAGCCGACATAGACCGCGCCGCCCGAGCCGGTCGCGTTGATAACGTCGGGGCCGCTGAGATTGGAGCTGCCCGCGCCCAATGCGGTAGTGACTGCGCTGCCCCAGCCGAGCGTGACGCGATTGGCGTTCACGCCGGTCATCGTCAATCCGCCGAGCGAGGCCAGCGTGCCATAGGTGGTGCTGGCCGAGCCCGCGACGTTGACATAGGCATCGTAGACGGTGTCGCCGAACGCGCGCAGCACCGGCATGCCGTTGTTGGCGCCGCTGACGGACTTGCCCCAGACGGCGGCAAAGTCATAGCCATTGTTGATAAAGGTGAAGGGATCGCGCAGCTGGGCCGTGGTGAGCATGCCGCCATCACAGATGCCGCCGCCGAAAGATGCGCCACAGGCGGCGCTCTGCCCCGATGTCTCCCTGTTCGCATAGCTTTGGACGACGTCGCCGCCATCCCAATTCATCCCCACGATCGCGCCGACATTGCTGGTTCCCGACACGGTGCCCGCGAAGTAGCTTCGGCTCACATGGCTTTCCTGATTCACCCCCACCAGCCCGCCGACCTCGGAATTTCCTGAAACCGCTCCCGTGGCGTAGGAATCGAGCACCGAAACGGCTTCATTGCTGTGCCCGACCAGCCCGCCAATCGAACGCGTTCCGGACACATTGCCGGTCGCGTAAGACTGGCTTACCACGGCGCCGTACCAGCTGCCTCCCACCAGCCCGCCGACCGAATCGACACCGGACACGTTGCCGGTGGCGTAAGATCGCTCCACCCGACTGTACTGTTGGAACCCCACCAGTCCGCCGGCAGATGTGCCTGTGCCGCCAATTGCGCCGGTGCCCGAAACATTACCGGTGGCGTGACTGTCGGTGACGAGACCGATGTTGCTGTATCCCAACAAGCCACCGACATTGATGCCGCCGGATACGGTACCCGTGGCATAAGAGTGGCTCACCGTACCGATGGCATAATCCCCGGGGCCCGGTCCCATCCACGTGCCGATATTGTACGCGATCAGCCCGCCAGCGCCGTCCCAGCTAGCGGAAACGTTGCCGGTCGCATACGAGTTGGAGACGAACGAGGCGACGACGCGCCCTCCCAGCCCGCCGGCGGCGCCATAGCCCGCAACCGTGCCGGTGGCATATGAGTTGCTGATCGTAGTGATATAGGCGTCGCCGACCAGCCCGCCGACCATGGCGCCGCTGCCGGTCACATTGCCGGTGTTGTAAACGTTGCTGATGGTGTTGTAAGCGACGCTGCTCGTGCCGCCGTAGACCCAGAGGCCGCTCGACCCCACCAGCCCGCCGACGGCATTGTTGCCCGTCACGCTGCCGCCTTCCAATCCGACATTGCGGATGGTCCCGCCATCGATTTAGCCGAACAGGCCGATGTTATCGCTGGACGGCCGGTTGATGGTCAGGTTGCTGATGCGGTGACCGAGCCCGTCGAAAATGCCGGAAAAATATTTGCTGATATCGCCGATGCCGCCGATCGGTGTGAAGCCGGCGCCACCATTCCAACCCGCCGTCGCGCTGGCATCGATGTTCGCGCCCAACACATAGTTGCCGGACCGGTTGATGTTGATGTTCTGCAGGGCATCCACATCGGTGATCACTGCATAGGTGATGGCGGCGTCAGTTCCTTTCTGGGTCTGGAACAGGCTGCCCGCCGCCAGGTTGACCGGCGCGTTGATGGTGTAGCCACCGGTGGCCGTGGTCTGTGCGTATTGCAGGACCAGGCCGTCACTGCTCGTCGTGCCGGTCGACGTCAGCGGCGCATTGATGACGATGTTGTTGTCGGCCCGCAGCGTCAGGATATGCGAGCCCCAGGTGACGGCGGAGTTGACCGTGACGTTGCCTTCATCGGTGCCGCTGCCCGACGTCGTCACCGTCACGTCGCCGCTCGCAAGCGCCGTCTGCAAGACGCCAGCGTAGTTCGCGTCGATGGTGATGTTGACGGGATCGATCAGCCAATGCCCGCCGAGCGTATCGACCTTCAGATCGGCAGCGAGATTGACCTTGGCGGCGGAGGTTTCGACCGAGCGCGCCCGCAGCGTGCCGCCGGCATTGACCTCGCCGTGCTTGGCATCGCCGAGCAGCAGGATGCGGCCGTTTTTGCTGCCGATGCTCGCGGCCTGCACCACGCCGGTGTTGTTGACGACGCCCTTCATGGCGTCGCTCGCGCCCTTGGCGGTGAGGATGGCGAGCCCACCATCGGCGCGGATCAATCCCTTGTTCTCGACCAGGGTCTTGACGGTAGAGGCCTTGACCTCGACCGAGAGCAGGCCGTCGCCGTTGAAGTCGAGCAGCACGTCGGTGCCCGCGGCGAGCGCCGTGCTGCCGGTGATGGTGCCGGAATTGCTGACGCTCGGCGAGATCAGCGCCACCACCTTGCCGGAGATGCTGCCCTCGTTGGTGATCGCGCCGCCGCTGCCGGTGAAGTTGTAGCGACCGGCCAGAAAATCAGCGTTGCTGATGCCGAGCGTCGAGGCGACGAAGCCGCCGGTCTGCACGCTGCCGGTCTTGCCGATGGCGATGCCGTTCGGATTGATCAGGAACACTTGTCCATTGGCGCTGAGGCTGCCGAGGATTCTTGACGGGTCCTGGCCGACGACGCGGTTCAGCGCGACCGAGGATGCGCCGGGCTGGTTGAAGGTCACGGAGCTGCCGGCGCCGATCGAAAAACTCTGCCAGTTGGCGATCATCCGGTCGCTCGACTGGTTGATCGTCATGGCGTTGCCGGACTGACTGATCGTGGCCTGTCCCGACACGACCTGGCCGCCGGTCGGCAACGTCTGCGCCAGCGCCGGCGGCGTCAGCATCGTGGTCGCGGACAGCGCGATTGCGAGTCGCATCCGCGGCAGGGTCGATGTCATCGCGTGCCCCCTCGAAACATCAGAAGCGAATGCCGGCTTGCAGCCAGAACTGATCGTTGGCCTTGACGCCATCGGCATTGGCGCCGGTGATGATGGAACGGCCGGGATTGTCGCCCAGCGTATGGGCCCAGCTCGCCGAGACGTTCAGCCACTCGCGCGTCCAGCGCGTGGCGAGGCCGGCGCTGGCGAGCCCGTAATCGTTGCAGCCGCAGACAGTGACCGGCGCGATGCCGTTCGGCGACACGTTGATCTTGACGTAGCCGCCGTCCAGGAAGCTCGCGAGTTGCAGGCTGCCGAAGCGCACAGGCACCGGCGCGTTGTAGCGAAGCTCCAGCGTGCCGAGCACGCCCATATCGCCGCGCGCCTCGCCGACGGGATAGCCGCGCACGCCGAACGGGCCGCCCAGCGCAAAATCTTCCGAGGAATCGAGATTCTTGTCGGCCCATTGCCCGTAGAGGCGACCGAACAGTGCGAAGTCGCCGGGCAAGGCCTGAAGCCGTGCAACCGAGGCATTGATCCGATTGAACGGCCCTTGCGTCCGGAGCCCAGCCTGGTCCACCGCGAGCGCGCTCGCTACGCGCGCGAGATCGAGGTCGCCAAAAGTCCAGCTCACCGACCAGTTGGTGATGCCGCCGCCGAACAGCGCGTCGCGCCGGTCGCCGTTGAGGCTGAGCGTGCCGGAGGTCGAGCGCTTGTCCTGAAGCGTTCCGACGATGCTGTCGTCGACCAGCGCCTTCCAGGTCACGGTGCCGCCAAGCTGGAGGTTGAAATCGCGCGAGCGGATCAAGCTGTAGTCGACGCCGCCATTGGCGAAATGGGCAAAACCGGTGAGACCGAGGGCGCGGCCGATGGCGTCGATATTGTGGTAGTCGAGATAGCCGTAGCTCGCATTGGCAATGAAGCCGCTGGCGCCGAGCGGCACGCTCGTCACCAGCGAGCCGTACTCCTGCCCTTGCGACACCGTGCCGGAGAGCCGCGTCAGGTCGCCGTAGCCGGACACGTCGGTGAGCGAGATGAGCCCGTTGCCCTGCGCCTTGCCCACGTTGGAGCTGCCGTAATTATCGGCCCAGATACCGCCCCCGAGAATGGGCGCCTGCGCGACGCCGACGACGAGCTTGCTGGTGTTCGGCGCATCGCCCGGCGCGAGCTTGGCATGCACCGACACGCCCGGCAGGTCGTTCATCCGCAACAGCGCGTCTTCCAGATCCTGCCGCGTCACGCCGTCCGGCTTGAGACGACCCTCGATGATCGCGCGCAACAGGTCCTCACGCACGCGCACGCCCTTGGCGCGATCGAGCGTGATGGTCTTGAGCGCGCCCTCGGCGATCTCGATCGTGACGATGCCGTTGGTGATATCCTGAGGCGGCAGCAGCGCGCGCGCCAGCAACCGGCCGCGGCCCTGGAGCACGGCCGTCACCTGATCGGCCAGCGCATAGAGCCCTTTGATGCCGAGCCGCTTGCCGCGCACCGAGGCAACGAGTTGCTCGCGCTCGGCCTGTGGCAGCAGCTCCACCTTGCCGGTGAAGCGAACGCCCTTCACGATGATGCGCTCGCCCCGGTCGGGGATGGCGGCGGGCGCCTGCTGCGGTCGAATCTCGCCAGGGGACGGCAGCCCTTCCTGCCGCTGCATCTCCTGCTGCCGCTGCATCTCGCGGAGCAGCGATCCGGCATCCTGCGCGACGGCCGGGACTGCGGTAACTGCTATCACTAGCCCCACCACAACAGCCCTGCTCTGCACCGCGCCAACCACTTTCATCCTACGGGCCCGACCTTCGGGCGATAGGTAACGACATCAGCGAAAGCGCAGGACGGCGCGTCGATCCAAGCGCCACTTGCGTTCCTGCGCGTCTTTAGCGGACTCCGACAAGGCGCGATGTGCCGGACGTCTCAAATGGGGAAATTTTTCGCGTTGCCTTGCCGGCTAGTGCGAGATCACGACATCCCGCGCGCATGCACGGAGATGGCCGGCGTACATTGGCAATTGCGTGGATCGATTCCGCTTCTCAGCGGGCGACGAGGACAGGCGACGTTACGCCGCGGTTGCCGGCGGCAGCGCCAGCACCGAATAGATCGCCTGGGCATCGCGCGAGGCGCGGAGCTTCTTGGCGATATCCTGGTCGCGCAGGAGGCGGGCGATGCGGGCGAGCGCCTTGAGGTGATCGGCGCCGGCGCCTTCGGGCGCGAGCAGCAGGAAGACGAGATCGACCGGCTGGCCGTCCATCGCCTCGAAATCGATCGGGCGATCGAGGCGCGCGAACAGGCCAAAGATCTTTTCCAGCTTGGGCAGCTTGCCGTGCGGAATGGCGACGCCGTAGCCGACCGCAGTGGTGCCGAGCTTCTCACGCTGCAGCAGCACCTCGAACACGGAGCGTTCGTTCTGCCCGGTCAGCTCGGCGGCCTTGGCCGCGAGCTCCTGCAGCGCCTGCTTCTTGCTGTTGACCTTCAATGCCGGGAGAATCGCCTCGGGTGCGACCAGATCGGTAATCGGCATGGAGGGTTTCCGAGGTGAATTAAACCGTCAGGTTCCGAATTGGCCAGCTTGGTCAAACCATGCCTGGCCGGCATCAAGAAGGTGAAGCAGGAGGGGACTTAGCCCCGATCCTGATGTGGGGCGCTTCTACTCCAACGCAATCCCGGTGCCAACTGCTGCGTGCGGCTTTGCCCCGCTCATTGTTAAGGGCTGCGGTTGGTACGGGGGCCGGTTCCAGCCCTTAACCGTCCGGTTTGGCCCCCGGCGGGTCGATCCAGCCGACATTGCCGTCTGCCCGGCGGTAAATGATGTTCACCCGGCCGCTGGAGCCGTGCTGGAATACCAGGCAGGGCGCTCCGCTGAGGTCCAGCTCCATCACGGCCTCGCTCACCGACAGCTGCTTCAGCGAGGTGGTGGCCTCGGCGATGATGACGGGACTGTAGCCGGTGACCTCGTCCTCGTCCTCACCCTCGCCCGGCGCCTCCAGCACGTAGCTCGTGGCGTCCATGGCAGCCAGCGCCGCGGAGGCGACATGGGCCTTGCGGGCCGAGCGGTCCTTGAGCCGGCTCTTGTAGCGCTTGAGCCGCTTCTCGATCATCAGGAGCGCCTGGTCGGCGCTGGCATAGGCATCCGGCGCGTTCGAATCGGCCTCCAGCGTAATTCCCGTATCAAGATGCAGGGCACAGTCGGTGCGGAAGCCGAAGCCATCCTTGCTCAGGGTGATGTGGCCGGAATAGTTCCCGTCGAAATATTTACGCAGGACCTCGTCGGTCCGATCGGTCACGCGGCCGCGCAGGGCGTCGCCGACGCTGACGCTCTTTCCCGAGATTCTGAGGGTCATGTGATGCCTCGCTTGGTTTTAAGTGCCCAGCTTGGATCGGTCTCGATGGGGGATCGAGAGTAGCGCGATTTCGCGCCAGCGCAATCAGGCCGGCTCGGTGTTGCGGGAGCGATCGGGCATTGCGGTGGAGAGGACGTTACCAAGAGCGCTCTGCTTGTCACGGCGGCGTTGCACCGAAGAGGGAATGCGCATGGCTTCGCGGTACTTCGCGACCGTGCGGCGGGCAATATCAATTCCCGAGGCGCGTAAGCGTTCCACGATAGTGTCATCCGACAGGATCGCCGACGGCGCTTCCGAATCGATCAGCTGCTTGATGTGGTGGCGCACGGCCTCGGCGGAATGCGCCTCGCCGCCGTCGGCGGAGGCGATCGAGGCCGTGAAGAAATATTTCAATTCGAATGTGCCGCGATTTGTCGCCATGTACTTGTTGGCGGTGACGCGCGACACCGTGGATTCATGCATCTGGATGGCGTCGGCAACGGCCTTCAGATTCAGCGGCCGCAGATGCGCCACGCCGTGGGTGAAGAAGCCGTCCTGCTGGCGCACGATCTCCGTCGCAACTTTCAGGATGGTGCGGGCGCGCTGATCGAGCGCGCGCACCAGCCAGGTCGCGTTCTGGAGCGCGTCGGTGAAATAGGACTTGTCGCCGTCCTTGCCGATCTTCTTCGACAGCTGGGAATAATAGGTCTGGTTGACCAGCACGCGCGGCAAGGTGTCGCTGTTGAGCTCGACATGCCAGCCGCCATCCGGGCCCGGGCGGACATAGACGTCGGGCACCATGGTCTGCAGCCGCGCCGAGCCGAACTTCATGCCGGGCTTGGGATTGAGGCGGCGGATCTCGCCGATCATGTCGGCGATGTCCTCGTCGTCGACGCCGCAGAGCTTGCGCAGCGAAGCGATGTCGCGCTTCGCGAGCAGATCGAGGTGCTCGACGAGGGCCTGCATCGCCGGATCGTAGCGGTCGAGCTCGCGGAGCTGGATCGCCAGGCATTCGCTCAAATTGCGCGCACAGACGCCGGGCGGATCGAATTTTTGCAGCACGGCAAGGACGTCCTCGACGTCGGCTTGCGATGCGCCAAGGCGCTCGGCGGCCTGGCCGAGATCCGGCGGCAGATAGCCGGCCTCGTCGACGAGGTCGATCAGGTACTGGCCGATCATGCGCTGCGCCGGGCCGGTGAAGGCGACCGAGAGCTGCTCGGCAAGATGGTCGCCGAGCGTGATCTCCGCGGCAACGAAGGCTTCGAGATTGTAGTCCTCGTCGCCGGAGGCACCGCCGCCCCATTCGGTATAGGTGGTCGGCGCCGCATCCTGGGCGTTGCGCGCGGCGGCCTCGGCCGGTTCCTCGGAGAAGACGTTGTCCAGGCCCGTGTCCAGGGTCTGCTCGATCTCGGCGCGGGTGCCGAGATCCTTGCTCATCCATTCTTCCTGGCCCGGCTCGAACGCCTCGCCCGGACCGCCGCCCGGCTCGTCGTTGTGGCCACCGTCGGAATCGCTGAACTGGCTGGTCTCGGCCGGGGCTTCACCGGCGGGCGGCTCGTCGTTGGCCCGCTCCAGCAGGGGGTTCCGCTCGAGTTCCTCTTCCACGAAGGTCGTGAGATCGAGATTGGACAATTGCAGCAGCTTGATCGCCTGCATCAGCTGCGGCGTCATGACCAGCGACTGCGATTGCCGGAACTCTAATCTCTGCGTGAGCGCCATGAAGCAAGAACCGATCCCAAAAGTTGGTCCGATTTTTGCTTATCCTAGTCTTGGCACGATGTACACGGCTTGACGAACGGGAAAAAAGGGCTAGAGGCGGAATTCCTCGCCAAGGTAAAGCCGGCGAACGTCGGGATCGGCGACGATCTCATCCGGGCTACCCTCGGTCAAGATTTCACCGGCATAGACGATATAGGCGCGATCGGTCAGGCCGAGCGTCTCGCGCACATTGTGGTCGGTGATCAGCACACCGATGCCGCGGTTGGTGAGATGGCGGACGAGGTCCTGAATGTCGCCGACCGCGATCGGATCGATGCCCGCGAAAGGCTCGTCGAGCAGCATGTAGTTCGGACGCGTCGCCAGCGCGCGCGCGATCTCGACGCGGCGGCGCTCGCCGCCCGACAGCGCGATCGACGGCGATTTCCGCAAGCGCGTGATGTTGAATTCGTCGAGCAGCGAGTCGAGCTGCTGCTCGCGCTTCTTGCGCGAGGGCTCGACCACTTCGAGCACGGCGCGGATGTTCTGCTCGACGGTGAGGCCGCGAAAGATCGAGGCTTCCTGCGGCAGATAGCCGATGCCGAGCCGCGCGCGCTGATACATCGGCAGCTTGGTGACGTCGTGGCCGTCGAGCTCGATCGCGCCGCGATCGGGCTTGATCAGGCCGGTGATCATGTAGAACACGGTGGTCTTGCCGGCGCCGTTCGGGCCGAGCAGGCCGACCGCTTCGCCGCGGCGCACATAGATGCTGACGCCGCGCACCACCTGGCGGCTGCCGAAACTCTTTTCCACGCTATGCACAGCCAGGAAACCCGGCCGCTTCAGAAGCTGCGGTCCGCCGGCGCCGTTGGGCCTGCTGGCGGCCCTCACGGGATGCACCGCCTGGGCACGCGGCGGCTCGGTCTGGTAGTCGGCTTGGTAGTCGGCCTGGAAATGGTCGGGCGCGCGCATCTGGTCGCGGGCGATCGGCGATGCATCCCGCACCGGGCTGGGCACGAGACCGCCGACGCTGTCACCGAGGGCGGTGATGTCCTGGCGCGCAAATCCTGGCCGGCCGCGCTTGGCGGGGCGCCGACGGAACATGCTGAAGAGATCGACCATCCCGCCTTCTAGCCTTTCACGACAATCCTGCGCGATGATCCGCGCCTGATCCCGCGATCTGCCGCACCGGCCTTGCGATTCGCCAGCACAGCATGAGTGAAGGGATGTCTCATGCCCAGTGAAACACGCCCGAAAAGCGGCGAAACCCGCTTGGAAAGCCCTTCGCGCTAGATACAGCCTCGCCGGGCAAGCTTCAACCTCGGATCGGGAGAATCTGGCCCAAGCGCTTGAAGTTACTTCAGGAATTTACTTTTGTTTGCCTGCGCCGGGCAATTGCAGAGGCGGCGCCGGAGCGGGCTTGCCCGGGCTCCCCGATCCGCAATCATTGCTGCCGCCCTGCGGCAGCAATGCCTGCACCCTGCCGCTGTCGGATTCCACCCGCGAGACGCCCGTGGTCATGTCGACCGCCAGACGATCGCCGCGCAGCACGTTCCTGCACTGCGTGAGGACGACGCCGCCGAGCATGGTGATGAGGTTGGTTTTGGTGTCGAACACGGCGGTCTCGCCTGTTACCACCTGGTCCTTCTGGGTGACGACGACATTGCCGCGCGCTTCCAGCCGCTTGATCGAGGAGCTGCCACCCGGCCCCGGCTGCGCCGACTGCATCGGCGCACCCTTGGTCCCCTTCGCCGCGGGCTGCGGCGCGGCCGGCTTGTCGCCGCCGCCGGAGTCGTAAAACACCACGAGCGTCTTCGACGTCATGGTGGTGTCGCCCTGGATGACCTTCACATTGCCGGAGAAGGTTGCCTCCTTTTTCTTGTCGCGCATCTCGAGCGAGGCGGCTTCGATCTGGATCGGCTGGTCGCGGTTTTGCGAAAAGCCCTGCATTGCGTTGGGCACGCCCTGCATCGTGCTCTGTGCGACGGCCGCACCGGTTGCGACCAGCGCAACAGTGGCGGCGAGCGCAGCCGCACCGAGAATGGCGCACCGCTTGTCTTCGTTGCGCGAAAAGAATCTCACCATGAAAATCACTTTGAATTGGCAGACTTGTTCTGAGGCGTGCGTGTCTTCACCGGCGGCGCGGGCTGCTCGGCCGGCGCAGGCTGGGCAGCGGCGGGGTCATCCAGCTTGTCCAGATGCATCACCACATTGCCCTCGAAGCGGATGACGTCGCCGCCTTCCGTGATCCGCAGCCGGTCGGCGGTCAGCGTTCCGTTGGTCAGCTTGACGTCGACATGCTCATCCGAGGAGACCGTTCCCTTGCCCATGTCGACGAAGGCCGAGTTCAGCCGCGCCTCATAGCCGGACGAGGTGCGCAGGAAGATGTCCTTGTGCAGGTCGAGCTGCTGCTGCTTGTTGTCGAAGCGGCCGGTGCGCGCATCGAGCAGCAAAGTGGATTTGTCTTCCATCAGCACCTTTGCGCGCAAATCGTTGAGATCGACATGATCGGGGTCGGTGATGTCCTGCGTCGCGGTCTTGGCCCAGAGCTCGTAGGGCCGCTGGTCCGGGGTGAAGCCGGACATATGCGGCGTTTCCATCGTGATCTTGGTGCCCGTCACCACGAGATTTCCGGAGTCGAGCTTCACGGGGATCTGGAAGGGATTGAGGAAGGTCGAGACGGCGACGATCGCGGCCATGGACGCAGCCACCGTCACCGGCACCGCGATGCGCAGAATCCGCACCAGGCGGCTGTGGCGCGCCGCGCTGGCAAACTTCGCCGCAAGCGCGGCGTCGTAGGTTGGATTCTGGGCCGAATTCACCTGAGCTCCCGAGGTGTCGCTCGTCTCGTCCGGTTGACGGGCGCACGCCATAGTATCCGGCGCCGCCTGAATATGCAGCCTGCGACAGGCCGCACGAAAGTGTCCGAAACGGGGCGGCAGCCCTAAGCTAACAGCGGCCCGAGGCCTCAGGAATGCGCGAAAATGTCCTCTTCCGCCCAGCCCTGGAGATCGAGCAGAGCGCGGGTCGGCAGGAAGTCGAAACAGGCTTTTGCCAGCGCGGTGCGGCCTTCCCGCACCAGCATGGCGTCGAGCCGCTCGCGCAGGGCATGAAGGTGCAGCACGTCGGAGGCGGCGTAGGCGAGCTGCGGCTCGGTCAGGCTGTCGGAACCCCAGTCGCTGGATTGCTGCTGCTTGGAGAGGTCGACATTGAGCACCTCGCGCACGAGGTCCTTGAGGCCATGCCGGTCGGTGTAGGTGCGGGTCAGGCGGGAGGCAATCTTGGTGCAATAAATCGGGCCGGTCATGACGCCGAACGTCTCGTACAGCACCGCGACGTCGAACCGCGCGAAGTGGAAGATCTTCGTGATCCCGGGATTGGCCAGCAGGGCCTTCAGGTTCGGCGCGTCGGTGTAGCCCTTGGGGATCTGCACGACGTCGGCGCTGCCGTCGCCGGGCGAGAGCTGCACCACGCAGAGCCGGTCGCGGTGCGGGTTCAGCCCCATGGTCTCGGTGTCGATCGCCACCGCTCCGGTGTAGCGGGACAGGTCGGGCAGGTCGCCGCGATGCAGGCGTACGGTCATGGCGTTTCAAAACCTCAATCGAATTGGTCGGTCGGCATCATAAGCTAATCGGATTGCCCGCGATGTAGCCACTGGCGGCGGGCGGCGCAAGCGGCAGCTGTTCCCGCCGGGGCGCGGTCAGATCGCCGCCAGCATGATGCAGATCATCGCCGCCACCGTCGTGCGGCTGGCACCATCGCGAAAAGTGTAGAGAATCGGGTCGTCGGGCATCTCGCGGCGATGGGCCATCATCAGGGCGCGGCCGAACCAGTAGAGCAGCAGCGGATTGAGCAGCCACAGCATCCAGGGACGGCTGTAGAGCGGCGTCACGGCGGAGGAGGAGACGTAGAGCGAGAACACGGTCACCGCGTTCATGGCGCTGGCCGCCGCCATCGCGCCGATGATGTGCAGGTCGGTGATCCTGTAATCGCGGTTGGAGGGATCCGCGAGGCCGGCGCTCTCGCGCATGCTGAGCTCGCTGAAGCGCTTGATCAGGGCGAGCGAGGTGAACACGAACAGCGAGAAGATCAAGAGCCATTCCGACAGCACCACGCCGACGCCGACCGCGCCGGCGATGATGCGCAGCGTGTAGAGGCCGGCGAGCGTCACGACGTCGACCAGCATCTTGCGCTTGAGCGCGAGCGAATAGGCGATCGTGGTGGCGAGATAGCCACCGAGCACGCCGAGGAACAAAGGCGAGATGCAGAGGCTGGCGGCGATCGCGAGCAGCCACAGCGCGGGAATCGCAAGCAGCGCCGAGGACATCGGCAGCCGACCTGCCGCCAGCGCGCGATGGCGCTTGGTCGGATGCTGCCGATCGGCTGAGAGATCGAGCAGATCGTTCATCAGATAGGCACCCGACGCGCAGGCCGAGAACGCGAGGAACGCCAGCAACGCGTAGCCGAGCGTCGCAAGATTCATCTGATGCGCCGTGATCGCCGGCACGAATACCAGCGTGTTCTTGGCGTATTGATAGACGCGCAGCGCCTGCGCCCAGGTCTTAAGGCTGGCACGGCTGCTGCCGCGCGTCTCGATGCGCTCCATGGAGGCGCGGTCGAACGGCAGCCGGTCAGCCGCCACGAGATCGGCCGGCGCAACGACGCCATCGAACCCGAGATGCGCGGCAATGCCCGCCGCATGGTGCGCAAACCGGCCGGCCACCAGATAGATTGCCTCGCCCCGCGCCCGTGCCGCCAGGGCCTGGTTCAGCACGTCGGCGTCATAGGGCAGATGGGCGTAGTCGAGCTCGGCCTGCGCCAGGATATCGGTGAGCGCCGCCATGCCCGGGCGTCCGCCCGCGCCGAAGCGGGCCAGCATCCGGCCGGGGCTGGAGAACAGCGCTTCCAGCAGCAGCTCGGACCGCAGCAGGGCGCCTTCGAGATCGATGACAAGCGTCCGCGCCGCGGCGAGGGTCACCGACGGTGTGGGGACGCCCGAATCGTAGTGCCAGGCAGGCTGCTCCATCCGAAAACGCTCTATTGGCCGCAACATGACCGGCCTTGAGGCCGGGGAGCAGGGAAATGGACGGCCGAGAGCCTAGGGGGCATTCGCTAAGGGCGACTTAACCGGGGGGAAGGGCCGGCAGCCCCTGGGGGATGCCGGGCACAATCCATGCACCCTGCTGTTGCATGGATCCCACAACCCGGCGCCAGCTTCATGTTCCGGCAGGGCTTTTGCCGCGCGCCCCGTGAAAATCCTCCCGGCCGACCCCATCTGCGAGTTTCGCGCGCTTGCGCGCCCCCACGATGAAATCAGGTGTCATGACCGAACAGACGCTCGCTGCGCCTATCGACGACCAGCAGGAACGCCAGCGCGGTTTTACGCGCTACCAGGCGCTCCTGATCGCACTGCTCGCGTTCACGCAGTTCACGATCATCCTCGATTTCATCATCATGTCGCCGCTCGGCGCCATCCTGATGCCGGCGCTCGACATCACGGCCGGGCAATTCGGCGTCGCGGTGTCGGCCTACGCGTTCAGCGCGGGACTGTCGGGGATCCTGGCCGCGGGCTTTGCCGATCGCTTCGACCGCAAGCGCCTGCTGCTGTTCTTCTATGTCGGCTTCACGCTCGGGACCCTGCTCTGTGCCGCCGCGCAGACCTACCACGTTCTGCTGCTCGGCAGGATCGTGACCGGATTGTTCGGCGGCGTGATCGGCTCGGTCGTGCTCGCCATCATCACCGACCTGTTTCCGCTGCACCTGCGCGGCCGCGTGATGGGCTTCGTCCAGACGGCGTTCGCCGCGAGCCAGGTGCTCGGCATTCCCGCCGGGCTGTTTCTCGCCAATCACTGGAACTGGCATGTCTGCTTCGTTGCGATCGTCGGCTTGTCGATCGTTGCGATCGCCGTCATCGCCTTCGCGATGGAGCCGGTCGACGCGCATCTGAAACTGAAGCAGGACAGAAACCCGTTCCGCCATCTGATCGCGACCATCGGACAACCGCGCTATACGCTGGCCTTCGCCGTCACGACATTGCTGGCGACGGGCGGGTACATGCTGATGCCGTTCTCCAGCGCCTTCACCGTGCATAATCTCGGGATCGACATCCTGCATCTGCCGACGATCTATCTCGTCTCCGGCCTGTTCAGCATCGTCACGGGACCGCTGGTCGGCAGGGCCAGCGACGCGTTCGGCAAGTACCCGACCTTCGTCTTCGGCAGCGTGGTGTCTGTCATCATGGTGCTGATCTACACCCATCTCGGCCACGTCTCGCTCGCGACCGCGATCCTCGTCAACGTGCTGATGTTCGTCGGCATCTTCTCGCGCATGATCCCGTCGCAGGCGCTGATGTCGGCGATCCCCGACCCCAGCCAGCGCGGCTCGTTCAGCGCGGTCAGCGCGTCGCTTCAGCAGCTCTCCGGTGGGCTCGGTTCGGTCCTCGCCGCCGCCATCATCGCACAACAACCGGATGGTTCGCTGCTCCATTTCGACCGGATCGGCTACGTCGTCGTCGCGTCGGCAATCGTCTCGCTGGTCGCGATGTACTTTGTGCAGAAGGCGGTGGCGGAGCGGACCGGGAGACGGGTGGTCTGAGGGCTCGACTTGAAAAAGCCCGCTATGCCCGCCCGCCGGCCAGCATTTCAAGCTGGTCGTGCAGCTGCGCAGGAAGATACGGCTTGGGGATGAACCTCGCCCCGAGCGGGATGTCATCCGCTGCCGGGGAGAGTTGGCCGGACGTAATGAGGAGCCGAACGGGCGGCCATCGGTCTCTAATCACCGCTGCCAGCCGAAGGCCATCCATCGAGCCGGGCATCTGAATGTCTGTGAAGACGACGGTGATCGCCGGTTCCGTCTCCAGCAGATTGACAGCCTCGTCTGCGTCGGCCGCCTCGAAGACATCGAAGCCCATATCCCGCACCATGTCAGCCGCGTTCACGCGGATGAGGAAGTCATCTTCCACGATGAGGATCACGTCCCTATGCTGGCTGAGATTGGACACTTATGCTCCGGCATAACCGAGCCTAAGGTTTGAACGGCTTCTTTGTTCCACCGAACGTCTTGCAAAGGATCGCGTTTGTTAGAGTAGGGCGTTAGGGTTCACCATGGTAATTGACATCAAGGCGGACGTGGATGCCGTCCAGCAGATTGGGGCAGTTCCCAAAGTTCTGGATTTGGCCGCACGCATAACGGGCATGGGCTTCGACGCCATAGCTCGCGTAACTTCATATCAATGGATTTGCTGCGCCGTTCGGGACAGCATCGACTTTGGCCTTGGGCCGGGCGGGGAACTCCGCGTCGAGACGACCATCTGCAACGAGATACGGCAGCACGGCAACACGGTGGTCATCAACGATGTGCAGACGGACGACGTCTTCTGCAATCATCCGACACCGGCCATGTATGGATTTCGCAGCTACATCTCAGCGCCCATCGTCCTGATCGACGGAACCGTTTGGGGAACGCTGTGCGCCATCGACCCCACGCCTCGACAACTTCGTACGCCGGAAATCCTCGACACGTTTCAGCTGTTGGCGGAACTGATCGCTGCGCAGCTCGAACTCAATCAACGTCTGGAGCGGAGCCAGGCCGATCTCGTCGACGAGCGAAAAACGGCAGAGCTTCGCGAGCAGTTCATCGGCGTATTGGGACACGATCTTCGCAATCCCCTCGCGGCCGTCGATGCAGGCATGCGCGTGCTGCTGAAGAACCTCGACACCGGGCGCGCGCCCGAAATCGCGCTTGGCGTTCAAAAGGCCGTCTATCGCATGGCCGGCATCGTCGAAAACGTTATGGACTTCGCGCGAGGCCGACTTGGCGGAGGCCTTACGATCAAGCAAGATGCGACGCTGCCGTTGACGCCGGTGCTGGAGCAAATCATTGCGGAGTTCAGGACGGCTTGGCCGACCGTGACGATCAGTTCATCGGTCCAGATCGAAGAGCCCATCAGCTGCGATCGGAGCAAGATGGGACAACTGTTCTCAAACCTGCTCGGGAATGCAATTACGCACGGTGACCAGGATAGACCGATCCACGTCGTAGCCAGAACCTTTGACGGAACGTTCGGGCTGACGGTTTCCAACGAAGGCCCGCCAATCTCCGAAAAGGCGCTGGCAAACCTCTTCAAGCCATACACGCGAGGCGACCGGCCCAGCCAGCAGGGCCTGGGACTCGGTCTCTACATTGCTTCGCAAATCGCCCAGGCCCATGGCGGCAAATTGAGTGCGATATCGACCGCACGCGAAACGACCTTCTCTTTCGAGATGCCGATCTAGGCGGGCCGGGAGCAGGATCGTCTGGAGCCAGGTTATTGCTTTACGCTGGCCGGGAAAATGAGCGACTGATCGTCGATCTCCTGATCCGCGAGCTGATGGACGCCCGCCATGGCGTGCAGTTCGACCAAGGACGGCATGGCCGCGGCGGATAGCTCTATCGAGCGAGGTTGCGTCCTGAAGATCAGGGCAGAAGCGGCGATCAGAGCTGCAACGACGAAACAAGCGATCAGCGACCGGCGCATATGGCGTCTCCCACGTCTATGTGGAGAACAGAAAGCCTAACAAACAATAATGACCGCTAAACGCGGGCGCTCGACTCAGCAAACGCCGTCGTCGCGGACTCCTGGACGAAATGATCAAGGATGCCGGCGGCACCGAGTGCGACAACAGCGGCAAACAGACAGGCAATAATGAAAACGCGCATCCTGTTGATCCCTACATCTATAATCTAGCACGCTCCCAAACGGATTTGTGCAGCGCCCGTACAAAACACCGTGTTCAACCCGGAAGTGCAAAGGCCTCCGTCTCGATATCGATAAACGTCCGTCCGAGCGCGCCAACGGCGGCATAGAAGTCTGCCGAACTGGCCCGCTCGAGATCGGCGAAAAAGCGCCTCATCCAGCGTGAGACATGCTGATCAAAGAAGAGGCGCTCGGCGCCCGCTGGCGCCAAAATGCTCCCGCCGGCAAGGCCTGCCATGATCTCACAGAGAAATCCCGCGTGATCCTCGGGCTCCGTACGCTCCGGGGCCTTTTCGAGGCCGAGCCCCTCGAGAGTTTCCCGCAACCGCGCAAGCGGACGGCCATACAGGGTATCGGACAGGTAGTGTGATGCGTAAGGCAGCAGTGCCCCCTTGCCCAAACCTGCAAAGAGGGTAAAGAACTCGCGCGATGCGGCCTGCTCATTGGTCCGGCGCGCCGCATCCGCCAGCGCCATGTGCGCCACGCCCATCGGGCTGGAATCGCCGTGCAATGCAGAGAGCCGGCGCAGCAGCTGCGTGTCCGGGCTGCGCGTCAGCAACGTCGCCAACAGCGCATATTCCTGCGCCCGGGCGAGGTCGAATTCATCGACGATACGCACTGAAGCGATTGTTGAAGTTGGATCCATCATTATTCGATCGCGCAAGACATATCATCCTGCCGGTTGCTAGCGGGGCAATGCGCTGCCATGACGTCGTGCTCGCTGGGAGGGCGGCTCTCCGGCAGCAGGACTGACGGACTGCATGCTCTCATTCCGGTCCTGGTCCGGTCGTGCCGTGGCATCATCGGGCAGCGATTGAGCTGCCCATGTCGTCGGTTCGAGACTGGGCTGTTCGGCATCGGGCCGCCCTTGCGGAATGAGCTCGGTTGGCGGCGGCACGTCCGCAAGCGCGTCACCCACCTGCTCGAGCCCCTTCGACATCCGCGCGACGAGATCGGCGACGTTGTCCGCCGGATCGAGCGGGCCAAATCCTGGAATTGCGTTGGGATCGTTGAAATCCCACTGGTTCTCCGCGATCCCGATGAAGTCGCGGATCGCAGGATCGGTTGCCCAGGCACGGCGCAATGCCAGGCGCGTCAGTTCGGCCGGAACGCCCGTCTGCAGGAACGCCGCAATGTCGGTGTGAGCGCTGATAGATTCGATCGACGGTAGACTGGCGAGATCGAAAGGCTGGTCGTTCCCGTCATTCGCTACGGACGGCTCGGCAGCTCGCTCTTGGTCGGCCGGAGCAAGTTCAGCGTTTTGGCTTCTCGAGGCTTGCTTGAGCCGCGCCCAGCGAACGAAGACGTTAGTCTCTGACATCGATCTCTCTTATGCCGCTGCTAACGATTGCGCTGCCGTTTGACGAATGGTCGTTCGACATGATGCTCGGCGACGAAACGGCCGACGATCTCGGAGATGCCTGGTGGCATCGGCACGGCTTCGACCAGATTGCTGCCTGCATCGGTAAACGCCTCGCCCTCCGCCGGATCGGCGGTGACCGCGAGCAGCTCGTAGGGCGGCTCGGACCCGGTCGGACGCAAATTGACCCAGAGCGTCGGCGAGCCTGACGCGAGATTTTCGCGATAGTTGGTGGTTTCGGTCCGGTGCAGCTCGATCACGGCATCACCTGCATAGAACAACGTGACCTCGCCTTCGCCTCCAATCGGAGTCCATGGCTTCGCGGACGGCTCTCCCGCGAACACCGAGACGGGCCGCCACAGAAAATCGGCCCACGCACTCTTCGCCTTGCGCCGTTCGATTGCGACACCGACAGCAATGCGTGCAAGACTCGTCGATATCAATGTACCCTCTCGCGATCGAGACGTGGTTCCTGCTTCCGAAGCCAATCCAGCGACGCTGCGCGCTCGCCCCCGGCGAGAGCGATAATCGTGCGCTCATGATACGGGCGTCGTCTTTTCCGATACGCGGAGTATATACTTCGGGGGTGAACGGGCCAGTAGGTGGCCGCTCTATTTTGGGAGCCGCGAGATATTGTGACCGTCATATCTGACACCAGCAGGCGCCTCCTGATCTGCTCATGCGAAGGGACGATGCCGCTCGATGCAGACGCAATTCGCCGCGGCTGCCGCGGTGAAGTGACGGCGGCGACGCAGCTCTGCGGCGCCGAACTCGGCCGATTCAAGGCTGTCGCCGCCGAAGATGGTCCGCTCACGGTGGCCTGCACGCAGCAGGCAGCGTTGTTTTCGCAGGTTGCTTCCGAAAATAATCGTGCGAATTCGATACAGTTTGCCAACATCCGCGAGACCGCCGGATGGTCTGGCGATGCCGACCGCGCGGGACCGAAGATGGCCGCGCTGCTGGCGGCCGCGGCCGAAGTCACCGCACCCACGTCGATGGTCCAGCTGGAAAGCAGCGGAGTCATCCTGATCTACGGCCGCGACGAGGCCGCGATCGAGGCTGGCGACTTGCTGAAGGAGCATCTCGACGTCACCGTGCTGATTGCGCCGCCAGCCGCGATCGCACCGCCACGTAACGCCGACTATCCGATTGCCAAGGGCCGGATAACGAGTGTCAAGGGACACCTGGGCGCGTTCGATGTCGTGGTCGACGATTTCGCCGAAGCCGCACCGTCCTCGCGTCGAGCCCTGACGTTCGGCGCGTCGCGCAACAACGCCCGTTCGAGCTGCGACATCGTCCTCGACTTGACCGGCGGGCCGGCGCTGGTTCCTGCCGACTTGCGCGACGGCTATCTGCGCGCGGATCCCGGCAGTCCCGCAGCAATCCTCCAGGCCGTGCTGAAAGCGCGCGACCTCGTCGGGACCTTCGAGAGCTGGCTCCGCAAATTCGGACAGTAGCTTGAGTGGATTTTCTGCCTGACAGCGGCGAGGATTCTTGCTGCGAATCAGGAGCGAAGATGACGAAGAAGAGCCGCCGGACGCATTCTCCGGCATTCAAGGCGAAGGTTGCTTTGGCTGCGGTCAAAGGCGACAAGACACTGGCGGAGCTGGCGCAACTGTTTGATGTTCATCCGAACCAGATCACGATCTGGAAAAACCAGCTCCTGGAAGGCGCCGCCGGCGTGTTTGGGCATGACAAGACATCGGCCGAGACGCCGGTCGATTTGAAGGCGTTACATGCCAAGATCGGCGAGCTGGCGTTGGAAAACGATTTTTTGTCCGGCGCGCTCACCAAGGCGGGCCTGCTGAGCGCAAAGCGATGATCGACCGCGATCATGATCTTTCTATCGTGCGCCAGGCGAAGGTCCTGAAGCTGGCTCGCAGCACGGTCTACTATGAACCTCGGCCAGTTTCGGCCGAGGACCTTGCCTTGATGCGTCGGCTCGATGAGCTGCATCTCGATTATCCCTTCGCGGGAGCGCGTATGCTGCGATCGTTGCTGCGGCGGGAGGGCGTATACGCCGGTCGCCGCCACATCGCGACGCTGATGAAGCGCATGGGGATCGAGGCGGTCTATCGTCGCCCGAACACGAGCAAGCCGGCTCCGGGTCACAAGATCTACCCGTACCTGTTGCGCGGATTGAAGATCGAGCGGCCCGACCATGCGTGGGCAATGGACATCACCTACATTCCGATGCGGCGTGGCTTCGTCTATCTCGCGGCGGTCGTCGATGTGTTCAGCCGACGGGTCCTGGCCCATCGCGTCTCGATCACAATGGAGGCGGCCTTCTGCGTCGAAGCGGTCCAGGAGGCGTTGGCGAAGCACGGCAGGCCCGAGATTTTCAACACGGATCAGGGCAGCCAGTTCACCAGCCTCGAGTTCACCGATGTGCTGCTGGACGCGAAGATCGCCATCAGCATGGACGGCAAGGGCGCCTGGCGCGACAACGTGTTTGTCGAGCGGCTCTGGCGCACGGTCAAATACGAAGAAGTTTATCTCCGCGCCTACGACAGCGTGTCCGAGGCGCGAGCGTCAATTGCCAAGTATCTGGCCTTCTACAATCAGGGACGCCCTCACTCGAGCCTTGACGGGCGCACGCCCGACGAGGCTTACTTCGGCACGCAAGCTATGGTGATGGCCGCATGACCGTCGCCGACGGTTTTGTCGTCGCTCTGGTCGGGCTACGCCCTCCCGACGCAACGACAAAACCGTAAAGCCCCGCGTTCAGCATAACCCGGCAGGAATCCACTTAAATCCAGCGGGGCGCTGTCCAAACAACCGGGGCCAGCTCTTCGAGAAGCCGCGCTACATCACCTTCGACGCCGGGCTTTGCGCACATTCGCGCTCGAAGCGGACCGGCTGCACCCGCTGTCTCGATTCCTGTCCGGCCGGCGCAATCACACCTGCCGGCAACCATGTGGCGATCGACGCCAACATCTGCGCGGGCTGCGGCCAATGCGCGACGGCCTGTCCCACCGGCGCCGCGTCCTATGCGCTGCCGGCGGAAGACGCGCTGGTCAGAAAGCTGCGTGCCATGCTGCTCGCATACCGTCAGGCGGGCGGCGAGCGGGCCGTTGTCCTCGTCCATGACGAAAGCCACGGCGCGCCGCTGATCGACGCGCTGTCGCGGTTCGGCGACGGCTTGCCCGCGAACGTGCTGCCGTTCGCGGTCAACGAGGTCACGCAAGTCGGGTTGGAGAGCATCATCGCGGCTTTCGCCTATGGCGTGTCGGCGGTGCGTTTCCTGCTGCGGGCCAAGCCGCGCCACGACGTCTCCGGATTGACGCGGACGGTCGCGCTCGCCGATCCGATCCTTGCCGGACTCGGCTTCGGCCCGGCCCGGCTTTCCGTCATCGCGACCGACGATCCGGACCAGCTGATCGAAGCGCTCCGCACCGCGCCGGCCGACGCGCCCGCCCCGCGCCCTGCGAGCTTCCGCGCCGTAGGCGGCAAGCGCGACGTGCTGCGCTTTGCGCTGGCCGAACTGCACCGCGCGGCGCCTGCACCCGTCGATGTCATTCCGTTGCCCGAAGGCGCGCCGTTCGGGACCGTCGAGATCGATGCTGCCGGCTGCACACTTTGCCTGTCCTGCGTGTCGGTCTGTCCGACGAGTGCCCTGCGCGACGACCCCGAGCGCCCGGCATTGCGTTTTGTCGAAGACTCCTGCGTTCAGTGCGGCCTGTGCCGGACGACGTGCCCGGAAAACGTCATCACACTGGTCCCGCAGATTGATTTCCGTGCCAGTCGGGCGCCAGCCCGCCTTCTCAAGGAAGAGGAGCCGTTTTGCTGCATCCGCTGCGGCAAGCCATTCGGCGTCAAGAGCAGCATCGAGCGTGTGGTCGCGAAGCTCGAAGGCCAGCACTGGATGTATTCGGGCTCGGCGCAGCGGCTCGACGCCATCAAGATGTGCGGCGACTGCCGCGTCGGCTTCGTCGCCGAACAAGGTTTTGAATCTTATGGCGCAACTGGCCCGACCGTCCGCACCACCGACGATTACCTGCGTGACCGGGACGGGAAGCGAGACCCGGACGGCCGCTCCAACTGAATTGCCCGGTTCAGGTTGGTCCGAGCGCCATCGCGCTATTCAGCCGGCGTGGCCGAGGCTTGCCGGCCTTCCGCTTCGAGCTTTTCGGCGAGCCAGCGGTCGTGATGCTCTCTCGCCCAATTGATATCGACCTCGCCCGTACCCATGGCTTCGAACGCGCCTTCCATGCCGAGCGTGCCGATATAGATGTGTCCCAGGATCAGCGCGATGAAAAGGATCGCGATGACGGCGTGGGCGACCTGGGCGATCTGCATGTCGGCAATGTTAGTGCCGTAGAAGGGAAACAGCAGCACGAATCCCGATGCGGAGACCAGGAGGCCGGCTGCGACCGACAGCCAATAGACCATTTTCTCACCGAGATTGAAGCGGCCTGCAGGCGCATGCTTCGACTTGATGAAGCCGCCACCCTGCTTGACCCAGTCAATATCGACTCGCTTGAACAGATTGTCCCGGAAGAAAAGCACCGTGATCAAAACGAGGCCCGCCACGAAGGCGAAGCTCGTGAAATTGTGCACGTACTTCGCGACCTGGGAGATGTCCGAGAATAGTTCCGGGCCGACGAGCGGCCGCAGCAGGATCTTGCCGAAGGTGACATTCAGGCCGGTCAATCCGAGCAGCACGAAAGAGACCGCTGTCAGCCAATGCGCGAACCGCTCGAAAGCCTTGAAGCGGACGATCGTCTGCCCGGAGCGCCCCGCCTCGATGCGAAGCCGGCCCATGATCAGATAGGCCAGCGCGAGCACGGCAAGCATGCCGACGATCACCACCGCCCCACCCCAGTGCAGCAGGACCTCGTGGAAATAATCCCAGGTCCGTCCCGCCGGCTGCATCAACACGCTGGCTTTGACATCTGGAATGTCGATCCGGCCCTGGATGCGCGGCACTTGCTCGAGAAGCGTCTTCTGATTGGCCACACTGGCGGTCGGATTGGGCGCCCCGTCGGGACCGAGCTTCTGGGCGAGCACCGGGGCTGTCGTGAGACCGAACAGCATCAACAACAGCGCTACGAAGCGAATGCGTGCGAAAGCCGTCATGACGGATACCCAATCTTCGTCCCTAATCGTCGCGGTAAGCGCAGGTCCCTTATGACTTGACGTCCTCGTGATAGGCGGTTGTCCAGCCCCAGGCTCCGGAGCCGTAGCCGCGCTTCTCGACGCGCTCCTCGTAGATCTGGGCGATGATGTCGCCATCGCCGGCGAGTAGCGACTTGGTCGAGCACATCTCGGCGCACATCGGCAGCTTGCCTTCGCCGAAGCGGTTCGAGCCGTATTTCGCATATTCTTCGGCGCTGCCCGGCGCCTCCGGTCCGCCGCCGCCCGCGCAATAGGTGCACTTGTCCATCTTGCCGCGCGAGCCGAAGTTCCCGACCTGGGGATATTGCGGCGCTCCGAACGGGCAGGCGTAGAAGCAATAGCCGCAGCCGATGCACAAATCCTTGTCGTGCAGGACGATGCCGTCTTCGGTCGGATAGATGCACTTGACCGGACACACCGACGCGCAAGGCGCATCGGTACAGTGCATGCAGGCCATCGACACCGACCGCTCGCCGGGCTTGCCGTCATTGATCGTGACGACGCGCCGCCGATTGATGCCCCAAGGCACTTCGTTCTCGTTCTTGCAGGCGGTCACACAGGCATTGCAGTCGATGCAACGGTCCGCATCGCACAGGAATTTCATGCGTGCCATTGGTCTAACCTCTCATGCGGCCCTGATCTGACACAGCGTGGCTTTCGGCTCCTGCATGCCGGTGGCAGGATCATAGCCATAGGTCGTCAGCGAGTTGTTGCTCTCGCCGAGCACGATGGGATCGGCTCCCGTTGGATATTTCGCCCGAAGGTCGGCTCCCTCGTACCAGCCGGCGAAATGGAACGGCATCCAGGCAACGCCCTTGCCGACGCGTTCAGTCACCTGTGCCTTCATCCGGGCCCGCGAGCTGTTCTCTGCACCGGTCACCCAAACCCAGCCGCCATCGACGATGCCGCGCTCGGCTGCGTCCGCCGGGTTGATCTCGACGTACATGTGCTGCTTCAGTTCGGCGAGCCATCTGTTGGACCGCGTTTCCTCGCCACCGCCTTCGTATTCAACCAGACGGCCCGAGCTCAGGATCAGCGGGAACTGCTTCGAGATTGCGCGATCGACGGCGGCCTTCTGCACGGAGAAGCCGATATTGGGCACGCGGAATTGCTTCGCGTCCGGCAAGGTCGGATAGTCGGCGACGAGGTCGGGACGCGGCGTGTAGATCGGCTCGCGATGCACCGGAACCGGATCGGGAAGATTCCACGCAATCATGCGTGCCTTGGCGTTTCCGTAAGGCGAACACCCGTGTTCGATCGCGACGCGCTGGATGCCGCCGGACAGATCGGTCGACCATGACACCTTGTCGGGATCGGCCGGATTGATGCGCTCGATCACCTCGCGTTCTTGCGCCGTGAGGTCCTTGTCCCAGCCGAGTTTCTTCAGCACGCCAAGGGTGAACTCGGGATAACCGTCCTTGATCTCCGAACCAACGGAGTACGAGCCTTCGGCAAGAAGATTATCGTGATCTTCCCGCTCCACCTCCTGCCCGTTCTCCATCACCTTGCGCTTCACGACGCGCTCGACTCCGAACCGCGCGCGGAAGGTGCCGCCGCCCTCCTTCACCGGAAGGTTGGTATTGTAGAGGATCGGCGTGCCCGGATGCCTGTACTCGGGCGTGCCCCAGCACGGCCATGGCAGGCCGTAATAATCTCCACCAACCTCCGGATCATCCTTCGGCGCCCGCAGCGTCACCAGGTCGAACTTGTGCTGGTTTCTCATGTGGGCCTTGAGCCGCTCCGGCGACTGGCCGCAATAGCCCGTCGACCAGCCGCCGCGGTTGATCTCGCGCAGGATGTCCTCCGC
This sequence comes from Bradyrhizobium barranii subsp. barranii, assembly GCF_017565645.3. Lineage (NCBI taxonomy): Bacteria > Pseudomonadati > Pseudomonadota > Alphaproteobacteria > Hyphomicrobiales > Nitrobacteraceae > Bradyrhizobium > Bradyrhizobium barranii. Next base: position 167,488 of record NZ_CP086136.1, read on the forward strand.
CGAGACCGCGCCGTTCTCGACCTTGATGTTCTTGAACATCAGGTCGGCAAATCCGAACTTGCGGGCGAACAGGTACATGGTGTCGTAGTCGTTCTTCGATTCGAAGACCGGATCGACGATCTTTTCGCCCCATTGCAGGGAGCGGTTGGAGTTGGTGCGCGAACCTTCCATCTCGAAGCTCGTGCAGGCCGGCAGGAGGTACGTGCCGTTCTTGCGCTCCGACAGCACCGACCATGCGGTCGGATAGGGATCGCAGACCACCAGCAACTCCAGCTTCTCGATGCCCTTCACCGCTTCCGGCATCCGCGTGATGGTGTTGACGCCATGGCCCATGATGAACATGGCCTGCACCGGATTGGGCTGGCTGATCTGATTCTTCGGGAGCAGGGTTGCGTCGAACCAGCGCGTGCTGGGAATGCCAGGCGTTTCCATCAGCTTTTTGTCGGGGAAGCGCGACTTCATCCAGTCGTAGTCGACCTCCCATACCCGGCACCAATGCCGCCAGGCCTCCTCGGCAAGACCGTAGTACAGCGGCAGCGACGTGACATCGAGACCGAGATCGGTTGCACCCTGCACGTTGGTGTGGCCGCGGAAAATGTTGGCGCCTGCGCCGGGCAGCCCCATGTTGCCGGTGGCGAGCAGCAACAGGCAGCTGGCGCGGACATTGGCGGTGCCGGTGGTGAACTGGGTCTGCCCCATCGCCCAGATAAGCGTGGACGGCTTCTGTTTGGCGAACAGTTCGGCGACATGCTTGACCTGCGCCTCCGGCAGGCCGGTCACGCGCTCGACCTCCTTGGGCGGCCACTTCGCAACCTGCTTCCGAACCTCATCCAGGCCATAGACGCGCTGAGCGAGGAATTCCTTGTCCTCCCAGCCATTCTCGAAAATGTGCCACAGCATGCCGTAGATCGTGGCGATATGCGTGCCGGGGCGAACCCGGACGTATTCGGTCGCGTGCGCAGCGGTCCGCGTCATCCGGGGATCGACCACGATCATGTTGGCGCGGTTGAGCTCCTTGCCTTCAAGAATGTGCTGCAGGGAAACCGGATGGGCCTCGGCGGGATTGCCGCCCATCAACAGGATGGTCTTGGCGTTGCGGATGTCGTTGTAGCTGTTGGTCATCGCGCCGTAGCCCCAGGTATTGGCTACACCGGTGACCGTCGTGGAGTGGCAGATCCGCGCCTGATGATCGGAGTTATTGGTGCCCCAGAACGCCGCAAGCTTGCGATTGAGATAAGCGGCCTCGTTGGTGAACTTGGCGGAGCCAAGCCAATAGACCGAGTCGGGCCCCGCCTTCTGGCGGATATCCAGCAGCTTGTCGCCGATCTCGTCGATCGCCGTCTCCCAGGAGATGCGCGTCCACTGTCCGTTGACGAGCTTCACGGGGTAACGCAGGCGTCGTTCGTTCAACACGTCGTCGCGAACTGCCGCACCCTTGCAGCAATGCGAGCCGCGATTGATCGGACTGTCGTAGTCGGGCTCCTGCCCGATCCATACGCCGTTGGCGACCTTGGCAATCACCGAGCAACCGACCGAGCAGTGCGTGCAGACGTTCTTGCGGGTCGTGACCGTTGCGCCGACAGGTGGCGGCGGACCGGCTTCGGCCTTGCGCACGCTGTGCAGCGCGAGCTCACCCACCGCGGCCAATGCACCGGCCGTGACTCCAGAGCGCTTCAGGAACGTCCGTCGGTCCAGTTTCGCCGATGCTGCGTCGGCCGCCGCATCGAAAAGCCTGGCACGCTCCGGACGACGATCGGACTTCCTGATCAGCACGGAAGTCTCCTATCGAGTGGGATAGCTGTTGACGCGATAGAAATTCCTGACTTCCTGGGAGTCAGGTCGATAGCGAGCCTTCCGCTTCTGATCGAGATCAACGGGCTTTGCGGAAGCCGCCGCCGGCAACAATTGGCCGGCACCCAACGCACCGGCACCGGCACCGACAATCGTCAGCCGAAGCACGTCACGTCGAAGAAGCTTTGGCGCTTGATCATTCTTCAACGAAGCACACTCCCTGTCGGGGTCAGGCCTTCCCGAAGGCTATCCGAGTTTTGCGCCGGACATCAATCACAGACCTGCGTTGCATAATCTGCAGGAGCAGCCGTGCACGCAGCTTTGCGCTTGTGTTACCGCAGCAAGCAGTCAATCGTCGTCAACATCATTGTTATCAGCCGTTCGGCTCTGCAGATTGTCGTGCGAATTGGAAACGGCGAAACATCGAGCAGGTGATTGCCGGACGGGTGACGTCACACGCGTCGCGAGTGACGAACTCGCGATCGATACGAATGATACGTCGACATCGTGAGCGATCGCCGAAATCCGCGTCGGGTCGAAGTCAATTCTTGGCGCGACGTCGTCACAGGCGAAGGGGCGCTTTCCCCTCGCGATGAGTGCTCAAAGTGACCCGGGGTCGCACCCCTTCGTTGCACAATCGGGGTCACGCAGCACAAGGATGCGATTTATCTGTCTGGAAATGCTGGATATCCAGAAAAAGCTGGTGCGCAGCAAAGGACTCGAACCTTCACGGCCGTTAAGCCACTGGCACCTGAAGCCAGAGCGTCTACCAATTCCACCCACCTGCGCGCCGTTTGGGGCACGGAGGCGGTTACCATGGTTAGGTGACGCGCTTGGCGCAGGACGATGCGCCTCTCTGGCAGCGTCAGAAGTCAACCGTCATTGATAACCACAACGTACGCGGCATGCCGCTGATCACATAACCGGTCGGATTGCCGATCCAATAGCGTTTGTCGAAGAGGTTGGTGAGAGAAGCACGGAACGTGGTGGGTCGTCCCGCCAGCTGGGTCGCGTAACGTGCACCAATGTCGAACGTCATCCAGGCCGGAACACTTTGGATGTTGTCAGCGCTGACATAGGCCTGGCTGGTGTAGATGGTACGCGCCGTCGTGGTCAGCCCGGGCAGGAACGGAGTGTCCCACTCGACACCGAGCTTGCTCTGCCATTCCGGAGCGCCGATGGCACGGTTGCCATCATGGAGGTGCCCTTCAGTCTTTGTCAGCCGCGCGTCGAGGTAAGTCACCCCTCCCAGGACGCGGATCCCGGGCCCGACTTCACCGAACGTATTGAACTCGATGCCCCGGTTCCTTTGCTCACCATCGAGACTGAAGATCCTGGTAACCGGATCGGTCGCGCCGCTCGGCAGGCTGATCTGGAATGCCGCGAGGCTCGCGCCGAAACCTCCGAGATCGAGCTTGGTTCCGACTTCATACTGCTTTGTCTTGAAGGGCGCGAACACCGCATTGGTGTTGGCGGCGCCGGACGGCGGCGTTGGTCCAGGCGTGAGGCCTTCGATGTAGTTGGCGTAGAAGGACAGCTCCTTGATCGGCCGAACCACCAGCGCCACGGAAGGCGACGTGGCGCTCTGATCGTAGTGGGTCGTTTCCAGGCCGCTCACGGGGGCATAGCTGTTCGCGATAACCTGCTGCTGTCGCGCTCCGACGATCACCTGAAGCATCCCGTTCATCATCGAGAGCGTATCGGCAACGCCGACACTTCTCAGACCGAGGAAATCCGACTTCCCCTCAGGGAATGAAGACACCGGGGTGTCCGGACTCGCCAGCAGGGTCGGCGTGTAGATGTTGGTAAGATAGTTTCCGTAATTGGTCTGACCGAGCCAGTCAGTGCGGTTCATGGCGCTGCCGCTGACAACGACCTCATGACCGACCGGACCTGTGTCGAAACGCGCCCGCACGCCGGCTTCGCCCGATACGCCGTCGTTTTTGCCGGTCTGGAAGCGAGAGGTCGAGAGGGCATCGCCTGCTGTGTTTAGAATGGTGGCGCCGGGGGCTTCCTGCTTGTCGAAGGTGAATTGGTTGGCGCCGATTGCGCCGAACACGGTGACATTATTCGACACATCATATTCGGCGCGCGTAAGCCCGGTGAGGCTCTTCGCGCGGGCATAGTCGAACGGCTGGGCGAGGTTGATGCGGGGGTCCGGAGCGTTCGGCACCGCGATGCCAGTGACGGGCGTGTAGCCGCGAGCTGCCGCTTTCATCCAGTCGTCCTGATAGATGACATCGGCGGACCACCTGAAGCGCTCGCCCCGATAGTCAACGCCAAGCGAACCGACTCCGTCGCGTACCGACTGACGGTCGATCGTCGTATTGCCGCCATCGATCCCGCCGTTGAAACGAACGCCCCATTCGCGCTGTTCGCCGTAACGGCGCGCCACGTCGACTTCCGTGCCAAACCGCGCATTCGAGATGTAGCCGGCAGTCAGACGCGTCAGGTCCTCGTTTGCCCGTTTGGTCACGACATTGACGCTGCCGCCGATGCTGCCGGACGGAGCCATGCCATTGAGGAACGCCCCGGGTCCCTTGAGCAGCTCGATGCGCTCGATCGGCGCAGGGTTGATCCGGTAAGCCGGCACGAGGCCGTACAGCCCATTCAGCGCGATCTCGCTGTTCTCGACCCGGAAGCCGCGAATGGTCAGCGCGTCATAGCGATTGCTGCTGCCGATCGCCGCCCGTACCGACGGATCGGAATTGGTCAGGACCTCGGCGACGCTGGTCGCCTGCTGATCGCGGATGGTCTTTTCAGTGTAGCTCGTGAGGCTATATGGCGTTTCCATATAATCCCTGTTGCCGAGCAGGCCGACCTGTCCGCCCCGCGCGACTTGCCCTCCAACGTACGGCACCGGCAACGCTGCCTGTCTTGCTCCAAGCGTGGCCGGCGCGCTCATCACTGGCGCGTTCTCACGTCGCTCTGCCCGCCGCGTCGTCGCAGCGCGCGATGTATTGGATGACCGCTGTCGCCGCGCGAGAGAGGCTCGCTGCTCAGGCGCGACGACGGTCACGGGAGGGAGTGACTGTCCGGACGTCGCCGATTGTTGGCGGCCCGACTGCTGTGCGACGGATGAGGTCGTGGTCAAAAACACTGACACGCACGCAAGCCCAAATGCGCGCGAGAAGGTCACGTCGTTAAGCATGCAGTTCCCGGAGTCTTTTCTTCTTGATGCCCCGTCCCAGACACGAATCGCTTGGGACGAGAGCGACTAAGCATTCGGGAAAATCCATGCCAACTAGAAGGCGTCTAAGCTTCCAGGTGATCCTGGCGCGCCGCTCTACGTTTCGATTTCACATCGCATCGATTGTTGGTAAGCGCGAAAGCTTTTTGCTGCCGCCCGAACGCACGATTCGAAAAACTTCGTAAGACCGCAACGCGCCGGATGTGATCGCGACGAGCCATGAGGCAGACCGCGCGAAACCACCGCGGTCAATTGTCACAGACGCGCAATTGCTGGGGACTCAAGACCCGACATGACATCGCTACTGGTAAATGCATCGCACACCGCCGCGCGGAAGCGACCCAACATGCGATCGCTGCGGACGTGGGCCGGCATCCACCGCTGGACGAGCATCATCTCGACGCTGTTCCTGCTGGTCCTCTCCCTGACGGGCTTGCCGCTGATATTTCAAAAAGAGATCGACGAGGCGTTTGGTTCATCGGGAACGTTGGCCGAAGTCCCGGAAAGCAAGGGCGCGCCAACGCTTGATTCCATCGTCGCGGCAGCGCTGGCGCGACACCCCGGCGATACGATGATCTCACTCGAATTTGCAAAGCGGTGGCCGATCGTAGAGACGCGCTCGGCGCCAACCCCGGATGCCGGCCCCACCCGGATCCACCGCGAGGCGATCGACCTTCGCACCGGTCAGCTCACAACGATGCCGCAACGGCGTAGTCCCGTGATGCAATTCCTGCATACGCTGCACGCGGATTTGTATCTGGGGCTGCCCGGCGGCTTGTTCCTTGCCGGCATGGCACTCGTCGTCATCGCCTCTGTCGTCTCGGGCTTGATACTCTATCCGCCATTCGTCCGCCGATTTGGATTTGGCACGGTTCGCACGAACAAGAGCCGAAAACTATTGTGGCTCGACCTGCACAATCTGACGGGCATCATTACGATGGCATGGCTGCTCCTCGTTGCCACGACCGGAGCAATCAACACCCTGCATGGCCCCGTTTCCACTTCGGTAAGGACAGCCATGTCCGACGAGATTCGGCGGCGGGTCGCCATGACACCGGCAGGGCAAATGGAAGAGGTCGATCGGCCTGGGTCAATCGAAGCTGCGATTGCTGCTGCCCGCGGCAAGGTGCCAGCAGCGCGAGTGATGTCGTTGTTGTTCCCGAACGCTGAGATCAGTCCGTCCAACCACTACGTCGTTCTGATGAAGGACGGACAAATGATGACACAGGAGCTGTTCTACGCGGTGCTCATCGACGCCCGTACCGGTGGCGTGTCTGACGTATTCGAGCCGACGGGTGTCACGAAGGCGCTGCTTATCGCCGAGCCGTTGCATTTTCCGACGACGTTTCCCGGCCTGGCGCCCAAGCTCGTCTGGGCGTTTTTCGACATCGTGACGATCATGGTGCTGGTGAGCGGTTTGTATTTGTGGGCCAGCACACCGGGCGGTCGCATCCAGCGCAAACGCCCTGCGAAATAGGAAGCGCGGGTGCCGACACGGCGAGCGTATTCTTGCAAGCCAGGAGCCCGCGGCCGCCATCGTCGCCAGGAGGGAGCGGATGGGTTGAGCGCGCTCGCCGGGCGAGACAAAACCACCCGTGGCCAAGGGAGCCGTCCAAGCACGCAGATGGGGCTCAACTAACTGGAATTGCTCATTTTCCAGAATTGTATGGTGCCCAGGAAAGGACTCGAACCTTCACGGCCGTTAAGCCACTGGCACCTGAAGCCAGCGCGTCTACCAATTCCACCACCTGGGCATGCCGTTTGGGGCACGGAGGCGGTTACTACGGTTCGGTGACGCGGTTGTCAAATGCTGCTTGGCACCTGCGCGGGGATGCGGATTGCGCATCGCAAACCGGCCCGATACAAGCCTGATAACACGCACTCTTTCCGCAGGAATGGACCCCAGGAATGGATCCCATGGCATCGAATCTGGAAACTCTCGTCACGGTTTTCGGCGGATCGGGGTTTTTGGGCCGGAATGTCGTCCGCGCGCTGTGCCGGCGGGACTACCGGGTCCGCGTCGCGGTGCGGCGGCCGGAACTGGCCGGGTACCTCCAGCCGTCCGGCAAGGTCGGGCAGGTCCACACCGTGCAGGCGAATCTGCGCTATCCGGCGTCGGTCGAGGCGGCGCTGCGTGATTCGCATGTCGTGATCAATCTGGTCGGCATCCTCACCGAGGGCGGCGCGCAGAGCTTTGACGCCGTCCAGGCCAGGGGCGCCGAGACCGTCGCCAAGGCAGCGGCCGCCGCCGGCGCGCGCCTGGTGCATGTCTCCGCGATCGGCGCCGATGCGGAATCGCCCTCGCGCTATGCCAAGGCCAAGGCGGCCGGCGAGGCGGCGGTGCTGGCCGCGGTGCCCTCGGCCACCATCTTCCGTCCCTCCGTGATGTTCGGCCCCGAGGACCAGTTCACCAACCGTTTTGCCGCGCTGGCGCGGATGTCGCCGGTGCTGCCGCTGATCGGCAGCGAGACCAGGATGCAGCCGGTCTATGTCGGCGACGTCGCCACCGCGATCGCGGATGCGGTCGACGGCAAGGCCAAGGCGGGCGCGACCTACGAGCTCGGCGGTCCGGAAGTGCTGACCATGCGCGAGATCATCGAGGCCATTTTGGCCATCACCGACCGCAAGCGGGCGCTGGTCCCGCTGTCGTTCGGCCTTGCTCGCTTCCAGGCCAACTTCCTGCAATTCGCGCCGGGCGCGCTGAAGCTTACGCCGGACCAGGTCACGCTGCTCGAGCACGACAATGTCGTGTCGGAGGCGGCCAAGGCGGCGGGGCTGACGCTGGAAGGCCTCGGCATTGCCGCGGATTCGCTGGAGGCCATCGCCCCGCAATATCTCTGGCGTTTTCGCGCGGCCGGGCAGTTCCAGCGAATGAGCGTTTGAGGCTTTTCTTCACCTCGCCCCGCCTGCGGGGAGAGGTCGGATCGCTCTTGCGATCCGGGTGAGGGGGTACAGGTCCCTCGCCAGTTGTATGCGCGGAGAGAGGCCCCTCACCCCAACCCTCTCCCCGTAAGAACGGGGCGAGGGAGTGCACCGCCGACGTGGCCGCGGTGCGAACCTTCAAGCCTCAAAACTTCAGCTTCTTGAACACCGCTTCCGGCAGCGTCTTGATGATCAGCATCACGAGACGCCATTTGCCGCTGACATAGATGACGTCGGTCTTCTTCTCGACGGCGTTGAGGATCGCATCGCCGACGACCGGCGCCTCGACGGTGAGCGGGCCGATCAGCTTCATGCCCTCCGTCATTTTTGTGCGGACGAAGCCGGGCTTCACCGTGACGACGTGAACGCCACCGCGGCTGGCGCGGGCGCGCAGGCCCGACAGGAAGGCGGAGAAGCCTGCTTTCGCCGATCCGTAGACATAATTGGAGGCACGGCCGCGATCGCCGGCGACCGAGGACACGCCGACAATCGTGCCACTGCCGCGCGCCAAAAATTTCTCTGCGAACAGGCCGAGGATCAACGACGGGCCTTCGTAGTTCGAGCGCATGATCGTGGTGGCGTGCGCGAGATCGCTCTCGGCATTTTGCTGCACGCCCAGTAGGCCGACGATCGAGATGACGACATCAGGCAACGCAGCAAGGCCGCTCACAAAGCCCTCGAACGAAGCGGTATCGAGCACATCGAATGTGCGGAGGCCAACCTCGACATTGTAGCGCGCGCGCAGATCGGCCGCATCAGGCTCGAGTGCGGCGACGTCACGGCCCGCGAGGGCGACATCGTATCCGGCCTTGGCAAAGGCGCGCGCGGCGGCGCGGCCGATATCGGAGGAGCCACCGAGCACAATTGCGGATTTGCGTGACGTCACGGCTTAAACCTCATCGAACAGGCGTTGTGAAAGTTTTGAGCGGATGGTCCCGGCGGGATCGAGCGATTTGCGGATCGCGTTGAAGCGCCGCAAGGCCGGATAGCCGGCTTCGAACGTGGCGCGCGACTGGCGGGCATCCTTGGCCAGATAAAGCCGGCCGCCGGCGGCGACGACCAGGCGGTCGATCTCGTCGAGGAAATTCAGGATGTCGCCCTTCACCGGGAAATCCAGCGCCAGCGTGTAGCCGGGCAGCGGGAACGACAGGATGCCGTCGCCCTGACCAAGTTTCTTGAGCACCGCGAGGAAGGAGGCATCGCCGCGCCGGGCGACGCGATCGAGGATCTCGCCGAGCACGGCGCGGGCGCCCAGCTCCGGAATCACGCATTGATGCTGGAGGAAGCCGCGCCGGCCGTAGATGCGGTTCCAGTCGGCGATGCTGTCGAGCGGGAAGAAATAGGGATAAAGCGAGACCACATGGCCGCCGCCGGCGCGCCGCGCGCCCATGCGGTAGTAGAGCTCGTTGAAGGCGCGGATGCTGTAGCGGTTCAGCGTCATCGACGGCAGGTCGACGGGCACCGCGAGGCCGGGATTTTTGCCGGCGGGAAATGCACCGGCGCCGTCGGCAATCTCGCCCGTCCTTGCGTGCTCGCCGAGATAGATCAGCGAGCGGCCGAGATCGCTGCCGCGTGCGGCACAATCGATCCAGGCCACCGAATAGGTCGCGGAATCGCCCGCATCGAGCGCGCGCATCGCGGCATCGAGATCGGATGCGGAGATCACCCGCTCGCGGATCCACCCCGTTTCGACCGGTCGTAGCCGCATCGTCGCCTCGAGGATCACCCCGGTGAGGCCCATGCCGCCGACGGTCGCGAAGAAGGCATCGGAATTCTGTTCGCGCGAGGCCTCGATGGTCTCGCCCTGCCCGGTGCGCAGCAGGATGCTGTCGACATAGCGGCCGAAACCGCCCTCGCAATGATGGTTCTTGCCGTGGACATCGGCGGCAATGGCACCGCCGACCGAGACGAAGCGCGTTCCGGGAACCACGAAGGGCAGGAAACCGCGCGGACCAAAGGTGTCGATTAGGTCTGACAGCAGCACGCCGGCTTCGAGGCGGATGCGCCCGGTCACGGGATCGAACGACCGGACCCGGTCGAACCCCGTCATCGCGACGGTTCTGATGGCGCCGATCGCGGCATCGCCATAGGCGCGGCCATTGCCCCTGGCCACGGAGCCCGTCACCACGGCTTCGCCCACGGCCTCGAACGACCGCGGCCGCAGCAGCTCGCTATCGACGACCGGGAAACGCCCCCAGCCGCTGACGAGGGTCATGGCTCAGCTCCTGTGCCGGGCGCGCGCCGCCCTGCTCTGGAAACTGCCTACCGATCAAAAGCTTATATTGCGTTGAGGCGCGTCAGTGAGTTTTCGAGAGGTTAACGGCCGAGCGCCAGCGCGATCAGGCCGAGCGTGCCGACGATGACGCGCCACCAGGCGAACACCGCGAAGCCGTGGCGGGTGACGTAGCTCAAGAACGTCTTCACCACGATGATCGCGGTGATGAACGACACCACGAAGCCGATCGCGACGATGCCCATGTGGTCCATCGTCATCTCGGAGCGGTTCTTGTAGAAATCGTAGGCGAACGCGCCGATCATGGTGGGGATGGCGAGGAAGAACGAGAACTCCGCCGCCGCGCGCTTGTCGGCGCCCAGAAACATCGCGGCGACGATGCTGGCGCCGGAGCGCGACACGCCCGGGATCATCGCGATGCACTGCGCGATGCCGATATAGAGATACATCAGCAGCGGAAAGCGGGTGGCGTCATGCTCGCGCGCCTTGAGATCGAGCCGATCGACCCACAGCAGGATGGCGCCGCCGACGATCAGCGAGAAGCACACGACCCAGGGATTGAACAGCAGGCTCTTGATGTATTTGCCGGCGACGAGACCGACGATGACCGCGGGCAGGAACGCCACCAGCACGCCGATCACGAAGCGGCGCGCATAGGCGTCGCCGGTGAACATGCCGATCGCGACGTCCCACAATTTCTTGAAGTACAGCACAACGATCGCGAGGATCGCGCCGAGCTGGATCAGAACGGTAAACGAATCCCAGAACGCGCCTTCGCCGAGATGGAAGAAGCGCTCCGCGAGCAGAAGGTGGCCGGTCGAGGACACGGGAAGGAACTCGGTCACACCCTCGATGATGCCGAGGATCACTGCCCGTATTGCGTCTGACATATTTACGGTCCATTTCCGCTGGAAAAGCGGGGCTCTTCTCGCCTATTCGTCCTGCTCTCGCAATCGCAAAATGCGACGTAACGCCCTTGCCTCGCGGTTTTGAAGGACTAGTGTGGCGCCGCACAAACATTGATGGAATCTTAATCACCATCAAATAGTCAAAGGCTTCATGTTTACGCTGTTTCATCATCCGTTCTGCCCGCATTCGCGTTTCATCCGCCTGATCGCGGGAGAATACGGGCTCGAATTGCGGCTGGTCGAAGAACGCAGCTGGGAGCGGCGCGAGGCATTTCTGCTGCTCAATGCGGCCGGCACCACGCCCGTCCTGGTGGACAAGGAACAATCGCCCATACCGGGCGCGGCGATCATCGCCGAATATGTCGACGAGGCCTATGGCGCCGACATGGGACCGAAGCGCCTGATGCCGGAAACGGTCGCCGAGCGCGTCGAGGTGCGCCGGCTGATGGCCTGGTTCAACGAAAAGTTCTTCGAGGAGGTCTCGCATCCTCTGGTCACCGAGCGCATCTACAAGCGCTTCATGAGCGAGGAGAACGGCGGCGGCGCGCCCTCGGCCGACGTGATGCGAGCCGCCAAGGCCAACGTGCGCTATCATCTGGCCTATATCGGCTGGCTGGCGCAGACGCGGAACTTCCTCGCCGGCGACCGGCTCACCTACGCGGATCTCGCCGCCGCGGCGCACCTCTCGGCGATCGACTATCTGGGCGACGTGCCATGGAGCGAGGACGACGCAGCAAAGGCGTGGTACGCGCGGGTGAAATCCCGCCCGTCGTTCCGTCCGCTGCTGAGCGAATGGCTGGCGGGCGTGCCGGCATCGCGGACCTACGTGGACCTGGACTTCTGAATTCCGATCCAACCGAATTGAAGGCAGCGCTTGCAAACGAGGCACGCGCGCTCGGCTTCGACTGCATCGGCATCACCGCATCCGGCACGATCGAAAACGCCGGAAAGCATTTTCTCGAATTCATCGCCTCGGGCGGCCATGGCGACATGGACTGGCTTGCAGCACACCCCGAGCGCCGCGTCGATCCGCGCGGGCTGTGGCAGGACGTACGCAGCGTCATCATGCTCGGCGTCAATTACGGGCCCGACCAGGATCCGCTCGCGATCCTGCAGCAGCGCACGCGCGCGGCGATCTCGGTCTATGCGCAGGGCGACGACTATCACGATCTCATCAAGAAGCGTCTGAAGGCATTGGCGCGCTGGCTGGTGGCGACCGCGCCATCGGACGTAAAGGTGTTCGTCGACACCGCGGCGGTGATGGAGAAGCCGTTGGCGCAAGCCGCGCATCTCGGCTGGCAGGGCAAGCACACCAATCTCGTCTCGCGCGAGTTCGGCTCCTGGCTATTCCTCGGCGCAATCTACACGACGCTCGAGCTGCCGCGCGACGACGCCGAGATCGATCATTGCGGCTCGTGCCAGGCGTGCCTCGACATCTGCCCGACGTCGGCGTTTCCGGCGCCCTACAAGCTCGATGCACGGCGCTGCATCTCGTATCTCACCATCGAGAACAAGGGACCGATCCCGCGCGAGCTTCGCAAAGCCATCGGCAACCGCATCTATGGCTGCGACGATTGCCTTGCGGCCTGTCCCTGGAACAAGTTCGCGCAGGAGGGACGCGAGGCAAAGCTCGCCGCGCGCGACGAATTGCGCGCGCCGTCGCTTGCCGAACTCGCACGCCTCGACGATGCATCGTTTCGCGCGCTGTTCACGAAGTCGCCGGTCAAGCGCATCGGCCGCGACCGCTTTTTGCGGAACGTGCTGGTCGCGATTGGTAACTCCGGTGAGGCAGCGCTGGCGGAAGAAGCGCGGCGATTGCTGGGCGATGAGAGCGCGTTGGTACGTGGCGCTGCGGTGTGGGCGCTGGAACAGCTGGTGTCGCGGGAAGAGTTCGATGCAATGAAGTCCGCGGCGGCGAGCATAGAGCACGACGACAGCGTGCGTGAGGAGTGGCAGGCCGCTTCCTAATTCTCGGTGTCATGCCCCGGCTTGACCGGGGCATCCAGTACGCCGCGGCCCATCGGTTCAATCACGACCGCCTCGGAGTACTGGATCGCCCGATCAAGTCGGGCGATGACAGCGTTGTTGTGGCGACAGCGCTCTGCTTCTGATCCTCACCCTGAGGATTGAGGGACCTTGATTTCCTCACGCGTTTCCTCAAAGTCGCGCGTCATGACAAACATGCCTTTCTTCACCCGCGACGGCGATACATACCATCCGACGGAAGTGGCCAACGGTCCCTGGGATCCGAAATCGCTGCACGGACGCGTCATCGTCGGACTGCTCGGCTTCGCCATCGAGGAGCGCCATTCCGGCCCCGAATTCGTCCCCGCGCGGCTCACGGTCGACATGTTTCGGCTGCCGACCATCGACAAGCCGATCGAGGTGACGACGCGGCTGGTGCGCGACGGACTACGCATTCGCGTGGTCGAGGCCGAATTTGTCTCCGGCGGCGTCAGCATGGCGCGTGCCTCGTGCCAGCTGCTGCGCAAAACGCAGAATCCGGACGGCAACGTCTGGTCGCCGCCGAACTGGGATGTGCCGAAGCCGGATGACATTCCCAAGCCCACCGATCCCAGGCTCGGCATGAACGGCAAATGGACGACGCGGCCGATCGTCGGCCATATGGGCTCGCTCGGTCCGCGCCGGCTCTGGATGAGCGAGGTGCGCGAGCTCGTGGCCGGCGTGCCGATGACGCCGTTCGTGCATGTCGCTGTCGGCGCCGATTTCGCAAGCCCCTTTGCGAACGCCGGCGACAACGGGCTCGGCTACATCAACAGCGACGTGACGATCTATCTGCATCGCCTGCCGGTGACGAACTGGATCGGCTTCGACGTGGTCAATCACCAGGCGACCGACGGTGTCGCGATCGGCGAATGCTGGCTCTACGACGAGCAAGGCCCGATCGGCACCGCCACCGTCGCCGCGCTGGCGCAGCGCAAGCCGATGGCGAATCCGTCGAAGCGGTAATCGTTACTGTCATTCCGGGGCGCGCGCAGCGCGAGCCCGGAATGACAAGAGGAGAGGGGCCGCGCGGCTACGCCAGGTGCCGCTTCATCTCCGGCCGCGCTTTCAGCTCGGCGCCCTGCTTGCCGACGATCTTCGCAATCCGTTCCGGCGCAAACTTCAGATCGACGAACGCCGGCGCGGTGTTGGCGACCTCGTGATAGCTCACGATCCTGCCGTCGCGCAGCGTCATGATCGCGACGCCCTCGAACATCGCCCGCGCGCCGTTCGCTTCCGGCAGGGTCGAGCGATAACTGAAGGTGTATCGCGCATAGAGCGTGGTGCCGTCGGTGACGGGATCATGCATGTCCCAGCGGAAATCGGTCGCCGTGCGATAGAACCAGTCGTCGACCATCGCTGCGATCTTTTCGCGGCCTTCGAAGGCGCCGTAGAAGACGTCGTGATAGACGCCGTCCTCGGTGAAGAGATCCGCGAAGGCTTTTCCGTTACGCTGTTCGACGGCGTCGCAAAAGGTGCGCAGCATCGTGGTGGCGGTCATTGTATTTGCCTCCCAGTGTTTCTTGTTGTGCCCTCTCCCCTTGTGGGAGAGGGCAGCTCCGCTCGTTGACACGCATTCACTTGGGTGAGGGGTCTGTCTCCGCGAGTCCAACTCTCATTCGGACGTGCAGAGACAACCCCTCATCCGGCGCTTCGCGCCACCTTCCCCCACAAGGGGGGAAGGAAGAAAACTCTCACCCGATCTCGGCCACCGCGGCAAGAATGCGGGCGATGTCCTGCGAGCGGGAGAGGCGGTGATCGCCGTCCTGGATCATGGTCAGCACGACGTCGTCGGCCGGCAGGCGATGCGTCAGCGCGAATGCGTGCTGCCAGGGCACATCCGGATCCTGCGCGCCCTGGAGGATGCGGACGGGACAGCCGAGATCGATGGCGCTGCCGAGCAGCAAATGATTGCGGCCTTCCTCGATCAGATTCCGCGTGATCGGATAGGGCGAGCCATCGCCATAGTCCGACGGCCGCAGCCAGAAGCCCTTGGTCTCGATTTCTTTCTTCACCGCGGGCGAAAAATTCTTCCACATCAGCTCCTCGGTGAAGTCGGGTGCCGGCGCGATCAGCACTAGGCCCGCAAGCGACGCTTTACTGGCCCGCTTCCTGATCTCGCGCGCGAGCAGCAGCGCCATCCAGCCGCCCATGGAGGAACCGATCAGAACCTGCGGGCCGTCGCAGAACCGCTCGAACACCGCCCCGCTGTCCTCGAGCCAGCTTCCGATGGTTCCATCGGCGAAATCGCCGCCGGATTCGCCATGGCCGGAGTAGTCGAACCGGACCGCGGCGCGGCCGTGGTCCGCGGCCCAGGCATCCAGCGCCACGGCCTTGCTGCCCTGCATGTCCGACTTGAACCCGCCGAGCCAGACCAGTCCGGGTCCTCGACCGGCGCGGCTGCGCACCGCGATCCTGCGTGCGGACGGGCCCTCGCCCACATCGATGAAGCCGAGCACGGCTTCAGGAATTGCATTGCTCATGGAACGTTTACTCTGGTTGTTCGGTTTGAACTGTCTGGATGCGTTCCGAGGCCCAGCCCAGCATCGCTATTGCCCTTTGGGACGCTTGCGGAACAGAAGCAAGGTGTCTATGTCCTGCAGCGTGCCCATGGGCGTGACCAAAATGCCTCGCATTTGAGGCTTTTTCGCCTCCCGCACGCGACTTGCTTGCCCGCAAACGCATCTTCCTTCAGACTAGCCGCCTCTTTCACAATTTTGGAGAACCACCCATTCGCCGTCCCAATAAAGCCCCGCCCGTTGCCAGCAAAGACGGGCCGCGCATCAATGATGATATTCGCAATGCGCAAATCCAGCTGATCGATCAGACCGGTGACAACAAGGGCACGGTCGAAACCGTCATGGCCATCCGTATGGCCCAGGAAGCTGGCATGGATCTGGTCGAGATTTCGCCGAATGTCAGCCCTCCCGTCTGCAAGATCATGGACTACGGGAAGTACAAGTATTCCGCCCAGAAAAAGGCCGCCGAAGCCCGCAAGCGGCAGAAGATCGTCGAGATCAAGGAGATCAAGCTCCGCCCGATGATCGACGACCACGATTACGACGTGAAGATGCGCGCGATGCAGCGGTTCTTCGAAGAGGGCGACAAGGTCAAGATCACGCTGCGCTATCGCGGCCGCGAAATGGCGCACCAGGAGATCGGCACCAAGCTTCTGGACAAGATCAAGAACGACGTCGCCGAGCTCGCCAAGGTCGAGCAGGACGCCAGGTTCGAGGGCCGTCAGGTCGTCATGGTGCTGGCGCCGCGCTGACGTCCGTTTTTCAGGACTGAGAGTTCAACGGCCCGTCCGGATTTCCGGCGGGCCGTTTGTGTATCAGGACCGGGTCGCATGCCAGATGCCGCTGCAGCGGTCGCCGGAAATGATGCCGTTCCAGGAGCCTGCACCGGCCACCCCGCCGAGCCGGCCGCCTCCACTGGCGTGGGACGCGCCGACCGAGACCTGGACCGCGACGGCGCCGCCGCGACGAACCGTGCCGGAGACCCGGCCGCCGCCGGCGGATGACACCCGGCCGCCGGTGACGGTGAAGGGGACGCTGTAACCGGAACTGCAATTGCCCCGCGTGGTGGCGAAAGTGACATTCCAGATGCCGTCATAGCTGCCGATACGGGCGTCGGCGGTCGAGGGCAGCATGGCCGTGGCGAGCACGGCAAGCAGCGCCAGGCGGCGCGGGCGGGCGAGGTCCGTCAAGGACGAAAGCGATCGGGGAAAATGGGCCATTTTGGTCTTGCTCCAGGCGACACGGCTTGGACATATGGGCGGTAACTCCGAATAGTCGCCGGGCAGGTTTCGGCGGTTCAGCGTTGCCATTTGGCTTGTCCTCTGTCATAAGCCCAGCCTTCATCGCCCGGCTGATTAAGGGCTGCCGTGGCGGTGTCCGTGCGGGTTTCGCGCTTGTTCGTAAAACCTGAGCACAATCAACGCTCTAACGAGCATTTTTGACGGCCAGCCGCCTTCGCGGGCGGATTTCTGTGGCCATTAGGAGAGCCAAATGCCCAAGCTGAAGACCAAATCGGGCGCTAAAAAGCGCTTCAAGGTGACTGCTACCGGCAAAGTGATGCACGCCCAGCGCGGCAAGCGTCACGGCATGATCAAACGGACGAAGAAGCAGATCCGTCAGCTGCGCGGCACTCGCGTGCTGTTCAAGACCGACGGCGACAACGTCAAGAAGTACTTCTTGCCGAACGCCTGATCGCGTCCAAGATCGTCGAAGATCATTGCCACCTCCGCCGCGCTCGCGCGGCGATCCGAAAACCAAGTCATCTCTGAAGGATTTTGTCATGTCTCGCGTCAAACGCGGTGTGACCGCACACGCCAAGCACAAGAAAGTCTACAAGGCCGCCAAGGGCTTCTATGGCCGCCGCAAGAACACCATCCGCGCCGCCAAGCCGGCCGTGGAAAAGGCCCAGCAGTACGCGTTCCGTGATCGCAAGCGCAAGAAGCGGACTTTCCGCGCGCTCTGGATCCAGCGTCTCAACGCCGCTGTGCGTCCGTTCGGCCTGACCTACAGCCGATTTATCGACGGTCTCGCCAAGTCGGGCATCACCGTGGACCGCAAGGTGCTGTCGGATCTCGCGATCCACGAGCCCGCGTCGTTCCAGGCGATCGCCGAGAAGGCCAAGGCGGCGCTGGCCGCCTAAGCGGCTGCTTCAGAGCAAGCCCAGCACTAACGGCCGGCTCCGCCGGCCTTCAGCGCACGTCGCGAGTAACGCTGGGCGACCTCCGCCCGGCAGAAGGCCGTGGCCGAGATATACATGGTGCCGGACTTGTTTCGGTACTTCCGGTCGCAGACCCGCAACTCGCGCTGATAGCTGAGCTTCTGCGGCGTTCTCAGCCGGCCGACAAAATCGGCCTCGCACTTCTTCTCGACCGCTTCGCCGAATTGCACGTCGCCGCTGGCGCCGTATGCGCAAGCATCGAACAGCGTCATGGCACGGTCGCAGCTCGGCGCCGCGTTCAGGACCGCGATGATGTCATCCATCGACGTCGATTTGGCCGGGCATTCCTCCGCGGCGTGAGCCGCGCTCCCCAAAAGAACCAAGCTCAAGCCGACCACCCAGGATCGTAAACGCATCGTCTTCTCCCTCGACTTCAGGTTGGTGCCAGCCATGCCTATAGGGTTCAAATGCCCTGCATTTACGACGGCTATACGGCTTGACGTTCCGGCCCGGCTGCGGCCACAACCGGCAGCGTTTTGAAAGGATCCGACCGTGTCCGACCTCGCCAGTCTCGTCCAATCCATCCTCGCGCAGATCAGTGCTGCCGGGGACGAAGCCGCCCTCGAAGCCGTCCGCGTCGCGTCCCTCGGCAAGAAGGGCTCGATCTCGGCGTTGCTTGCAACGCTCGGCAAGATGTCGCCGGACGAGCGCAAGACGCAAGGCGCCGCGATCAACCAGGCCAAGGACGAGGTCACCCAGGCCCTCGCCGCGCGGCGCGACGTGTTGAAGTCGGCGGCGCTCGATGCGC
Organism: Bradyrhizobium barranii subsp. barranii; assembly: GCF_017565645.3. NCBI lineage: Bacteria > Pseudomonadati > Pseudomonadota > Alphaproteobacteria > Hyphomicrobiales > Nitrobacteraceae > Bradyrhizobium > Bradyrhizobium barranii. The sequence continues at coordinate 186,021 of NZ_CP086136.1, forward strand.
GGCTCGCATCCGAGACCATCGACGTCACCCTGCCGCTGCGCGATGCGCCGACAGAGGCCGGCCGCATCCATCCGCTGAGCCAGGTCTGGGACGAGTTGACGACGATCTTCGCCGACATGGGATTCTCGGTCGCGGAAGGCCCCGACATCGAGACCGACGACTACAACTTCACCAAGCTGAATTTCCCGGAAGGCCATCCCGCCCGCGAGATGCACGACACCTTCTTCTTCCATCCGAAGGAGGACGGCTCGCGCATGCTGCTGCGAACCCACACCTCGCCGGTGCAGGTGCGCACCATGCTGAGCCAGAAGCCGCCGATCCGCGTGATCTGCCCGGGCCGCACCTACCGCATCGATTCGGACGCGACCCACACGCCGCAATTCCACCAGGTCGAAGGCCTCGTCATCGACAAGCACTCGCATCTCGGCCACCTCAAATGGATCCTGCACGAGTTCTGCAAGGCGTTCTTCGAGGTCGACCACATCAACATGCGCTTCCGGCCGTCATTCTTCCCGTTCACCGAGCCGTCGCTGGAAGTCGACATCCAGTGCCGCCGCGACAAGGGCGAGATCCGGTTCGGCGAGGGCGAGGACTGGCTCGAGATTCTCGGCTGCGGCATGGTGCATCCGAACGTGCTGCGCGCCTGCGGCATCGATCCCGACGAGTACCAGGGCTTTGCCTGGGGCATGGGCATCGACCGCATCGCCATGCTGAAATACGGCATCGCCGATTTGCGCCAGCTGTTCGACAGCGACGTCCGCTGGCTGTCCCATTACGGCTTCAAGCCGCTCGAAGTGCCGACGCTTGCGGGAGGACTGAGCTCGTGAAATTCACCCTCTCCTGGCTGAAGGATCATCTCGACACCGACGAGCCCCTGGAAAAGCTCGCCGACAAGCTCACCATGATCGGGCTCGAGGTCGAGAACATCGAGGACAAGGCGAAGGCGCTGAAGCCGTTCACCATCGCGAAGGTGATCTCGGCCGAGCAGCATCCGAATGCGGATCGCCTGCGCGTCTGCATGGTCGACACCGGCGATGGTGGCGCACCGGTGCAGGTCGTGTGCGGCGCGCCGAATGCGCGCACGGGCCTGGTCAGCGTGTTCTCGCCGCCGGGGACCTACATTCCCGGCAAGGACATCACGCTCGGTGTCGGCACCATCCGCGGCGTCGAGAGCCGCGGCATGCTGTGCTCGGCGGCTGAACTCCAGATCTCCAACGACCATGACGGCATCATGGAGCTGCCGGCGGATGCGCCGATCGGCGCTGCTTACGCCGCATGGGCGGGCCTCGGCGATCCCGTGGTCGAGATCAATCTGACGCCGAACCGGCAGGACTGCACCGGCGTGCACGGCATCGCGCGCGATCTCGCCGCCGCCGACATGGGCAAGTTCAAGGACCCCACGATCAAGCCGATCAAGGGTGAATTCCCGTGCCCCGTGAAGGTCACGGTCGAGGACGCCACGCTGTGTCCGGGTTTCGCGCTGCGCCTGGTGCGCGGGGTGAAGAACGGGCCGTCGCCGGAATGGCTGCAGAAGCGGCTGACCGCGATCGGGCTGCGTCCGATCAATGCGCTGGTCGACATCACCAACTTCATGACCTACGACCGCGCCCGTCCGCTGCACGTGTTCGACGCCAAGAAGGTGAAGGGCAATCTCGTCGTGCGCCGCGCCCGCGATGGCGAGGCGCTGCTCGCGCTCGACGGCCGCACCTACAATCTCGATCCCGCCATCTGCGTGATCGCAGACGAGCACGGCGTCGAATCGCTCGCCGGCATCATGGGCGGCGAGGCCTCGGGCTGCGACGAGAACACCACCGACGTGCTGATCGAATCGGCGCTGTGGAACGAGATCAACATCGCCCAGACCGGCCGCAAGCTCGGCATCAATTCTGACGCGCGCTACCGCTTCGAGCGCGGCGTCGACCCGGCCTTCATGGTGCCGGGACTCGAGCTCGCGACCAAGCTGGTGATGGAGATGTGCGGCGGCGCGCCGTCGGAGAACGTCGTGGTCGGCAAGGCTTTCGGCGACGACCGCGTGATCGATTTTCCTGTTACCGAGGTCAAGCGGCTCTCGGGCATCGAGGTGCCGCAGCCGGAGATGAAGCGCATCCTGACCCATCTCGGCTTCATGATGGCCGGCCCGGGTCCGGTGGTGAAGGTCGCGGTGCCCTCGTGGCGCACCGATGTGCATGGCAAGGCCGACATCGTCGAGGAGATCGTGCGCATCTACGGCGTCGACAAGGTGCCGATGACGCCGTTCGAGCGCGGCGAGGACGCGCGCAAGCCGGTGCTGACGCCGCTGCAGCTCCGCACACGTCGCGCCAGGCGCGCACTCGCGAGCCGCGGCATCATCGAAGCGGTGACCTGGTCCTTCATCACGAAGTCTGCGGCAACCCTGTTCGGCGGCGGCCAGCGCGAGCTCGAAGTCGCCAACCCGATCGCCTCGGATCTCTCCGACATGCGTCCGACCCTGTTGGCGGGCCTGATCGCAGCGGCGCAGGCCAATGCCGATCGCGGCTTCGGCGATGTCGCGCTGTTCGAGGTCGGCCAGCTGTTCAAAGGCGACCGCCCACAGGATCAGTTCATGGCGGCCAGCGGCGTGCGCCGCGGCTTTGCCTCCTCCGAAGGTCTGGGACGGCACTGGTCGGGTTCGGCGCAGGCCGAATTGTTCGACGCCAAGGCCGACGCGCTCGCGGTGCTTGCCGTTGCCGGTGCGCCGATGCAGGCGCTGCAGATCGTCGCGGGCGGACCAGCCTGGCTGCATCCGGGTCGCTCGGGCACGATCCAGATCGGCCCGCAGAACGTGCTCGGCTATTTCGGCGAGATGCATCCGCGCGCGCTCGAGGCGCTCGGCGCCGACGGCCCGCTGATGGTGTTCGAGGTGATCCTCGACCGCATCCCCGAGGCGAAGAAGAAGCCGACCCGCGCCAAGCCCGTGATCGAGCTGTCGGCCTTCCAGCCGGTGTCGCGCGATTTCGCCTTCATTGTCGATCGCACCGTCAAGGCCGGCGACATCGTTCGCGCCGCCCAAGGCGTCGACAAGAAGCTGATCACCGGCGTGAATGTCTTCGACGTCTACGAGGGCAAGGGCATCGATGACGGCAAGAAGTCGATCGCGATCGCCGTGACGATCCAGCCGCGCGAGAAGACGCTGACCGATCAGGAGATCGAGGCCGTCGCCGGGAAGATCGTGGCGGAAGTCACGAAGAAGACCGGCGGCGTCTTGCGCGGATGACCCTTGCGGATGTTCTTCCGAAGGACGTCAGCCTCACCATTGCGATGGCGCTCTGCGCCGTCGCTTTCGTTTCGGGCACCGTGCGCGGCTTCTCCGGCTTCGGCTCGGCGCTGATCTTCATGCCGCTGGCGAGCAGCATCGCGGCGCCGCGTCTCGTTGCCGCGCTGCTCCTTGTGATCGATTTCGTCGCGGCCCTGCCGCTGCTGCCCGACGCGTGGCGGAAGGCGGACCGCAAGGCCACCGCGGTAATCGTGCTGGGCGCGCTGGTCGGCGTGCCGGTGGGCACCTATTTCCTCAGCGTGCTCGAGCCCGTCACCACGCGCTGGATCATCTCCTGCTTCGTCGCCGCGCTGTTGCTGCTGCTGCTGTCCGGCTGGCGCTATCGCGGCAAGGACCACGCCTGGCTCTCGGTCGGCATCGGCGGCCTCTCGGGCTTCTGTAGCGGTCTGGCGCAGACCGGCGGCCCGCCGATCGTCGGCTACTGGCTCGGCCGCCCCGTCGCGCCGATCGTCGCGCGCGCCAATATCGTGCTGTTCTTCGGCGCGTCGGATTTCTTCTCGATGGTCAGCTACGCGACGACCGGCCTGATCTCACGCGAATCGCTGGTGCTGTCGCTGATCGTCGGCCCGGTCTATGCGATCGGCGTCGCGTTCGGTGCGTCGCTGTTCGGCCGCGCCAGCGAAAAAGTATTTCGCGCGATTTGCTACGGTCTGATCGCGATGGCGGTGATCGCGGGGCTGCCGGTGCTGGACGGGATTCTGCGGTAACAATCTCCGCTGTCGTCCCTGCGAAAGCAGGGACCCATTACCCCGGTCAGCGTTTATTGTGCGAGCTGGTCACCACGAGTCTTCGCCAAACCACTTCCTGTGGTTATGGGTCCCGGATCTGCGCTTCGCTTGTCCGGGACGACGGCGGAGTGTGTAGAGGCTTAATTGCCCTACTGTCGAGGCGCGCGGCGCTTCTTCGTCGACTGCGTCGGCACGTCGGCCGACTCGTCCTTGAGCGCTCCGATCTTGCGCAAGGCCGCATCCGCCGCGCGCTCGCCGCTTTCCCAGGCGCCGTCGACGGTGCCCCACAGCGTCTCGTGCGTGGCTTCGCCGGCGAGGAACATGTTGCCGATCGGCTCGGTCAGGATTTTTCGCGAGAGCTGCCCGCCGGGCGAGGCCGCCGACATCGCGCCCATCACGAAAGGCGAGGCGTTCCAGCGCGTCGCGGTGGTCTTCTGCACGGCGGCCGCAGCCTCGCTGCCGAACAGCTTCGTGATCCATTCCCTGGCGAAGGCGACCATCGCCTTCTCGCCCTGCTCGGAGAGATCGCGGCCGAACGAGCCGCCGACATCGATCGAACACAGTGAGGAGCCGCCGATATTGGCGAGCATCAGCGCCGTGCGCGTCGAATTGCTCTGCTCGATGAGGATGTCGTCGCGCGAGAGCCCCAGCGGATTACCCGGCAGTTGCAGCACAATGCGATCGTAGCTGCCGAGCGTGAGCTTCGACGCGGCATCGAGCGTCCGCTTGGGAATATCAGGCCCGAACTTGATCGCGCCCGATGTCAGCACATTGGTCGAGACCGTGACGATGGCGGCGCGTGCGGCGATCCTGCCGGATGACGTCTCCACGCTGACATCGCGATTGCTCCAGGCAATCCTGCTCACCGGCGTCGACAGCGCCACCGGCGCCTGTTCACCGAGCCTGGTGATCAGGGTCCCCAGGCCCTGGCGGCAGGCGATCGCGGTGTTGCGGTCCTGCGCACGCGCCTTGTCGATCGCCGACAACTCCTTGAGGTCTTTGCCCGCAAAGCTCGCACCGAGCACGAATTCGGCCGCACCGGCCCAGTCGCCGAGATCCTTCGGCAGCACCGAGGCGCAGGCCGTATCGAGCTTGCCGCGCCCGGCCTCGTCGATGGCGCGGTTGGCCCGCACCAGCGCCGCCAGGAACTGTTCGGTCTCGCCCGCGCGCGCATTGCGGCGGCCAATACGCATCTTCTGGCCGGTCGGTGCCGGCAGCACGTCGAGCCCGGCACTGCGCGCCAGCCGGATCATTGGATTGGTCTCGGGATTGTGCATCCAGCGCGCGCCGCGATCGAACGGCACGTCGAAGGTCGTGCTGTCCGTGATACAGCGGCCGCCGATCCGGGATGCGGCTTCCACGACCACGACCTTGCGGTTGGCGGCCATGATGCGCCGCGCCGCGGCAATTCCGGCCGCTCCCGCGCCGATCACGACGATGTCGGCCTCACGCGGCAGGGGTGCGGCAGTCGCGCGCAGGACCGGCATCGCGGCAAGAGCCGCCGACGCCGATAGGAAGCTGCGGCGCGTGATTGTCATGTCATGGTTTCCGGGAACTTGCGGCGAACGGGAACGGCCCGCGAACCTTGCTGCATCTGGTGTTGCACGGCAACCATCATGGTGAATCAATCGTGCTTGATCTCACAGAGTGATGAACCGAATTGCAACACGTTTCGACCATGATAGAGAAGGGAAAAAGACGGCCGGAAAAGGCCGTGGGGGGAGTTTGAAATGGGGACGGTTCTGGACTCAGTCGGCAAGCTGATTGCCGCGTACCTCTCGAAGGAGGTGCCGGGCTACGAGCCGTTCACGCCGAGCGACCCGGAGCACCTGCGCGGCGTCATTGAGCCCGGCGACGTGCTGCTGGTCGAGTGCAACAACCGCATCTCCGGCATCATCAAATATCTGACGCAGTCGACCTGGTCCCATGCCGCGCTCTATGTCGGTCCGGTCGAGGGCGCCACGGAGCCCAACGGCGAGCCGCACGTGCTGATCGAGGCCAATATCGGCGAGGGCGTCACCTCGGCGCCGCTGTCGAAATATTTCCCGTATCACACCCGTGTCTGCCGCCCGGTCGGGCTGTCCTATGAGGACCGCACCACGGTCTGCCGCTATGCGATCAATCGCATCGGCTTCGGCTATGACACCAAGAACATCGTCGACCTGATGCGCTTCCTGTTCCCGTTGCCGATCCCGCAACGCTGGCGGCGGCGCATGATCTCGATCGGTTCGGGCGATCCGACAAAAATCATCTGCTCGGCGCTGATCGCGCAGGCCTTCGATGCCGTGCGCTATCCGATCCTGCCGAAGATCACCAAGGCCGGCAGCCGCGCCGCCCGCCGCGAGATCCTGCACATCCGCGATTCCTCGCTCTACATGCCCCGCGACTTCGACATCTCGCCCTATTTCGAAGTCGTCAAACCCACCATCGTGCACGGCTTCGACTACACCGCGCTGCATTGGGCCGACAAGCAAAAGCCGCTCGAGGAGGTAGCGGGCACATTCAGTGTGTTTCCAGAAACGCTCAGTGCGCCGCCGCTCGTTCCTGAGACGGTTGACGAAGAAGCGCCGACTGAAGTTCCGGCTGAAGAAGTGAGCGCGCAGCCCGCGGAGATGGGCGCCGCCTGCTCCGAGCATTTTGTGCTGCTGAACGAACTGGCGATGTACCGCGCGCGGGGACGCGCGCAGGAGATGGCGGCGTAGCCCCGCTGTCGTCCCCGCGAACGCGGGGACCCATACCGCGTAATCTATCGAGTGCGGGCAGTCTTTGTACCGACCCGGGATCGACTTCTAGTCTTCGCCAAATCCCTCCCTGGGGTTATGGGTCCCTGCGTTCGCAGGGACGACACCTGTGGCCGTGGTGCGATCTCGCATCAACAACCGTCATTGCGACCGTAGCCAAGCAATGACTGCGGAGACCTACCGTTCCGCCCGCCCGATCACCGCCATCAGCTCCGCGATCTTCTCGCGCTGATCGGCCTTGTCGCCGCTCGCGATCGCGTGCTCGACGCAATGGGCGACGTGATCCTTCAGAACCTCTTCCTCGACCCGGCGCAGCGCGGCACGCACGGCCGAAATCTGCGTCACGATGTCGATGCAATAGCGGTCCTCCTCGACCATCTTCGAGAGGCCGCGAACCTGACCCTCGATCCGGCCAAGACGTTTTCCGACGGATGCCTTGATGTCCTTGCGCATGCGTTCTATATACCCCCCTAGGGTATATGTTGCAAGGCCGGAGCATGGCAATGAACGACACCGACCACGGGCACCATCACACGTCGGAAACACCGTCCGGATGCGGCTGTTCCGCCAAGGCCACCCCCAAGGCTGCTCCCGAGGCCGCCCCGCCAGCCAACAAGCCTGCGGCGTCCTCCTGCTGCGGCGGGCACGGCGATCATGTGCATGACCATGGCGCCGCCGCGACAAAAGTCCTCGATCCCGTCTGCGGCATGACGGTCGATCCCGCGACCTCGAGGCATCACCACACACATCACGGCGAGACCTTCCATTTCTGCTCGGCCGGCTGCCGCACCAAATTCGCCGCCGATCCCGCAAAGTATCTCGCCAGAGAGAAGGCGCCCGAACCCGAGATGCCCGCGGGCACGATCTACACCTGCCCGATGCATCCGGAGATCCGCCAGGTCGGACCCGGCAACTGCCCGATCTGCGGCATGGCGCTGGAGCCGGAGGTCGCGAGCCTCGACACCGGCCCCAATCCCGAGCTTGCCGACATGACGCGGCGGCTCTGGATCGGTGGCGCGCTGGCGCTGCCGGCGGTGGTGCTGGAGATGGGCGGCCATCTCGCCGGCCCTCACGACTGGATCGATCCGGCGCTGTCGAACTGGATCCAGCTCGTCGTCACCACGCCCGCCGTGCTGTGGGCCGGCTGGCCGTTCTTCGTCCGAGGTTGGCAGTCTCTGGTCACCCGCAACCTCAACATGTTCACGCTGATCGCGATGGGCACAGGCGTCGCCTATGTCTACAGCGTCGTCGCGACTGTCGCGCCGCAGATTTTCCCGGCGACCTTCCGCAGTCATGATGGCGCCGTTGCCGTCTATTTCGAGCCTGCTGCTGTGATCACCGTGCTGGTGCTGCTCGGCCAGGTGCTGGAGCTGCGCGCCCGTGACGCGACGTCAGGTGCGATCAAGGCGCTGTTGCAGCTTGCGCCAAAAACTGCGCGCCGCGTCGATGCCGATGGCGGCGAGCACGAGGTCGAGATCGATGCGCTCCACGCCGGCGACCATTTGCGCGTCCGCCCCGGCGAGAAGGTGCCGGTCGACGGAATTATCCTCGAGGGACGCTCCGCGCTCGACGAATCCCTCGTCACCGGCGAATCGATGCCGGTGACGAAGGAGCCAGGTGCAAAAGTCATCGCCGGCACGCTCAACCAGTCGGGCGGCTTCATCATGCGCGCCGACAAGGTCGGGCGCGAGACGTTGCTGTCGCAGATCGTGCAGATGGTCGCGGACGCGCAGCGCTCGCGCGCGCCGATCCAGCGGCTGGCCGACCAGGTCGCTGGCTGGTTCGTGCCGACCGTGATCGCCGTCGCCATCGCCGCCTTTGCCGCCTGGGCCTGGTTCGGACCGGAGCCGCGGCTGGCGTTCGGCCTCGTTGCTGCCGTCAGCGTGCTGATCATCGCCTGCCCCTGCGCGCTCGGCCTGGCGACCCCGATGTCGATCATGGTCGGCGTCGGCCGCGGCGCGCAGGCGGGCGTGCTGATCAAGAACGCCGAGGCGCTGGAGCGGATGGAGAAGATCGACACGCTCGTGGTCGATAAGACCGGCACGCTGACCGAGGGCAAGCCCAAGGTGGTCGCGATCGTCCCGGCTGCCGGCTTTGTGGAGGACGACATCCTCGGCATTGCGGCCAGCGTCGAGCGCGCCAGCGAGCATCCTCTGGCCGACGCCATCGTGCGCGCCGCGAAGGAGAAGCAACTCACCCTCGTTCAGGTCGAACAGTTCGACTCGCCGACGGGCAAGGGCGCGACCGGAATAATCGACGGCAGGAGCATCGTGCTCGGCAACGCAAGATATCTGGTGTCGATTGGCATCGACACCAGGGCGCTCGATGCCGAGGCCGAACGCATGCGCCAGGACGGCGCCACCGTGATCAACATGGCCGTCGACGGCAAGCTGGCCGGCCTGTTCGCGATCGCCGATCCGGTCAAGGCCTCGACCCCGGAAGCGCTGAGGGCGCTGGCCGATGAAGGCATCAAGGTCATCATGCTGACCGGCGACAATCGCACGACGGCGGAAGCGGTGGCGCGCCGGCTCGGTATCGCCGAGGTCGAGGCCGAGGTTCTGCCCGACCAGAAGAGCGCGGTGGTGACGAAGCTGCAAAAGGCCGGGCGCAGCGTCGCGATGGCGGGCGACGGCGTCAACGACGCGCCCGCACTGGCGGCCGCCGAGGTCGGCATCGCCATGGGCACCGGCACGGACGTGGCGATGGAGAGCGCCGGCGTCACCCTGTTGAGCGGTGATCTCACCGGCATCGTGCGTGCGCGAAGACTGTCGCAGGCGACCATGAGCAATATCCGGCAAAACCTGTTCTTCGCCTTCATCTACAACGCCGCCGGCATTCCGATCGCGGCCGGCATCCTCTACCCGGCGTTCGGCATCCTGCTGTCCCCGATCATCGCCGCGGCGGCGATGGCGCTGTCCTCGGCGAGCGTGGTCGGGAATGCGCTGCGGCTGCGCGGGACGCGGCTGTGAGGGGCGCGAAATCCGTGTAGAACAGGTCCATTCGGCGGTACGCGCGGAGAGGACCTGATGCAGCGGATTACGATCACCATCGAGGACGATCTTTTGGCGGAGATCGACGCGGCGGCGGAAGCGCGCGGCTACCAGAACCGCTCCGAGATCATCCGCGACCTCGCGCGCGCCGGCCTGCAACAGAGCACCGAGGACACCGCGCAGACCGGCCCCTGCGTCGCCGGCCTCGTCTACGTCTACGACCACGCCGCGCGCGATCTCTCGAAACGTCTGGTACAGGAATTCCACGGCCACCACGAGCTCGCGCTGGCCACCCTGCATGTCCATCTCGACGACAACAATTGCATGGAGATGACGGCGCTGCGCGGCGACGCCGGCGAGGTCAGGCATTTCGCCGACCACATCATCGCCGAACGCGGCGTCCGCTACGGCCGCGTAGTGATGATCCCGACCGGTGAAGGGAAGCAGGCGAAGGCGCGCAAGCACGGGCACCGGCACGAGTAGGAGCGAGTCGCACACGCGCTTAACCCTCTCCCCTTGTGGGAGAGGGTGGCTCACCGCGCAGCGGTGAGACGGGTGAGGGGTATTTCTCCGCGAATTCTGAACTCGCGGAAGCATACCCCTCATCCGGCGCTTCGCGCCACCTTCTCCCACAAGGGGAGAAGGAAGAGACAACCTCACGCCGACAGCAAATTCTGCAGCGCTTCGCCGTTGGGGACGCCGAGGCCGGAGCAGGCGTCCCAGCCGGGGCCGGCCTTGTACATGCCGTGCAGATCGCCGGTGATGTCGTTATTGCCGACCGTGATGTCGCGGAACACGCCTTGCGTGTGCGAGGCATAGATCAGCGGGTTGATGAAGCCGACGGTCTTGCCGAATTTCTTCGTCGTCGCCTCGTTGATGCGGGCGATCAACCCCGCCATCAGCGGCGCCACGGCACTTGTGCCGCCGATGGTGGTGCCGACGCCGTTGAGGAAGATCTGGTAACCGGTCGCAGGATCGGCATCGCCGGCAACATCGGGCACCCCGCGGCCGTTGTGATGCGTCGGTGATTTCGGCACATGGGCCTGGGCCTGGTATTGTGGCCGCGGGAACACGACGCTGACACCGCCGCCGCCTGCGCCGCCCTGCGGCCCGCCGTTCCAGACCACCTCGTTGATCTGGCCGTTCGGCGCCTTCAGATTGGTGCCGCCGCAGGCGAGTGCAAACGGGCTCGAGGCCGGGAAATCTGCATGTGGCTTGCCGTCCCAGTCCGCACCCATGTCAGCCGAACCATTGTCGCCGGAGGCAACGCAGACGGTGACGCCCATCGCGGCGGCGTCGCGGATCGCCTCGTTCAGGCCGTCGACGAATTGCTGCGAGCCTTCCTGGTCTTCCGGCCCGCCCCAGCTGATCGAGATCACCGAAGGTTTTCGCGCGGTGTCGTGGACGGCGGCCTTGACCGCATCGATGAAGCCGTTGGTGGTGTTGGGCGCGAAATAGACCACGATCCTGGCGCCGGGCGCGATCGCACCGGCCACCTCGATGTCGAGCACGACCTCGCCGTCGGCGTCGGAATGGCCGGGCTTGTTGGCGCCGCCGTCGACGCTCGCGGGTGCGATCTTCGGCATCGTGATGCCCGCCTTCTTGAAGAAGGTGCGCAGGTCTGACGTTTTGTAGCCGGCGCCCGTGGGATGGCCCTTCTGGTCGATGTCGTTGAGCTCGATGATGGCGATGCACTGGCCGGCGCCGGTCTCGCCGCCCGGGAAATTGTAGAGCTGGGCGATCTGATCGACCGAGAAGCTGCCGCCCTGCGCGGCGCGTGCGGCTGCGCCCTTCTGCGGCAGCTTGCGGCGGAAGTGGGGTTGCGCCACCGGCCGGTTGTCCAGGCCGTGCACGCCGACCACGATACCTGCGAGCTCGGCCGGGATCTGCACGCTACCTTTACGCATGCGATGGGTCGCGCCCTCGTATCTGACCTTGTTGAGCTTGACGCCGAAGGCTGCGCTCATGGCCTTCACCGTCCCGGTCAGCTTCACGGTGCGGGAGGCCAGATGCACGCTCTTGACGTTGAGATCGTGGTGATGAGCGAAATCGTCGATCTTGGCGACGTCGGCGGTATCCGCGCCCATCTCTGCGCCGAACTCGGCACGCGAGAGATACTGCCGCTCGCGCGGCGGTTGCGCGCCGAGCGTCATCACCTGCTCATCGTCGGCACGCTTCGCGCGCAGGCGGACGCTGATCTCGATTTCCTGCTTGGGATCGGCCGCACCGACGAGCTTGGCCCCCTTCGGCAATTTCCGTGCGCTGTTCGCCAGCGTCACGCGCGTGGTCGAGCTTGCCATGACTTCCTCCGTTTGTGATTGGAAGGCAGATTGTCGCACCTCAACTATAGGTGTAATCTCGAACCCAAATTGGTTCAGGCATTTGAGCGATATTTTTTCAGAAAACCTCTTGTTTGGCAGGGGCAACATCCGACTGGCTCAGATCGGCACGGAATCGGTCAATATTCACGACCATTCGACGACAAGGATTTCGATTTAAAATTGCAACCGTTGGCTTGTCTGGCCGACCAACGGAAGACGTTTGTCGAAATCAGACGTCTGGAAATCAATTTGGCGGAGACAATGCGATGCGTGCTGACCGCAAATGGGTTGAGAGAAATCTCGGTTTCGATCCGATCACGACGCCACCCCCGCCCGACACCTTCGCGGTGAAACGCGTGGCCAAGGGCGCGGTGAAGAAATCCGCGAAGGTCACGACCGAGGACTTTCGGCGCGAGATCATCGATTTCGATTCCGAATCGAGCGAGGGCCGCGAGTTCATGGCCTTCTCGACCTCGACCGGGCTGTCGCGCTTCACCGACATTGCCTGGCCGAAAGGGCTGGCGCCGCAAACTGGGCCGAAGCCGAAGGGCAACGGCAAGGGACCGCTGCCGCGCGCCGACGTGCTGGTCGTGACCTGGACCGTCGACGAAGGGCACGCCCTCAGCCGCGTGCTGACGCCGGGCAAGGACTCCCGCAACGATTACCTACCCTACACGCACAATTACGCGGCCATCTCCAAGAAGATGCGCAACGGCTGTCCGGCCAAGGAGCTGAAACGGCTCGGCACCTACTGGACCACCACGATCGGCAAGAAGAAGGTCGTGATCTTCAAATCCGATTCGCACATGTCGCAGGACGGCCCGCAGCTGCCGAACATCGACGTCTGGCGCCAGATCATCACCGAGGTGCAGCCGACGCTCGTCATCACCACGGGCACGGCCGGCGGCATCGGCAAGGAATTCGAGGTCGGCGACGTCGTCGTCAGCCCGATCGTTCGCTTCGACTGCCTATCGAAGTTCAAGAAGCAGCCGTTCGCGCAGGAGCATTTTTCCAGCAGATCCGCCGTGACGAAGAAGTTCGCGCAGGCCAAGACGCTGTTCAAGGCCAATGCCGGGCAATTGCCGAAGGACAATACAAGGGCGCCGAAGATCTTCGTCGTGAAGCCGAGCGGCCTGTCCTCCTCCGTGGTCACCACCGACTTCTTCGGCTTCGACACCTCGGACGACCACTTCCATCTCCAGGGGCTCGGCGACGTCTCGGAAATGGGCGATGCCATCCTTGGCCTGGTCGCGCAGGAGATGGGCGACAAGGCGCCGCGCTGGCTCGCGATCCGCAACGTCTCCGATCCGCAGATCAAGGCCGAAGGCACCCTGCAGCAGCAGGAGCAGATCGCCGCCCAGATCTACAAGGGGTTCGGCCGCTGGAGCACGGTCTGTAGCGCCATCACCTGCTGGGCCAGCATCGCGGCGGAGCCTTGAGCCGAGCGATCCGGCCAGCGCAGACGACAAAGGACGGGCGATCAATCAGGGAAAGTGGAACGGCCATGGCGCAGATCACGATCAACGGCATCACGATCGATCCTTCGGCTCCGCACGCGGAACGCGCCGCGCTGTCGCTGGATCATGCGAATGCGAAGGAATCCGACTACATCATCGTGCAGACCAACCAGCCGCTCAACGCCGAGCGCAGAGGGCAGCTCGCCAAGGCCGGCGCCGAGATCCTGGAAGCCGTCCCGGGCAGCGCCGTCATCTGTCACTTTCCAGCGGCCGGGCTCGACAAGGTGCGGAAACTGCCGTTCGTGACATGGGCAGACCTCTACCCGGGCATCGTGAAGATCGCGCCGGCACTGCGCAACCTTCACACCCAACCCGGAGGCGTCGCTGCGGCGCGCGCGCTTGCGGCAAAGCCGGCGGCGCTCGACCGCACCAGCGTGACCGTCGACGTCATGCTCCACCGCAATGTCGGCGTGAAGGCCGCTGCAAAGAAGATCGCGGAAGCGGCGCATGTGCAGCTTGACGACGTCGTTCCGGGCACGGCCAAGGTGCGTGTGACGCTGAAGATGCGCCGTCTTGCCGACGTCGCGGCGCTCGACGAGGTGCGCAGCGTCGAGAAGGTCTTTCCACGCAAGCTGCTCAACAACATCGCGCGGGGCATTCTTCGCGTTCCCGCGGCGACGCCGAGCAATGGCGGCGAAGGCGCGGGCGAGATCATCGCGATCGCCGATACCGGTTTCGACAAGGGATCGACCACGAACACGCACCCGGCCTTCAAGGGGCGCGTCAAGAAGCTCTACGCGCTCGGCCGGCCGGGACGCAAAGACGATCCTGATGGTCACGGCACCCATGTCGCGGGTTCTGCCCTCGGCGACGGCGTATCGAAAAGCGACGGCCCGATCCGCGGCACGGCTCCCGGCGCCAAGCTGGTTCTGCAATCCGTGCTCGACAGCGGCGGCAATCTCGGCGGCCTGCCCGACAGCCTCGATGCGCTGTTCGGCCCGCCCTACAAGACGGACAAGGCGCGAATCCATTCCAACTCCTGGGGCAGCGTCGGAAATTTCGGCGTGTACGACTCCCAGGCCAACGAGCTCGACACGTTCGTCTACGCGCACCGCGACATGCTGATCTGCTTCGCCGCCGGAAATGAGGGCAGCGACAAGGATGGCAATGGCCAGGTCGACCCCAACTCCGTTACACCGCCCGGGACCGCCAAGAACTGCCTCACCATCGGCGCCTGCGAGAACAATCGTCCCAACGAGGCCATGACCTATGGCGAGGCGTGGCCGGACGATTTTCCAGCCCTTCCCATCAACCCTGATGCTGTCGCCAACAATCCCGAAGGAATGGTGGCCTTCAGCAGCCGGGGACCCACCAACGACGAACGCATCAAGCCTGACGTCGTGGCGCCGGGATCCTTCATCCTGTCGACGCGCTCCCGCGCCACGAAATCGACGGGATGGAAGCCCTCGAAGGACCCGCTCTACATGTTCGAGGGCGGCACTAGCATGGCGACGCCCCTGGTGGCCGGATGTGTCGCCGTGGTCCGGGCATTCCTAAGGAAAAGCCAGGGACTGAAGTCGCCGAGCGCTGCGCTGCTCAAGGCGCTCATCATCAACGGAGCGCGCAGTCTTGCCGGACAATACAATCCCTCGGAGGCGGGCTCCGTCGCGAACAACAGTCAGGGCTTCGGCCGGGTCGACGTCCAGGCCGTGGTCGGCCCGCTCGCTGCGAAGGAAGCCTTGCAGTTCTTCGACGAGAAGAAAAAGCTGGACGCCGGCGACCGCGAAGACCGCACGGTGACGATACCCGCGGGAGGCCGTCGCCTGAAGGTGACGCTGGTCTGGACCGATCCGCCCGGCGAAGGCCTGCAAAGCGACCTCGATCTCGTCGTGGTGGCCAACAAGCAGGAACGCCATGGCAACATGCCGGCCGGCTCGAAGGACTTCGACCGCCGGAACAATGTCGAGCAGGTCATCTTCGAGAATCTGCCAGCAGGCGAAGCGGTGATATCGGTCATCGCTCATTCCATCGCCGTCGCGCCGCAGAACTACGCCCTCGTCATCAGGGTAAGCTAGAGCGTCTTCAAGCGAAGTGGCTGCTCGCGTCAAGAAGACGCCTCAAAACAACAGCCCGAAGCTTCCGTTCTGATTCACTCAGAACCCAAGCTCCAGGCGCGGCAATCTGCCCCGGAAGGCTCGACCTCTTGTCGAACCTTCCGCGCATGTCTACCTCTCGCGGGTGGTTTTGCTGAGAGGTACTCCGATGCTCGATGCCGCCGTAAAGGCGCTGTCGCAATTGATCTCGCCGCCGATGCGCTCGATCCTGTGGCGATCGATCGGGCTTGCACTGGTCCTGATCATCGTGCTGGCGATCGGCTTGCAGCGGCTGCTGAGCTGGTTTGCGACCTATGGTGAGGTCTGGCTGGAAGGCCTGCTCGGGCCGAGCTGGCATTCCTCGCTCGAGGTCCTCGCCTGGATCGTCTCGATCACGGCGGGCCTCGGCGTCGTGTTCGGCGGCGTGTTCCTGATGCCTGCGATCACCTCGCTGGTGGCGAGCCTGTTCGTCGACGACGTCGCCGACATCGTCGAGCGCGAGCACTATCCCGCCGAGCGGCCGGGCGCTGCGCTGCCGTTCAGCCAGGCGATCTACGAGGGCGTCAAGACCGCGCTGCTGACGATCGTGGTCTATCTGGTGGCGTTGCCGCTGGTCCTGTTCGCTGGTGCCGGATTCCTGATCTTCTTCGTCGCCGCCGCCTGGCTACTCGGGCGCGAATATTTCGAGCTCGCCGCGATGCGCTTCCGTTCGCCGGAGGAAGCCAAGGCGATGCGGCGCGACAACGCCGCGACCATCTTCACCGCCGGCCTTTTCATTGCGGCCTTCGTCTCGATCCCGATCGTCAATCTGGCGACGCCGATCTTCGGCATGGCGTTCATGGTCCACATGCACAAGCGCCTGTCGGGGCCGCGGCCCGAGCTGATCGAGCCGGCGCGGCAGATGCGGTGAGGCCTCTCAGCTTACCTCTCAGTTCACTTCTCAGTTCACTTGCACCCCGCATTTGCGCAGCAGCATCTTGGCGAAACCGAACGGCGCCGGCGTGAACGGGCCCGGTGGCGCCCGGGTGATCAGTGCGACGACGCCGAGCGCGACCATCGCGAGCCAGAAGCACAGCCAGAAGCCGTCGATATAGGCGAGCACATTGGCCTCTCGCTGCACCAGGCCCGCGAGCGCGCCGAACGCGCGCGCCTGCGCCATGCCGGTGCCATGGGCCGCGAAGTAATCGGCGAGCTGCTTGAGCCTACCCACCACGTCGGCATTGCCGACCACAAGGTCCTGGCCGAGATAGAAGGAATGGACCTGCTCGCGCACGCGCAGCCACGTTCCCATCAGCGCCACGCCGATCTCGGCACCGCCGAGTCGCATGATCTGGATGTAGGCGGCAAAGGAGGTGGCACGGCTCGGATCGGCGTTCGACAGCAGCGTGATGATGAGCGGCAGCAGGATCAGCGACTGCCCGATCGCCTGGAGCAGCACGATGCCGACAAAATCCTCGCGCGCCCAGACATGGCTGAGCTGCGTGCCCCAGAGATTCGCCGCGGCAAAGCAGGCAAAGCCCAGCACCACGACGAGCCGCGTATCGAAATGCCGCAGCAGCCAGATCGAGATCGGCACCAGCACGAACATCGGCAGCGCACCATAGGTGAGCAGCAACATCCCGCTCTGCTCCGGCCGGAGCAGAACGACATTGCCGAGGAAATTCGGCACCAGCGACGAGTTGGAGAGGCTGGTCAGCGTGTAGAGCAGGATCAAGACCAGCCCCAACCCGACATTGCGCGAGAACAGCACGTTCACATGCGCCCAGGGCCGTCGCACCAGCGCCTCGTTGACGAGGAAGCCTGCGAACAGCACCACACCGCTGACGAGCAGCGCCATCACCGTGCCGGAGCCGAGCCAGTCCAGGCGATTGCCCTGATCGAGGCCGGCATAGATCATCGAGACCGCGGCGCCGAGCAGCAGCATGCCGCCCCAATCGGCCTCGTGCAGCAGCGTGCGGTTCACCGGCTCGCTCGGCGTGCCCAGATAAACCATCAGGCCCATCAAAGGCGCGATCACGACGCTCTGCCAGTACAACCATTGCCAGCCGAGATGGTCGACATAGAAGCCGACCAGGGAGCTCGACGTATCCAGCGCAAAGCCGACCCGGATCGAATAGAGCGAGATCGCCGGCACCCACCATCGGATCGGCAGGTTTCGTAGCACGATCATGAGCGTCGCAGGCACGAAGGTGCCGAGCAGCAGGCCATGCACGACGCTGAGCGCGAGCAGCGTCGGATAATCGTGCACGAAGGGAATGATCAGCGACACCACGGCGTAGACGAGGCTCGGGATGCCGAGCACGCGGCGCAGGCCGAACACCGTCGCGAGCCACGCCACCGCCGGCGCAATCAGGATCTGCGAGCCGATGCCGGCGGTCGAAAGCCAGGCGCCCTCGTCGAACGAGAGCGAGAACGCACCGCGCAGGTCCGGCAGGCCGACCGTGGTCAGCCGGCTGTCGAAATTGGCGAGGAACGAGCCGAGCAGCACCGCCGCCACGGCAAACAACGGCTGTGGCGCGATGCCGCCGCGCGAGAGAGGTCCGCGGCCGGCATCGTCATTTTCCGCCATTCGCGGCCTTCGTGTCGATGCTGGTGACGACCGACATGCCCGGCACCAGCCGCGCCAGCAGCGGCTGGTTGTCGTCGAACTGGATGCGCACGGGAATGCGCTGCACGACCTTGGTGAAATTGCCGGTCGCATTGTCCGGCGGCAGCAGGGCCACTTGCGCGCCGGTCGCGGGCGCAATGCGCTCGACCTTGCCGCGCAGCTTCTCGCGCGGGAAGCCATCGACGGTGATCTCGACCGGCTGGCCCGGCGCCACATGAGTGAGCTGGGTCTCCTTGTAATTCGCGATCACGTAGACCTTCGGCAGCGGCACCACGTTGATGAGGTTGGTGCCGATGTTGACGTAGTCGCCGGGCTGCACCTGGCGCTCGCCGACGACGCCGTCGAACGGCGCGGTGATCCTGGTATAGCCGAGCTTCAGCTTCGCGCTCGCCAGCGTCGCCTTGGCCGCCGCGACATCGGCGGCGCGCTGCTTCTTGGTGCCCTGCAGAACTTCGAGTTGATGCTGCTGCGCGGCGATGACGGCGCGACTGGCACGTACGTCGGCCTGCGCCTTCGCATAGCCCGCGACGGCCTGTTCCAACCGCTGCCGCGTGCCGGCCTCCGTCTGCGTCAGCGATTTCTGGCGATCCTGCTCCTGCCGGGCCTCGACTTCCAACGCTTCCGCTGACAGCTGCGCGGCCTGCGCCTGCGCGATGGTCGCATATTGCAGCTCGACCTGGTTGCTCAGATTGTCGAGCACGGCCTGCGCGGCGGCGACAGCGGCCTCGGACTGCGCGACCTGGGCCTGGTAGTCGGCGGGATCGATCTGGATCAGGAGATCGCCGGCCTTGACGCGCTGGAAGTCGGAGACCCCGACGGTTAGCACTTCGCCGGAGACGCGGCTAGCAAGCCGCGTCAGGTCGGCGCGCACATAGGCGTCGTTGGTGGTCTGGACCACGGCGTTGCCGACCCATTCGTCGAAGCGGAGCGTCGCCAGTGCCACGAAGGCGAGCGCGACGATCACGGCGAACAGGGGGATCGCGAGCCGGCCCCAGAGCGAGCTCGCCGGCCGCTGCGTCGGCTTCGGCGGCGGAGCCGGTGCCGCGGCCGGCGGTGGCGGTGGCGACGAGACTTGTTCCTGCTGACTCACGACATGCCCCCAAACCCGGCTTGCTTCACATCGCCCCCCGAAACGACGGTGCCACCTCAGACCGTCTTCTCCGGCCACCGGCAGAGATCGTTGATCAGACACACCTCACAGCGCGGCTTGCGGGCGAGGCAAGTATAGCGGCCATGCAGGATCAGCCAATGATGGGCGTGCAACATGAACTCGGCCGGGATCACCTTTTCGAGACCAAGCTCGACTTCGAGCGGCGTCTTGCCGGGCGCCATCCCGGTGCGGTTGCCGACGCGAAACACATGCGTGTCCACCGCCATGGTGTGCTCGCCGAAGGCCATGTTGAGCACGACATTTGCGGTCTTGCGCCCAGCGCCGGGCAGCGACTCGATCTCGGCTCGCGTGCGCGGCACCTCGCCGCCGAAATCGCTGAGCACTTTTGCCGACAGCGCAATGACGTTCTTCGCCTTGGTGCGATAAAGGCCGATGGTCTTGATGTATTCGCGCAAGCGCTCTTCGCCGAGGTCGAGCATCTTCTGCGGCGTGTCGGCGATCTCGAACAATGCGCGCGTCGCCTTGTTGACCCCGGCATCGGTGGCCTGCGCCGACAGCACCACCGCGACCAGCAGCGTGAACGGATTGACGTGCTCGAGCTCGCCTTTCGGCTCCGGATTGGCTTTGCGGAAACGGCTGAAGACCTCATGGATCTCGGCCGGCGTCCAAGGTTTGGAATTGGGTCTTGTGGCCTTGAGCGATTTCCTGGCGGGAGCCCTCGGCTTCGCAACAGTGGCCTTTGCCTTTTTCTTCGGCACGGACGCTTTGCGCGGGGCCGGCTTGCGGGTGATTTTCGCCATGATCCGGATATACTGAGGGACGATGAGCACAGGCAACGAAATTGAGCGCGAGCGATCTGAGAGCGAGACGGAGCCTCAGATCTTTTCCGCGCTCCTGACGCCGCACCGCTCGCTGAACCGCACCGGCTTCCTCGCCGTGATGCTGTTCCTGAGCGTGGTGAGCTTTGCCACCGGCCTCGCCTTCCTGATGATGGGTGCGTGGCCGGTGTTCGGCTTCTTCGGCCTCGACGTGCTGGTGATCTGGTGGGCCTTCAAGGCTAATTTCCGCACCGCGCGGGCGCGCGAGGAGATTTCGGTCACGACGTCCGAGCTGCGGGTGCGGCGCGTCAGTCATCGCGGCCAGGTCGCCGAATGGACGTTCAATCCGCTCTGGGTCCGCCTCGACATGGAAGTCGACGAGGATTTTGGCATCGAGCATCTCTATCTGATCTCGCGCGGCCACCAGATCCAGATCGCCCGCTTCCTCGGTCCGGACGAAAAAGCACCTTTTTACAAAGGCTTGGTTGAGGCCCTGAACGCTGCCAAGCGCGGCCCGACCTACAACCCGGTCTCCTGAGTCCGGATCGGAAATCGGGTGGTTTCGGCCCGGCGCCACGCCTACATTTCCAGTCATGATGACACTCGCCATAAATGACCAGCGCCTGGCCAAGCCGGGCTCCCAGAACGCCGCGTTGCGCGATTACGACTCCGTGCGCCGGGCGATCGCATTCATCTCGGAGAACTGGCGCACCCAGCCGGCCATCGAAGCGATGGCCGATGCGGCGGGCGTCACGCCGGATGAGCTGCACCATCTGTTCCGCCGCTGGGCCTCGATCACGCCGAAGGCGTTCATGCAGGCGCTGACGCTCGATCACGCCAAGGGACTGTTGCGGGACTCCGCGAGCATTCTCGATGCCGCGCTCGACTCAGGTCTTTCAGGACCGGGCCGGCTGCACGATCTCTTCGTCACCCATGAAGCGATGTCGCCCGGCGAATGGAAGAACGGCGGCGCGGGTCTCACCTTGCGCTACGGCTTCCATCCCTCGCCCTTCGGCACGGCGATCGTGATCGCCACCGACCGCGGCCTGTCAGGCCTTGCGTTCGCCGATCCCGGTGAGGAGAAGGTCGCGCTCGCCGACATGACGCGGCGATGGCGCAACGCAACTTACGTCGAGGATCACGAAGGCACCGCGCCGCTCGCACAGCGCATCTTCGACACCAAGCTGTGGCGGCCGGACCAGCCGTTGCGCGTGGTGATGATCGGCACCGATTTCGAGGTGCGGGTGTGGGAGACGCTGCTGAAGATCCCGATGGGTCGCGCGGTGTCCTATTCCGACATCGCCTGCAACATCAACAGCCCGAAGGCCTCACGCGCCGTCGGCGCTGCGGTCGGCAAGAACCCGGTCTCGTTCGTCGTGCCCTGCCACCGCGCGCTCGGCAAGAGCGGCACGCTCACCGGCTATCACTGGGGCATCACCCGCAAGCAGGCGATGCTGGGCTGGGAAGCCGGGCAGCTGGGGATGCAGTGAGCGAGATGCCGTAGGGTGGGCAAAGGCGCATAGCGCCGTGCCCACCATTCTTCCGCGATCGCTGACACATGGTGGGCACGCTACGCCTTGCCCACCTACGACTCCGCGCTTGTGGCGAAGCTCAGCCCGCCAGATCCAGCTTCGACGCCACCGTCGAATCCGCATTGAGCCGGTAGATGATCGGCACACCGGTCGCGAGCTCGCGCTTCAAAATGCCTTCGGGCGAGAGCTTTTCCAGCACCATGATCAGCGCGCGCAGCGAGTTGCCGTGGGCGGCGACCAGCGTGCGCTTGCCGTTGAGCACGCCGGGCAGGATCTCCTGCACGTAATAGGGCAGCGCGCGCGCCAGCGTATCCTTCAGGCTTTCGCCGCCGGGCGGCGGCACGTCGTAGGAGCGGCGCCAGATCAGCACCTGGTCCTCGCCCCATTTCTTGCGGGCATCGTCCTTGTTGAGGCCGGAGAGATCGCCGTAGTCGCGCTCGTTCAGCGCGAGGTCTTTGGAGGTCGGCAGGCCCTTCTGGTCGAGCTCGCCGAGAATGAGATCGAGCGTGTGCTGCGCGCGCGTCAAGACCGAGGTGTAGGCGACGTCGAACACGAGGCCCTGCGCCTTCAGCTTGCGGCCGGCTTCCGTGGCTTCCTTCACGCCCAGCTCGGTGAGATCAGGATCCTTCCAGCCCGTGAACAGGTTCTTCAGATTCCACTCGCTCTGACCGTGGCGGACGAGCACGAGGAGACGTTCGCTCATTGACTGCTTTCCATTCAGGTTATTGTTGGGGAATGATCTTGGCGGAAAGCCGCTTCACATCTTGCGCTGACGCGGCCCTTCGGGTCCGGTTCATGCTCCAGCTCGCTCAGATGTCTGCGAGACCGAGCACGTCGGCCATGGAGTAGTGCCCCGGCTTCTTGCCATGCGCCCACAGCGCCGCCTTGAGCGCGCCGTGTGCGAACAGCATGCGGTCTTCGGCGAGATGCGACAGTGTCAGGCGTTCGAACGGACCGAGGAAGGTCACGCTGTGCTCGCCGGCGACGGTGCCGCCGCGCAAGGAGGCAAAGCCGATGTCGCCCGGCTTGCGCGCGCCGGTGATGCCGTCGCGGCCGCGGTCCGAATGCTCATCGAGCGAGATGCCGCGGCCGGCGGCAGCGGCCTGGCCCAGCATCAGCGCAGTGCCCGAGGGCGCATCGATCTTCATGCGGTGGTGGGTTTCCACGACTTCGATATCGAAGCTCTCGTCGAGTGCCTTGGCGACGCGCTTGACCACCGCCGCGAGCAGATTGACGCCCAGGCTCATATTGCCCGACTGCACCACGACCGCACGGTTGGTGACGCTCTTGATCACGGCGTTGTCGGAGGCCGACAGTCCGGTGGTGCCGATGACGTGCACGATGCCGCGTTCGGCCGCGATCGCGACATTGGCGATGGTCGCGGCCGGCACGGTGAAATCCAGGATGCCGTCGGCGTCCTTCGACATCGCCCAGAGGTCGGCCGAGAGTTTGACGCCGTTGGCCGGCAGGCCCGCGAGTACGCCGGCATCCTTGCCAAGCAGCTCCGAGCCGGGCGCCTCCAGGGCTCCCGCCAGCACCGCGCCTTCGGTGTCGGCAATCGCTCGTGCCAGCGCCCGGCCCATCCGGCCGCCTGCCCCAGCAACAATCAGACGCATATCGGACATGGTTCACCCTCTCCACGCCCTATAGCGGGAGCGGGCCGTTCCGGCAACCGATCAGGCCTTCAAAAGGGCCGTGGCGCGGGTCTCCCCGCGCACAGACGCAATGCTAGAGCATGAGCTCCAAGTCTTTCCTGAGCACGATCTGGCCATCGCGCTCGACAACATAAGTGGCCTTGTAGGAGCCGCGTTCCCACCCCCCGGGAGGTCGCTTCTTCCCCGCGAAGAGCATGAATTGCGCCTTGTTGGCCTGAAGTGGTGCAGACCGATTTTCCGCGATGACGTTGTCGAGGGGATCCTTGATGACCAGCCATTGCGCATCGCCTGCCTTCAGCCCGATGGCCCGCACGAACGCGACGATTGCCATCGAACCGGCGGACGGCTTTTGGCTCTCGGCACTGCCGTCCTCGATGAGTTCCATCGTGACCGGCCCCGTCGTAAAGCCTGCATTGAGGATGGCTCGTTCCTGGTACTCGAGTTTCGGGCGGAGGGCAGCAAGCCAGAGCGATTGACCGCCCTCGCAAGACTCGGGACGAACGCCATACGCAAAGGGATCGACCACCGCGCCATTGTGCCTCACGGTGAAATGCAGGTGAGGATACTCAGTGAGGCCGGAGAGTCCGACACGGCCGATCGGCTGTCCGAGGTCGACCTTGTCTCCAGGCTTGACCAGCACACTGCCGGCGGCGAGGTGGCAGTACTGGGTTTCCCACTGCTCCGGATGTTCGATGACGACGCCATTGCCACATTCGGCCTCGCGCACCGCTTCGCGTCCCGATTTTGTGAAAGCGCCGTCCGGAGCGTCATTGCGTGTACGAAGAATGCGGCCGCCCGCCGCTGCGCGCACGTCCACGCCGGCCTTTTGCACTGCCAGTGAGGGCAAACGAAAATCGGTGCCGTTATGGTCGTCATAAGTCAGCGTGCCGCACTTGTAATCTCGCGCCGACCGCGATGGATCGAGATCCGTGTAATTCTGGATGTAGCAGGTGTGGCCAGGCTCGCAGGCAATCGGCAGCGCCAATTGAATGCTCTGGGCATGGGCAGGGAAGCCGGCCCCGGCCAATGCCAGGGCAGCAAACATCCGGTAGAGGAAACCTGCGCAGCCCATGCGCCTCGACATCGCGGAGAACCCCGTACTCAGTCAGGCGAACGTTTGCCGGCCGTCCGCAATCTCATCGGATCCTCTTCGTCCAATCGACAGTCGGAGGCCGGCCGGCTCACCCAGTTCTCGCGCCTGCCAGCGCCAAAAGGCGACTGGGTGAGATGATACAAGAGAAAGAACTCCGACTGTCGGTTGATCCCCAGTTTGAGCATGATCCTCTTGGTGTAGGTTCGCACCGTTGCCTCGGTCAGCCCAAGCTCGGCTCCAATATCGCGAGGGCACTGGAATTGAAGAATCCGGGCGACGATTCTTTCCTCAGCCCAGTTCAAGCCGAAGGCAGATGCGATGCAGTGCGCGCCCTGCACGTCATCGAATTGCGGCACGACGATGAGGGCCTGTCCCAGCTTGTCATGCGTTGGAACAGCGCCGATCTTGGCGAAGGCGAACTGCTGACGATCCGTCGAGAGCGGTACCGTAGTGTTGAACCATCCATGAGTCCCGCTCTCGATGAGCACTTTCCCGATTGCCCCCCGCAAGCTCTCGGTCACGGAAGCGCATGAGCCAGCAAGCCTGCCTCCTTCCATCCTGAGCAACTCGCGCTTGGCAAGCAGCACGCGTCCACCACGATTGACTGCGTAAATGTGCAGGCCCTGGTCCACGACGATGGCGGGAAAGGTCAGCTCTTCGAGCCAGAGTTGCGCATCGACCTGCCCCGGCGTTTGCCGGGCAAGTGAATGAGCAGCCTTCCATAACGGGCGCACGGTATGCGCCAAGCCGGGAATCTCCGATGCCGCAAGCGCGGCCGGTCGCCATCCGGCCACGAACACGACCGTGGTTCGCTCATCGGAAGCAAACCTGCCAATGACTGAATGACTCTTTACCGGGGGTTCCGCGCCGATCAACTTGCGGACGAAGGAGGTCCGGGAATTGATCGGCTCGAGCGAGGCGACGTCCTCGGCCGTACCCTTGCGCGCAAATCGCTCAACCATCGCCGCGCATGACGGATCGGCAGGAGCATCTCCGATCCTGGCTTCTTCCAGCCCGGAGGCGGATAGCATGGCTACGTAGCAGCTCCGGCAGCCGAGCAATTCCGCCATGGCCTTCGCGAAATATTCCATTGCGGCCTGTTGCGGGCGTGGCTCCGGACAAGACCCAGACGGACCGCATCCGTCATTGCCTTGCTTCGAGGCGCGCTCGACGCAATCGGAACGAAAATCATCCTGTGCGGAAGGTAGTGCCTTACTGCACTCATGCACGGTCGCCTCCCTCATAGGCCGGCCCACCCCTTACCAGCGCTTAATTCTCCCTGAACGCACGGTTGATCCGTAACGTCATCGGCTGCAAAAGATATTCCGCAAAGGTTCGTTCCCCCGTCTCGACAAATATCTCGACAGGCATTCCAGGCATCAATGTGGAGATGTAGGAGGCCGTCGGCGCGTTGGGGTCGAGCTCAACCTCGGCCAAATAGGAGCTGTCGCCGGAATGGGTGTCGGTCAGTGCGTCTGCCGCAACGCCGACCACCCTTCCCTCAAGCATCGGCCGGCGGCGAATGTTCAGCGCGTGAACCCGCACACGCGCCATCTGTCCGACATAGACCTCTTCCCGATCGGCAGGCTTCAATGTCGCCTCGATGACAAGCCGATCTTGCATCGGAACGATTTCCAAAAGGGTTTCCCGAGGTCCAAGCACGGCATTGAGGTCCCTGCTGTTGAGGCCGACGATCCTTCCACTTTCCGGGGCACGCAATTCAGACCGGACAAGCTGGGCACGCAACGCGGCAATTCGATGTCTGAGGTCGCCGATCTCCTCGCTCGTCGCATGCCGCTGCTTGGCGATATCCTGATTTTGGTTGAACCCCAGTTGCCTGCGTCTGTCCTGCAACTCCGCGATCTTGCCCTGCATCTCCGAGATTGACGCGGCATTGCGATCGACCTGTCCGGTGGCCTCGGCTTCGGCCCGTTGCAAGGCCAGCAAACGTGGTTTCCGGGCGAGGCCCTTTGCGAGGAGATAACTCGTGTCGGCGATTTCTTCCCGCAACAGCTTGAGTTGCTGTTCAAGCCCTTGGGTGTTGCTCTGCAGGCCGCGGATGGTGTCCGCGTTTTGCAGCATCTGCTGATCGATCACCTTGCGCTCGTTCTCAATCGCGGCCAGTCGCGCGGCAAATTCGGCCTCCTGGGTTTGAATGGCGATACGTGCGGAGAGACGCGTCGCACTTTCCCGCAATTCGTCCGGAAACCGGATTGACTTCGCGGCGTCCTGCTCCGCCGCCAGCCGGGCCTCCATCGCCAGATCAGCAAAGAACTTGGTTTCGAGGGAACCAAGGCTCCCTTCGATCTGCGCGGTGTCGAGCCGTGCAATGAGTTGACCGGCTTCGACGTGATCGTTCTCCCGGACATAGATCGATTTGATGATTCCGCCTTCCAGATGTTGCACAGCCTTGCGCTTCGAATGGACCTTGATGAATCCTGGTGCCACGACAGCGCCGCGGAGCGGAACCGTGGTTGCCCACAAGCCGAAGCCGCAAAATTGCAGGACGAGCAATACACAGCCCCATGCGATGATCCGTCGCATGTCGGATCGCGGTTGCTCCGTCGGCCAGGTCTTCGACGGACCTGCAACAGGCGCGGACATCGCGGAGGCATGACCGGTCTGCGTCATGGAATGACCCTCCTGCCTGGCAACCTCTGAGGTTCGACATTGCGCGGGAGCCCTGGCGAACCCGGTACCGGTGCCGGCCGCTGGGCGCGAAGAACATCATATGGCGGTCCGAAGGCGACCTGGTTGCCGTCCCTCAACAGCAGCACGGCATCGGCGATGGTCAACAGCCGCGGCCGGTGGGTGACGATCACCGACGCCGCGCCGCGCGCTTTGGCCGATTGAATGGCGGAGCACAACGCTTCTTCGCCGTCCGGGTCGAGATTGGCATTGGGCTCATCCAGCAGGATCAATTTGCGATCGCCGAAGAAGGCGCGTGCAAGACCAATGCGCTGACGCTGGCCACCGGATAGCCTGCAGCCGTCGCGGCCGATCTCGGTCTGGTAGCCGGCCGGAAGGGACAGGATCATCTCATGCGCCTGCGCGAGCATGGCCGCGGCGACGATGGCCTCGTCCCGAGCGTATTCATCAAACCCGGCAATGGCTTCGGCCACCGTTCCTTCCAGGAGCTGCACGTCCTGGGGGAGATAGCCGACGAATTGCCCAAGCTGGTCGGGATCCCAGGTATGGAGTGCTGCGTGGTCCAACCGGATCGTACCGCTGGTCGGCCGATCGAGGCCTGCCATCAAGCGCAGCAATGTGGATTTTCCGGCGCCGGTCGGCCCGATCACGACGACAAGCTCGGACGGCCGGCATTGAAATGATATGCCCGCGAGGATGGGACGCTGCGTCCCGCCAATCCGGAATGTCACCCGTTCGACCTTGAGCATGCCGGCTGGCGGCGGAAGCAACGTCTTCCGCGGACGCGCAAGCACCGGCATCGCGGCGTTGCAGACCTGCGTCCAGGCGTCCTGCGCAGATGCCAGCGCGCGCCAGGCCGAGACCAACCCTTCCATGGGCTGCAATGTGCGCGCTATCAGGATCGAGCTCGCGATCAGACTGCCGGACAGCACCTCGTTCTGGAGCACGAGCCAGGCACCGCATCCGATCGCGGCAATCTGCAGAATGGTCCTGACCATTCGCGCGGCGGCGCTGATCGTGTAGATGCGTTCGCTGGCCCGCACCACCGGAGCCAGGGCTTCGTCATTGAGGCTCATGAACGCGCGGATGGCGCCCCGGGTCCAGCCCATCGCCCGCACCACGCTGGAGTGCCGGACGATTCCATCGAGCAACGCCTGCGTCTTCAACGCGGCCTGCGAAGCCTGCGCAATTTCCCCGCGCGCGATCCAGTGGCTTGCAACACCCATCGCCAGCAGGACCCCCACCCCGATCAGGGCTATGACGCAATACCAGGGGTGCAGGAAGAACAGGATGAGAATGAACACCGGGAGGAATGGAGCATCTATCAGCGATGTGACCGTTCCGCTCGACAGGAAAGTTCTCAACTCGCGAAGCTTGACCAGATCGTGCTGCCGGCCGTCGCCCGGCGCCGCGCCGGTGATGCTGCCTTCAAGGATGATCGGAGCGAGGCAGTGCTCGAACCCGACCGCGAACCGGCTCAACAGGCGGTTACGAAACGTGTCGAAGGCGGCGCTGAAGGCGAGAGCGCCGACGGCGATGACGGTGAGGCCGACAAGCGTCTCGACGCTTCCGCTGCTGAGCACGCGGTCGAACACTTCGATGGAAAAGAAAGGGACGACCAACAGCAGCAGGTTTACGGACACGCTGAAACAGACGATCCACACCAATGCGAATCGTCCCGGAATCAAGGCCACCAGCAATCTCTGACCAGATGCTGGGATCACACCACGGTTACGCGAGTACATAACTTGCCGGCACTATCACTGACTGAAATGAGGGCGGGGCGGCCTGACAGCCGCCCCGCTACTAGTCGGGACTAGACAACGTCGACGGCCGTATAACCGGCGGCAGTGTTGATTTCGGCGATCGACTCGAACGGTGTCGCGCCGCCCGTGATGCCATCGAGCTGGATGGCGCCGAAGCCGAAATCCAGCACGGTGTTGGTGCCGTCGTCGTCCACTACCACTGTAGCCGGGTCAAAGCCTGGCGGAGCGTCGACAACAACAGCATCGCCATCGGCAAAGCTGAGATCGGTGACTTCATCGTTGCCGAAGTTCGTCGCTGTGTTGTCGCCGAAATTGTGCGTATCGGTACCAGCACCGCCCGTCAGCACATCATCGCCGAGTCCACCGTTGAGGACGTCGGCGCCATTGCCGCCGGACAACTCGTCATCGCCGTTACCGCCGTTCAGGGTGTCATTGCCGGCGCCGCCCGACAGGATGTCAGCCCCAGCCCCGCCGTTCAGGACATCGGTGCCGTCGCCGCCATCGAGCGTGTCATCTCCGGCGTCGCCGTCGAGCGTGTCGTTGCCGGTTCCGCCGCTCATTTCGTCATCACCGGCGCCGCCGCTCATGGCATCGTTGCCCGCGCCGCCGGCCATCTCGTCGTCTCCGGCATCGCCGAACATCGTATCGTTACCGGCGCCGCCGTCCATGATGTCGTCGCCCGCGTCGCCGTGCATGGTGTCGTTGCCATCGCCACCGTCGAGCGTATCGGCGCCCAAACCGCCGTTCAGGATGTCGTCACCGGTACCGCCGTTCAGCAGGTCATTGCCAAGTCCGCCGTTCAGCGTGTCGTTGCCGGCATCGCCATTCAGAGTGTCATCTCCGAATCCACCGTTGAGTAGGTCGTTACCGTCGCCGCCATTCAAGACGTCATTGCCGGCGTCGCCGCTCAACGTATCGTCGCCGGCGTCGCCCCACAGGGTGTCGGCACCCGCACCGCCATGAATGTCATCATTGCCGTCGCCGCCGTGGATGCTGTCGTCGCCGGCGTCACCAAAGAGCTGGTCAGCGCCGTTTCCGCCATCGATGGTGTCGTTGCCTTGGTCGCCATGGATGATGTCGGCGCCGGCATTTCCGTTCAGCGTGTCGTCGCCCGCGCCGCCGTTGATCGTGTCGTCGCCGGCGCCACCGGTGATCGTATCGATACCGGCATTTCCATCAAGGATGTCGTTGCCGGCACCGCCATCGATGGAATCATTGCCCGCACCGCCGCTTACGTCATCATTGCCGTCCAGGCCAGTAATGGTGTCGTTGCCTTGAAGGCCAAAGATCTGATCGTCTAAATTCGTGCCAGGCAACACATCGTCGCCTGCTGTTCCGATGATCAGTGCCATGATCTTCACTCCCTTTGCATGGAAATGCGCGATGCGGGTCGCCTTGCGGCCCGTCACGGACGTCGCAGATTTCGGGTTGGCTTGATGCCCATCACCGATCGATGTGGGCTCCGATCAAGCAACCTTGGATGAAAGGAGAGCGATCCAGCAATCCCCATTTGGGGACAAAAGAATACGGCAAGCTGGTGGACCCAATGACGGCCACAGCCTTCGTCTCAGGCGCGAGCGGCACTCACGCGTTCAAGCGAATGAGTCCGTCAAGGTGATGCAAGACGATGTCGGCGTGAGTGCGAGCGGAAATGTCTACGACGCTCTCCCGATCGCGTGCGATGATCGCACGCGCGTGCTGTCCGCTAGAGCCGGATGATGCTCGCGTCAATCCAGGATCGGCTCTCGCGACGATCCGTCTTCAGGGCTGCGGGCCGTCATAGCCCTCGATGATGATGAGGTCGGCGATGGAGTGCGGCTGGCGCACCTTGATGTTGGCCTGATATTCCGGCGAGTTGTAGCAGGCGATCGCGGTCTCGTAGTCGGGAAATTCAATCACGACGTTGCGCGAGCGGCTGGCGCCTTCGACGGTGGTGAACTTGCCGGCGCGAACGACGAAGCGGCCACCCCATTTCTTGAAGATCGGACCGTTGGCGACGGCGTAGGGCTTGTAGCCCTCGTCACTGCTCACATCCACGCGCCCGATCCAGTAGCCCTTTGCCATTGTTCTTCTCCCTGTTTGTTGATGTCTATCTAAGCATGATCCGACCGGAAAACCGCTGCGCGGTTTTTCCGAATCATGCGCCGAACGCCTGCGCAATTTCGGCCTGGATGGCTTCCGCGATCGCCTTGGGGTCGGTGGCTTCAACCACCGGCCGTCCGACGACGAGATAATCGGCGCCCGCGGCAATTGCGCGGCCCGGCGTCATGATGCGTTTCTGGTCGCCGCTCGCAGAACCCGCCGGCCGGATGCCGGGGGTGACGAGATGCATCTGGTGGCCGACGATCTTGCGCAAGGCGCCGACCTCCTCGGGCGAGGACACCAGCCCGTCGACGCCAAGCACCTGCGCCTGCTGCGCGCGCGCTTCGACCAGCTCGGAGACGCTGAGCCGATAGCCGGCCGCATGCAGATCGTCGTCGTTGTAGGACGTCAGCACCGTGACGGCGAGAATCTTCAGGCTCGCGCTACCGCGGCCTTCGACCGCGCCCTTCATGGTCTGCGGATAGGCGTGCACGGTGACGAAGGTTGCACCCAGCCTGGCCACGCTCTCCACACCACGCGTGACCGTGTTGCCGATGTCGTGCATCTTGAGATCGGCGAACACCTTCTTGCCCTTGTCGGCGAGCTTGCCGATCAGCGGCAGGCCGCCGGCATAAGCGAGCTGATAACCGATCTTGTAGAAGGTGACGCTGTCGCCGAGCCTTGCGATCATCGCCTCCGCGGCGTCAACGCTGGGCAGGTCGAGCGCTACGATCAGGCGGTCCTTCGGGGCGATCTCGGCTGGCGTCATGTCACCTCACATCATGCGTTGGGAAATGTCGATCAATTGCCGCACCAGCTCCTTCAACGCGGCGATGTCGCCCTCGTTCTTCAGCCTGTCCATATCGTCATAGGCCTGGTCGGCAAAGGCGAGCGTGAGCTGGCTGGCAATCACATTGGCGTGGCAGGAGGTCAGGATCAGCCGCAGCGCCTGGAGTGCACGGGCCGCACCGAGCCGGCTCTGCGAGGCGCCGGCGAGCGCGAAGGCGCGGTTGCGAAACACGTCGCCGC
Source organism: Bradyrhizobium barranii subsp. barranii (assembly GCF_017565645.3). Lineage (NCBI taxonomy): Bacteria > Pseudomonadati > Pseudomonadota > Alphaproteobacteria > Hyphomicrobiales > Nitrobacteraceae > Bradyrhizobium > Bradyrhizobium barranii. The sequence continues at coordinate 217,986 of NZ_CP086136.1, forward strand.
GCGTCTCGTGCAGCTCATGTACGCGGCTGATCCAGTCGATCGCGTTCTTGAGCAGCGGCGGCACCGAGGCGTTATATTCGGGCGAAACGATCAGCACGCCATGATGCGCGCCGATCATGCGCTTGAGATTGATCGCGTGCTTGGGCACGCCGGACTTGGCCTGGAGATCGCCGTCGTAGATCGGCAGCGGAAAATCGGCGAGCGAGATACGGGTGACGTCGACGCCGGCCTGGGCGAATTCATAGGCGGCGACCGCCGCCAGCTTCGCATTGTGCGAGCCGGTGCGCAGCGAGCCGGGAATGACCAGGATTTTGGGTGCGGACATCCACTTCCATGCGTTCGGCGAAACGAGTCCGCCGCGCAATAGGGAATGCCGACGGAATTAGTCCTTGCGATACACCCAGACGCGGGCCGGCGGAAGGTTCATCCAGATCCGTTCCGAGGCCTCTGTGGACACGCCGGGCAGCGATTTCGGGATCGGCGGCACCACCGCATAGGTGAACTGCACGAAGGGCGCGCCCGGGGTCAGCGCCGCGAAGGCGTCGCGGACCAGCCGGAGCCGCGTCAGCATCGGTTTTGTCACGAGCGGCAGGCCGGAGACGACGGCGGAGGCCGGCGCGCTGAGCACGTTCCAGAGCGTGTCGCGCAGGCGATACGCATCGCCCTGCACCACCTTGGCTTGCGGATAGCGGTCGCGCAGCAAGGCGCAGAAGCCGGGATTGTATTCGACGAGGACGAGGCGCTTCTGGTCGACGCCGCGCTCGACCAGGGCCGAGGTGATGGCGCCGGTGCCGGGCCCGAGCTCGACCACGGGTGCGTCTGAATTGACGTCGACGTAATGCGCCATGGTCCGGGCGAGCAGCTTGCCCGAAGGCATCACTGCACCCATGTGCAGCGGCTTTTCGATCCACGACCTTAGAAAGCGCACCTCGTCGTCGAGACGGGGCTTCTTCAACGCACGCGCGGACGATGGCAATGGCATGTCGGGACCGGACGGGACCGCGGGACCGCGGCGTGTCAGAAAATGGTCATAAACAGGTATAGGCCGAAGGCGATACGGTCAAGACGAGTCAGGTTGCCCGATTACTGAATAGATCCTTGACCTTGGCGAAGAAGCCGACCGATTCCGGCTGGGTATTGCCGGAGGAGAGCTTTTCGAATTCCGCCAGCAATTCCTGCTGCTTCTTGGTGAGATTCTGCGGGGTCTCGACGGCAACCTGGACGTACATGTCGCCCATCTGGCGCGAGCGCAGCACCGGCATGCCTTTTGATGCAATGCGGAATCGGCGGCCCGACTGGGTTCCGGCCGGCACCTTCACCTTGGTTTTGCCGCTGTCGATGGTCGGCACCTCGAATTCGCCGCCGAGGGCGGCCGTCACCATCGAGATCGGCACCCGGCAGTGCAAATCGGCGCCGTCGCGCTGGAAGAGCTGGTGCTGGGCCAGCGACAGGAAGATGTAGAGGTCGCCGGGCGGGCCGCCGCGAACCCCGGCCTCGCCCTCGCCGGCGAGCCTGATCCGGGTGCCGTCCTCGACCCCCGGGGGAATGTTGACCGACAGCGTTCGCTCGCGGGTGACCCGGCCCTGGCCGGAGCAGGACGGGCAGGCATCCTCGATCATCTGGCCGCGGCCCTGGCAGCTCGGACAGGTGCGCTCCAGCGTGAAGAAGCCCTGCGACTGTCGCACGCGGCCGGCGCCGCCGCAGCTCGAGCAGGTCTTCGGCTTGGTGCCGGCCTTGGCGCCGATGCCCGAGCAGGCCTCGCAGGTGACCGAGACCGGAATCTCGATCTGCGCGGTCTTGCCGCCAAAGGCTTCCTCGAGCGTGATTTCCATGTTGTAGCGCAGGTCGGCGCCACGCTCGCGGCCGCCACGGCCGCGCTGCCCGGCCATGCCGAACAGGTCTTCGAAGATGTCGGAGAAGGAGGAGGCGAAGCCCGCGCCGAAACCGGCGCCGCCGCCGCCCTGCTCGAAGGCCGCATGGCCGAAGCGGTCATAGGCCGCGCGCTTGTCCTTGTCCTTGAGGACCTCGTAGGCCTCGTTGATTTCCTTGAACTTGACTTCGCTGGTGTCGTCCCCGGGATTGCGGTCCGGGTGGAATTTCATCGCAAGCTTGCGGAAGGACGATTTCAGGACGGAATCGTCGGCAGTGCGTTCGACTTCGAGCGTTTCGTAATAGCAGCGCTTGGTGGACGTGGACATGTTGAACTCGGTCTATCCAATCGCGATTCAAGTCGGAGCGGAACAACGTCGCCAGGAGACGATATAGGCAGCCCTTTGCTTCGCGGCAGAGGGCGGCACGGCGACGTTCATCATAACGGCTGGGAATTGATCGATCGTAACGGGGACACGCCCCGCCGAGCCCGACACGACGGCCTCCCCCGTGAGGGGGGAGGCCGGTAGCGCGTGTGGGGTCCAAGCCGTCCGCATCATCACCCTCTTGGGGATCAGGCGGACTTCTTGTTGTTCTTGTCGTCGTCGACTTCGGTGAATTCCGCGTCGACGACGTCGTCCTTGGCCGCATCCTTCTTGGCGTCGGCCTCGGCCTGCTGCTTGTACATGGCCTCGCCGAGCTTCATCGAAGCCTGGGCCAGCGTCTGGGTCTTGGCCTTGATCGCCTCGGCATCGTCGCCCTTCAGCGCTTCCTTGAGGTCGCTGACGGCATCCTCGATGGCGCGGCGCTCGGGCTCGGCGACCTTCGAACCGTGCTCGGCGAGAGCCTTCTCGGTGGAGTGCACCAGGCCATCCGCCTCGTTCTTGGCGGTGACGGCCTCGCGGCGCTTCTTGTCCGCCTCGGCGTTGGCCTCGGCGTCCTTGACCATCTTCTCGATGTCGGCTTCCGACAGGCCGCCGGAGGCCTGGATGCGGATCTGCTGCTCCTTGGCCGTGGCCTTGTCCTTGGCCGAGACGTTGACGATGCCGTTGGCGTCGATGTCGAAGGTCACCTCGATCTGCGGCATGCCGCGCGGAGCCGGCGGAATGCCCATCAGGTCGAACTGGCCGAGCATCTTGTTGTCGGCCGCCATTTCACGCTCGCCCTGGAAGACGCGGATGGTGACCGCGTTCTGGTTGTCCTCGGCGGTCGAGAACACCTGGCTCTTCTTGGTCGGGATCGTGGTGTTGCGGTCGATGATGCGGGTGAACACGCCGCCCAGCGTCTCGATGCCCAGCGACAGCGGGGTCACGTCGAGCAGCAGCACGTCCTTGACGTCGCCCTGGAGCACGCCGGCCTGGATCGCGGCACCGATCGCCACGACTTCGTCCGGGTTGACGCCCTTGTGCGGCTCCTTGCCGAACAGCTGCTTCACGACTTCCTGGACCTTCGGCATGCGCGACATGCCGCCGACCAGAACGACTTCGCCGATCTCACCGGCGGTGACGCCGGCGTCCTTCAGCGCCTTGCGGCAGGGCTCGACCGTCTTCTGGACGAGGTCGTCGACCAGCGCCTCGAACTTGGCGCGGGTGAGCTTCATCGTCAGATGCTTGGGGCCGGTCTGGTCCGCGGTGATGAAGGGCAGGTTGATCTCGGTCTGCGTCGTCGACGACAGCTCGATCTTGGCCTTTTCAGCGGCTTCCTTCAGGCGCTGCAACGCGAGCTTGTCGTTGCGCAGGTTGATGCCCTGCTCCTTCTGGAACTCGTCGGCCAGATAACCCACGAGGCGCATGTCGAAGTCTTCGCCGCCGAGGAAGGTGTCGCCGTTGGTCGACTTCACCTCGAACACGCCGTCGCCGATTTCGAGAATGGAGATATCGAACGTGCCGCCGCCGAGATCGTACACGGCGATCGTGCCGGTCTTGGTCTTGTCCAGACCATAGGCGAGCGCGGCCGCGGTCGGCTCGTTGATGATGCGCAGCACTTCAAGGCCGGCGATCTTGCCGGCGTCCTTGGTCGCCTGGCGCTGGGCGTCGTTGAAGTAAGCGGGAACGGTGATGACGGCCTGGTCGACCTTCTGGCCGAGATGGGCTTCCGCGGTCTCCTTCATCTTCTGCAGGATGAACGCAGACACCTGCGAGGGCGAGTAGGTCTGGCCGTCGGCCTCGACCCAGGCGTCGCCGTTGGAAGCCTTCACGATCTTGTACGGAACGAGCTTCTTGTCCTTCTCGACCATCGGGTCGTCGTAGCGGCGGCCGATGAGGCGCTTCACTGCGAAGAACGTACGCTCGGGATTGGTAACGGCCTGGCGCTTGGCAGGCTGGCCGACGAGGCGCTCACCGTCGTCCGTCACGGCGACGATCGAAGGCGTCGTGCGCATGCCTTCGGAATTCTCGATGACTTTGGCGTTCTTGCCATCCATCACGGCGACGCACGAATTCGTGGTGCCGAGGTCGATCCCAATGACCTTTCCCATGGTCCTGATATCCTTGTTTTTGCGGCAGGTTGGCTGGGCCCAAGAGGCACCCGCTCCAAACCCCCTAAGATCAAACATCCGCGATATTGCGATGGTTGACGCTCATATAGGAGGGGGGGAGGGGCCCGCAAGGACCGAACGCAAGTTTCGGCCATGAAAACATTGGGTTTTGGAAGATCATATCCGGGCTCAACCGCCCTTGCGGGTGAGGAATTATTAACAGGTTCAGGCGTCAGCCGGCCCCCGCCACCATGATCTGCCCCGCCCTGTTACCGGCGGGCCAAACCCGTTAAAAGGCGGGCGGCCGGACCGCCGCCATCAAGGCGGCTTTGCGCGACAAAGCGGCCCAATGGCCGACCATCGAACGGCCTCAATGTGAACCAATCAGAGTGCCCATGAAGCTCATTCGCCCCCTCGCCGCGCTCGCCGTCCTCGTCGCCACGGCGCTTCCCGCCCTTGCGGCCGATGCCGTTTTCCCGCCCGGCTTGCGCCTCGGCATGGTGCCGCTGGTCGGCCTGAGCACGGCCAAGACGTTTCCGGGCTTCGAGAGCGAGGACGGCAGCGTCAAGGTGCTGATCACCGAGCTACCGCCGGCGGCCTATGGCGAGGTCGTGAGCGCCTTCAATTCCAATCCCGGCGGCACCGCCGGCGTCAAGCAGGACAAGATCGAGACCCCCGCGGGTCTTGCCTATTTCACCATGGAAAGCGGCAAGGCCGGCGAGACGCCGGTGAAGCGCTACTCGATGATCGTGCCGGGTGCCGGCTTCTCCGGCTATGTCGCGGTGCAGATCCCGGAGAACGCGACCAAGATCTATACCGACGAGGCGGTGCGGCAGATGTTTGCGAGCGCCGTCACCCGCAAGCAGGTCTCGGCCGAAGAGCAGATCGGGCTGATGCCGTTCAAGATCACCGATCTCGCCGATTTCAAGGACATCCGCACCCTGGCGCCGGGCTCCAGCATCATCCTGGCCGACGGCAATGAGAGCTCGGGCTATGAATCCAAGCCGTTCATGATCCTCGGCCTGATCGGCGCCACCCCGCAGCAGGCCGACGACCGCGCCCGCTTCGCCCAGGAGGCCGCGCTCCAGATCCCCGGCGTGCGCGAGTCGCGCGTCACCATGTCCGAGCCGATCCGCATCAACGGCCAGCAGGGTTTCGAGACCCGGATCGACGGCGTCAGCGGCAAGGACAAGACGCCCGTGACCGTGGTGCAGTGGATCCGCTTCTCGAGCGGCGGCGCCTCGCTGCGCATCATCGCCAGCGCCCCGCGCGACCAGTGGTCGGCCGCCTTCACCCGCTTCCGCGCCGTGCGCGACGGCATCCAGCCCAAGGGTTAGTCCAAGGGTTAGTCCAAGGGTTAGCTCAAGGGTTAGCCCAAAATCCTCGCGGCGCTTGGGACAAGCGCTCTCGTAGCCCTTGCTCCAACCGCGCTCCTTGCGGCCGCATCGATCAAGCCGGACGATGCCTCCGCGCTGCTCGTGATCGACGTGCAAAACTGCTTCCTGCCCGGCGGCAGCCTCGCCGTGAAGGAAGGCGAGCAGGTCGTTCCCGTCATCAACAAGATGGCGAAAGCGTTTGCGAACGTGGTGATGACCCAGGACTGGCACACGCCGGGTCACATCTCGTTTGCGTCGGTGCACTCCGGCAAGAAGCCGTTCGAGACCGTCGACCTCCCCTACGGCAAGCAGGTGCTGTGGCCCGACCATTGCGTGCAGGGCACCGATGGCGCCGCGCTGTCGAAGGATCTTGCGATCCCGCATGCCGAGCTCATCATCCGCAAGGGTTTTCACAAGGACGTCGACAGCTATTCGGCCTTCCTGGAAGCCGACGGCAAGACCTCGACCGGCCTCGCCGGTTACCTGAAGGGCCGCAAGATCAAGCGCGTGTTCGTCGCCGGCCTCGCGACAGACTTCTGCGTCGCCTGGACCGCGCTCGATGCGCGCAAGGCGGGCTTCGAGGTCTATGTGGTGGAGGACGCCTGCCGCGGCATCGACACGCAGGGTTCGCTCGCAAAAGCCTGGGCCGACATGGCCAAGGCCGGCGTGAAGCGGATCCAGTCCGCGGATATCGCGGTGAGCGCGTAAGATAGCAATCGGTCGTTCCGGGGCGATGCAAGGCATCGAACCCGGAATGACGCCAAGGCTTAGTTCGCCGCTCAGTTCACTTCGTTGCTGTTCGCAGCCGGCGCAGCCTTCGTGCCGCCCTTGGCGACACCGACCAGCGCCGGGCGCAGCACGCGCTCGCCGATGGTGTAGCCGGCCTGCATGACCTGCACGACGGTGCCCGCAGGCACCGACGCATCCGGCACCTCGTACATCGCCTGCTGGAAGTTCGGGTCGAACTTCTGGCCCTGCGGATCGAACTTCTTGACGCCGTGCTTTTCCAGCGCATTGAGCAGCGAGCGCTCGGTGAGCTCGACGCCCTCGATCAGCGAGGTCAGGCCGGGATCGGCCGTGGCACGGGCCTCGGCCGGAACGGCATCGAGCGCACGCTGGAGATTGTCGGCGATGTCGAGCACGTCGCGGGCAAAGCCGGTGATGCCGTAGAGCCGGGCGTCGGCGACCTCCTTGGTGGTGCGCTTGCGCAGATTTTCCATCTCGGCCAGCGTCCGCAGCATGCGGTCACGCGCCTCGGCGGCTTCCTTCTGCAACAGCTCGACCGAGCCGGGCTCCGGATCGTCGGGCATGATGTAGGGTTTTGACACCACCGGCTCATCGGTCGGTGGGGTCGTGTCGTCGGGCTGCCGGTCTCGATCGGTCATCGGCTCTCTTCTCGAACTCGTCTCAAGGGATTGTTGGCCCGGATATCGTGCCTAAGCTCACGAAAATCAAGCGCCCGTGATCGGAGGAAACGCCGGTCAGCCCCCCAAGAGGCGGCTGACGATGCGCGCGGCGTAGTCCACGGTCGGGATTACGCGGGCATAATTCAGCCGCGTCGGCCCGATCACGCCCAAAACACCGACGATGTGGCCGGCGGCATCCCGATAGGGCGAGATGATGGTGGAGGAGCCTGACAAGGAAAACAGTTTGTTCTCCGAACCGATGAAGATCCGCACGCCCTCGGCGGTCTCGGCGCGCCCCAGAAGGTCGATCACGCCGCGCTTGGTCTCGAGATCGTCGAACAGCAGGCGAACGCGCTCGAGCTCCTCCAGCGCGTGCAGATCCTCGAGCAGATTGGCGTGGCCGCGAACAATCAGCTGGCGGTCCTCGTTCTCGCCGCCGGACCAGCTCGCAATCCCCGCCGAAATCACCTTCTGCGTCAGTTGATCGAGCTCGGCACGGGCTTCGCCGAGCGCGGTTTCGAGCTCGAGCCGCGCCTCGGCCAGCGTGCGGCCCCGGATCCGCGCATTGAGGAAATTACCGGCTTCCGTGAGCGCCGAGGAGGGAACTCCCGGTGGCAGCGACAGCACGCGGTTTTCGACCTGACCATCCTCGCCGACCAGGATCACCAGCGCTTTTTCGGGTTCCAGCCGGACGAATTCGATGTGTTTCAGCCGCGCATTGGATTTCGGGGTCAACACGACCGCTGCGGCGCGGGTGAGACCGGACAGCCGCGTCAGCGCCTCCGACAGCGCTGCCTCGACCGATTGGGCGTGCCCCACCGACGTCAACTGGCTCTGGATCGACTGCCGCTCGGCGTCATTGAGGTCGCCGACCTGCATCAGGGCGTCGACGAAGAAGCGTAAGCCCAGTTCCGTCGGCAAGCGGCCGGCAGAGGTGTGGGGCGCATAGATCAGGCCGAGCTGTTCCAGGTCGGCCATGACGTTGCGGACCGAGGCCGGCGACAGCGGCATCGCGATCAGCCGCGAAATATTGCGCGAGCCGACCGGCTCGCCGGTCGCGAGATAGCTTTCGACAATTTGACGAAAGATGTCGCGAGAACGCTCGTTGAGCTGGGCGAGGCCTGCGCGCGGCGCGATCAGATGGATCGGATCGTGATGGGCCACGGACGGTAACTCCTCTCAGACGCTTATAATTTGTCCATCCCGGAGGGTTCTGACAAGCGTGGCGTTTGCGGGGTGGAAAACCCGGGGTGAAAAAGCCTTGCCGCCCACCCTCACCCCACCTACAAGCACCGCGAATAGCCCTTTTCCGAGAGTTTTGGAGGATTTCCCATGCGGCCAAGCCGCCGTGCGCCCGACGAATTGCGCCCCGTGACGCTGGAGCGCGGCGTGGTCAAATATGCGGAAGGCTCCTGCCTGGTGAAATTCGGCGACACCCATGTGCTGGTCACCGCCACGCTGGAAGACCGCCTGCCGCCGTGGCTGAAGGGCCAGGGCCGCGGCTGGGTCACCGCCGAATACGGCATGCTGCCGCGCGCGACCTCCGAACGCACCCGCCGCGAGGCCTCCGCGGGCAAGCAAAGCGGCCGCACCGTCGAGATTCAGCGCCTGATCGGCCGCTCGCTTCGCACCATCGTCGATCTCGAAGCGCTCGGTGAGCGCCAGATCACGGTCGATTGCGACGTGCTCCAGGCCGACGGCGGCACGCGCACGGCCTCGATCACCGGTGCCTGGGTCGCGCTCGCCGATTGCATCAACTGGATGAAGGCGCGCAACATGATCAAGGCCAAGGTGCTGCGCGACAACGTCGCCGCGATCTCCTGCGGCATCTACAACGGCACGCCCGTGCTCGACCTCGACTATGCCGAGGATTCGGAAGCCCAGACCGACGCCAATTTCGTCCTGACCGGCGATGGCCGCATCATTGAGGTGCAGGGCACCGCGGAACGCGAACCGTTCACACAGGACGAATTCCTCGCGCTGATGGCGCTGGCCCAGAAGGGTATCGCGCGGCTCGTGGACTTGCAGAAACTGGCTGTCGCGTAGTCAATAGGCCCATGCACCGCCGAATCACCGGAAAGCTCATCATCGCGACCCACAATCCCGGCAAGCTCGCCGAGATGAAGGAGTTGCTCGCGCCTTGCGGCATCGAGGCGGTGTCGGCCGGTGAGCTCGGCCTGCCCGAGCCCGACGAGACCGGCAACGATTTCCGCAGCAATGCCGCGATCAAGGCGATCGCGGCGGCGCAGGCGACCAAGCTTCCCTCCTTCGCCGACGATTCCGGCATCGTGGTCGACGCGCTCGATGGCGCGCCCGGCATCTACAGCGCGCGCTGGGCCGGACCGTCAAAAGATTTCGCTGCCGCGATGGCGCAGATCGAGCGCCTGTTGCAGGAGCGCGGCGCCGCCACGCCCGACAAGCGCACCGCGCATTTCGTTTCCGCGCTCTGCGTCGCCTGGCCCGACGATCATCTCGAAGAGGTCGAGGCGCGCGTCGACGGCAGCTTGGTCTGGCCGCCGCGCGGCACGGCCGGCTTCGGTTATGATCCGATGTTCCTGCCCAATGGCCACGATCGCACGTTCGGCGAGATGACCAGCATCGAGAAGCACGGCCTGCCGCCGCTCGGCCTCGGCCTGTCGCATCGCGCCCGCGCCTTCGTGAAACTGGCGGAGATCTGCCTTGAGCCGCGCTAAGCAAGCTTTCGGCGTCTATGTGCACTGGCCGTTCTGCCTGTCGAAGTGCCCCTATTGCGACTTCAACAGCCACGTCCGCCACGCCGCGATCGACGAGACGCGCTTCGCTTCAGCTTTCGCGCGTGAAATCGAAACGACCGCACAGCGTGCGCCCGGGCGTGAAGTCACCTCGATCTTCCTCGGCGGCGGCACGCCTTCACTGATGCAGCCCGCGACCGTCGGCGCGGTGCTCGATGCCATCGGCAAGCACTGGCACGTCGCCAGCGATGTCGAGGTCACGCTGGAAGCAAACCCGACCAGCGTCGAGGCCACGCGCTTTGCCGGCTATCGCGCCGCCGGCGTCAACCGCGTCTCGCTCGGCGTGCAGGCACTCGACGATGCCTCGCTGAAAGCGCTCGGCCGCATGCACAGCGCGCGCGAGGCGCTCGATGCGGTCGCCATCGCGCGCCGCTCGTTCGACCGTTATTCGTTCGACCTGATCTACGCCCGCCCCGACCAGACGCCGGCGATGTGGGCCGACGAGCTGCGTCTGGCGATCGACGAAGCGGCGGAGCATCTGTCGCTCTATCAATTGACGATCGAGGAAGGCACGCCGTTCTTCGGCCTGCACCAGGCCGGCAAATTGAAGACGCCGGACGAAGCGGTCGCGCGCGCGCTCTACGACGTGACGCAGGAGACCTGCGACAAGCTCGGCCTGCCCGCCTACGAGATTTCAAATCACGCGCGGCGCGGCGCCGAGTGCCGGCACAACCTGGTGTACTGGCGCGGCGATGAATATGCCGGCATCGGCCCCGGTGCCCATGGCCGCCTCGACATCGACGGGATCAGGCACGCCACCGCCACCGAGAAGCGTCCCGAGGCCTGGTTGATGCGGGTCGAGACCAACGGCCACGGCAACGTCACCGACGATCTCCTCAACAGCGAGGAGCGCGCCGACGAATTTTTGCTGATGGGGCTCCGCCTCGCCGAGGGCATCGACCCCGAGCGCTACAGCGCGCTGTCGGGCCGCCCGCTTGATCCCAAGCGCATCGCGCTGTTGCGCGAGGAGGGTGCGATCATCGTGGATACGACGGGGCGCCTGCGCGTGACCAGCAGCGGCTTCCCGGTGCTGGACGCCGTGGTCGCGGATCTCGCCGCGTAGCGAGCCGCCGTAGGGTGGGCAAAGCGGAAGCGTGCCCACCATTTTCACAGCGTTTGCAGGCAGATGGTGGGCACGGCGCGAAGCGCGCCTTTGCCCACCCTACGGCACCGTCGCCCCGAACTACGCCCCAAAACTCTTCGGCGAGCCCGCGACTGCCACACCACCACCCGTCGTCACCTTCATCACGGCGAGGCCGCGCTCGTTGGTGCCATCGGCGCGGAAGCGGAACAGGCCGTCGATGCCGGCGAAGCCGGAAGGGTTGGTGAGCACATCCGGCGAGAAGCGCGTCGGGCCCTGCGTGCGCGCGAGCGCGGCGACGAGGGCGACCGCGTCATAGGCGAGCGTCGCGGTGCGGATCGGCTCGGCACCGTATTTGGTGCGATAGCGGCCGGAGAAGGCGCGGAAGCCGGCCGGGTCCGGCGCGGCGTAGAGACCGCCTTGCAAGTTTGCATTGGCATAGACGCGCGGATTGTCCCACAGGCCGGTGCCGAGCAGCTGGATGTTGCGCAAATTCGCGCCCGCGGCCGTCATCGCGTCGGCCACCGCGACGACGGCATCGCCGTCATCGGCGATGAACAGCGCATCCGCGCTGCCGAGCTGCTGCGCCACTGTGCGTGCCGGCGTCGCGCGATCGGCGCCGTATTTCTCGAAGGCGACAATGCGGCCGCCGCGTCGCGGCACTGCCGCCTTCGCCGCGGCCTCGACGACATTGCCATAGGCATTGTCGGGCACGAGCACGGCAATGGAGCGCTTTCCGATGCTGGCGGAATATTCGACGATGCGGTTGACGTCGGACTCCGGCAGGAAGCTCAGCAGAAAGACGCCGCGGCCGGCGATGCTGGAATCGGTCGAGAACGCGATCACCGAGATGCCACGCGTGCGCGCGACCTGCGCCACCGCCGGCACCGACTGCGCGAACAGCGGGCCCAGGATGATCTCGGCGCCTTCGTCGACCGCCTGCTGCGCGCCCGCCTGCGCGCCTTGCGGGCTGCCGTTGTCGTCCTTGATCAGGAGCTGGATGTTGGGATTCTGGAATTCGGCCAGCGCCATCTCGGCGGCGTTGCGCATCGACTGCGCGGCGAGGCCGGCATTGCCGGCGGCCGAGAGCGGCAGGATCACGGCAACCTTCACGCCGCCGCTGCCGGCGGTGGTGGCCTGTTGCGGCGGTCCGGCCGGCTGAGCCGGGGCCGGGGAGGAGCTGCTGAACGGGTTGGAGAACTGGCTGAGACTCTGCTGCACGCCGGCGCAGGCCGACAGCAAGGGGGCGCCGAGTAACAGGCCGAGTGCGCTCCGCCGGGTCGCCCCCGATAATCGGGAGCCCTGAACGGGAGATTTTGGATCGCGCGGGCCCAGCATCACAACTTCTCTTCTGACCGGCCGTCGGCCGGCTGGTCACAACATTCTTTCCACGACACAAGCCGCGGATTCAGGCATATTGTCGGCAAATAGTTAACTAAAACAAAAGGATAATAACCACTTAACGCGGCCACACCTCAAGCCCTGGCTAGCTGTCCACCATCCGTCACCCGCATCAAGGTGGTGTTTTCGCCGCGAATGTGGCGCCGACGCTTCATTCCCTCTGCAATGTGATGCCGGATGGATCACATTCCAGTCCTTCCTCACCCCTGACCTGGCGCGATCTTTTTCCGAGGACCGGTTCCCAGCCCCCGGGATCATGCCTAAGTTCGATTCATTATGCGCGTAAAGCCGAGCCCGATAAATACACCTGAAGCGACGGATCCCGCCTCGCGCGGTTTCTCCATCGACGCCCATCGGCTGACGGCGCCGAAGGCGGCGCCGGGCCTCCATCTGGTCGCCACCCCCATCGGCAATCTCGGCGACATCACGCTGCGCGCGCTTCAGACGCTCGCCGGCGTCGACGTCATCGCCTGCGAGGACACCCGCATCACGCGGCGCCTGACCGAGCGCTACGCGATCACGGCGCAGCTCAGGCAATATCACGAGCACAACGCGGAAGCGGCGCGTCCGAGGATCCTGGAGGCGCTGGGGCAGGGCGGCTCGATCGCGCTGGTGTCGGATGCCGGCACGCCGCTGATCTCCGACCCCGGTTTCAAGCTGGTGCGCGAGGTCTGCGCAGCCGGCCATGCGGTCTACGCGCTGCCCGGCCCGTCCTCGGTGCTGGCCGCGCTGTCGGTCGCCGCATTGCCGACCGACCGCTTCTTCTTCGAGGGCTTTCTGCCGGCGAAATCCGCCGCGCGAAAGTCGCGCCTTGCGGAGCTCGCCCGCATCGATGCGACGCTGGTGATGTTCGACTCCGGCAACCGCGTCCAGGACACGCTCGCCGAGCTTGCCGAGATCATGGGGACGCGCGAAGCCGCGATCTGCCGCGAATTGACGAAACTGCACGAGGAGATTTCGCGCGCGCCGCTGCAGGAGCTGGCACGCGGGGCGGACACGCTGGAGACGCGTGGCGAATTCGTGCTGGTGATCGCGCCGCCCGCGGCGGACGCGGAGCTGCTGACCTCGGATGCGCTCGACGGTCTGCTGCGCGAGCAGCTCGCCGCGCACAGCGTCAAGGATGCCGTCGCGCATGCGGTCGCACTCTCGGGCCGGCCGCGCCGCGAGGTCTATGCCCGCGCGCTCGAGCTCGCAAAGGACCTGAGGGACGGCGATGGCGAAGACTGAGGGCGCGGAACCGAAGGTCGCCTCGCCCGAGCGCGTCGCCGCGTTCCGCACCGGCATCTCCGCGGAGAGCCGCGCCGCCGCCTATCTCATGGCCAAGGGCTACCGCATCCTCGCCAAGCGCTACCGCACCCCACATGGCGAGATCGACATCGTGGCGCGCCGCCGCAACCTGATCGCCTTCGTCGAGGTCAAGGCCCGCGCGACGCTGGATGACGCCGCCTTCGCCGTGACCCCGCGCCAGCAGCAGCGCATCATCGACGCCGCGCAAGGCTGGCTCGTGGCGCATCCCGAGCATGCCGAATTCGAACTGCGATTCGACGCCATGCTGATTGCGCCGCGCTCACTTCCGCGCCATGTGTTGGCGGCATTCGACGCCTCGACCTGAAAGGCAGACCATGAAACTGAACGTCGCCGTCCAGATGGACCCCATCGCCCGTATCAACATCAAGGGCGATTCCACCTTTGCACTGCTCCTGGAGGCGCAGAAGCGCGGCCACGGCCTGTCCTATTACACGCCCGACAAGCTCTCGATGGTCGGCGAAGAGATCGTCGCGCCCATCCAGCTCCTGACCGTGCGCGACGAGCCCGGCGATCACTTCACGCTGGGCGAGCCCAGGCGCGAAGCGCTCAACGGCTTCGACGTCGTGCTGCTGCGCCAGGATCCGCCGTTCGATCTCGCCTACATCACCTCGACGCATTTCCTGGAGCGCATCCATCCGAAGACGCTGGTCGTCAACAACCCCGCCTCGGTGCGCAACGCGCCGGAAAAACTGTTCGTGATGAACTTTCCGCAGCTGATGCCGCCGACGCTGATCTCGCGCGACCTCGACGAGATCAATGCGTTCCGGGATAAGCACGGCGCCGTCGTCATGAAGCCGCTGCACGGTCATGGCGGCGCGGCGGTGTTCCGCGTGATGCCGCAGGACATGAATTTCGGCTCGCTGTTCGACATGTTCTCGGTGACCTTCAAGGAGCCGTGGGTGATCCAGCAGTTCATCCCCGAGGTGAAGCACGGCGACAAGCGCATCATCCTGGTCAACGGCGAGTTCGCCGGCGCGGTCAACCGCGTGCCGGCCGCCGACGACCTCCGCTCCAACATGGTGCGTGGCGGCGCCGCGCAGGAAACCGAGCTCACGCCACGCGAGCGCGAGATCTGCGCGACCGTCGGCCCGGCGCTGCGCGAGCACGGCCTGCTGTTCGTCGGCATCGACGTCATCAACGGCAACCTCACCGAGATCAACGTGACATCGCCGACGGGCATCCGCGCCATCGCGCGGCTCGGCGGCCCTGATGTCGCGGCGAAGGTCTGGGACACGATCGAGCAGAAGCGGGCGAACTAGGGCGCTCACTCGTAGCCCGGATGGAGCGCAGCGAAATCCGGGATCTCACAACGCGCTGCACGAGCCCGGATTGCGCTTCGCTCCATCCGGGCTACGGACATCAATTGAAACACGAGGAAGTACGCTCCTCACCCTGAGGAGCGACTACCGCGCACGCTGCGCGAAGCGCCGATGACTAACCACCCATTCACCATGACGTCGCGCGCATCGTTCGAACGAACGTCCCGCCCTGCGTGAATCTACGGGGCCAT
The DNA here is from genome assembly GCF_017565645.3 of Bradyrhizobium barranii subsp. barranii. NCBI lineage: Bacteria > Pseudomonadati > Pseudomonadota > Alphaproteobacteria > Hyphomicrobiales > Nitrobacteraceae > Bradyrhizobium > Bradyrhizobium barranii. Next base: position 233,184 of record NZ_CP086136.1, read on the forward strand.
TGGCCGAGCGGATAACGCGACGTTCACCATCTGCCCAGAACGCGCATCGTCACGGGCCATCACACTCGGCCTCGCAACACCCCTTATACTTTTACTCCCTACTCATCGACGCAGGGGAACCCGCCACGTGCGGTTCGAGTGCCCCGCGTAAGAGTAGAAGCGTATGAACACCGCACGCATTGTCGTTCTCGTCATCGCGCTGGGCGCCGGCGGCGTCGCTGCGTATCTGGCGAGCGGCTTTGACAACAAGCCCGCGCCCGCCCTTCCCGTCGCCGAGAAGCTGCCGACGGTCGAGGTGCTGATCGCGAAGAACGACATTCAGCTCGGCCAGGCCGTCAAGCCCGAGGATCTGCAATGGCAGTCCTGGCCGGCGGCAACCGCGAGCAGCGCCTTCATCCGCCGCGACAGCAGGCCCGACGCCCAGACCCAGATCGCAGGCTCGATCGCGCGCGTGCCGTTGATGCAGGGCGAGCCGATCCGCGAGCAGAAGCTGGTGCGGGCCGAGGGCTCGGGCTTCATGGCCGCGATCCTGCCCTCCGGCATGCGGGCCGTCTCCACCGAGATTTCAGCCGAGACCGGCGCCGGCGGCTTCATCCTGCCGAACGACCGCGTAGACATCGTTCTGACGCGGCGCCTGAAGAATCCCGATGGCGCCAACGGCGCGACCGGCGGCAACGACCTGATCCTGTCCGAGGTCATCCTGAGCAACATCCGCGTGCTCGCGATCGACCAGGCGCCGAAAGAAAAAGACGGCCAGAACGCCGTGCTCGGCAAGACCGTCACGCTCGAGCTCAAGCCGGACCAGGTTGCGACGCTGTCGGCCTCGCGCCAGGGCGGCACGCTGACGCTCGCGTTGCGAAGCATCGCCGATGCCAACGCGTCGGAGATTTCGATCGAAGACCTGGCGGCCAAGCGGCCCGGCGGCGTGAACGTGATCCGCTACGGGGTGCAGGCACGGCAACTGACGTCACAGAAGTGATGATGGGGACACCATGAACTACGGGGATGATCGGACGGGCCTGCGCATTCGGGGGAAGCGCGCGCGCTCGTTCTGGACGGGGGCGGTGCTGATGCTGGGGCTGATCGCAGCCCCCGACGTCGTCAACGCGGCGGATGCGCCGGTCGGCGACCAGGCGCCGATGCAGGCGCCGGATCTCGGCGTGTCGCCGGTTTCGACCATCGCGCCTGCGCGCACGCGCTCGCTGTCGCTCGGCGTCGGCAAGTCCGTCGTCATCGATCTGCCGCGCGAGGTCAAGGACGTGCTGGTGGCCGATCCCAAGATCGCCAATGCAGTGATCCGCTCGTCGCAGCGCGCCTATATCATCGGCGGCCAGGTCGGCCAGACCAACGTCGTGTTCTTCACCGCCGACGGCCAGCAGGTTGCCGCCTACGACATCGCCGTGAAGCGCGATCTCAACGGCATGCGCACGGCGCTGCGCCAATCTCTGCCGGGCGTGCAGATCGAAGGCGTCGGCGACAGCGTGATGCTGACCGGCTCGGTGTCGAGCCCGATCGAGGCCCAGCAGGCCGGCGACGTCGCCGCAAAACTCGTTGGCGGCGCGGACAAGGTCGTCAACAACATCGTCGTGCGCGGCCGCGACCAGGTGATGCTCAAGGTCGTCGTCGGCGAAGTCCGCCGCGACATCGTCAAGCAGCTGGGCGTCGACCTCAGCGCCAGCCTGAATGCCGGCACCGCGGTCGTGAACTTCAACAATTCCAACCCGTTCTCGGTCAGCGGCGGACCGATCGTCGGCAGCAACGGGCTCGGCGTGGCCGGCCTCGCCAAGGGTGTCGCCACCGTCAGCGCCACGATGCGCGCAATGGAAAGCGCCGGCGTCATGCGCACGCTGGCCGAACCGAGCCTGACCGCGATCTCGGGCGAATCCGCCACCTTCATCGCCGGCGGCGAATTCCCGATCCCTGCAGGCTATTCCTGCGATCCGGTCACCCACGTCTGTACCACCCAGGTCACCTACAAGAAGTTCGGCATCTCGCTGAACTTCACCCCGCTCGTGCTCAGCGAAGGCCGTATCAGCCTGCGCGTGATGACCGAGGTCTCGGAGCTGTCGAACACCAACGCGATCACGCTGACGCAGGCGGTGTCCTCGACCTCGAGCAACTCGATCACGATCCCCTCGGTCCAGACCCGCCGCGCCGAGACCACGCTGGAAATTCCCTCCGGGGGCTCGATGGCGATGGCCGGCCTGATCCAGCAGAAGACCAAGCAGGCGATCAACGGCCTGCCCGGCGTCGACCAGGTGCCCATCATCGGTGCGCTGTTCCGCAGCCAGGACTTCGTCAACAACGAGACCGAGCTGATGGTGATCGTGACGCCCTATGTGGTGCGCGCGGTCGCCCAGAAGGAATTATCGCGGCCCGACGACGGCTTTGCGCCGGCCTCGGACGCGCAGACGGCGCTGCTCGGCCGCATGAACCGGCTCTACGGCATCGCGCGCAGCGTCGATCCGATCGAAAGCAGCCGCGGCGATTTCGGCTTCATCATCGACTGAGACGGACGGTTTGGGGACCGGGGCAAGAAACGGGGCAAGAGGGGACAAAGCGATGACGAAGACGATCGCCGATCGACGTCGCAAGCTGCGGATCGCGCTGGCGCTGACGGGGCTTTCCGTCATGCTCGGCGCCTGCAACACCACCGGTGACATCGTCACCCAGACGGTGCCGACCGACTATCGCCAGCGCCACCCGATCGCGGTGCAGGAAGCCAAGAAGTCGATCGTGATCTTCGTCGGCAAGGCGCGCGGCGGCCTCTCCACCGCGCAGCACGCGGACGTCGCGGGCATTGCGAGGGACTGGGTGCGCGAAGGCACCGGTTCCGTCGTCGTCGACGTGCCGAGCGACGCTGCGAATTCACGCGCCGCGGCGGCGAGCTACCACGAAATCCGGTCGGTGCTCGCATCCGGCGGCGTGCCGTCGCGCGCCATCGTCCAGCATCCCTATCGCCCCGAGGATCCCGGACTGCTGCCGACCATCCGCCTGAGCTATTCGAAGATCGCCGCGGTCGCCGGCCCCTGCGGGCTGTGGCCGGAAGACGTCGGTCCGAACATCCTCGACCCCGGCTACAACGAGAACCGGCCGTACTTCAATCTGGGCTGCGCCGGCCAGCGCAACCTCGCGGCCATGATCGACAACCCCGCCGACCTCGAGCAGCCGAGGGCGGAGACGCCTGCCTACACCGCACGGCGCGAGATCGCCTTCGAGCGCTACCGCAAGGGCATGGCGACCACGACCATGTATCCCGAGGCCGAAAAGGCCAAACTCAGCGACACCGGCAAATGACAAGTTTTCACGACGACGAAGAAGCGGACGACCCGCGGCACCCCGAGGACCACATTGCGCCGGTTCCTCGCATCTCGGTGCAGGCCTTTTGCGAGACCGAGCAGACGCTCGCCGCGATCACCGCGGCCGGGCAGGATCGCCGTCTCGCCAAGGCGCATCTCACCGCCAAGGGCGGCGGCCTTGCCGCGGCCATCGAAGTCTATGACACGATGCCGACGCCGAACGTCATCGTGATCGAATCCGACGGCACACGCGATATCCTCGAGGGCCTCGACGATCTCGCCGGCGTCTGCGATCCCGGCACCCGCGTGGTCGTGATCGGCAACCCGAACGACACCGCGCCCTATCGCGAGCTGGTCCGCCGCGGCGTCAACGACTACGTGGTGGGACCGGTCGAAACCCTCGACGTCGTCCGCTCGATCTGCAGCCTGTTCTCGGCGTCGGAAGCCATCATCACCGGCCGCGTCATCGCGGTGGTCGGCGCCAAGGGCGGCGTCGGTGCGTCCACGGTCGCGCACAACGTGGCCTGGACCATCGCGCGCGACCTCGCGCTCGATTCCGTCGTGATCGATCTCGACCTCGCCTTCGGCACCGCCGGCCTCGACTACAACCAGGACCCGGCGCAGGGCATCGCCAACGCGGTGCTCTCGCAGGACCGGCCGGACACGGCGCTGATGGAGCGCCTGCTCGCCAAATGCACCGAGCGCCTCAGTCTCCTCGCCGCGCCCGCAACGCTCGACCGCGTCTACGATTTCGGCGCCGAAGCCTTTGATGCGATCTTCGACACGCTGCGCATGACCACGCCCTGCATCGTGCTCGACGTTCCCCACCAATGGTCGGGCTGGACGCGCCGCGCGCTCGTCAATGCCGACGACATCGTGATCGTGGCCGAGCCAGATCTCGCCAATTTGCGCAACACCAGGAACATGCTGAGCGTGCTCAAGGCGGCACGGCCGAACGACCGTCCGCCGCTGTACTGCATCAACCAGGTCGGCATGCACAAGCGCGCGGAGATCGAGGTCAAGGCGTTCGCCAAGACCATGGAGAGCCAGCCGATCGCGGCGATCCCGTTCGACTCGAAACTGTTCTCGACCGCGGCCAATAACGGTCAGATGATCGCAGAGGTCTCCAAGAACCACCGCACCACCCTTCTGTTCCAGAACATGGCGAACCGCCTCGCCGGGCGTGGCGAGGTGAAGAAGCCGAAGCGCTCGCTGCTCGGGCCGCTCCTGAAAAGGCTCAAGGGCAGGGCGGGTCGCGGGTCAGCCCCACATCGCAAGGTGTCGTAAGCACCAACGCGAACGAGAAACGAGGGCGGGTTACTTGTCCGCCCGCTGCTGCTTCTTCGCCAGCAACTGCCGCAGCGCCGTGACCTTTGCCGCGGCCTGATCCGGCGGCAGGTCGGCCTTCACGATGGTCTCGGCCTCGGCCTGCTTCCCCTGCAGTCCCACGACGAGCGCCAGATTGGCGCGCACGCGGGAATCGGCGCGATTGCGCTCATAGGCGCGGCGCAGCGTTTCCTCGGCCCGCGGCAGATTGTTCTGGAGCATGTAGGACAGGCCGAGATTGGACAGAACCTGCGGCTCCTCGGGCACGATCTTCAGCGCTGCCGAATAATATTGCTGCGCCTCTTCGTTGCGGCCGAGCTGATCGAGCGCCGCGCCTTGCGCCGACAGGATGCGCCAGTCCGGATCCTCAGGCGTATGCGCGCGGCTGAGCACATCGAAAGCCTGCTGGAAATTGCCGCTGTCGGCGAGCGCGCGGCCGTAGCCGGCGAGCAGCGCCTTGTTGCTGGGATGGGCGAGCACGGCCTGCTCCATCACCGCAACGGCCTGGGCGCGCTGGCCGGTCTCGCGCAGCGCCATGCCATATTCGAGCGCGACGTTGGGATCGGAAGGCTTGGCGCGATAGCGCTCGCGAAGCGCGTCCATGTCCGGCTTCGGATCGGCCCTGCCGGCCGTTTCCGACTTGCCACCGAGCGCGCCGGTGATGTCCTCCAGACTCGTGGTCTGGCAGCCGCCGAGGGCAAGCATCACGAGCGCGGAAAGCAGGAATCTCGCCGGCGGAGAGGCAAGGGACGAACGCTTGGGCATACTCTGATCACTCGGCGACTGATCAGTGATGCTTACCGATTAACCCTAAAGTCCAGTTAAGGAACCTGGCCCGTCCGGCTCAATCGGTGAACTCGGCGCCGAATTCGCAGCCGATGCGCCAGCGCAGGCGGCATTGGCGGGAATAATCGGGCGCGAAGATGATGGTGAATTGCGGCGGCACTTCCAGAAACTCCGCCACCACTTTCACGCCCCCATCCGAGATATCCGTGATCGTGCAATCCCTCGGCAGCGAGCCCGCGCCAAAGTGAATCTTGGCGAGCCGAGTGCACACCCGTCGTTCGCTTCTGCGGCGATTTGCAAGCATTTGAATTGTTCCCCCGTTAGATCACGGCCCATCCCGCAGCTCTAGGAGTAGCGAACATTCGTTGGGATGTGCTGATGAGAGCCGCTCGCATTCGAGGCGTAGTGTCTGCGTGATGTTTACGACCGGTTAGGGTTTTCCGGGCCCTCGGGCTGTTCTCGTATTGTTCTTGCAAGAAAGATCGGGCTCTGCCACCCCTAATTGTACGAGAGGGCAGGCTGGTTCGAGCATGGTTCAGCGGGTTTCTACCGTCGCCTTTGAGGGGATCGAGGCCCGCGCGGTCGACGTGCAGGTGCAGGTCGCGCCCGGCCTGCCGGCTTTCGCGATCGTCGGCCTGCCGGACAAGGCGGTGTCGGAGGCACGGGAGCGCGTTCGTTCGGCGCTGATTGCCTCGGGGCTGGCGCTGCCGGCGCGGCGGATCATCGTCAATCTGGCGCCCGCCGACCTGCCCAAGGAGGGCAGCCATTACGACCTGCCGATCGCGCTCGGGCTGATGGCCGCGATCGGCGCGATCCCGCCCGATGCGCTGACCGGTTTTACCGTTCTCGGCGAGCTCGGTCTCGACGGCTCGATCGCGCCGGTGGCCGGCGTGCTTCCCGCCGCGATCGGCGCCAATGTGCGCGAGGAAGGCTTGATCTGTCCGGCAGCCTGCGGCTCGGAAGCGGCGTGGGCGAGCCCGGACATCCAGATCATCGCGGCACAATCGCTGATCCAGATCGCCAACCATTTCAAGGGCACGCAGGTGCTGTCGCGGCCCACGCCGCGCGTGCACGAGGTCGCCACCTCCCCGCTCGACCTGCGCGACATCAAGGGCCAGGAGAGCGCCAAGCGCGCGCTGGAGATCGCGGCCGCCGGCGGACATCACCTGCTCATGATCGGCGCGCCCGGCGCCGGCAAGTCGATGCTGGCGGCGCGCCTGCCCTCGATCCTGCCGCCGCTGTCACCGGGCGAATTGCTCGAAGTCTCCATGATCGCCTCCGTCGCCGGCGAGATCGAGGGCGGCGCGCTGACCGCGCGACGGCCGTTCCGCTCGCCGCATCATTCCGCCAGCATTGCCGCGCTCACCGGCGGCGGCATCCGCGCAAAGCCCGGCGAGATCTCGCTTGCGCATCAGGGCGTGCTGTTCCTCGACGAGCTGCCCGAATTCGATCCGCGCGTGCTGGATTCGCTGCGCCAGCCGCTGGAGAACGGCGAGGTCTCCGTCTCCCGCGCCAATCATCGCGTGACTTATCCTGCGCGCTTCATGCTGGTCGCGGCGATGAATCCGTGCCGCTGCGGCCATGCGTTCGAGCCCGGCTATGCCTGCAAGCGCGGCCGCATCGATCGCTGCACCGGCGACTACCAGGCGCGCATCTCCGGTCCGCTGATGGACCGCATCGATTTGCGCATCGAGGTTCCCGCGGTGACCGCCGCGGATCTGATCCTGCCGCCGCCGGCCGAGGGCTCGGCGGAAGTCGCCGCGCGCGTGGCAGCCGCGCGCGACATCCAGCTCGCGCGTTACGCGGATGCGGGCCTGCCGCATGTTCGCACCAATGCCGAGGCGCCGGCCTCGGTGTTGGAAGACGTCGCCAAGCCGGATGCGCAAGGCGCCAAATTGCTGCGCGATGCCGCCGAGACCATGCGGCTGTCGGCGCGCGGCTATCACCGCGTGCTGCGGGTGGCGCGCACGCTCGCCGATCTCGACGGCGCCGAGAAGATCGGCCGGCTGCATCTCGCCGAGGCGCTGTCCTACCGCGCACTCGCGGAGGATGTGCGGCAGATGGCCTGATCCTTCCGCGCATCAACCCGGCGGTAACGAGTTTCCTTTACGCTCTGCAAACCATAAGGCCCAAGCGTTCCCCTATGAGTTCCACACAGGGCCCGGGCGAGTAGCGTGTCATGTTGCGTTTCAAGATCCTGGCCTCGGTTGTTCCCCTGCTGGCGGCCGCGGTGTTCGCCCGCGGCGAGATCGGATCGGTCTCGCACCCCTGCATCGCGCTTGGCGAGACTTCAGTCGAGCTGACATCCCTGTTCTGGACGGCCGGCGTCCATGTCGCCTTCACCGACGATCTGTCGCGGGCCACGGTGCGGGTTCAGATCACCGACGATCCGGACGCGGCGGACTTCGCGGTCGTGGACGACGGTCTCGGCTCCGAACCGGATTCCTGTCAGGTCAATCCGGCGACGCGCCTCGTCACGATTGCCACGGAGCCGGTCGACGGCGGCCCGGTGATTTACCTGTCCACCGACGGGCCGGCCGATTACCGCATCTATGTGCGCTCGAAGTCCTTTTCGCAGCGCGAGGCCGCGGCGCTGATCGTCGGTGCCAATGGCGGCCACCGCCCGCTCCCGCTCCAGGCCGCCTCGCTCTGAAGCGTTAACACCTCGTCAACCCTGTTTGGAGGCCGAACCAAAGCCTCAAGCTGTTCGCAAGGTCGGCGAGACATCGTCGCAATTGGCGACGCGGGGTTTCGGAGCAAGAGTCGGGGTCGATGGCGATGGATCGGACGTTCCGGATCAAGGTGCGCATGCGCCGCTTCAGGCGACAGCATCCTCGCATCGCGTTCGCGATCCGCTCCTTCATGATCTTCTCGGCGACGTTCGGCGGCGCCTATGGCTTCGTCTCCGGCAGCCGCTCCGAGAACTCCGGCTACGATCCCAATACGTTTGCGGTCGGAGCAAGCTTCCTGTTCGCGCTCGCCTGCCTCGGCCTCGCCACGCTCAGCATGCGGCTGCGCTTCGTCAACAAGCGGATGCGGAAGCTGGCCGCCCACAACGAGACGCTGATCGACCGCAATTGGGAACTGAAGGAAGCGGAAGAGCGCGCGCGCAGCCTGTTCGAACAGCAGGGTGACCTGATCGTGCTGCGCGACCATCAGGGCCGCATCACCTTCGCCAACGACGCCTATTGCGCGCTCGCAGGACAGGCGCGCAACGTGCTGGTCGGCACGCGTTTCGATTTCGACGTCCTCGAGCAGGGCGACAGCGCCCGCGAAAGCAACGGCACGCGCATTCACGACCAGAGGATCACCACCCCGCACGGCGCGCGCTGGATCGCCTGGCGCGAGGGCTATGTCCGTCTCGATGCCGGCCAGCCCGCCGAATTGCAGAGCGTCGGACGCGACGTCACCGACCGCACCGAGACCGAGCGCGCGCTGTCGGACGCACGCGACCAGGCCGATGCCGCCAACCGCGCCAAGTCGCGCTTCCTGGCGATGGCCTCGCATGAGATCCGCACGCCACTCAACGGCATCATCGGCATGGGCGGCCTGTTGCTCGACACCGCGCTGACGCCGGAGCAGACGACCTATGCCAGGGCGGTGAAAACCTCCGGCGAAGCCTTGATGGCGCTGATCGAGGAACTGCTCGACTATTCCAAGATCGAGGCCGGCAAGCTCGATCTCGACCAGCGCCCGTTCGCGCTCTCGACCATGATCGAGGAGATCACCGAGCTGCTCGCACCGCGCGCGCAGGCAAAGACGCTCGAGATCGCCGCCTATGTCGACGAGCGCCTGCCGCTCGAGGTCGTCGGCGATGCCGCGCGGTTGCGCCAGGTGCTGCTCAACCTCGCCGGCAACGCCATCAAGTTCACCGCGACCGGCGGCGTCGCGCTGATCGTCGAACCCGGCATCTGGCCGAACGAGATCAGCTTTCTGGTGCGCGACACCGGCATCGGCATCGCACCCGAGGCGCGAACGCGCATCTTCCGCGAGTTCGAGCAGGCCGACGAGCGCGTCGCCCGCACCTATGGCGGCACCGGGCTCGGCCTTGCCATCAGCGAACGCATCGTCAAGCGCATGGGCGGCCGCATCACCCTGGAGAGCGAGCCGGGCAAGGGCTCGACCTTCGAGGTCGCGATCCCGCTTCCGCCATCGCAATCCGGCGCGGGACAGACGGCGTTCCCGAGCCCTGATCTCACCGGCAAGTCGATCCTCCTGATCGCCGACGGCATCGAGGCCTCGCTGATCGCGCGGCGGCTGGAGCGCTGGGGCGGACAGATCTGCCTCGTCTCGGATGGCGCCGTCGCAGAGGCGCTGCTGCCGGAGCGCTCATGGCATGCGGTGCTGGTCGATCGTGCGATCGGCGCCGCCATCGCCGACCATCTCGGCGAGGTCGCGCGCAAGCATGCGACGCAGCGGCTGGTGCTGCTGACGTCGAGCTCGCGTCACGAGAAATTTTCAGCTTCTTTCACCGGCTTCCTGATCAAGCCGTTGCGCGCCGCTTCGCTCGCGGCACGTCTCGCGCTGACGCCGGAGGTCGCCTCGCCCGAACTGGCGCCGGAGCCGCCGGCCGCCTCCCCCGCCGGCGTCGTAACGGCAAAGGGCCTGTCGATCCTCGTCGCCGAGGACAACGAGATCAACGCGCTGCTGATGCGCTCGCTACTGACCAAGCTCGGCCACCGCGTCGTCATCGCCGTGCATGGCGAGGCGGCGCTGGAATCCTGGCTCGCGGCGTCATCGGCCGGCACGCCCTACGATCTCGTGCTGATGGACATCCAGATGCCGCAGCTCGACGGCATCGAGGCGACGAAACGCATCCGCACGCATGAGGCCGCCAAGGGCGGCCACCACACGCCGATCCTCGCGCTCACCGCCAATACGCTGGTGGAGGATCGCTATGCCTGTTTCGAGGCGGGCATGAACGGATTTCTGATCAAGCCGCTCGACCGCGACAAGCTGGACGAGGCGCTGGCCGGGCTGGCGGCGGCGCGGCATCTGATGGTGTAGGAAGGTCTCTCCTCCGTCATTGCGAGGAGCCCTTGCGACGAAGCAATCCAGAATCCCTCCGCGGAAAGATTCTGGATTGCTTCGCTGCGCTCGCAATGACGCTGTGGCTGCAGGCGTGCGCCAAACACCGATGCCGTAGGGTGGGCAAAGCCAACGGGTCGCGCGAATGCGCGCCCGATGACAGGCTCCGCGTGCCCACCATTCACGTTCAAAATGGAGATAGACGGTGGGCACGGCGCTTCGCGCCTTTGCCCACCCTACGGCACCGCGGCCTATAGCCGTCGCAGCGCCACACTCGCAACCGTGTGGTCGGCGCCCTTCTTCAGGATCAGCGTCGCGCGGGGGCGGGTCGGCAGGATATTGTCCTCGAGATTGGCGAGGTTGGTGCGTTCCCAGATCGCGATCGCGGTGGCGGTGGCTTCCTCGTCCGACAACAGCGCGTAGCGGTTGAAGTAGGATTTTGGATTGGTGAACGCGGTGTCACGCAGCGCCAGGAAGCGCTTGATGTACCATTGCCGCAGCGCCGCCTCGTCGGCGTCGATATAGACCGAGAAATCGAAGAAGTCGGAGACCACGGGCACCGCCTTGCCGTCGCGTGGCAGCTTGCCGGTCTGCAGCACGTTGACGCCCTCGACGATCAGGATGTCGGGCTGGTCGATCTCGGCCCACTGGTTCGGCACGATGTCGTAGGTCAGATGCGAATAGACCGGCGCGCGCACGTGGCGGCGGCCGGCCTTGATGTCGGAGAGGAAGCTGAGCAGCAGCGGCAGGTCGTAGCTCTCCGGAAAACCCTTCTTCTGCATGATGCCCTGCCGCTCCAGCACGGCGTTGGGATACAGAAATCCGTCGGTGGTGATCAGTTCGACCTTTGGACGCGGCGACCAGCGCGCCAGCAGTGCCTGAAGCACGCGGGCCGTGGTGGATTTTCCGACCGCGACCGAACCGGCGACGCCGATGATGTAGGGCATCTTGCGGTCGCGGATGTTGAGGAACTGGCGCTCCGCGTAATACAGGCGCTGCATCGCATCGACATAGATCGACAGGAGGCGCGACAGCGGCAGGTAGATGTCCTCGACCTCCTGCAAGTCCAGGCGATCGTGCAGCGAGCGCAGCCGGTCGAACTCGCCGGGCTCCAGCGTCATCGGCGTGTCGTCGCGCAGTCGCGACCACTGCTCGCGCGTATAGACGCGGTACGGATTATACTGCTGCTCGGGTGCGCGGATATCCATGACGCGACCTTTCCGTTGGATCTACTAACCCTTGCGGGACGCCTTTTCTTCCAATCCGGACATATTCGTCCGCTTGTCCAGCGCGGCCTCGACCTCCTCCAGCTTTACGCCGCGGGCCTTGAGCAGCACAAGGAAGTGATAGAGCAGGTCGGCACTTTCAGCGATCAGATGCGCGCGATCGTTTTCGACTGCTGCGATTACGGTTTCGACTGCCTCCTCGCCGAACTTCTTGGCGCAATGCTCGGCGCCCTTGTCCAGGAGCTTGCGGGTATAGGACGCCTCGCCGCCGGCCGCCGCGCGGGCGTCGATGGTGTCGGCCAGATCGTGGATCGTGAAACGCGACATCGGAATTACTCAGAAACACACAAGGCTACGGAGGCCATTCCCCGCAGGCCTATGTAGCATTTTTATGATCGGGAGTCGTCAGGCATCGAGGCGCATGGCCAGCCCGCGCCGGGCCATGTGCTCCTTGGCTTCGCGAATGGTGAATTCCCCGAAATGGAAGATCGAGGCGGCCAGCACGGCCGTGGCGTGGCCGTCGCGGATCCCGTCGACGAGATGATCGAGATTGCCGACACCGCCCGAGGCGATCACGGGAACGGGAACGCTGTCGGCGATCGCCCGGGTCAGCGGGATGTCGAAGCCCTGCCGGGTGCCGTCGCGGTCCATGGAGGTGAGCAGGATTTCACCAGCACCGAGCGAGACCACTTCCTGGGCATATTCGATGGCATCGATGCCGGTCGAGTTGCGGCCACCATGGGTGAAGATCTCCCAGCGGTCGCCGCCCGGACGCTTGACCCGCTTGGCGTCGATCGCGACCACCACGCATTGTTCGCCGAATTTCTCGGCAGCTTCCTTGACGAACTCGCGCCGCGACACCGCGGCGCTGTTGATCGAGACCTTGTCGGCGCCGGCGCGCAGGAGCGTCTTGATGTCGTCAACCTTGCGCACGCCGCCACCGACAGTCACGGGCATGAAGCAGGCCTCCGCCGTACGCCGGACCACGTCCAGCATGATGCCGCGGTTCTCGTGGGTCGCGGTGATGTCGAGGAAGGTGAGCTCGTCGGCACCGGCGGCGTCATAGGCGATCGCGGCTTCGACAGGATCGCCGGCATCGCGCAGGTCGACGAAGTTGACGCCCTTGACGACCCGGCCGTCCTTGACGTCGAGGCAGGGGATCACGCGCACCTTGAACATGTGTCAGCTCCTAGGCGGTGCGCGCATTGCGGATCAAGGTGAGGGCGGCGGCGGGATCGAGCCGGCCGTCGTAAAGCGCGCGGCCGGCGATCGCGCCGGCGAGCTTCCTGGCGCGCGGCGTCAGCATCGCCTTGACGTCCTCGATCGAGGCGAGGCCGCCGGAGGCGATCACGGGAATCGAGATCGCATCTGCCAGCGCAATGGTCGCATCGTGGTTGAGGCCCTTGAGCAGGCCATCGCGCGCGATGTCGGTGAAGATGATGGCGGCGACGCCGGCATCCTCGAAACGCTGCGCGATTTCCAGCACCGTCACCTGCGAGGTCTCGGCCCAGCCTTCGACGGCGACCTTGCCGTCACGGGCATCGAGCCCGACCGCAACGCGGCCGGGGAATTTCCTTGCAGCCGCCTTCACCAGTTCAGGGTCGCGCACCGCGGCGGTGCCGATGATGACGCGGGTGATGCCCTTGTCGAGCCAGGCTTCGACGGTCGCGAGATCGCGAATGCCGCCGCCGAGCTGCACCGGGATCTTGATCGTCTTGAGCATCGCCTCGACCGCCTGCGCATTCACCGGCTTGCCGGCAAAGGCGCCGTCGAGATCGACGACGTGGAGATACTCGAAGCCCTGTTCGACAAAGCTCTGCGCCTGCGCCGCGGGATTGAGGTTGAACACGGTCGCGCGCGCCATGTCGCCTTGCTCGAGGCGCACGCACTGGCCGTTCTTGAGGTCAACAGCGGGAAAGAGAATCACGGTTTCCATCGCAAAAAGTTCGAGATCAGGGCCAAGCCGAAACGCTGGCTCTTCTCGGGGTGGAATTGGGTGCCGATGGCGGTGTCCTTCGCGACGATCGCGGTGACGGGTCCACCGTAATCGGCGCGCGCGAGCACGTCCGCCTCGTTGGCGGCGTTGAGGTGGTAGGAGTGCACGAAATAGGCGTGCTGGCCCTTGGGGCCGAGCGGCAGCCTGTCCAGCACCGGATGCTCCTGCAGCAGGTCGAGCGTGTTCCAGCCCATGTGCGGGATCTTCAGGCTCTCGTCGCGCGGCATGATCTTCTCGACGTCGCCGCCGACCCAGTTCAGGCCGTCGGTGATGACGTGTTCCTTGCCGCGGCTCGCCATCAGCTGCATGCCGACGCAAATACCAAAGAAGGGCCGCGCCTTGACGCGGACCGCTTCGGTGATCGCCTCGACCATGCCGTTGACGGCATCGAGCCCGCGCCGGCAATCGGCGAAGGCGCCGACACCCGGCAGCACCAGACGGTCGGCGCCGTAGGCCTGATCCGGATCGCTGGTGACGAAGACCTTTTGCGGAATCTCCAGGCTGCGCGCGGCGCGCTCGAACGCCTTGGCGGCGGAATGCAGATTGCCTGAACCGTAATCGATGATCGCGACGCTCATCTTGACCCTCCCGGTTCTGGAAACAATCCAATGATGCCGCCCGACGGCAGCGGTGGCGGATTCGAGAATTGCTGACCCGGCACGTTGCGGGTTGGCGGCGGGCCGCCGCGATCGACGGCCCATTGATCGTTGACGATGCCGCGCTGCTTCTGGCTCCAGCGCTCGAAGAACCGCCGCTCGGCGGTGTCCTCGTCGTCGGAGATGACGACGTCGAGCTGGCGCCACTTGCCGCGCGACAGCGTCCAGCGGCGCAGGCTCGAGGCCTCGAAACCCATCAGCACCGCGATGATCATATTGGCCAAGAAGATCGAGCTGCGGCCAACGCCGAGGCTATGCAGCCCTGCATCGAATGCAGCCAGGAAAATCACCCAGCCGATCAGCGCCAGCCAGAGCCTGTTCCAGAGCAGCCAGAACGGACCCAAAACCATCGCCCAGAAATGAAAACCGTCGCGCACGAACACGAACTTGTCGGTCGCGCGCAGATCGGCTCCGGCAGGGGAGGGAGCATGAACTGTGTAGACAGGCATGGTGATGCCCCGTTCCTAGGAATTCAGTGATACCGCAAGCGGCGCGTGCCGCGGGCCGAAAGACGTCAGCCGCCGAGCGAACCCTTGGTGGACGGGATTTCGCCCACGGCCTTCGGATCGATCGCGACGGCAGTGCGCAGCGCCCGCGCCAGGCCCTTGAAGCAGGACTCGGCGATATGGTGGCTGTTATCGCCATATAGGGTCTCGACGTGGAGAGTCACGCCGGCGTTCATGGCGAAGGCCTGGAACCACTCGCGCACCAGCTCGGTATCGAACTCGCCGATCTTGTCGCGGGAGAAGTCGGCCTTGAACACCAGGAACGGACGGCCCGAGATGTCGATGACCACGCGCGACAGCGTCTCGTCCATGGGCATGTGCACGCCGGCATAGCGGGTGATGCCCGCCATGTTGCCGAGCGCCTGCTTGACCGCCTGGCCGAGCGCGATGCCGGTGTCTTCGGTGGTATGGTGATGATCAATGTGCAAATCGCCGACCGCCTTGACCGTGAGGTCGATGCGGGAATGGCGGGCGAGGAGATCGAGCATATGGTCGAAAAAGCCGATGCCGGTCGCGATATTGGACACGCCGGTGCCATCGAGGTTCACGGTGACCTCGATGTCGGTTTCCTTGGTCTTGCGCTTGATCGTCGCGGTGCGCATTGAAAAGCGGTTTCCATTCTGGTTTTGGACCGAAAACGGCGGTCTTTTAACAGTCAAATGACGCCTTCGCTACTGCGGGAACGGCTGGCCGGGCCTCTACTTCTGCCTATGGTGAGCGAAATGGGCCCGGAGCGGCCCGTTGTATGGTCGGTCCCGACCGCCTAAATCAGGTCCGACAACGAGGTATTTGATGCAGGACTCCCAGAACAGCGCACCGGGCTGGCACGGCACCACGATTTTGACGGTCCGCAAGGGCGGCAAGGTGGTGATCGGCGGCGACGGCCAGGTCTCGATCGGCCAGACCGTGATCAAGTCCAACGCCAAAAAGGTGCGAAAACTCGGCAAGGGCGACGTCATCGGCGGCTTTGCCGGCGCCACGGCTGACGCCTTCACGCTGTTTGAGCGGCTGGAATCCAAGCTCGAGCAGTATCCGGGGCAGCTGACCCGGGCCGCGGTGGAGCTCGCCAAGGACTGGCGGACCGACCGCTATCTGCGCCGCCTGGAGGCCATGATGATCGTGGCCGACAAGGACGTCTCCCTGGTGCTAACAGGCACCGGCGACGTGCTGGAGCCCGAGGCCGGGGTCATGGCGATCGGCTCCGGCGGCAATTACGCCCTGGCCGCCGCGCGGGCCTTGATCGACACCGACAAGGATGCCGAGACCATCGTCCGCCGCTCCCTCGATATCGCCGCCGACATCTGCGTCTACACCAACCGCAATCTGACCATCGAAAGCCTGGCGACCGGCTAGGCCAGACCGAACAGGACATGGCGCCCGCCTACACCTTCCGCCCGATGAGCACGGCCGATTTGCCGCTGATCCGGCGGTGGCTGGGCGAGGCGCATGTGCGGGAATGGTGGGGCGATCCGGACGAGCAGTTTGCGCTCGTGGGCGGCGATCTCGATGAGCCGGCGATGGACCAGTTCATCGTGTTGGCTGGCACCCACCCGTTCGGCTATCTTCAATGCTATCGCCTGACAGCCTGGAATACCGGCTTCGGGCCGCAACCGGAGGGCACCCGTGGGATCGACCAGTTCATCGGCGAAAGCGACATGATCGCGCGCGGCCACGGCTCCGCGTTCATCCGCCAGTTCGTCGACGGCCAGTTGCGGCAGGGCCTGTCACGCATCGTCACCGATCCCGATCCGCTCAACGCACGTGCCGTGCGCGCCTATGAGAAGGCCGGCTTCGTCCGCGACCGCATGGTCGAGACGCCGGACGGGACGGCGCTGCTGATGGTGCGCGAGCCGTGACGCTGACCAGCACGCACGTGAGCAAGGTCGCCGTACCGCCATTGGCCTGGGTCGGCATCGCAATGCTGCTGCTGGCGCTGCAGGCCTCGATCCTGTTCGCGATGGGGCGGGTGCCGATCTGCACCTGCGGCTATGTAAAGCTCTGGCATGGCGTGGTGAACAGCTCCGAAAATTCGCAGCACATCACGGACTGGTACACCTTCTCTCACATCCTGCATGGCTTCCTGTTCTACGGCTTGACCTGGCTGCTGTTCGCGCGCCTGCCCTTCCTGCAACTGTCCTGGCCGGCACGGCTGATCGTCGCCATGCTGATCGAAGGCACCTGGGAGATCGTCGAGAACTCGCCCTTCATCATCGAGCGCTACCGTGCCGGCACGATCTCGCTGGATTATTTCGGCGACAGCATCGTCAATTCGATTTCTGACAATCTGGCCATGATGCTGGGGTTCCTCGCCGCGCGCGTGCTGCCAGTCTCGGTGACCGTCCTGCTCGGGCTCGCCTTCGAGATCATGCTGGCGCTTCACATTCGCGACAATCTGACGCTCAATATCCTGATGCTGATCCATCCGATCGACGCCGTGAAACAGTGGCAATCGGGCCCGCCCATCATCTGACGTAAAATGCGGCTTGTCCCGACCCGCATCTGATCCTAGCTAAGGTCCCATGACAGACTTCTCTCCCCGCGAAATCGTCTCCGAACTCGACCGTTTCATCGTCGGCCAGGCCGATGCCAAGCGCGCGGTCTCGATCGCGCTGCGCAACCGCTGGCGGCGGCAGCAGCTCTCCGGCTCATTGCGCGAAGAGGTACTCCCGAAGAACATCTTGATGATCGGCCCCACCGGCGTCGGCAAGACGGAGATCGCGCGACGGCTCGCCAAGCTCGCGAACGCGCCGTTCCTGAAGGTGGAAGCGACGAAATTCACCGAGGTCGGCTATGTCGGCCGCGACGTCGAGCAGATCGTGCGCGATCTCGTCGAGGTCGCGATCGCCCAGGTGCGTGAGCGCAAGCGCAAGGACGTGCAGGCACGCGCGCAACTCGCCGCCGAGGAGCGCGTGCTCGACGCGCTGGTCGGCGCCAATTCCAGCCAGGCAACGCGCGAATCGTTCCGCAAGAAGCTGCGCGCCGGCGAGCTCAACGACAAGGAAATCGAGATCGAGACGCAGTCCTCGGGCGGCGGCATGCCGATGTTCGAGATCCCGGGCATGCCCGGCGCGCAGATGGGCGCGGTGTCGCTCGGCGACATCTTCGGCAAGCTGGGTGGCCGCAGCAAGACGCGGCGCCTGACGGTGGAGAACTCGCACGAGATCCTCGTCAACGAAGAGTCCGACAAGCTGCTGGACACCGACCAATTGACGCAGGAAGCGATCAGCGCGGTCGAGAATAACGGCATCGTGTTCCTGGACGAGATCGACAAGATCTGCGCACGCGACGGCCGGGTCGGCGGCGACGTCTCGCGCGAGGGCGTGCAGCGTGACCTGCTGCCGTTGATCGAGGGCACCACGGTCTCGACCAAGCACGGCGCGGTGAAGACCGATCACATCCTGTTCATTGCGTCCGGCGCCTTCCACGTCGCGAAGCCGTCCGACCTGTTGCCGGAATTGCAGGGCCGCCTGCCGATCCGCGTCGAACTGCAGGCGCTGACCCGCGACGACATGCGCCGCATCCTGACCGAGCCCGAGGCGTCGCTGATCAAGCAATATGTCGCGCTGCTGCAGACCGAGGGCGTGACGCTCGACATCACCGCCGACGCCATCGACGCGCTCGCCGACGTCGCGGTCGCCGTCAATTCCACAGTCGAGAACATCGGCGCGCGGCGGCTCCAGACGGTGATGGAACGGGTGCTGGACGAAATCTCCTTCACCGCCCCCGACCGCAGCGGCGAGACCGTCAAGGTCGATGCGGATTTCGTCCAGAAGCACGTCGGCGACCTCGCCAAGAACGCGGATCTGAGCCGGTTCATTTTGTAATTCGGCTGCGGTCAGCTATCTATCCTGCCGTCGTCCCCGCGAAAGCGGGGACCCATACTCCCCGGCGGTTCTTGTTGGAAAAGATAGCGGCTCCAGCCTTGGTTCAAACGACATCCTGTGGTTATGGGTCCCGGGTCGCGCTTCGCTTGCCCGGGACGACAGCGGAGTTTGACGTGCCGCGGGTGCCACGTGCCCGCTAGTCTTTGGCAAAATCCCTGGCGTCTCCTGCTCGCGATCAACGCGGCGGTCATCGTCGGCGTGTTCGTCCACAAGATCCAGCTGCCGCCTTACGTCCCCTACATCCACCTCCTCGTCGACTATCATTTCGGCTTCATCAAGCGAGCGCTGATCGGCGCCATCGTCGCGCTGTTCACGGACAAGGTGCCGGTGTGGCTGGTGTTTGCGCTCGGCGGCGCGACGTGGCTGGTGACGCTGGGACTGTACGCCAGATTATTTCAGAAAACGTTCGGCTTCACCGCGAAGACGCTGCCGCTGTTCGTCTTCATCGCGGGCTCGCCGTTCTTTCTGAAGAACTTCATGCACACGCTCGGCCATTTCGACATCTATGGCTGCGCACTGGCGATCATCCTGCTGCTGATGCCAGCTGGCTCCTTGCTGTTCGTCGCAACGGCCGCGCTGTTCTCGATCATCCTCGTGCTGATCCACCACATTCATCTGCTGATGTATGTGCCGACGATCATCGCCATCGTCGTGATCAGGCACTACCTCATGCATGGCGTCACCAGAGCGAATGTCGTGTTCGGTTTGGTCGCGCTGCTTTGCGTGAGCGCGCTGTTCTTCGCGGCGCAATTCCTGGGAACGATGCCGATCCCGGAAGCGGATTTCGTCGCGTATCTGAAGACCCGGATGGCCGATCCGGCGCGGACCGACCTGCTGCAATTCGCCTACATCTGGTATCAGCCGCTGGCGAAGGAGGTTTCGGATACCTGGGGCCGCCTGCCGCACAACATCCTCGGCGTGCCGGTGTTTGCCCTGCTGATCTGGCTGCACACGCCACTCTGGCGCTATTTTGCCGGCGTGATCGGCGCGCTCGCGAACGACCTGCACCGGCGCCTCGTCATCGCGGCGCTGATCGGCATCAGCCTCGCCTATCTCGTGATGTTCGCGATGGTGTTCGACTATTCGCGCTGGATCTCGAACTGGGCGGTCTGCCTGTTCCTGATCCTGCATGCGGTGAAGATGCTGCCGGCCAAATACAATGCACCGCTGATCGCGTCGGAGGATCGGAAGACAAACATCTTCGGCCTGATCCTCACACTGATCCCGCGCGTCGGAATCGTCCGGCCGTTCTAATACCTCGCCCGGCGTATCCGTACATAGAGCGCGCCCTCGCCGCCGTGGCCGATATGCGCCTCCTCGAAGCCGACGACGAGGGCGCGGAATTCCGGAAGGCTCAGCCATTCCGGCACCTGGCGGCGGAGCACGCCGCTTTCGCCGCCGCTCCGTCCCTTGCCGGTGATGACGAGCACGAAGGTCAGGCCGTCGTGATGGGCGCGGTGCAGGAAGCCGGTCAGGGCCCGGTGGGCGCGTATCTGGGTCATGCCGTGCAGATCGAGCCGCGCCTCGATCTCGCTGCGGCCGCGCGACAATTTTGTGCGCTCGCGCTTGCCCAGCGGTGCCAGCGGCGGCATGGCCGGCTTTGCCACGCGCACAGCCGGCGCGGCAGCGATCGGCCGTGGCGACGGCGCAGATCGCGTGGCCGGCGCTGCCGGTGAAGGCTCGGTGCGCGGCGGGGCATGCGCCTTTGCCACGCGATGCTTCCGCAGCGGCTTGACCTGTTTTGCGACCGCATCCCACAGCGCGCGCTCCTCCTCGCTCAGCGCACGGCGGCGCGGCGAGGGACGAGGCTCCAGCACGGGCGGACGGGACGATCGCTTCATTGCTGTCGATGGGGACGATTCTTGACCGGCCGCCGCGGCTCCTGAACGGGCTCTATCACGGGACGCGGCACCGGCAACGGGACCGGATTGGCAACGGCGACTGTCTCACCCTTACCTTGTGCCACGGCTGCGGCCGGAGCCGCCGGCTTGGTCTGATCCTTGGGCGAATCCTTGGCAGGATCGGTCTGCGGAAACAGCTTTGCGATCTTCTCCGAGGGACGCGGGTCCGGCACCGGCAATTTCGCGGCGCGCACCGTGGGATCGAGGCCCTTCGGTACCAACATGACGAAGTGCATGGGATGGCGCAGCCGTCCCGAGACACGGCCGGCGTCCGCGCCGGCGCCGAAATAGAGATCGGCGCGCGCGGGGCCGATGATGGCCGAGCCGGTGTCCTGCGCGATCATAAGCCGGTGGAACGGCGTCTTGGAGCGTTCGGAATCGATCGGCAGCTCGCCCTCGATGAAGAACGGCGTGCCGTAGACGTGCAGCGCCTTGTCGACCGCGATCGAGCGGCCGGCGGTCAGCGGAATGCCCTGCGCACCCACCGCTTCTTCCTTGTCGGACAGATTGACCTCCCGGAAGAAGATGTAGGAGCGGTTCTGGCGGCGTAGATCCTTGGCGCCATCGGGGTTCTGCGCCATCCACTCCCTGATCTTCTGCATCGACATCTCCTCCTTCGGAATGATGCCGCGCTCGATCAGGACACGGCCGACGGCCGTGTAGGGATAGCCGTTATAGGCGTCGTAATTCAGCCGGACCGTGCCGCCGTCGTCGAACTTGATCCGCGCCGAGCCCTGGATCTGGGTGAACAGCAGATCGGTCGGGTCCTTCAGCCAGGCGATCTCCAACCCGCGGCCGGCGATCTTGCCGTCCTCGATCTCGCCGCGATCGTAATAGGGCACCAGCTTGCGGCGGCCGATCTTGCGATAGACCGGGCCCTTGTTGGGCAGGCTGACCGAGTCCTGCTTGTAGCCGCGCACGAACAGGTTCGACGGGCGACGATAGACCGGCACGTTGAAGATTTCGGTCTGCGTCCGCGATCCCTCCAACACCGGTTCGTAATAGCCGGTGACGAAGCCGTCGGGCTCGCCGAGGCGCGAGATCCGGAGCGGCGCAAAATTCTCCTCAAAGAACGTCCTGGCTTTGGCGTCGTCGGTAAGCTCGAGCGACTTGACGGCCCGGCAGGGCTCGCTCAGCGAGCCGCCAAGCGCCTTCGGTTCAGCCGCACCGGTCTGCGCGTTGATCGTCCGGCAGCTCGCGCGGAACGTCTTGTAGGCGGCCAGATGGTCGTCGTCGCTCCAGCCTTTCACGTCCGCCCAGGTCAGCGGCAGATATTGCGCACCGGGGATTTCGAACGGCAAAGGGAGCTGCGGATAGGGCAACGCGCGCGGTGGGGCGGCGGGCAGTGCCGGGAGATGATGGTGATGGCTGCGATAGTGACGCCGCGCCGCCTCGGCGCCGAGCGAAAACGACGACAGCACGACGGCACCTGCGCAAAGCGCCGTCGCGCTGTTCTTCAGGAAATTCTTAATTCGCGCTTCCGGTGCCAACCAGCTTCCAGTTTGGATCGCGAGAGGTGATATCGCGGGCGAAGGTCCAGATGTCGGTGATGTCGGCGACCGTGTCCGCACTACCGTCGACGATATTGCCACTCTTGTCGCGGGTGGCCGAGATCATCTGCGAGACGAATCGTATGGTGAGCTGAGCCGTGCGGTCGCGCAGCTCGGCGCCGACGAGCTCGGCCTTGTCGATCGAGACGAAACGCGTCTCGGTCTTCTGCTCATACTTCTCGCGTTCCTTGATGGCGGCGTCGAAGCTGTCATAGACCTCCGACGACAGCAGGTCGCGCAACGCGCGGCGGTCGCCATTGGCAAAGGCCAGCACGATCATCTCATAAGCGCCGCGGGCGCCCGAGATGAAATGGCGCGGATCGAAGGTGGAATCCTTGTCGACGATGGCGTCGAGACCCTGGGCGAGCGCGGTGCCCGGCTCGGTCAGGCCCTTCCAGCGATCGGAGGGCGGGGCCGGCTCGGCGGTCGGCGCCAGCGGGGCCTGGTCGATCACCTTGCCCGGCATGGTCACGACGTTCTTGTCCTGGGCACCCCCCAGCGCATTGCGGGCGGCGGTGCGGTCGAACGGCGGCCGCTCGTTACCCGTCCGCTGTCCCAGCACGCTGCGCAGCCTCAGAAAGATGAAGACCGCCAGCGCCAGGAAGATGATGGTGTAGATGTCCACGTCGTATTCGCTTTCTGGTCTTCGCTGAAAGGGGCCGTCTCGGGTCGTCGCCGGGAAAATCAATCCGGCCAGTAGACCGTTCCATACGGGAACGGCAAGTCTACATCACCATTTTAGGTCCGCGCGTCTGGTCCTCGGGATGTAGGCACGAAATCTTGCCCGGCCAATGGCGCCTTTTGGCACAGCGCCGAGTGTAGCGCGTTTTATGCTTAAGGGGAAACCCGATCCTGCCCGGAAATCGCGCATCTTCAATCGTTTAACGCGCGATTTCGTCAGGAGCGCCGGGTGAACGTCACAATTGCGGGGGCGGCGCGGATACCCGATCCGGGGCCGTTCGTCCTTGTGGAGTGAGGCGGCCCTATGTTAGCCAACCGCCGCGAAATTCAGCCCAAATCGGGTAAGGAGAGACTCTCATGACCAACGGCAACGGCACCCCTCCCGAGGCGGCCCAGGCTGCCCAGCTCAACGTTCTGGCGCAGTATATCAAGGACCTTTCGTTCGAGAATCCGAACGCACCGACCTCGCTCCAGCAGCAGGGCCAGCCGCCCCAGATCAACATCCAGATCAATGTCAGCGCCATCAATCTCAGCGAAACCGAGTTCGAGGTGACGCTGTCGGTCGAGGGCAAGGCCGAGACCGCCGGTAAGATCATGTTCTCGTTCGAGCTCGCCTATGCCGGCGTGTTCCGCATCACCAACGTGCCGAAGGAGAATTTGCATCCGCTGGTCATGATCGAATGCCCGCGCCTGCTGTTCCCATTCGCCCGCGAGATCATCGCGACCGCCGTGCGCGACGGCGGGTTCCCGCCCCTGATGCTCGATCCGGTCGATTTCGTCGGTCTCTATCGTCAGAATATGGAGCGGCAAATGGCCGCTCAGCAGACGAGCGGTCAGGCCTGACCAGCCGGAGAGGCGGCTGGAACGGGCAGGAACTCGTTCCAGATCGCCTTGTCGCCGAGCGTTGCGATGAAGGCCCGATGGGCCTCGCGCTCGGCATCGGAAATCCGCGGCGCGAGCGGCACGGTCCGCTGCCGCCGCGGCGCATCGCCAGCCGCATTGATTCGAATGTCCTCGCCTTCCGAAGCGAGGAGCAACTGCGATTGCCGCGCCCCGACCAGATCGACATAAACTTCGGCCAAGAGTTCGGCGTCGAGCAGCGCGCCGTGCTTGGTGCGGTGTGAATTGTCGATCGAATAACGCGAGCAGAGATCGTCGAGCCGGTTCGACACGCCCGGATGCTTGCGCCGCGCCAAGAGCAGCGTATCGACCAGCCGCTCGCGCGGGATCACGACGCGTTTGATCTTGTCGAGCTCGGCGTTGATGAAGCCGATGTCGAACGAAGCGTTGTGGATCACCAGCGGCGCATCGCCGATGAACTCCAGAAACGCATCGACGACCTCGTGGAACAGCGGCTTGGTCGACAGGAACTCGGCCGACAGTCCGTGCACCGCAAAGGCTTCCGCCGGCATGTCCCGTTCGGGATTGATGTAGACGTGATACGTCTGGCCCGTCGGCATGCGGTTGAAAATCTCGACGCAGCCGATTTCGACCAGGCGATCGCCGCGGAGCGGATCGAGGCCAGTGGTTTCGGTGTCGAGAACGATTTCACGCATGATCAAGAGGCCGTGTGAGGCAGCGAATCAGGCTCGCCGCTGCGGCATCTTAACGACCTCGGCCAGAATGTGCGTGATTTGGGCGCGCACGGGTTCAAGTCCGTGTGACGTATCCACTACGAAATCGGCCCGCTTGCGCTTCTCGGCATCCGGCGTCTGCTTGGCGATGATCGCGTCGAGCTTGGCCTCGTCCATCGTGCCGCGCTCCAGCACACGCTTGCGCTGGAGTTCCGGCGAGGTCGACACCACGACGACGGCGTCGACCCGCTTCTCGCCGCCGGTTTCGAACAGCAGCGGGATATCCAGGACCACGACGGGCGCCTTGGCTGCTTCCGCATCGGCGAAGAATTTTTGCCGGGAGGCGCCGAGCATCGGATGGACGATCTGCTCGAGCTGCTTGATCGCGGCCGGATCATGCACGACGCGCGCGGACAGTTTTGGGCGATCCACCTTGCCGTTCGCGGTGGTGCCGGGAAAGGCGGCCTCGATCGCGGGCGCAGCCTCGCCCTCATAGAGCTGATGGACGGCGGCATCGGCGTCGTAGACGGGAACGCCGGCCTCCGCGAACAATTTCGCGGTGGTGGATTTTCCCATCCCGATCGAGCCGGTCAGTCCAAGGATCCGCATCAGCAGGCAGCCGTTTCTGTCGTTCACACTGCAACTAGCCGTTCGCGCCGCAGGAACGCAAGCAACGGCAGCAGCGGCAGCCCGAGAATGGTGAAATGGTCACCTTCGATGCGCTCGAACAGATGGCTGCCGAGGCCTTCGAGCTGATAGGCGCCGACGCTGGTCGTCACCGCATCGCCGGCAGCGTCGAGATAGGCTGAAAGCTCCGTCTCGGTCATCGGCCGCATGGTCATGCGGGCCACCGAAACATCCTCGAAAACGATCTTGGCATCTCGCGCCACGGCCACCGCGGAATTCAGCGCGTGGCTTTTGCCGGCGAGGTCGAGCAGTTGCGTCATCGCCTGTGCGCGGCCTGCGGGCTTGTTGAAGAGACGCTCGCCGAGAGCCAGGGTCTGGTCGGCACCGATCACATAGCTCCCTGGATGACAGGCCGAGACCGCCTTGGCCTTCTCACGCGCCAGCAGCAGGGCGATGTCATGCGGGCCTGAAAGCTTCGAGGCGGCCTGAATGCCGCGCTCGTCGATATCGGCCGTAATCGCCTTGAACTCCAGTCCGGCACTCGCCAGCAGCATCTTTCGCGCGCTGCTCTGCGAGGCCAGTATCAACGGAGTTTCGCCGCGCCAGAGAGACATCGCCGAAACTATCCCGTGGGCCGGTTGCGCTGGCGATCGCTGTAGAGCTTCATGATCGCCGCGGCGGTTTCCTCGATCGATCGCCGCGTGACATCGAGCAGCGGCCAGTCGTGCTTGGCGCTCAGCTTGCGCGCGAACGCGACCTCGTCGGCGACCGCCTGCCTGTCGGTATAGGTGTCGCCGCTGGTATCGGCACCCATCGAGAGCAGGCGGTTCTGGCGCACCTGGATCAGGCGTTCCGGCGTGGCATGCAGGCTCACCACCAGCGGCCGCGTCAGGGTCTCCAATTGTGCCGGCACCGGAATGCCCGGAACCAATGGCACGTTGGCGGTGCGGATGCCGCGATTGGCCAGATAGATCGACGTCGGTGTCTTGGAGGTGCGTGAGACGCCGACGAGCACCACGTCGGCATCATCAAGGCCTTCGACATGCTGGCCGTCGTCGTGGATCATCGTGTAGTTCAGCGCGTCGATGCGCTTGAAATATTCCGCATTGAGGACGTGCTGGGCGCCGACGCGGCCCGTGGTCGCGGCGCCGAGATAGGCTTCGAACAACTGCATCACCGGCCCGATGATCGACAGGCTCGGAACGTTGATCTGCTTGCACTTGTCCTCGAGCCTGGAGACCAGATCCTTCTCCAGCAACGTGAACAGCACGATCCCCGGCGCCTCCTCGATCTCGTCGAGCACGCGATCGAGCTGCTTCTGGCTGCGCACCAGGGGATAGACATGCTCGACCGGGGTAACGTTGGCGTACTGCGCCGCGACGGCGCGCGCGACGGTGATCAGCGTCTCTCCGGTGGAGTCGGAGACCAGGTGGAGATGGAAATAATTGTTCGAGGTCGGCACAAAAGCCCTTTGTATGGAGGCGGTGTGGTTTGTGGATTTCTGTGGACCTTAACCCCTCGGAAAGGGTTGCGCGACACCAGGGGCGGGACAAGTGCCAATTTTCTTCACACCACTGCCCATCGGAACAAGTCCGGCGACCCGTTGAGAGGAAAACGGGATTGCGCGGACAACCCCCTTGATAAGCTGCCGACAGAAACGCGCAAGCCTTTGAAGCTGGCCGACTTATCGAAGGCCGCCGGAAGCATCAGGGATATGTTGATGGATGTGAACAAGCGCACGTGAACGTGCGGACGGAATTGTGTGAGTCCTATTCACGGTCACATAGACTCAAACCTTAAGAATCTAAGATTCTAGATTAGAGGAAGGCGCTACGGACGGATAAGTGTGTAGGGTGAGACCTTAACGAGTTCTTACTATCCCCAGCGTTCCCTGCGCTGGACAGAAAGCCGGGCGCAGAAAATGTTCGAAGACGTCTATCTCTGGATCAAGGCGCTGCACGTGATCGCCGTCATCTCCTGGATGGCGGGCATGCTGTATCTGCCGCGGCTGTTCGTTTATCACTCCGAGGCCGAGATCGGCTCGAAGCAGTCGGAAACGTTCAAAGTGATGGAACGCCGGCTGCTCAAGGCGATCATCAACCCCGCCATGATCGTCACATGGCTTGCCGGGCTCTATCTCGCCTGGTCCGGCCACTGGTTCTCGTTCGGCTGGCTGCACGTAAAACTGGCACTGGTCCTGGCGATGTCTGGGGTCCACGGCTTTTTTTCACGCTGGTGCAAGGATTTCGCCGCCGACCGGCGTCCGCGTAGCCAGAAATTCTATCGAATTATCAATGAGGTGCCGACTGCTCTGATGATTTTGATCGTCATCATGGTGATCGTGAAGCCGTTCTAGGCAAGGCTTGCGATGAATCGCTCAGCGCTTCGGCTTGCGGAGTGGAAAGCGATTTTCTATATTGGCGACATCCCACCCAACGCAGGCGGATGTGGTTTTGTCTGAGCTTTCCAGAGGCCGGACACCGCATCAGGTTTGAAGCCTCACCGGCGCTCTCCTTGCCAGACCTGCGGACCTTACCTTCTCGCGTCCGCATTTCAGAGCCTCCTCGCACCCCCTCCCAAGGTTACCCCACAGGACCACCCCAATGCGGGAAATTAAACTCCAGGACCTCAAGTCGAAGACGCCGGCCGAGCTTGTCTCGTTCGCGGAAGAGAATGGGGTCGAGAATGCCAGCACCATGCGCAAGCAGGAGCTGCTGTTCGCCATCCTCAAGCAGCTCGCGATTGCTGAAACCGACATCGTTGGCGAGGGCGTCGTCGAGGTGCTCTCCGACGGCTTCGGATTCCTCCGCTCGCCGGACGCCAATTATCTGCCGGGACCGGACGACATCTACGTTTCGCCCTCGCAGATCCGCCGCTTCGGCCTGCGCACCGGCGACACCATCGAAGGCCACATTCGCAGCCCGAAAGAGGGCGAACGCTATTTTGCGCTGCTGAAGGTCAACACGCTCAATTTCGAAGACCCGGAAAAGGCCAAGCACAAGGTCAATTTCGACAACCTCACGCCGCTGTTTCCGAATCAGCGTTTCCGTATGGAAATCGACGACCCGACGCGAAAAGACCTTTCTGCAAGGGTGATCGATATCGTCGCGCCGATCGGAAAGGGCCAGCGCGCGCTGATCGTCGCGCCGCCGCGCACGGGTAAAACCGTGCTGATGCAAAACATCGCGCATTCGATCGCGCACAATCACCCCGAATGCTATCTGATTGTGCTGCTGATCGACGAACGTCCGGAAGAAGTCACGGACATGCAGCGCTCGGTGAAGGGCGAGGTCGTTTCGTCGACCTTCGACGAGCCGGCGGTTCGTCACGTCCAGGTCGCCGAGATGGTGATCGAAAAAGCAAAACGGCTGGTCGAGCATGGCCGCGACGTCGTCATCCTGCTCGATTCGATCACGCGCCTGGGCCGCGCCTACAACACCGTGGTGCCGTCATCCGGCAAGGTCTTGACCGGTGGTGTCGACGCCAACGCGCTCCAGCGCCCGAAGCGCTTCTTTGGTGCCGCCCGCAATATCGAGGAGGGCGGCTCGCTGACGATCATTGCAACCGCGCTGGTCGATACTGGCAGCCGCATGGACGAAGTCATCTTCGAAGAGTTCAAGGGCACCGGTAACTCCGAACTGATCCTGGACCGCAAGGTCTCGGACAAGCGCACCTTCCCGGCGATCGACATCTCGCGCTCCGGCACCCGCAAGGAGGAGCTCATCACCGATCCGCAGGTGCTCAAGAAAATGTATGTGCTCCGCCGCATCCTGAACCCGATGGGCACCATGGATGGGATCGACTTCCTGCTCGACAAGCTGCGCTCGACCAAGAGCAATTCAGAGTTCTTCGACTCGATGAACACCTGAGTGCGATGCAGCATGAGATCAGAGGGCGCCTTCGGGCGCCCTTTTTCTTTTGTGCGGCTTTGCTGCGGAAGAAATGCAGCATGGCGATGGGACGAAAGGAAAATCCGGGTCTTCCGGAAGTTATTGATATCTTTACGTAATGCTTGACGCTGGCTGACCATTTGGTGCTTGGGCGAGGCTGCCTTCGCAGCGAAATGCTGCGCCTTATGTTGCATCGCAATAGAGCCGTTGCTGCGGGCCAGAGCGCAGCAAAAGGGGGCGTCGGCATCGCGAGAACGGGCCGTTTGCCTTTTCCCCGCCAGCCGGACAAATAGGCCATGCATCCGCGAGACCAGACCATCTTTGCGCTGTCGTCCGGCCGTGCGCCCAGCGCGATCGCCGTGGTGCGCGTCTCGGGCCCGCAGGCCGGCCTGGTCCTGATGAGGCTCGCGGGCAAGCCGCCGGCGCCGAGACAGGCCAGCCGCCGGCTGCTCCGCGATGGCGCGGGCCAGGCGATCGACGACGCGGTCGTGCTCTGGTTTCCGGGGCCGGCCAGCGCGACCGGCGAGGACGTCGCCGAATTTCACGTCCATGGCGGCCGCGCGGTGCTCGCGGCACTCCTCTCCGCTATTTCTTTTATTCCGAATACGCGCGCGGCCGAGCCCGGCGAATTCACGCGGCGCGCCTTCGAGAACGGCAAGCTCGATCTCACCGAAGCCGAAGGTCTCGACGATCTCATCCATGCCGATACCGATCGTCAGCGCCGCCAGGCACTGCGCCAGTTGCAGGGCCTGCTCGGCGATCGCGCGCGCGACTGGCGCGAGCGCATCATCGAGGCCTCGGCGCTGATCGAGGCCGGCATCGATTTTTCCGACGAGGGCGATGTGCCGGCCGAGTTGAGGGCGCCGGCGGTGAAAGCGATCAAAGCGCTGCATGACGAAATCGCAGAAGTCCTTGCGGCACAGGGACATTCTGAACGCCTGCGCGACGGCCTGGTGGTCGCGATCGCCGGCGAGCCGAATGTCGGCAAGTCGACGCTGATCAATCAGCTCGCGCGCCGCGAGGTCGCGATTGTCTCGCCCTATGCCGGCACCACGCGCGACGTGATCGAGGTGCAGCTCGATCTCGACGGCTACCCGGTCACGGTGATCGACACGGCTGGCATCCGGCAGACCGACGATCCCGTGGAGCAGGAAGGCGTGCGCCGGGCGCGAGCCCGAGCCGAAGATGCCGACCTCGTGCTGTGGCTGGTGGAGGGTGGGCGCACTGTCGATCCGGGCGCGATGCAATCGCTGGTGAAGTCCGGCTCCGGGCGTGATCAATCGGGCGGCTCGATCTGGATCGTCCGCAACAAGATCGATCTGGGCGAGGTGGGGGACGTCGGGCTGCGCGGCGAGTTCGGGATCTCGGCGAGCCGGGGGGACGGAGTTCCCGACCTGATCGACGCGCTCGTGAAATTCGCCGCCGAATTTTTCGGGGCAACCGAGGGCGCTTTGGTGACCCGCGCCCGCCAGCGAGATCTGTTGCGCCGGGCCTCAGACAGCTTGCGCCGAAGTCTGGAGCTTGTAGAAGACGGCGAAGAGCTTGCCGCCGAAGAGCTGCGTGCTGCGGCCTATGCCTTGGGTCGGCTGTTGGGCCGGGTCGACGTCGAGGACGTCCTCGGGGCCATCTTCCAGAAATTCTGCATCGGAAAGTAGACTAGTTCTTCATTGTAGAACTAGCGCTTGTTCCAGTCCTTGTGTTTCACGTGAAACGGCAATGGGATGGGTTCCGGGCCGTTTCACATGGAATAGGTGCTTGCAGTTTCGTAGCCCGGATGAAGTGAAGCGCAATCCGGACGGCTCCGCAGCCGGAACACCTTTCCCGGATTTCGCTGCGCTCCATCCGGGCTACAAGCTTCCTGCTGTTTCACTGAAACAGGTGGTGGGCGCTTCCGGCCTGTTTCACGTGAAACGCGAGCGGCCCTCATTGCGGCTTCTGGGCCCGCGGACTTGGGCGGGAGATTCGATTTCACTGCCCAAGCGGTCTTGGCCGTAAAAGACGCTCGTACCCCAATCTCGTCATTGCGAGGAGCTCTTGCGACGAAGCAATCCGGACTGCCGCCACGGAAGGATTCTGGATTGCTTCGCTCCGCTCACAATGACCGAGCAGACCCATCGCTTGGGTCCTCTCTACCTACGTCCAGAGCCGTGCGAGATGTCGCCGGGAGCTCTCTCCCGATTAGACCCATCTTGTTTCACGTGAAACGGCAGTCCTCTCAATGCCCCTTCTACTGTGCATGGGGTTGTTTTCGCGAAAATGCGCATCGCCTACTTGGCCGCACCGTTTCACGTGAAACAACCGACTCACTCAGTTTCTACTTCCGGCGTCTCCGCCTCTGCTATAGAAGTCCGCCCATGCGAACAGAGCGAGAGAGTTTCGACGTCATCGTGATTGGCGGCGGCCACGCCGGCTGTGAAGCCGCGGCCGCTTCCGCCCGGATGGGTGCGACGACCGCTCTGGTGACGCACCGTTTCTCCACCGTTGGCGCGATGTCCTGCAACCCCGCGATTGGCGGTCTCGGCAAGGGCCATCTGGTCCGCGAGGTCGATGCTCTCGATGGTCTGATGGGCCGGGTCGGCGATGCCGGCGGCATCCAGTTCCGCGTCCTCAATCGCCGCAAGGGACCGGCTGTCCGGGGCCCTCGGGCTCAGGCCGACCGGAAGCTCTATGCCGCAGCCATGCAGGCCGCGATCCGGGACACCGAAGGTCTTTCCGTCATCGAGGGCGAGGCAGACGAGCTGATCGTGGTCGAGGACCGGGTGACCGGACTACGCCTGGCGGACGGCCGCGAGCTTCGGGCAGGGGCCGTCGTCGTCACCACCGGCACGTTTCTCCGCGGTCTGATCCATCTCGGCGAGAAGAACTGGCCCGCCGGCCGGGTCGGCGAGGCGCCCGCGATGGGTCTTTCGAGCTCCTTTGAGCGGGCAGGCTTCACCCTTGGACGGCTCAAGACCGGCACTCCGCCGCGTCTGGATGGCACCACGATCGACTGGTCAGCGGTCGAGATGCAGCCCGGTGACGAGCCTCCGGAGCCGTTCTCGGTGATGACGGAGCGGATCACGACCCCGCAGATCCAGTGCGGGATCACCCGGACGACCTCCGCGACCCATGAGGTGATCCGCGCGAACGTCCATCGCTCGCCGATGTACTCCGGCCAGATCAAGAGCTCCGGACCGCGCTACTGTCCCTCGATCGAGGACAAGATCGTCCGCTTCGGCGACCGCGACGGCCATCAGATCTTCCTGGAGCCGGAAGGGCTCGACGATAGCACCGTCTATCCCAACGGCATCTCGACCTCGCTGCCGGAGGAGATCCAGCTCGCGATCCTCGCCAGCATTCCTGGCCTAGAGCAGGTGAAGATGGTCCGTCCGGGCTATGCCATCGAGTACGACCACATCGATCCCCGCGAGCTCGATCCGACCCTGCAGACCAAACGTCTGCGTGGTCTCTTCCTGGCTGGGCAGATCAACGGCACCACCGGATACGAAGAAGCTGCCGGGCAGGGTATCGTGGCCGGCCTGAACGCGGCTTTGGCGGCGAGCGGCGCCGCCCCGACCGTGTTCGACCGTGCCGATGGCTATCTCGGTGTGATGATCGACGACCTCGTCACCCGCGGGATCAGCGAACCCTATCGGATGTTCACCTCACGCGCCGAGTACCGGCTGACCCTGCGCGCCGACAATGCCGATCAGCGCCTCACCGAGAAGGGGATTGCGCTTGGATGCGTCGGGAGCGCCCGGACGCAGCATCACCGCGCCAAGATGGACGCCCTGAATGCGGCCAGGGCGCTGTCGAAGTCCCTGACCATCACCCCGAACGAGGCGATCAAGCACGGCCTGTCCCTGAACCGGGACGGCCAGCGTCGTTCGGCGTTCGAGTTGATGGCCTATCCGGATATCGGCTGGAGTCAGGTCCGGACCATCTGGCCGGAGCTGTCGGCGATCGACCCGGTCATCGCCACCCATCTGGAGATCGACGCGAAGTACGACGTCTATCTCGAGCGCCAGAGCGCTGACGTCGAAGCTTTCAGGCGAGACGAGGGGATGGTGCTGTCGGACGTCGATTACCAGCAGGTCCCGGGTCTTTCCAACGAGGTGCGGGCCAAGCTTGAGAAGGCGCGGCCGTTCACCGTCGGCCAGGCTGGCCGGATCGACGGCATGACGCCGGCGGCGCTCGGCATCCTCGCGGCCTACCTCCGGCGCGAGGCACGGAAGACCTCAAAGGCGATCGCATAGGCGTTTCACGTGAAACAGCGCGGGCCGGGCGGCAGATCGTCATCAGGGAAACCAGCGGCAGGTGAGGGCGCGAGCCGTCGATCCGAGCCGACGCCGATCAAACCGAAGATCGACAAGGCCAGCGCCAACGATCGGTCGCTGGACTCCATCATCGCGGCGGACAAGCTCACGGCGCTCAGGCTCGCCCCCGTTTCACGTGAAACCGAAGAACGACTCGATCGCTACATCGCGCTGCTCCGCGAGTGGCAGGCCAAGACCAATCTGGTCGCGCCCTCGACCCTGCCGCAGCTCTGGACCCGGCATATCGCCGACTCGCTCCAGCTCGTCGATCTCGCTCCTTCGGCCAAACGCTGGGCCGACCTCGGCAGCGGCGGTGGCTTTCCCGGAATCGTCCTCGCCTGTGCCATGGCCGGGACGCCTGGCGCCAGCGTCCATCTCGTCGAGCGAATCGCCAAGAAGGCGGCCTTTCTGCGCGAAGCAGTTCGCGTCACCGCATCGCCGGGGCTCGTACATCTCGCGGAGATCGGGGATAATGTGGATAGAATCACCGGCCCCGTGGATTGCGTCACCGCGCGTGCGCTGGCTCCGCTACATCAACTCATCGGCTTTGCGGAGCCGCTGATGCGCCAAGGTGCAAAAGCGCTGTTTCCGAAGGGTCAAGATGTAGAGGCTGAATTGACCGAAGCCGCTAAATATTGGAATATCCAGCCGCAGCTTCACCAAAGCCGTACCGGCGACGGTTGGATCGTCGAGCTGACGTCCGTCGAGCAGCGCGGCTGAGGCGTTCAGGGGTCGAGTGGGGAATTTGCGATGAGCGTGATTGACGAACCGCAGCAGCAACAGACCGGCGAAGTGCCGCAGGGCCACCCGCGCATCCTGGCGCTGGCGAATCAGAAGGGCGGCGTGGGAAAAACAACCACGGCGATCAATCTTGGCACGGCACTCGCTGCGATCGGCGAGCGCGTCCTGATCGTCGATCTCGATCCGCAGGGCAACGCCTCGACCGGCCTCGGCATCGATCGCCGCAACCGCTCCTGCTCGACCTATGACGTGCTGATCGGCGAAGCCGCTCTGCGCGAGGCGGTGGTCTCGACCGCGGTGCCGCGGCTGCACATCGCACCCTCGACCATGGACCTCTCCGGCCTCGAGCTCGAGCTCGGCACCACGCCCGGCCGCGCCTTCAAGCTGCGCGACGCCATCGGCGCGCTCAACAACAACGTCTCGCCGGACGCCGATTACACCTATGTGCTGATCGACTGCCCGCCCTCGCTCAACCTGCTCACGGTGAACGCGATGGCGGCCTCCGATGCGATCCTGGTGCCGCTCCAGTGCGAGTTCTTCGCGCTCGAGGGTCTGTCGCAATTGCTCCAGACGGTGGAGCAGGTGCGCTCGACGCTCAATCCGAACCTGTCGATCCACGGCATCGTGCTGACCATGTTCGACTCGCGCAACAACCTCTCGAACCAGGTCGTCGCCGACGTCCGTCAGTTCATGGGCGAGAAGGTCTACAAGACCATGATCCCGCGCAACGTGCGCATCTCGGAAGCGCCGTCCTACGGCAAGCCGGTCCTGGTCTACGATCTCAAATGCGTCGGCAGCGAAGCGTATCTGCGGCTCGCCACCGAAGTGATCCAGCGCGAGCGCGAGCTGCGCACCACGCATTGACGATGCCGTAGGGTGGGCAAAGGCCTCTTCGCCGTGCCCACCATCTTCCGCGCAAACTGGTGGGCACGCTTTGCTTTGCCCACCCTACGATAATTCAGTTCTGGAGTGTTGCACCGTGAATCCAAGGGAGCTGGCGATGGCCGACGAAGCGCGTTCGCGACTGGGCCGGGGTCTTGCGAGTCTGATCGGTGATGTCGGCGGCGAGGCTCAGCATGTCGATCGTCCGCGCGCGCAGCGCAAGGTGCCGATCGAATTCATCAAGCCCAATCCGCGCAACCCGCGCCGCGCCTTTTCGGAAACGGAGCTCAAGGAGCTCTCTGATTCGATCAGGCAGCACGGCGTGATCCAGCCGATCGTCGTGCGTCCGGTGAAGGGCGCGCAGGATCGCTTCGAGATCATCGCCGGCGAACGGCGCTGGCGCGCGTCGCAGATAGCCGGCCTGCACGAAGTGCCGATCGTGCCGGTCGACATCAGCGACAGCGATGCTCTGGAGTTCGCGATCGTCGAGAACGTGCAGCGCGAAGACCTCAACCCGATGGAAGAGGCGCTCGGCTATCACGCGCTCGCCAACGAGTTCAAACGCAGCCAGGACGACATCGCAAAGGTCGTCGGCAAGAGCCGCAGCCACATCGCCAACATGATGCGGCTGACGAAACTGCCGGCCGAAGTGCAGGCCTTGATCACGAGCGGCGAGCTGACCGCCGGCCACGCCCGCGCGCTGATCGGCGTGCCCGATCCGCTCGCATCGGCCAGGCGCATCGTCGCGGAAGGCCTCAACGTCCGCCAGGCCGAAGCCCTCGCGCACGAAGAGGGTGTGCCGGAGCGCAAGCCGCAGAAGGCGCGCAGCACCGGGGGCAAGGAAAAAGACCCCGACACGATCGATCTCGAAAAGCGCGTCAGCGATGCGCTTGGCCTCAAGGTCACGGTCAATCACCGCGACCCCGGCGGCTCCGTCCAGATCAACTATCGTAACCTCGATCAGCTCGACGAGGTGATGAGGCGGCTCGCGAAGGGCGCGCTGTAGACCTAGCCCTCAGTGTCGTCCCCGCGAACGCGGGGACGACACCGGGTATTTGGCGCGCATCTGTTTCCACATCGTCATTGCGAGCGAAGCGAAGCAATCCAGATTCTTTCCGCGGAGAGACTCCGGATTGCTTCGTCGCTTGCGCTCTTCGCAATGACGTGGAGAGAGCGGTGCCTTACCCCCGCCGCTTCGCATTCGCGGCGATAGCCATCAACGTGCGCTGGGCGATGGCGGCGGCGAGCGTGGATTGCTTGCGGGTGTCGAGCGCGGCGGTCGCGAGCTGCTCGATGATTGCGGCGAGCCGCGCCACGCTGAAATTGCGCAGCGCCGTTTCCACCGCGGGCTTTCGCGAAAAATGCAGGCGCGGATAGCCGCCCTCGAGCACCGCGGAGGCAGGCTGGCCGTCGGCGATCGCGAGCGCAGATTTGTGCAGCCACGCGGCCTGGCGCTGCGCGGCGGAGATGATCACGCCGGGATAGGTGCCGGCGATCATGGCCTTTGCAAATTCCGTCTCGACGATGTCGGGCCGGCCGGCGAAGGCGCCGTCGACGATGGGGTCGAGTTTCAGCTCGGACGCATCGGCAACGACGGACATCACGTCATCCAGCGTGATCTCGCCTTTGCCGTGCGCATAGAGCGTCAGCTTGCGCAGCTCATTGCGCGAGGCCTGGCGGTCGCCGCCGAGGAATGACATCAGCGCCGCGCGGGCATCCTGCGCGATGCGCAGATTGGCGATGCGGAGCTCGTCGTCCATCAGCTTGGCAAGATCACGCTCGGTGTCGGGATAGCAGCCGATCGCCACGGCCGTCTTGGCGCGCTCGCAGGCTTTGCGCAGGGGCGATTCCGGGCGCAGCTCGCCGGCCTCGATCACGATCCGGCAATCCTTCACGCCCATCTCCGCCAGCGTATCGATACCGCTGGCAAAGCTGCGCGAGCCGGCACGGACACGGATGGCGCGGCGGCCGCCGAACAACGGCACCGTCATGGCTTCATCGACGAGCCGCGACGGCTCGGCGGAGAGTTCGTCGCCGTCGAGCTTGACGAGCGAGAAGGGATCGTTGGGGTCGTCGACAGCCGAGGCAATCAGCGCATCGGCGCGCTCGCGCACGAGGCCGGCATCGGGACCGTAGAGCAGGATGATCGGTCGGCCCCCGTCGGGACGGGCGAGGAAGGCGTCGATCTCTTTTCCGCGCAGCGCGACCATCGGACCTGACTGTCATTCCAGGGCGCACGAAGCGCGAACTACGGCGCGCAATTGCGCGCCTGAGAATCTCGATCAATAATCTCTGGATTCCGGATCCGCCCTGCGGGCGCTCCGGAATGACGGGGATGACTTAAGTGCCGGCGATGAAGAACGAGGCCAGGCGAGTGTTGATGTTCTCGGCGATCTCGTTGGCGGCACGATCCTCGGCATCGCGAAGGG
Organism: Bradyrhizobium barranii subsp. barranii; assembly: GCF_017565645.3. Taxonomy (NCBI): domain Bacteria; kingdom Pseudomonadati; phylum Pseudomonadota; class Alphaproteobacteria; order Hyphomicrobiales; family Nitrobacteraceae; genus Bradyrhizobium; species Bradyrhizobium barranii. Next base: position 270,461 of record NZ_CP086136.1, read on the forward strand.
CCCGGTTGCGGGCAAAGCGCTGGTAGGAGCCGGGCATGTCATAGGACACGCGCGCGAACGTCGTGCCGGTCATGACCGACTTGCCGCTGACGACCTCGATCAAATTGTACTGGGCGTCGATGCCGTAGTTTTCACTGTTCGGCAGGCCGGTATTGGGATCGACGATCAGCGACGTTTTGCTGCTCGCGAAGCGAATCTCCAGGCGATGGGTCGGCGGCATGCCCGTGGCCGTGCCATAGAGCTTGAAGGCCAGGGCGTTGCGGACCTCGACGCCGACACGGGCCTCGCGGGAGGCATTGGCCTTGTTGATCGGCGGAAGGTCGACCCCCATCAGCTTCTCGCGCAGGCCGGGGGTGCCGTCACCACGCTCGGCATACATCGGCTGGAAGCAGCCAGCCGTCAGCGCCGCCAATGCGGCGACCGCCAGCAAGCGGGCAGCGATCCGGATCCTAGCCGACAACATTCACGATCCTCTTGGGGACGATGATCACCTTGCGGACGGGCTTGCCGTCCAGGGCCAGTTTTACCGCATCGAGGGCCAAAACGGCAGCCTCGATTTCCGGATTCTGGGCCACTGTTGCAACTGTGACCTCACCCCGCTTCTTGCCATTGACCTGGACCACCAGGGTCACGGCGTCTTCAACCAGCAAATCGCGTTCGATTTGGGGCCAATCGGCCTCGGAAACCAGCCCGCTATGGCCCAGAACCTGCCAACACTCCTCGGCCAGATGCGGCATCATCGGGGAGAACAGCTGAACCAGGATCTGGCTGGCCTCCCGGACCGCCCAGGCGAGGTCAGCTGTGGGCTGGCCGGGGCGCTGGAGCACCTCCGAAAACGCATTGGCGAATTCGCGGATATGGGCAAGGCAGACATTGAAGTGCAGCCGCTCGATGCCGGTGGTGACCTTGTCCAGCGCGCCATGGGCGGCCTTGCGCAAGGCGGTCGCATCCGGGCCGAACGAGCCCGGACGATCTGCCGGCGCGGCCTGGCCGAGCTCCACTGCATCGTTCACCAGCCGCCACAGCCGCTGCACGAAGCGCGAGGCGCCCTGGACGCGCTCGTCGCTCCAGATCACGTCGCGGTCGGGCGGGGAGTCCGACAGCATGAACCAGCGGGCGACATCGGCGCCGTAGGTCTCGATGATGTCGTCGGGGTCGACCGTGTTCTTCTTCGACTTCGACATCTTCTCGATCGGACCGATCTGGATGTCTTCGCCTGACGTCAGCAGCGTCGCGCGCCGGCCGTTGCCGCCGACCTCGATCTTCACCTCGGCCGGCTGCACATAACTGCCGTCGGCCTTCTGGTAGGTCTCGTGCACCACCATGCCCTGCGTGAACATGCCGGCGAACGGCTCGTCCAGCGCAATGTGCCCGGTCGCCTTCATCGCGCGGGTGAAGAAGCGGCTGTAGAGCAGATGCAGGATCGCGTGCTCGACGCCGCCGATATACTGGTCGACCGGCAGCATCCGGTTGGCGACGGCTGGTGTGGTCGGCGCGTTCTCGTTCCAGGGATCGGTGAACCGCGCAAAATACCAGGACGAATCCACGAAGGTGTCCATGGTGTCGGTTTCGCGCTGGGCCTTGCCGCCGCATTTGGGGCAGGTGACGTGCTTCCAGGTCGGGTGATGGTCGAGCGCATTGCCCGGTCTGTCGAAGGTCGCGTCATCCGGCAGCGTCACCGGCAGGTCGGCGTCCGGCACCGGCACCACATCGCACTTTGGACAATGGATGACGGGAATCGGGCAGCCCCAATAGCGCTGCCGTGAAATACCCCAGTCGCGCAGGCGGAAATTGACCTGACGCTCGCCGACCGGCGCGTTGCCGCGCAGTTCGCCTTCCAGGCGCTTTGCGACCTCGTCCTTGGCCTGCTCGATGGTCATGCCGTCGAGGAAGCGCGAATTGATCATGCGGCCATCACCGTCATAGGCGGTGTCGGTGATGACGAAGGTCTTCGGGTCCTGGCCCTCGGGGCAAACGACCGGCGTGTTGCCGAGATTGTACTTGTTGACGAAGTCGAGGTCGCGCTGGTCGTGCGCGGGGCAGCCGAAGATCGCGCCCGTGCCGTATTCCATCAGCACGAAGTTCGCGACATAGACCGGCAGCTTCCAGCTCGGGTCGAACGGGTGCACCGCGCGGATGCCGGTGTCAAAACCCTGCTTTTCCGCGGTGTCGATGATCTCTTGCGCGGTGCCGATCTTCTTGATGTCGGCGATGAACTGGGCAAGCTTCGGGTTCTTCGCGGCTGCCGCTTGAGCCAGCGGATGATCCGACGAGATCGCCATGAATTTGGCGCCGAACAGGGTGTCCGGGCGCGTCGTAAAGATCTTCAGCTCGCTCTCGCCGGCGGGCGTCGTCGCCTGATCCAGCGCGAAGCGGACCAGCAGGCCCTCGGAGCGGCCGATCCAGTTGCGCTGCATCAGCCGCACCTTGTCGGGCCAGCGGTCGAGCCCATCCAGCGCGGACAGCAGTTCCTGCGAGTACTTCGTGATCTTGAAGACCCACTGGCTCATTTCCCGTTGTTCGACAACGGCACCCGAGCGCCAGCCGCGGCCGTCGATCACCTGCTCGTTGGCGAGCACGGTCATGTCGACCGGATCCCAGTTGAGCTTGCGCTTCTCACGCTCGGCGAGGCCGGCGGCGAGCATGTCCAAAAACATCTTCTGCTGATGCTTGTAGTAGCTGGGGTCGCAGGTCGCGAATTCGCGCGACCAGTCCAGCGACAGCCCGATCGAGCGGAGCTGCTTCTTCATCGCGGCGATGTTGTCGTAGGTCCAAGCCTTCGGCGCGACCTTGCGCTCGATGGCGGCGTTCTCGGCCGGCAGGCCGAACGCGTCCCAGCCCATCGGGTGCAGCACGTTGAACCCCTTGGCGCGCATGAAGCGGGCCAGCACGTCGCCGAGCGTGTAATTGCGGACATGGCCGATATGGATGCGCCCGGACGGGTAGGGGAACATCTCCAGCACGTAGTATTTCGGCCGCGAATCGTCGTTCTTGGAGACGAAGATCGCCTGTTGGTCCCAGGCGGCTTGCCAGCGCGGTTCGGCGTCGCGGGCGTTGTAGCGTTCGGAGGTCATGGAATCGTTGGGTTTTCGTGGATTCGGCCGTCTAAAGACGGCGGACTAGGCCATAGAAGTCCTTAGGGGGTCAATGGGTTGCCGCTGGCGGCGGCCCCCCCGCAAGGCTGCTCCGCTAAAGTACGGACGGCCCATTGGGATCGGATTAAGGGGTCGGTGCGAGGTTGGCCGCCGACAGCACCCCGCCAGGCGATGGAATCAGGCTTCGACGATCTCGATTACGACTATGCCGCGTCCGTCGCCGGACGGGCGGTGCGGAGCATGGCCGAGCAGCGGATTCCGCCGACGCCGACCAATTTTGCCGTCTGGTTCCACTATTTCGCAGGCAGCCATGACGACCTGCGCAATGCCATCGATCTCCTGATCGACCACAATCGTCCCTTCGACGCCAGGACCAACCAGGATCTGTTCGAGACCTATGTCGCGCCCAGGGCGGGCGCCATCGCCTCCGAGACGTCCGATAGGCTGCATGCCCTCATGGGGACGGCGAAGGAGTTTCTGGCGACGGCCATGGCCGACAATCGTTCCCAGATGCAGGCGATCAGCGAGGTCGCGGATCGGGGCAGGGCCGGCGTCGATCCGAAGGCGCTGGTCGCCCAGCTCATGAATGAGCTGGCGCGGGCCGCCACGAGGGCGACCCGGCTCGAGGCCGGTTTTGCGGAAAAGACCCGCGAGCTCGACGTGATCCGCGACTCGCTCTCCAAGTCCGAAGAGCGCGCCCGGACCGATACGCTGACGGGGCTGGCAAACCGGCGGGCGCTCGATGAATTCCTGCGCAAGGCGCAGACGACCGCGGATTGGGGCGAGCCGCTTGGCGTGCTGATGCTCGACATCGACCACTTCAAGACCTTCAACGACAATTTCGGCCATGGTGTCGGCGACCAGGTGCTGCGCCTGATTGCGAAAGTGCTGCGCGAAAAAGTTCGCGAGCAGGATCTGTCGGCCCGCTATGGCGGCGAGGAGCTGATTGCCGTGCTGCCGGATGCCGATCTCGCCACTTGCGCCGAGATCGCCGAGCGCATCAGGCGCGCGATCGCCGAATGCACGATCACGCGCCGCTCGACCGGCGAGACCCTGCCCGGCATCAGCGTGTCGATCGGCGTAGCGCAGTATCGTGCGGGCGAGGCGATCACCGATCTGATCGAGCGCTGCGACCGCGCGCTCTATCTCGCCAAGGGCGGCGGCCGCAATCGCGTGGTGACGGAGGTCGAGCTCGATCGCGCCGCGGCCGCAGGCTAGGCGCTCGCCGCCAGCATCATGTCGGCCGCGCCGTTCTCGATCACCTGGATGCCGTGCTCCATGACATTGTTGCGACCGCGGTGTTTTGCGGCGTAGAGCGCGGCGTCGGCGGCTTCGATGAGATCGCCGGGGCGCAGCGTCTCGTTCGGCTTCGTTGCGGCAACGCCGATCGAGACGGTGACGATCATGTGGGCGGAGGTGATGTGCGGCAGGCACAGCTTCAGCACGGCCGCGCGCACCTGCTCGCCGATCTCGACGGCGCGGTTCACGTCGGTGTTCGGCAGCAGCAGGCAGAATTCCTCGCCGCCATAGCGGGCCGCAAAGCCCATCGTGTCGGCGGCGATGCCGGACAAGGATTCGCCGAGCCGGGTCAGGCAGGAATCGCCTTCAAGATGGCCATAGGTGTCGTTGAACAGCTTGAAGTGATCGACGTCGATCATCAGCAGCGCAAGCTCGCTGTCATATTGCTGCGCGCGCATCCATTCGAAGTCGAGCCGGCTCTGGAAGCCGCGGCGATTGGCCAGCCCCGACAGCATGTCGATCGAGGCCATCACGGTCAGGCGGTCGTTGCTCGCGATCAGCTCGCGCTCGCGCTGGCTGAGCTGCGCGGCCATCGCGTTGAAGGCGCGGGCCAGCGGCACGAACTCGGCCGGCAGACGGTTGCGCGCGGCGCGGGCCGAGAGGTCGCCCTCGCCGAGGCGTTTGGCCATGTCGGCCAGCATCTCGATCGGCTTGATCACGAGCTTCTCGGCAGCGATCAGCGCGCCGAGCAGCACGAACAGGACGACGAACGCGAGCTGCAGATAGGCAGTGCGGATGTCGCGGCTGACCGCCGCGGACACCTTGTCCTCGTCGATGCTGGCAATCAGGCGGGCATTGGTGCCGGCGATGCGGATATAGCTCACCGCGCGGCGGGAGCCGTCGGCGGCGAGGAAAGAGAGTGAGCCCTCGTCCTGGTCCGAACGCAGCGCCCTGTCGGCGATCGCCGACATCAGCGGCATGTTGTCGAGCGGACGGCCGATCGCGCTGTGCTGGTCAGCCGGCGCGGCGAGCACGGTGCCGGCGCTGTCGACCAGCACGGCAGTGATCCCGGCACGGCCGCCGAGATTGCTCATGACCTTCGACATCCAGTCGAGGTTCACGGTGGCGAGAACGACGGCATCCGCCACACCGCTGAAGGCCGACACCGGATAAACCGCCATGACGGTCGGCGACGGCACGGGCCGCGACAGGATGAAGTCGCTCAGCACGAAGCGGCCGGTTTCCTGCGCCTGCTGGAAGTATGGCCGGTCGCTGAGGTCGAGGCCGACATACATGTTGTTGGTGGCGCACTGGATGCGTCCGTCCTGGCCGGCGATCAACAGCGTGCGGATCCAGGGAAGGTTCGACGGCAGGCTCGCGCGCAGCACGTCGCAGCTCTTGCTGATGCCGCCGGCGGAGGCGCGGATGAAGGCTTCAGATTTCAGGATGGTTTCGACCGACGAGATCACTTCGCGCTGCGCATCGGCGCTGTGTCTTGCAATGGTGGTGAATTCGGTCGCGGCCTGCGCGATCTGACGCGCGCGCGTGTCCTCGAGCGAACGGATGCGCTCGAACATCAAAGGTGTCACCAGAATCACCGCGAGCAACGCAAGCCGTGCCCGGATTCCGAGAACCTGCTTGAGTTTCGCTCGTTTGCGGTTGAAACTGACGTTTGCCATCTTCGCTGCCCACCCCATCGGCCAAGGTAAAGCGAAGGGTTCAAAAACTCTTTCTTGAACTCGGTAAAATTAGAACTAGCTCCGCAACAATCCAGTCCGAACCGACGTCATGACCGAAACCAACGCCGCGCCGGTAACCGGCCATTCACCAAACGCGCTCACTGCGGTCGAAGCCGAAATTGTCCGCGCCTGCAAGGAAGCGCGGCGCGATCGCGCCTCCGTGACGCTGATCGCGGTGTCCAAGACGTTCGCCGCGGATGCAATTATCCCGGTCATCGACGCCGGACAGCGCGTATTTGGCGAAAATCGGGTGCAGGAGGCCAAAGGCAAGTGGCCCGCGTTAACGTCCGCCTATTCCGGCATCGCGCTGCATCTGATCGGGCCGCTGCAGTCCAACAAGGCGAAGGAGGCGGTGGCGCTGTTCGATGCCATCCATTCGGTCGACCGCCCGAGCATTTGCCAGGCGTTAGCCAAGGAAATCGAATCCCAGAACAGGCACCCGGAGCTGTTCGTCCAGATCAACATCGGCGAGGAGCCGCAGAAGGCCGGCATCGCTCCCGGCGAGGCCGATGCCTTCATCGCGAGCTGCCGCGACAGCTATGGGCTGACGATCTCCGGCCTGATGTGCATCCCGCCGGTCGACGAGCCGCCGGCGGCGCATTTCGCGCTGACCGCCAAGATCGCAGCGCGCAATGGATTGAAGAATCTCTCGATGGGCATGAGCGCGGACTTCGCCACCGCAATCATGCTCGGCGCCACCCATGTGCGCGTCGGGAGCGCGATCTTCGGGCATCGGTAGTTGCTGTCGTCCCTGCCTAGTGCGCAATTGCGCACGGGGCGCAGGGACCCATACCGCGTGATCTCTGATTGGTGGGTGGTCTTCGTACCGGCGAAAGTGAGGTAACTGCCAGTCTTAGCCAAACTTCTCCCTGGGGTTATGGGTCCCTGCGTCCGCAGGGACGACCGCGGTGTGTGCGGTGGTCATGCAAACCCCACCGACACCTGCCCCAGCACACCAAAATCCACCGTGAAATGATCGCCGGCCTGGATCGGCAGCGGTGGATGGCACGTGCCTGTCGTCACCACCTCCCCTGCTCGCAAGGTGATGCCGAGCCCGCGCAGCTCGTTGGCAAGCCAGGCCAAGGCAACACGGGGATCGCCGAGCACGTTCTTGCCGTGGCCGAGATAGCGCTGGCCGCGCAGCGTGATCTGCGGCCGCTCCTCGACGAGATCCATGGCGCGCCAGTTCGCAGTCGTCGCTGCGCCCAGCACGAACAGATGCGCGCAGGCATTGTCGGCGATCAGCTGCGCCTCGCCGGCGCTGGCGAAATCGCCAAAGCGCGAGTCGGGAATCTCGATCGCGGGATGCAAGGTGCCGACGGCGGCGAGCACGTCGTCGACACTGTACGGCGTCGCGCACGGCGGCAGATCGCGGCCCATGACGAAGGCGAACTCCGGCTCGCCGACGCGCATCTCGTTGCCCTTCATCGACGCCGTGCCGCCGTCGGCGATCACGGTGTCGCTCATGATGCGGCCGGCCAGCGGTCCTGCGACGTTGATGTGCTTCTGTCCGGCCTCGCTTGTCGCCGCGATCTTCCAACCGAACAGCTTTCCAAGCGATTGGTTTTCGAGGACGGCCTGGATGGCATAGCCATCGGCGCGGCTCAGCGGCCGCAACCGCGGCTCCAGCGCGTCAAACTTGGTGCCGTCGCGCCAATGGTTGACCAGGACCTGCGATGCGGCGGCGATCTGATCCTTGTCGAGCATGTGCCCTCACCCGATGATGATTCTTGTTCTTGGTCCCAGTTGCCGCAGCAATTGCAGCATCGCCGCTTTGGTCATCGAGACGCAGCCTGCGGTCGGCCCGAAACTGTCGCGCGCCAGATGCAAAAATACCGCACTGCCGCGGCCGGCGATGCGCGGTCTGGTGTTGTGGTCGATTTCGATGATGAAGTCATAGAGATGGTCGGTCCGCTTGAGACGGTCACCGCCCTGCTCCGGTCCGAGCCGGATCGCCTGATTGTAGTGGCGATCCCCGGCGTCCTCGCACCAGGCGTCCGTGTCGCCGATGGCCCGGGCCGGAAGAAAGGTCCGCGGACGGCTGTGGCGGTCGCCCCGCCACCATAATTGCCTGGGACGGAAGCTGCCCCGCGGGGTGCCGCCATCGCCCTCGCGCTTGTTTGCCAGGATTCCGCCCCGCCCCAGCGCCACCGGGATCGTCAGCGCGCCGGCCGTCAGCCAGCCCCGGCGCGGATTCCCGGCAGCAGGTTTAACGCGGATCGCTCGAAGCGGTCCGGAGCTTCGATTCTTTGGGTAACTAACTGAATTCGCTTTGTTTTTCATGTGAACGTGCGATGTCGAATTCATTACAGGACATTCATCAAAACGGGCTGAGATTTTGAGTTAGAGTGCTTCTGGCTTGTGAATCGGTAACAGCCCACTACTTCAACACGAACAACAATAATAACGGCGACCCCCCTAACTTTCCCTCGCGGCTGGGTGCAGCATGCATGCGCGCCGAGCCGGACTCCAAAAGGATGACCCCCTATGGCCAATGCCCGCAAGATCCTCATCGTGGATGACGATACCGATCTGCGCGATACGTTGGTGGAGCAATTATCGCTGCACGAAGAATTTGAGGCCTCCGCCGTCGATACCGGCGCCAAGGGCGCGAGCGCCGCGAAGGCCAATGCCCCCGATCTCGTCCTGATGGATGTCGGCCTGCCCGACACCGATGGCCGCGAGGTGGTTCGTTCCTTGCGCAAGGGCGGCTTCAAGGCTCCGATCATCATGCTCACCGGGCATGACACCGATTCCGACACGATTTTGGGGCTGGAATCCGGCGCCAACGACTACGTCGCAAAACCCTTCCGTTTCGCCGTGCTGCTGGCTCGCATCCGCGCCCAGCTCCGCCAGCACGAGGCGAGCGAGGACGCGGTGTTCTCGGTCGGCCCCTACTCCTTCCGCCCGGGCTCGAAGATGCTGACCGCGGCCAATGCCCGCAAGGTCCGGCTCACCGAGAAGGAAACCGCCATCCTCCGCTTCCTCTACCGGGCCGGCCAGATGCCGGTCTCGCGCGAGACCCTGCTCCAGGAGGTCTGGGGCTATAATTCCGGCGTCACCACCCACACGCTGGAAACCCACATCTATCGCCTCCGCCAGAAGATCGAGAAGGACGCCGCCAATCCGGAGATCCTGGTCACGGAAGCCGGTGGCTACAAGCTGGTGCCGTGATACGCTTTAGGGGCGTGCGAATCGTTTTAGATCGCATGCCCTTTGAGCCCCGGACCTAAATGTCAATCGACGACGACGTAACGCTTCTCGAGCGTGTCCCGACACTGCGCTTGTTGGGAGACGCGTCGTTGCGCATGCTGGCGATCGGCTCCGAGCAGCGTAATTTCGTCCGCGGCGACGTCCTGTTCAATCTCGGCGACGAAGCCGATGCCGGATACGTGGTTCAACGCGGCGCCTTTCGGGTCGACGACGGCGCCGGCGCGGAGATGATCGCAGGTCCCGGCGCGCTGATCGGCGAGCTCGCGCTGGTGGTGCCGATGAAGCGGCCGTCGAGCGCGGTCGCGCTGGAGCACGCCTCCGTCATCCGCGTCGCCCGCAGTCTGTTTCAACGCGTGCTCGAGAGTGACCCCGCGGCTGCGGTGCGCCTGCGTGACGAATTCGCGGTGCGCTCCAGCCAGATCGCGAGCGATATCCTGATGGCGGGCGCGAAGCTGACGTCGTCGTAGCCCAGACGGCGCCGTCAAACCTCCAGTGTCACCGTCACCGGCACGTGGTCCGACGGGCGCTCCCAGCTCCGCGCGTCGCGCAGGATCTTGAAATCGCTGACCGCGTCCTTCAATGCGCGCGAGACCCAGATGTGGTCGAGCCTGCGGCCGCGATCACCGACGGTCCAGTCGGCGGAGCGATAACTCCACCACGTATAGACCTTCTCCGACATCGGAAAACGCTCGCGCGCGACGTCGACCCACTCACCGGCTGCCAGCGCGGCTTGCAGCTTCTCGGTCTCCACAGGTGTATGCGAAACCACTTTGAGAAGCTGCTTGTGCGACCAGACGTCGTTCTCGTGCGGCGCGACGTTGAGATCGCCGACCAGGATGTGGCGATCCTCCCCGCGCGGATGCAGCGGCTCGCAGGCCTTCATCTCGTCGAGGAAGCGCAGCTTGTGGTCGAATTTCTCGTTCAGCGCGGGATCGGGAATGTCGCCGCCGGCGGGCACGTAGAAATTATGCAGCACCAGCGGCTTTGCGATGCTGGCCTTCTCGCCGAACGAGACCGAGATGTGGCGCGAATCCACCTTGTCGCAGAAGGTGCGGATGTCTTTCGATTCGAACGGAATCTTTGAGACGATGGCGACGCCGTGATAGCCCTTCTGCCCGTTCAGCGCGACATGCTCATAGCCGAGCCGCTTGAAGCGCTTCAGCGGAAAGGCATCGTCGATGCACTTGGTCTCCTGGAGGCACAGCACGTCCGGCCGCGCGCTCTTGAGAAACTTCGCGACCAGGTCGATGCGCAGCCGCACCGAGTTGATGTTCCAGGTTGTCAGGGAAAGACGCATGAGGGATGCGTCTTAGCAAGCTCTCGTAGGGCGGGCAAAGGCGCAAAGCGCCGTGCCCACGTCTTTTAGGGGATGGGTGCAAGGTTCGTAGCAAGCCCTCGTAGGGTGGGCAAAGCGAAGCGTGCCCACCATGCCTGCCGCAAGGAGAGATGGTGGGCACGGCGCTAATGCGCCTTTGCCCACCCTACGGCAGTAGAGCTTTCAACCCGGCGATGGGCCGTAATTGGTGAAATCGATCTTGAACATGGCAGGATCGAGCTTCTTGCCCGCATCGAGATTGTAGACCGCGATCGTGGTGTCGTAGCCCTGCGGGTCGGTGACGGTCCACTGCTTCAACTGGCCGTCCTTGGCGCCGAACATCAGCAGCAGGCGGCTGGTGCCGACCAGCGCCTGCTTCTCCTCGATGGTGACGCTGACGAACACGTCGTCAGCCGAGACGTTGACGACATTGGTGTCCTTCATCAGGTCGATGCGGTCGGACAGCAGGAAGCGCAGCGGCGTCTGCGACAGCGGATAGACGTCCTGGGTCGCGAGCTTGCGGTCGCGCACCACCAGCGACGATCCGTCGGCGACGATGTCGATCGGGCTTGGCGCGTCATATTCGAAGCGCACCTTGCCGGGCTTCTGGATGTAGAAGTCGCCCTGCGTCTTGCTGCCGTCGGGGCCGACCTGGACGAAATTTCCAACCAGTGTCGACAGCGAGGACAGATAGGCGCTGACCTTGGCCGCCTGCGCCTTCTGGTTGGCGTCAAACGTCTGGAAGATGCTGGTCGGCACGTTGCGGCGCGGATCCGGGATGACCGGGTTCGGCGGCGTCTGGGTCGCGCCGGTGACGGCGGGGCCTCCGCCATCGCGGCCCTTCGGCGCGGGCTTCGGCACAGGCACGGTCTGCGCAAACGACGCCGCGGTCACCATCGCGGCGGTGACGAGAAGCACGCCGGCCATGCGCGCGCTTCGCGCAGCGATGGTGGCAGCGAATCGAATGTCCGGATGTCTGATCAACGCGTCGTCCTGTGTGGCTGGGCGCCCTTTTAGCGTGATTTCGCTACTGCAGATATCGATTTTGCGTGAAATTATGTTCAGAGGCGGCTCGCCTCACATATGGCTGTCTTCTTCCTCGACCAGAATCTCGCGCTTTCCGGCGTGGTTGGCGGGTCCGACGATGCCTTCCAGTTCCATGCGCTCCATCAAGGAGGCGGCACGGTTATAGCCGATCTGGAGCCGGCGCTGGATATAGCTGGTCGAGGCCTTGCGGTCGCGTTTGACGATGGCCACGGCCTGTTGGAAGAGATCGCCGCCGCCATCCGCGCCCATGCCGCTGGCGTCGAACACGGCGCCACCGTCCTCGTCCTCGGTCGGCTCTTCGGCCGTGACGGCCTCGAGGTATTCGGGCTGGCCCTGCGTCTTGAGGTGACGCACCACCTTTTCGACTTCCTCGTCCGACGCGAAAGGTCCGTGCACGCGGCTGATGCGGCCGCCGCCCGCCATGTAGAGCATGTCGCCCTGCCCGAGCAGCTGCTCGGCGCCCATCTCGCCCAAAATGGTGCGGCTGTCGATCTTGGACGTCACCTGGAAGGCGATGCGGGTCGGGAAGTTCGCTTTGATGGTGCCGGTGATGACGTCGACCGACGGGCGCTGCGTCGCGAGGATCACATGCAGGCCGGCGGCGCGCGCCATCTGCGCGAGACGCTGCACCGCGCCTTCGATGTCCTTGCCGGCGACCATCATCAGGTCGGCCATTTCGTCGACGATGATGACGATGTAGGGCAGCGGGTCGAGCGAGAGCTTCTCTTCCTCGTAGATCGCCTTGCCGGTTTCCTTGTCGAAGCCGGTGTGCACAGTGCGCGTCGGTTCCTCGCCCTTGGCTTTCAATTCGAGCAGGCGCGTATTGTAGCCGTCGATGTTGCGCACACCGAGCTTGGCCATGTTCTTGTAGCGCTCTTCCATCTCGCGCACGGCCCATTTCAGCGCGACCACCGCCTTCTTCGGGTCGGTCACAACAGGCGTGAGTAGATGGGGAATGCCGTCATAGACGGAGAGTTCGAGCATCTTCGGATCGACCATGATCAGGCGGCACTGGTCCGGGCGCAGCCGGTAGACCAGGCTGAGGATCATGGTGTTGATGGCGACCGACTTGCCGGACCCGGTGGTGCCGGCGATCAGCATGTGCGGCGTGCGCGCGAGGTCGATGATCACGGGGTCGCCGCCGATGGTCTTGCCGAGGCAGAGCGGCAGCTTCGCAACCGAATCGACAGTCTCCTTGGCGACCAGCAGCTCGCGCAGATAGACCTTTTCGCGATGCGCATTCGGTAGCTCGATGCCGATGGCGTTACGGCCGGGTACGACGGCGACGCGTGCCGACAGCGCGCTCATCGAACGGGCGATGTCGTCGGCGAGACCGATCACGCGCGATGACTTGATGCCGGGCGCCGGCTCCAGCTCGTACAGTGTGACCACGGGACCCGGATTGGCTTTCACGATCTCGCCGCGCACGCCGAAATCCTGCAGCACGCCTTCCAGCGAACGCGAATTGGCTTCCAGCTCAGCCTTGCTGAGCGGTTGGCGATCGCCCGCCTTGGGCGCGGCCAGCACGGACACGGACGGAAGCTCGAACTTGTCGGAGGATTTCTTGGAAGCGGCCTTTGGTGCAGCCTTCTTGCGCGGGGCGCGCGCGGCCGGCTCCTCCTCTTCCTCCTCCTCGTCTTCCTCTTCTTCGTGCTCGTCCTCGTCAATTTCGTCTTCGGACTGCGGCGAGATCGACGGCGCGGCGCGGCCGGCGCCGAGATTCGGCTCCTGGCGGCTGAACGCAACGGCTTTGGTCTTCGGTCCGCTCGAGACCAGCGAGCGGTAAGCGGTGCCGAGCAGCCAGATCAGCCGCGCCTTCGTGCTCATCAATGCGTGGAACAGCCACCCCAGCGACACCGAGCCGCGATCGCTCTCCTCGTCTTCGTCGAGCGGCTTGTCGTCGTCCTCGATCTCCGCGAACTCGTCGTCATGCGCGCGCGCGCCGAGGCCGCAGGCGATCAGGAAGGTCGCGCCCATCGCGGCGAACAGGATCGTGCCCAGCACCATGCGATAGATCGTGCCCGCCGGTCCGAAAATCACCGCGGGCGCGCGTACGAGCGCATCGCCGACCACGCCGCCGAGGCCGGTCGGCAGCGGCCAGGCGCCGCCATGCGGCCAGCAGCTGGCAAAGCCCGCAGCGATCACGGTGCAGAGAATCCAGGAACCGAGCCGCAGCGCCTCGCGGTCGAACGGGCGATGGGTCATCATGCGCCAGCCCCAGACCGCGACCGTCAGGACCAGCATGATCGCGCCGAGCCCGAGGATCTGCATCGCAAGGTCGGCGCCGATCGCGCCGGCATAGCCGAGAATGTTGCGGATCGGCCGCGAGGTCGCGTGGCTGAGGCTTGGATCCTGCACCGACCATGTCATCAGCGCGGCCGAGGCGACGCCGGACAATGCAATCAGGCCGAAACCGGTGAGCTCGCGCATACGCCGCGCCAGCCCCTCGCGGATCGACGGTGGCAGATGGCCGACCAGTGGAATGACACGTTCGATTGCTGACATGCTCATGGGCCCCGCCTAACCCAGAGTCTCGACCAGGCGGTGCAGCGCCTGCGCCGTGGTCTCGCCATCCTGCACCAGCGCAAGGCGAATGAAACCTGCGCCCGGATTGAAGCCGTCGGGCTGGAGCCGCGCCAGATAGCTGCCGGGCACCACGCGTACGCCTGCTTCCTTGAAGAGCCTGAGCGTGATCGACACGTCGTCGCCGAGCGCGGACGTGTTGAGCCAGACGCAGAAGCCGGCGTCAGGCCGGCGATAGCCGTAACGATCGCCGATGATCTGGTCGGCGAGATCGAACTTGATCCGGTAGAGCCTGCGGTTCTCCTCGACATGCGCCTCGTCGCCGTAGGCAACGGTCGCGACATGCTGGAGCGGCACCGGCACCTGCGGCGCCGCGATGTTGCGCAGCTCGAGGAACATGCTGATGAATCGCTTGTCGCCGGCGGCGTAACCGACGCGCAGGCCCGGCAGGTTGGAGCGTTTCGACAGCGACTGGAACGCAACCACGCGGGTGAAATCAGGGCCGGCGCATTCGAGCGCGCTCCCCGGGGCCTCGCGGGTGTAGATTTCGGAATAGCACTCGTCGCTGAGGATCACGAAGCCGTAGCGGTCGGCGAGCTGCTTCAACCGCCTGAAATAGTCGGGTTTGGCGACCGAGCCCTGCGGATTGGCGGGCGAGGCCAGATAGAACGCCACCGTGCGCGCCAGCGTCGCTTCGTCGATGGCATCGAGATCGGGCAGAAAGCCGTTTTCCACGGTGGTCGGCAGGTAGACCGGCTCGCAGGCCGCGGCTCGGGCGCCGGCGCCATAGACCGGATAGAACGGGTTCGGCATCAGGATGGCGGGCTTGCCGGGGCGCGGGCCGACATAGCGCGCGGCCGCGATCGCGGCGAGGAACAGCCCCTCGCGGCTGCCATTGAGGACGAGAATCTCGTTCTCGGGGTCGAGCGGCCGCGGCAGCTTGAAGCGCGACGACAGCCAGGCGCCCGCTGCCGTGCGAAACGGGTCGGTGCCCTTGTTCGCGGGGTAACGGCCAAAATCGGCGATGTGCTTGGCCAGCACCGGGCCGACGAAGTCAGGCACGGGATGCTGGGGCTCTCCGACTGCAAGCGTAATCAAGGGCTTACCCGGTTGATGGGGTGCCAGCAGCTCGTTCAGCCGGACGAAGGGCGAGCGTTCGCTATCGGAGCTTCCACTGTCCTGCGGCGCACGGGATGAAGCGGTTATAGCCATTCTGGACGCCAGCACTCTTGGAACAGCCGGTCGCACCAAGGCGCCGGCGGGAAGCGGTTCACTTCACCATAGATAGGGCGAGGTTAAGACGCGATTAACCATCGGCTTTCCGCGCCATCAAGAGTCATTTCCGTGACCCGGATTTGAGGTTCGGCCCGACCGGAGCGGGACTAATGAGGCCGGATACAGTGGACGATGGCGGGCCCGGGTCTCGTCAAGGCCGGGCCTGTCTCGGCCATCCCCGGCCTTCCTGCCACGCTCCAGGAACGTTCATGCCCGGGCCTTCGCCTCGCCGAAGCGGGCTTCGGCCGCGCAGGCGGGGCAAGCCCGGGCATGGCGAGTTTCCGGATATGGGCGCGCCTAGTGCCCCGGCAGCTTCTCGAACGTCGCCATGCCAGCGGGGATCGCGTGAAACTCCTGCTTGTCGCAGGTGTAGATCGCCATTTGCGGATGGAACTGCTTTGGCTCGTCCAGGGTGCCGACCTTCAGGATCGCCGCTGGCAGTCCCGGAACCTTGGTCACCAGATGGGTGCCGCATTCGGCGCAGAATTCGCGCGTGACGGCGCGTTCGAGATCCTTGCGCGTGAACTGCTTGGGCTGCCCGGTGATGTAGCTGAAGCCGGACACCGGCATCGCGATGAAGGTGTTGGGCGCGCCGCCCGAGATGTACTGGCACTCGCGGCAATGGCACTGGGCCTGCATCATCGGATCGCCTTCGGCCACGTAGCGCACTTCGCCGCAATAGCATCCGCCTTCCAAACGCATGACGACCTCCCGATTTGTTTTTCGTTGTGGTCGATATTTCTGCGCCGCAATCTGAAATGGCAATCTATTTCTTTTGCGCAACGGTCAAAAAGACCATGGCGTTCTCGATGGGAAGGCTGCGGAGAATGCCTTGCGCCTATCGCTTGGCGATGCCGCAGCCGTTGAAAGCTCGACTTCTCCAGCATCCGCTGCTCATGCATTCCGCTTCTTGCCGCACGCAGAAGGTTGAGCCACAGTTGGGCTGGCCGCCAAAACTGACGCAAGCCACCGCGCAATTTCTGCGCATCGTGGAGCAGCTCATCCCGTTGCCGCCCGGCGCGGCCTGTCCGCCGTCGCGCCGATCGGAAGGCGCAGCAGCCGCATTGTCATTGCGCTTTGCGGCGCGCTTCGGGTCGGGCTGCCTCCGCTCGGATTCTCCGCTTGGCGCTGATACCTTTGAAAAGTCGTAGCGACACGGCCAATAGGTTTCCGTGCGGACCCCAGCCCCTTTGGAAGCCTTCAGTTCGAGCACGATCTTGTATCGATAGGACGAGCCCGCGGCGCGATTCAGCGGATCCTTGTCGCCAATGATACCGTTGACGGAGATGGTGCTGTTGCCGTCCGCTTCGATCTTGCCGTCATAACTCACAGAGCCGGGCTTGCCCTCGTCCCCGAGCACCGTGTGCAGCACTCCCTCCTTGATGCGAAAGACATATTGGCGATGGGCTTCCGGAAAAGGCGGTTTGCTCTCGCAGCTTTCGTTGGCGATCCAGGTTCCGTCGAAAGTCGTCGGGCGCTTTGCGCTGTCGATGGATTTCGACAGCAGCTCGATGCGGTATTTCGCCAGGTCTGCAAAGGCGCAGGACGGGAAGCGAAGCAGATGATCCTTGAAGGCCGTGATGGTCCCGAGCGCGTCCGCACCGCGCCAATGGTCGGCGGCCTCTGCGCAAGGGTCAGTCCGAGGTGAAGATGGTGTCAGCGCCGCGGGTTCGGCTTTGCCATTGAGGTAAAACTCGCCGAAGAACGACAACGACAGCTCCGGGACCTGTGATCCCTTGGTGCGACTTGTAGACGCCGGCGCCGATGGTCTGGAACACTGTATTGATGTTGTCCCTGTCGCTGATGTGCTCCAGGAACGAGCTGGTATAGGGACTGTTGCGGCCGTTGCCGTCGTCGGCCGTGCGACCGGCCTGGGTCGCATAGGAGATGATGGTGCCCTCCGGGCTCTCCATCTTGGCCAGCCCGCGGCTGACGGTTACGCCGCGCCCCTGCCCGATGTTTCGCCGGAGCTCGTCCGCGAAGGGATTGTCGCGGCAGGCGTCGAGCACGAGGATGCGCAGGTTCTTGGCCTGCTGCAAATCCGCCAGGATCTCGTCGGCGCGCACCAGGCGCCGCAGATCAACCTCGTCGCGCACGACGGCATCGACGGGCACCAGATAGTTGACTCCTGCGAATTGCAGCGCGTGTCCGCTGTAATAGAACAGGGCGACGTCGGCGCCGCGGGCCTCGCGCGCAAAGCGAAGAACGGTGTCCTGCATGGCGGCCTGATCGAGATCGGTCGCGACCAGGGGCTCGAATCCCGATCGCTTCAGCGCCGCGCCGATGTCGGCCGCATCATTGGTCGGATTGGCGAGCGTGGGAACGTTCCGGTAGGCGCCGTTGCCAATCACCAGCGCAACGCGCTTGTCGGCCTTGGCGTCGAGGGCAGACAGGGCAAGCGACAGCAAACACAAAGCCACGAAACGCAACAGGCTCATGAGACCGTGCTCCGGACGGGAGCATGATATTCACCAGTTTCGGGACAATGCAATTTGGGCTTGGTGCAGGCGTGGCCGCTGCGACGATGCGGCGCGCCAAAAAGAAAGGGGCTCCAGCTTGCGCTGGAGCCCCTCAACGGTCGGGACATTGCCGGGTATGTGCCCCAAACCGTAGTTGTGGGCACGGCCCCCGCGGAGGCCGCGCCCGGGAGAAGAGTTACATGTTGTAGGCGCGCTCGGTGTGCTCGGTGATGTCGAGGCCTTCACGCTCGGTCTCGACATTGGCGCGGAGGCCAACGATCACATCGACGACCTTGTAGAGGATCGCCGAACCGATGCCCGACCACACCAGCGTGGTGCTGACGCCCCAGAGCTGGGAGATCATCTGCGCCGCGAAGTCGTAATCGGCAACCTTCGGCGGGATCGCCGTGTAGTCGATGATGCCCGCACCACCCAGCGCCGGATTGACGAGGATGCCGGTGCCGAGGGCGCCGACGATGCCGCCGACGCAGTGCACGCCGAACACATCGAGGCTGTCATCGTAGCCGAGCGCGTTCTTCACGACGGTGCAGAAGAACAGGCAGACCACGCCGACCACGAGGCCGAGGACGATCGCACCCATCACGCCGGCGAAGCCGGCGGCAGGCGTGACGGCCACGAGGCCCGCGACAGCACCGGAGATGACGCCGAGCACCGACGGGTGACCCTTCACGATCCACTCCGCGAACATCCACGACAGCGCGGCGGCTGCGGTGGCGACGAAGGAGTTGGTCATGGCGAGGGCTGCGCCGCCGTTGGCCTCGAGGTTGGAGCCGGCGTTGAAGCCGAACCAGCCGACCCAGAGCAGCGAGGCGCCGATCATCGACATGGTCAGCGAGTGCGGAGCCATCAGCTCCTTGCCGTAGCCGACGCGCTTGCCGATCAGCAGAGCGCCGACGAGACCTGCGATGCCGGCGTTGATGTGCACCACGGTGCCGCCAGCGAAGTCGATCGCGCCCTTCTTGAAGATCCAGCCGGCGTCGGCGTTGATCTCGTCGAGCTTGGCCTGCGCCGCCGTCTTCGCAGCCGCATCAGTGGCAGCAGCGAGTGCCTTGGCAGCGTCCTGGATCATGTCCGGGCCGGGCCAGTACCAGACCATGTGCGCGATCGGGAAGTAGATCAGCGTGACCCAGAGCGGGATGAAGAGCGCGATGGCCGCGAACTTCATGCGCTCGGCGAAGGCGCCGACGATGAGGGCCGGCGTGATCGCCGCGAAGGTCATCTGGAAGCACATATAGATGAGCTCCGAGATGTTGGCGTCGACCGAGAAGGTCGCGGCCTTCGAGTCGGTGGTGACGCCCATCATGAAGGCCTTGGAGAAGCCGCCGATGAAGTCGGAGCCGCCGGTGAAGGTGAGGCTGTAGCCGTACACGGCCCAGATTACGGTGACGACGCAGACGGTGTAGAACACCTGCATCAGCACGGAGAGCATGTTCTTGGAACGGACGAGACCGCCGTAGAACAGCGCGAGGCCGGGGATCGTCATCAACAGCACGAGCACTGTCGATGTCAGCATCCAGGCGTTGTCTCCCTTGTTGACCGTTGGCTCGGCATAGGCCGCGGTCGCAGCGAACATGCCGACTGCGAGAGCCGCCAATCCCGCGCCATAGGGACGCTTAAACGTCATTTTATTCACTCCTGATTGGTAAAGGTTGAGCGCGAAATCAAAGGGCCGCGGCATCGGCCTCGCCGGTGCGGATGCGAACCGCATGGTCGAGGTTGATGACGAAGATCTTGCCGTCGCCGATCTGCCCGGTTTTCGCGGCGGACGTGATGGCGTCGATGGTCTTGTCAACCTGGTCGGAGGCGACAGCGACCTCGATCTTGATCTTGGGCAGGAAGCTCACGGCGTATTCGGCACCGCGATAGATTTCCGTATGGCCTTTCTGGCGGCCATATCCCTTGACTTCCGTCACCGTGAGACCGTGAACGCCGATGGCGGTCAGGGCGTCACGGACTTCTTCCAGCTTGAATGGCTTGATAATCGCCATAACAATTTTCATGGGTCCTATCCCCGCTTGGCCCGGTCCGGACGTGGCCGGGCGTTTCTCGACTGGTTCGCCACGAGGGAGAAGTTCACTACGCGGGCACAGCCAGCACCCTTAGAATCAAATGCCGTGCCAGATCGGGCGCGTTGCCTAACGGACTATGAAAACGGGTGTTTTCGCGTTTGACGCGTGCTGCGGTGCAGTGCGCTAATACGTCGCGCTCAAAACGTGGTCACGCCTGATCAAAAAGCGGGCACGACAGGCTGTCGACACAATTGCTGCTCACGTGTCGGGCAGCAAGAAGGTATTTTATTACAGAAGGGGCCCGACAAAGGGGCCCGCCGCCCTGCGAAATATCGAACCGGCCCTCGGCGTGCTCACGGGATGCGCGCAACCGGCCTGAATCGTCAGGCGGCCTCGCGCTCCGCAAAGACCCGGTCGATCAATCCCCACTCGACCCCCTGCTGCGCGGTCATGAAGTGGTCGCGGTCCAGGGTCCGTTCCACCTCCGCCTCGGTGCGCCCGCAATGCAGCGCGTAGAGCCGGGTGATGCGCCGCTTGGTCTCCTGCATTTCGTTGGCATGGATCAGGATGTCGGACGCCTGGCCCTGGAAGCCGCCGAGCGGCTGATGCACGTGAAGGCTCGCATTGGGCAGCGCGGCGCGGTGACCCGGCTCGCCGGCCATCAGCAGGAACGAGCCCATCGAGCGCGCGGTGCCCATGCACAGCGTATGAACCGGCGCCTTGATGAACTGCATGGTGTCGTACATGGCGAGACCAGAGGTGACCACGCCGCCATAGGAGTTGATGTAGAGATTGATCGGCCTGTTCGGATTCTCCGCCTCCAGGAACAACAATTGCGCGCACACCAGTCCGGACATCGCATCATTGACCTCGCCGTTGAGGAAGATGATGCGCTCGCGCAGGAGCCGCGAATAGATGTCGAAGGACCGCTCGCCGCGGGCGGATTGTTCGACAACCATAGGGACGAGCTGAAGCATGTCGCGCATTGGCGACCTCCATGTTTGCAGGTGACGAAGTCTTGTTGGTGTTTAAGCCGCCGCGCGCATCAGGCAGCAATTGCTGTTGGCCGGCTGCGGCAGCTTTGTTCGCTCTTCGCAGGCTTGCTGGATGATGCGGAAGCGCGTGCCGCCGTCCTCGTTCGGCTCGATCCGGAAGATGACGTGGCTCTCGCGAAACGGCGGCTCTGAATCGCGAAGCCGGTAGCGCACCTCTTCGCCTGCGATCGTTGATTCAGGCTCGGCGCCTGCGAGGTCGCAATCCGGCAGCCAGCGCTCGCGCAAGGCCGGAATGGTCACGGCGCGCCAGACCTTCGCTGGCGGCGCATCGAAATCATATTCAAGTACCAGGGCTTCGTCGGGACGATCAGGCTTCGCGGCGTCGCTCATTGATCCCAGTCCTTATTGATCCATGTCCTTGAGGAGATCGGCGAGTGCTTCCATGCGCTTCGGCCAGTAGGCGCGGTAGCGCGCAAGCCATGTGCCGATGGCCACGATTCCGTCCGGGTCGACTTCGTAGTTCACGAACCGGCCCTGCCGCTGTTCGCGCACGAGGCCTGCCGCGCGCAGCACCGAAAGATGCTGCGACATCGCCGGCTGGCTGATCTCCAAACCGTCGCGCAAAGCGCTGGCATTCAGGCTTCCGCCAGCGAGCTTCTCAAAGACTTTTCGGCGCGTCGGGTCGGCCAATGCCTTGAAGATGTCGGCTTCGATCATGCCAACACATAAGCATTTACTTATGTGTTGCGCAAGCCCCGATTACTGAAGCGCTTCTCCGTGCTGCGAAATATCCAGCCCCTCCAGCTCGTGCTCACGGGATACGCGCAAGGGCACGAACAGGGAGACCAGCTTGAGCAGGACAAAACTCACGCCGGCCGCCCAGACGAAGGTGACGGCGACCCCGTAGAGCTGGATCAGCAATTGCTGCGGATGGCCCTCGATCAGGCCGGCGGTGCCGCCGATCGCGCTGGTCGCGAACACGCCGGCCAGCAGCGTGCCGGTCAGGCCGCCGATGCCGTGGACGCCGAACACGTCGAGGGAATCGTCATAGTTGAAGCGGTGCTTGAGCCAGGTGCAGGCCCAGTAGCAGACCGCGCCGGCGACGATGCCGATGACGATGCCATGCCAGGGCGCGACGAAGCCCGAGGCCGGCGTGATCGTGCCGAGCCCGGCGACCGCGCCGGAGATCATGCCGAGCACCGAAGGCTTGCGCCGGGTCGACCATTCGATCGCGCCCCATGTCAGCGCGCCGGAGCAGGCCGCAAGATGCGTCGCGATGATCGCCAGCACCGCGCGCGAATTGGCTGCCCCTGCCGAGCCGCCGTTGAAGCCGAACCAGCCGACCCACAACAGGCCGGTGCCCATCACCGCGAGCGACAGATCGAACGGCGACAGATTTTCAGTGCCGTAGCCGTGGCGGCGGCCCATCACCTTGGCGGCGACGAGGCCGGCGGTGCCGGCCGACAGATGCACGACGAGGCCGCCGGCGAAATCCAGCACGCCCATGCTGGCGAGGAAGCCGCCACCCCACACCCAATGCGCCAGCGGAATGTAGACGAAGATGAACCAGGCGACCGAGAACACCAGATAAGCGGAGAATCTCATCCGGTCGGCGACCGAGCCCGCGACCAGCGCCACCGTGATGATGGCAAAGGTCATCTGGTACAGCATGAACAGCGCTTCCGGGATCGTCTTCGCCGCCGGGTTGACGCTGTCCATCGTCATGCCCGCGAGGAACCAGCGGTCGAGCGTTCCGATCCACGGCCCGTCGCCGACGAAGCAGAGCGAATAGCCGAACGCCACCCAGAGGATCGAGATCATCGTCACCGCGGCGAGGCTCTGCGCCATGGTGGCGAGCACGTTCTTCTTGCGCACCATGCCGGAATAGAACAGCGCCAAGCCGGGGATCGTCATCATCAGCACCAGCGCGGTGGCGACGATCATCCAGGCGGTGTCGGCTGTGTTGATCTCGGAGCCCGCGGCGTATGCGGGCGCCGCAACGAACGTCACAAATCCGAGCGGCGCAGCCATAGCAGCTGCGCGGCGCGACAATCCCGCCATGTCATTCCCCCCGGCATCAATTGGCGTCGCACGCTGTGGCGTCGTTGCCCGGTGCGATCGAAGAAGGATCAAAGCGTTTTCGAGCGAAGTGGATACCGGTTCGCGTGAAGAAAACGCGTCAAAACGAAAAGCCTTAAAGCGCGTCGCTGTCGGTTTCGCCGGTGCGGATGCGCAGCGCGTGGTCGATCGGCGTGACGAAGATCTTGCCGTCGCCGATCTGTCCGGTGCGCGCCGTCGCGGTGATCACGGCGACGGCCTTGTCGGCGACGTCGGAGGCGACCGCGATCTCGATCCGCAGCTTCGGCAGGAAGTTCACGACATATTCCGCGCCGCGATAGATCTCGGTATGACCCTTCTGGCGGCCGTAGCCTTTCACCTCGGTCACGGTCATGCCGTGGACGCCGATCGCGGTCAGCGCCTGGCGGACTTCATCGAGCTTGAAGGGTTTGATGATCGCGACGACGAGTTTCATGGTCAGGCCTATTCCCCGGGGATGCGCCACGCCGTATGTCCCCGGCGCAGCGTCAATCTGGCATCTTTCCGGGCAAATGGCATAAAAAACTTGCAGACTGAAGCGGAAAAACGTTTGGCCATGTGAACCGCCGCCTCTGTACAGGGCATCCGTTCATCCTTCACAATGCGTTTTTGGCATGGATGCGGTGAACCGAAGCGTCCCGGCCGGTACAAAAGTATGTTTGAGGGGGACGCTTCATGGCGAGTTGGTTCTACGCATCCGAGGGCAAGCAACAGGGACCCTATCCGGAAGGGCAATTCCGCGACCTGGTCGCGCAGGGAGTTGTGCGCCCGGATACGCTGGTGTGGTCCGAGGGCATGGCCGGCTGGCAGAAGGCCGCCGAAATTCCCGGCCTGATCGGCGGTGGCGGTGCGCCCCCGATGATGCCGGCCGGCGGTCCGCCGATGATGGGCTCCGGTGGTTACGCTGGCGCCGGCTACGCTGGTGGTGGCGGTGGCAGCGGAGGAGCGCTGTCGGTCGATTTCGGCATCCTCGAGTTCACCTGGCGCAGCATCGTGATGCTGATCGGCATGTGCCTCATCATTCCGGTGCCGTGGGTGTTCGTCTGGTACACGAAATGGATCGTGTCCTGCGTGAAGGTGCCCGGCCGGCCCAATCTCAGCTTCACCGGCAATGCGATGACGCTGGTGCCCTGGTTCTTCGGCTTCATCGTTCTGGCGATCGCGATCGGCGTCATCGGCAGTGCGCTGCTCAGCAATCTGCTGTTCATCGCGCAGATCGTGCTCTACTGGCTGCTGATCAAATGGATGGTCGCGAACCTCGCCTCCAACGGGCAGCCGCTCGGGCTCAGCTTCTCCGGCTCAGCTTGGGCCTATATCGGCTGGAATCTGTTGTTCGCGATCTCGATCATCACGATCATCGGCTGGGCCTGGGTCGCCGCGGCGCAGATGCGCTGGTTCTGCCGCAGCATCGAAGGCACGCGCCGTGAGATCGTGTTCAAGGGCAGCGGTCTCGGCATTCTCTGGCGCGGCATCGTCGCCGCGATCCTGTCCAGCCTCATCATCCCGATCCCGTGGGTGTATCGCTGGATCATGAACTGGTTTGCATCGCAGACCGAGCTCGCTCCGCGCGGGTCGCTCGGAGCTTGATCGCAAATCCCAGGCGCGACGAACTCGCGCCTGGGCTCTAGGACTTGCGCTCGCGCACAGAACCTTCTTGCGCGACGGAGGCGACCAGCGTGCCGTCGGGCTTGAAGATCGAGCCGCGGGTCAAGCCGCGGCCGCCGCGTGCGTTCGGCGAATCCTGCGCGTAGAGCAGCCATTCGTCGGCGCGGAACGGGCGGTGAAACCACATCGCGTGGTCGAGGCTCGCGGGCATCATGCGCTTGTCGAACAGCGTGCGGCCGTAGCGCGCCATGATCGCGTCGAGCAGCGAAAAATCCGAGGCATAGGCCAGCGCGCACATGTGCAGCGCCGGATCGTCCGGCAGCTTTGCCGCGGTCCTGATCCAGACGTGAATGCGGCCGTCCTCGATCTTCTGGCCGAAATAACGGCCGAGCTCGACCGGGCGCAGCTCGATCGGACGATCGGACTCGTAGTAGCGGCGGATGAACTCCGGCATCTCCTTGAACATCGGCTGCTTCGCTATCTCCTCCGCCGTGAGCTTTTCCGGCGGCGGCACGTCGGGCATCTTGTCCTGATGATCGAACGCGCTCTCCTCGTCGGCGTGGAACGACACCATGATCGAGAAGATCGCGTTGCCGTGCTGGATCGCGGTGACGCGGCGGGTCGAATAGCTCTTGCCGTCGCGCAGGCGCTCGACCTGGTAGATGATCGGGATCTGCGGATCGCCAGGCAGGATGAAATAGCAATGCAGCGAATGCGGCAGCCGGCCCTCGACCGTGCGGCAGGCCGCAACCATCGCCTGCCCGATCACCTGGCCGCCGAACACCCGCTGCCAGCTCGTCTTCGGGCTGTTGCCGCGGAACAGATTCACCTCGAGCTGTTCGAGGTCGAGAATCGAGATCAGGTCGATCAGGCCTTTGGACATGATGGTGCTTTCGCAGCGTCTCGTCATTCCCGGGCATCGCGACAGCGATGACCCCGGAATCCCGAGCCGATAACCTCTGGATTCCGGGTTCGCGCTTGTGCGCGGCCCGGAACGACGGAATGAGGCAGTTCCGCCCTTGTTTCACCGCACTGTTTCGCCCACCTCAAGTCTGCTAGCAAGGCCTGGAAAAGCCGAAGTGTGAGCCAGGAATTTGGTATGCCGGTACAGGGTAGCATTGTCATTGGTGGCGGCGCGTTTGCCGGCCTCGCGCTGGCCCTGGCGTTGCGCCAGGGGCTCGGGCCCGAGATTCCCGTCACCGTCGCCGACCCCGCGCTCGCGACCCGTCCGAGCCGCGACCCGCGCGCGACCGCGATCGTGGCCGCCTGCCGCCGCCTGTTCGAGGCCATCGGCGCCTGGGACGCCGTCAGGGGCGAGGCGCAGCCGATCCTCGACATGGTCGTCACCGATTCAAAGCTTGAAGACGCCACCCGTCCGGTTTTTCTGAACTTTGCCGGCGATGTCGCGCCCGGCGAGCCGTTTGCGCATATGATCGAGAACCGCCGTTTGATCGACGCGCTGGTGGTGCGGGCCGAGGCCGAGGGCATCGATCTCCGCGCCACGACGGTCGCGTCCTATGACGCGCGCCCGGAAGGCGTCGACGTGACGCTTGGCGACGGCAGCGTGATTGCGGCAAGCCTGCTGGTCGCCGCCGATGGCGCGCGGTCGAAACTGCGCGAGCGTGCCGGCATCGTCACCCATGGCTGGGAGTATGATCAATCCGGCATCGTCGTCACCGTCGGCCATGAGCGCGATCACGACGGCCGCGCCGAGGAGCACTTCCTGCCCGCGGGTCCCTTCGCCATCCTGCCTCTCTCCGGAAAACGATCCTCGCTGGTGTGGACCGACCGCCGCAGCGAAGCCGCGCGCATCATCGCGTTGAGCGACGAGGAGTTCCACGGCGAGCTCGAGCGCCGGTTCGGCCTGCATCTCGGCGAGGTCAAGGCGCTCGACAAGCCGCGTGCGTTCCCGCTGTCCTATTTCGTGGCGCGCTCCTTCATCGCCGAGCGTCTCGCGCTTGTCGGCGATTCCGCGCATGTCATCCATCCGATCGCGGGCCAGGGCCTCAACATGGGGCTGAAGGATGTCGCAGCACTGGCCGAAGTCGTGGTCGATGCCGCGCGGCTCGGCATGGATCTCGGCGGCGTCGACGTGCTCGAACGTTATCAGCGCTGGCGCCGCTTCGACACCATGGCGATGGGCGTTGCCACCAACTCGCTGAACTTCCTGTTCTCCAACCAGTCGACGCTGCTGCGCACGGTGCGCGACATCGGCCTCGGCCTCGTCGACCGCGCCCCGCCGCTGAAGAACCTCTTCATCCGCCAGGCCGCCGGTTTGACCGGTGAGATCCCGCGGTTGCTGAAGGGTGAGGCGTTGTAGCAATCGCGCAAGCTCTAACTCCTCATCCTGAGGAGCGCGCTTGCGCGCGTCTCGAAGGATGAAGGCCGAGGTGAGAGAGCCGGGCTTTCATGGTTCGAGACGGCGCTATCGCGCCTCCTCACCATGAGGGCCGCCTGATCAATCGATCTTGCGCGCCTCTTCCGGCAGCATGATCGGGATGCCGTCCCGGATCGGGTAGGCCAGCTTGGCGCTGCGCGAGATCAGCTCCTGCTTTGCGGAATCGAACTCCAGCGGACCCTTGGTCAGCGGGCAGACCAGGATCTCCAGCAATTTGGGATCGACGCTGGTTTCGGGGCGTTCGGTGGGAGCGTTCATTGGGGTCTCCGAAGATCGCTTGCCTCTAGCACAGAAAATCGCGGTCGCCCATTGCGCCAACAGAGCGTTTTCGAGCGAAGTGGATACCGGTTCGCATAAAGAAAACGCGTCAAAACAAGAATCTAGGCGGAGACCATCCGCATGATCTCGTCGAGCAGGCCCTGGAGCCGTGCCGCCGGCACCGGCGTGCCCGACAAGGCAAAGCCCAGGAATGTCCAGTACAGGATCTGCGCGCGCGCCTGCGCCTTCGCCGGCTCGAGCCCCCGCATCGCAAGCAGCGTCTCGATATAGTCGATCCTGCGGCGGTCGATCGCGCGGACCGCGCCTTGCGCGGCCGTATCGAACGCCGCCCAGCTGCGCACGGCGCGCTCCAGGTCGAGCCGCGCGCCAAAGGATCTCCGCAGCAGCGCCTTCAGCGGCTCGTCGCCGGCAGCCTCGACGTCGGCGATGATCTGTTCGGCCGCGATCTCGCGCCAGCGCTTCAGGACAGCGGCGTGGAACGCGCCGAGATCGGCGAAGTGCCAATAGAAGCTGCCGCGCGAGACGCCCATGGCCCTTGCGAGCGGATCGGCTTTCAGGGCCGTGAAGCCGTTCTTGGCCAGCGCCTTCAGGCCCTGCTTGATCCAGTCGTCGGCGGAGAGTTGTTCGGTCATGACCGGTTCCGGAAAATTGGCCATACACTAGTGTATTGACAGGCGGCGGGCCAGCGCCTATCTCACCATACACAACTGTACGGACGAAGCTTCAGGGAGCTGTGCCGATGCGTGATCTCTTGCTCCAGTGCTCCGGCGTGGTGGCCATTGCCGTGGCCCTCATCCATGGCGTTCTCGGCGAGACCAAGGTCTTTGCCCGGGCCCGCATCGAGCCGGAACGGCTCCGCACCCTGATTCGCCTGGTCTGGCAGGCCTCGACCGTCGCCTGGATCGGTGGTGGTGTGCTCCTGATCGCGGCGCCCTGGATGGACTCGGAGCTGGCGCGCCGCTGGATCGTCGTCACCATGGTCTGTGTGTTCGGTTTCTCGGCTGTCGCCAACGCGTGGGCCACGCGCGGCCGGCATTTCGGCTGGATGGCGCTCAGTGCCGTCGTTGCGATGGCGGTTGCCGGCTATTGAGGTGCCGCGCCCAGAATGCCGGCCGTCAAACCGTGAGGCGTAAGGCCGCAGCGGCCGCTCAAATGCCTGCTGCCTACGGAGCCAACTGATCTTTTCCGGATCGTTAGAATAACTCTAAAGCCATCCGCGTCCAAACCGGATTGACTTCATCATCGCCTTTGCTTCCCTCGCTCCCGCTTCGCGCCGCGCGCGCACACGACAGAGGAGGAGACGTTCGTGAAGGTCATTCGTGTTGTTGCAATTGCACTGACGGTCGGCATGGGTATGAGCTCGGCGGCCATGGCCGACGGGTTCAAGGATTGCACCAAGCTCGACAAGGCGTCGTGGAAGCCGGCCGCCGAAGCCGAAGCCAAGGCCAAGGCGCTGGGTTACGAAGTGCGGCGCTCCAAGATCGAAGGCTCGTGCTATGAGGTCTACGGCGTCAAGGAAGGCAAGCTCTACGAGCTGTTCTACAGCCCGGAAGATCTTAGCCTGAAGAAGACGGTTGCCAAGTAAGGTTTCAAGCAAGGTCTTGAGCAAGGCTTGAGGATAGTCACGGCTTGATCGACGAAGCGGTGTCAGAAACGCGCGGGGCGTCCGACGGGACCCCCGCGGATCGAACGGCTTCGCGGACGGTCGCAGTCTGGGACCTCCCGCTACGCCTCTGGCACTGGGCCCTCGCGGTCAGCATCTTGGCCGCGTGGTTCACGCCCACCGTCTACGACACCCTTCACCGCATCGTCGGCTATACGGTGCTCGGGCTTCTCGCCTTCCGCCTGGTCTGGGGTTTTTGGGGAAGCCGCTATTCGCGCTTCCGCATGGTCGGCATCCGGCTTCGGGCCGCGCCACACTATCTCTGGAATCTACGCCGCGGCATGACCGGCCGCTATATCGGCCTCAATCCAGCCGGCACCTTGATGCTGGTGGCGCTGCTGCTGGCGATCGCCATCTCGGCCATCACGGGGGCGATGTCGGTGACCGTCACCTTCTTCGGCCTGTGGTGGGTCGAGGACACCCACGCGATAGCATCCGACGCCGTCATCGTGCTGGCCGTGGTACACGTGCTGGGCGTCGTGCTGATGGGGCTTCTCCAGCGTGAGAACCTGATCCGCGCGATGTTCACCGGACGCAAGCGCATCCGCCATCATCAATAGGGTTTTTGAGGCGGCGCTCTCTCCTCGTCATGGCCGGGGTTGTCCCGGCCATCCCGTTCCTTTGTGCCTCTCAGACGTGGATGCCCGGGTCATAGGCGAGCGAAGCGACGCCGTCCTTCGGACGGCTATGCCCGGGCATGACGGAGCGTGACGCGGCAGCGCGCCCCTCACTGCAACGGCGGATCGCCGCTGGTGCGCTTCTTGGCGAGATCCATCTCGGTAACCGCGATCAGGATTTCGGCGCGGGTCTTCAAATCCGGCGCCTCCAGCATGGCCTGCTTTTCCGCGGGGCCATAGGGCGACATCATCGCCAGCGCGTTGACGAGCGCCTCATTGGGCGCGCTCTCGACGCCTTCCCAGTCGACCTTGAGATTGTTGGCCTTCAAGAAATCCGCCAGCACGGTCAGCAGCGCCTCGCGATCGACCTCGTCCTCGCCCATGCGCGCGGTGAAGTCGTCGACGAAGGTGAAGAAGTCCACCTTGCACTGGCGGTAGGCGGTCAGCACTTCGAGCTCCTTGACCACCTTGAAGCGCGAGACGCCGGTGAGCTCGAGGAGGTAGCGGCCGTCGCCGGATTCGGCGAGTTGGGTGATGCGGCCGACGCAGCCGACGCGGAACAGCGCCGGCCTGTCGGAATTCTTCGGCGAGTGGGCGATGTCGGGCTGGATCATGCCGATCAGGCGATGGCCGTCGCGCAAGGAATCGTCGACCATCGAAAGGTAACGCGGCTCGAAGATGTTGAGCGGCATCTGGCCGCGCGGCAGCAAAAGCGCGCCCGGCAGCGGAAATACCGGAATGATCTCCGGCAGGTCGGCGGGGCCGCGATATTCGATGTTGATCGGCATCTGGACCCCGCTAGACTCGCTAGAGCATGATCCGGACCCGGAGGGCCGCGTTAGCGCAAAGTGTGAAGCGGCTTTCCGACAAGATCATGCTCCAACAATAACCCTTACGAAAACAGGATCGTCGACAAGCGCTTTCGTCCCTCGACGGTAGCATCATCCGTGCCACCCCAGGCCTCGAAGAATTGCACGAGCTGCTTGCGGGCGCCGTCGTCGTTCCACTTGCGGTCGCGCTTGATGATCGCCAGCAACTGCTCGGTGGCCGCCGCCCGGTTGCCTTGCGCATTCAGCGCGGTCGCAAGGTCGAAGCGAGCCTGATGATCGAGCGGGTTTGCGGCGACTTTCTGTTCCAGCTCGGCCACCGGCCCCAGCTGCTCCGCCTGCTCGGCGAGATCGATCGCGGTCTGCACGGCTTTCACGGCGGGGTCGTTGCGCTTGGATTCCGGCACCATCGCCAGCGTCTGCTTGGCCTGCTCCATCGCGCCGGAGACGGCGTAGCATTTCGCGAGTCCGGCAAGGGCCGCGATGTTGGTCGAATCGTGCTGCAGCACCTCGGCATAGATCTGCGCGGCGGCGGCGGCGTCCCCCTCGGCGAGCACCGCCTCGGCCTCTTGCAGGATCTCGGCGATATTGGGCTCGCCCGGCGCCGTCACGCCCTTGGTCACCTTTTCGATGAAGGCGTTGACCTGGCTCTCCGGCACGGCGCCCATGAAGCCGTCGGCCGGCTGGCCGTTGACGAAGGCGATCACGGCCGGGATCGACTGGATGCCCATCTGGCCCGGGATCGCCGGATGCTGGTCGATGTTCATCTTGACCAGCTTGACCTTGCCCTTGGCCGCCTTGACCGCCTTTTCCAGCACGGGCGTGAGCTGCTTGCAGGGGCCGCACCACTCCGCCCAGAAGTCGATCAGAACCGGCTGGCGCTTCGATTCCTCGATGACGTCCTTCACGAAGGTCTGGGTGGTGGTGTCCTTGATCAGATCGGCCGCAGCCGGGCCCGCCGCTCCGTTACCTTGGTCGATGATCGTCACGGGATCCCCTCGTCTGATGTCTGGAATGGCGGCTCTTTAGCACGTCGCCAATTCATATGCTTCGTTGTCGGCTCCTAGATTGGGCCGAATGGGCCGAATTTCAATCCATCAGGGCCGATTCGCCGGTTCCGGCGCGCTTTCGGGCGATTTGGCCGCATTCGGGGTCCATATAGGGCCTTCGAAACCGAATCTATTCTGCCGGTAGCTGTTGCATTCGCCGTCCGCTTTTGGCATACGACAGCCGTTGCCGGCGCGTCATGCGACCGACACAGGATGCGGGTGTAGCTCAGTGGTAGAGCACGACCTTGCCAAGGTCGGGGTCGAGGGTTCGAGCCCCTTCGCCCGCTCCAATTTTTCCCAAAGCATCCAGCCAAACCGGGTCGGGCCGTGGTTTTCCACGCCGCTGGCGGCTGTATTGGGTCTCAAATGACAATACTGGTCACGGGCAGCGCGGGCCACCTTGGGGAGGCCGTTCTCCGTATGCTCCGGGGACGCAGTTTCCCCGCGCGTGGGATCGATCTGAAGCCATCGCCCTTCACCGATGCCGTCGGCTCGATCGTCGATTCCGACTTCGTGCGGCGCCAGATGGAGGGCGTCACCGCCGTGGTCCACTCCGCGACGCTGCACAAGCCGCATGTGGCGACCCACAGCAAACAGGATTTTGTCGACACCAACGTCACCGGCACGTTCAATCTGCTCGAGGCGGCCATAGCCGCCGGCGTGCGCAGCTTCGTCTTCACCAGCACCACCAGCGCATTCGGTTCGCAGCTTCGACCCGGGGCCGGACAGGCTGCGGTGTGGGTCACCGAGGATCTGGCGCCGGTGCCGAAGAACATCTACGGCACGACGAAGCTGATGGCCGAGACGCTGTGCGAGCTGTTCTTTCGCGAGCGCGGCCTGCCCGTCGTGATCTTGAGGACCTCGCGCTTCTTCCCTGAGGACGATGACGATCCGGCGATGCGCTCGGCTTACCCGCTGGACAACGCACAGGCCAATGAGCTGCTCTATAGACGGCTGGATATAGCGGACGCGGTGAGCGCCCATCTGCTCGCCGTCGAGCGCGCGCCGAAGATCGGTTTTGCCCGTTACATCATCTCCGCCACGAGCCCGTTCGAACCCCGTCATCTCGCGGCGCTCGCGCGCGACGCGGCCGGTGTCGTGCGCGAGCTCTACACGGATTGCGCGCAGCTCTATGCGGCGCGCGGATGGCGGCTATTCCCCGAGATCGACCGCGTCTATGTCAACGATCGTGCGCGGCACGAGCTAGGCTGGCGGCCCGAATTCGACTTCGCGCATGTCCTGAACAGCCTGCGCGACGGCCGCGATTTTCGCAGCACGCTGGCGCGCGAGATCGGGTCGAAAGGCTATCACGACACGGTATTCGACGACGGACCCTATCCCGTCGCCTCGTAATCGCCGTCTTTGCCGTTTTGCTCGACGCATCAAATGTCTGCCCGGCATCACCGGGAGCAGACCGGGCTGAGCCGTTCTACTGTGCATGGGGTTGTTTTCGCAATTTTGTGCGACCGCCCCGCCTGCTGCCTGCAAATCAGTCACACGCCATTTTGATTCCGCGTTGCAGCGAGACCGCGATCGTCGCCGTGCAAATCTTCGTAGCATTCAGTCTCAATTTCTATTGAGTCTGACTGCAGTGCTCCCGACGCGCTTCTCACCGTCCGCAGATGTGCTAACATTTTTGCGTCTGTCGTCCTGACAGAGTCCGAACTTCGCCTCTCGACTAGCAAAACAAAATAACGTGCAGCCCTGACGGCTGCCTTAGGGGAGTGACGTGATGAAATTCCATCAATCCGTCTTTCAATCCGTCCTGGCGCTTGCAGCGGTTGCCCTTCTCGCGGGGACAAGCGCAGTCAGCGCACAACAGCAGGACAAGAACCGCCAGCTGAAGAAATACGAATCCGGCACCAAGGAGTTCTGGACCCATCCGCCGGACGACTGGTTCCTCGGCGACGAGACCGAGGCGCAGAAGGGCCTCGCACCGCCGTCGGGCCCGCCGACCGGCGCGTCGGAGGCCGAGCTCGCCGCGATGATGAAGAAGATCAAGCTGCCGGCCGGCTTCAAGATCGAAGTCTATGCGCCCGGCGTTCTCGCCGCGCGGCAGATGGCCTGGGGTGACAAGGGCACGCTGTTCGTTGGCTCGTTCGGCCTCGGCAACGTCTATGCCATCAAGGACAACAACGGAAAGAAAGAGGTCAAGACCATCCTCAAAGGGCTGAACATGCCCACCGGTCTCGCCTTTAGGGATGGCGCGCTCTACGTCATCGCGGTCGACAAGCTGATCCGTTACGATAACGCCGAAGCCAATCTCGACAAGCTCGGTGACGGCAAGGTCGTCTATGACGACATGCCCTCCTATGCCGCGCATGGCTGGAAGTACATCGCGGTCGACAAGGAAGGCTGGTTCTACCTGCCGTTCGGACCGCCCTTCAACGTCGGCGTGCCCCCGACCAGTGTCTCGCAGATCCGCCGCGTCGATCCCAAGACCGGCAACGCCGAGATCTACGCGCTCGGCGTTCGCAACTCGGTCGGCGGCGACGTCGATCCGCGCACCGGCAAATATTGGTTCACCGAGAACGCGCGCGACTGGATCAGCGACGATCTGCCCTCAGACAAGCTGAACATGATCTCGAAGATCGGCGAGCATTTCGGCTATCCCTACTGCCACCAGGGCGACCTGCTGGATACGAAGTTCGCGATGGGTCACAAGTGCTCCGAGTTCACGCCGCCCGTGCTGAACCTCGGCGCGCATGTCGCTCCGCTCGGTATGAAGTTCTATACCGGCGACCAATTCCCCGCCGAGTACAAGAACAACATCCTGATCGCCGAGCACGGCTCCTGGAATCGTCACAAGTACCAGGGCGGCAATATCACACGCGTGATCGTCGGCCCCGACGGCAAGAACGCCAAGAAGGAGGTGTTCGCCTCCGGCTGGATCGAGGGCGACCAGGGCTATCTCGGCCGTCCCAACGACATCATCCTCGCCAAGGATGGCTCGATCCTCGTCGCCGACGACTGGGCCGGCGCGATCTATCGCATCAGCTACAGCAAGAAGTAGCGCAAGACGACACGAGGCTGCGACCGGATGACGGTCGCAGCCTCTTTTGTTTGTGACAGGCTTGCAGCGGAACGCGTTCGTCATGCCCGGACTTGATCCGGGCATCCATCAAACGAGAAACCTCTTTGCAAACGGGATGGATTGCCGGGCCTACGCCAAGCAGGCGGGTCAAGCCCGGCAATGACAGTCGGAGAAATCAGCCATGCGAGCCGTTCGGTTTGGAATTCTGTCTGTGACGCTATCGCTCGCAGCACTTGCATTCGTCCGAGCTCAGGCCGCCGATAATGCCGCGATCCAGGAGAAGGCCGCCGTCTGCTCCGGCTGTCACGGCGAGAACGGCATTTCGCAGACGGAGAACATCCCCTCGCTGGCCGGCCAGCCTGATCAATTCATCCAGTGGCAGCTCGTGTTCTTCCGCGCCGGCTCGCGCAAGAACGACCAGATGCAGCCGATCGCCGAGGAGATCACCAACGAGGACATCCGCAATTTCGGCGCCTATTTCGCGCAGATGACGCCGCCGAAGGCAGCGGAAGACGGGGATCCGGACCTGTCGAAAAAAGGCGCGCAAGTTGCCGTCGGCCGCCGCTGCGCCTCGTGCCATACGGATAGCTTTGCCGGCACCAAGGCCGTCGCGCGGCTCGCGGGCCAACGCGAGGAATACCTGGTCAAGGCGTTGCACGACTACAAGAGCAGCCAGCGCGTCGGCGGCGGTGGCGCTGCGATGGCCGATGTCGCCTATCACATGAGCGATGAGGAAATCACCGCCGTCTCGCACTATCTCGCGTATTTCAAGTAACGCGGAGTCGTTGCGGCAAACGCCGCTGTCGTCCCGGGGCGCGACGAAGTCGCGAGCTACGATGCGCAATTGCGTATCTGAGGACCCATAGCCACAGGATCAAGTTTGGCGAAGACTCGTGGTGACCAGCTCGCGTCATAACCACTCCCTGTGGTTATGGGTCCCGGGCTCGCGCTCTGCGCGCCCCGGGACGACAGCGAAGTTTGGAGCTACCCCGCCCGCTGCCTCTCATACGCCTTCAGATGCGTATACGCGATGCGCAGCTTCGGCACCGGCACCTTGGCGGCGTCGGCGCGCGCGATGAGGTCGCCGATGACGTGATCGGCCTCGACCGGCAGGCCCGCCTTGATGTCGCGGAACATGGATGCCGTCATCGGCGATCCCTCGGTGGTGAGGTTGCCCTTCACGCGCTCGAAGAACGGGCCGCCCGGCGTGTAGCCCGACGCGGTGGCGATCGCGCTGGTCTCGTCCAGCATGCCGAGCAAAAAGTCCCGGCCGCCGGGGGCCGCGAGGATGTTGCCGACGGAGGTGCGCATCAGGCTGGTGCTTGCGGCGAGCGAAGACAGGAACACCCACTTCTCCCACATGTCCTGCATGATGTTCTGGCTGGCGGCGGCGCCATTGATGCCGCTCTTGAAGGCCTCGTCGATCGCCTTGACCCGGTCCGAGAGCTTGCCGTCGCGCTCGCCGTAACTGAGCGACTGCATCGGCTGGAGCTGCACCACTTCGCGCTTCTCGTTCAGGGTTGCCGCGATGGCGCAGAGGCCGCCGAGCACGCGCTCCTTGCCGAATTTTTCGTCGAGCGTGTCGAGATGCTTCATGCCGTTGAGCATGGGGATGATCGCCGTATCAGGCCCGACGGCGGCCGCGAACGATTTGATGGCGTCGTCGAGGTCGAACGCCTTGCAGCTCAAGAGCACGACGTCGAACTTTTCCTTGAGCGCGTCGGCTTGAACGGTCGGCGGATTCTTCAGCGTCACGTCGCCGTTCGGGCTCTTGATGACGAGGCCCGCGCTAGCGAGCTCGCTGGCGCGGCGCGGCCGGACCAGGAAGGTGACGTCGCGGCCGACCTGTAACAGCCTGCCACCAAAATAGCCGCCGATGGCGCCGGCGCCGACCACGAGGATACGCATGAGAGAACTCCGTCTTTATTCTTGGCTTTGTACTAGGCTTTATTTTTGGCGGATGGCGAATAGGAAGTAGCGAATAGCAGGCGCGATTTCCACTCGCTATTCGCTACGCGCCATTCGCGCGCTTCACTTTCCCGACACCATCTCCTCGACCTCGCGCAGCTGCTCCTTGCCGAAGAGCATCTCGTTACCGACGAAGAAGGTGGGCGAGCCGAACGCACCGCGGGCAACGGCGTCCTCGGTGTTCTTGATCAGCTTGCCCTTGACCTCGGGCTCCTGGGCGCGCGCGAACAGTTTATGGGCATCGAGGCCGGAGGATGCCAGTGCCTTCGCCGCGACTTCCGGGTCGTCCATCTTCTTCGGCTCGCGCCACATGTGGTGGAAGGCGGCCTCGACATATTTTTCGAACACGCCCTCGGCCTGTGCCGCGATCGCGGTACGCATCAGGTTCAGCGTGTTGACCGGGAAGAACGGATTCATGACATAGGGCTGGACCTTGAAGCGCTTGACGAAGCGCTCGGTCTCGACCGCCTGGAATTCGCGCTTGTTCTTGATGCCGGCGAGCGTCTCGGCCGGCGACTTGTTGTTGGTCGACTTGAAGATGCCGCCGAGCAGGATCGGCACGTACTCGAATTTGACGCCGATGCGCTGCTCGATCGCCGGGATCGCGAGATGACTGAGATAGGCGTTCGGGCTGCCGAAATCGAACAGGAATTGCGGGGCTATGCGGGTCAAAATCGTTCTCCCTGACCTGGCTTTTGATCTGGCTTTTCATCCATTGTGGCGCAGGGCGCGCCACGGGTCCACCGTTTAATGATGGTCATAATATCTTGATGATCCGGTCAGATCAGACGCCGGATCGCGCGCCTGCGCCACACCGTGAGGTAATAGCCCATCTGCAAAACGAACATGGCGCAGAACACGATCGGATAGGCAGCCCACACACCTTTCAGGCCGATCGTGCGGCTCAGGATCACCGCGGCCGGCAGCTCGATCGCGACAATGGCGAGGATCGACAGCAGCATCGGCGTCAAGGCGACGCCGGCCGCGCGCATGGCTCCGGAAAACACGGTAGCCAAGCCGAACGGCACCGAGCTCCACAGTGCGATGTGAAGCAGTCCCCCGGCGAGGTCGAGTACGGCACTGTCGGTGATGAAGAGGCCGAGCACGGCCCGCGGCGCCAGATAGATCAGCCCCACCAGCCCGCCGGTCAGGACAATGTTGAACAGGAGGCCGGTGCGCACGATGCCATCGAGCAGCGCCCTGTTGCCGCCGCCGATGGCCTGTGCGCCGAGGATCGAGACCGCGATCGAAATCGACATGGCCGTGAACTGCGTGTAGCCCATCACCTGGTTGACCGCGCCATACGCGGCGGTGGCATCCGATCCAAAGCCGTTGACGAGCCCGAGCAGCACCAGCTCGGCGATTGCCATCACCACCATGCCGACCGCGCTCGGCAGTCCGATGCCGAGAATGTTTCCGAGCACGGCACGATTGAGCCGCAGATGACGCAGCAGCGCGGCATCCGGTGCCAGTGCATGCTTCGTCCGCAGCAGATAGACGGCCAGCGCGAGCAGCGTCAGCGCGTTGGCAATCGCGGCCGCCCAGGCCGGACTGGTGATTCCGGCGGCAGGTATCCCGAACGCGCCGCGGATCAGCATCGGCGTCAGGATCAGTCCGATGGTGGTCGACAAGGCCAGCGCCAGCAGCGGCGTCACGGCGTCACCGACGCCGCGGATCATCGCCGTCATCAGCAGGAAGACGAAGCCGAGCGGCATGGTGAGCAGCATGATGCGCGCATAGGCACTGGCCTGGTCGAGGATGTCCGGAGGCGTCGCGAGCATCGTCATTAATTGCCGGCTGAAGAAGCCGCCGACCAATGCAACCGAAAGCGAGAGCAGCAGGCCGATCGCGAGCGTCGTGCCGACGACGATCCTGATCCTGTCGTGCTCGCCGGCGCCAAAGGCCTGGCCGATCAGCACAGTGGCGCCGGTGCTCAGGCCCATGACGAAGGCGAACAGGAAGAACATCACCGGGAAGAATGCCGACACCGCTGCGAGCGCGTCGACGCCGATCATCTGGCCGAGATAGACGTTGCTGACGGTCCCGAACAGCGATTGCAGCGCGTTGCTCAGCACCAGCGGTGCGAGGAAGCGGAGGAATGTCGTCCAGAGCGGCTTTGGAGTGGGCATGGATAGGCCTTTCATCGGGGCGTGCGAAGCCGTTGCCGCGCGATGCACGCGCGGCTTGGCCGTCGATGGGTGAGAGAAAGTGCTGCGCCTAAGCGCGGTCGCTGTAGGCGAGCTTGACGATGTGGTCGCGGACGTCGACCGGCCAGTCGGCGATCAGTCCGGTGAAGCGCCGCCGGTCATCCGCGAACAGGGCGCGCGAAGCTTCCTCGAACTGCGGCAGATTACCCGCCATGGTCGACATGAAGTGATAGGCCGCATCACGCGCCTGCCGCTCGCGGTCCTTGTCGCCGCTTGCGCGTCTCGCCTCGTCGACGAGTTTCCGCAGCGCGACCGAGGCGCCGCCCGGCTGGGCTCCGAGCCACTCCCAGTGCCGCGGCAGCAGCGTCACCTCGCGCGCGACCACGCCGAGCTTCGGCCGGCCGCGCCCGCGGGGCTCGCTCGGTGGCGCGGTCTCCTCGACCGGCGGCGGGACAAGCTTCGCCACCCGCGCCAGCACCTCGCGATCCCCGCCGCGCAGATCGAAGTCGATCGGTCGGCCCGTGCTGTCCTCGAAGATGATGATGGGCTCGTCCGGCGGTGGCGCTATCCGTTTGACGACCAGCGCGACCTCTCCCGCTGGCCCGGACGCCAGGCGGCGATGGCCCTGGAAGGCTGTGAAAGTCCGTTGCATTGAAATCATTGCCATATTGATGATGTTGGCCTTTTAATATCCGGGTAAATTGCGGACGTCAATATACCCGGGTTAAATTGTCCGTCTGGATGGCTCGACATTGCGTTCCCGGGCTGGCACGAACAGCGCGGCCGACCGACCACGCCTAGCCTGGGGACCTCCACGATGCTGACCGTTCACCACCTCAACAATTCCCGCTCACAGCGGGTGCTGTGGCTGCTCGAGGAGTTGGGCGTGCCCTACGAGATCGTGCGCTATCAGCGCCAGCCGGACATGCGCGCGCCGAAGGAGCTGCGCGCCATCCATCCGCTCGGCAAGTCGCCCGTCATCACCGACAACGGCAACACCATCGCCGAGTCAGGCGCGATCATCGAATACCTCATCGCCACCTACGGCAACGGCCGGCTGATTCCGCCGCCGAATACGCCTGAGCGGCTGCGCTTCACCTATTGGCTGCACTATGCGGAGGGCTCGGCGATGCAGCCGCTGCTGCTCAAGCTGCTGTTCACGCTGATGCCGAAGCGCGCACCCGCGCTGCTTCG
Source organism: Bradyrhizobium barranii subsp. barranii (assembly GCF_017565645.3). NCBI lineage: Bacteria > Pseudomonadati > Pseudomonadota > Alphaproteobacteria > Hyphomicrobiales > Nitrobacteraceae > Bradyrhizobium > Bradyrhizobium barranii. The sequence goes on from NZ_CP086136.1 coordinate 310,269, forward strand.
CCCGCTGGTGCGCAAGGTCTCGAACCAGGCGCTCACCGCGCTGGTCAATCCGCAGCTCAAGCAGCACATGGATTATTGGGAAGGCGAGCTCGGCAAGAGCGAGTGGTTTGCCGGCAGCGAGTTCACCGCCGCCGATATCCAGATGAGCTTCCCGCTCGAAGCCGCGCAAGCGCGTGGCGGGCTCGAGCTCGGCCATCCCAAGGCGATGGCATTCCTGGAGCGCATTCACGCGCGGCCGGCGTACGCCAGAGCGCTGGAAAAGGGCGGGCCGTACCAAGTGGGGCGGTAAAATTTCCTCACCGCCCCGGGTGATAACGCCGGACTAGTACCCGGAATCAGAGCTGAGTGATACGGCGGCCTTTGAAACGGCGTTGACGGACCTTTTTCTTGGTCCAGACGAAGGGCTCGGCTCTGTCGTTGTATGCGTTGACGTAGGCATCGATGTGTTCCTGAAGCTGCTTGAGGCTCGTGAAGGAGGTGCCGCTGAGCGACTGCCCCTGCAAGATGGAAAACCATACTTCGACCTGATTGAGCCATGACGCACTTGTCGGCGTGAAATGAAATTGCACGTTGGGGTGGGCCTTGAGCCAGTCCTCGTTCTTTTTATGGGTGTTGAGGTTGTCGAGGATGACGTGAAGCTTGCGGTTCGGAAAAGCCGCGGTGACGCTGTTCATGAAATCGAGAAACTCGACGCGGCGCCGGCGTTTTGAATGGGTCGCGATGATCTTTCCGGTGGCGACTTCGAGCGCCGCAAACAATGTTGTGGTGCCATGCCGCTTGTAATCGTGGCTTTGGCCGGTCAAGGCGCGGCCATTGGGCAACTTCAGATAACCCTGCGCTCGCTCCAAAGCCTGGATCGAGGGCTTCTCGTCCACGCACAGCACAATGGCCTTCGCCGGCGGCGCGACATAGAGGCCGACAACATCGGCGGCTTTGGCCGTAAAGTTCGGGTCGTTGCTCTCGCACCAGGACTTGCGAGCCACCAGGTCAATCTTGTGGCTGCGCAGGAACCGCCAGACATATTGGACATCGACATCGCCCAGCGCCTCGGCCAGCAGGGGGCCGGTCCAGCGCGCAAACCCTTGCGGTGGCGGCTTATCCAGCAGCTTCAGAATCCGCTTGTCGGTCGTCTTCGTATAGATCGGCTGCTTGCCAGGCCGCGGCTTGTCTTGCAGCCCTTCAAGGCCATGGTCGGCATAGCGATGCCGCCAAAGGCTGACAATCCGCGGCTGGACCCCAACTTCCTTGGCGATCGACCGGGTGCTGCGCCCATCCGCCGCCAACAGAACTATCCGCGCCCGCTTCAAATCGCGCTGCAACGTCACCGGTGAGCGACAGCACGCCTCAAGCACCTTGCGATCTTTCCTCGAAAGGTGGACTTCTCTTGCTTCGGGTATCATCCCGACCTTGAATCACGACTCACGTTCCAAGAAAAGTGGGTACTAGTCCGCGTGCAGCACGCGCCCGCGCGTCTCCGGCAGCGCGAAGGCGGCAATGAAGAACAGCACGTAAGCCACCACCGCGAACATCGCGATCGCATTCGCGAGCGAGGTCGTCGCCGAGAGCGCGCCGACTAGGAACGGAAACAGCGCGCCGATGCCGCGGCCGAAATTGTAGCAGAAGCCCTGGCCGGAGCCGCGCAGCCGCGTCGGATAGAGCTCGGTCAGGAACGCGCCGATCCCCGAGAAATAGCCCGAGGCGAAGAAGCCCAGCGGGAAGCCGAGCACCCACAGGATCTCGTTGGTGAGCGGCAGCTGCGTGTAGAGCAGCACCACGGCCATGGCGCCGATCGAGAAGATCAGGAACAGATTGCGCCTGCCGATGCGATCCGCGAGCCAGGCCCCGACGAGATAGCCGATGAAAGAGCCGATGATCAGCGTCGAGAGATAACCGGTCGAACCGACGATCGACAGGTGCCGCTCCTTGGTCAGGAACTGCGGCACCCAGAAGGTGACGGCGTAGTAGCCGCCCTGGCAGCCGGTCGCCATCAGCGAGGCCAGGATCGTGGTCTTCAGGATCGGGCCGGAGAAGATTTCCCAGAGCGCCGGACGATCGCCGCTCGCGGCCTGTTTTGCGCGGGCCTCGGCCGCGATCTCCGGCTCGGTGACGGAGCGGCGGATGTAGAACACCAGCAGCGCCGGCAGCGCGCCGATCACGAACATCCAGCGCCACGCCGTCTCCGGCGGCAAAGCCGAGAACAGGATCGCCTGCGACAGCACGGCGAGACCCCAGCCGACCGCCCAGCCCGACTGCACCGAGCCGACTGCGCGTCCGCGATATTGCGGCCGGATCGCCTCGCCCATCAGCACGGCGCCCGCCGCCCACTCGCCGCCGAAGCCGAGGCCGAGCACGGCGCGTGCGATCAGGAGCTGGTCGAAATTCTGCACGACCGCGCAGACCAGCGAGAAGAACGAGAACCAGATGATGGTGATCTGGAGTGTCCTGACACGTCCGATATGATCGGAGAGATAGCCGCCGAGCCAGCCGCCGATCGCGGAGGCCAGCAGCGTCACGGTGCCGGCGAGTCCGGCCGAGGCCGCATCGACCTTCCACAGCGCGATGATGGTGCCGATCACCAGCGGATAGATCATGAAGTCCATGCCGTCGAGCGCCCAGCCCGCGGCGCAGGCCCAGAACGTCCGCCGCTCCGGCGCGTTCATGTCGCGATAGAAGGCGAGAAGGCTGGTGTCTTCGATCTCCGCGCGCTCAATGCGCTGGGTCGGATCGGCTGTGCTCATGTGCGTTTCCCCGGCGGTCCCTTAAAGCTGCGCGGTGGTAGCACGCACGGCAGCCCGCGCAAGCAGGCGCGCGCTGCCGTGCCATGCAACGGCAAGACTACTGTCCCGCGGCTTCCGCGCCGCGGGTACGCGGATCGGGCGCGCCGAGTGGACCGTTCGGCGTCACGAGAATCGAATTGGCCGAGGTCTGTCCCATCGGCTCGACGATGAGGTGATCCATCGCCTTCAGCTCGAACAGCACATCGCCGGGAAAGCCGCTCTCGACGCGCACCTCGTCCGGCAGCCATTGGTGATGCAGCCGTGGCGCAGCGACGGCGGCGGCCACATCCATCTTGTAGTCGAGCACGTTGACGATGACCTGGAGCACGGTCGAAATGATGCGGCTGCCGCCGGGCGAGCCCGTCACCAGCACCGGCTTGCCGTTCTTGAGCACGATGGTCGGGGACATCGAGGACAACGGCCGCTTGCCGGGCCCCGGCAGATTGGGCTCGAAACCGACGAGGCCATAGGCGTTGGAAGCCCCGACCGCCGCGGTGAAATCGTCAAGCTCGTTGTTGAGCAGCACGCCGGTTCCGTCGGCAACGAGGCCGACGCCATAGCTGAAATTCAGCGTGGTGGTGTTGCTGACGGCATTGCCGCCGGCGTCGACGACGGAAAAGTGCGTGGTGTTGGTGCCCTCGTGCGGCGCGGGAGGGGCGGAGACGAGCTGCTTCGACGGCGTGGCGCGCTCCGTGGAGATGCCGGCGCGCAGCTTGGCGGCGTAGTCCTTTGCAGTGAGCGTGTCGATCGGCGCATTGACGAAGGCGGGATCGCCGAGATAGCGCGCACGATCCGCATAGGCGCGCTTCATGGCTTCGATCAGCAGATGCAGCGAAGCGGGCGACCCCTGTTTCAGATCGGCCAGCTGAAAGCCCTCGAGGATGTTGAGCGTCTCCACCAGCACCACGCCGCCGGAGGAAGGCAGCGGCATCGAGACGATGTCGTAGCCGCGATAGGTGCCGCGCACCGGGGCACGGATCACGGCCTGATAGGATTTCAGATCGGCCGGCGTCATGATGCCGCCGGCGTCAGTCACGGCCTTGGCGAGCTTGTCCGCGATCGGTCCCTCATAGAAGCCGCGTGGCCCCTGTGCGGCGACGGCCGACAGCGTTTCGGCGAGATCACTCTGCACCAGCCTGTCGCCTTCGCCGAGCGGTGTGCCGTCGGGGCGCGAGAAGATCTTGGCCGACGACGGCCAGCGCGCCAGCCGCCGGTGCCAACCCGGCAGCGTGTCGGCAAGGTCGTCGGTGACGACAAAACCGTCGCGGGCGAGCCCAATCGCGGGCTCGAGCAGCTGTGCCAGCGTGAACCGGCCCGAGCCGTATTTTTCCAAGGCCAGCACAAGACCTGCGACGGTGCCGGGCACGCCGACGCCGAGCGCGGAATCCCGCGACTTCGCGGCATCGGGCTTGCCGTCAGCACCGAGGAATATCTGCGGGGTGGTCGCAGCCGGCGCGGTCTCGCGATAGTCGATCGTGATGTCTTCGTTGCGCTCGGCCGAATGGATCACCATGAATCCGCCGCCGCCGATATTGCCGGCGCGCGGATACGTCACGGCCATCGCAAAGCCGGTGGCGACCGCGGCATCGACCGCGTTGCCGCCGCGGCGCAGGATGTCGGCGCCGACTTGCGCCGATATCTTTTCCTGCGCCACCACCATGCCGTGCTCGGACGGAACGGCGTGCACCGTGTCGAGCGCGGGTGGGACATAGGCTCGCCGCGCATCCTGTGCGGTGGCAGACGAAAAACCAAACGCCAGAGTGGCAATGAAGGCGAAAAATGTCCGCCGTGTCGGATATGACGACATCATCAAGCTTCCGTCGCGGCCTCAGGCCAGTTCCCACGCGTCGCTTCAATGCTATACGCTTTGCCCCAACAGAGGCAAAACTGTTCGTGATGGGGACTGGAATATGACGACGATCGCCTCGGATGCGCGCTTGGCCGGCGCGCAGCGGACCTATCCGCCGCGCGCCGCCGTTATCAGCTGGATCTTCTTCGATTGGGCCGCGCAGCCTTATTTCACGCTGATCACGACCTTTGTTTTCGCACCCTATTTCGCCACCAGCATTGCGCCAGATGCCGCCACCGGCCAGTCGTTGTGGGGCTTTGCGATGGCGGCCGCAGGCCTCGCGATCGCGCTGATGTCGCCGGTGCTCGGCGCCATTGCCGATGCCTCGGGCCGCAGGAAGCCGTGGATCGCGGGATTCGGCGCACTGCTGGTGCTGGCGGCCTGCACGCTGTGGATCGGCAAGCCCGGCGATCCCACCATCATTGCGCCGCTGCTCACCGCGGTCGCGCTCGCCAGCGTCGGCGCGGAATTCGCCACCGTCTTCAACAACGCGATGATGCCGACCCTGGTGCCGCCTGAGCGGATCGGCCGGCTCTCCGGCACCGGCTGGGCTACGGGTTACATCGGCGGCATCGTCAGCCTCGTCATCGTGCTCGGCTTCCTCGCCGCCAATCCCGAAACCGGCCGCACGCTGCTCGGCTTCAAGCCGCTGTTCGGGCTCGATCCGGTCAGCCATCAGGGCGATCGCATCGTGGGACCGCTGACCGGGCTGTGGTTCATCATCTTCGTGACACCGTTATTCCTGTTCACGCCGGATTATCCGGCGAAGCATCCGGTGCGCGAGGCGCTGCACGAGGGATTGTCGGATCTCAAGCAATCGATTAAGGGCCTGCCGCAGCGGAAATCGCTCGCGGCATTCCTGCTCGCCAACATGATCTACACCGACGGCCTGGTGTCGCTGTTCGCGTTCGGCGGCATCTATGCCGCCGGCACCTTCGGCTGGCACACGATCCAGATCGGCACCTTCGGCATCATGCTCGCGATTGCCGGCGCCCTTGGCGCATGGCTTGGGGGCAAGCTCGACGATGGTCTCGGGCCGAAGCGCGTCATCGCCGGCAGCCTGCTTGTTCTGTTGCTGGCGGTGGCGGCGATTCTTCTGGTCGACAAGGACAGCGTCCTGTTCGTCAAGGTCGCGCCGCCTCTTCCGGGCGCGCCCCTGTTCTCGAGCGCTGCCGAGCGCGCTTATCTCGTTTTGGGTTGTCTCATCGGCGCTGCCGGCGGCCCGCTTCAGGCCGCCTCGCGGACGCTGCTGATCCGCCTCGCGCCGAAGGATCGCATCGCGCAGTATTTCGGCCTATTCGCGCTGACGGGGAAGGTAACGTCCTTCATCGGCCCGCTGCTGATCGGCATGATCACCGCGGTGACGGCGAGCCAGAAGGCCGGCATGGCCGTGCTGGTGGTGTTCTTCGTCGCGGGGCTTGGGTTGTTGATGCGGGTACGGGATTAGTGGCGTAGCCCGGATGGACCGAAGCGCAATCCGGGGCCGCTGTTGCTGAGACGTGAAACCCGGATTTCGCTGCGCTCCATCCGGGCTACGCTCGCGGTGAGTTAGTGCCTGAAGTGCCGCGTGCCCGTGAATACCATGGCGATGCCGTGCTCATCGGCGGCCTTGATCACCTCGTCGTCGCGCATGGAGCCGCCGGGCTGCACCACGGCGGTGGCGCCGGCCTCAATGCAGGCGAGCATGCCGTCGGCGAACGGGAAGAACGCATCCGACGCCACCACCGAGCCCTTGGTGAGCGGCTCGGCGAGCTTGAGCTCATTGGCCGCGTCCTGCGCCTTGCGCGCTGCGATCCGCGCTGAATCCACCCGGCTCATCTGGCCCGCGCCGATGCCGACGGTGGCGAGATCCTTGGCGTAGATGATGGTGTTGGACTTGACGTGCTTTGCGACCCGGAACGCGAATTTCAGATCGCGCATCTCGGCGTCGGTGGGCGCACGTTTGGTCACGACCTTGAAGGTCATGTCGTCGACCACCGCGTTGTCGCGGCTTTGCACGAGGAGGCCGCCGGCCACCGTCTTGGCGGTGAGGCCAGGCGCGCGCGGATCGGGCAGGCTGCCGACGAGCAGCAGGCGCAGATTCTTGCGCGCGCCGATGATCGCGATCGCCTCCTCGCTGGCGTCGGGCGCGATGATCACCTCGGTGAAGATCTTTGTGATCTCGCGCGCGGTGTCGGCGTCGAGCGCGCGGTTCATCGCGATGATGCCGCCGAACGCCGAGGTGGAATCGCATGCGAGCGCCTTGCGATAGGCGCTGACGAGATCGGAGCCTTCGGCAACGCCGCATGGATTGGCGTGCTTGACGATGACGCAGGCCGCGGTGCGCTTGGCGTCGAACTCGCCGATGCACTCATAGGCCGCATCGGTGTCGTTGATGTTGTTGTAGGAGAGCTCCTTGCCCTGGAGCTGGCGTGCGGTCGAGACGCCTGGCCGCTTGTCGGGCGTCGCATAGAACGCCGCGGTCTGGTGCGGGTTCTCGCCATAGCGCAGCGACTGGATCAGTCTGCCGCCGAAGGCGCGGAAATCGGGCGCGTCGATTTCGAGCTGGCGGTTGAACCAGTTCGAGATCGCGGCGTCATACGCGCCGGTGCGCGCATAGGCCTTTGCGGCAAGCCGCCGGCGCAGTTTCAACGTCGTCGATCCGTTGTTGGCGGCGAGCTCGTCGAGCACGGCCTTGTAGTCCTCGGCCTCGACCACGACGGCGACGTCGTCATGGTTCTTCGCCGCGGCGCGGATCATTGCGGGGCCGCCGATGTCGATGTTCTCGATGCAGTCCTCGAAGCCCGCGCCCTTGTCGACGGTCGCTTCGAACGGATACAGGTTGACGACCAGGAGATCGATCGGCGCGATGCCGTGTGCCTTCATCGCTTCCGCATGTTCCTTGTTGTCGCGGATCGCGAGCAGGCCGCCATGCACCTTCGGATGCAGCGTCTTGACGCGGCCGTCCATCATCTCGGGGAAGCCGGTGAGGTCGGAAACGTCCTTCACCTTGAGGCCGGCCGCGGCGATCGCCTTGGCGGTGCCGCCGGTCGAGACCAGCTCGACATCGTGCGCGGCAAGCGCCTTTGCGAACTCGATCAGGCCGGTCTTGTCGGAAACGGAGAGAAGAGCACGGGTGACGCGGCGGGGATGGTCAGTCATGAGCAAGATCCTCTGTCTTAAGGAGTGTCTATGCCCAGGCGCGCGGCGTCTCTGTCCCGCGCTTCCCGATGGTGCTCCATCCAAGGTCGCCAGTCGCGCGAGCGAGGGCTCGATAGCAGCTTTCGGCCGTTTTCACAACGATGAGATGGGGCCGAATCGTGCGCGTTTACAGCGGAAGTTCCGGCTCGCGCCGGGCGTTGCGGCGGGCATTGGTGACCGCCGGCGAAGCGGTCGAGCGAACGAAGCTCCAGCGGATCGACGGCGCCTGTCGCGCATCCTGCCGGATCACGATCTGCGCGGTGCGGCGCGGGCCGTCATTGCCGGCCAGGAACACGCTGTCCTCGAGATCGACCTTGTCGTCGAGCGCCTCGAAGGTCCAGACGTCGCGGTTCGGCAGCACCAGCATGACGCCACGGGCATCCGACAACCGGCTCGCCTTCACCGCCGGATGCAGATGGAAGCGCAGCGCGAAGTCGGCGTCGGCGCCCTTGAAGCGTCCGCCCTGCGGCGGCGACAGCGTGTCCTCGCCATCGATGCGTGCGCCGTCATTGGCGACCATCAGCACGCGGCGATGGATCGCGCCGAATTTCGCGAGGTAGCCGTCATGCGAGGTCGTGAGCAGCGTGCCGTTCTGAACGATCTCGCGATAGCTCTCGACCTCGACGGGGCCGCTGGTGACCGGCGAGCCGTGCAGGAGGCGCTTCATCGCCGACATCTCGACGAACTGGCATGAGGACGTCGCGTGATAGGTCAGCGTCGAATGCGCCGCGGTGCCGCGTGCGAACGGCCGCCAATTGTCGCGGCCCGTGGTCGGCATGCCGCAATTGGTGACGATGCGGCTGATGCCGGAAGACAATTCGAACGACAGGCAGCCGGCATGGGCGTCGTGGCTGACGCCGGCCGGCGGCGGCGGGCCGGTGTCGATGATCAGCGTGGTCTGGCCGGCGTCGAGACGCTGGAAGCCGGTATGCGGCATGTTCGCCATCGGCGCGCCGTGGGTGTCGTCATAGGCGAGCAGCGTGGCGAGCAGGTCCGAGGGCGTCGCGCTCATGCCGTTGAACAGCGCGAAATTGCCGTCGCCGTGCCGGAAGAAGCGCAGCATCGGCATCATGCGGTCGATCGCGTTGAGCAGCGCCGGCGGCGGCGCGATGTTGCGCGCGGCAAAGGTCTGCCGCAGCGGCAACAGGTCGATCAGGAGCTCGATCAGCGCGCCCGGATTGCGGGAGATGTGGCCGCCGTCGGGCAGGATCTGCCGCTGCAACTCGTCCGAGAGCTTTTTCGAGGCACTGCGGATCTGTCCCGCCTGGTTGGCAAGGCACAGCGCCGCGTAGCACAGCGCGATCAGCACCTGGAGCTTCGGCACCCCGTCGGGCATGTTGACCATGGTGTAGCGCAGGAGGCGGATCTCCCGCGCCAGCGCCCGCAGATAGCGGCGGTAGAATTTGTTGTCGGTGTCGTTGAGCACCAGCGGCGCCTGCGACAGCAGCGAGATCACACGCCGCGCCAGCACGTCGGCACGCCGCGCGACGGCGCGGCGCTTGTTGGCGGGGTTGGCGATCCAGTCCTCGACCAGCGCGCGCGCATTGGCCCGCGTCAGTGCAGTGTCGGCGGCGCGCAGATGGCGCAGCCAGCCGAAGCCGAGCAGCGCGACCTCCCAGTCTTCCGACGGCGGTTCGAGATCGAAGATCGAGCGGCCGTGGCAATTGACGATCTTGCCGGCGAAGACGAAGCGGCCGGCATAGATCTCTGCCGCGCGGGTCGCATCCGCGGTGCGCAGGTCATGCGGCGCAATGATCAGCCGGTCGGTACGGCCGGGCCAGACCCGCGACAGCGCAACGGAACCGCCGCTCGCGCGCGCGAGCATGTTCCGCGCGAAGCGGTTCATCACCAGCGTCGAGATACGTCTGCGTTGAGCGACCGACACGCCTTGCCTTGAAGGGGGAGAGGATGAACGACGAATCCTTCTTAATCCCAAAATCGGACGTCTGACACCATCTTGAAGCGTCGCGAATCAGCGCTGGCGCAAAAACCGGTGCAAAATCAGGATTTAACGAGCCGGGCTGCGTAGAAACCGTCGAGCCCGCCGAGCTTGGGATCGGCGTTCGGCAGGTGGCTGGGCAGAGTGCGCAGGTCGCCTTCCGTGGTGATGATCTCGCTGAGCCCCGAGACCTCGGAAGCTTCGATCGGCACGCGGCGCAGGCCGCCCTCCGTGGCAAGTAGCGCCGCGATCGCCTGCTCGCCCTCTTCGGGTTCCAGCGAACAGGTGCAGTAGACCAGCGTCCCGCCCGGCTTGAGCAGCGAGACGGATTTCTTCAGCAGCCGCTGCTGGAGCGCGGTCAGGGCGGCGACGTCGGATTCCTGCCGGAGCCAGGCAACGTCGGGATGGCGCCGGATCGTTCCGGTCGATGTGCAGGGCGCATCGATCAGGATGCCGTCAAAACCTTCGGCAGGGCCGGCCCATTCCACGGCATCGGCGACGCCGGTTTCGGCCTGGAGCGACAGCCGCGTCAGATTCTCGCGCAGGCGCGCCACCCGGGCGGGTGAGCGGTCGATCGCCGTGACATGCGCGCCGGCCTGGGCCAGTTGCGCGGTCTTGCCGCCCGGGGCGGCGCAGAGATCGGCAATGGACTTGCCTTTGATGTCGCCAAATAGCCGAGCCGGCAACGCAGCGGCGGCATCCTGCACCCACCATTGCCCCTCGGTGAAGCCGGGCAGCATGGTCACGGCGCCGTGCAGCACCGTGCGCACCGATCCGGTCGGCAGCACTTCACCGTGCAGCCGGCTCGCCCATTGCGCGGCGTCCGATTTCACGGTGAGGTCGAGCGAGGGCTCGTGGCCGAGCGCCAGCGCCATGTCTCTTGCGGTCGCCTCGCCGTAATGCGCGCTCCAGCGCGCGAGCAGCCAGGGCGGCAAGTCCAGCGATTGGGTGGCAACTTCATCCACCAGCGCCTTGCCCTCGCGCGCGCAGCGGCGCAGCACGGCATTGACGAGGCCGGCATAACGCGCGGCACGCCGGTCGGATTGAACGAGGCGGACGGAGAGATCGACCGCGGCGTGATCGGGCACGTCCATCCAGAGGATCTGGGCGGCGCCGATCAGGAGTGCGCTCTGCGCGCGCGGCGCTTCGGAGGGAATGCCCTTGTCGAGCAAGCGGGACAGCACGTGGCCGAGCGTGCCGAGCCGACGCAGTACGGTCGCGACCAGGCGGCGCATCAGCGCGCGGTCGCGGTCGGCGAGCGTCTTCAATCCGGGATGGGCACCGCTGCCGTCGAGCTGATCGTCAAGCGTGCGGTGCTTGTGCAGCACGCCGTCGACGATGTCAGCGGCGATCCGCCGCGCCGCGAGACCAGGCACTTCGGACGGAGGAGCGAAACGTTGAGATGGCATGCGGCTTAAGGTTCTTGGCGAGCGGCAGTTCCGCCGCAATGGGCGCATGCCTCGAGAGACGTATCTCTGGCATGCGAATATGCCAAATGTAAGAATGGCCTCTCGCGTTTACAGCCCGCCATGACCATCTCAGCAATGCGTTATTGGACGTCGCACACCCCGTGATCCTGCGCTAGGAACCGCCGAGATGAGTGACCAGCCCCCCGTTCCCGATCGCAAGCTGCTCCCGCCGGCCGCCCAGCGCGCGCTGGCCGAGGCCGAAGCGCGCCGGCAGGCTGCTGCTGCCCACGCCGCGGCGGCGCCGAAGGAATTGCAGGGACCGAAGGGACCTGAGCCCACCCGCTACGGCGATTGGGAGCGCAAAGGTATCGCCTCGGACTTTTGAGGCTGTCGTTTGAGGCTATCTTGCCGGATCGCCCGACTCAGCCCTAGCGTGCGCGGATGCCGCGCTTCGATCCTAGCCATCCATACCGGCCCTCATACAGTGGTTCGCCGTTCGGCCGTCACTTCTCGGGGCTGTTGCCGTGGATGTTCGTGGTCGCAATCGTGGTGGCCGTCGTGCTTACCTTCCGGCACGGGATGAACTGGCCCTTCCCGCATGCGATCGACGGTCAATCGCGAGATGCCCAGATCATTTTGCAGCAGGCCAATCCGGACATCCGTCAGCCGGTCGACGTCATTCGCACGATCGACGGCGATACTTTTCTTGCTCGCGTGCGCCAGCGCGACGGACGCGTTCTCGTTGCGCGCGTTCGCCTGCGCGGTATCGATGCGCCGGAGATGAAAGCATCCTGCCAGGATGAATTGGACAAGGCTCAAGCGGCGACCGGCGCGCTGCGCGATCTGCTCGGCCAGGGCGGCGTGACGATCACCAATCTCGGCCCCGACCAATACGGCCGTGTTCTCGCCAATGTCGCGACAAGGCGAACTGCGGACGTATCTGCCGCGTTGCTCGCGGGCGGTTACGCGCGGAGCTACAACGGTGGCCATCGCGACGGCTGGTGCGCGCGCGGCTGGCGCTTCTGGTAACAAAAAGCCGCGTCGATGGACGCGGCTCTTTCAATTCTGTTACGAGTTTAGAGATCAGCGCGTCACGACCACCGTCGTGCCGACCGAGACGCGGCCGTAGAGATCGGTGATGTCGTCGTTGAGCATGCGGATGCAGCCATAGGAGACGAAGCCGCCGACCGAGCCCGGCACGTTGGTGCCGTGGATGGCGTATTCGCCGCCGGCCAGCGTCATCGCCGCAACGCCCATCGGGTTGCGCGGCGAGCCGCCCGGAATGACGTCCGGGATGCTGGGCTTGTCGCGCTTCACTTCCGCAGGCGGCGACCAAGCCGGGTTGATATATTTGCCGTCGATGCGGGTGGTGCCGGCCCATTGCTTGCCGGACTTGCCGACGCCGACCGGATAGCGCACGGCGTGGCCGTTATCGAGGATGAGATAGAGCCGCCGCTCGTTGGTTTTGACCACGATGGTGCCCGGCGAATAGTCGGCCAGGTGCGTCCCCACCATTTCCGGCCGCGCCTCTGCGGCCGTCGACGTCAAGACCCCTGCCCCGATGGTGGCGGCGAGCGCCACAGCAATCCTTACCGACATCAATTTTTCCTCTGCCCCGAACGGATCGTCCAAAACTACGCAGCACCGGCAATTGCCCGCTTGCCCGGATATTCTTAACCGCGCCTGTTAACCGGATGGTTTCCACGCGCGGCCGCCAAGGGCCCGCCAGCACGCGGAACAAAGAAAATGTTCGAAATAAAGTAAATGACAAGAAAACAACACTTGGCTGGAAAGACGCGGGCGCGGCGCCGCGCGCCCTGACAAGTGCGTGAGGGTGTGAATGGCTGTTGTTTCGGGGGGCGCTCTGTGTCCCGGACGCGCTGCAGCGCCTTGGCGCTGCTGCGCAGAGCCGGGACCCGGGAGGCCACACGCTCTGCCATTGGATCGGCCCCGGCTCTGCAGCGCACCGCTGAAGAAGCGCTGCGCCGCGTCCGGGGCACGAGAGCGTGCCTTACGCCGACTTCTTGTTCTGCCGGTTCTTGACGAGGTCGTCGACCACGGCCGGATCGGCGAGCGTCGAGGTGTCGCCGAGGCTGCCCGGCTCGTCCTCGGCGATCTTGCGCAGGATGCGGCGCATGATCTTGCCGGAGCGGGTCTTGGGCAGGCCGGGCGAGAACTGGATCTGGTCAGGCGCGGCGATCGGGCCGATCTCCTTGCGCACCCAGGTGACGAGCTCCTTGCGCAATTCGTCGGTCGGCTCGACGCCGGCCATCAGGGTGACATAGGCGTAGATGCCCTGGCCCTTGATGTCGTGCGGGTAACCGACCACGGCGGCTTCCGACACCTTCTCATGCGCGACCAGCGCGCTCTCGACTTCCGCGGTGCCCATGCGGTGGCCGGAGACGTTGATGACGTCGTCGACGCGGCCGGTGATCCAGTAATAGCCGTCGGCGTCGCGCCGGCAGCCGTCGCCGGTGAAATACTTGCCCTTGTAGGTCGAGAAATAGGTCTGCTCGAAGCGGGCGTGATCGCCATAGACCGTGCGCATCTGGCCCGGCCATGACCGCGTCAGGCAGAGATTGCCTGATGTCTCGCCGTCCAGCACCTTGCCGTCGGCATCGACGATCTCAGGCACGACGCCGAAGAACGGCTGCGTCGCCGAGCCCGGCTTCAGCTTGGTCGCGCCCGGCAGCGGGGTGATCAAAATGCCGCCGGTCTCGGTCTGCCACCAGGTGTCGACGATCGGGCAGCGATCGTCGCCGACGACGCGGTGATACCACTCCCAGGCTTCCGGATTGATCGGCTCGCCGACCGAGCCGAGCAGCCGGAGGCTTGCACGCGACGTCTTCTTCACGGGCTCGTCGCCGCTCTGCATCAGCGCGCGGATCGCGGTCGGCGCGGTGTAGAAGATGTTGACCTTGTGCTTGTCGATGACGTTCCAGAAACGGGAATTGTCCGGATAATTCGGCACGCCTTCGAACATCAGCGTGGTCGCGCCGTTCGCCAGCGGCCCATAAAGGATGTAGCTGTGTCCGGTGACCCAGCCGACGTCGGCGGTGCACCAGTAGATGTCGCCGTCGTGATAGTCGAAGACGTATTGATGCGTCATCGCGGCGAATACGAGATAGCCGCCGGAGGTGTGCAACACGCCCTTGGGCTGGCCGGTCGAGCCCGACGTATAGAGGATGAACAGCGGATCCTCGGCGTGCATGTGCTCGGCCCGGCATTCCGTCGTCACCATCTTGGCGGCGTCGTGATACCAGAGATCGCGCGACGGATTCATCTCGACCGTGCCGCCGGTGCGCTTGACAACGACGACCCAGTCGACGCCGTCGGCCTTGGCGAGCGCTGCGTCGACATTGGCCTTCAGCGGCACCTTCTTGCCGCCGCGCAGACCTTCGTCCGCGGTGATGATCACCTTGGACTGGCAGTCGTTGATACGCTGGGCGAGGCTGTCGGGCGAGAAGCCCGCGAACACCACGGAGTGGATCGCGCCGATCCGCGCGCAGGCCAGCATCGCGTAGGCCGCTTCCGGAATCATCGGCAGGTAGATGGTGACGCGGTCGCCCTTCTTGACGTTGCGGGTGCGCAGGATGTTGGCCATCCGGCAGACCTCGTCGTGCAGCTCCTTGTAGGTGATGTGCCGGGATTGCGAGGGATCGTCGCCTTCCCAGATGATCGCGGTCTGGTTGGCGCGCGTGTGAAGATGCCGGTCGATGCAGTTCCATGCGACGTTGAGGATTCCGTCCTCGAACCATTTGATCGAGATGTTGCCGGGCGCGAAGGAGACGTTCTCGATCTTCGTCGGCGCGTGCATCCAGTCGATACGCTTGGCCTGCTCCGCCCAGAACGCGTTCGGGTCCGCGATCGAGCGGGCATACATGTCCTTGTACTTGGCTTGGTCGATCCAGGCGCGCTTGGCCCATTCCGCGGGGACGTCGTAGGTCTTCTCGGACATGCTTCCCTCCAGATACGGCAAGCCGAGCCCAGGCGACTGGCGAGCCGACGTCATCGTTGAACCGATTATGCGTCCGCCTAACCGGACCCGACAAGGAGCACAAGCTGGACCTTCGGCGAGCGGCCAGCCATGTGGAAGATCAACGCCGCCTGGCGCGACTGTCGCAGATCTGAAACAGGCCGGCGCGGCTTTCCAGGTCTTTACCAAAGCGCCGGAATAGCTCCATGCAGGGCGCCCATGCGCCGCAGGAGGTATTTAGAAACCGTCTGTCACTGATTCGGGACTCGCAATGCGGTTCGGAACACCCTAAATGGCCAACCCGGGTCCAACGAGACCGTCCAAGAGACCCTTGGAACAAAAATCAGAACAGCGGCATTGACCGATAACAGACAGGGCTAAGGCTTAAGACTATGATGGATCAGCAGAATCTCGGGACGATGCGGCTCGCTTCGGCCGATCCTGCTGCTGTCGCGCTGGCCAAAGCCCTCGGACAATGGCCGAAACCGGCCGGTTCCGCCCGTCTCAGCCCGAAAAAGGTCTTCGACACCGCGCCTGCGACCTCGGTTGAGGCGATCGCGAAGGAGCTGGGCCTGCGGCTCGGCGACCAGAACGAGCTGACCATCCGGCGCATCAAGCGCGGCAAGGGCTATTCCTTCGTCCGTCCCAACGGCGCGCATATCCGCGACGCCCGCACCATCCGCCGGCTGCACGCCATGGCGGTGCCGCCGGCCTATCGCCAGGTGCGCTACTCGGCCGATCCGAGCTCGCATCTCCAGGCGGTGGGACGCGATGCCGCGGGCCGGCTGCAATACCGCTACCACGCCGATTGGGAAAAGGTCCGCGAGCACCGCAAGGCGCATCGGCTGGAAAAGCTCGTCGGCGCGCTGCCAAAGATCCGGCGCAAGGTCTCCGCGTTCCTGTCGGGCGACGAGCCGACGCGTGAATTCGCGCTCTCTGCGGTGATCGAGCTGATCGCGCGCACAGCGATCCGCCCCGGCAATGAATCCTATGCCCGCCTCAACGGCACCCGCGGTGCCACCACGATGCTGAAGTCGAACGTTACGCTCGAGGACGATTCCTTCGTGCTGACCTTCAAGGCCAAGGGCGGCAAGGCGGTGCGCAAGGAGTGCGACGCTGCGAAGCTGGTGCGCGCCATCGGCATTCTGAACGGCGTTCCCGGCAAGCGCATGTTCCAGTATCGCGACGCCTACGGCATCGTGCGCGCGGTCAGCACCACGCAGGTGAACGCGTTTCTGCGCGAGATCGCCGGCATCAAGATTTCGCTGAAGGATTTTCGCACGCTGATGGCGTCCGCGGTCGTGGTGGAATCGCTGTCGCGGATCACGCCGGCGACCAGCCAGCGCGGCCGCAAGAAGCAGGTGTTGGACGCCATCCGCGCCGCAGCCGACAAGCTCTCCAACACGCCGGCGATCTGCCGCAAGAGCTACGTCCACGACACCATCGTCACCGCCTTCGAGGACGGTATCCTCGAACGCTTCGCCGCGACCATGAAGGGCCAGCGTTCGCAGGCCAGGCGCGAGCAACTTTTGCAGCAGGTGGTTGCGACCGCGGCAGTTTAAGCGGCGGTGCCGTAGGGTGGGCAAAGGCGCGAAGCGCCGTGCCCACCATTCTTCACGACATTGTTGATAGGCCGCGTGGGCACGCTTCGCTTTGCCCACCCTACGAGATCTACATCTTGTCTGAGATACCCTTATCCGGACCGGGATCGCTGCCCCCGGCTGCGCTCGTGAGCCGGCCCAGATAATGCGCCCATCCTTTCGCGTGCGCGGCGGCCTGTTCCTCGGTCGGGAGCCCGCTATGGGTCATGCGCAGCAGCGTGCCGCCGTCGCGCTCGATCAGGTCGATCTCGATCAGGCTCGAGCCGGGCGGCACTTCCTGACCGCCCTCCCAGCCGAACGTGTAGGCCAGACGATGCACCGGCACGACCTCGCGGAAGGTGCCGCGGCCGACGCCGCCACGCGGGCCGATGCCCTTGAGGAGATAGAGCCCGCCGGGATGCGGCTCCGTGGTCGCGTCGGAGCCCATCCAGCTCAGGATTTTCTCTGGGTCGGTCAAATAGGCGAAGACGGTGGCGCGGGGGGCGGCGATCTGGGTTTCGCGTCGCACTACGAACGGCTCGGTCATCGGCGATCATCCCTGGGCTGACACTGGCCACATGGCGGCGGTGGAGCGGTGCGTCAAGGATTGCCCGTGACAAAGATGGCCGACCTTCGCCATCATCGGGCCATGCAACTCTCCCGGACGCTCGCCTGGCTCGTCGATGCCGCCTCGGATTGCTCCGGGGCCGACCGTCTGCTCGCGGAACTCGGCGCTCATCTGGTCGCCGACGGTGTGCCGCTTGCGGCAGGCAGCCTGACATTGGAGGTGCCGCATCCGCTGATCGCGAAGCGGACCTGGCTGTGGCGCGCGGAGAACGGCCGGGTCATCGAGGCGCTCGGCTTCGCACCAAGTGGGCTGGCGCCCGACCCGCCCAATGATGCCGGCCGCCGCTGGCTGCGCGACATCGCGGGCGGCGAGGTGCACGAAGAGGTGGTCGGACGACCAGATGGGCCGCAGCTCGGCTGGATCGGGCCGCGTCCGTTCACCGCAGACGAGATCGAGCAATTGCGCCAGGCTGCGCGTTTCGCCGCGACGCCGCTGGCCGTGCTCGCTGCGCGCGCCACGTTGCGCGCGACGCTCGATGCCTATCTCGGCAAGCGCAGCGCGGAGCGGGTGCTGGCGGCGCCGTTGCGGCGCGATCTCGGCGAGACCATTCAAGCCGCGCTGCTCTATGCGGATCTGCGCAACTTCACGACCTTGTCGGAGACCACACCGCCGGCCGACGTCATCGCAGCGCTCGACGCCTGGTTCGATCGCATTGCCGGTGCTGTTCATGCCTTCGGCGGCGAGGTGCTGAAATTCATCGGCGACGGCGTGCTCGCGATCTTCCCGGTGGTCGAGGCCTCGCCGCGCCGCGCCTGCGACGCCGCGCTGCGTGCCGCAGGCGCAGCCGAAGCCGGCATGGCGTATCTCAACGGGGAGCGCGGCGCTCAAGGACTGCCGCCGCTTGCGTTCGGCGCGGCCCTTCATCTCGGCGAAATACTCTGGGGCAATATCGGCGCCGCCAACAGGCTCGATTTCACGGCGATCGGTCCCGCCGTGAATCTCGCCAGCCGGCTCGAGGGATTGTGCAAGCCCCTGGAACGGACCGTGCTGGTATCGGGGGCGCTGGCCGCGGAGACGGACACGCCTCTCGTCGCGCTCGGATCGCATCCGCTGCGCGGCATCGCTTCGCCATGCGAGGTGTTTACGCTGCCGGAGACGCAAGCCCGGATATCGTAGCCCCGACGGAGCGAAGCGCAGTGCGCTCTTGCGCGCCGTGCCCACCCTCTAACGGCAAGCTCCGGTCTCGATTGGTGGGCACGCTACGCTTTGCCCGCCCTACCGTTGAAGTCGCTTACATCCCGCCCATCTTGCAGACGAGCTTCCACTCTTCCGCCGTCACCGGCTGCACCGACAGGCGCGAATATTTCACCAGCGCCATATCAGCGAGCTTCTTGTCCGCCTTGATCGCGGCCATCGTCACCGGCGTCTTCAAGGGCTTGTCGGCCTTGATGTCGACGCAGACGAATTTTTCGGTCTTGTCGGTCGGGTCAGGGTAGGCCTCCTTGATGACCTCCGCGATGCCGACGATCTCCTTGCCCTCGTTGGAATGATAGAAGAACGCCTTGTCGCCCTTCTTCATGTTCACGAGGTTTATGCGCGCGGTGTAATTGCGCACGCCGGTCCAGGCCTCGCCCTTGGCACCTTTCGCCACCTGCTGGTCCCAGGACCATACCGACGGTTCGGATTTCACCAGCCAGTAGTTCATCGCGCGTCCTATCCGTTCGTCATGGCCGGGCTTGTCCCGGCCATCCACGTCTCTGCCACCAATTCAATATCAAGACGTGGATGCCCGCGACAAGCGCGCGCATGACGAGAAAGACGTCATTCCTCTGCCTTGAAGGGGCGCGTCAACAGCCCCGAGATCGCAGCGTCGATCGTGCTCCGGCCGCTCAGGATCGAAGCGACCGCTTCTGATACCGGCATCTCGATGTTGTGCGAAGCTGCGAGTTCGATCAACACAGGCGCGGTGAACTCGCCTTCGGCAAGCTTGCCCGCGGGCGGCTGCTCGCCGCGGCCCAGCGCAAGGCCGTGCGCGAGATTGCGCGATTGCGGGCTCGAGCAGGTCAGGATCAGATCGCCGAGGCCGGACAGGCCCGTGAGCGTCTCGCCGCGCGCGCCGAGGGCACGGCCGAGGCGCGTGAGTTCGGCAAAGCCGCGGGTCGTCAGCGCGGCCTGGGCGGAGGCGCCGAGCTTGCGCCCGGCCGCGATGCCAACCGCGATCGCCAACACGTTCTTGGCCGCACCACCGATCTCGACGCCGCGAACATCTGTCGTGTGATAGGGCCGGAAGGTCGCCGAGCCCAGTGCCTGCACCAGCGCGCTCGCCAGCACTTCGTCCTTCGCTGCCAGCGTCACCGCGGTCGGCAAGCCGCGCGCGACGTCGTCGGCAAAGCTCGGGCCCGACAGGATCGCCGGCTGCGCGTGAGGTGCGGCTTCCGCGATGACGTCGGTCATGAATTTATGGGTGCCGTGCTCGATGCCTTTGGCGCAGGCGACGATCGGCACCGGCTTTGCCAGATGCGAGGCCAGCATGTTGACCGCGCCGCGCAAATGCTGTGCGGGCGTCGCGATCAGCACCATGTCCGCGCGCGCGGCCTCCGCAAGCTCGTGCGTCACGACGATCTCCGGCGCCAGCCGCACGCCGGGCAGTCGCGGATTGTCGCGGGTCCAGGCGATTCGCGCGGCATGTTCGCTGTTGCGCGCCCAGAGCGTTACGTTCCGTCCGGCGCGCGCGGCTACCGTCGCCAGCGCCGTGCCCCATGCGCCCGCACCAATCACCGCGACGGACCGGAACGCCGTCATGGCTAGAATCCCGCCCGCGTGTTGCCGTAACCGGCCGGCGCCGTGGCGTTGGCATCGAGCAGCCAGCGTGCGCGGGGTTGGGCTTCCATCGTGTCGATCATGCCGAGCGCCAGGCGCTCGGCGCCGGCCCAGGCGATCATCGCGCCGTTGTCGGTGCAGAGCGCGGGCGGCGGCATGATCAGTTGCGTCCCGGCCCGCCGCGCGACGTCATGCAGGGCGCCGCGGATCGCCTGATTGGCCGCGACGCCGCCGGCGGCGACGAGGGCATGCGGAGCGCCGAACTGCTCGCGAAAAAGCCTCAGGCCGACGCTCAACCGGTCGGCCGTCGAGTCGAGCACTGCGGCCTGAAAACTCGCGCAGAGATCGCTGATATCCTGCGGCGCGATCTCGGTTAACCGGCTCGCCTCGTTGCGCACCGCCGTCTTCAATCCCGACAGCGAGAAATTGGCATCGGGCCGTCCCTGCATTGGGCGCGGGAAGGCGAAGCGCGTGGCATCGCCGCTTGCCGCGGCGCGTTCGACCTGCGGCCCGCCCGGATAGGGCAGGCCCAGCATCTTCGCGACCTTGTCGAAGGCTTCGCCCATCGCGTCGTCGACGGTGGTGCCGAGCCGCACATATTGGCCGACACCGGTGACGGCGACGATCTGGGTATGCCCGCCCGAGGCGAGGAACAGGCAGTAGGGAAATTCAATTCCGTTGGTGAGGCGCGGCGTCAGTGCATGCGCCTCGAGGTGGTTGACCGCGACCAGCGGCGTGTCGTGCACCATCGCGATCGCCTTGGCGGTGGTGAGGCCGACGATGACGCCGCCGATCAGCCCCGGCCCTGCCGCGGCTGCGACACCGTTGAGCTGCGCATAGTCGATGCCGGCCTCGTGCATGGCCCGGTCGATGATGCCGTCGAGCACGTCGACATGCGCGCGCGCGGCGATCTCCGGCACCACGCCGCCGAAGCGGGCATGCTCCTCGATCTGGGACCGCACGATGTTGGACAGGATCTTGCCGCTGCCGTCGGGCGCGCGCTCAATCACGGCCGCGGCGGTCTCGTCGCAGGTGGTTTCGATGCCCAGTACCAGCATTGGCGAATTGTTATCCAATTTGCGCCCTTGCGCTCATCCGTAAAGCAGAGTTCTGGTACGTCCGGTAGCATTCCGGGGTCCACTTGCGCAATCGTCACGCGCAGCCGCCTTCGTGAATGCGTCACCGCCACGTGGTTCGGGAACACAAGCGATGTCCATTCTTGTCACACGGCCGCATCCCGACAATGAGGCGACGGCGAAAAATTTGCGGGCGCGGGGTCATGTGGTGCTGCTCGCCCCGATGCTCAAGTTCGAGCCGGTCGCCTTCCATGACGAGAGTGAGGCCGACTACGGCGCCATCATCGTCACGTCGGCCAATGCGATCCGCGCCGTCGCGCCGCAATTGCAAGATCTTGGCTTAAAGAATCTTGGCCTCCTGGAGCTGCCGCTGTTCGCGGTCGGGGAGCACACGGCTGCCGCGGCGCGCGACGCCGGCTTCGCCGAGGTGATCGTCGCCGGCGGCGATGCCGCGGCCCTGCGCGACAAGGTGATGCAGAGCGCGCGCGACAAGGTGCTGAAGAAGAAAAGCACGCTGCTCTATCTCGCGGGCGCGGATCTGTCGCGCGATCTCGGCGGCGAGCTTGGCGCGGAGGGCTTCAGCGTGGTGACGCAGACCACCTATCGCATGACTCCGGTCAAGATCCTGCCGCGTGATGTCTGCGATGGCTTTGCTGCGCATGGGATCGAGGCGGTGCTGCACTACTCCCGTCGCAGCGCACGGGCCTTCCTGGATGCGGCACGGGACGAAGGCGTCGAAATCTCGGCGCTGGCGATCCCGCAATGCTGCCTGTCCGAGACGGTCGCCAGCGTCCTGCGCGATGCCGGCGCGTCGCAGGTTCTGGGGGCCGCGACGCCGGACGAAAATGCCCTATTTGATACCTTGGAGCGTGCTTTGCGGACCCGTTTGGCGTAAGAGGTCGGGCCGAATCCGACGCGATCGGGTCCGTTCAGGGCATTTGAGTGGGAGGAACCGTCACGATGGCCGATGACAAGCCTGAAGACGCAGGATTGGCTCCCGAGTCAGGCCGTGCCAAGCGCACCCCGCCCACCATCGACCTTGAGGCGACCGAAGTCTCGACCCAGCCGCAGCCAACGGCGGCCGCCGAAGCGGAGGTTCAGCCGACGCCGGAGCAGGCCACGCCAGAGCAGGCCACGGTCGAAGAGTCCAAATCCGAAGAGGCCAGGCCTGACCCGGAGCCCGCGCACGCGGAGGCCGCGGTTGCTTCCGCTCCCGCGTCGGCGCCGGTTTCGCCCTGGGTCATTGCGCCGTTCTCTGGCGCGGTCGCAGCCGCGATCGTGATTGCCGTCGGCTGGATGCTGGGCTGGCCCGCCGTGCAGGCGCCGCCGGCCGTGCCGCAGGTCACGAGCGCGACGGTCGACGCGCTCAGCGGACGTGTCGCCGCGGTCGAAGCCAAGGCGGGCAAGCCCGCCGCCGATCCGGCCACGGTGGCGCGGATCGATGCACTGGAGAAATCCGCAAGTGCCTTGCGCAGTGACATCGCCAATCTGCGCGCACAGTCAGACAAGACCGCCAACGACGTGAAATCGGCACCGCGCGCTGCCGCGCCTGATCTTGCCGCTCTCAGCGACCGCATTGCGCAGCTGGAGCGTGCCAGCAAGACGGAGCGCGCCGAGCTCGCACAGCAGGGCGAGAAGATTGCCGACAACAAGGCGACGAATGACAAGCCCCTGCGCCATGTCGTGGCGGCGGCTCTGCTCGACGTCGCGGTTCGGCATGGCGATCCTTACGAATCGCAATTGGCCGCGGCGCGGTCGCTCGCGGCCAAGCCCGATATGCTGAAGCCGCTCGACACCTTTGCATCGTCAGGCATTCCGACGCCGGTCGCGCTGAGCCGCGAGCTGCTCAACATCGTGCCAAAGCTGTCTCCGCCGGCGGAAGCCCCGGCCGCCGGTGCCGGTATCGTCGAGCGTCTCCAGGCGGGGGCCTCGAAACTCGTTCGTATCGAGCGCACCGACGGCGGCGGCAATGATCGCGGTGCCATCGTCGCACGGGTGACGGCGGCGGCGCTTCGCAACGATTTCGTGGAAGCGCGGCGTAAGCTGAAGACGCTGCCCGAGGCCGATCGTGCACCGGCACAGGCCTGGCTCGACAAGGCCGATGCGCGCGACGCCGCGCTCGGCGCCTCCCGCAAATTCGCCGACGATGCCATGGCGGATCTCGCCAAGCCCGATCTGGTCAAGCCTGCTCAGTAAAGGTTCGCGCAACAATCAGCGCGTAATAGGGATCGCCATGCTTCGCATCGTCCTCTTCCTCGTCCTGATCGCGCTGGCGGCGGCCGGCGCGGCCTGGGTTGCCGATCAACCCGGCGATCTCGTCCTGACCGCGGGCGGCTTTCGCGCGTCAACGACGCTTCCGAGGTTCGTGTTTCTGCTCGGCGTCTTTGCAGCGGCGGTCGTGCTGGTCTGGAGCATCGTGACGATGATCTGGCGCGCGCCGGGACGCCTGCGCCGCCGCCGCCATGAGAAACGCCACGCGCGCGGCCGCCATGCCATCACCCACGGTCTGCTCGCGATCGGTCATGGCGATACCGCCCTCGCCCGCCGTCACGCCGAAACCGCGCGGCGGCTGGCCGCGAACGATCCGCTCGCACTGCTGCTGCACGCGCAGTCGGCCCAGCTCGAAGGCAATCGCGACGAGGCCCAGCGCGTCTTCCGCGTCATGGCCGAGCGCGAGGATACCCGGCTGCTCGGCCTGCGCGGCCTGTTCATCGAGGCGCAGCGCGCCGACGATGCGGTCGGCGCCGTGATGATCGCGGAGGAAACGATCAAGCTGTCGCCGTCCTCGACCTGGGCCTCGCACGCGGTGCTCGGCTTCCGCTGCGCGCGCGGCGACTGGAGCGGCGCACTCGCGATCCTCGATTCGAATCTGTCCGCGGGTCTGATCGACAAGGCGGCCTATCGCCGCCAGCGCGGCGTGCTGCTCACGGCCCGCGCGCTGGAATTGGAAACCATGGACCGCGACGTGGCGCGCGAGAGCGTGATGGAGGCCATCAAGCTCGCGCCGACTCTGGTGCCCGCCGCGGTGCTCGCGGCCAAGTTCGAGAGCGAAGCGCATCAGGTGCGCCGCTCCATGAAGCTCGTCGAGGCCGCGTGGCTCGCCAATCCGCATCCGGATCTCGCCGACGCCTACGCGCATGTGAAGCTCGGCGATTCCGCGCGGCAGCGCTTGCAGCGGGTCGAGACGCTGGCGGCCAAGACGCCGGCCGACAAAGCGGGCCATGTCGAGGGCCAGCTCGCGATCGCGCGCGCCGCGATCGATGCCTCCGAGTTCGCGCGTGCGCGTGCGGTGCTGGCCCCTTACGTCAATGATCCCACCCAGCGCGTCGCGCTGCTGATGGCCGAGCTCGAACGCACCGAGCATGGCGACGGCGGCCGTGCCCGCGCCTGGACCTTGCGCGCGGTGCGCGCCCGCCACGATCCGGCCTGGACCGCGGACGGCTATGTCAGCGACCGCTGGCGTCCGGTGTCGCCGGTCACCGGCCGTCTCGATGCCTTCCAGTGGCAAACGCCGGTCGCGAGCCTGCCCTCCGACAAGGGCGCCACGATCGAATCCTCGGCCTTCGAGGAAGCCATGCTGGCCGCCCCGCCGCCGAAGCGGGTGACGGCAGCCCCGAGCGAAGCCCCGGTGGAACCGCCCGTGGCTGCGCCGGATCCGGTCCCCGCCGCACAGGACAATTCGCCCCCTGAGGCCAAGGAGACGACCGGGGAGGCCGCCAAGGAAGAGCCTGCGGTCACGCCGGCCGCCGAGCCGGTCAATCCCGCCCCTGAGACGGCCGAATCATCGCCGGAGGCGGCAACGCCGGTGTTCCGGACCCGCGCCGACCTCGGCAAGCCTGCTCCGGCCCCGATCCAGGCCGTCATCCCGATCGTCCGCGCCCCCGATGATCCCGGGATCGATGACGAGGGTCCGAGCGATGAATTTGCGGAACAAATCGGCACGCCCAGAACCCATGCAAAGGCCCAGGCCGGCGGCTGGCGCGGATTCTGGTCCCGCTGGGGCGCGTGAGGCACATTTCGAAGCCCGCTCCACCTTGCCAATTCGGGCCATGCCCGATATCAGGAGCGCGCGTATCGGGACCTGCACTGCGCGGGTCCCGGCAGGGTTCGCCGCAATAGCTCAGTTGGTAGAGCACGTCATTCGTAATGACGGGGTCGGGGGTTCGAGTCCCTCTTGCGGCACCATTTATCGCTCTGATTTTTCGTTGTTTTCCGCGCCGTTGTTTCGTCCTCCGATGCAGCCTCGCCGCGAGACGGCATACCATCGCCTCAGACTTTGCGCAGGCTTTCGATTTCCCACAGCGCCAGTTGCCGCCGGTCGAACGGTGGGACGTAATCGTCCAGCACCTTGATCGGCGGCGGGAAGTTGTAGGGCGGAGCGCTCAGATCGATGGAGAAGAAGTCACCCGTGCGGATCGCACGATTTCGGCCCGCCGGGTAAGTGGTCGTCAGGAGATACTTGATGTTGGATCGACGAATGTTGTCGATTGCTTGAAAAATCATCTCTTCGGAAAGATGAATGAAGCAATCGCGGCAGAGCAGCAGGTCAGCTTCCGGGAGCGGATCGTTGCAGAGATCGATCCGGAGGAACGTGCGATCTGGGCGACTGTATTGGTCACCCGTTCGCGCAATCAGTTCCGGAACGATGTCTCCTCCAATGTAGCGAGAAATTGGAAGTTCGATCTTCGACAACCAATGAAAATCACCACAAGGCAAATCGAGCAGGGTACGGATCCCGAGGTCGCCAACCAGACCAGGAAGGCTTTCTCGCACCCTTTGGGTATTGTGCAGCGTGGATCCGCCGCCGGAAGCGGTTTCCTTGTAACCCCAGACGTTACGACGATAGATCTCGCTGAACACTTCGCCAGGCGTTCCACGGAGATTGCGCACCATCTGCGTACGCAACCAGATCAGCGCGGGCTCTGGTAACGTCTGGCGCGCGATGTCGATAGCGGTCGAGAAAAAGGCCGTCTGACGTAACCAGTCTGCAAACTTGTCGAACACATCGCCCCCATATTGTCGCAAGCTAGACGCGCGCGAACCTGAATTGTTGCGTGCCGCGCTCGGTGGGATCCGGGCTCCGCTCAGTGATGCGAAATCCCTCGTGAGCCTGGATGAATGCTTGCTCGGAGATCCAATTGCGCTCGTATCTGACGAGCTTCTCCCTGGAGGCGAGCAACGACCCTGGACCGTTGTCGCTCAGGTACGATGTCTGAACCTCTCGCCGGGTCTCTTCGCTGATCGGAACGCGGTACCATGCCAAC
The DNA here is from genome assembly GCF_017565645.3 of Bradyrhizobium barranii subsp. barranii. NCBI lineage: Bacteria > Pseudomonadati > Pseudomonadota > Alphaproteobacteria > Hyphomicrobiales > Nitrobacteraceae > Bradyrhizobium > Bradyrhizobium barranii. Next base: position 336,707 of record NZ_CP086136.1, read on the forward strand.
GTTGCCGGCCGAACCGTGCACAGCGTTCTGACGGTTTCCAATGCATCCGGGACGTACTGTATGGCCCCATTCGAGTGGATGAGATCGACAGTGCCGAGCCAGTCGGCGGCCTGGTCGATGCGCTCGAAAAACATCAGCCTATCGGTGCCAAGCTCCTTGGCGCGCTGCACCATTGCAGGCGTCTCAACCACCGCCCATCGAATGTCCGGGCGTTGCCGGCGCGCCACCTTGTAATGCAGGCCAGCGCCTCCGCCGAAATCCAGAACCGTGTTCATGCCCGCGACCAGCGGCCGGTCGCTGTCCGGGTTGTAGTTGATTGTCTTTAGGAAAATCGTTTCGACCAGTTCCGGATTCTCGTACCCCTGAACAACCTCTCGCGGCGGCAGCAGCTTACGCTTCACTCGCTTGATGAAGGTCATAACGGGCGGACTCGGCACGCCTTGTGATACGTGTCGAGCGTCTACCACAATCAGAAACATTTGGAAACAATCGCGAAACGCGACATGACGTTGCGGGTCGATCGCCGCGAATGCTGATCGCGGGTTCAAGACCGAGCGCGCAGTCTACGTGATGACAGTCACATAATGCAGATCCCATCTCCCCTAGTCTCCTGGTCACGCAAACACGGCGAGATTTCACATGCGCAAGATCATTCTCGTCGCCGCCATGGTCCTGGCTATTGTATCTGCCCATGCTGGCGACGCAGCCTGTCGCTGGCCATGGCGACGGCCGCTCCGCAAGCCACCACGACCACCGCTCCGACGACGCAAGTCAGCGAAGTCGCGCCAGCCGCGGGAGCTCCGAAATACGTCGATCGTCCGCCGGCAGTCTCGGCCCCTGCTCCCGCCGTGGCGACGGCTCCTGCCGTGACCGCGACAACGACGACCTCAGCGCCGGCGGCGACTGCCACGAAGACCGCAAAGGCGGGCAAGCCGAAGCACAAGCGCAGCTGGACCGAAGGCCGCATCATCAGCGAGCTTAACCGCCACGGCATCTACTGGTAAGGCCGCGACCCGCTCCAAAAGCAAATGGCCAGGCAAGAGCCCGGCCATGCGCGTATTGAGGAAGCGTTGCGGGCTTACTGCGACACCGTCTGCACCACGCTCGTTATCGGACGCGCGCTCGACGTCGGCACCTTCAGGTCCTTCAGCAGCGCCTCGTCATATTCCGGCAGCGTCTGGAGCGTTGCCTTGGCCTTCATCTGCACGACCTTGTAGCCGCCAGCCTTCAGCCGCGCGAGCAGCGCCGGCATCGCTTCGCCGGTGTGCTTCTGGAAGTCGTGCATCAGGATGATGCCCTTGCCGAGCTTGTCGAGCTTGGTCATCACGTTGTCGACGATCTTCTCCGGCGTGGCACCCTTCCTGAAGTCGAAGGAGTCGATGTCGGTCGAGAACATCGCGACATTGCGGGTGCCGAAATAGCTCACCATCGCCGGATTGTGCTGAAGCTGCGGGAAGCGGAAGAACGGCGCCGGGTTGGTGCCGAGCGCGAACCTCACCGCGCTGAAGCCCTTCTCGACCTCGTCCTTGACCTGTTGCTCCGTCATCTTCTTGCTGTTCAGGTTGACATGCGACCACGTGTGCGTGCCGACCGTGTGGCCCTGGGCCAGCACCTGGCGCAGGATTTCCGGATGATAGGTCGCGTGCTTGCCGACCGAGAAGAACAGACCCTTGGTGCATTCATCCCCGAGCGCCTTCAGGACCGCGGGCGTGTTGACCGGCCACGGGCCGTCGTCGAAGGTCAGCACGACCTCCTTGTCGGTGAGGAAGTCGAACTGCTTGAAATGCTCGAAGCCGAAGCCGGGTCCGCCGGTGGTGTCGATCTCGACCACGCGGGCAACGCCCAGCGCGTTCGGATTGGCGCAGGCCTGCTTCGGCTGCACCGGCATGGCCGGAGCGGGCGCAGGCGCCGCTGCCTGAGCAACTGCCGTCGGCCTGGCCCCGATCGCCGCGGTGGTCTCGACGTCATCCTTGGCGGCGAGCTTCGCCTGTGCCGGCAATTGATCGGCGGCACGGGCGGCCGTTGTTTTGGGGGCGCCCTGATCGGCGCGCGCGGAATAATAAAACCAACCGCCGACGGCGATCACGACCGCCGCAACTACACTGGCCAGCATCAGGCCCAACGCATTACGCATCGCTATTCTTTCCAATTGCGCAACCAACCCGGCGGAATCTCCCGCGCGACGAGCCATTAATGCGAAGGAACAGTTAACGTGACACCAACACGACGGCGTTTGCGCCGGATTTTCAGCGAGGTGCGCCATGTGACGGAGGTCACAGATGGGCGGCCACCCGTGACCGTCATCACAGTGGAAACTGTTTTGCCGGAGCATCGTAGTTCCCACCAACAACGGGCCCCGCTTCCAGCGGCGCCCATGGGAGCTTCAAATGACCAAGTCTTTTTCTGCCGAATCGCTGACGAGTAGGATCCGCGACACCAGCCTGGCTCTGGGCTTTGCCGCCATAGTCTCGATCGTCGCGACGACCGCGAGCTTCGCCTTCTCGGCCGAGGCGCAGCAGCAGTGCACCGGCGATGCCTTCCGCCTGTGCTCCTCGGAAATCCCCAACGTCCCGAAGATCACGGCGTGCATGATGAAGCATCGCTCCGACCTGAGCGCCGGCTGCCGCGCGGTGATGGACAAGGACCTCGCAAAGGGCGCCTCACGCAAGGTCGCTGACGCCCAGGACAAGCAGTAGGACAACGCGCAACGGCGATCGTTGTTGGCTCCCCTCGCGATGTGCCCCCGGCGTCAAGCCGGGGCCACGCGCGCCAGTCCCGCTCGGCAATAAAGCCGTTGCGGCCCCGGGATCGTCGCACTAGCTTCGCCCGCACTTCCTTGGGGTAAGAGGCATTACGCGATGACCAGATTTCTTTTCATTGTTTCTTTGATTCTGTGCGCATCGAGCGCCTCAGCGCAACAGCAGCCTGGCCACGATGCCTGCGCGCGCGATGTGACGCGCTTCTGCCGTGCCGTGATGAATAATGGCGATGGCGCCGTGCTCGCTTGCCTCAAGCAGAACCGCACCCGCCTCAGCAAAGCCTGCGACAAGGTGCTGACGGATCACGGGCAGTAAGACGTGCCGTCGCAGCCCGGATGAGCGAAATCCGGGGTCTGCCCGCGCGGTGAGATCGTCCCGGATTGCGCTTCGCGCCATCCGGGCTACCTTCCGAGAGAATCTACGTGCTGCTTCCCGCCGCGCTCGCGACCACCGGCAGCACCTCGGCGCCGGCACGATCCGGCGTCTCTTCCTTCCAGCGCACCGAGCCGAATGGACGCTCCAGCATGCGGCGGATCCGCACCGGATCGGGGCCGATGTGGAAATCGATCGCCTGCTGATGCAACGCGCGCTCGGACTGCGTCGAGCGGTTGCGCTGGCGCAAGTAATCGAGCCAGGTCGGACAGTGGTAGCGCTCGGTCCACAATTCGGGGTCGGCAATGTCGCGCGCGATCGACCAGCCATAGGCGCCGTTGCGCTGCCGGGAGAGCTGCACGTCCTGCATTACATTGTGGAAGGCGCGCGCGTTTTCCTGGCTCACCCTGTATTCGATCTCGACCACCAGCGGCCCGCTGCGCGCCGTGAGCGACAGTTTGACTTCCGGATCGGCGAGCACGTCCGCGTCCTCGTTGCGGGCGCCGACGCGCGGCATCGCCAGCCAAATGCCCAGCACCGGCGAGACCAGCATCAGGCTGGCGGCCGTCAGCAGCGCGACCTCGACGCCGGCATAATCGGTGAGATGGCCCCAGCCCCAGGCGCCGATCGCGATGCCGCCGGATATCGAGGCCTGGAACGCCGCGAGCGAACGGCCCGCGACCCAGCGCGGCGCCGAGAGCTGCACGCCGATGTTGAACAGCGCGACGGCCGCCATCCAGACCGCACCGGCGAGCACAAGCGCCGCTGCCGTCAACACCGGCTCCGTGCTCACGGCAAGCGCGGCCATCGCAAATGCCATCGAGATGGTGCAGGCGCGGATCGCGGCCTCGCCGCTCATGCGCTTGCGCAATTCATGGATGTTGAGCGCACCGACGACGGCGCCCATGCCGAAGGCACCCAGCATGATGCCGTAGGTCTGCGCGCCGCCATGCAGCAGGTCGCGCGCGATCAGCGGCATCAGCGCCATGATGGCACCGCCGATCAGGCCCATCACCAGCGTGCGCAACAGCACGATCTTGATCGGCGGCGAATTGGTGATGTAGCGGAAGCCCGAGACCATCGCGCGGTTGAGCTTCTCCCGCGGCAGGCGCGAGGGCTCGGTGTTGCGCCGCCAGAGCAGCAGCACCACCAGCAGCGGTAGATAGAGGATCGCGTTGCAGGCAAAGGCGGCCACCGCGCCGAGCGAGGCGACGATGACGCCGCCGACCGCGGGACCGAAGCTGCGTGCAATATTGTAGCTGATGCCGTTCAGTGCGACGGCTGACGGCAGTGATTCGGGCGGCACCTGCTCGCTGACCGAGGATTGCCACGCCGGCCCGAACAGCGCATTGCCGCTGCCCACCACGAAGCAGAAGACGAGCAGCGTTTCCGGGGTGATCAGCTTGAGCCAGGCCAGCACCGTCAGCGCAGTCGCGCCGATCAGCGCGATCGCGAGCGAAATCAAGGTCACGATGCGCCGGTCATACATGTCGGCGATGGCGCCGGCCGGCATCGAGATCAGCATGATCGGCAGCATCAGCGCCACCTTGTCGGCCGAGGCCGCCATCTGCGTCATCGCCCAGGCCGCGCCCACGCCCTGGATCAAGAGGCCAAGATTGGAGAGCAGGCTGGCGAGCCAGATGCGCCGGAACACGGTGTACCGCAGGGGTGCGGCGATGCCGTCGCCGGCGAATTTCTGACGGTTCGGCTGCTCGGTCATATCCCCTTCCATATGGGCTGGCAGAAGTGGTCTTGGAATGGTCTTTGGGTGATTCCGGCAGGTTCAGTGATGCCTGCGAAAGTCCTTCGCTGTCCAGTGGTTAGGCCGGTATAAGCGGTCCAAAGACGTGGTTTTTCCGGAGAAACATATGAAGCTGTCGCGACGGTCGATCCTGCTGGGGGCAGGCAGCTTGCCTTTCGCGGTTGCGAGCTTGCGGACAGGCGCGCTGGCGCAGACCGCGCCCACGGCTCAGAATGCCGAGGTGCCGCCGATCCTGTTCGTCCACGGCAATGGTGAATACGACGCGGTCTGGATGACGACGCTTTGGCGGATGGAATCCAACGGCGTCGCGCGCGATCGCATGATGGCGATCAATTTCACGGATCCGCTGGCGCGCAGCGACGACAAGGTCGAGCAGGCGGGCCGCTCCTCGACCGGGGACCAGCGCCGCGAGCTCGGGGCGGCCATCGCGGAATTGAAGCGCCGCACCGGCGCGGCCCGCGTGGCGCTGGTCGGCAGTTCGCGCGGTGGCTACGCCATTCGCAACGTCATCAGGAACGGCGGTGCCGGCGATGTCAGCCATGCCGTGCTGTGCGGCACGCCCAATCACGGCGTGTTCGCGACCGACGACCAGCCGAACAACGAATTCAATGGTCGCGGTACATTTCTGCGCGGCCGGAATGAGGGCGAGAGCGAGGTGACGCCGGGCACGGCCTTCCTCACCCTGCGCAGCGATGGCATGGACAAGTACGCGCAAGCCGACGGCCGCTTCATCGGCAAGCCCGGCACGCCGACCGGCGTTACCGTCGAAGGGCCGGAGTTGACGGGCGCCACCAATCTCGTGCTCGTCGCGCTCGACCATCGCGAAGTGGCGTTTCACCCGCGTGCCTTCCGCGAGATCTACAAATTCATTGCCGGCCGCGAGCCCGCGCGCATCGCAATTGTGCCGGAGCAGAGCGTCAGGTTGAGCGGCCTTGTGACCGGTACGCCAGGCGGCGTGTCGACCAATCGCCCGGTGGCGGGTGCAACCGTCGATGTCTTCCGCGTCGATCCTGATACCGGGGAGCGCAAAGGCGGCGCGGTGCACAGCGCGAAGACCGGCGCCGACGGCCGCTGGGGTCCGGCGCAGGTCGAGCCTTCCTGGTTCCTCGAATTCGCCCTGACGTCGCCGGACGCGCCGACGACGCATATCTACCGCACGCCGTTCGCGCGCTCGTCCGATATCGTGCATCTGCGTGCCGCGCGCCCGCTCGGGCCGGCGGACAAGGATGCCGGCGCCGTCGTGATCATGTCGCGACCGCGCGGCTATCTCGGCCTGCCGCGGGACGTGGTGCTGCTCGACGGCAAGGAGCCGGCCGACGTCAAGCCGGGTGTGCCCACGGATTCGGCAGCAACCTTGCGGCTCCCGGCCGCGGAGGCCGGGCGTAACATCGTGGCCCAGTTCGGCGAAGAACGAATTGTGGCGCGCGCCTGGCCCGCCTCCGAGAACAGGATTGCGATTGCCGAGCTGACTTACTAGCTATTGGCTTGGGTCACATCTGCGGGAGAGAGCCATGAACATCGCCAGTGTGCGTCGGCCCATCATCCCTCCGACCCCGCCGCGTGCGCCCGACGACATGTCGTTTCTCGGCCGGGTCGCGGTCCTCAAGCAGAACATGATCGCGACCTGGGGGCAGCGTGCCTACGAAGAAGAGGTCATCAAGGGCCGCTTTTTCCTCCACAACAGCTTCATTCTGAATCAGCCGAATGCAATTCGGCATGTCCTGCTCAGCAATTATGAAAACTACACGCGCACGCCGGCGGGGATCCGTATGCTGCGTCCGGTGCTCGGCGAAGGAGTTCTGATCGCGGAAGGCCACGCCTGGGCGCATCAGCGCCGTACGCTCGCGCCGGCCTTCACGCCGCGTGCGACTGCAAATCTCGTCCCGCATATGACCGCGGTGCTCGACGAGACCATCGCAAAGCTCGATGCGCGAACAAGCGAGCCGGTCGATCTGCGCGAGACGATGCAGCGTATGACGCTGGAGATCGCCGGGCGCACGATGTTCTCGTTCGGCATGGACCGTCACGGCCCGACCTTGCGCAACTTCGTCATGGAATACGGCGCGCGGCTGGGGCGGCCCTATTTCCTCGACATGCTGCTGCCGGTGTCCTGGCCGGCCCCGATGGATTTTGCCCGCGCCCGCTTCCGCAAACGCTGGACCGAGTTCGTCGCGATGCTGATCGCCGAGCGGCGCACGATGGGCAAGAAGGACGGCGCGCCGCCGCGCGACCTGTTCGATCTCATGGACGCGGCGCGCGATCCCGAAACCGGCAAGGGCTTTTCGGACGCGCAACTCGTCGACGAGGTCGCGACCATGATCCTGGCGGGTCACGAGACCACGGCGACGGCGCTGTTCTGGGCGCTCTATCTGCTCGCGCTCGATCCGGAGACGCAGGAGGAAGTTGCCTCCGAGACGCATGGTGAGCATCTCGACAGCATGGCCGACATCGATCGCCAGAAGTTCACCCGTGCGGTGATCGAGGAGACCATGCGGCTCTATCCGCCGGCCTTCCTGGTCGCGCGCGCCGCGCGCGAGAAGGACAATGCGGCCGGTGTCGAGATCGGCAAGGGCGACATCATCATGATCGCGCCCTGGCTGCTGCACCGGCATGAGAAGCTGTGGGATCAGCCGAACGCCTTCATCCCAAAACGGTTCATGTCGAAGGAGGCGCCCGACCGTTTCGCTTACCTGCCGTTCGGCGCGGGTCCGCGCGTCTGCATCGGTGCGCCATTCGCGCAAGCCGAATCCGTGCTGGCGCTGGCCCGGTTGATCGGCGCGTTCCGTATCGAGCTTGCCGACAGGGTTCCGGTGATCCCGCTCGGCGTCGTGACGACCCAGCCGGACCACTCACCTTTGTTCCGCATCACGCGTCGGTGACAGATATTCGTCTGCCCGATGGCGCGATCCACCCCAGATAGAGCCTCCGCCATGAGCGACATCCAGGCCCAGTTTTCCGTTCTGAAACAGACCGCCGATGCCAAGGTGGTCGACGCGATCGCGCGCCTCATCGAGGACGGCGAGGATCACGAGCTCAACCGCGTCAATGTCCTCGATTTCTCCAGGCAGCATGGCCTCGACGAAGAGCACACGATCTCCACCTTCCTGCATTCGGCGCGGCTCGGACTGTTCGATCTCGGCTGGAACGTGCTCTGTCCGGGCTGCGGCGGCGTGCTGGGCGCCCATTCGACGCTGAAGGCGCTCAAGCCGGACGATTATCACTGCGCGCTCTGCGCCTGCGGCTACAAGGCGTCGGTCGACGATCAGGTCGAGGTCTCCTTCACCGTCAATCCGCGCGTGCGGCGCATCGCAGCGCACGATCCCGATACGCTTCCGGTGTGGGAATATTTCAAGCAGGTGTTCTGGAGTTCCGGCGTCGACTTCAACAAGGAATCCTTCGCGACGCTCGCCAACGAGGTGACGCTCGATACGCTCGAGCTTCCGGCAGGCGAGAAGGCGACCATGTCGCTGCAACTGCCGGGCGACTTCATCATCATCTTCGAGCCGGTGACGCACGCCGCCCATTTCATCGACGTTCAGGGCGAGCCGACCAAGGAGCGCCAGCAGTTCGCGATCATGTACAACAAGGTGCAGGCTCCGACGGGGACGACGACCATGCGGCCGGGGCCGCTGCGGCTGTCGCTGGAGAACCAGGCCGGCGTGCGCGTGTTGCCGTCGGTGTTCATCGCGGCCGAGGCGCTCCATCATCTCATAGGCAAGCGCAAGCCGTTCCTCACCGCCAAGCGCATGCTGTCGAACCAGACGTTTCGCGATGTCTTCAAGGCGGACAATCTCAGCCTCGACCAGCGGCTCCAGATCACGTCGCTGACATTCCTGTTCACCGATTTGAAGGGCTCGACCGCGCTCTACGAGCGCGTCGGCGATCTCGCCGCCTTCGATCTCGTGCGCGCGCATTTCCATGCGCTGCTCGAGATCATCTCCTCCGAGAAGGGCGCGGTGGTGAAGACGATCGGCGACGCCGTGATGGCGACCTTCGTCCGCCCCGAGCACGCCATCGTCGCGGGCCTGCGGATGCGGGCCGCGATGGACGAGCTCAACAGGCAGCGCGGCACCGACGATCTCATCGTCAAGATCGGCATCCATGAAGGCCCGTGTCTTGCGGTGATGCTCAACGAACGCCAGGATTATTTCGGCCAGACCGTCAACATCGCCGCTCGCGTCCAGAGCCTGTCGACGGCGCGGGAGATCCACATCACGGGCCCCGTGCTCGATGCGCCCGCAGTCGCCGAGGTTCTCGAGCAACGCGCGATCAAGCCGATCCAGAAGCAGGCGGCCCTGCGCGGCATCGCCGACAAGATGGTGGTGTACGAGATACCGTGAGGACGGCACTCTCGATCATTGCGAGCGTAGCGAGCATCCAGAGTCTTTCCAGTGAAGCAGTCTGGATCGCTTCGCTGCGCTCGCAACGACGATGTGGGGACAGGTGCGTGCCACACCCTCTGTCGTCATGCCCGGGCTAGTCCCGGGCATCCACGTCTTTCTTCGCTGTGGCGCGTGGATGGCCGGGACTAGCCCGGCCATGACGGTAACCAGCTCGTCCAGGTTGCCGAAAGGTAATGCCCGCGCGGAGCTGACGCACGTTGCGGCGGTTGGGTTTCCCGCTCATATAATGCTGGTGGCGGCCGCACTCCCGCGGCTTCATCGTTTTTGGTAGGATCCTATGCTCGACGGCCTGCGCCAATTCATCGCTGACATTGTGGCTCCTCATGCCGCGGATCGTGCTTTCGGCGATGGCGATTACCGGCTTGCGGCCACCGCGCTGCTGGTTCACGTGGTCTCGCTGGACGGTCAGCCGACGGCGACCGAGCAGCGCAAGCTGCACAGCCTGATCGAAAGTCACTTCGGGCTGGATCGCGGTACCGCCGACCGCCTGATCGCGGACGCTACCCAGGTCGAGGGCGAGGCCGTCGACCTCTATCACTTCACCAGTGTCATTATGCGCTCGCTCGACGAAGAGGGCCGCAAGCGCATCGTCCAGATGATGTGGGAGCTGGTCTATGCCGATGGCCAGGTGTCCGAGTTCGAGGACAACGTCGTCTGGCGCGCCTCCGACCTGCTCGGGATCGCCCAGCGCGACCGGATCGACCTCAAGCATGCGGTCGCAAATCGCGCCGGTGGTCAGGTCAAGGACGGTGCCGTCGGGGGTTGAGCCGTCTCGACGCGGTATTATCGGCGGTTGTGCTGACCACATGACGAAACTTTAATATACTCCCGTCGGCCAGCCCGGCCCCGGATTTCCCCGTAAAATCCGTGGTTTTCCTGCTTCCCTGTTGCCCGCTCAAGCAGCCATGCTGCCGGTGACGCTTGCCTGTCGCGCTCGGCCTATGCTCTCGTTCCGCCATTGCGGGGCCAAAAAACTTCAATTCAAGAGACTTCGATCGTGACTGAGCGGGTAACATTGATCACCGGTGCCTCGGCGGGCATCGGCACGGAGCTGGCGCGTGTGTTCGCCGCCAACGGGCATCGCCTCGCGCTGACGGCGCGACGCGCGGACCGGCTGGAGGCGCTTGCGAACGAGCTCGCAGCCAAGGGCGGCAAGAAGCCGATCGTGATCGCCTGCGACCTGCAGGAGGCAGATGCGGGTGACAAAATCGCCGCCGCGCTCGCCGCCGAAGGCGTCGAGCTCGACCATCTCGTCAACAATGCCGGCTTCGGCGTGTTCGGCGATGCGATCGAGCGCGACCGCGTCGAGCAGGTCGGCATCGTCGATGTCAACGTCCGCGCTCTGACGGATCTGTCGCTGCGCTTTGCCGATCAGCTGATCAGGAACAAGGGCGGTCTTCTCAATGTCGGATCGGTCGCGGGCTTTCTGCCCGGCCCCGGCATGGCCGTGTACTACGCGTCCAAGGCCTATGTGATTTCCCTCACCGAGGCCCTGCGGGCGGAGCTCGCGCCGCGCGGCGTTCGCGTCACCGTACTTTGCCCGGGTCCGGTGCCCACCGAATTCCAGGCGCGCGCCGGCGTCGGGTCCGGGCATGACACAACTCTTCTCAACGTGTCTGCCGCCGATGTCGCGCAACAAGCCTATCGAGGCCTGATGGCCAACAAGCGGGCAGTGCTGCCTGGTCTCGGCATCAAGATCGTGCCGTTCGCGCTGCGTTTCTTTCCGCGCGGCTTCATCCTGTCCGCCACCAGCCGGTTCCAGAGGCAGAGGCACTAGATTTCTTGTCTTGACGCGTTTTCTTCACGCGAACCGGTATCCACTTCGCTCGAAAACGCTTTGAAGAAAGCTCAGAGCTCCGTAGTGGCCCGGAGCTTGCTTCATTATCGGGACGCGTGTGCGCGAACTCACACGATGTTAACTACCGCTTAGCTATGCTGGCGGTCTTAACCGATAGCACTCGCAGAGGCCATGTCGTTCCGAACGGACAGGTTTGGTGGCGCAGAATTGGTGCCCTTCCCAAGAAGGACGCCGAGCGCCGCCGCCTCCGAAGCCCGGTTGCCGGTTCTGATCATCCTGCATCAGGAATCCTCGACGCCCGGCCGCGTCGGCAATGCGCTGCGCGCGCTCGGCCATCACCTCGACATTCGCCGTCCCCGCTTCGGCGATCCCCTGCCCGATACGCTCGATCAGCATGCCGGCGCTGTTTTTTTCGGCGGTCCGATGAGCGCCAACGATCCCGACGATTACATCCGCCGCGAGATCGACTGGATCGAAATTCCGCTCCGCGAACAGCGGCCGTTCCTTGGTATCTGCCTCGGCGCGCAGATGCTGGCGATGCAGTTGGGAGCCCGCGTCGCAGCGCATGCGGAGGCGCTGACCCAGATCGGCTACTATCCGATCCGCCCGACCACCGCGGGCCACGCGCTCTGCCCGAATTGGCCGGCACAGGTCTATCACTGGCATCGCGAAGGATCTGAACTGCCCGTCGGCACTGAGCTGCTTGCGGAAGGCGATGATTTTCCGATCCAGGCGTTCCGCACCGGCAACGCTTTCGGGGTGCAGTTTCATCCTGACGTGACCTGCGCGATGATGCATTGCTGGACCACGCGCGGCTATGACGGCCTCAGCGCGCCCGGCGCGCGCGAGCGGCATCATCATTTCGCGGACCGTGCCGTGTACGACGTTGCGGAACGGGCCTGGCTCGATCATTTCATCGACGGCTGGCTGGCGCGCCGGCAGGTGCTGGCGCAAGCCGCCGAGTGATCGCGCCTCTGTGCAAGGCCTTGGCGCAAGCTCTTGCCTCACCGTTGGATATGCTAGGCTCGTTCCTAACGAGCGCGCGCGAACGCGTGCTGGCAGACACAGGGAGAGCGTCATGGCCTACGAACACATTCTGTATGAGATGAGCGACAAGGTCGCGACCATCACGCTCAATCGCCCTGATCGCATGAATGCGTGGACGCCGACGATGGAGCGCGACGTGCGTCATGCGATGGAAGCATCGAGCGCCGATGACAATGTCCGCGTCATCGTGCTCACCGGCGCGGGCCGCGCCTTCTGCGCCGGCGCCGACATGGATGCGCTGAAGGGGCTCGACCCCAACGACGTCAGGCGTGCCTCGAACCTGCCGCCCTTCGACATGAACCGCCGGCCGGACTGGCAGACGCGCTACGGCTTCTATCCGTCGATCGGAAAGCCCGTCATCGCCATGCTCAACGGCGCGACCGCCGGCATCGGCCTCGTGCACGCGCTTTATTGCGACCTGCGCTTTGCCGCCGACAACACCGTGTTCACGACAGCCTTCGCGCGGCGCGGACTGATCGCCGAGCATGGCATGTCCTGGATGCTGCCGCGCATCGTCGGCCACGCCAACGCGATGGATCTGCTGCTCTCGGCCCGGCGCGTCTCGAGCGAGGAGGCGCTGCGGATCGGCCTGGTGAACCGGCTCTGCTCGCCGGAAAAGCTGCGCGAGGAGACCTATGCCTATGCGCGCGACCTCGCGGACATGGTTTCCCCGAGCGCGATGGCCGTGATCAAGCGGCAGCTCTACGAGGTGCCGTTCCAGACCCTGGCGGAGGCCACGATCGAGGCCAACCGCGAGATGATGGTCGCGCTGAACGGCAGCGATTTCCGGGAGGGGGTGGCGAGCTTCATGGAGAAGCGGCCGCCGAGGTTTACGGGGAGGTAGGGGCTGAACTCGGGGAAAAGGTCCGCCGTCGCCCTTCGGGCTATGGCGGGACAGCCTTCGCTCGGTTCGCTACGAGGGAGCTCGGCCGGCTTGCCTAGCCGTAGCTCGCGAAGCGAGCGAAGGCTGGTGGAGCCAGGCGGGATCGAACCGCCGACCTCGTCATTGCGAACGACGCGCTCTCCCAGCTGAGCTATGGCCCCGTTTGGCGGCCGCTCTGGTGAATGCGGCCGACAACCGGGCGCCATTTAAGTCCCCGCCAAGGTCAAGTCAAGGACGGGTGTGACCCGGTTTTAACCATCCCCGGCACTGACTTCCCTTGTTTGGGCCGGGGGGAACCGATATCTAGCAAAAAGCGTCAATCCCGACCGAAAGCCAGAGTCTTCAAAAGCCATGCGTGCCGTTCTCGACATCGTCATCATCGTGCTCGACCTCTACGTCTGGCTGCTGATCGCCTCCGCGATCCTGTCCTGGCTGATCGCTTTCAACGTCGTGAACACCCGCAACCAGTTCGTTTCGGCGGTGGCGGAGTTCCTGTACCGGATCACCGAGCCGGTGCTGGCGCCGATTCGCAATTTCCTGCCCAGTCTCGGCGGCCTCGATATCTCGCCGATCATCCTGATCCTGCTCATCATGTTCATCGAGCGGGTGATCCTGTATTACATCTACCCGAACGTGATCTAAGCAGGCGGGAGCGCCTTGGTTGCGAAAGAGGCCTTCAAGGAACCCTGGCGCTATTCGGCCGCAGGAATCAGCATCGCGCTGCGGGTGACGCCGCGCGGCGGCCGCGACGACATCGACGGGATCGAGCAATTGGCCGACGGCCGCAGCGTGCTCAAGGTGCGGGTGCGCGCGATCGCCGATGGCGGCGAGGCCAACAAGGCCGTTCTGGTGCTATTGGCGAAATCGCTCGGCGTCCCCAAGGCCAGTGTAAAGCTGCTATCCGGTGCCACCTCGCGGCTGAAGCAGATCGCGGTCGACGGCGATCCGGCGCGGCTCGGCGAAGCCCTGCGCAAGCTCGCCCAAGCCAGATCGGCAGACGCCAAACCGACAGACCAAGGGAACTGACATGACGGCCAAGATCATCGATGGAAAAGTCATCGCTGCGGAACTCCGCGCGCGCGTCGCTGACGAGGTTGCCCGCGTCAAGCGCGAGCACAATCTGGTGCCGGGCCTCGCGGTGGTTCTGGTCGGCAACGACCCCGCCAGCGAGGTCTATGTCCGCTCCAAGCACACCCAGACCCAGGCGGCCGGCATGGCCTCGTTCGAGCACAGGCTGCCGGCCGACGTGTCGCAGGCCGATCTGCTGGCCGTCGTCGCAAAACTCAACCGCGATCCGGCCGTGCACGGCATTCTGGTGCAGCTGCCGCTGCCGAAGGGCCTGAATACCGAGGCCGTCATCAACGCCATCGATCCCCGCAAGGATGTCGACGGCCTGCATCCGAACAATGCCGGCCGGCTCGCGGGCGGCTTTGAAGCGCTGTCGCCCTGCACGCCGCTCGGCTCGATCATCCTGACCAAGAGCGTCCACGGCTCGCTCGAAGGCATGAATGCCATCGTGATCGGCCGCTCCAATCTGGTCGGCCGTCCGCTGGTGCAATTGCTGCTCAACGAGAATGCCACGGTGACCATCGCGCATTCGCGCTCGCGCGATCTGCCCGGGCTCGTGAAGCGCGCCGACCTGGTCTATGCCGCGGTCGGCAAGCCAGAAATGGTGCGCGGCGACTGGCTGAAGCCGGGCGCGACCGTGATCGACATCGGCATCAACCGCATCCCCAAGGACGACGGCAAGACGCGTCTCGTCGGCGATGTCGCCTATCAGGAAGCACTCGCCGCTGCGGGCGCGATCACGCCGGTGCCGGGTGGCGTTGGCCAGATGACGGTCGCCTGCCTGCTGGTGAATACGCTGCGCGCGGCTTGCGCGATCGCCGGGCTGCCGAAGGCGGCGGTGTAGCTCCACTCTGATGTCCCGGACGCGGTGCAGCGCTCTTGCGATGCACCGCAGAGCCGGGACCTGAAAGCTTACGCCTTCTTTTTCTTCTCGCGCTCGATGCCTTCGAGGATCAGCTTCTGCGCGTCTTCCGGGCCGCCCCAGCGCAGAATCTTCACCCACTTGCCCTTCTCGAGATCCTTGTAGTGCTCGAAGAAGTGCTGGATCTGCTGCAGCGTGATGTCGGGCAGGTCGGAGTACGACTTCACCTTGTCGTAGCGCTGCGTCAGCTTCGACGACGGCACAGCGAGAATCTTCTCGTCGCCGCCGGCTTCGTCTTCCATGAACAGCACGCCGACCGGGCGCACGCTCATGACGGCGCCGGGGATGATGGCGCGGGTGTTGATGATCAGCACGTCGCAGGGATCGCCGTCATCGGACAGCGTGTGCGGGATGAAGCCGTAGTTACCGGGGTAACGCATCGGCGTGTAGAGGAAGCGGTCGACAACGAGCGTGCCGGCTTCCTTGTCCATCTCGTATTTGATCGGCTCGCCGCCCACGGGGACTTCGATGATGACGTTGACGTCGTGGGGTACGTTTTTTCCGATCGAGACCGCATCGATACGCATTCAAGGCTCCGTTGTTGCCGAGGTTAAATCGCGCCCGGCAGCGATTTTGGCGCTGTCATACGCGGGCTTGGCCCACCAATCCATCGTGTTTTTGTGAAATAATGAATCCAGCGACTACCGGCTCAAAAGGCAACGGTATCGACGGATGGGAAGGGCTGCCGGCTAGACTTTCTGCAGCTCAATTGGTCCAAGCGAAGGCGACCTTGTCGAGCGACTTCGGCCCGAAACGCTCGGAGGAGCGCGCCACCATGCGGCCGCCCAAGGCGCGGTAGAACTCGGTGGCCGGATCGTTGTCCGAGAGCGCCCACACGACCATGCTCTTCAGGCCGCTCTGCATCAGGTCGCGGCGGGCTGCGGTGAACAGGCGGCGGCCGAAGCCGAGGCCCTGGAATTCTGGACGCAGATAGAGCTCGTAGATCTCGCCGTCGAAGTGCAGGCTGCGGGCGCGGTTGCGGCCGTAATTGGCATAGCCGGCGATCTTGTCGCCGAACACGAGCACGCTGACGCGGCTGCCTTTGCGAATCGCACTGTCCCACCACTGCGGACCGCGGCGGTTGATCAGCTTTTCCAGCTCGCCGCCGGGAATGATGCCCTGATAGGCGGAGCGCCAGGCTTCGTCATGGGTGGACGCCACCGCAGTTGCATCTGCAGCTTTGGCCGGCCGGACCTCGATCAGGGTTGTGCTCATGGACACGATCAAACCAAGTCGCCGCGCCGGCGGCAAGACCTATCGTTAATTATCGGTTAACGTGTGGATTTTGTGCATCAGTATTTTAACCATGTTGTACCGAAAGAAGACAAGACGCCATTTCGAACGGCACCGGCCTGCCATTGCCGGTGCAAAACTGCCCTGCGGCAACCAATGAACCGCGATGGCAACGCAAAAAGTCCGCCGAAAATGATTCGTTCCTGCAGATCCGTCGCTGTCCGTGTTCGCCTGCGGCGATTCATGCGCCTCTTCAACATCTTCGCCCTCCTGCCTCTGCTGCCCTTGCTGATGGCGTCGCCTCTGTGCGCACAGGTCACGTTTGGGTCATCGGCTGAGGAGGGCGAGCCGTTTCGCCGGCAACAATGGCGCGTGCCATCGCCGGATACCGACATTGCCGCGCATGCGCTGCTGTTTCGCCCCGTCGGCGCCGGTCCGTTCCGGCTTGCGGTGATCGCGCATGCCTCGACGCAGAATGTGCTGCGTCGGGCGCAAATGCCGCAGCCTGAATACCGCGCGCTGGTCGCGTTTCTCGTCGCGCGCGGCTTCGCCGTGCTGGTGCCGGAGCGGCTCGGCCATGGTGCGACCGGCGGCCGCTATGTCGAGGACCAGGGCGGCTGCGACGAGGCGGATTACGCGCGTTCGGGTCGCGCGACGGCCGCCGAAATTTCGCTCGCGCTGGATTTTTTGCGAAAGCAGGATTTCGTTCGTCAAGACTCGGCCGTCGTGCTCGGCCATTCCGCCGGCGGTTGGGGGACGTTGGCGCTCGCGAATGCCGATCCGAACGCGATCTCCGCGATCATCGCGTTTGCGCCGGGTCGCGGCGGCCACGCCAATGATGAACCGAACCAGATCTGCGCGCCGCAGACGCTTCTCGCCGCGGCGGTCGAGTTCGGCAAAGCGGCGCGCATTCCCGTCACATGGCTCGTGGCGACCAATGACAGCTATTTCGCGCCGGCGTTCTCGCGGCAGTTGGCGGATGCGTTTCGCGGCGGAGGCGGCAAGGTGGACTTCCGCACCTTGCCGGCCGTCGGCAGCGAAGGGCATTGGATGATCGAGAGCGAAGCCGGCGTCAAAGCCGCCAGCCGCGAGCTCGGGCTTGCACTGAACCAAGCCAAACCGGCGGTGGCCAAGAAGCCATGACGCTGTATCTCCTGGTCAAATACCTCCATGTGCTGGGCGCGATCGTCATTCTCGGCACCGGCACCGGCATCGCTTTCTTCATGCTGATGGCGCATCGCACGAACGACGCCGAATTCATAGCGCGCACCGCTTCGGTGGTGGTGATTGCGGACGCGATCTTCACGCTGTCGGCCGTGATCCTCCAGCCGGTGACGGGCGGCCTGCTGATGATGCTTTCGGCCATGCCGATTACGGAACGCTGGCTGCTGGCCTCGCTTGGGCTCTACGTCTTTGCGGGCCTGTTCTGGGTCCCCGTCGTCTTCATGCAGATCGAGATGCGAGATCTCGCGCGCAAGGCGGCCGAGCAGCGCGGCGCTCTGCCTGAACGCTACTTCGTGCTCTACCGCCGCTGGTTCGCGTTCGGTTTCCCCGGCTTCGGAGCGACGATGTTGATCCTGTGGCTGATGATCGCGAAACCGTTTTGAGAGATGCGATGACCCAGCAAACTGTTTTGGTGCTCGGCGCCTCCGGCCTGATCGGGCGCTTCGTCACCGACGATCTGCGCGTGCGGGGATTTCGCGTGGTCGGCGTCGCACGCAGCCTGTCGCCCGCGCAGAAGATGAGCGCACTGGACATCGAGCAGCCGATCCTGTCGCTCGACGCATCCGCGCTGATGCGCCTCTTCCGCGAGCACGCCGTCGACGTCGTCGTGAACTGTCTCGGTGTGCTCCAGGATGGTCCCGGCAGCGACACCGGCGCGGTGCATCGCGATTTCGTCGCGCGCCTGCTTCAGGCGATCGCCGACAGCGACCGCGTGATCCGGCTGGTGCACATCTCGATCCCCGGGACCGCGGAGGCGGATCGCACCGCCTTCGCGACGACCAAGCGCGCGGCCGAACGCCTGATTGCAGCCGCCGGCATTCCCCACGCTGTCCTGCGGCCCGGATTCGTCGTCGCACCCTCAGCCTATGGCGGCCGCGCCATGCTGCGCGCGCTCGCCGCCTTTCCGCTCGACCTGCCCGGGGAGGAGATGTCGACGCCATCCCAGTCCGTCGCAGTCGAGGACATTTCGGCCACCATCGCCTGGCTCGCCGCGCGCGATATCGACGACGCCTCGGTCAAAGCCGTGACGTGGGACCTGATGCAGGCCGAGGCACTCACCATGGCCAGCGTCATCAAACAGTTCCGCTACGCCTTCGGGACGGCCGGCTGGCCGCGCCTCGCGATGCCGTCCTTCATGCTCGATCTCGGCGCGAAAATCGGCGATCTCGCCAATTATCTCGGCTGGATGCCGCCGATGCGTTCCACCGCCATCGCCGAGCTGCGCCGCGGCGTGACCGGCGATCCCTCCACGTGGATCGCCGCCACGGGCATCGCGCCGAAGACGTTGGCTGATGCGATCGGGCGCCATCCCGCCACCATCCAGGACAAATGGTTCGCGCGGCTGTTCCTGATCAAGGCGCTGATCTTCGCCAGCCTGGTCGCGTTCTGGCTCGTCTCCGGCTTCATCGCGCTGTTCGTCTCCTATCGCGCCGCCGCCGGCATCCTGACCGCGCACAATTTTTCGCCCGCACTGGTCGATCCCATCACCATCGGGACCAGCCTGATGGACATGAGCATCGGCGCGCTGATCGCCTTCCGCCGCACCGCGGCGATCGGTTTGGTCGCAGGCATCGTCGCCTCGCTCGGCTATATGGTCGGTGCGGCGATCCTCACGCCGGACCTCTGGATCGAGCCGCTCGGCGCGCTGGTGAAGACAGGGCCGGCGATCGTGCTGATGCTGGTCGCGCTGCTGATGCTGGATAATCGATAGCGTTTTCGAGCGAAGTGGATCCCGGTTCGCGTGAAGAAAACGCGTAAGATAGAGAGACTGATGCCCAAATGGCCCGACGACGACGTGATCCTGTTCGACGGCGTCTGCATCTTCTGCTCGCGCTGGGTCCGCTTTGTTGCCAAGCGCGATACGGCGAAGCGCTTTCGCTTCACGCCGATCCAGTCGGAGTACGGCGCAAAGCTCGCGCGGACCTTTGGCATCGATCCTGACGATCCCGACACCAATGCCGTGGTTCACGGCGGAGTGGTCTTTATGAAGTCCGACGCTGCGCTGACCGTGCTGTCGCATCTGCCGGGATGGAGTTGGGTGCGCGCGTTGTTTGCCGTGCCAAAACTGCTGCGGGACCCCGTGTACAGCCTCGTCGCGCGCAACCGCTATCGCATCTTCGGGAAGTATGACGCCTGCTTCGTGCCGGATGCGGATTTGCGGGCGCGGGTGATTGAGTGACGTAGCCGGCGCTTACGGCTTGCCTGAAGCCGCCAGCACTTCCTTCGCCGCGCGCTCTCCGCTGTCCCTGGCCCCGTGCGCCGTCGTGAAGAAGCTTGGCGACGTCGCTTCCCCCGCGAAGAACAGCCGCCCATCCACTGGCGCAGCCAGCACGGCCCGGTCACCAGCGTGCCCCGGCAGGGCGTGTGAATACGATCCTCTCGCGAAGGGGGCGTGGGCCCAGCGCGACTCGTAGAGCGGCTTGAGCTTTCGCCTGATGTCGTTGCCGAGAAAGCCTGCGATCTCGTCGATGCTGTGCGCGGCGATGGCGCCGTCGCCGGCGTCTTCCAGCTCGCGGGCGAAGCTGCCGCCGAAAAAGCCCTCGATGCAGGGCTGGCCGAACGGGCGGATGTGGTAGGTGCCTATCTCGGTGCGCATGGTGGCGCCGCGCAGATTACCCTCTTTCGGAAAGGCTTCTGCATCGTCGAGCGCCAGCGTCACCTTGTCGTCGACGCCGAGCGGCAGGCCGGCTGCCGCATCGACCTTGGCGGGCAGCGGCGGTGAGAAGCGGATCGCCTCATCGGCGATGAGATTGGTCGGAACGGTGACGATCACCTTGTCGGCGGTCAGCGTGCCCTGCGATGTCTCGAGGCGGATGCGCTGGCCGGAATGATCGATCAGCGTGACATTGCAGCCCAAGGCCACCGGGTAGGGGGCGCCATAGGCCACGATCAGTGCGCCATAGCCACGGCGGACGCGCCAGTTGAGGTCGCTGTCCTCGTAGGCGTCCCAGTCCAGCGTCGACATGTCCTTCAGTTCGCAGCCGTTGATGTA
The DNA here is from genome assembly GCF_017565645.3 of Bradyrhizobium barranii subsp. barranii. NCBI lineage: Bacteria > Pseudomonadati > Pseudomonadota > Alphaproteobacteria > Hyphomicrobiales > Nitrobacteraceae > Bradyrhizobium > Bradyrhizobium barranii. The sequence continues at coordinate 357,170 of NZ_CP086136.1, forward strand.
GGTCGAGACGGCGTCGATCATGGGATTCCAGCGATTGCCGGGATCGAGGCTCAGGCTCGCGGGCTCGTCCTTGCCCTTTTGCGCGGCGTGCCACAGGCGTTCGTAGAACGCGTCCATCGCGCGCATGAAATCGTCGCGCTCGGCCTGCGGAAACGCGTTGCCGAAGGCGCGCTCGCGCCAGGGCGGCAGGTCCTTGTTGAGCTCGAGGCCGAGCTGCTTGGCGATTCCGACGAAGGAATTCTTGTCGGCGGAGTGCAGCCAGCCGCAGCCGACGTCGAAGGTCACCTCAGGCGAGGCCTGCACGGTCCAGGCGCGTCCGCCAATCCGGTCACGCGCCTCCAGCACGATCACGGAGAGGCCGGAGTCAGCCAGCGCATGCGCCGCGCCGAGGCCGGCTGCGCCGGCGCCGATGATCGCGACGTTGACGGAGGAGGGCAGGGAGGTCATGAGCGGGCTCTAGCACGTTCGCTGGGTGTGCTGAAGTCGCCACGCGCACAGCTGTCATCACCCGCGGAAGCGGGTGATCCAGTATTCCAGAGACATTTGTGGTTGAACCGATAAGCCGCGGCGTACTGGATGCCCCGGTCAAGCCGGGGCATGACAGCGTTGAGAACGGTGGCCTTACGCCACCGCTTCCTTGGACTTTTCCGCGCGCTTGCGCTCGTTCGGGTCGAGGTGCTTCTTGCGCAGGCGGATCGACTTCGGGGTGACCTCGACGAGCTCGTCGTCCTCGATATAGGCGAGCGCCTTTTCCAGCGTCATGCGGATCGGCGGGGTCAGGCGCACCGCTTCGTCCTTGGACGTCGTGCGGATGTTGGTGAGCTGCTTGCCCTTGAGCACGTTGATCTCGAGATCGTTGTCGCGGGTGTGCTCGCCGACGATCATGCCCTTGTAGACCTTCCAGCCCGGCTCGATCATCATCGGGCCGCGGTCTTCCAGCTTGAACATGGCATAGGCCACCGCTTCGCCCTGGTCGTTGGAGATCAGCACACCGTTGCGGCGGCCCTGGATCTCGCCCTTGTACGGGGCGTAGCCGTGGAACAGGCGGTTCATGATCGCGGTGCCGCGGGTGTCGGTGAGCAGTTCGCCCTGATAGCCGATCAGGCCGCGGGTCGGCGCGTAGAACACCAGGCGCAGGCGGTTGCCGCCGGACGGCTTCATCTCGACCAGCTCGGACTTGCGCTCGCTCATCTTCTGCACGACGACGCCGGAATGCTCCTCGTCGACGTCGATCACGACTTCCTCGATCGGCTCCATGGTGGCGCCGGTCGCTTCGTCCTTCTGGTACACGACGCGCGGGCGCGACACCGAGAGCTCGAAGCCTTCGCGGCGCATGGTCTCGATCAGGATCGCGAGCTGCAATTCGCCGCGGCCGGACACTTCCATCGCATCCTTGTCGGTGGCCTCGACGACGCGCAACGCGACGTTACCCTCGGCTTCGCGCAGCAGACGGTCGCGGATCATGCGGCTCGTCACCTTGTCGCCTTCAGTGCCGGCGAGCGGGGAGTTGTTGACGATGAACGACATCGACACGGTCGGCGGGTCGATCGGCTGCGCCGGCAGCGGCACCTCGACGGTCGGATCGCAGAAGGTGTCGGCGACGGTGCCCTTGGTCAGGCCGGCAATGGCGACGATGTCGCCGGCTTCAGCTTCATCGAGCGGCGTGCGCTCGAGACCGCGGAATGCCAGGATCTTGGTGATGCGCCCGGACTCGACCAGCTTGCCGTCGGCATGCAGCACCTTGACTTGCTGGTTCGGCTTGAGAACGCCGGACGAGATGCGGCCGGTGATGATGCGGCCGAGATAGGGGTTGGCCTCCAGGATGGTACCGATCATCCTGAACGGGCCTTCCTCGACCGTCGGCGGTGCGACGTGGCGCAGGATCAGGTCGAACAGCGGCTCCATGCCCTTGTCCTGCGGACCCTCGGGGCTTTCAGCCATCCAGCCCTGCTTCGCCGACCCATAGAGGATCGGGAAGTCGAGCTGCTCCTCGCTGGCGTCGAGCGCCGCGAACAGGTCGAACACCTCGTTGATGACTTCGGTCGGGCGCGCATCGGGCCGGTCGACCTTGTTGATGACGACGATCGGCTTCAGGCCGACCTTGAGCGCCTTGGAGACCACGAACTTCGTCTGCGGCAGCGGGCCTTCGGCGGCGTCGACCAGCACCAGGGCGCCGTCCACCATGTTCAGGATGCGCTCGACCTCACCACCGAAATCGGCGTGGCCGGGGGTGTCGACGATGTTGACGCGGGTGTCCTTCCACTGCACCGAGGCCGCCTTGGCCAGGATGGTGATGCCGCGCTCACGCTCCAGATCGTTGGAGTCCATGGCGCGATCCGTCACCTTCTGGTTCTCGCGGAACGTACCGGATTGCTGGAGGAGTTTGTCGACCAGGGTCGTCTTGCCGTGGTCGACGTGGGCGATGATGGCGACGTTACGGAGGTTCATGAGTGAGCTTCTTTGCGGTCGGACAATGGGTTAAGCGCGATCTCGCCGGTCGGACCGGGACCTCTTCTCGAAACAACGCTGGAAGACTGGAAACGGGCGCTTTCCGCCCAAAAAGGGCCGCCCGGCCATCTCGACCAGGCACCCTACGCGTTGCGGCGCAATATATGCAAAAACCGCCAAAAAACAATGTGTTCTTTGCTGGTTGGTTGACTGAATTTTGTCCGGGAATCTCCGGGGGTTAGGGTAAATCCAGCACCAAACCGGCCTTTGCTCGGGGACGGGGCCTCGATCAGCCCTGCACCGAGCCGGGGCTGGTCTCCTCGGTCGGATAGACCCCGCGCAGCACCTCCTCGAAGTGCATCTTCACCGCTTCGTTGCACAGGCAGGCGCGCAGGCGCAAGCCGTCGAGATTGCGGACCAGGATCGCGCCGCGTCTTGTATCGAGCACGCCCTCGGCCTTGAACGACTGGAGCACGCGGCTCGCATAGCTGCGGCCGACCCCGAGCAGCGTCGCGAGCTGCTCATGCGTCAGCGGCACGCTGCTCTCGTCGCCGGTCCGCTCCATCGCCGCGATGATCCACTTGGCCGTACGCTGTTCGATGGAGTGGATGGCGTTGCAGGCGGTGGACTGGAACATCTGCGCCAGCATGCAGTCGGCATAGCGGGCGAAAATGTTGCGCAGCGAGGCCGAGCGCATCTTGGCAGCTTCCAGCTTGGCGACGTGAATGCGCGCGAATGGTCCGCCGAATTTCACGCAGATGCGGGTATAGGCCGGCAAAAATCCCTCGCTGACGATGCCGCCCACTGCGCCTTCGCGTCCGACCAGGATGGTCTCGACGTCGCGGCCGTCCTCATTGGGAACGAGAAATGTCGCGAGCGACGGTCCGCAGGGAAAGTGCACGACCTGGACATCGTCGCCGGGACTGTAGAGCAGCTCGTTGGGCCCGGCGGTGTCCAGGGTGACGTGCGGTGCCAGCAGCGCGTAGTCAGCCGGACTCAAGCGCCGCAGCAGATTGTTGGCCGGCCGGCTACCGACTTCGGTTGTCTTGCTGATACGCGCGTCCATCGTAAATCCCCTGCTCTCCTTTCAACACTAGCGAGGTCCGATCATGGGCTGTGTGCACAAGTGGACAGACGTGAAAAACTGTTCTGTGGTGAGTTTCGTTCCGGGAACCCTCCGATGCGCTGGGCGCAGGCGTCGGGATGAGGCTATCCTCGATCGGTAAGAACATGCAGCCCTCGATATCCACCATCATGATACCTGCTCCCCCGGACGGCTCGACCGGCATGCCCGCCGATGTTCTGATCGTTGAGGACTATCCGATCATTGCGATCGATTTCGAGGATCGCCTGCTCGGATTTGGCGTGAGGAGCGTGCGCACCGTGGGGTCGGTGGCGCAGGCGCTGGCGGCGATCGCAGCGCGAGCGCCGGATTTCGCGCTACTCGACGTCGAGCTCGGCCGCGAGAAAAGCTTTGCCGTCGCCGACCGGCTGGCGGCTGCGCAAATTCCCTTCGTCTTCGTGACGGGCTACGGCGCCGAGGATCGGATCGCTCCCGAATTCAAGACGCGGCCGCGGCTGCAAAAGCCGTGTTCGAGCGAAGCGCTGGAGGCCGCGCTGCGCTCGGGCGGCTCCTGATCGCCCGTCGGCGTTCTCCCGGCTTCAGGCAGATTTCGGATCGAGCGTGGTCGACCACAGCGCGACGTCGGCGCGGTCGCGCAAGGTCACCGTCATCTGGCCGGATGCGCCGTCGATCTTGACGTGACCGAAGAACTGCATGCCCGCAGACGGCGGCAGGTTCTGGTTGTCCTTGCCCGGCGCTTTGACGAAGCGCACCTCGGGCCCAAAGGTGTTGTCGAGGGCGTTCGGACCGAAGGGACCCGCATGTAGCGGGCCGGAGACGAATTCCCAGAACGGCTCGAACTCCTGGAATTGCGCCTTGTTCGGATCGTAATAATGCGCGGCGGCGTAGTGCACGTCCGCGGTCAGCCATACCGTGTTGCTGATCGGCGCCATCTTGATGAAGCGCAGGATGTCGGCGATCTCGAACTCGCGGCCGCGTACCGGGCCGTCGCCCTGCGCAATGGCTTCCGATCCGCCCTTCGGCGTGTCCGAGACGACGAGGCTGAGCGGCATGTCGGAGGCGATGACTTTCCATGTGGCGCGCGAGTTGAGGAGGCCGCGCTTGAGCCAGGCGATCTGGTCCGGGCCGAGGAAGTAGCTGGCGGGCCCGTAAGCGGTTTCGAGATTGGCGCCGTTCGGGCCGCGATAGCTGCGCTCGTCGAGCATGAACACGTCGAGATGCGGGCCGTAGGAGATCTGGCGATAGACGCGGCCCGGCTCAACGATGCTCTCCTGCATCGGATACATCTCGTGAAAGGCGCGGCCGGCGCGGGCTGCCAGCAGAGAGATGTCGCGCACCTTGTAGGACGCCGGCAACTCCTTCGACAGCGACCAGTTGTTGGTCACTTCATGGTCGTCCCACTGCACGAAGATCGGCACTTCGGCATTGAAGGCGCGGACGTTGTCGTCGGTGAGATTGTATTTGTGCGCGGCGCGGTACTCGTCCAGCGTCTCCGCGACCTTGGCCTTCTCGGGGATGGTGACGTTCTTCCAGGTCTTGCCATCGGCGAGCTTCACCTCGGATTCGATCGGACCGTCGGCATAGATCGTGTCGCCGGAATGCAGGAAGAAATCCGGGCGATGCTTGCGCATCGCGGAGAAAGTGAACATGCCGCCATCATCGGGATTGATGCCCCAGCCCTGCCCTGCGACATCGCCGCCCCAGACGAAGCTGACGTCGCGACGGTCGGCCGGCGCGGTGCGGAAGCGGCCGACCACTGGTTCGCCCTCGATCGCGGTATGCGAGAGATCGCGAAAGCGGACGCGATAGAAGATGTCCTGTCCGCCCGGCAGGTTCTCGATCAGCATCTTCGCGGTGAAGTCGCTCTCCGGCAGCGCCGCGATCGGCGGCAGCGCGCGGACATCCCTGAAGGACTCGGTCGTGGCCACCTCGACCAGCATCTGCGATGGCCGGTCAGTGCGCGCCCAGACCACGCCACCGTCGACCGTGACGTCGCCGGACTGCACGCCATGCGTAACCGCCGGCCGGTCGGCCGCGCGCGAGAGATGGGGCATCGCGATCACGCCGAGTGCGCCGGCGCTGGTGGTGAGGAAGCGGCGGCGGGAGAATTTGATGTTCATGGCGGCTTCGCTTTTTGTCTCGTGCGCATCTCGCGTCGTCATTCCGGGACGGTCCGAACGACCGGACCCGGAATCTCGAGATTCCGGACTCGCGCTCCGCGCGCTCCGGAATGACAGCGAAAGCTATACTGAGACAGTATGACGCAGCAATAACGCGGCAGGCGTTTACGCGTTGCCGGCGGCCCTGAATTGCGCGCCTGCGCGCTGCAGGCTTTGCGGCATGGCAAACAGCACGGCCTTGCGGTCGGCGACGGCGGCGTGGAACTGGTCGAGCACGATGTTGATGGCGGTGAGCCCGCCCTCTTCGATCGCGCCGTGATCGAAGCAGCGCAGCGTGTCGCGCAGGATTTCGTCAGCCTCGGTTTGCATCTGGTCGAGCTCGTCGGTCGTCCCGCTCTTGCGCGCCGCCGCGATCAGGTCGAACAGGCGGTCGCGCAAATGGCTGTTGTTGTCGCGCTCGTCCTTCTTCAGGTAGCCCGCGAACCAGGCGCCGATCGAGCCCATCGCCGAGAGCGCCATCAGGGTCCACCAGATGTAATCGCTGTATTTGTCGAGGAAGGTCTTTTCCTCGCCGTCGACGAACGCGGCGGCGCCCGGATGCACGGGGATCACCGCATCCTTGTCGGTGTCGGGCGTCTCGATCTTCGCCGCCATCGGGAATTCCGCCACCAGTTGCTGGCGCACGGCGAAGAGCTGGCGCGTGAATGCCGCGATGGTGGTATCGGACACCCCTTTGCGCGCCACGATGTGGTGCGAGAAGCTGATGGTCTTGACCTCGTCATCGGGACGATCGGGCGAGCCGCCATAGGTGCCGGCGGGAATCTCCGATGCTTCGTAGACGGGATGGTTTTGCGCGATCGCGTCCGCGGAATCGATCGCGAGGAACGTCGGCGTGCCGCTGTCCTTGGCGGAAGCCGCGATCGCATCCGAGGTGATCTTGCTGTTGACGGGGCCGGCTGCGAGATAGGCATCGGCCTTCTGGGCCTTGATCGCCTCGGCGGCTTCATTGGCCGGGAACTGTATGACCTCGACCTTGGCGGGATCGACGCCGTATTGCTGGAGGATCACCTTGAGCAAATTGACGTTGGCCTGGGTTCGGCCGATCACCCCGACGCGATGGCCGGCGAGCTGCGCGATCTTGGTGATCTTCGCGCCCTTCTTCTTGCCCTTGCCGGGCACAGACCACAGCACCACGACGTTCTTGCGCAGGGTCGCAACGGCTTGCGCGTTCTTCGGCACGTCGACGTCGCCGCGCACGATGGCGAGATCGACCTTGTTTTCCGCGAGCGCATCGGCGCTGGCGGTGGCACCGTCGGTCTGGATCGGGCGTAGCCGCACAAAGCTCTTGTGCTGCGCGAAAGCCTGCGTCAGCGCCTGCACCACCTTGAGGTCGTCGCTATTGGCCGGACCGACCGCGATCTTCAACGTCACCGGACGCATCGCGAAGTAGTATCCGCCGACGAGCGCGCCGATGATCGCAAGCACCAGCGCCAGAGACACGAGCGCCGTCTTCCGCGCCGCTGATCGCGGCGAAGGCGGGGTGGGCGCTTCGGCCAGGTCCAATCCCCCGGTCATCGATCTCCCAAACAGGCGCTTGAGGCTCAGTTTCATCTTGGCCGGCGATTTACACCTGTAATCATAGCAAATTTCTTGTCCCGCGGGGTTACATCTCCGTCATGGTTAGCGGATGGACGAAATCCGGTCTGAACCAGGGCCATATGCACGGTGTTAGGGTAAAGTTCCCCTGAAAATGGAGGCGATCATGGCAGAGCGGCTGACGCCGGAAGCACGCAAGCAGGCACTGGGCGCCATACCGGGCTGGACCGAGGTTCAGGGCCGCGACGCCATCGGGAAGACCTTTGTCTTCAAGGATTTCAACGAGGCGTTCGGGTTCATGACCCGCGCGGCGCTGGTTGCCGAGAAAATGGATCACCACCCCGAATGGCGCAACGTCTACAAGACGGTGGAGGTGGTGCTGTCGACCCATGACGCCGGCGGCGTCACCAAGCTCGACATCGAGCTCGCCAGGACGATGAACACGATCGCCAAGCTGACAGCTACCTGACACCTTGCGAGGATCGGCTGCATCCCCATGTTGTGATCAGCAGGAGATGCGGCCATCTGCCGCCCCTGGCTGAACGGGGAGTTTGTCGAACATGGCTGCCGAACACAGCGTCGGCTTCGAGCCGGCCGATCGGCTCGCGGAGGATCATGAGAGCGTGCGCCGCCGTTTCTGGCGCAAGCTGAAGCGTGTCGCCGTGCAATTGCCGTTCGCGGAAGACCTGCTCGCGGCTTATTACTGTGCGTTTGACCGGCAGACGCCGCGCCATGTCCAGGCGTCGCTGCTCGGAGCGATCGCCTATTTCATCCTGCCGTTCGATTTCGTCCCCGACGTGATGCCGATCCTCGGCTTCACCGATGACGCCGCCGTGCTCGCCACCGCCATCCGCATGGTCGCCAGCCACATCACGACGGAGCACCGCGAAGCCGCCCGCGCCGTGCTGAAGCGCGGGGTGGATGGTGCGGAGGCGGCGCAGTAGGCGTTGTTGGCGACACGCCGTGGCCACGTCCACCGCTGTCATTCCCCGCGACCCGGCTACGCCAAGGCTTCGCCGGGGTTGCGGTCCAGGGCAGCCGAAGCTTTAGCGTAGGCGGCAGGCGGGGAATCCAGTACGCCGCGGCCTCTCGATTCAATCACTGACGTCACGGAGTACTGGATCGCCCGGTCAAGCCGGGCGATGACAGCGAGTGTGTGAGTGCCGCTTGCGACACCATCGGCCGCAATGCCGCTCGTTACTTCTTCTCCGCCCGCGCGTTCCCCGCGTCCCATGCCTGGAATTGCTTGAACAGCGCTTCCCTGTCTGCGTCGGACACCTTCTGGGCCGCGGGGTTCTGCTTGAGGAACGCCTCGAAGCGCTCCCGGGTCACCGGTTCGACGCCGTGCTTGTCGAGCCATTGCTGCGCCACCGGCAATCTGTTCCAGCCCGTCAGAGGTGCCGGGAGCGAGACTTCCTTCCACTTGGGATGGAAAGGCGGGTTCTGCAGGGTCGGGAATTTCGTGAAGAACGCATCCACGAACAGCGCAAGCTTACGGTAACGGTCGGTGTTGGGCGCCCAGTTGTAGGCCGCGAGCACCGCCGGCACCGCGATGGTGTCCACGTTCTCGCCTTCCTTGATCAGGTTCGGATAGTCTTTGGCGGTCAGCGTCGCCGGCAGATAGTCGCTCTGGAGCGGCTTTGCATAGTCGACCCCCGCGAGGTGGAAGCGGCCGTCATTGCTGAAGGTCGACACTGACTTGTACGGCTTGCCGCCGACCACGATGACGGCGTCGATCTCGCCGGCTTTCAGCTTCTCCATTGCGATGCGCTGCTCGACATAGACGAAGTTCGCCTTGATCCCGAGCCGTTCGAACACCGTCAGCGCGGTGACGAAGGTCCCGCCATTGGGCAGATCGACGCTGACCTTCTTGCCCTCGAGATCCTTCAGCGTCGCGACCGATTTCGGCGCGATCACCTGCATCTCTTCATTGTAGAGCTTGGTCACATAGGTGAACTGCTTCTTGATGTCCTTGGCAAAGCCCTTGCGCTCGAGATAGTCGAGCGTGTCCGCCCGCACGATGCCGAGATCGACGCCTTGCAGGAACAGAATGTCGGCGACGCTCTGCACCGAGCCGCGGCCGACGATCGGTAGCACGCGGATCTTGTTGCCGTCGTCGAGCACGGAGGCGAGGTCGGCGCCGAACTGCACGTAGGTGCCGCCGATCGTGCCGGTGATCAGCGTGACCGTATTGGCGTTCAGCGACTGCTTGGTCGAGGTCGAGCCGAACTGGAAGATGGCCTTCAGGCCGTCCGAGACCTTGGCCGGATCGTACTCGGTCTGCTCGGCGCGTGCCGCGAACGCGCAAATCGTCATGATGGCGGCAACCGCCATTCCCAAAGCGTTACGCATGATACCCTCTGAAAAGTTCTAGTTCTGAAGCTGAGCGAGGCGCTGCCGCGCCTCCGCCGATCCGAGTGCCGCGGCCTTCTGGTACCAGTCACGCGCGACGGTCGCGTCGCCGGCGATGCTCCGCGCGTCGCTGGTGCCCAGCACGGCCGGGTCATAGGTCTGCGCCAGCAGAAACGCGGCCGTTGCATCCTGTGCATTGGCCGCGCGCTCGAGCAGCAGGCGGGCTGCAACAATATCGCCGATCCTCAACAGGCTCTTCGCGCGTGTCATCAGCCCGGCCAGCGTGTCGGCATCGAGCGTCTTGGCTAGCGTCTTGGCGGGCGGAGTGGGCGCCGCGACGGGTGCGGGCGCAGGTATGGGTGCCTGGGCTTGCAGCGCCGTCTGATAGGCGGTCGCGATCGCTTCGCGGCTCGGCGTTGACGGTGCAGGGAGAACCTGCGTGTCGGCGCTCGCCAGCGTCGTGTTGGTCGCGCGGTCCGAATCCTTCAGCGAGCTCTGCGTCATGGCCGGCGTGTTGGCCGACGCCATGGCTTGCTCCGGCGCGATGCCCATCCAGCTAACGGCATTGGCGGGGAAGAGGCCGCGAAAGTCGGACTGATACAGTGTGACCAGAATTGCCAGGGTGGATGCCGTCAGAACGGCCGCGAGAACGCGCGGGACAATTCTGGAGCGCACCTCAATGGGCGCATATTCGCCTGGGTCCGGCGCACCGAGCGGATCGGACAGGAAGAGTGGAATTGGATCGTCCTGCGAAAGATCGGCCCGCGCGGCGCGCGCACGGATAAAGGACGCGGTCGGCGGATGTGATGTGGCTCGATCGGAGTCGAACGCCTTCGACTCCTTCGACGGGCGATGTGCCGTCGTCTCCATGGTCATGCTCCCCATTACTAACGCAACGCAGGGGCAATTCGGCTTAAGTCTTCTTGCTTTTGTCCAAAGTGTCCCGCAAATGGAACCGGTAAAACGCAGTTGGAATCAGCCCAAAAAACGACGACGGTTTGCGCGAATTAGGAAATATTTGGGTTTGATTGAGGCGGAGCGGAGGAATGCACCACGATTTTGGCGGTGATGGTTGAGGAAGGTTTTCCTAGACTCTGCTGACTTTGACCCCGGGGCATCCAGTGGGCCGCGGCGTCTCGGCTGAAATCTCTGGCGTCTCTGAAATCTGGACCGCCCGCCTCAGTACGCAATTGCGCAGAAGGCGGGCGACGACGGTCGCATATGTGGCGAGTGCGTGTGGCAGGCAAGCGCTGCGGCTCACACCATCACGGATGCAGGATCACCTTGCCCATGGCCTGGCGTCCCGCCAGAACCTTCAGTGCGTCGGCGGTTTGTGCCAGCGGGAAGGTGCGGTCGACATGCGAGGAAATCTTTCCTTCCGCGGTCCACTTCACGAGCTTCTCGAGATTGGCGCGGTTCTTGGCCGGGTTGAGCCGGGTCCATGCACCCCAGAACACGCCGCGGATGTCGCAGCCCTTCAGTAGCGCGAGGTTCAGCGGCATCTTCGGAATGTCGCCGGCGGCAAAACCGATCACCAGGAAGCGGCCTTCCCAGGCGATCGAGCGCAGTGCCTGCTCGGCATAGGCGCCACCCACGGGATCGAAGATGATGTCGACACCCTTGCCGCCGGTGAGCTTGCGCAGGCCTTCTTTCAGATCTTCCTTGCCGTAGTTCAGCGTCAGCTCTGCGCCATGCGCTTTCGCGAATTCGAGCTTCTCATCCGACGAGGCGCAGGCGATCACCTTCAGGCCCATCAGCTTGCCGAGCTCGCAGGCGGCCAAGCCGGTGCCGCCGGCTGCGCCCAGCACCGCGAGCGTCTCGCCCGGCTTCGGGCTCGCGCGGTCTTCCAGCGCATGCAGCGCGGTGCCGTAGATGATGATGATGCCGGCTGCGCGGTCATAGTCGAGATTGTCGGGAATCTTCACGATCGATGCCGCCGGCAGCGCGATCTTTTCGCGCGCCCCGTTGTGGCCGCAAGAGGCAACGACGCGATCGCCGACCTTCAGATCGGTCACGCCGGGACCGATGCTCTCGATCACGCCGGCGACTTCGGCCGCGGGCGAGAACGGGAACGGCGGCTTGATCTGGTACTTGCCCTGAATCATCAGGATGTCGAAGAAGTTCAGCGCCGCCGCCTTGATCGCGATCACCGCTTCGCCGGGACCTGCCACCGGATCCGGCACGTCGGCAAGCACGAGATCATCGGGCTGGCAATATTGCGAGCAGAGGATGGCTTTCATGGCGGCACCTTCTTGAGAAGTAAGCAGTGGGCGTTTCGAGCGGAATTATAGTTGATTGGGTTTTGCCGGATTTAGGCACGGGCGACAATCCGGATTCTTTGTCTGAGGCTACGCGCCGGCTTATCCTCGTCATTGCGAGCGAAGCGAAGCAATCCAGAGTCCGTCCCGCGGAAATAGTCTGGATTGCTTCGTCGCTTCGCTCCTCGCAATGACGGCTTACGTGGAAAGAGGATTCAAACGATGTTTGAAACAGGTCTGCTCAGGGACAAGCGCATCCTCGTCACCGGCGGCGGCTCCGGCCTCGGCGCCGCGATGGGACGTCGCTTTCTCGCGCTTGGCGCCGAGCTCGTGATCTGCGGCCGCAAGCTCGACCGGCTGGAAGCGACGGCGAGCGAGATGCGCGCGCAGACCGGCGGCAAGGTCACCACGATCGCCTGCGATGTCCGTGACGGTGGCGCCGTCGAGAGCATGATGGACGCGATCTGGCGCGAGGCGCCACTCGATATTCTCGTCAACAACGCTGCCGCAACCTTCATCGCGCAGAGCGAGCATCTGTCGTTTCGCGCCGCGGACGCGATCCTCGCGCCGACGCTGCATGGCGCGATGTATTGCACGCTCGCCGCCGGCAAGCGCTGGATCGACGGCAAGAACAATGGCGTCGTGCTCTCGATCCTCTCGACCTCGACCATCACCGGCCGCGCCTTCACGGTTCCCTCGGCGATGGCGAAGTCGGCGGTGCTGGCGATGACCAGGAGTCTCGCGGCTGAGTGGGGCCCGAAGGGCATCCGCACCGTCGCGATCGCCCCGGGCCCGTTCCCGACCGCGGGCGCCTCGGGGCAGCTCCGTCCTGAGGGCCGCGACGAAGGGTGGACCGCCCGGAACCCGATGGGGCGTACCGGCGAGCACAGTGAGCTCGCCGACCTCGCCAGCTTCCTGGTCTCGGACCGTGCCGGTTACATCAATGGCGAGATGGTCGTGATCGACGGTGGCGCGCATTTGCGCAGCTCCGGCGCCGAGGATTTGTTGCGCTGGACCGACGCGCAATGGGCCGAGCAGCGGGCTGCGCGATCCAAAGGCTAAGCCGCTAACTGCCTTCCCAAATTGGACTTTCCCGGTTATCCCTGCCGGGGGACAAAGCGCGGCCGGGCCATCTTCCAGTCACAATATTGAGGGAACCACTCCAGCATGTGGCGGGTGCTGATTTTAGCCTTGATGACGGGCGCTATGGCCGTGGGAATCACCGATTCCGCGCGGGCGCAGACGACGCAACCGGCGCCCAAAGCCGCGCCAAAGGCGGCTGCACCGGCGGCCAATACAGCTCCAAAGACCGCAGCAAAGCCCGAGAGCAAGCCGGTGGCTCCAGCCACGGCGGTTGCGGGCGGCGCGGAGCCGACCCTGATCGGCCAGTTCGGCACCTGGGGCGCCTATTCGGCCACACCCAACGGCAAGAAGGTCTGCTTCGCGCTGGCGAAGCCGTCGTCGTCGAAGACCAACCCGCCGAACCGCCCGCGCGATCCCGCCTATGCCTTCGTTTCGACCCGGCCGGCGGAAAAGGTGAACAACGAAGTCTCGGTCATGATCGGCTATGCGCTGAAGCCGGGCTCGGAATCCTCGGTCGAGGTCGGCGGCGCCGCTTTCGCGATGTACACGCAGGGCGACGGCCTCTGGATCAAGAACGCGGCCGAGGAAGAGCGGATGGTCGAAGCCATGCGCAAATCCGCCGATCTCGTGGTCAAGGGTGTCTCGGCCAAGGGAACGGAGACGACTGATACGTTTTCGCTGAAGGGTCTCGCTCAGGCGCTCGACCGGATCGCCCAGGATTGCAGGCGGTAGGACTGCCGGCGTTAAGCCTGCAGGTGGTATCACGGTCGCAATCGGCGGTTCCGGTTGCTATATAAGGGTATCCCAAAGGTGTAGCCGTCATGGCCGGGCTAAAGCGCGAAGCGCGTCTTCGCACCAGATGTCCCGGCCATCCACGCGCTAGCAACGGGCGGAACAGAACGTGGATGCCCGGGACAAGCCCGGGCATGACGAGAGATATCAGGCAACCAATGCAACCGACGACCGAGCCGCACAACGCAATACTGGTGGAGAAGACTCCGCTCGAAACCTATGTGCCGCCGGCCAGGCCCTCGCTGATCGGCCTGTCGCGCAGCGAGCTTGCCGACCGCCTCGGCGAGATCGGCGTTGCGCCCGCGCAGCGCAAGATGCGCGTCCAGCAGCTGTGGCACTGGCTCTATTTCCGCGGCGCCCAAAGCTTCGACGATATGACGTCGATCTCGAAGGGCATTCGCGCCGAGCTCGCGCAGCATTTCACCGTCGACCGTCCCGAAGTCGTGGCCGAGCAGATCTCCAACGACGGCACCCGCAAATGGCTGCTGCGGCTGCCGAGTGGCGACAATGTCGAGCGTGCCCATGAAGTCGAGTGCGTCTACATCCCCGAGACCGATCGCGGCACGCTTTGCGTTTCCTCCCAGGTCGGCTGCACGCTGAACTGCTCCTTCTGTCACACCGGCACGCAGCGGCTGGTGCGCAATCTCACCGCCGGCGAGATCGTCGGACAGGTGATGGTCGCGCGCGACCGCCTCAATGACTGGGCCGATCGCGAGGACGGCACGCGCCGCGTCACCAACATCGTGATGATGGGCATGGGCGAGCCGCTCTACAATTTCGATGCGGTGCGCGACGCGCTGCTCATCGTCGGCGACAATGAAGGCATCGGCATCTCCCGTCGCCGCATCACGCTGTCGACCTCGGGCGTAGTGCCGAACATCGTGCGCGCGGGCGACGAGATCGGCGTCATGCTCGCGATCTCGCTGCATGCGGTGCGCGACGAGCTGCGCAACGAGCTTGTGCCGCTCAACCGCAAATACCCGATCAAGGAGCTATTGCAGGCCTGCCGCGACTATCCCGGCGCATCGAATGCCCGCCGCATCACCTTCGAATATGTGATGCTCAAGGGCGTCAACGATTCGCTCGACGATGCGAAGCTGCTGGTGAAGCTGCTCAAGGGCATTCACGCCAAGATCAACCTGATCCCGTTCAATCCCTGGCCCGGCACCGCCTATGAATGCTCGGACTGGGACCAGATCGAAAAATTCTCCGAATACATCTTCAACGCCGGCTATTCCTCGCCGGTGCGCACCCCGCGCGGCCGCGACATCCTCGCCGCCTGCGGCCAGCTCAAGTCGGAGACGGAAAAGCTCAGCGCCCGCGAGCGCCAGGCGCTCCGCGCCATGGCGATGACGGATTGAGGATGCGTGCCCACGCTCTCGCATCCCCGTCATTGCGAGCGCAGCGAAGCAATCCAGATTCCCTCCGCGGAGACAGTCTGGATTGCTTCGTCGTGGAGCCTGTCATCCGGCCCGCCGAAGGCGGGACCGGGTGGCTCCTCGCAATGACGGCGAGGTGAGCTTTCCCGTCATGTCCCTGATCGGCCGCCTCATCGTCATCTTCATCGGCTTCCTCGCCGCCTGCTTCGTCGGCGGCATGATCGTCGTCGTCGCGCTGTTGTTTCCGGAGTTTGCCGATCTCGGCGCCGGTCCGGTCGACCAGGGCGCGATCGACATTCTGCTCGGCTTCGGCTTCATCTTCGTCTCGGGCTTTGCGCTGGTTCCGGCGGCGGTGATCGTCGCGATCACCGAAGCGCTCTATATCCGCAGCGCGCTCGCTTATGCCGTGGGTGGCGGCGTAGTTGGCCTAGCCTGCTATCTCGGCCTCATCCCCTTCCACTCCGATACACTCCAGTTCGAAGGCATCGTGCGGCGGCATCTGGAGATCATGACGGGCGCGGGCATCGTCTCCGGCGTGGTCTATTGGCTGATTGCCGGCCGCAATGCCGGCGCCTGGCGCAATCCGCCGCCCCCGCACAAGCCGCCTCCGCCGCTCCCGTCGAATTCAAGGCCGGATGCGCGATGAGTCGCGCCGCTTCCGGGGTTTTCATCTCCTCCCCACTCCGCTAAACCGCGCGCCATGAACCGGACTGGACTCTTCATCGCCCTGGCGCTGTGGCTTGTAATCGGCGTCGTTTTCGGCCTCTATCCCGAGCTCGATCTCAAGCTCGCCGCACTGTTCTTCGACCCCGAGACGAAGACGTTTCCGCTCAAGCTGAATGAGTGGGCGGGCGTCGCGCGCGACGCCGCCATGTGGGTCGCCTGGGCATTCGTGCTGCCGCCGCTGGTCGCGCTTGTGGTCAAGATGATCCGACCCGACCGGCCGCTGATGGTATCGGGGCGCGCGATCGTATTCCTGCTGGTCACCATCATCATGTCGGCAGGCATCCTCACCAATCTCACCTTCAAGACCTATTGGGGACGGCCGCGTCCGGTGGTGGTGACTGAGTTTGCCGGCGACCAGCAATTCGTGCCGTGGTGGGATCCGCGCGGCGATTGCGCGCGCAACTGCTCGTTCTTCTCGGGCGAGGGCGCGACCGCGTTCTGGACGCTGGCGCCGGCTGCGCTGGCGCCGCCGGCATGGCGGCCGCTCGCCTATGCCGGTGCGGTTGTGTTCGGCATGGTCACCAGCGGGCTGCGGATGGCCTTCGGCGGCCACTTCTTCACGGACGTCTCGATCGCCGGCCTCGTCACCTTCGTCGTGATCTGGTTCGCCTACGCGCTGATTTACCGCTGGCCGCGGACCCGGTTCTCGGACGAGGCGGTCGATGCCGCCCTGACCCGGCTGAACATGCCCGCCTACCGGCTCCGCCAGCGCCTGTTCGGCCGCAAGACAGGCCCCGAGCCGTCGATTTGAGGCATTAAATGCGTGCCGAGGCGTGCGAAATTTGATATTCGCGCGGTCAACCCACAAACGCCATCAGCCCCTTGAGACCCGATTGGAAGCTCCATGACCACGATCCTGAAAAGCCTGCCCAAGGGTGAGAAAGTCGGCATCGCGTTTTCAGGCGGTCTCGACACCAGCGCGGCGCTGCTCTGGATGAAGCAGAAGGGCGCGCGCTGCTACGCCTACACGGCCAATCTCGGCCAGCCCGATGAAGCCGACTACAACGAGATCCCGCGCAAGGCGGAAGCGTTCGGCGCCGAGAAGGCCGTGCTCGTCGACTGCCGCACGCAGCTGGTCCACGAAGGCATCGCCGCGATCCAGTCGGGCGCCTTCCACATCTCGACCGGCGGCATCACCTATTTCAACACCACGCCGCTCGGGCGCGCCGTCACCGGCACGATGCTGGTCGCGGCGATGAAGGAGGACGGCGTCAACATCTGGGGCGACGGCTCGACCTTCAAGGGCAACGACATCGAGCGCTTCTACCGCTACGGCCTGCTGACCAATCCATCCTTGCGCATCTACAAGCCCTGGCTCGACCAGCAGTTCATCGACGAGCTCGGCGGCCGCGCCGAAATGTCGGCGTTCATGACCGCGCAGGGCTTTGCCTACAAGATGAGCGCCGAGAAGGCGTACTCGACCGACAGCAACCTGCTCGGTGCCACGCACGAAGCGAAGGATCTCGAGAGCCTCGACAGCGGCATCAAGATCGTCAACCCGATCATGGGCGTGCCGTTCTGGCGCGACGATTGCGCCGTGAAGGCCGAGAAGGTCGTGGTGCGTTTCGAGGAAGGCCAGCCCACGGCGCTGAATGGCCAGACCTTCAGCGATCCTGTCGCGTTGTTCCTCGAAGCCAATGCGATCGGCGGCCGTCACGGCCTCGGCATGAGCGATCAGATCGAGAACCGCATCATCGAGGCGAAGAGCCGCGGCATCTACGAGGCGCCCGGCATGGCGCTGCTGCACATCGCCTATGAGCGCCTCGTCACCGGCATCCACAACGAGGACACCATCGAGCAGTACCGCATCAGCGGCATGCGCTTGGGACGCCTGCTGTATCAGGGGCGCTGGTTCGATTCGCAGGCCCTGATGTTGCGCGAGACCGCGCAGCGCTGGGTCGCACGCGCCGTCACCGGCGAGGTGACGCTGGAGCTGCGCCGCGGCAACGATTATTCGATCCTCAACACCGAGAGCCCCAACCTGACCTATGCGCCGGAACGGCTCAGCATGGAGAAGGTGGAAGACGCCGCATTCACGCCGGCCGACCGTATCGGCCAGCTCACCATGCGCAACCTCGACATCGCTGACACGCGCACCAAGCTGAAGCTCTACACCGACACCGGCCTGTTGTCGGGCAGCGAAGGCTCGCAGATCTTCCCGCTCGAGAGCGACAAGAGCTGAGGCCTTTTTGGGCTGAGGCCTTTAGTCGCCCGACCGGGCGACGCGCGATTTAATGACGGTGTCATTCTCGATCGCTACGCTACCCGTTTCTGTCGGAAACGGGATTGCGGAGCATCGAGCATGGTCAAGGGGTCGGCACTCGCCTCACTCATCGTCCTCTGTTGGACAACGTCGCTGTCGGCGCAGACGATCTATCCGATCGATCGTGCCGAGATCCTGGCTGGCGCCCGGTTCGACTTCAAGGTCGAGTTTCCCGGGCCGGTCGATCCGGCCAGGCTGAAGGTGACCGTGAACGGCACGGACTATGCTGTCGCGTTCGGACGTAGCGGGACCTTCATCGATCGCGAGGACGGCAAGGACCAGTCGGCGCTGATTTTGCGCGACGTCACGCTGACCAAGCCCGGCACCGTCACGGTGGATGTCAGCGACGGCACGCAGCAGCGCAGCATCGCATGGACGGTTTACGACACCGGTCAGCGCAAGGCGAAGAACGTCATCCTGTTTATCGGCGACGGCATGTCGCCGGCGCATCGGGTCGCGGCGCGAATCCTGTCGAAGGGGATTGCGGAGGGCAAGAGCCGCGGCAAGCTCGCGATCGACGACATGCCCCATATGGCGCTGGTGGCGACCGCCGGCTCTGACTCGATCATCACGGACTCCGCGAACTCGGCCAGCGCCTATGCGACCGGCCACAAGAGCGCCGTCAACGCCCTGGGCGTCTATGCGGACCGCACCGCAAGTCCGTTCGACGATCCTCGCGTTGAAACCATCACCAGCCTCGCCAGGCGGCGGCATGGCATGGCGATCGGTGTCGTCACCAACACCGAGATCGAAGACGCGACGCCGGCCGCGATGGTTGCGCACACCCGCCGGCGCGCCGCCTATGACGAGATCGTCGAGCAGTTCTTCGCGGCGAAGCCGGATGTGCTGATGGGCGGCGGCAGTGCGAATTTTCTGCCGAAATCCGCGGCCGGCTCCAAACGCAAGGACGAGGCCGACTACATCGCGAAGTTCCGCGACGCAGGCTATCAGGTCGCGACGACCGCGAGCGAGCTCGGCGCTTCTGCCGCAAAGCCGGAGACAAGCAAGCTGCTCGGCCTGTTTGCGACCGGCAACATGGATGGTGTGCTCGACCGCAAATTCCTCAAGGGCGGCGGCGTGAAGAAATTTCCCGAGCAACCTGATTTGACCGAGCAGGTGCGGGCGGCGCTGAACATGCTCTCGAAGAACGAGACCGGCTTCTTCCTGATGGTCGAATCCGGACTGATCGACAAATACGCGCATGTCCTCGACATGGAGCGCGCCGTCTACGACACGATCATGCTCGACAATGCGGTGCGCCAGACACGCGAATGGGCGAAGGCGCGTGGTGACGACACGCTCATTCTGGTGCTGGCGGACCACAATCATCCCAACAGTCTTGTCGGCACCGTGAATGACGACATGGGCGCCGTGCCCAATGTGCCGCTGCGCGAGCGCGTCGGCGTCTACGAGCAGGCCGGATTTCCCAATTATCCGGCGCCGGATGCCGAGGGCTATCCGTCACGCGTCGATGTGAGCCGCCGGCTCGCCATCTTCTCGGCCAGCCTGCCGGATCACTACGAGACGTTCCGCCCGAAGCTCGACAATCCCAACGAGCCGACCGTCAAGGCTGGCGACGACGGGACCTTCAAGGCCAACGACAAATACAAGGACGTCCCCGGCGCGGTGCTGCGCCCGGGCAATCTGTCGGCGATGATCGGCGCCAGCGTGCATTCGGGCGAAGACGTCATCCTGACGGCGACCGGGCCGGGCAGCGAGCGCGTGCACGGCTCGATGGACAACACCGAAGTGTTTCGCGTGATGGTCGATGCGCTTGGGCTCGCCGCAGGGCAGTAGGAGCAGTAGCGTACCGCGCGACATTATGCGGCACCATCTCGCATGAGACCGGAAGGAGGTTGAAACGACGGAATGAGGGGGGCCTCGCAGCGACGGAGCGACCAATGGCGAAGTACAGAGACAATCTGCCTCAGCGCCGCGGCGGCATCTTCCTGACCGACGGCGGCATGGAGACCACCCTGATCTTTCACAAAGGTCTGGAGCTTCCTCACTTCGCTGCCTTCGTGTTGCTCGAGAGCGAGGCCGGCCGCTCGCATCTGAGGCAGTATTACGAGGCCTATCTTGCGATCGCGCGTCAGCATGGGCTCGGCTTCGTGCTCGACAGCCCGACCTGGCGCGCCAATCCTGATTGGGGTGCTAAGCTCGGCTACGATATGGACGCGCTCAGGGCCATCAACATGCGGGCAATTCGTTTTCTTGAGGAATTGCGCAGCACATGGGAGACCTCCGGCCTGCCCTGTGTGATCAACGGTGCGATCGGTCCGCGGGGCGACGGCTACAAGGCCGGCAACATGGATGCGACGGAGGCGATGGACTATCATTCGTCCCAGATCGCCTCCTTCGCCGAGGCCGGCGCCGACATGGTGACCGCGTTCACGCTGAACAGCGTCAATGAAGCCATCGGCGTGGTGCGCGCTGCAAAGATGCACGCGATCCCGGTTGCCATCTCCTTCACGGTCGAAACTGACGGTTGCCTGATCAGGGGAGAGACCCTGCGGGAGGCGATCGAAATCGTCGATCGTGCAACGGAACGTGCTTGCGAATATTTCCTGATCAACTGCGCTCATCCGACCCATTTCGAGAGTGCCCTCCAAGCTGGCGAGCCATGGGTCGAACGCATTCATGGCGTCAGGGCCAATGCGTCGGCCAAGAGTCATGCCGAGCTCGATGAGTCCGAGGTGCTCGACAGCGGCGATCCCGCCGATCTTGGCCGCCGTTATGGGGCGCTCAGGCGGGCATTCCCGCGCATGCAACTGCTCGGCGGCTGCTGCGGCACCGATCACAGGCATGTCGCAGCGATCTGCGCTGCCTGCGTGCCGCTTCAGGCAGCGGGCGCCTGATCCAAGCAAAAATGGCCGGGATTGCTCCCGGCCATTTTGCATTTGTGCTTCGCCTCAGCGCGGCGGCGCGGTGCCGGGCGGGGGCGGCGGCAGCGAGGCCTGGCCACCGTTGAGCAGCGGCGTGATGTTGCGGACGGTGACGCGCCGGTTGATCAGGCTCGGTCCTTGCGTCTGCTCCTTCAGATACTGCTCGCCATAGCCCTGCGAGGTCAGGTTCTCGGCGGGCACCCCGAACTGCTGGGTCAGCAATTCGGCCGCGGACTGCGCACGGCGATCCGACAATGACAGATTGTCGACCTCGTTGCCGACCGCGTCGGTGTGTCCCTCGATCAGGAACACCGCACGCGGGTTGCGCTGGATCGCACGGTTGAGACCGTCGGCGATCCCCTGCAGCCGGGCCGCCTGGTCCGGCGGGATGGTCCACGAGCCCGTCTCGAAGGTGATCGTGTTGACGTCGATGCTCGGCATCTGCATGCGAACATTGGGGCTGTAGCGGATCTCGTCGAGCGTGTAACGCCGATCGATCCGCTGTACCGGCGGTGCCTCCATGGTCTGGTAGATCAGGTCCGGCGATGCTTCCTCGGCGTCGACGATGTAGCGATCGTAGGGAATGTTCACGACCGGCGGCGGCGCATCGACATAGAAGCCGCCGACCGACCGCGGATCGCGGTAGCTGTTGTCGATGATGATGATCTCGCGCCCGCCGGGGTCCCTGCGGATTCGCCGCAGCAACGAACCGTCGGGACCGACCACGGTGATGACCTCGCTGCCATCAGGACGGATCACGACCGTGCGGGTTTCGCCGCCGACGGTGTCGGTGCGGATGTCGCGGGCGCCATAGCGGAAGCGATAGAGGTCGTTGCCGCGGACATAGGCCTGCCCGCCCGGATCGCGGATGATGATGCGATCCGGTTCGGTGTAGACGGTGCGGCCGCCTTCGATGGCCTCGCGTCGCTGGTTGTGCAGGTCGGCAATGGTGGCTCCGATCACGACACCGGCCACCACGCCCGCACCGATCGCGAGCGGTGTCAGGTCACGCTGCGGCGGGCGCGGCGGAGGTGGCAGCGGTGCGACGACTGTCGGCCTTGCCTGGAAGGCAGGCGTAACTGTCGGCGGAGCGAATTGCGCCCGGTTGGGCGGCGGCGTTGCGGCCGCCGAGCCCGGGACTGTGCTCGGCGCTGCGGCACCGGCGGGCGCCGCGGGCCGCGGCGGGAGGCCGCCGGCCTGGGGCGGCGCAGCCGGAGTTCCGGCTGCGGGCGCGCCAGCAGGAGGCGTTCCGCCCTGTTGACCAGGGGTCGGCGTCGCCGCCGGGGCTGTGCCGGGGGCGGGCGTCGGTCCTGCGCCGGGACGGCCGGGCAGCGGCGTCGGAGCGCCACCGGGGGCCGGCGTGGCCGTTGGAGCGGGCGCGGCACCGGGAGCCGGTGTCGGTGATCCTGCAGCCGGAGGCGTGCCAGGACGTCCGCCGGGCGGCGGGGTGCCCGGGCGTCCAGTCGGCGGTGCGCCGGGCGTGGCGCCCGGTGCCGGCGTTGCCGTCGGCGCAGGTGTCGCCGTCGGAGCGGGCGTGGCGGTCGGTGCAGCCGCGCCAGGGCGGGCCGCAGGCGCGGCCGGTGAAGGCGATGGCGTAGCCGCAGGTGCCGGACGTGCGGGCGCAGCTGCGGGCGGCGTTGCTGCTGCCGGCGGAGTCGGAGCGGGACGCGCGGCAGGCGGAGCTGCGGCGGGAGGCGGTGTCGGCGTGTGCGGCTGCGCGGCCGGGGGCGGCGGAGTTGGCGCAGGCGCATGCTGCTGGGGTGCCGCAGCCGGAGGCGGCGACGGCTGCTTGGGAGCTGCCGGCGGTGGGGGTGGCGGCGGAGGCGGAGGTGCCGGACGTGCCGCAGGCGGAGGAGGCGGTGGTGGAGTCGGGCGCGACGGCGCGGCAGCCGGCGGCGGCGGAGCGGGAGGATGCGGAGGTGCAGCCGCGGGCGGCGGCGCCGTGGGGCGCGCAGGAGCTGCGGGCGGTGCCGCTGCAGGAGGAGGTGGTGCGGCAGGACGTGCGCCAGGCGGCGGTCCCTTCGGCGCTTCCTTCGGAGGCTGCTTCGATTTGTCGGTCTCTGGTGGTTGTGTCTGCGCTTGCGCGACCACGAGCGGCGGCGCGCTTTGCGCATGCGATGCGGAGCTTGCGAATTGCATCGCGGTCAGAGCCGTCGTTGCAAGCAGCACGAAACGAAGGTTGGTCATGATGGTGAACTTCCCCGGAAGGTTCTTTGACGAAGTGTCGGGATGAACAGCTACGCGTTAGGCCGGAATGTGGCGGGCGAAGAGGTCGCGGGCCGATTTATTTCTGCACGCAAATCACCTCACTATGGTGACGTTCATTGCGCATTCAGACGCAGGTTGCAATTGCCTCACATGTGATGCTTCGCCTCACATGTGATCGCGCAGCGAACTTGCATCTGTCGCGGGATTCGGCGTGAGCGGTCCGTTCGGTCCGCGCGATGGAATCTCTTCCGGCACGTGGCCCGGCGATTCGTCGGGCCGCGGTGATTCGCCGGGTTCGCGCACCGGCGGCGCGATTTCAGGCTGCGGATTGCCCGGCGGAATTCCAGGCGGCGGCTCGGTGGGGGTGCCCGGTGTTGCCGGCGGAATCTCGGGCGGTTCGATCGGCATCGGCATCATCGAGGTCAGTTGTCTGGAGAATGACAACGATGATGCCGCGCCGATGTTCCTTGTCGTGTCGTGCCTGAGCGCGCGCTATTCCGGCGCGTGGCAGACGGCCTCGATGTTGTGTCCGTCAGGGTCGAGCACGAACGCGCCGTAATAGTTCGCATGATAATGCGGGCGGATGCCGGGTGCGCCGTTGTCGCGACCGCCGGCCGCCATGGCCGCCTTGTAGAAGGCGTCGACCGTGGCGCGATCCTTCGCGAGAATCGCGATATGCACCGGCTTGTTCATCGCGCCTTCGGCACCGAACCAGAGGTCCGGCTTGCCGTTGGCGCCAAAGCCTGCCGCCGGAGCGTGGCCGGTCTGCTCCGCCGTTACCTCCATGATCAGGCTGTAATCGAGCGGTGCCAGCGCCTTGGCGTAGAACGCTTTCGCGCGCTCATAGTCGGAGACCGAAAAACCCAAATGGTCGATCATCGCAAATCTCCCTTGCTCACGGTTAGCGCGACAGGAACGTATTGCTCCGTGTCTTGCGCGCGATCGCAAAGCCGCGCGCGACCATGTCAGCGATACAATCCTGCTGCCATTCGTTTTGTGACAGATGCTCGATCACCACCGCGCGCGGCCACAGCGATTGCGGCGCGTCGCGGAAGAAGCCGATCAGCACGCGGTCCTCAAACCCTTCGACGTCGATCTTGAGCGAATCGACCTGGCCGACGCCGGCCTCGTCCAGAATGCGCGTCAGCCGCAGCGACGGCACCTTGATGGCCTCCGCGCTGGCCGTGCCGGTGACGACGTGCGTGGCGCCGAGATTGCCGCCGCCGCTCTCGATCATGAGCTCGCCGTCGCTGTCACCGGCGGCAGCCTGTACCAGGCGGACCTGCGTCGTCTTCGACGCGGCGTGATTGAACGAGAGCCGTCCAAACGTCATCGGATGCGGTTCGATCGCGACCACCTTGCCAT
The DNA here is from genome assembly GCF_017565645.3 of Bradyrhizobium barranii subsp. barranii. Taxonomy (NCBI): domain Bacteria; kingdom Pseudomonadati; phylum Pseudomonadota; class Alphaproteobacteria; order Hyphomicrobiales; family Nitrobacteraceae; genus Bradyrhizobium; species Bradyrhizobium barranii. Next base: position 381,729 of record NZ_CP086136.1, read on the forward strand.
TGGTGCCGACCTGCTGCGCCATCACCAGGGCAAAGGTCCCGACATTGGCGCCGACGTCGACGAACGTGCCGCCTGTTGGGGTGTGCCGGCGCAGGAAGTCGAGCTCGTCGAGATTGTAGTCGGGATTGAACAGCGCGCCGCGCTCGGTCGCGCTGCCCTGGTGATAGAAGCGGAACGAGGCGCCCTGGTACTGCACATCGATCGGCCCGCCGCGCATCAGGTTGACCAGCCGCGACATCCACGGGCGGAACGCACCGCGCTTCAGCCCCGACTGTTGCGCAAGGCGGATGATCGCAGCCTGCGCCGCGTTCGGCGCAAACGCGCCAAACGGCGCGGACGAAGGGGCGTTGTCGGGCGTCAAGCAGGTGGTCCTCGTTGCAAGCGGCGCATGCATAGCCGGTTTTGCCGGGGACTCCAACGCTCCATCACCGGTGTCGTCCCGGGGCGCGAAGCGAGCCCGGGACCCATAACCCCAGGGAGAAGTTGTGACATGGACTGGTAACTACGAGTCCTCACCAAACTCAATCTTGTGGCTATGGGTCCCGGGCTCGCGCTTCGCGCGCCCCGGGACGACAGAGCCTTACGCCGCCTTTTTTGGCGCCGCCTTGCGCTGCCTCAGGAATCGCCCAAGCAGCTTGCGCTTGCCCTTGCGCGGGATCAGGTCGATATCGCTGACGAGTTTTGCTCCGCCCTTGCGGCGTTCCAGCACGATCTTGCGGCTGTGGAAGGCTTCCAGCTCGACGCGATGGGCGACACTGACGATGGTCGCCTTCGGCAACTCGTCGGTGACCATCTGCATCATCTTGTCCTGGCTCTTCTCGTCGAGCGCGGAGGTCGCTTCATCGAGCACGACGATGTCGGGGTTGTGCAGCAGCAGCCGCGCGAAGGCGAGGCGCTGCTTCTCGCCGCCGGACAGCGTCTGGTCCCACGGTCCCTCTTCCTCGATCTTCTCCTTGAGGTGGTCGAGGCCGACCTTGTGCAGGGCCTCGCCGATCTCCTCGACGGTCCAGTCGTACTCGGCACCGGGATAGGCGACCGCGCGGCGCAAGCTGCCGGACGGCACGTAAGGCCGCTGCGGCAGCATGAACAGGCGGCGGTCGGGATGGAAATTGACGCTGCCGCCGCCCCATGGCCAGAGCCCCGCGATGGCGCGCACCAGCGTGCTCTTGCCGGTGCCGGATTCACCGGCGACCAGCAGCCGCTCGCCCGGCTCGATCACCACCTCGGTTTCGCCGACCACGGCGGTGCCGTCATCTAACGTGACGGAGAGATCCTTCATCTCCAGCATGGCCTCGTTGCTGGTCTTGCCGCGCTTGATGCGGCCGAGGCCGTCGCCCTGCTCGGCGCGCTCGAGGCCGTCGAGCGACATCATCAGCGAGGCGATGCGGCGCGCGCAGGCGTTCCAGTCGGCGAGCCGCGGATAATTATCGACCAGCCAGCCGAACGCGCTCTGCACGATGGTGAAGGCGGATGCCGCCTGCATCACCTGTCCGAGCGTCATGCTGCCGTCGAGGAATTTTGGCGCGCAGAGCAGGAGTGGGACCACGGGAGCAACAAGGCTCGAGCCTTGCGAGACCAGCGTTGTGCGCATGTGCTGGCCGGCCAAACGCGCCCACTGCCGCAGCACGTTGGTGAAATTGCGGTCGATGCCGCCGCGCTCCTCCTCCTCGCCGCCGAGCAGCGCGATGCTCTCGCCGTTCTCGCGCACGCGCGTCAGCGCGTAGCGGAAATCCGCCTCCGCCTGGTTCTTGTCCTCGGAGACCTGCACGAAGCGCCGGCCGATCACCAGGATCGAACCGGAGGCGATCGCGGCGTAAAGGATCGCGGCGATGACGAGGAAGCCGGGGATGGTGATGGCGGAGCCGCCGAGCGTGACCGTGAGCGCGCCGCCGATGGTCCAGAGCACGATGATGAACGTGACCGCAGACAACAGCGCCGATGTCACGCCGGCGAGGAAATCGACCGGGGAATCGGTCGCAACGCGCAGATCCTCGGCGATCCGGTATTCCGGGTTCTTGTGGTCGCCGCCGACCAGGTTGAGCTGATAATAGCGCCCATTGGCCAGCCAGCGCGTCAGCACACTTGCCGTGAGCCATGCGCGCCAGCGGCGCTGAATGCCCATGCGCGCGAACACCTGCGCCACGCCGAGCACGATGCTGCCGATCGCGAGCGGGAAGAACACCGCCGTGAGATGGAAGACGGTGGCTGCCTCGCGCTTCTCGATGGCGTCGAAGATCGCGCGATTCCAGACATTGATGCCGTATTGAAAGCCGACGGTGAGGACGATCAGCACGACGAGGCCGATCGAGTAGAGCCACGCCAGCCGGTCGCCGTTGCGGCCCCAGAAGCCACGTGCGCTGATCCAGAAGCGCGTCAGCAGATAGTCCTTGCGAACCTGCTCGGCCTCCTCGGGCGAGAGTGCAGGATCGGGCTCAATAACCGCCGGCGGCGGCGGCGTGACCTCGTCGCCGTTCTCGCCCTTGATTTCGACAATGGGGGGCTTCCTGCCCTGTTCGCGCTTTGCGGCCGGCTTGTGCATGAGCGGATAACGCGAACCAAATCAATCGGTTCCCGTTGGTTCCGCGCCAGCCTCACTCGGCCGCGCCGTCGCGGACCGGCCGGAGCCTCGCGGCCCGATGGAGAACCCGCGACAATTCCTCGATCGAATAGGGCTTTTGCACGAGATCGAAGCCGGCGGCGCCATCTTGTGACAGGGCCTGACTGTAGCCGGTGGTCAGCACGATCGGCACGCGGATGCCGCGATCGCGGATCGCCTGCGCAAGATCGAGCCCGGTCATCCCGGGCATCACCACGTCGGAGAACACGACGTCGAAGCGATCTGTGTCCACGGTGAGCTCGGCAAGCGCGTCGGTGGCGTTGTCCACCAAAGTGATGCTGTAACCGAGCTCGGTGAGGCCGTCGGCCGCGAAATTGGCGAGCTCGATATTGTCTTCGACCAACAGCACCGACATGCCGCTGCCGGCCACCGCCGGCGCGGTGTTGGGCGCCTGCCGCTGCGGCAGCAGGTCCGCCGGCACGCGCGGCAGATAGAGTGAGAAGGTGCTGCCCTGGCCGACCTCGCTCTCGACGGTCACCTCGCCGCCGGATTGCCGGGCGAAGCCGAATACCTGCGACAGGCCGAGACCGGTGCCCTGGCCGATCTGCTTGGTGGTGAAGAACGGTTCGAAGATGCGGCCCAATCGTGCGGCGGGAATGCCGATGCCGGTGTCGCTGACGGCGACACTGACGAAACCATCGCCGCCTGCAAGATCATGGCTGCCCGAAACGTGCACCAATGTATCGGGTATGGTCGCCGCCGCCTGCACGGCGAAGGTGATCCTGCCTTTGCCCTGCATGGCGTCGCGCGCATTGGTCGCCATGTTGATCAGAGCCGTCTCGAACTGGCCGGCATCAGCCTTGACGAGGCAGGGCTCGGTCGGCAGCCGGATTCCGATCTCGATCGCCGGCCCGAGCAACGTGGCGAGCATGTCGTGCAGCGACTGCATCCGTTCCCCGACGTCGAACACTTCCGGTTTCAGGGTCTGGCGCCGCGCGAACGCCAGCAGCTGCGAGGTCAGCTTGGCGGCGCGCGCGACCGCGTCCGCAATGGCATTGATGTAGCGCTGCCGCCGCTCCTCGCTCAGCTGCGGCCGGTTCAACAGGTCGACCGAGGCGCGGATCACGGTGAGGAGATTGTTGAAGTCGTGCGCGACACCGCCGGTGAGCTGGCCGAGCGCTTCCAGCCGCTGGCTGTGCTTGAGCGCCTCCTCGGCCTCGCGTCGCGCTGCGGCCTCGGCGTGGAGATGCTGGGTGCGCCGGAACGCGAGCGCAAGCAGCAGAAACAGCAGCGCCGTGGCGGGAATGCCGAACACCAGATGCTGGCCCATGGTGGCGAGCCAGCGCGCGCGGATCGCCGCGGTCTCGAGCCCGGCGCTGACATAGATCGGATATTCGGCGACGCGCCTGTAGCCGACGCGCCGCTCGATTCCGTCCGAGGGCCAGGCGATGGTGATGAGGCCGTGCTCGGGGTGAGCGGCGATCTGCTGCCCGACCGGCCCGGTCGGATCGAGCCGGAAGTCGCGGTCGAGCCGGGGAAAATGGGTGAGCACCACGCCGTCCGTGCGTCCCATGGCGAAGAAGCTGCCGGGATCGGAGCCGATCCTGGCATAAAAGCTCTCGAAATATTCCGGCAGGACGGAGGCCTGGATGACGCCGATGAAGCTGCCATCGTCGGTTTCGCGGCGCCGGCTCATGCCGAAGAAGCGTGCCCCCTGATAGGGCGGACGCGGCGTCAGGGCTGCGCCGACGAACGTGCCAATGTTCTGGTCGACATGGGCGTAGAAGTAATCGCGGTCCGCAAAACTCAGATCCTGCGGTGGCGAGGCGAGGCTGTTGACCAGCGATTTCCCGTTCGAGTCGAAGATCCAGGCCGATTTGAGCTGCGGCAGCGCATCGGTCAGCCGTTTCAGGCGGCGATGCAGCGCCGGTTCGCGCGAGCGGATGACCTCGTCGGGAAGGCCGCGCACGACTTCGTTGAGTTCGGCCAAGCTGCGGTCGATGGTCTCGAACACCTTGAGCGCGTGCTCATGGGCGACATCGAGCGTGCGCTCGATCTCGCGGTCGGCGATGTCCTTCGTCGATGTGTAGGAGATCGTGGAGGTGAAGACGAACAGTGCAATCGGCAGCGCCAGGGATGCCGCCATCATCCACTGCAACAGTCTCAGCGAGTTGCGTTGCGCACCCTGCACAGTCGCTCCGGTCCCTGACCGGAGAGCTTACTTGAAATTCCCGCTGGGAAGGAAGTGGCCTGTCGATGGAACCGGAGGTTGTAATCCGGACGTTCGCGCGTGGTGCGGGCTATGGCGTAGAATGCCCCGGCCGTCGCGGCCGGGGAGCCGTAGCATGAATGAGGCCTAGATCTGGCGCTCGACCATCTTGAGCTTGAGCTCGGCGATGGCTTCCGCCGGATTCAGGCCCTTCGGGCAGGCCTTGGCGCAGTTCATGATGGTATGGCAGCGGTAGAGGCGGAACGGGTCCTCGAGATTGTCGAGCCGCTCGCCGGTCGCCTCGTCGCGGGAGTCGGAGACCCAGCGGTTGGCCTGGAGCAGGGCGGCCGGGCCGAGATAGCGATCGCTGTTCCACCAATAGCTCGGGCACGAGGTCGAGCAGCAGGCGCAGAGGATGCACTCGTAGAGGCCGTCGAGCTTCTCGCGGTCCTCATGGCTCTGGCGCCATTCCTTCTGCGGCGTCGGCGAGGTCGTCTTCAGCCACGGTTCGACCGAGGCGTACTGCGCGTAGAAATTGGTGAGGTCAGGAACGAGGTCCTTCACGACCGGCTGGTGCGGCAGCGGGTTGATCTTGACCGCGCCGTCCTTGACGTCATGCATCGAGCGCGTACAGGCGAGCGTGTTCTGGCCGTCGATGTTCATCGCGCAGGAGCCGCAGACGCCTTCACGGCAGGAGCGGCGGAAGGTCAGCGACGGGTCGATGTTGTTCTTGATCCAGATCAGGCCGTCCAACACCATCGGACCGCAATCATGGGTGTCGACGTAATAAGTGTCGACGCTCGGATTCTTGCCGTCGTCCGGATTCCAGCGATAAACGCGGAATTCGCGAACGTCTGTCGCGCCGGCCGGCTTCGGCCAGGTCTTGCCGCCGGTGATCTTAGAGTTCTTCGGAAGTGCGAATTCAACCATTTCGATAAAGCTTTCGCTGTTCGTTCAGTACACGCGCGACGTTTAGTAAACGCGAGCCTTGGGCGGGATGTACTGCACGTCGTTGGTCATGGTGTAGTCGTGAACGGGGCGGTACTCGATCTTGACCTTGCCCTTGTCGTCGAGCCAGGCCAGCGTGTGCTTCATCCAGTTCTTGTCGTCGCGCGCGGAGAAGTCCTCGCGGGCGTGCGCGCCGCGGCTCTCGGTGCGGTTGGCGGCGGAGTCCATCGTCAGCACCGCCTGCGAGATCAGATTGTCGAACTCGAGCGTCTCGATCAGGTCGGAATTCCACACCAGCGAGCGGTCTGACACGGCAATGTCGGTGATGCCGCTGTGGACCTTCTCGATCAGGTTCTGGCCTTCGCTCAGGATGTCGCCGGTGCGGAACACCGCGCAATTGTTCTGCATCACGTGCTGCATGCCCTCGCGCAGCTTCGCGGTCGGCGTGCCGCCGGAGGCGTAGCGGTAATGGTCGAGGCGGCCGAGTGCGAGCTCGGACGAGTTCGCCGGCAGCTCCGGCTGCTTGGCGTTGGGCGTGAGCTTGTCGGCGAGACGGAGCGCAGCCGCGCGGCCGAACACGACGAGGTCGATCAGCGAGTTCGAGCCGAGGCGGTTGGCGCCGTGCACGGAGACGCAGGCGGCTTCGCCGATCGCCATCAGGCCCGGGATGATGGCGTTGTCGTCGCCGTCCTTCTTGGTCAGCACTTCGCCATGATAGTTCGTGGGGATGCCGCCCATGTTGTAGTGCACGGTCGGCACGATCGGGATCGGCTCGCGCGTCACGTCGACATTGGCGAAGATTTTTGCGGATTCGGAGATGCCCGGCAGGCGCTCGGCGAGCACCGCGGGATCGAGATGGTCGAGATGCAGGAAGATGTGGTCCTTCTTCTTGCCGACGCCGCGGCCTTCGCGGATCTCGATCGTCATCGCGCGCGAGACGACGTCGCGTGAGGCGAGGTCCTTCGCGGACGGCGCATAGCGCTCCATGAAGCGCTCGCCCTCGGAATTGACGAGATAGCCGCCTTCGCCGCGCGCGCCTTCGGTGACGAGACAGCCCGAGCCGTAAATGCCGGTCGGGTGGAACTGGACGAACTCCATGTCCTGCATCGGCAGGCCGGCGCGCAGCACCATGCCGCCGCCGTCGCCGGTACAGGTGTGTGCCGAGGTGCAGGAGGCGTAGGCGCGGCCGTAGCCGCCGGTTGCCAGGATCACGGTCTGGGCGCGGAAGCGGTGCAGCGTGCCGTCATCCAACTTGAGCGCGATGACGCCGCGGCAGGTGCCCTGGTCGTCCATGATCAGGTCGATGGCGAAGAACTCGATGAAGAACTCGGCCGCGTGGCGCAGCGACTGGCCGTACATCGTGTGCAGCATGGCGTGGCCGGTGCGGTCGGCGGCGGCGCAGGTGCGCTGCGCCTGGCCCTTGCCGTAGTCCATGGTCATGCCGCCGAACGGACGCTGGTAGATCTTGCCGTCCTCGGTGCGCGAGAACGGCACGCCCCAATGCTCGAGCTCGTAAACGGCCTCGGGCGCGTTGCGCACCATGTACTCGATCGCGTCCTGGTCACCCAGCCAGTCCGACCCCTTCACGGTGTCGTACATGTGCCAGCGCCAATCGTCCTTGTGCATGTTGCCGAGTGAGGCCGAGATGCCGCCCTGCGCCGCAACCGTGTGCGAGCGGGTCGGAAACACCTTGGTGATGCAGGCGGTGCGCAGACCGGCTTCGCTGCAGCCGACCACGGCGCGCAGGCCCGCGCCGCCGGCGCCGACCACGACGACGTCATAGGTGTGGTCTTCGATCGGATAGGCTTTGCCGTTGGTGGCGGGAGCGCCGTTGCCCTTGCCATTCGTCGCTGTGGCCATGGGTTACACTCCGGATGAAAGCTTGAGGATCGCGTAGGTCGAGGCGAGCGCCACGGCGATCGAGAAGAAATTGTTGAGCATGATCGAGATGAGCTTCAGCTTCTCGTTGTGGACGTAGTCCTCGATCACGACCTGCATGCCGATCTTCATGTGCCAGGCGCTGGCGGCGATGAAGAGCAGCAGGATCACCGCGATCGGCAGCGAGCCGAGGATCTGCGCGGCGCCGGCCTGGTTGCGGCCGAGCAGCATCATGATGATCACGAGCACCGGGATCATCAGCAGCGTCATGGCGACGGCGGTGATGCGCTGGCGCCAGAAATCGGACGTACCCGAATGCGCCGCGCCGAGATTGCGGACGCGGCCGAGCGGGGTGCGCATGCTGCGCTTGGGCGTATCGGTCGCGCTCATCGTCCGCCTCCGATCGCATAGGCGATGATCCAGATCAGGACCGTGAGCACGATGCCGCCGATCAGCGCGCCCCAGGTCAGGGCCTCGCGCTCATTGGGCTTGAAGCCGTAGCCGAGGTCCCACACGAAGTGCCGGATACCGCTCAGCATATGGTGCATCAGCGCCCAGGTGTAGCCGAACACGATCAGCCGGCCGATGATGCTGCCGGTGAAGGCCTGGACGTGGGAATAGGCGGCGGGGCCGGAAGCCGCCGCGATCAGCCACCAGGCCAGCAGCAGGGTTCCGACGTAGAGCGCGATACCGGTGGCGCGATGGACGATGGACAGCGCCATCGTCAGCGTCCAGCGGTAGACTTGCATGTGGGGGGAAAGCGGTCGTTCGATCCGTGCGGTCATGGGCTTTTGATGTTTATTGCGGCCCAGCAGGGGGCACGCGGGGATCGCGAAAGGTCGGCTCTATTTACGGAGTCGATTTCGCCTGCGCAATCACCAAATCGCCATAAATCGAACCGCGGTTCAGCTCTAGAGCGTTGATGATGCAAGGCCAATCAGTGGCTTGGTATACCAGCACTTCTGTCCGCCAACGAAAAACAGAATCTATATTCATTTTTTCTGAAGGGACCGATGCGCGTTGAAATTGCTATTGGAACGCCTCTAAACGGACCATGCCGTCCAAACCTGCCCGGGGCCGGTCTTTTGAGCCGCTAACGCCATTCGGACGGCGCCAACCCGCTCCCGCCCGGGCCCGGTTTGACCCCTGTCCGGATATGCGCACCTTGCATTCCACCCCAGCCGCAAGACGTGGCGTGTCGACCGCGAGAATCAGATCGCCTAAAGCTCCGCACGCAGCTTTCCGAACGCATGTTTCGGAGAAGTTGCGACCAGTCGCCGGGGCAGGTCAGGGGTGATTGCAGGTCTTGATATCAAGGAGATCGTCGAGCTCGCGCTGTTGCTGATCGCAACCGGCGCGCTGTCGGGATTCCTGGCCGGCGTGTTCGGCATTGGCGGCGGCGCGATTCTCGTGCCGGTGTTTTACGAATGCTTCCGCATCGCCGGCGTGCCGCTCGAAGTGCGCATGCCGCTCTGCATCGGCACCTCGCTCGCCGTGATCATCCCGACGTCGATCCGTTCGTTCCAGGCGCATTACAAGCGCGGCGCCGTCGACATGTCGATCCTGCGCGTGTGGTGGCTGCCGATCGTGATCGGCGTCGTCGCCGGCAGCGTCATCGCGCGCTACGCGCCAGAGAAGCTGTTCAAGATCGTGTTCGTCTGCGTCGCCTATTCCGCGTCGGCGCGTCTCATCTTCGCGCGCGAGGGCTGCAAGTTCGGCGACGACCTGCCCAAAGGGCCGCTGATGCGCGTCTACGGCTTCTGCGTCGGTATCCTCTCGACGCTGATGGGCATCGGCGGCGGCCTGTTCTCGAACCTGCTGATGACGTTCTACGGCCGGCCCATCCACCAGGCCGTGGCGACCTCGTCGGCACTCGCGGTCCTGATCTCGATCCCCGGCGCGCTCGGCTACATCTATGCCGGCTGGCCGGCGGCGGCGACCTATCCGGCCGTCGCAGCGCTGCAAATCCCGTTCGCGCTTGGCTACGTCTCGCTGATCGGCGCCGTGCTGGTGATGCCGATGAGCCTCGTGACAGCGCCGCTCGGCGTGAGAGCCGCGCATGCGATGTCGAAGCGAACGCTGGAGATGGCGTTCGGGTGCTATCTGTTCATCGTCGGAAGCCGGTTCGTGATGAGCTTGGTGGGCGGGCAGTAAGCGCTGGCATCGTAGGGTGGGTTAGCGCAGCGTAACCCACCACTTCTCGCATCGCGGAGACTAAAGTGGTGGGTTACGCCTTCGGCTAACCCACCCTACGGATTGCGTGCTAGTTGACGGATCGGTCCTTCAATCTCACTTCGCTGCGGCCCCACATTTGAAGATTGCCTTGCGCTTCCAGAAGATCGGCCTCGACCAACGCCTGAATGCCGGCCGCAAAGACCTCAAAGTCGACAGGAGCCGCTAGCGCTTCTTCCTTTTCGACCTTCTCAACCGCGCAGTACAGAACCATCGCGACCTTCTGCCATCGTGGCTTCATGACAGAGAAAATGACGCGATCCAAATCAGTCTCCAGCACAGACGATGGAAGAAAAACATTCTCCCATCGGAGCGTGCTGTCGATTGTGGGAGGCGGGCCTGGTGGCTCAAGGTCCGGATATCTTTTGTAGATCAGTCGCAGAAGCTTGAACTGCAAATGGAAAACCGCCGTTATAAGCGGTTCTGCAAACAGCTTTCTGCCGTCGTCGCCAACATCGACGATCGCGGCCTCAGCTCGCCGGAATGCTGCTGCGGCATCAAGCAGGTGCTTGTGTATCTTTTTAGCTTGCTCTCGGTTCATGTCCCCCACCCCCGGAGCGATTGAGCTCTATTTCTTCGCGTAAATATCCTTGTACGTATCCCGCAGCACGTTCTTCTGCACCTTGCCCATGGTGTTGCGCGGCAATTCGTCGACGACGAAGACGCGCTTGGGCATCTTGAACTTTGCCAGCCTTCCGTCGAGCGCCTTCAGCACGGCGGCTTCGGTGACGTCGGCGCCCTTGTTGCAGACCAGAACCGCCGTGACGCCTTCGCCGAAATCGGCATGGGGCACGCCGATCACGGCGGACTCGACCACGCCGGGCATGGCGTCGAGCTCACTCTCGATTTCCTTGGGGTAGACGTTGAAGCCGCCGGAGATCACGAGATCCTTGCCGCGGCCGAGAATGTGGACGTAGCCCTTGTCGTCGACCTTGCCGAGGTCGCCGGTGATGAAGAAGCCGTCGGGCCGGAATTCGGACTTGGTCTTCTCCGGCATGCGCCAATAACCCCTAAAGACGTTCGGGCCCTTCACCTCGATCATGCCGATTTCGTCGCGCGGCAGCTCCTTGCCGGTCTCGGGCTCGGTCACGCGCACGGAGACGCCGGGGAGGGGAAAGCCGACCGCGCCGGGCACGCGCTCGCCGTCATACGGGTTCGACGTGTTCATGTTGGTCTCGGTCATGCCGTAGCGCTCGAGCACCGCGTGTCCGGTGCGCGCCGACCATTCGCGATGGGTTTCGGCGAGCAACGGCGCGGAGCCCGAGATGAACAGCCGCATGTGCTTTGTGGTCTCGCGCGACAGCGCGGAGTTCTGGAGCAGCCGCGTGTAGAAGGTCGGCACGCCCATCAGCACCGTGGCGCGCGCCATCAGCTTGATGATGAGATCAGGGTCGAGCTTCGGCAGGAAGATCATCGACGCCCGCGAAAACAGCGTGACGTTGGTCGCCACGAACAGGCCGTGCGTATGGTAGATCGGCAGCGCGTGGATCAGCACGTCCTTGTCGGTGAAGCGCCAATAGCCGACGAGCGAGAGCGAGTTCGACGCGAGATTGTCGTGCGTCAGCATCGCGCCCTTGGAGCGGCCGGTGGTGCCCGACGTGTAGAGGATCGCGGCGAGATCGTCGTTTACCCGTGAGACGGTCGCGAATTCGCTGCTGGCCTTGTCGGCGGCTTCCGTCAGCGAGCCGTTGCCGTCGGGTCCGAGCGTCTCGACCTTGGCCTTCACCTTGGCGGCGATCGGGGCGAGCCCTTCCGCCTTGGAGGGATCGCAGACCACCAGCGACGGCTCGGCATCGCCGATGAAGTAATCGAGCTCGTTCAGCGTATAGGCCGTGTTCAGCGGCAAATAGACCGCGCCGGCCCGCACGGTGGCCAGATACAGCACGATATTGGCGACCGATTTCTCCACCTGCACCGCGACGCGGTCGCCAGGCTTCACCCCGCGCGCGACCAGCACGTTCGCCATTTGCCCGGCCCGCGCGATCAGATCGCCATAGCTGATATGGGCGCCGTCCTGCGTCTCGACCGCGAGGCGTTTGGGATCGTCCAGGCCGTCGAACAGGCGGGAAAACAGGTTGGCGTTGGCAGCTTGGTTCATGCAAGATTTCCTCGACCGCAAGGCAACAAGGCCGGTCAAAACCGAGGGCTGGATTAGCAAAAACCGCCCCAATGAAGCAACGGAGACAGTTTGCATGACCAAAAACGGGAAACGCGTGGCCTGGGTAACGGGCGGCGGCAGCGGCATCGGGGAGGCCGGCGCCGAGGCGCTCGCGGCCGACGGCTGGATAGTCGTGGTCTCGGGGCGCCGCAAGGACGCCCTGGATACCGTGGTTGCCAGGATTGCCAAGGCAGGCGGGGCGGCCGAGGCCATTGCGCTCGATGTGTCCAACGCCGCCGAAGCCCAGAAGGCGGCCGATCAAATCGTCGCAAAGCACGGCCGCATCGACCTGCTCGTGAACAATGCCGGTATCAATGTCCCCAAGCGGAGCTGGAAGGACATGGAACTGGAGGGCTGGGACAAGCTCGTCCAGGTCAATCTCAACGGCGTGCTGTATTGCATGCGCGCAGTGTTGCCCACGATGCGCAAGCAGCAGGATGGCTCGATCATCAACGTCTCGTCCTGGACCGGCCGCCACGTCTCGAAGATGCCGGGCCCGGCCTACACCACCACCAAGCATGCGGTGCTGGCGCTGACTCATTCCTTCAACATGGACGAATGCGTCAACGGCCTGCGCGCCTGCTGCCTGATGCCGGGCGAAGTGGCGACCCCGATCTTGAAGCTGCGCCCGGTGGTGCCGAGCGAGGAGGAGCAGGCCAAGATGCTGCAATCGGAAGATCTGGGCCGCACCATCGCGTTCATCGCATCGATGCCGCCGCGCGTCTGCATCAACGAGCTCCTGATCAGCCCGACGCATAATCGCGGATTCATTCAGACGCCGAACAACAGGGATTGATTGTCGGCCCGTAGCCCGGATGGAGCGAAGCGCAATCCGGGACAAGTCGATCCGAACGCGACAACCCCGGATTACGCTTCGCTCCATCCGGGCTACACCTCGTCATTGCGAGCGCAGCGAAGCAATCCAGGACCCTCCGCGGAAAGACTCTGGATTGCTTCGTCGCTTCGCTCCTCGCAATGACGGTGTGGATGCACACGGACACTCCCCCGCTTAGTTTCACGCATCACGATAAATTATTTCCCGAAACCCCATCGCGAACCCTCCCGTAGTTCGGTCCAACGACGGCACTGCTGCTTCACGCCAAAAGGTCGCAGGCGCCGTTGTTGCCCAACTCAAGCACCGGCCATTGCCGGTCACAATTCAATCGGGAGACTCTCCATGTCGAAGCGTATTGCCTATCTCGCTGCCGCCGCCTTCAGCGCCCTGGCCATCACCGCGACCGTCGTCGCGCCTGTCCGCGCCGAGGAGAAGACCGTCATGGTCGGCGGCGCCGCGATGTTCCCGTCCAAGAACATCGTCCAGAACGCCGTCAACTCGAAGGATCACACCACGCTGGTGGCGGCGGTGAAGGCGGCCGGCCTGGTGCCGACGCTGGAAAGCAAGGGCCCGTTCACGGTGTTCGCGCCCACCAACGCCGCCTTCGGCAAACTGCCGGCCGGCACCGTCGACAATCTGGTCAAGCCCGAGAACAAGGCGACCTTGACCAAGATCCTCACCTACCATGTCGTGCCCGGCAAGCTCGAGGCCTCCGACCTCACCGACGGCAAGAAGATGAAGACCGCCGAAGGCGAGGAGCTGACGGTGAAGAAGCAGGACGGCAAGGTCTGGATCGTCGATGCCAAGGGCGGCACCTCGATGGTGACGATCTCCAACGTCAACCAGTCGAACGGCGTGATCCATGTGGTCGACACCGTGCTGATGCCGGCGACGTAACACCGCCCACCCCTGTTTCATCCCCGGAACAGGATGCTTTGAGACGGCGAGCCGGGGGCACCCGGCTCGCTTTATTGTGACCAAGGTCGCCCGCAGACTCGATTCGCCGTCGTGCGGGGGCGTAACGAAAGCGGAAGTATCGGCGTATATTCGGTGTCAGACGACCTTCAGGACGGAACCATCATGTCGAGCCTCACAGTCAGCGACGAGCAGGTCAGCGCCACCCCCGCCAAAGTGATCCAGCCGGCCTGGGTCCGCGTCATGCACTGGACCAATGCGGTCGCCATGATCCTGATGATCCTGTCGGGCTGGCAGATCTACAACGCCTCGCCGCTGTTCGGCTTCAGTTTTCCGCGCGAATATACGCTTGGCGGCTGGCTCGGCGGCGGCCTGCTCTGGCACTTTGCGGCCATGTGGCTCTTGATGATCAACGGCCTCGCCTATCTCATCACCGGCTTCGCCACCGGCCGCTTCCGCAAAAAATTGCTGCCGATCACGCCGTCCGGTGTGCTCCACGACGTCAGGGCTGCCCTGACCTTCAAGCTCGGCCATGACGATCTGAGCGTCTACAATTACGTGCAGCGGGCGCTGTACGCCGGCATCATCGTGGTTGGCGTGCTGATCGTGCTGTCGGGCCTGTCGATGTGGAAGCCGGTACAACTGCATTGGCTCGTGATGCTGTTCGGCGACTACCCGACCGCGCGCTACGTCCATTTCTTCTGCATGGCCGCGATCTGCGCCTTCCTCGTCGTTCACGTCTTGCTCGCGCTGCTGGTGCCGAAGAGCCTGCGCGCGATGATCATTGGTCGCTGAGAGGGAGGAAGTCATGGCGAAACGTTCATTCCTGATCCCCGGCGTCGACAAGCGGCTGCTGATCAAGGACTCCATCAAGTCCATGCCGGACTTCACCCGCCGCCGCTTCATCGCCGGCGGCGCCAGCCTCGGCGCGCTGACGCTGCTCACCGGCTGCGACGTCGTCGATTCCTCGTCGGCCGATACCCTGCTCGCGAAGGTCTCGAAGTTCAACGACGCCGTGCAGGCGTGGATGTTCAATCCCGACGCGCTGGCGCCGACCTTCCCCGAGAGCGCGATTACGAAACCGTTCCCGTTCAACGCCTATTACGATCTCGACGACGCGCCCGATGTCGACGGCGCCGACTGGAAGCTCGAGGTGCGCGGCCTCGTCGACAACAAGAAGTCCTGGACCCTGGACGAGCTCTACAAGCTGCCGCAGGTCACGCAGATCACCCGCCACATCTGTGTCGAGGGCTGGAGCGCGATCGGAAGCTGGACCGGCACGCCGCTCCGCGATTTCCTCAAGCTGATCGGCGCCGACACGCGTGCGAAATACGTTTGGTTCCAGTGCGCCGACAAGGACGGCTACAACTCGCCGCTGGACATGCGCAGCGCGCTGCATCCGCAAACCCAGATGACGTTCAAATACGCGAACGAGATTTTGCCGCGCGCCTACGGTTTCCCGATGAAGATCCGCGTGCCGACGAAACTCGGATTCAAGAACCCGAAATACGTGGTCTCGATGGAAGTCACCAACGACTACAAGGGCGGCTATTGGGAAGACCAGGGGTACAATTCGTTCAGCGGGAGCTAGTACCCGGAATCAGAGCTGAGTGATACGGCGGCCTTTGAAACGGCGTTGACGGACCTTTTTCTTGGTCCAGACGAAGGGCTCGGCTCTGTCGTTGTATGCGTTGACGTAGGCATCGATGTGTTCCTGAAGCTGCTTGAGGCTCGTGAAGGAGGTGCCGCTGAGCGACTGCCCCTGCAAGATGGAAAACCATACTTCGACCTGATTGAGCCATGACGCACTTGTCGGCGTGAAATGAAATTGCACGTTGGGGTGGGCCTTGAGCCAGTCCTCGTTCTTTTTATGGGTGTTGAGGTTGTCGAGGATGACGTGAAGCTTGCGGTTCGGAAAAGCCGCGGTGACGCTGTTCATGAAATCGAGAAACTCGACGCGGCGCCGGCGTTTTGAATGGGTCGCGATGATCTTTCCGGTGGCGACTTCGAGCGCCGCAAACAATGTTGTGGTGCCATGCCGCTTGTAATCGTGGCTTTGGCCGGTTAAGGCGCGGCCATTGGGCAACTTCAGATAACCCTGCGCTCGCTCCAAAGCCTGGATCGAGGGCTTCTCGTCCACGCACAGCACAATGGCCTTCGCCGGCGGCGCGACATAGAGGCCGACAACATCGGCGGCTTTGGCCGTAAAGTTCGGGTCGTTGCTCTCGCACCAGGACTTGCGAGCCACCAGGTCAATCTTGTGGCTGCGCAGGAACCGCCAGACATATTGGACATCGACATCGCCCAGCGCCTCGGCCAGCAGGGGGCCGGTCCAGCGCGCAAACCCTTGCGGTGGCGGCTTATCCAGCAGCTTCAGAATCCGCTTGTCGGTCGTCTTCGTATAGATCGGCTGCTTGCCAGGCCGCGGCTTGTCTTGCAGCCCTTCAAGGCCATGGTCGGCATAGCGATGCCGCCAAAGGCTGACAATCCGCGGCTGGACCCCAACTTCCTTGGCGATCGACCGGGTGCTGCGCCCATCCGCCGCCAACAGAACTATCCGCGCCCGCTTCAAATCGCGCTGCAACGTCACCGGTGAGCGACAGCACGCCTCAAGCACCTTGCGATCTTTCCTCGAAAGGTGGACTTCTCTTGCTTCGGGTATCATCCCGACCTTGAATCACGACTCACGTTCCAAGAAAAGTGGGTACTAGGCACGCTGCCGTAGGGTGGATTAGCCCTACGGCTGCGCGAAGCGCGGTCGCACGGCGTAATCCACCTCTTTCGTTTCCGCAGTGGCAGAAGTGGTGGGTTACGCCTTCGGCCAACCCACCCTACGGCACCGATTGCTTGGCCGGCCCCACCTTGCGCTGGCACAACGCGGCCACCGCCCCCAGCGCCAGCAGCGCCGCTGACACATTCAATGCGTAACTCAGACTCCCCAGTGCATCCGTGATCGCGCCGACCTCGATCGGGCCGAGCGTCTGCCCGACGCCGAACGAGATCGTCATTGCCGCGATCGCGGTAGGCCACATCTCGGGCGGATAGTTGAAGCGCACGAAGGCCGTGGTCGAGCCGACCACGGCGAAGAAGGCGACGCCGAACACCACCGCCGAGACCGCAAGCCACGCCGGCGAATGCCCAAGCATCGGCAGGGCCGCGCCGAGCGCGTTGGTGCCGAGGATGATGGCGGTGGCAAGTCCGCCGCGGTCGAGCGCCAGCACGCCGCGCCAGACCCAGGGTGTGACGAAGGCGCTGAGGCCGATCAGGCTCCAGAACGCGGCCTGCGCCGCGGCCCCGCCGCCGCCGTCGCGCACATACGCGATCATGAAGGTCATGTAGGCGATGTAGCCGGCGCCAAACAGGAAGTAGCCGGCGAGATAGATCAGCACGGGTAGAATCGCGAAGGCGGCGTGGCTGCCTTCCGAGAAGCGCACCCCACTCTCGATGCGGATCAGGAACAGCGGCACGGTCATCACGACGGACAGCAGCGTCAGCGCCCACCACACCAGCCACCACGAGCCCGGCCCAAAATATTGCAGCGTGAACGGGGCGATCAGCCCCGAGGCGAGAATCCCTATGCCGGGCCCGGCATAGAACAGGCTGAGCAGGAAATTGGCCCGTTCCGGGCGCGACTGCGCGATAGCCGCGGCCAGCGCGCCGCCGGCGACGAAGCCGGCCGCCGCACCCAAGCCCAGCACGAGGCGTGCGAGGCTCAGCGCAACGAAATTGCCTGTCAGCGCGCAGGTGGCGAGCGCGGCGACGCAGGCGAGGGTTCCGCCGCGGATCGCCGCCGACCAGCCGACGCGCTGGATCAGCCGGGACGCGACAAGCGCGCCCACGAGGTAGCCGACGGCATTGATGGTGTTCATGAAACCGGCCGCCGAGTAGGACCAGCCGAGGTCCTCCCGCATATCGGGCAGCACCAGCGCATAGGCAAAGCGGCCGATGCCGAGCCCGACCGTCGCCGCCAGCGACAGGGTCAGGATCAGCCGCGCGGGATGTGCGTCGGGCGGGGGACGATCAGGGGCGCGCAAGGGATACTCCGGCACGCCCAGTGTGGCAGGCCCTGCGGGCCTTGCACAGCCGCGAGGCGGCAATGGTGTCTTGCCAAGCGCGCAACGCCGCTCTAGCACTCCGGCCGAATTCGATCTCAGAGGAAACGACCATGGCGACCCACAAATTGCTGCTGCTCCCCGGCGACGGTATCGGCCCCGAGGTGATGGGCGAGGTGAAGCGGCTGATCGACTGGCTCAATTCGGCAGGGATCGCCAAATTCGAGACCGATACCGGACTCGTCGGCGGCTCCGCCTATGACGCCCACAAGGTGTCGATCTCCGAGGGCGACATGGCCAAGGCGCTGGCCGCCGACGCCATCATCTTCGGCGCGGTCGGCGGCCCGAAGTGGGATGCCGTTCCTTACGAGGTGCGCCCCGAAGCCGGCCTGCTCCGCCTGCGCAAGGATCTCGCCCTGTTCGCCAACCTCCGTCCCGCCGTCTGCTATCCGGCGCTGGCCGATGCCTCCAGCCTGAAGCGCGAGGCGGTCGAGGGTCTCGACATCGTCATCGTGCGCGAACTCACCGGCGGCGTCTATTTCGGCGAGCCCAAAACCATCACCGATCTCGGCAACGGCCAGAAGCGTGCCGTCGATACCCAGGTCTACGACACCTATGAGATCGAGCGCATCGGCCGCGTCGCCTTCGAGCTTGCCAGGAAGCGCAAGAACAAGGTGACGTCGATGGAGAAGCGCAACGTCATGAAGTCGGGCGTGCTCTGGAACGAGGTCATGACGGCGGTCCACAAGCGCGAATATCCTGACGTCACGCTCGAGCACCAGCTCGCCGATTCCGGCGGCATGATGCTGGTGAAGGCGCCGAAGCAGTTCGACGTCATCGTCACCGACAATCTGTTCGGCGACATGCTCTCCGACATCGCGGCAATGCTGACGGGGTCGCTCGGCATGCTGCCCTCGGCTTCGCTCGGTGAGGTCGATGTGAAGAGCAAGAAGCGCAAGGCGCTGTACGAGCCCGTGCACGGCTCGGCACCCGACATCGCCGGAAAGGGCCTCGCGAATCCCATCGCGATGATCTCGTCCTTTGGCATGGCGCTGCGCTATTCCTTCGACATGGGCGATCTCGCCGACAAGGTCGATGCCGCGATCGCCGCGGTGCTGGCGAGCGGCCTGCGCACCGCCGACATCAAGTCGGAAGGCACCACGGCCGCCTCGACCACGCAGATGGGCGAAGCGATCCTGAAGGAATTGCAGAAGCTGCACGCGTAGCCACAAACACCGCAATCGTAGGGGCAAAGCGATAGCGAGCCCACCATTTCGATCGCGATTGCCGGGAGATGGTGGGCACGGCGCTACGCGCCTTTGCCCACCCTACGGCTCTGCCGACGACCTCAGGGAAGCCACCTCATGGATGCCTCGCCCCGCCCCAAGATCGCGGAAACCATCATCCATGAAACGGTGCGCCAGCGCGAAGCCCAGATCGGGCGGCGCTGCGAAATCCTCGCCAACACCCGCATCGAATATGCCGCGCTCGGCGACTACTCCTATCTCGGCGAGAACTGCGAGGTCGCCGACGCGGTGATCGGAAAATTCAGCGCCATCGCCAACTCGGTGCGCATCGGCGCGCCTAATCATCCGATGGGCCGGCCGTCCCAGCATCGCTTCACGTATTGCCCCGAATATTACGACGCGACCGCGAGTCGTGACCGCGACTTCTTCGCGGATCGCCGCAGTGACCGCGTCATCGTCGGCAACGATGTCTGGATCGGGCACGCCGCCATCCTGCTGCCGGGCATCACGGTCGGCGACGGGGCGGTGATTGCCGCGGGCGCGGTCGTTAGCCGCGATGTCGAGCCCTACACGATCGTCGGTGGCGTTCCCGCGCGTGCCATCCGCAAGCGCTTTGACGATTCGGTCGCCGAAAGCCTGCGCCGCATTGCCTGGTGGGATTGGCCGGACGAGCTGATCTTCGAGCGCCTGGGCGATTTCCGCTCCGAGGCGATCGAAGAATTTTGCAGGCGCTACGACCCGGCAGCCAACGCCTGAAGCGGACGTATCTCTCACAAATAAAAATGGCCGGGCGCGAGCCCGGCCATTTTGATTCGGTCGATCATTCCGCTCAGTACAGCGGGAAATTCCGCGGATAACCGCCGACGTCGGCCGGCGTGCTCAGCGGCTGGCGATCGATCGGGCGGTTGTTGTTCTCGCGGGCGAAGGTCGGATAGCCGATCGCCGGCGGGAAAGCGTAATCGGAGAACTTGCGGTCACCCGGATTGACCTCGGTGCCGCCGTCGAGCCAGGAGCGCTTGCTCACATAGAGGCGGGTGCGGCCCTGCTGATAGACCGCGTTGGGGCCACTCGGACCGTAATAGGGCCGGCTGTTGTCGTAACGTTGCTTCTTGGTGTCGGCCGAGGCGGGTGTCGCGAGGGCTGAGCACATGGCAACCACGGCGCCGGCCGCAAGCCACATCGCCAGTTTGTTCGCGGCGGAGAAATTCGAGCTCATCACGTCCCCTTCAGGCGGCAAGCCGCCAATCGATTTCATCCCCATACTAGCCCGGCAAGGGTGGCCGCAACTAGGTCAATTGGGTCACACCAGCCCGGAATAATCGTGCGCGCTGGCAAAAGTTGCATCAATACCAGCCACTTGAGCTTGATGTCGGTTAGAGCGCCCCGCGCAATTGCGCGTTCGCCGCGCCCAGCAGCCAGTCCGACGAACCCTGGGAAGCGCAGGAGCGGCGCTTCAGCTCCGCATGGGCGAACAATTCCGCCAGCTTCGGCTCGTTGCCCGAGGTCAGGAGCGTCAGCCGGTTCAGCGTGCAGGCGATTGCCGCGCGCCGGGCGGGCAGGGTGTCGCCCTGGCAGGAGAAGCCGGAGATCTGAAGCGCCGGCTCCTCACTGCGCTTGAGGTAGCCGAGGCACGCCCGCGCGGCCTCCGCCGTGCCGGTGGGCCGGAACAGGGCGACGGGACCGAATTTCGTGTCGATCAGGCCGGCCTGCTCGAGCGGGGTTGCGTCACCCAGGCCCATGTGGACCGCCAGGTCCGCTGTCGCCGGGCGGGTCACGTCGAATTCGCCGCCTTCCCGGTAGATCTCGAGCTCCGCCACGGGCTTGTCCGCCTCGCCGCCGGTCCAGCGCATCACGTCCCTGCGGCCGCCTTCGGGATGCCTGAGAATGACGTAAGAGGCTGTTTTTTCTGATGAATCGAGCCGGCTGAGGGCGAAGGCCGGTTGCGAGCGATCGGCCACGCTCCATCCCGGCTTCTCGGCCGGCTCTTCGTCACGCAGGCTGGGCAGCTGGTCGAACGCGGCGAGGGCGAGGATGGCAAACAGGACCAGCGTCCCCACATAGGCGAACAGGCGCGCCAGCGTGCCGACGACTTCGTCGGCGAGGGCTGCGAGCGCCAGATGGATCTGGGTAGGGGTTGCGGCCGTGCTGGCCTCTGGCGACTGCATCCACGGCCTTCAGGCATGGTCCAACGTTGTCTTGAGGCCGGTTCTCGCATAGAAGCGCTGCTCTTCCTGTTTAAGCGTCAGCTTCAGGAACGGGCTTTTTCATCGGAGAGTGAACGATGGGTTACAAAGTCGCAGTCGTCGGCGCGACCGGCAATGTCGGACGGGAAATGCTCAACATCCTTGATGAACGCAAATTCCCCGCGGACGAGGTCGTGGCCCTGGCGTCACGCCGCAGCGTCGGCGTCGAGGTCTCCTATGGCGACCGGACCCTGAAGGTCAAAGCGCTCGAGCACTATGACTTCTCCGATGTCGATATCTGCCTGATGTCGGCGGGCGGCTCGGTGTCGAAGGAATGGTCGCCGAAGATCGGCGCCGCCGGCACCGTCGTGATCGACAACTCGTCCGCCTGGCGCATGGATCCGGACGTGCCGCTGATCGTGCCCGAGGTGAACGCGGATGCGACGGCCGGCTTCAAGAAGAAGAATATCATCGCCAACCCGAACTGCTCGACCGCGCAGCTCGTGGTCGCGCTGAAGCCGCTGCACGACAAGGCGACGATCAAGCGCGTCGTGGTCTCGACCTATCAATCGGTCTCGGGCGCCGGCAAGGATGCGATGGACGAATTGTTCTCGCAGACCAAGGCCGTCTACACCAACAGCGAGCTGATCGCGAAGAAATTCCCCAAGCGCATCGCCTTCAACGTCATCCCCCAGATCGACGTCTTCATGGAGGACGGCTACACCAAGGAAGAGTGGAAGATGATGGCGGAGACCAAGAAGATCCTTGATCCCAAGATCAAGCTCTCCGCGACCTGCGTGCGCGTGCCGGTGTTCGTCGGCCACTCCGAGGCCATCAACATCGAGTTCGAGAATCCGATCACGGCGGACGAGGCACGCGACATCCTGCGCAAGGCGCCGGGCTGCCTCGTCATCGACAAGCAGGAGCCCGGTGGCTACGCCACGCCGTATGAAGCCGCCGGCGAGGACGCCACCTATATCAGCCGCATCCGCGAGGACGCGACGGTGGAGAACGGCCTCGTGCTGTGGTGCGTGTCCGACAATCTGCGCAAGGGCGCGGCGCTCAACGCCATCCAGATCGCGGAAGTGCTGATCAACCGCAAGCTGATCAGCGCGAAGAAGAAGGCGGCGTAACGAGCGGGATCTCGTAGGGTGGGCAAAGCGAAGCGTGCCCACCAAGGTCTCAATCGGGAAAGATGGTGGGCACGGCGCGTTGCGCCTTTGCCCACCCTACGAATTCAAGCCGCGTTGCGCACGCTCTTGAATTCCTTCGCGACCTTGTCCAGCACGAACAGCGACCCCTCTGCCACGCCGAAATAGGCGCCATGGGTCTGCATCTGGCCTGAGTCCACCGCCTTCTGCACGAACGGAAACGTCATCAGGTTTTCCAGGCTGCGGAACACCGCGGCCTTCTCGATGCGCTCGACGAACTGCGCCATGGTCTCGTGGTCGCGCTGCTCGACCACTTCGCCCGGCTTGATGAACATCTGCATCCATTTGCCGATGAAGTCGCCCGGCGTGAGCGGCTCGATCTTGTCGACGAAGGCGCGGATGCCGCCGCATTGCGCGTGCCCGAGCACGACGATGTGTTTCACCTTCAGCACCGTCACGGCATATTCCAGCGCCGCGGAGACGCCGTGCGCATTGCCGTCGGGCTGATACACCGGCACCAGATTGGCGATGTTGCGGACGACGAACAGTTCACCCGGTCCGACGTCGAAGATCACCTCGGGCGAGACGCGGCTGTCGCAGCAGCCGATCACCATCACTTCCGGGAACTGCCCCTTCACCGACAGCTCGCGATAGCGGCTCTGCTCGGTCGGCAGCCGCTGGGTGGCGAAGGCCTTGTAGCCTTCCAGCAAATGCTTCGGGAATGTGATCATGGCCTATGCCTAACCATAGACCAGAGGGGCGAACAAGCCTTTCGAATAGGCAGGCCAGATGCTATCGGCTTGGCTTGTTGTTTGAGCATGATCCTTTCGGAAAACCGCCGCACATTTTTCCGGGATCATGCTCCAGAATACACCCGAGGAAACTGGAAGGAATGCTCGCATGACCCGCCCGCGCCGCAGCCATCTGTTCATGCCCGGCTCCAACCCTCGCGCGCTGGAAAAGGCGCGAAATCTCGCCGCCGACGGCCTGATCCTCGATCTGGAAGATTCCGTCGCCCCCGACCTCAAGGGGGGGGGCGCGTGACGGCATCGCCGCTGCGATCGCGGACAAGGGGTTCGGCAAGCGCGAGATTTTGATCCGGACCAACGGCCTCGACACGCCCTGGTGGGCCGATGACGTCGCGATGGCCGCCAAGGCCTCGCCTGATGGCATTTTGGTTCCAAAAGTTTCAAGCATCGAGGATCTCCAGGCGATCGGCGCTCGCCTTGCCGAACTCGGCGCCGCGCCGACGGTGAAAGTCTGGGCGATGATCGAGACCGCGCGCGCCGTGCTTCATGCCGAGGAGCTGGCCGCCGCGGGCCGCGATCCCAAGACGCGCCTCTCCGGTTTCGTGTTCGGCCCGAACGACATCTCGCGCGAGACGCGCATCAAGATGTTGCCGGGTCGCGCGGCGATGATCCCGATCATCACCCATTGCATTCTGGCGACGCGCGCCCATGGCCTCGAGATCCTTGACGGCCCCTACAGCGACATCGCGAATTCAGACGGTTTTGCCACCGAATGCGCACAGGGCCGCGACCTCGGCTTCGACGGCAAGACGCTGATCCATCCGTCGCAGATCGAGGCCTGCAACGCGATCTTCACGCCGCCCGAAGAGGAAGTCGCGCGCGCGCGAAAGATCATCGCGGCATTCGAGCTGCCGGAGAACGTTTCGCGCGGCGCGATCCGGCTCGATGGCGCAATGGTGGAGCGTCTGCACGCCGACATGGCGCGGCGCACGATCGAGATCGCGGACGCGATCGCAGCGATGAGCAAGGGCTGAGGCGTCAACTCGAAGACGCGATATCCGCTTTTCCCCGCCAGGCGGACATCTTCTCGACGTCAAGAGGACTGCCGCTTGTGACCCATGCGGTCATCGCGGCGGTCAGTCCCAATCGCCTATTTTCCCGCCCGCGAAGCGGCTCTGGATTCGTCACCCGCGACGATGGCGCTTTCGCGGGACGGTGCATCGACAGGCTGCGGCGCCGCCAATTCCTGGCAATACATCTGATCGATCTTGCGCTGCATGAGCGCATAGCAATCGCATGCGACCTTCTCGAGCCGCGCCCGATGGATCTCGACAAACCCGCGCCGGTCGGACGGGACGGCGCCGGCATCGCGTAGCTTGCTCATCGTCAGGGTCACTGTCGTCCGTCGCACCCCAAGCAATTGCGCAAGCGCCTCGTGCGTCACCGGAAGCCGGTCATCGGGAACGCGGTCGTGCAGCTGCAGGAGCCACCGCGCCATGCGGCCATCGACCCGGTGCAGCGCGTTGCAGGCGGCGACGTGCTGGAGCTGCAACAACACCGCGCGGGCGTGGACTTGCACGACGTTCCTGATGGCGGCGCTTTGCGCGAAGGCCGCGCGAAACTTGGCGGCGGAAATCAGCGATGCTGTGCCGGCGATCCGAGCAATCGCTGTCACGGATGACAGCGACGGGCCGAGCACGGAGAACGAGGCCAAAGCGCCTTCCCGTCCCATCAAGGTGGTTGCGACCGTTTGCCCGTCCGGCATATCGATCATGAAGGCGATGGCGCCGCTATGGGGAAAATAAACCGGGTCGAGCTCATCGCCCGACCGCACCAGGATGGCATCGGGTTCGAACGAGACCTTCTGGAAGTAGGGCGTGAGCAAACCGAGATCCGCCGGCGGCAACGCCGCCAATAGTCGATTCCCGACGCCGGTGCGGTGGACAGTCATGGCGCTTTCCTGTGAACGAGCACCCAACGAACGACGGTAACCATCTATTTCGTTTGCCATGATTATCCGGAATACGAATTGCCGAAGGGGAACCATCCAAACAGAGCCATTCGTCGAGATCAAGCACGGACAATTGCGGAGACCTTGCCGGCATCCTCGCCGCGCAAACAGGGCCTTGCATACATCATACTATTGACGCCCCTTGCTACTCGGCGAGGTGTCTCACCTGGTCATCGACCAGTGATTGTTGCGGCAGCGCGTAAGTCTGCGCTTTGCCCGGAACCCTCCGCGCCGAAGTCCAGATCTCGGCTTTTCCCGTTGCGGTAGTGAACAGGGGTGCTACCCTCGAAGCCATTGGCGGGTTCGGGCAATCTATTGATGCGTTTTTTTGGGGCGGCTGTCTTTCTCGTCATGTCGCTTTTGTCCGCTCAGCCCGCCCTTGCGCAGGCGCGGGTTGCGCTTGTCATCGGCAATGGCGCCTACGAGAAGGTGCCCGAATTGCCGAACCCGACTCGCGACGCGGCCGACATCGGCCGCGCGCTGGAGCGGCTGGATTTCAAGGTCACCCAAGTCAGGAACGCCACCGCGCAAGAGATGAGGAAGGCCGTCGTTGAGTTCGGCCGATCCGCCGAAATGTCCGACATCGCCGTCGTGTTCTACGCGGGGCACGGCATGGAAGTCGGCGGCGAGAATTGGCTGATCCCAATCAGCGCAGAGCTGCGCAGCGATATCGACGCCGAAAGCGAGGCGATCAGCCTGCGTTCGGTGAGCCTTCAGGTTTCGAAGGCACGGAAGTTGGGCCTCGTGATACTTGACGCGTGCCGCAACAACCCTTTTGCCGCGAAGATGAAGCGCTCGTTGAGCACCCGGGCCGTGGCTCGCGGGCTCGCGCCGACGGAGCCGTCCGACAATGTCCTGATCGCGTATGCCGCCCGGGACGGCACCACGGCAAGCGACGGCGATGGCCGGAATAGCCCCTTCACGACGTCGCTGCTTCGCCACATCGAAACACCCGGCCTGGAGATATCGTTTCTGTTTCGCCGGGTTCGTGACGACGTGATGGCGGCAACCAGGCGCGAACAGCAGCCCTTTGTGTATGGCTCCTTGTCGAAGGAGGAGATTTACCTCAAGGCCCCTGCCGTCGCCGCTCAGGCACCAGCGGCATCAACTCCGGCGCCTGCAGCTCCCGCTGAAGACGAGAAGTTCTGGCAGGCTGTCCGGACGTCGACGGTGGCAGCTCTCTTTGAGGAATTTCTCGCCAGATACCCCCGCAGCGACCACGCCGTCGAAGCCCGCCAACGAATCAAGGATCTCAAGGGCAACGAGGTTGCGGCGCTGTCATCTCCGGCAACGGCTTCGAAATCGGATGCGGGCGGGCGCCAGGAGCCTGATGCCAAGCGCGTCGTGCGAAATCTATTTACGCCCGACGACAACAAAAAGATCTCTGTCATCGCGGCAGCTCAGCAACTCGAATTGCCGAGCTTCACCATCTCGTCCGATCAGAACGATCCACTCAACGCCAATTCCAGATTTGTCGGCGTGTGGTCCAACAAGCGTGGGTGGACCAATGGCAAGGGACGCTACGCCATGCTGATCATCACGGAGGTCTCCGCGACGGGCTTGGCCAAGGGATACTACCTCTGGGGGCCGCCCACGAAACAATCATGGGCGAAGGATGTGGCGGGATACAAATCGTTCGCCGAGTTCATTTCGAACGATAAATTCTCCATCAATGGAACGCCTGTTACGGCCAAGCTGGATAAGAACGTCCTTGCCCTCCCCGCGGGTCACTTCAAATTCCTCCGGGTGTGGTCAGTCAAATTCCTCCACCCGCGAGGCAGGACAAGGGACTGTTAGTTTGAGTTTGTTTCCCGGGCAAGAGCTTCAGCGGCTTCTTTGAGCCGATAGCTGCGTCCGTCGAACTCAAGCAGATGGCAATGATGCATAAGGCGATCGAGGATCGTCGTGCTCATAGTGTTGTCCCCAAGGTATGCCCCCCAATCCTGCACGACGCGATTGGAGGTGACGATGACGCTGCGGCGCAGTTTGTAACGCTGATGGATCAGGGTCTGCAGCAAAGTGCCGGCGTCGTCGGGGATGGCGCGTGCGAGGAATAGATCGTCCAGCACGAGGAGATCGCAGTCGATGATGGTTCGCAGCCGGACCTCGCGTTGTGCCGGAGAGTTCAGGGCGTAGCGGTGGAAGAAGTCGTCGGTCTCAAGATACTGGACCTTGTGGCTTTGCAGGATCGCCTGATAGGCAATCGCCTTGGCGATGTGCGACTTCCCGGTGCCAGGTTTGCCAACAAGCAGAGCGTTCTCGCCAGCGGCAATGAACGCCAGGGTGTGGAGCTGGAAGCAGGTCTGACGTGGCAGTTTGGGATTGAAGGACCAGTCGAACTCGGCGAGCGTCAGCTTTTCGTCGAGCCCGGATTGCTGGTATCGCCGCTCGATAAGACGGGACTGACGACGGTCCAGTTCATCCTGCAGGATAAGGGAGAAGGTCTCGAGGAAGGGCTGGTTGGCGCCCTGCGCCTGGAGCACGCGCGTCTGCAGCGTGTCGCGGACACCCGACAGGCGCAGCTGTCGTAGGCAACGCTCAATTTCCGGCATGGTCATCATGTGGCTAGGTCTCCAGTTTAAGGTGAGAAGGTGCAGCGGGAGCGCTCGTGGCGCCGGAGTTGGCCGGGGTTGCGCAGGCGACACGAGCGCGGATTGCCGTGGCGTGATCGTCGTGAGCCTCGGCCTGCCGACCATTGTCGTCGGCGTCGCGCCGCACAGCGCGGCTGAAGAGGTCGCCGTATTCCGCGGGGGTACGGATCAGCGGATGATCCTGGGTGAGCGGCGATGCCGGCTGTGGCGTCACTCCAACCTGCTCGATCGCCTGTTCGAACAACCGCTCGACGGTCGCACGCACGTGCTTGTAGCGGTAGATGCGGTTGTCGATGGCGTGCGCGCAGGCCTGCTCGACCAGCCGCGCCGGATACTTCCGGCCCAGCCCGACAATGCCCCACATCGCGCGCTGTCCGGGGCGCCCTTCGGTGTCGAACACCTGCTGGCACAAGGCCCTGGTCTGCGGTCCGATGCGCTCGGCGCTCGCCAGCAGCACGGCGGTTTGCCGCGACGGGTTGAACGGCCGTTCGCTGGTCGGCAGGACGACAGAACCGGGGTGCGCCATCCGGGAATGAACACGCAGCAGCGCACGGGTGTGGCGATCACGGATCTCGATCGTGGTGGTGTAGATGCGCACGACGACCTGGCTGCCGATCGGCGCGGGCCGCGCGGCGTAATAGCTGTTGTCGACGCGTACGGTGGTGTCGTCGCAGACAGTCCGGACGACTTCGGTGAAGATGCGGAAGGGAGCGACAGGCAGCGGCCGCAGGTGCGGCTTCTCTTCCTGGAACATCGCCTCGACCTGACGGCGCGTGCTGCCGTGGATGCGTTTGGAAGCCCAGTTCTCCTCCCAGTGCCTCAAGAACTCGTTTTGCGCCTCCAGCGTCTCGAAGCGCCGTCCGGCCAGCGCAGTGCCCTGGGTATGTTGAATCGCATTCTCGACGCATCCTTTCCGATTTGGATCGGCCACGCGCGCGGGATCGGCGACCACGGCGTAATGAGCCAGCATCGCGCTGTAAATCGGGTTGAGCTGGGGCTCGTACAAATCCGGCTTGAGGACGCCTTCCTTCAGGTTGTCGAGCACGACATAGCTGGGGACCCCGCCAAAATACCGGAACGCCTCTTCGTGGAGCTGCGCCCAGACTTGTTGGCTGGACTTCCAGACTACCCGCCGGAAGCTGCGCCGCGAGTAGCGTAGCGTCATCACGAACAGGCGGGGACGACGGTACCGCCCGCTCTTCGGATCAACCGTCGGCGCGCCCTCGCCATAGTCGACCTGAGCTTCCTCGCCGGGGAGGAACTCAAGACGATCAAACTGCTCAGGATCAGCGTGCCGCAACCGGCGCACAAACCGCTTGACACTCTGGTAGCTGGACGGAAAGCCAAATTGATCAACCAGGTCCTGGTAAATCGCCTGCGCGTTCCGCTTCAGCCGGACCTGTTCTTCGATCCACGTCCGATGCGCTTCGCAAGCCGAACGGGCCAGGCTGCTGGTGACCGTCGCTTCCGATGTCCCAAAAGCCGGTGGTCGGGGTGGAGGAATTTGGCCGTCCGCGCTCACCGAGCCGGTGGTCACTTCCCCGGGGGAATTTGCCTCCGCACCGGCCCGCAGCGCCTGATAACGCCGGATCGTCTTGCGATCGACACCCGTCAGCCGGTGAATCTCGCGCTGGCTGGTGTTGCGATCAAGTAATGTAAGTACGGTGCTTTGCAGATGTCGCTTCAAGACGTTCAACTCCCCGGCCCCTTGCTGGCTAAAGGGGTCGAACATAAACGTCCTGCCTGACCGGCTACTGCTGTTCAGCGGCGCTGACGGCGATCATCAGGTGGGGGAGTTTCAAGTGACCATACCCGGGGGATTTTGACCGACCCACGGGGCCCTGACTTCCGTCAATAAGGAGAAGCCGTCAGAGACCGCGAATATCGAGCTTCGTCCAGTCTGGCAGCTTGTGCCGGTGCCCGAGGATGCCGAACCTTCGACCAAACGCGATAAGACTGCGCGACATCATGCAGTCAAAAAAGAGAGCGCGGCCGAACCTGGCCCTTCGGGTCATGCCGGCGGAGCGAGTATGGAAGAGCGCTATCGCGCGTGCAGAAAGCTCGTGAAAGGATTTGCCCAGCGCGACGCATGCGCGCGAAACGGCACGATCTGATCTTTCGACCCAGACGACACGTCAGCGCGGGGCGACGTCGGCCCGATCGAGCGACTCCAGCGTCGAAGCATTAGCACAATAGCCGTGGTAGTTCTCCGCGGCGGTGCCATCGGCGAGATCGCGGTCGCATTGTCCCTTGTGATTGCAGAGCGAGCAGACGCGCTCCATGTCGCGGAGCAGCAGCGGCTGCGCACGACCGAGCCTGTCTGCGCTGATGCCGAGCTGCTCGAGCATCTTCGGCAGCTCGTCGGCAGCGTGATTGCCGTGACGGACCAGCTCCTCCAGATCGTCAGGCGCGATCCTGAGATCTTGCGCGATCCGGTCGAAATCGGCGCGATCGAGCTGCCGCATCTCGTTCATCTCGCGGCGATGCTTCAGCCAGTTCGCGAAGGATTCGATGAGATCCTGGACGATGGGATAAGGCCTGCTTGCGGTGCTCATGCGAGGCTCCGTTCGGGTCGTGGAATTGGAGCCAGACTAGGCACAATGGTGCAGGAGCGCGTTGCGCTGGATCAAATTGAGAATGGGTCAAGAAGGCAGGTCGCGTGTCCCGGACGCGGTGCGGCGCGAAGTGCCGCTCCGCAGAGCCGGGACCCATCTTGCCACATGCTGGGCCCCGGCTCAGCAGCGCATCACTGACGTGCTGCGCTGCGTCCGGGGCACGAGCGTGCCGCGCAGCGGAGAGAGCTCAGCTAAACCGCTCCGTCGCCCACGCATACAGGCTGCCCGGGATCGGCTTTTCGCCGCCGCGGCCCTTGGGCGAGATGTGCAGGCCGATGATCTCGGGGTTGGTGACGAGGCCGAGATAGCTCGAGGGATCGAAGAACAGCTTTGGCTCGGCGTGCACGGCGTAGAACGATTGCTTCGGCAGCGCGTTCTGTAGTTCACCGGTGCGGCGCGCGAGCGCGGTCAGCGCCGCCGGCCCGAAGATCGCGACGCGAATGTCCGAGAGACGGTTCGAGCCCCCGCGCAGGCGACGCATCATGAAGGTGATGCGATGGCGCACCGACAGCCAGTTCGGCGTCAGCTCCTCTTGCTCCATCAGCTCCTCGAAGGCGGCAACGATGCCGTGCTCCGCCGGCAGATAGATCACGGAATTGCCGAGCTGGCGCGGCCGCTCCCAGGCGAAGTAGGGTTTTGTCGGATCGATCTCGACGGGTTTCAGCAGCAGCACGTCGGCATCGAGCCAGAGGCCGTGGTTCTTCGCCATCAGCTTCATGCGGAAGAAGTCGCTGAACTGCAGCGTGGTCCAGTCGCGCCAGCTTCCGTCCGGCTGCGGCGGTCGCAATCGTTCGGAGAACGCGTGCGGCAGGATCGCCTCGGCGTCCGCGTTCCCGATGCCCGCGGGCAGGCCGGGAATGGTGTCAAAACTGTAGACCGTGACCTTGTGGCCGGCCGCGAGCTGCGAGCGCAGACAGGTCTGGCGCAGTGCGTCCATCGGGCCGTGCCAGAAGGTGACGATGTCGGGCAGCATGCGCGTCAGTCTAGGGGTTAATCAGGACAAAGAAAAAGCCCCGGCGCTCGTCGCACCGGGGCTCGAACTGGAGCTCGATCTCAGGCCCAGGCGCGTTCGCGCTTGAGCTTTTCCTCGTAGGTGTCGATCGAGGCCTTCTTCTCCATCGTCAGGCCGATGTCGTCGAGGCCGTTGATCAGGCAGTGCTTGCGGAACGGGTCGATCTCGAACTTGACCTTGCCGCCGTCGGGGCCGCGGATCTCCTGGCTCGGCAGGTCGATCGTCAGCGTCGCATTGGCGCCGCGCTCGGCGTCGTCGAACAGCTTGTCGAGGTCTTCCTGCGAGACGCGGATCGGCAGAATGCCGTTCTTGAAGCAGTTGTTGTAGAAGATGTCGCCGAACGAGGTCGAGATCACGCAGCGGATGCCGAAGTCGAGCAGCGCCCAGGGCGCGTGCTCGCGGCTCGAGCCGCAGCCGAAATTGTCGCCGGCGACCAGCACCTTCGAATTGCGATAGGCGGGCTGGTTGAGGACGAAATCCGGATTCTCGCTGCCGTCGTCCTTGTAGCGCTGCTCGGAGAAGAGCCCCTTGCCAAGGCCGGTGCGCTTGATGGTCTTGAGGTACTGCTTCGGAATGATCATGTCGGTGTCGACATTGATGATCTTCAGCGGCGCCGCGACGCCTTCCAGCGTGGTGAACTTGTCCATTTCAGGCTTCCCGGTTTGAAGTCAGGGGAGGGCTATTTAGCCCGGTTGGCACACAAATCCTAGGCCGGATTCGGCAGGCCTAGGGGCGTAAATCGAGGTTCGTCTTCAGCCTGGCGGAGCCATGCTGTCGGGGGCAAAGCCGGTCGGCAGGCCGTCGATGCTCTTCATGTTCTTCAGACCCCAGTATTTTCGCAAATTGTTGACACCCTGCGCCGTCCAGTAGCGCACGAGGCTGCCGCGTTCTTGTCTGTAGTCGAACAGCGGCACGCCCATACCGCATGACGTCTGCACGAGGTCGACCGAGAGGCGCACGATTTGGCGGGCGCCTGCCATGTCCTCGAAGTCAGGAACGAGATCGGAATATTCCGGCGTGCCGCGCATGAGCGATCGAGCCTGGCCATAGAGCCGCAGGATCATCGGGGCGACGTCGAAGGCGCAAAACATGATGGTCAGCCGCTTGTCGTCGGAGGCGGTCAGATGCGCACGGGTCTCGCTGCCGCTGCCGGTGCAATCGAGGTAGGCGACGTCGCTCTCTCCCAGCACCCGGAATGACGACAGGCCCTTGGGAGACACGTTGATGCGTCCCTTCGGCGGGGCGCTCGCGACGAGGAAGATCTTCTGCCGTTCGATGAAAGCCCGGTGCTCGGGTTCGATCCTTGCGAATTGCCTGCCCATACCCGCTCGTCCTTTCCGCAGCGACGCTGCAGCGGCAAAGAATTAGCATGCCGATTATACCCGTTTAAGAATGTTCTTTATGCTGGTAGAAAAACCACCATGAAGGGACCCGACTCGATCGCTCCAGCTCTCTCGCTCAGCGCGTTCCTGCGCGCGCTCCGGGAGCGCCAGTCTCCGGCAGAATTCGGCCTCGCCGCCGGAGCACGGCGGCGCACGCCCGGCCTCCGGCGCGAGGAGGTCGCTCAGCTCTGCGGATTGAGCGTCACCTGGTACACGTGGATCGAGCAGGGTCGCGATGTCTCCGTCTCGGCTTCGACACTTGCGCGCCTAGCACGCGGATTGCGCCTGTCACGAGCGGAGCGCAGCTATCTGTTCGAAGTTGGGGGCAAGCGCGATCCCGAGCGTCCCGGCCACAGCGATGATCCGCCTGAGGAGGTGCTGGCCTGCGTCGATGCGATCGATGGGCCGGCCTACATTCTCGATCGCACATGGGGCGCGCGTCGTTGGAATGCGAAAGCGTCCCGGTTGTTTGCCGGATGGCTCGATGCTGACGGCGAAAAGAATCTTCTGCGCTACATCTTCCTCAGGCCCGAGGCGCGAACACTGATCCTCGACTGGACCTCACGCGCGCAACGCGTCGTCGCAGAATTCCGCGCCGCTGTTACAGCCTATTCCGACGATCCGGACATTCGCCGGCTCGTCGAGGAACTGAGAGTTGGAAGCCCCGACTTCGAACGCTGCTGGGAGACGCAGGGGGGTCTGGCACGCGAAGGCGGCGAGCGTGCGTTCGATCATCCGACCATGGGACTGCTGCACTATCAGCAGGTGTCGCTGTCTCTCGCGGGCTGGTCCGATTATCGACTGACGATGCTTCTCGCTGCGCCAACCATACGCAACCGATGACGTCCTACTCCGCCTGAGCCTCAATCGCCGCCATATCGTCGTCCGAGAGGCCGAAATGGTGGCCGATCTCGTGGATCAGGACGTGGCGGACGATGTGGCCGAGGCTCTCGTCGTGCTCGGCCCAGTAATCCAGGATCGGCCGGCGGTAGAGCCAGACCATGTTGGGCAGCCGCGCCACATCGCCCAGGCTCTGCTGGGGCAGGCCGACGCCCTGGAACAGGCCGAGCAGGTCGAACTCGCTCTCGCATTCCATCTCGTCCATCACTTCCTCGGTCGGGAAGTCGTCGACACGGAGGATCACGCCCTCACAGAGGCCGCGAAATTCCGCCGGCAGGCGCTCGAAGATGTCGTGCGCCGTCGCTTCCATCTCAGCCAGCGAGGGTGCTTTCAATTCCGTCCACATGGGCTTTTCTTAGCGCGGGTTCCGTGGCGATGCATCCGGCTTTATAGAAGGCTACGAAGAGTTGACGCCGCGCGCGAAAACGGGGAGCGTACGGCGCCTCAAGGGGATAGCTCAGGTGGGTGGTGGTGCGATGCGGGCGGGAACAGCAATACTGGTTCTACTTTGCATGGGGTTGTTTTCGCAATTTTGCGTTGGTGCCGAAGCCCAGACGGCCGGTGCCGGCGTCAGGCTGGCCCAAGCGGCCTCGCCAGACGACGTTCCTCCGCCGCGCAGGCGCCCGCCCGCCCGGCTGCGCGTCACGCCCTACTACGCTCCGGACGGCGTCTATCCGCGCTACTATCCGGGTCCCGACGCGGTGCGCGAGTGCAACGCCACCTATGTGCAGGAATATCGGCCGAGCGGCACGGTGATCGTGCCGCATATGAGCTGCTACTGGCGGCGGGGCTGACGCCCCTCAACGGCCGCGTGATGCCCGCATCTTGAGGGCGGAGTTCGTCATGACGAGATGGATTGCATTGGCCGTTGTCGCCGGGCTCGCAGCGGGTTTGCCTCGCGCTTCAACCGCGCAGAGTGTGACGAAGTCGGATGCCTCGGCCGGGACAGCGATTTTCGATGCGAGACGGCACGCAAGACACCATGACGTTGCGCGGCGCTCAGCGCCCCATGATCCGCATTATTACGCGCGGCCCATCTACTATCGTCCCTATCCCTACGGCGTGCCGGCACCCTTCGTGTTCGGCTACGGGCCGTGGTGGTGACGCGCCGCGTTAGCCCGCCGGCGCAAATCCCCTGACCAGCAGCACGGTCGCCTGCGCGCCCGCCTTGCGATCGCGCGAGATCTCTTCGTAGTCCGGTGAATTCGAGAAGGCGAGGAATGCGGCCTCGTCGGGAAACGACATCATGACGAGCTTGTCGAATGGCCACGGGCCCTCGAGCACGCGCGGCTGCTCGTCGGCGGCGAGCAGCCGTCCATTGTACTTTCTGAACACGTCGAAAAACCGCGCCTGATAGCGGTCATAGGCCGCGCGGTCCGTCATCTTCAATTGCGCGATCGCGTAGACGGTCATCTTTCGAATTCCTTTTGTCGTGGCACGGCGCCTCGGCAGGAAGCTTGTTCATTCACAAGGCGTTCACGTCGCTGTCCCTAATTTAATCTTGGGAGCGACTGCAATTGAACAGCGATGCGAGCGACGCTGCGCCGCAATGCTGCCGTTCAGATTCAGGGAGAATTCCATGCTGCGGATCTTGGATGCTCGGACAAGCTCGATACGCTTGCTCGGGCTTGCGGCCGTTGCCACGCTGATGCTGTCGGCCGGGACTGCACAACGTGCCGAAGCGATGACTCCGATCAATCCGACGCCGTTGCCGGCGGCGAAGGCTGCAAGCGACGACATGATCACGCAGGTTCGCCACGGTGGCGGCGGTGGTGGACATGGTGGCGGCTTCCATGGCGGCGGCGGTTTTCGTGGCGGTGGTTTCCATGGTGGCGGAGGGCATATCGGCGGTTTCCGCGGCGGTGGCTTTCGGGGCGGCCATATCGGCGGCTTCCGCGCCGCACCCGCCTTTCATGGTGGCGGCTATCGCTACGGCGGATTTCGCCACTATGGCGGTTTTCATCGCTACGGAATCTATCGCCCGCATTACGGCTATCGCCACTTCCACCGGCGCTATTATTACGGCGGCTACTATCCCTACTACAACTATCCGCGCCGCTGCCGGGTGATCTGGACCTATTACGGCCCGCGCCGCGTCTGCCGGTGGCATCGCTGGCACTATCCGTACCGCTATTGGTAATGTGAGTTGCTGCTAGCTCCGCACTCGTCATGGCCGGGCTTGTCCCGGCCATCCACGTTCTTGTGCTGCGAAGAAAATTCGTGGATGCCCGGGACGAGCCCGGGCATGACGGTGAGCTTGGCCTAGAGCCAATCCTTCAATTTCCATGACGCCGGCTTCCACCGCGTCAGGTTCTCGAGCTTCCACTGCTTGATCATCGCCGGCGGCCAGCGGCTGAGCTTCGAGGTCTCCTCGACCTCGGGCTTGGCGACGATGGGCAAGGGCGTTGCGCGCCGCCGGTGCTGGCGCGTCACCTCGCCGATCAGATCGACATATTCAGGCTTGTTGGCCATGAGCTGTGTCCTCGCGAAACCGTCGCGAGGACACAGTGTCGGCGATGCCGATTAACGGCCGTTTGCCGCTTTAGCTCAAATTGCAGGGAGCGGCTTACCGCCACTCCCTGACGTCGACGAAGTGACCCGCGATCGCAGCCGCTGCCGCCATCGCCGGCGACACCAGATGCGTGCGGCCCTTGAAACCCTGGCGGCCCTCGAAGTTGCGGTTCGAGGTCGAGGCACAGCGCTCTTCCGGAGCGAGCTTGTCCGGGTTCATCGCGAGGCACATCGAGCAGCCCGGCTCGCGCCATTCGAAGCCGGCCTTGATGAAGATCTTGTCCAGACCCTCAGCTTCGGCCTGCTCCTTCACGAGGCCCGAGCCCGGCACGACCATGGCGTTGACATGCGCTGAAACGGTCTTGCCTTCGGCAATCTTCGCCGCCGCGCGCAGATCCTCGATGCGGCCGTTGGTGCAGGAGCCGATGAAGATGCGGTCGAGCTTGATGTCGGTGATCTTCGTGCCCGCCGTCAGGCCCATGTATTTCAGCGCGCGGTGCTTGGAGAGACGCTTGGCCTCGTCCGCGATCTGATCCGGATCGGGCACGATGCCGGTCACCGAGATGACGTCCTCAGGCGAGGTGCCCCAGGTCACGATCGGCGGCAGCTTGGCAGCGTCGAGGCGCAGCTCGTGGTCGAAATGCGCGCCGTCGTCGGAGCGCAGCTTCTCCCAGTAGCGCATCGCCGCGTCCCAGTCCGCGCCCTTCGGCGCCTTCGGGCGGCCGCGCAGGAAGTCGAACGCCTTCTGGTCGGGCGCAACCAGGCCGGCGCGCGCGCCGCCCTCGATCGACATGTTGCAGACCGTCATGCGGCCTTCCATCGACAACGCGCGGATCGCATCGCCGGCGTATTCCAGCACGTAGCCGGTGCCGCCGGCAGTGCCGATCTCGCCGATGATGGCGAGGATGATGTCCTTGCCCGTCACGCCTTCAGGCAATTTGCCGTCGACGGTCACGCGCATGTTCTTCGCCTTCTTCTGGATCAGCGTCTGCGTCGCCAGCACGTGCTCGACCTCGGAGGTGCCGATGCCGTGTGCGAGCGCGCCGAACGCGCCATGCGTCGAGGTGTGGCTGTCACCGCAGACGATGGTGGTGCCGGGCAGGGTAAAGCCCTGCTCGGGGCCGATGACGTGGACGACGCCCTGGCGCTTGTCGAACTCGTCGTAATATTCGATGCCGAATTGCTTGGCGTTCTCGGCCAGCGCCTTGATCTGCTCGATGCTCTCCGGATCGGGATTCGGCTTGGTGCGATCGGTGGTCGGCACGTTGTGGTCGACGACGGCGAGCGTCTTTTCCGGCGAGTGCACCTTGCGGCCGGTGGCGCGCAGACCCTCGAACGCCTGCGGCGAGGTCACTTCGTGCACCAGATGGCGGTCGATATAGAGCAGGCAGGTGCCGTCGTCGGCTTCGTGCACCAGATGGTCGTTCCAGATCTTGTCGTACAATGTGGTCGGCTTGGACATGAGCTTCAGCTCCAGGAATGTTGTGGTGCGGATATGCGCGGTCACGCGCGGGCAACAAAATCGTCAGCGCAGCTTTTAGGCTGCGCGCGTAAGCTCTGACGTTGCCGAGGTCGCGAAGCGTCCGAAGAACCGGCCAGGCAGCCGCGAGCGATCGTCGATGACGATGCGCGTGACGGGGGCGAGGCTGGTCTGATCTGGAAACATTCCAAGAATATATAGCAGGCCGATTTGGAAGCGCGAGTGCTTTGACGCGCACGGCTGACGCAACAAAAAAGCGCGGGGTTTTGCCCCGCGCTCTCTAGAACTCGTCTGTAAACGGAGCTTACTCGTTGACGGCCTTGGCGTGCTCAGTCTTCTCGACGATGCGGGCCGACTTGCCGCGAAGGTTGCGGAGGTAATAGAGCTTGGCACGACGCACCTTGCCGCGGCGCACCACCTTGATCGAGTCGATCATCGGGGAGAGCAGCGGGAACACGCGCTCGACGCCTTCGCCATAGGAGATTTTGCGGACGGTGAAGCTCTCGTTGAGGCCGCCGCCGGAACGGCCGATGCAGACGCCTTCATAGGCCTGCACGCGGGTGCGGTCGCCTTCGACGACCTTCACGTTGACGATCACGGTGTCACCGGGACCGAACTCCGGAATCTCCTTGCTGGCGGAGAGCTTGTCGAATTGCTCTTTTTCGAGCTGTTGGATCAGGTTCATGGGTAAATCTCCATCGGCGCGCCCAGCCGCAGGACGGGGGCTGCGCGAAATTCGTTGATCCAGCTATTGCGGATGTGGCCGCTCCTATAAGGCAAGCCGGAGCGTTTGTCACCCGTCTGTCTTGTTTTTTGGCGTTTTTTGGCGTCTGGCTCGATTCGGGGCTTTGGCCGGGATTTTGGCCCACAAATCAGGCCGCCGGGCCGCGGTCAGGGCCTCGGATTGTGCCCGCCGCCAGGCTGCAACCTTGGCGTGGTCGCCGGAGGTCAGGGTCTCCGGGATCGGAGCCCCCTCGAACAGCTGCGGACGGGTGTATTGGGGGTATTCGAGGAGGCCCTCCGAAAAGCTTTCCTCGGTTCCCGAGGCCTCCTTGCCCATCACGCCGGGCAGCAGCCGGACGCAGGCGTCGATCAGGGCCAGCGCGGCGATTTCGCCCCCGGACAGCACGTAGTCGCCGATCGAGACCTCCTCCAGGCCCCGTCCGTCGATCACCCGCTGGTCCACCCCCTCGAACCGTCCGCAGACGATCAGGGGACCCGGACCCTCGGCCAGCTCCACCACCCGGGCCTGGGTCAATGGCCGACCCCTCGGGCTCATCAGCAGTTTCGGCCGGTGCGGGCTGATCCCGGCGGCATCGATCGCCGCCGCCAGAACATCGGCCCGCAGCACCATGCCGGGTCCGCCGCCGGCCGGGGTGTCATCGACGCTCCGATGCCGGTCGGTGGCGGAAGCCCGGATGTCGCGCGCCTCGAGCTCCCAGAGCCCGCCAGCCAGCGCCCGGCCGGCCAGGCTCGCGCCGAGCGGCCCCGGAAACATCTCCGGAAACAGCGTCAGCACGGTCGCGCGCCAGGGTGAGGAGGTCGTCATTGCTTCCCGATCTCGTCGTCCCGGGGCGCGCGGAGCGCGAGCCCGGGACCCATAACCATCGCACTTCGTTTTGCGATGATCGAGGCTACCAGCTTAGCCAAAAAACCACGGCCTGCGATTATGGGTCCCCGCCTTCGCGGGGACGACCCGTGGATAGGGCTTCGTCCTTGTCCTCACCCTCGATCTCCTGCGGCAGCGCGATCACGACGCGGCCGCCTGTGAGATCGACTTCCGGCACCACCGCGTTTGTGAACGGCAGCAGCATCGTCGTGCCCTTTGCAGATCCTTTCGGCGGAGCGATCTCGATGATGTCGCCGGCGCCGAAATTGTGGATCGCGAGCACGCGGCCGAGCGCGTCGCCGTCGGTGGTGACGGCGGCGAGCCCGATCAGGTCGGTGTGGTAATATTCGTCCTCGTCGGTCGCGGGCAGCTTTTCGCGCGCGACGTAGAGCTCGATGCCGTTGAGGCGCTCGGCCTCATCGCGGGTCGTGACGCCCTTGAACGTCGCGACCAGATGATCCCTGGCCTCGCGCGCCTGCGCGACCTCGAACTGGCGCTTGCCGTCCTTGGACAGCAGCGGCCCGTAGCGTTTGATGGCAAAGGGATCTTCGGTGAAGGTCCACAGCTTGACCGCACCGCGCACACCATGCGCGGCGCCGATCCGCGCGACGCAGACGAGCTGAGACATCAGCTGGCCTCGTCCTTCGAGACGCCGCTTCGCGGCTCCTCAGGATGAGGAGATAGACCCTCATGCTGAGCAGCACGGCGTAAGCCGTGCGTCTCGAAGCATGAAGGCCCGGCCATCGAAGCGACTTAACCCTTCGCGGCGGCTTCGGCCTGCGCCTTGCGCTCCTTGCGCGGCACGGCCTTCTCAGGGTTGTTGCGCGCTTCGCGCTTCTTGATGCCGGCGGCGTCGAGGAAACGCGCCACGCGGTCCGACGGCTGCGCGCCCTTGGCGACCCAGGCCTTCACCTTGTCCATGTCGAGCTTGAGGCGGGCCTCGTTGTCCTTCGGCAGCAGCGGGTTGAAATAACCGAGACGCTCGATGAAGCGGCCATCGCGGGGAAAGCGCGAATCGGCGACGACGACGTGATAGACGGGGCGCTTCTTGGTGCCTGCGCGAGCGAGGCGGATAACGACGGACATTTAGTTCTCCTTCGAAGTACAGTTTGTTCGGTTGATTGGTATTCCGCGTCGCGCGAGGTGCTTAGGATCCCTCGCGACGAATTCCTCATTTCTTCTTGCCCGGAAATCCGCCGAGGCCCGGCAGCGTCGGCTTGCCGCTCAGCCCGGTCAGTCCGGGAACGTTGGGCAGGCCGGTGCGCAGACCAGCGGGCAAATCCTTCGGCAGGCTGGGCAGACCTTGTCCGCCGCCTTGCATCTTCTCCTGCAACGCCTTCATCTCTTCCGGTGAGGGCGGCTTCATGCCACCGCCAAAGCCCATCGCCTGTGCGATGCCGGCGAGCGGGCCGCGCTTGCCCGAGCCCATGGCCTTCATCACGTCGGCCATGTTCCGGTGCATCTTGAGCAGCTTGTTGACCTGCTCGACGCTCTGGCCGCTTCCTGCGGCGATGCGCTTCTTGCGGCTGGCCTTGAGCAGGTCGGGATGACGGCGCTCGTCGCGCGTCATGGAATCGATCACCGCGACCTGCCGCTTCAGGATCCTGTCGTCGATGCCGGCGGCCGCGATCTGGTTCTTCATCTTGGCGATGCCGGGCATCATGCCCATCAGCCCGCTGATGCCGCCCATGTTCGCCATCTGCAGCAGCTGCTCGCGCATGTCGTTGAGGTCGAACTGACCCTTGCGCATGCGCTCGGCGGTGCGCGCGGCCTTCTCGGCGTCGATATTGGCGGCGGCACGTTCGACCAGCGAGACCACGTCGCCCATGCCGAGGATGCGGCCGGCGATACGATCGGGATGGAAATCTTCCAGCGCGTCGGTCTTTTCACCGGTGCCGATCAGCTTGATCGGCTTGCCGGTGACAGCGCGCATCGACAGCGCAGCGCCGCCTCGGCCGTCGCCGTCGACGCGGGTCAGCACGATACCGGTGAGGCCGACCCGCTGGTCGAAGGCGCGCGCAAGATTCACGGCGTCCTGGCCGGTGAGGCTATCGGCGACCAGCAGCACTTCATGCGGATTGGCGGCGGCTTTGATCGCCGCTGCTTCCGCCATCATGTCTTCGTCGAGCGTGGTGCGGCCGGCGGTATCGAGCAGCACGACATCGTAGCCGCCAAGCTTGCCGGCCTCCAGCGCGCGCTTCGCGATCTGAGCCGGCTGCTGGCCGGCGACGATCGGCAGCGTCGGAATGTCGAGATCGCGCCCGAGCACGGCCAGCTGCTCCATCGCCGCCGGGCGATAGATGTCGAGCGAAGCCATCAGCACCTTGCGCTTGTCGCGCTGGACCATGCGGCGGGCGAGCTTTGCGGTGGTGGTGGTCTTACCGGAGCCTTGCAGGCCGACCATCATGATCGGAACCGGCGGCACGGAATTGATGTCGATGGTCTGGCTTTCGGCGCCGAGCGTGTTGATCAGCTCGTCATGGACGATCTTGACCACCATCTGGCCGGGCGTGACCGACTTGACGACGGTGGCGCCGATCGCCTGCTCGCGGACGCGCTCGGTGAAGCTGCGGACCACTTCGAGCGCGACGTCGGCCTCCAGCAGCGCGCGGCGCACCTCGCGCATCGCGGCGTCGACGTCCTTTTCGGTCAGCGCACCGCGCCCCGTCAGACGATCGAGAATGCCACCAAGCCGTTCCGACAGATTGTCGAACAATGCCGTTGTCCCTTGTCCTGCTCGCGCAGGGTTGCCGCGTTCACCATTGTCATGCCCCGGCTCGACCGGGGCATCCAGTACGCCGCGGCACCTCGGTTCAGCCGAGCTGCCTCTGGGATACTGGATCGCCCGATCAAGTCGGGCGATGACCACTTCCTAAGCAAGCGATCTTCCAAACACCTTTGCGCCCGAGGGCGCACAGCGCTGTCGGGCGTTGGCCTCTGGCCTCCAGGGCCAGTGGGCGGGTCGAAAAGAAAGCCTTTCCGAGAAAGTGGCGGGGTTAAACGCCGCTCCCGCCCAAAAGTCAAGGAAAGTTAGGGTGCCGGGTGCCTTTGCCAGGGCAAGGCCCTGAGAATACGGAGCTTTTGGCGGCCGGTTCCTTTTGCCTGGGCTCCGCCCATATAGAAGACGATGACTTACCTCCGTTACCATCCCTGAAGCCCGCTTGTGCCGATCACCCGCCGCCGCCTCTTTGGATCGCTCGCCGGTGGCGCCGCGCTGGTTGGTGTTCCGCCCCTCTGGATGTCCCGCATGAAAACCTATGACGGCCCGGTCTCCGACCATTTTGACGGCCTGACCTTCTTCGATCCCGACGGGGCGCCGCCGAGATCGCTCGGCGAGGTGCTGCGGTGGCAATTAGGTGGCCGGGGGCAGCGCGCGGACTGGCCCGACTGGGTGCCCAACCCCTATGCCGACACGCCGCCGCAGCGCGTCGAGGGCGACAAGGTGCGGCTCTCCTTCGTTGGCCACGCCAGCTGGCTGATCCAGGCCGGCGGCCTCAACATCCTCGTCGATCCCGTCTGGTCCTCGCGGGTCTCGCCCGTCAGCTTTGCCGGACCGAAGCGGCACAACGATCCCGGTATCGCATTCGAGAAGCTGCCGAAAATCGACGTCGTGCTGGTCTCGCACGGTCATTACGATCATCTGGACATCACGACATTGTCCCGGCTCGCAAAAAATTTTCGCCGCGCGTGGTGACGCCGCTCGGCAACGACGTAACGATGCGCAGCGCCGACTCCTCGATCAAGGCGGAGGTCTTCGATTGGCACGACCGCGTCGAGCTCGGCGGCGGCATCGCCGTGACGCTGGTGCCGACCCGGCACTGGTCGGCGCGCGGCATGTTCGATCGCAACAAGGCGCTGTGGGCGAGTTTCGTGCTGGAGACGCCTGCGGGAAAAATCTACGTCGTCTGCGATTCCGGCTATGGCGACGGCGGGCATTTCCGCCGCGTCGCCGAGAAGCACGGGCCGCTGCGTCTGGCGATCCTTCCCATCGGCGCCTACGAGCCGCGCTGGTTCATGCGCGACCAGCACATGAATCCGGAAGACGCCGTGAAAGCGCTGGCCGATTGCGGCGCGCAAGCCGCGCTCGGACATCATCACGGCACGTTCCAGCTGACGGACGAAGCGATCGACGCGCCGGCGAAGGCGCTGGTCGAAGCGCTGGATGCCGCGAAGATTCCGCAGGAGCAGTTTGTGGCGATGCAGCCGGGGCAGGTGGTGGAGATCTGACTCCATCCACGTACACAACTGTGCCCCGGACGCAGCGCAGCGTCTCTTCGACGGTGCGCTGCAGAGCCGGGGCCCATGCAGCAGCACGTGCCGTTGGCTTTCTGGGTCCCGGCTCTGCGCAGCAGCGTTTCACGCTGCAGCGCGTCCGGGACACGAGACTTACTTGCCCTCAGGGCGAATAATCGCCCAGCTCACATTCACCGTCACCGACAGCGTTTCCTCGCCCGGCGCGACTGCCGCGGGCGCCGCCATCGGCGCGGTCGCCATTCTTGCCTTGAACAGCGGCACCGGAGCGCCGCCCTCGGATACGCTGAGCGGCGAGCCGAGCGTGACGCCGGTGGCCTTGGCGTAGATCTCAGCCTTGCGGCGGGCGTCCACGACCGCCTGTTCGCGGGCGTCGTCGAGCAGCTTTGAGGCCTGCGTCACCTCGAAGGAGATGTTGCCGATGTCGTTGGCGCCGGCGCCGACCAGCGTGTCGATGATGCCAGCGACCTTGGTCACGTCGCGGATCTTCACGGTAACGCGGTTAGAGGCGCGGAAGCCGACCACGGGCGAAGCGCCGGTGGATTTGTTCTGGCCGTATTGCGGCTGCAAGGACAGGCGCGAGGTCTGATAGTCCTTCTCGGCGATACCGGCGCCCTTCAGCGCCAGCAGCACCTTG
Organism: Bradyrhizobium barranii subsp. barranii; assembly: GCF_017565645.3. Lineage (NCBI taxonomy): Bacteria > Pseudomonadati > Pseudomonadota > Alphaproteobacteria > Hyphomicrobiales > Nitrobacteraceae > Bradyrhizobium > Bradyrhizobium barranii. The sequence continues at coordinate 425,842 of NZ_CP086136.1, forward strand.
CCCATCGCGGCGTTGTTGGCGTCGGAGGCTTCCTTCGCCGACTTGGCGTCGTTGGCGACGCCGGCGTCGATCTGCGCGAGATCGGGCGCCGCGGAGATCGTGGCTTCGCCGCTCACCGAGATCGCGGAGGGAAAATCGTCCGCGCGTGCGGGCGTTGCCAGCAGCGTGGCGGCGACAGCGGCGGCAATAGACGTAAAAAGGACGGCAGGCTTCTTCATCTCTCTCACTTCAATGGCACGAACACGTTGATCACGAGCTTGTCCTCGGCCGTCTTCAGGGGATCGGTGAGGTACTCCTCGATAAAGGTGTCCTTGGCTTCCAGCTTCTTGTCGTCGAGGTGATTGGTGATCGCCTCATAGGTGTTGTCCATGTTGTCGTAGGAGCCGCGATGGACGAATTTCAACGCCTTGCCTTCCGGCGATTTGCCGATGCTCATGTCCTTGGGCAGGTTCTTCGGGTCCTGCTCGACCGGGATCTCGGCCAGGAAGGTGAAGCCGGTGTCGTCGGTCGAGGTGTAGACGATCATCGAATTGCCGGCGGGCTTGATGCCCTGCTTGTCCAGCAGCGTGTTCAGCGCCTTGAAAGCGTCGATCAGCGTGTCGAAGGCCGAATCCCAATTGGCAGTGCCCTTGACCATCACGACCTTCTTCGGCTCGAGCGTGGTCTCCAGGCCAAAGGGATCGGCGGTCTGCACCGGGGCAGGTGTCGCGGCCGCAGCGGGCGGTGGGGCCGCCGGAGCGGGTGAGGGCGAAGCGCTGGCCGCAGGCGATGGCGCCGGAGAGGGCGCCGCCGCGGGCGCAGGTGCGGCACTTGCGGCCGGGGAGGGCGAGGCCGAAGGAGCCGGCGAGGGGCTGGCCGACGCGGCGGGCGCCGGGCTCGGGGTCTGCGCCAGAGCGCCGGGCACGCCAAACGACATGGTCGCTGCCGGGATCAGCGCGAGCAGTGCGAGGCGACAAAAACGATTCATTCTATTCTCCCCAAGGGCTTATGCGCCAAGGCCTTACGTCCCCAAGGCCTTGAGCCGGCCGCGCGTCCCGGATTGCGCGAACCGTGCCGTTCTAACACGCGAGTGCCGAATTCGTCCCATGACAGATGCGTCATGGCTATGGCGGCAAATCACTGGCCAAGCCGCCAAGGATCGCCATATAAGGCAGGCGAAATTCGGGACATTTCATGAGCGCTCTGGCCAACCACGCATTTGCCAAGATGAACGGCATCGGCAACGAGATCGTTGTTGTCGACATGCGTGATTCCGCCGCGCCGGTGACGCCGGACGACGCCCGCGCGGTCGCGTCCGCGCCGGGCGGCGTGCCCTACGATCAGCTCATGGTGCTCCGGAAGCCGCGGTTCGACGGGACCGAGGCCTTCATCAGCATCTACAACAACGACGGCTCCGAGGCCGGCGCCTGCGGCAACGGCATGCGCTGCGTGGTGCGGCGCATCTTCGAGAAGACCGGGCAGACCACGGCAACGTTCGAGACCGCTGCGGGCTTGCTCAATTGCTGGCAGGGCCCGGCACCCGATCTCTATACCGTCGATATGGGCGCGCCAAAATTCGGCTGGCAGGACATTCCGCTGGCGGAAGAGTTTCGCGACACCCGCTACATCGAATTGCAGATCGGGCCGATCGACAATCCGATCCTGCATTCGCCCTCGGTGGTGAGCATGGGCAATCCGCATGCGATCTTCTGGGTCGAGGACGTCAACGCCTACGATCTCGAGCGTTTTGGTCCGCTGCTGGAAAATCATCCGATCTTCCCCGAACGTGCCAACATCACGCTCGCCCATATCGTCGATCCCCAGCACATCACGATCCGCACCTGGGAGCGTGGCGCGGGCCTGACCAGAGCTTGTGGTTCGGCGGCCTGCGCGACCGCGGTCGCTGCTGCACGGCTGAAGCGCACCGAGCGCAATGTCGAGATCACGCTGCCCGGCGGCAAGCTCGGGATCGAATGGCGTGAAAACGACGACCACGTGCTGATGACGGGCCCCGCGACCTTCGAATATGAGGGCTCCTTCGATCCGGCGCTGTTCGCGCCGGTCGGCTGATGGCCGTCGACGTCGTCACCTTCGGCTGCCGCCTCAACGCCTTCGAGGCCGAACTGATCCGCCGCGAGGCCGAGGGCGCGGGCCTTTCCGATACCATCGTCATCAACAGCTGCGCCGTCACCAACGAGGCGGTGGCGCAGGCGCGCCAGTCGATCCGTAAATTGAAGCGCGAACGACCGGGCGCGCGCATCGTCGTCACCGGCTGTGCGGCGCAGACGCAGAGCCGGATGTTCGCAGACATGGCCGAGGTCGATCGCGTCCTCGGCAATGACGACAAGATGCGCAGCGAAGCCTGGCGCGATGCGCGTGCCGCGTTCGATCTCGGTGCGAGCGAAAAGATCGCCGTCAGCGACATCATGGCGGTGAAGCAGATGGCGCCGCATCTGATCGACGGCTTTGCGAGCGGCCTGCCGCGCGTGTTCGTGCAGGTGCAGAACGGCTGCGACCATCGCTGCACGTTCTGCATCATCCCCTATGGCCGCGGCAATTCACGCTCGGTGCCGATGGGCGCGGTGGTCGATCAGGTGCGGGCGTTGGTTGCGCGCGGCCATGCCGAGATCGTGCTGACCGGTGTGGACCTCACCAGCTATGGCGCCGACCTGCCGGGTGCACCAAGACTCGGCATGCTGACGAAGCAGATCTTGCGGCACGTGCCGGAGCTCAAGCGCCTGCGCATCTCCTCGATCGATTCGATCGAGGCCGATGCCGATCTGCTGGATGCCATCGGCGACGATGCGCGCCTGATGCCGCATCTGCACCTGTCGCTGCAATCCGGCGACGACATGATTTTGAAGCGCATGAAACGGCGGCATTCGCGCAACGATGCGATCGCGTTCTGCGATCAGGTCCGCCGCCTGCGTCCAGACATCGCCTTCGGCGCCGACATCATCGCGGGCTTTCCGACCGAGACAGAGGAGATGTTTTCGCGCTCGCTGGATCTCGTCGAGGAGTGCGGCCTGACGTTCCTGCACGTCTTCCCGTATTCGCCGCGCCCCGGCACGCCGGCCGCGCGGATGCCGCAGGTCGCGGGCGGTGCGATCAAGGAGCGTGCGAAGCGGCTGCGTGCGGCGGGCGAAGCGGCGTTACGGCGGCGGCTGCAAGAGGAAGTGGGTACGACGCGCGATGTGCTGATCGAGAGCGGCAGCCAGGGCCGCACGGAGCATTATCTGCCGGTGGCGATCGCGGGTGAACGTATTGGCCGTGTGGTGCCGCTGATGATCGCCGGCAGCGATGGCGAGCGGCTAACCACGTAAGCAGTGCTTGCTTTCTTCTCCCCTTGTGGGAGAAGGTGGCGCGAAGCGCCGGATGAGGGGTTGCGTCCGCAAGCGCGGAGTTGAGTTTGCGGAGAGAGACCCCTCACCCGCCTCGCTTCGCGATGCACCCTCTCCCACAAGGGGAGAGGGGAAGAGCCTACAACGCCCGCACCTGCCAGAATCGCAGCGTCCGCCGCGCGTTCTCCGACGTCATTCGCGCGTAATTGCTTTTCGCCCTCGCGATATCAGCGGGTTTCATCGCGCCGGTGGCAAAGCGACTCTCGAGCACGGCGGCTGTGGTTTCCCAGCTGAGCTGGGCCGCCTTGCACGGCACCAGCAAGCCGTCCTCGCGCAGACTCTGCATCAGCGGGCGAATCACTTCGACGGTCGATCCGGACAGGGCCGCTAATGCAGCCACGGTTTCCTCGTAGCGCCGCTGCGTGGCGAAGCCGAGCAGCGTCGCCTCGGTCAGCTGGCCCGTCGCCTTGAGATTTGCGATGGCCCGCTTGGCGCCTTCGAAATCGCGGACGGCCGACATCTCGCGCTCGACACCGACGGTCACGGCGGCGATCGCGCCCTGGATCTCCTCGAACAGATGCGGCGGTGCGCGCGACAGCAGCCGGGTCCGCACGGCATCCGTCGCAGAACGCAGCAACCGGCGGCGCAAATCGGACGGCAGGTCGACGCGGACGCCGACGCTCACGGCGAGCTCGGGATCGGCCTCCGCCTGCCCGACGATGACGGCAAATCCGTTTCCGGAAACGCGCGCGCCGGGATTGGCGGCAAGCCGCCGGCTGACGCTGGGATAGCGCCGCGCCAGCAGCGCGTCGGTGACGATCTCCTTGAGCCACCAGCGACCGGCGACCGCGAGCAGATGCGATTCGCCCTTGCTGGAGGCGATCTTCACCAGCTCGCCATCGTCGAGGCGCGCGGATTCCTGGAGCACGGGACCGGCGATGCGAATTTCGTCATTATTGGCGAGGCGGCGGATCACGGAGGGCGGCGCCTGCGCGATCGGCGCAAGCTGCGCGCTGATCTCGGCCAGCGCAATTCGTGCGCCCATGTCGGCGATGGCGCGCAGCTCGATGGTGCCGATCAGGCGCTCGAGCACGTCGTCGAACAGCGCGATCTGCTCGTTGCCAAAACTTCCGGCGGAGGAGAGGAACAGGTCGGTGACGCGGCGGGCCGTTTCCAGGCCCTTTTCCGCCGAGCCGAGCCGAATCGCTGATTCGACTTCATCGATGATCGAAAACTCGGCCGTGGACATGACGCGTTGCTCGTCCTGAGCGAATGACGGAAGCTTGTTCTAAGCAATCGCTATCAATAGAGACGAGCACTGAACGTTTCGTAAACCACGGGGCGGAAGGCGAGCACTGCTTTGCTCCCCGACCGGCCAATGCTCCTCATCCTGAGGAGCCCGCGAAGCGGGCGTCTCGAAGGATGGCCGCGGGCGACAGTCGGGCCTTCATGGTTCGAGACGGCCGCTACGCGGCCTCCTCACCATGAGGGTCTGGCAACGTCATTCCCCATTCCACCCGCAAGCGCGGAGCTTCTCGTGCATGTGGAGCGGGGCCGGCGCGACCACGCGGATCGGCTCCTTGTTCCGGGAGATCGGCACCACGATCTCGCGGGAATGCAGGTGCAGCCGCGGCTCGCCGAAGCGCGGGCCGTTGCCGTAAATGTTATCGCCGAAGATCGGCCAGCCGGTCGACGCCGAATGCACCCGCAATTGATGGGTTCGGCCGGTCACCGGTTCCATGGCGAGCCAGGCCAGCCCGTCGCCCCGGCCCATCACCTTCCAGTTGGTGATCGCCTTCTGGCCCTCGGGATCGGGTTTCTGCCACCAGCCGCGCTCGGCATTGAGCCGGCCGAGCGGCATGTCGATGGTGCCTTCGTCCTCGGCAGGGCCGCCCTCGACCACGGTCCAGTAGGTCTTGCCGATCTTGCCGTGCTTGAAGAGGAGGCCGAGCGAGGCCGTCGCCTTGCGATGGCGGCCGAGCACGAGGCAGCCGGAGGTGTCCTTGTCCAGCCGGTGGGCCAGCACCGGCGGCCGCGGCAGGCCGAAACGAAGCGCGTCGAACGACGTTTCCAGATTGGCCCCGCCCTTGGGGCCGCGATGCACCGGCAGGCCGGCGGGCTTGTCGATGACCAGCATCAACCCGTCGCGATGGAGCACGCGCGCCAGGATCTCGTCGGCGGTCAATTCGGGAACATCGAGCAATTGCAAGACTTTCGGTCAACACTTTCGTTTGGGAGCCGGAACGGCTAACACACCGCCACCATGAACGATACCACGTCAGATCCCCCCAAGCTGAGCTGGTGGCGCCGCCTGTCCAACGGGCTGAAGCGTACCTCGTCCTCGCTCGGGACCGCGGTCGCCGACCTCGTCACCAAGCGCAAGCTCGACCGCGCCATGCTCGACGACATCGAGGACGTGCTGCTGCGCGCCGACCTCGGCACGTCGGTCGCGGTGCGGATCGCGGACGCCGTCGGCACGGGGCGCTATGACAAGGCGATCTCGGCGGACGAGGTCAAGGACGTCGTCGCCACCGAGGTCGAGAAGGTGCTGGCGCCGGTGGCAAAGCCGCTCGAGATCGACGCGGGCAGGAAGCCGTTCGTCATCCTCGTCGTCGGCGTCAACGGCTCCGGCAAGACCACAACCATCGGAAAGCTCTCGCAAAAATTCGCATCCGAAGGCCGCAAGGTGATGCTGGCCGCCGGCGACACGTTTCGCGCGGCCGCGATCGAGCAGCTCAAGGTCTGGGGCGAGCGCACCAGGACGCCGGTCATCGCTGGCACCCAGGGCTCGGATTCGGCAAGCCTCGCCTTCAACGCGCTGACGGCAGCGAAGGAGCAGGCCATCGACGTGCTCCTGATCGACACCGCCGGCCGCCTGCAGAACAAGGCCGAGCTGATGAACGAGCTCGAAAAGGTCGTGCGCGTGATCCGCAAGGTGGATGACACTGCGCCGCATGCCGTGCTGCTTGTGCTCGACGCCACCGTCGGCCAGAACGCGCTGTCGCAGGTCGAGGCCTTCCATCGCACGGCGGGGGTCACCGGCCTCGTGATGACGAAGCTCGACGGCACCGCGCGCGGCGGCATTCTGGTGGCGCTCGCGGAGAAATTCAAACTGCCGGTGCATTTCATCGGCGTCGGCGAAGGTGTCGACGATCTCGCGCCGTTCACCGCGCGCGATTTCGCCCGCGCGATCGCTGGAATCGAAAGCTGAGAATGGACAAGACCCAGCCGCATCCGCTGTTCAAGCTCGCGACCGAGCTCGGTCCGCTGCTCGTGTTCTTCTTCGTGAATGCGAAGTTCAATCTGTTCGCCGCGACCGGCGCCTTCATGGTCGCGATCGTCGCGGCGATGATCGCGTCCTATGTGGTGACGCGCCACATCCCGATCATGGCGATCGTGACAGGCGTGATCGTGCTGGTGTTCGGCACGCTGACGCTGGTGCTGCACGACGAGACCTTCATCAAGGTCAAGCCGACCATCATCTACGGCCTGTTCGCGGCGATCCTCGGCGGCGGGCTGTTGTTCGGCCGCTCCTTCATCGCCGTGATGTTCGACCAGATGTTCAACCTGACCCCGCAGGGCTGGCGCATCCTCACGCTGCGCTGGGCGCTGTTCTTCGCCGGCATGGCCATCCTGAACGAGATCGTCTGGCGCACCCAGAGCACGGATTTCTGGGTGAACTTCAAGGTGTTCGGCGTCACCCCGATCACGATGATCTTCGCCATCGCCCAGATGCCGCTGACCAAGCGCTACGGGATCGAGCCGGCGTCGCTGGAGGCGAGCGAGGCCGAGGCGGGGGATGTAAGGAAAAGGTGACGGTCTCTCAGCTCGTCATTGCGAGCTGAAATGCGGCCATACACTCAACTGTCATCGCCCGGCTTGACCGGGCGATCCAGTATTCCAGAGACAGTCGTGAGATACGGTGAGGCCGCGGCGTACTGGATGCCCCGGTCAAGCCGGGGCATGACAGCGGTGCGTGGTGCTGGCCCCTGCGCTCGCGCGAGAGCGGAGCTCAGCTCCCCGCCTTCAACGCCTTCTCCATCTGCGGCAACAACACCGTGCGCAAATTGTCCGGCGTGATCGGTCCGACCAGCTTGTAGACGATGGTGCCTTCGCGCCCGACGACGAACGTCTCCGGCACGCCATAGACGCCCCATTCGATCGAGGCGCGGCCGTTGGCATCCACGCCGACGCGGCCGAACGGGTTGCCGTAGCGGCCGAGGAAACGGCGCGCGTTGTCGGCCGCGTCCTTGTAGTTGATGCCGACGAGCTGGAAGCGCTTGTCCTTGGCGAGCTCGGTCAGGAGCGGCGCCTCGTCATGGCAGGGCACGCACCAGGACGCCCAGACATTGACGAGGCTGACCTTGCCCTTGAACGCGGCGGGATCGAGGCCCGGCACCTGCGAATTTTCGGCCTGCAATCCCTCGAGCGGCGGCAGCGCGGTCTGCGGCGCCGGCCGGCCGATCAGCGCGGAGGGAATCCGCGAGGGATCGCCGCTGCCGAGCCGGAACCAGAACAGCAGCGCCAGGGCGATGAAGGCGATCAGCGGCAGCACCATCAGGAAGGTGCGGCGCTGCGGCGGAGCGGAAGTCGGTTGATCGCTCATGATTGATCGCTCACGGCGTGTCCGTTGCGCTGCGTCCGGAGCGGCGGGTGACGCCGCTGCGGTCGAGCTCGCGCAGGCGCTCGGTCTGGCTGCGATAGTCGAGCACGATCCAGCCGATCAGGATCACGACGACGAGCGCGGCTGCGGCATAGGACGTCACGATGAAGGACGCGTAGGGACCAAGTGACATCGTCATGCGGCCTTCTGGCTCGCTTGCATCATCTGCAAGGAGCGGACGCGGCGGCGCAAGATCTCGTTGCGCATCGCCGCCAGGTGCAACGTGACGAACAGCAGCGTGAACGCGATGGCCATCAGCAGCAGCGGGATCAGGAACGATTTGTCGAGCGTCGAGCCGCCCATGCGCATCACCGACGCCGGCTGGTGCAGCGTGTTCCACCAATCGACCGAGAATTTGATGATCGGCAGGTTGATCGCGCCGACCAGCGTCAGCACCGCGGCGGCGCGCGCCGCGCGCGAGGGATCCTCGACCGCGCGCCACAGCGCCATCAGGCCGAGATACATCAGGAAGAGGATCAGCACCGAGGTCAGCCGCGCGTCCCATTCCCAATAGGTGCCCCACATCGGCCGGCCCCACAGCGATCCCGTGAGCAGCGCGAGGAAGGTGAAGGCGGCGCCGATCGGCGCGGCGGCTTTGGCGGCGACGTCGGCGAGCGGATGCCGCCACACCAGCGTGCCCAATGAGGCGATGCTCATCACGCCCCAGACGAACATCGACAGCCAGGCGTTGGGCACGTGGATGAACATGATCTTCACCGTCGCGCCCTGCTGGTAGTCGTCGGGCGCGAGAGCGGACTGGTAGAGGCCGATGGTGAGCAGGATGACGGTCGCGGCCACAAGCCACGGCAACACCCGCGCCGTCAGCGCGAGGAACCGTGTCGGATTGGCGAGATCGATCAGCGTCATGGTATTCTGATAATCACAGGTCAGCACTCACGCAATCAGCATAAAAGCGCGCAGCGAAAGTTGATCGGGGTCAAGGGCAATCCGGCCCATTTCAATCGAGACCATGGCGCAGGCTCGCCGCCGCCGCGAAAGGGCCGATGACGAGGCTGACCAGCGACAGCGCGCACAGGATCGAGAACGGCGCGCCGAACGTCATGGGACCGACGATCACGGCCTGCGAGGCCGCGACGCCGAAAATCAGCACCGGGATCGACAGCGGCAGCACCAGCACGGCCATCAACAGTCCGCCCCGGTGCAGCGTCACCGCCAGCGCCGCGCCGATCATGCCGGTGAAGGTCAGCGCCGGCGTACCGGCCAGGAGCGTCAGCGCCACCGCCCCGGTCGCGACCATGTCGAGGTTGAGCAGCAGGCCGAGCACGGGGGTTGCGACAATCAGTGGCAGGCCCGCGGCCAGCCAATGCGCCAGCGCCTTGGCGGCGCAGGCGAGTTCCAGCGGCGTCCGGCTCATCGTGATCAGGTCGAGCGAGCCGTCCTCGTGGTCGGCCATGAACAGCCGGTCCAGGGTGAGCAGGCTCGCCAGCAGCGCGCCTAGCCACAGGATCGCCGGCCCGAGCCGCGACAGCAGCGCCAGATCCGGCCCCACCGCGAACGGCATCAGCACCACCACGGTCAGGAAGAACAGCACGCCGATCAGCGCCCCGCCGCCGACGCGGAGCGCGATCCGGATATCCCGGCGGATGAGGGCGGACAGGGCGGTCATGCCACGGCTCCCATGGGTGAGGAGACGACCCCCGCCGGTTGCCCCGGGCGAGCTGCGCTCCCTCCCTCGCATCCGCCTTCGCCAAGGCTTCGGCGGACAAGAGGGGGGAGGGAACGGAGAGAGCCGGGCCCGGCCGCTTGGAAAGCTGAGGGTCCGTCGGAATCATGCCATTTCCCCAATCCTCAGCTCCCGCGAATCGATGCCCAGCGGCGCATGCGTCGCCGCGATGATCAGGCCGCCTCGGCCGAGATGCTCCCGCATCAGGCCCTCGAACATGCCCTGGCCGGCCACGTCCAGCGCCGTGGTCGGCTCGTCCAGCAGCCAGACCGGGCGGTGCACCGTCAGCAGCCGGGCCAGCGACAGGCGGCGGCGCTGGCCGGCGGACAGGAAGGCCGCGGGCAGGTGAGTGGCGTGATCGAGCCCGACGATGGCGAGGCTCTTGGCCGCATCACTGCGCTCGCCGCCCAGAAAATCAGCCCAGAATGACAGGTTTTCCGCCACGCTCAGCGCCGGCTTCAGGGCGTCGCGATGGCCGAGATAGTGGCACTGCTCCGGCAGCGTCAGCTCGGCGTCGCCGCCGGCGAGCGCGATTGTCCCGCCGGCCGGAATCAGCAGGCCCGCGATCAGCCGCAGCAGCGAGGTCTTGCCCGAGCCGTTGCGGCCCACGACCGCCACGGCCTCGCCCGAGACCGCCTCGAAATCGAGCCCGGAGAACACCTCGCGGCCGCCGCGCACGCAGACGACCCCGCGTCCGGACAGCTGCATCTTGCCTTGGTTCAATCCGCTCAAAGCCTGGCCTCAGGAAATCTTGGGGTAGCGCATGGGAATTTTTGGCTCGCGGATTGCTGCGGCACGTTTGTGGCTGTGGCGGCGCGGTTAGAAAGCTTCTATAAGCCCGGAACTACTTGATGCAGCAACTTAACCTGCCCCTGCAAGCGACCCAGCCGGACTCGCTGACGGTGTTAAAATACCCCTTGCCGGGTATAACTAACAATTGGGATTTCCTACATGACCTCGCTCGACAGCTTCAAATGCAAAAAGACCCTCAAGGTCGGCGCCAAGACCTATGTCTATTACAGCCTGCCCACGGCCGAGAAGAATGGTCTGAAGGGAATTTCGAAACTCCCCTATTCGATGAAGGTTCTGCTCGAGAACCTCCTGCGCAACGAGGACGGCCGCACGGTCAAGAAGGAAGACATCGTGGCGGTGTCGAAGTGGCTGCGCAAGAAGTCGCTGGAGCATGAGATCGCATTCCGCCCGGCCCGCGTGCTGATGCAGGATTTCACCGGCGTGCCGGCCGTGGTCGACCTCGCCGCGATGCGCAACGCGATGCAGAAGCTCGGCGGCGATGCCGAGAAGATCAATCCGCTGGTGCCGGTCGACCTCGTCATCGACCACTCCGTGATCGTGAATTTCTTCGGCGACAACAAGGCCTTCGGCAAGAACGTCACCGAGGAATACAAGCAGAACCAGGAGCGCTACGAGTTCCTGAAGTGGGGCCAGAAGGCGTTCTCGAACTTCTCGGTCGTGCCGCCCGGCACCGGCATCTGCCATCAGGTCAATCTCGAATATCTCTCCCAGACGGTCTGGACCAAGAAGGAGAAGATGACGGTCGGCAAGAAGACCGGCACCTTCGAGGTCGCCTATCCCGACTCGCTCGTCGGCACCGACTCCCACACCACCATGGTCAACGGTCTCGCCGTGCTCGGCTGGGGCGTCGGCGGCATCGAGGCGGAAGCCTGCATGCTCGGCCAGCCGCTGTCGATGCTGCTGCCCACCGTCGTCGGCTTCAAGCTGAAGGGCGCGATGAAGGAAGGCGTCACCGCGACCGACCTCGTGCTGACCGTGACGCAGATGCTGCGCAAGCTCGGCGTGGTCGGCAAGTTCGTCGAGTTCTTCGGTCCCGGCCTTGATCACCTGTCCGTCGCCGACAAGGCGACCATCGCCAACATGGCGCCGGAATATGGCGCGACCTGCGGCTTCTTCCCGGTCGACGCTGCTGCGCTCGATTACCTCAAGACCTCCGGCCGCGCTCCGGCGCGCGTCGCGCTGGTGCAGGCCTATGCCAAGGCGCAGGGCCTGTTCCGCACCGCCAAGTCGGCCGATCCGGTGTTCACGGAAACGCTGACCCTCGACCTCGGCGACGTCGTTCCCTCGATGGCCGGTCCGAAGCGTCCCGAAGGCCGCATCGCGCTGCCGTCGGTCGCCGAAGGCTTTTCGCTCGCGCTCGGCACCGAGTACAAGAAGACCGACGAGCCCGGGAAGCGCTTTGCCGTCGACGGCAAGAACTTCGAGATCGGTCATGGCGACGTCGTGATCGCCGCCATCACCTCCTGCACCAACACCTCGAATCCGAGCGTCTTGATCGGCGCCGGCCTGCTTGCGCGCAACGCTGCCGCCAAGGGCCTCAAGGCAAAACCGTGGGTGAAGACATCGCTCGCGCCGGGCAGCCAGGTGGTCGCGGCCTATCTCGCCGATTCCGGTCTGCAGGCCGATCTCGACAAGGTCGGCTTCAACCTGGTCGGCTTCGGCTGCACCACCTGCATCGGCAATTCCGGTCCGCTGCCCGAGGAGATCTCGAAGTCGATCAACGACAACGGCATCGTCGCGGCCGCCGTGCTCTCCGGCAACCGCAACTTCGAAGGCCGCGTCTCGCCGGACGTGCAGGCGAACTATCTCGCTTCGCCCCCGCTGGTCGTCGCCCACGCGCTCGCAGGCAGCGTCACCAAGAACCTCGCCGTCGAGCCGCTCGGTGAAGGCAAGGACGGCAAGCCGGTGTACCTCAAGGACATCTGGCCGACGACGAAGGAGATCAACGCCTTCATGAAGAAGTTCGTGACCGCGTCGATCTTCAAGAAGAAGTATGCCGACGTGTTCAAGGGCGACACCAACTGGCGCAAGATCAAGACGGTCGAGAGCGAGACCTATCGCTGGAACATGAGCTCGACCTATGTGCAGAACCCGCCCTATTTCGATGGCATGAAGAAGGAGCCGGAGCCGGTCACCGACATCATCGAGGCGCGCATCCTCGCCATGTTCGGCGACAAGATCACCACCGACCACATCTCGCCGGCCGGTTCGATCAAGCTCACCTCGCCCGCCGGCAAATATCTAAGCGAACACCAGGTGCGTCCGGCCGACTTCAACCAGTACGGCACGCGTCGCGGCAACCATGAAGTGATGATGCGCGGCACCTTCGCCAACATCCGCATCAAGAACTTCATGCTGAAGGGCGCTGACGGAAATATCCCGGAAGGCGGTCTCACCAAGCACTGGCCCGACGGCGAGCAGATGTCGATCTACGACGCCGCGATGAAGTACCAGCAGGAGCAGGTGCCGCTGGTGGTGTTCGCCGGCGCCGAATACGGCAACGGTTCCTCGCGCGACTGGGCTGCGAAGGGCACGCGCCTGCTCGGCGTCCGCGCCGTGATCTGCCAGAGCTTCGAGCGTATCCACCGCTCCAACCTGGTCGGCATGGGCGTGCTGCCGCTGACCTTCGAAGAGGGCACCTCCTGGTCGTCGCTCGGCCTGAAGGGCGACGAGAAGGTCACGCTGCGCGGCCTGGTCGGCGACCTGAAGCCGCGTCAGAAGCTGACCGCGGAGATCGTCTCCGGCGACGGTTCGTTGCAGCGGGTTTCGCTGCTTTGCCGCATCGATACGCTGGATGAGCTCGATTACTACCGGAACGGCGGCATTCTGCACTACGTGCTGCGCAAGCTCGCGGCCTAAGCGCGAATTTGTGAACGGTGGCTCACCGCGACGTGAGTAGAAGGTTAAACGAGGGCGGCCTATCACAATGCCGCCTTCGTGCGTTAGAACACGCGTCCGATGGTCCCGCCCGGCGGAAAACCTCGCCCCGGACGGTTGAATGTACGATGCCCGTAAGACTACGGTGACCATCAGGCGATAGGATCTTCCCCCACGCGTGCGAGGTGTGACGTTCAAAATGACTGCAATGATGGCTTCTAATCTGGTTTCGCGCTGGTCCGGTGCACTCTGGTCGGGAGCACTTGGTATCTGCGCCATCGTCGCCGTCATCCGTCCCGCCGAGGCTGATCCTCGCGCCGTAGTCGAGCTCTTCACATCGCAGGGGTGCTCCTCCTGCCCGCCCGCCGACCAGGTCATCGGCGATCTCTCCAACGACCCGTCGATCATCGCGCTGAGCATGCCGATCGACTATTGGGATTATCTCGGCTGGAAGGACACGCTTGCGGATTCGCGCTTCTCGGCGCGGCAGCGCGCCTATTCGCGCATGCGCGGCGACCGCGAGGTCTATACGCCGCAAGTCGTGGTCAACGGTTCGACGCATGTCATCGGCAGCGATCGCGCCGGCATCGAGAGCGCGATCGGCAAGACCGACAACGGCGCAGGCGTAATGAGCGTGCCGGTGACGATGTCGCTTGCAGGCAAGCAGATCAACGTGTCGGTGGCGGCGAGCAAGGAGTCGGCGGTCTCGCACGGTGAGGTCTGGATCTGCTCGATCACGAAATCGGTGCCGATCGCAATCAGCCGCGGCGAAAATCGCGGACAGCAGATCACCTATCACAACGTCGTGCGCAACCTGCTCAAGGTCGGCGACTGGAACGGGCGTCCGGAAAGCTGGACGGTGCCGTTGGAAAATCTCACGCGCGACGGCGTCGACGGCGCTGTGGTCTATGTCCAGGACGGCAGCCGTGAGAAGCCGGGTGCGATGCTCGGCGCAGCGTACACGTCGCTGCACTAGATCAGATTTCTCTCGCCAGCGTCGTACTCGCTCTCACGCCTCATGGTGAGGAGCGCCCTTGCGCGCGAGGCGGACGATGCTACTCGTCGCCGCGAGAACCATGCAGGCGCGGCTGATGCAGCGGCCTTCCATCCTGCGAGACGCCGCTTCGCGGCTCCCCAGGATGAGGGGAGAGAGTCGTCTTCGCGTCAATCAGAGGGAAGTTGGTCGTGCCGGAAACATCTCGGCACAAACCAAAAAGGACCAACTTGCGTTGGCCCTCCTTGTCGCGCGTACAGACCCGATCCTGACGGTCCCGGGGGGCTGGGGGCTGAGGAATCCGGAACCGAAAGGACCGGGTCAACGCACACAGGTCTTTTCGCAATGCAGGGCGGCAGGCGCTTGGCGGAAAAGCGGCGATATCAAGATTCCTTCTAACGATCCCGTGACGGTTTGCCGCGATAGAATTCCACTCCTGCGTGTGCTCCGATTCGCACCCGATTCAATCAGTTGAGTGAAGAGCCCCTTGCGGCGGGGAACGGTTGGCGCGATCATGCAATTGTCATGATCCGCGGTTCCGGGGACGGTCCTTCGCGGATGCGATCATGCCGCGAGATGAGGAGGCGCTCGATGAGTCTGACGCCGGAGGATGCCGATCCGAGCGAGCAGCGCGCAGTGGCGCGCCCCACCGCTGCGAATGCCCAACCCAACCGGGTGACATTCAACCGGCTGGAACTGAACCGCATCCTCAACCTCTACGGCCGCATGG
The DNA here is from genome assembly GCF_017565645.3 of Bradyrhizobium barranii subsp. barranii. Classification (NCBI taxonomy): domain Bacteria; kingdom Pseudomonadati; phylum Pseudomonadota; class Alphaproteobacteria; order Hyphomicrobiales; family Nitrobacteraceae; genus Bradyrhizobium; species Bradyrhizobium barranii. The sequence continues at coordinate 440,923 of NZ_CP086136.1, forward strand.
TCGCCGACGGCGAGTGGCGCGACTATGCCATCGACTTCCTGAAGGACCGCGCGGTGTTCTCGGTCTTCCGCCGCGCCTCGGAAGTGCCGATCTATCGCATCGAGAAGGACCCGCGGCTGGCGCGCAAGCAGGGCATGTACAGTGTGATCTCGGCGACTGGCCTGATCCTGCGCCGCGGCCATGAGCTCGAGCGCGTGCTGCTGGTGATCGATCGCAAGTTGGCGGTGGTTTAGCCTTACGGACGGTGCCGTAGGGTAGGCAAAGGCGCACCGCGCTGTGCCCACCATCTTTCCTCAATCGCCGGGCATGGTGGGTACGCTTCCGCCTTCGCTCTCCGAGCTACGGCGGACAAGTCGCTTTGCCCGCCCTACGAGGCTATTTCGGCACCGTGCTCGCGCCCTCGCCCAGATCCCGCTGCATCATCACCGTGTCGAGCCAGCGGCCGAATTTCAGGCCAACATTGGGATGCGTGCCGATCATCTTGAAACCGCCGCGCGTGTGCACGCCGATCGAACCGGCATTGGCGGAATCGCCGATCACCGCGATCATCTGGCGGAAGCCGCGCGCCTCGCATTCGGTGATCAGCCGCTCCAGCAGCAACGAGCCGATGCCGCGGCGGTGGAACGCGGGATCGAGATAGATCGAGTTCTCGACCGTGAAGCGGTAGGCCGGCCGCGGCCGGTAGGCGCCGGCATAGGCATAGCCGGCGACGCTACGATCGAGGATGGCGACGAAATAGGGATAGCCGCCGTCGATCAGCGCGCGGTAGCGGCGCGTCATCTCGGCCAGATCCGGCGGCGCCAGCTCGAATGTCGCGGTGCCCTCGCGGACGGCCTGCTTGTAGATGGCGGTGATGGCGGGAAGGTCGGCCTCAATGGCGGGCCTGATCTCAGGTGCGGACATGGCGGCGAGATTAGAGCCTTCCCGCGGTCACTGGAAGGGGCAACACCGCTTCCCCATGCTCCGTCATCGCCAGCGCAGCAGCCCTCCAATCTTCTCCGCTGTCATGCCCCGCGCAGGCGGGGCATCCAGTACTCCGAGACAGCGCGGCTAGAACCGAGCCGCTGCGGCATACTGGATCGCTCGCCCCAGTGCGCAATTGCGCACAAGGCGGGCGATGACAGCGGGGGGCGTTGCGCATCCCGGCCCAAACAAAAACCCCGGCCTCTCGGCCGGGGTTCGTATCCGTTCGCTCGTCGAAGCGCTTAGTCGCGCTGGCCGAGAAGCTGCAGGAGCAGCGTGAACAGGTTGATGAAGTTCAGGTACAGCGACAGTGCGCCGGTGATGGCCGCACGCTCTGCGATGTCACCGCCGGCCGAGGCGTAGCCGTAGATGTAGTCGTTCTTCAGCCGCTGGGTATCCCAGGCGGTGAGGCCCGCGAACACCAGCACGCCCACCACCGAGACGATGAACTGCAGCATCGTGCTCGCCAGGAACAGGTTGACCAGGCTCGCGATGATGATGCCGATCAGGCCCATGAACAGGAACGAGCCCATCCCGGTCAGATCACGCTTGGTGGTGTAGCCGTAGAGGCTCAGCGCGCCAAACGTGGCCGCGGTGATGAAGAACACCCGCACGATCGAGGTGTGCGTGAACACCAGGAAGATCGAGGACAGCGAGATGCCCATCAGCGCCGCGAACACCCAGAACAGGATCTGCGCGGTCGAGGGGGCGAGACGGTTGATGCCCGCCGAGATCACGAACACCATCGCGAGCGGCGCGAGCATGAACAGCCACTTCAGGGGGCTGACGAACATCGCGTAGCCGAACGGCGTCAGGAACAGCTTGCCGACGCGGACGGCTTCCGGGGTCGGAACGTCGGTCACGGCGGCCATATAGACGCCGAGCGCGGCCAGGCCGGTGATGGCGAGGCCGATGCTCATGTAATTGTAGATGCGCAGCATATAGGCGCGCAGGCCGGCATCGACCGTCGCGGCGTCAACACGCCCGGCGGCCCTGCCGAAAGGAGAAGCGTAGTTACGGTCTAGGTCCGACATGGTCGAATTCCCGTTGGTTAGCCCGGTCCGGCATGAGGGTCGCCATGCCGCCGGTTCGTCAAATTCTATCTCGGATACCGATCTGTGCCGACTAAATTCTGGCTCATAATCGGGGGTCCGAACCCATTGGATATGTGGGAAACTAACACATTCGCTGCAACCGTCCACGCGCGGCTGAATGTCGCCCTCGCCCGCAATCCTGGCGAGCAGACGTGGTTAATCGCTGGAATCGTGCGATTCCGACATCGCGGGCTCGCCCGCTACCATTTGTCACAAATTCCGCAACACCGTGGCGGGCTTTTTGTTCAATGCCAGCAGCGTCCCAGCGAGGCCAAGTCCGACCGTGACCACCAGGGCCGCCGCGACCACGCCGGCCGCGCTGCCGGCCTGCCAGACGAAACTTAGCGTCATCAGCCGCGTCACGATCATCCAGGCCGCGACGCTGCCGGCGATCACGCCGAACACCGCGGTGGCAAGTCCGATCAGCAGGTATTCGAGGGCATAGGCGCCGAGCAGCCGCAGCCGGGTCGCGCCGAGGGTCTTGAGGATCACCGCATCGTAGACCCGGTGGCGGTGGCCGGCGGCGAGCGCGCCGCCCAGCACCAGGATCGCCGAGATCAGGGTCACCGCGCTGGCGCCGCGGATCGCGAGCGCCAGATTGGTCACGACCGAGCCGACCGTCTCCATCACCTCGCGCACGCGCACGCTCGTCACCATCGGATAGGTGTCGGCGACTTGCCTGATGATCTTGCCGTCGCCGGCCGCAGTGCCGCCGGCCTCGGTGAGTGTCGCGATATGGGTGTGCGGCGCGCCCTTGAAGGCGTTGGGCGAGAACACCAGCACGAAATTGATGCCCATGCCCTGCCAGTCGATGGTGCGCAGATTGCCGATTTTGGCCGGGATGTCGCGGCCGAGCACGTTGACCACGATCTCGTCGCCGAGCTTGAGGCCGAGCCCGTCGGCGATCTTCTTCTCCATCGAGACCAGCAGCGGGCCGGAATAGTCGGCGCTCCACCATTCGCCCTCGACCACCTTGGAACCCTTCGGCAATTCGGCGGTATAGGTCAGGCCGCGGTCGCTTTGCAGCACCCATTCGGAATCGGTGGTGGGCTTGAGGTCCTCGGCACGCACGCCGCGCGCGGCGACGATGCGGCCGCGCAGCATCGGCACGTCCTCGACCTTTGCGCCCGGCGCGATCCGGCGCAGATAGCCGTCGAACTGCTCGGCCTGCGTGCTCGGGATGTCGATGAAGAAGAACGACGGCGCGTGCTCGGGGAGGGCCGCAAGGAACTGCCGGCGCAGATTGCCGTCGATCTGGGTGATGGTGACGAGCACGGCGAGCCCGAGCCCGAGCGACAGCACGACGGAGGGCGTCAGCGCGCCGGGCCGGTGGATGTTGGCGATCGCCAGCCGCAGCATCGGCAGGCGCGTGCGCGGCAGCCGGCGCGCGATCGTCATCAGCAGGGCGGCGATGCCGCGGAGCAGGGCGAACACGACGACGGAGGAGGCCACGAACACCGCGGCAATGCGCTTGTCGAAGGACAATCCGATCACGACCGCGATCAGCAGCGCGATCACGACGGCCATGAACACCACATAGCTCCAGCGCGGCCGGTGCCATTCGGAGCTGATGGTGTCGCGGAACAGCGCCGCGACCGGCACGTCGTGTACCCGCCCGAGTGGCCACAGGCCGAAGGCGAGCGCCGTGAGCAGGCCGTAGACGAAGGACAGCGCGAGCTCGTCGGCATGTACGGCCGGCACCACCGGCAGCGGCAGCAGTTTTCCGAACAGGCCGACGATGGCGAACGGCATGGCGGCGCCGAGCGCAAGGCCGATCACCGAGCCAATTCCCGCCAGCAGGAGGACCTGCGCCAGATAGATACCGAACACGTCGCGGCCGGTGGCGCCGACCGCCTTGAAGGCCGCGATGACCTCGAGCCGGCGGTCGATATGGCTCTTGACGGCATTGGCGACGCCGACGCCGCCGACCAGGAGCGCGGCGAGGCCGACCAGCGTCAAAAATTGCGTGAAGCGGTTGATGTTGCGCTCCAGCTGCGGCGAGGCATTGGAGCGGCTGCGGATCTCCCAGCCGGCCTGCGGCGCAGCGTTGCGCGCGTCCGCGATGAAGGCGTCGGTGGCGCGCTCGCTGTTGCCGGTGTCAGGCAGCTTCACCCGGTAGACCCAGCGCACCAGGCTGCCGGGCTGGATCAGGCCGGTGGCGCGCAGGCCCGCCTCGCTGATCAGGAAGCGCGGCCCGAAACCGATGCCGCCGGCGAGCTTGTCCGGCTCGGCTTCGACGGTGCTGCGGATCTGGAACGTTGCGCTTCCGATGGTGACGCGGTCGCCGGTCTTCAGCGACAGCCGCGCCAACAGCGTCGGATCGGCGGCGGCACCGAACGCGCCGTCGCGCTCCGCGAGCAGGTCGGACATCGGCAGCGGCGGCGCCAGCGTCAGCTGACCCAGCATCGGATAGGTGTCGTCGACCGCCTTCATCTCGACCAGCGCGAGCTGGCCGTCGGCGGAGCGCGCCATGCCGCGCAAGGTCGCGGCTGTCGAGACCGTGCCGCGCGAGCGCAGGAAGGACACTTCCTCGGGCTTCGCCTCGCGCTGGAACAGCACGAAGGAGACGTCGCCGCCGAGCAGCGTGCGGCCCTCGCGCGCGAGACCGTCGCTAAGGCTCGCCGAGACGGAGCCGACGCCGGCGATGGCCATCACGCCGAGCGCGATGCAGGCGATGAAGACATAGAAGCCGCGCAGGCCTCCGCGCAATTCGCGCAGCGCGTAGCGCAGCGACAGCGCGACGCCGTTGGGTTTCGCGAACGGTTCGGCCGCGATGCTCATGCTGGCGCAGACTGGGTGTCGATGCGGCCGGAGCGCAGCCGGATCACGCGATCGCAGCGCTGCGCGAGCGAGGAATCGTGCGTGACCAGCACCAGCGTCATGCCGCGCTCGGCATGTTTGTTGAACAGAAGATCGACGATCTGCTTTCCGGTGGCCTCGTCGAGATTGCCGGTCGGCTCGTCCGCGACGAGGATGGCGGGATCGGGCGCCAGCGCGCGGGCGAGCGCGACGCGCTGCTGCTCGCCGCCGGACAGCTGCGTCGGATAGTGATGCAGGCGATCGCCGAGCCCGACCGATTGCAGCTCCTGCGCCGCGCGTCTTGCAGCGTCAGGGTTGCCGGCGAGTTCGAGCGGCACGGCGACGTTCTCGAGCGCCGTCATGGTCGGGATCAGATGGAAGGACTGGAAGACGATGCCGACCTGGCGGCCGCGGAAGCGGGCGAGCGCGTCCTCGTCGAGGGCATTGAAAGGCGTGCCTGACACCACCACCTCTCCGCTATCAGGACGCTCCAGCCCCGCCATCACCATCAGCAGCGTGGATTTGCCCGAGCCTGACGGGCCGATCAGGCCGATCGTCTCGCCCGAGGCGACCCGCAGGCTGATATCCTTGAGGATGTGAACGCGTGCCGCGCCCGTACCCAATGAAAGATTGACGTTGGAGATGGCGATGGTGTCCGGCGCGGTGCCGGCGAGCGAAGAGGTTTCGATGCGACTATCCATGGTCCGGTCATATGGCAACTCCGCACACGCGGTCGAGAGGCGTTACGGATTCTTCATGCACATAGCCGTGTTGATGATCGCTTTGATGACGGTGGTGGATCCGGCGTGGGCCGAAGCGGCAAAGCCGGTCAAGCTTGTCGTTCTCGGCGATTCCCTGAGCGCCGGCCTCGGCCTCCCGGCCCAGGACGCATTCCCCACAAAACTTCAAAAAGCCTTGCAAGCCAAAGGCATAGCGGTCGACATGACCAATGCCGGCGTGTCCGGCGACACCTCGTCCGGCGGCCGTGACCGGCTCGACTGGTCGGTCCCGGACGGAACCGACGGCGTGATCGTCGAGCTCGGCGCCAACGACGCGCTGCGCGGCATCGACCCCGATTTGACGCGGACCGCGTTGACCGACATTGTCCAGCGATTGAAGACACGCAAGATCGCGGTGATGCTGTGCGGCATGCTGGCGCCGCCGAATTACGGCGCGGAATACGCCGCGCGCTTCAATTCGATTTATCCGGATCTTGCGAAAAAATTCGACGTGCCGCTCTATCCGTTCTTCCTCGACGGCGTCGCGGCCGACGCCAAGCTCAACCAGGCCGACGGCATTCATCCGACCGCGGCCGGCGTCGACATCATCGTTAACAACATCATGCCCAGCGTGGAGGCATTTTTGCGCAACATAAGCGAGCAGCGCCGCTGAAAAGCGGGCAGCGCTAACCGTAATTCCCAGGGTTTTACCGGGTGAGGCGCGCGATGCTTCGCAGAGTCACACAACTGCGATAGGAATCAGGGTACCGGTGATTCGTCGCCGGCTCTACAATTTGGATATGATCCTTCCCAGGGATCATGCCCAAGCATCGGGAGTGCGAAACGATGCCGCGTTTGTTCACAGGTCTGGAAATTCCGGCCGAGATCGGCCAGACGCTTTCCAATTTGCGGGGCGGCCTTCCCGGCGCCCGCTGGATCGATCCCGAAAATTATCACGTTACCCTGCGCTTCATCGGCGATATCGACGGCATGTCCGCCAACGAGATCGCATCGATGCTGTTTCGCGTTGATCGCAAGCCCTTCGAGGTGAAGGTGCAGGGGCTCATGAGCTTCGGCGGCCGCAAGCCGCGCGCGGTGGTCGCAACCATCGCGCCGAGCAAGCCGCTGATGGAATTGCAGGCCGAGCTCGAACGCATGATGCAGCGGATCGGCCTCGACCCTGAGGGGCGCAAGTTCACCCCGCATGTCACGCTGGCCCGGCTGCACGACGCGTCCGACCGCGACGTCGCCGACTATCTCTCGCTGCGCGGTTACTTCCCGAGCAAGGCGTTCATGGCCGAACGGTTTGTCTTGTTCTCGTCCCGCGCATCGACCGGTGGCGGCCCCTATGTGGTCGAGGACGCCTACGAGCTGTGTGAGTAGCACCGCTCTCGTGCCCCGGACGCGGCGCAGCGCCATCAGCGCGTTTACGCGCGTCTTCGACACGCTACGGCGGTGCGCTGCTGGGCCGGGGCCCATCGCTCCACGATGGATGTACGAAATAGTGGGTCCCCGCTCTGCGCACCGTCACTGCTTCCCGTAGCGCGTCCGGGACACGAAACCGCATACCCCGCCCACCAATTCACGGCTTGCAATTTCCGCGCATCTCTGGCGGTAAAGAGCCATGCTCTCCACCCCCAGTTCCTCATTCCGCGAGGCATACCAGGCCCAGATCGCGTCCGGCGCGATCGAGCCCGATGCTGCGCAGGCCGACATCGCCGAGGCCTATGCGGCGCTCGACCAGCGGCTCGCGAACTACAAGCCGCAGCGCAAGCAGGGCCTGCTCAGCCGTTTGTTCAGCGGCGACAAGGACGAGGCGCCGCGCGGGCTCTACGTCCATGGCGAAGTCGGCCGCGGCAAGACCATGCTGATGGACCTGTTCTTCCAGCACAGTACCGTCGAGCACAAGCGCCGCGCGCATTTCCACGAGTTCATGGCGGAAGCGCATGAGCGCATCTACGATTATCGCCAGGGCATCTCGCGCGGCGAGATCGCCGATGGCGACGTCATCACGCTGACCGCGAACGCGATCTTCGAGGAGAGCTGGCTGCTCTGCTTCGACGAATTCCACGTCACCGACATCGCGGACGCGATGATCCTCGGCCGCCTGTTCGCAAAGCTGTTCGAGCTCGGCACCGTGGTGGTCGCGACCTCCAACGTCGCGCCCGACGATCTCTACAAGGGTGGCCTGAACCGTTCGCTGTTCCTGCCCTTCATCAAGCAGATCACCGACCACATGGACGTGCTGCGGCTCGACGCGCGCACGGATTTCCGCCTGGAAAAGCTTCAGGGCGTGCCAATGTGGCTGACGCCGGCCGACGGCGACGCCGACGCGGCCCTCGACCGCGCCTGGTCGAAGATGACCGGCGGCGCCAAATGCAAGTCGCGCGATATTTCGTTCAAGGGCCGCATCCTGCACGTGCCGTGCTCGGCCCACGGCGTGGCGCGGTTCGGATTTGCGGATCTCTGCGAAAAACCGCTCGGCGCGTCCGACTACCTCCGCCTCGCGCACGACTATCACACCATCCTGGTCGACCATATTCCAGTGATGGATTTTTCCCAGCGCAACGCCGCCAAGCGTTTCATCACGCTGATCGATACGCTCTATGACAATGCCGTGAAGCTGATGGCCTCGGCCGATGCCAATCCGATCTCGCTCTACCTCGCCCACGAGGGCAACGAGGCCATGGAGTTCAAGCGGACGGCCTCGCGCCTGATCGAGATGAGCTCGGAATCCTATTTGGCGCTGCCTCACGGCCGCAAGGATTCCACCGCCAGCGGCTCCACCAAGGGTCTGGTGGAGACTTAAGTCCTATTTGCCAGCGCTGTCATTCCGGGGCGTCGCAAAGCGACGAGCCCGGAATCCATACTCCCGCTGGTGGTTATGGATTCCCAGATGCGCAATTGCGCATCGTAGCTCGCGACTTTCGTCGCGCCCCGGAATGACAGGGATGCGCTTCAATGTTCGCCAAGCCCGACAATTGGGCATCCACCGACTTGAACGGGGGGAGCGAAAGGGATAACCACCCGTCTCAGTTTTCCCCTCCTTAACGTGTCTAAAGGACAGGTTCACATGGCGCGCGACAAGATTGCTTTGATTGGCTCCGGTCAGATCGGCGGAACGTTGGCTCATCTCATCGGCCTGAAAGAACTGGGCGACGTGGTGATGTTCGACATCGCCGAGGGCGTGCCGCAGGGCAAGGCGCTCGACATCGCCCAGTCCTCGCCGGTCGACGGCTTCGACGCGCACTACACCGGCGCGAATTCGTACGAAGCCCTCGACAACGCCAAAGTCTGCATCGTCACCGCCGGCGTGCCGCGCAAGCCCGGCATGAGCCGCGACGACCTCCTCTCCATCAACCTCAAGGTCATGGAGCAGGTCGGCGCCGGCATCAAGAAATACGCCCCCGACGCCTTCGTCATCTGCATCACCAACCCGCTCGACGCGATGGTGTGGGCGCTGCAGAAGGCTTCGGGCCTGCCGCACAAGAAGGTCGTCGGCATGGCCGGCGTGCTGGATTCCTCGCGCTTCCGTTACTTCCTGGCCGACGAGTTCAACGTCTCGGTCGAGGACGTCACCGCCTTCGTGCTCGGCGGTCATGGCGACACCATGGTGCCGCTGGTGAAGTACTCCACCGTCGCCGGCATTCCGTTGCCCGACCTCGTCAAGATGGGCTGGACCTCGCAGGCGCGCCTCGACGAGATCGTCGACCGCACCCGCAACGGCGGCGCCGAGATCGTCAATCTGCTCAAGACGGGCTCGGCCTTCTACGCGCCTGCTGCTTCCGCGATCGCAATGGCCGAGAGCTATCTGCGGGACAAGAAGCGCGTGCTGGCCAGCGCCGCCTACCTCAACGGCGAATACGGCGTGAAGGACATGTATGTCGGCGTGCCCGTCGTGATCGGCGCCAAGGGTGTCGAGCGCGTCGTCGAGATCGAGCTCACCGGCAAGGACCGCGAGGCGTTCGACAAGTCGGTCGGCGCCGTACAGGGCCTGGTCGATGCCTGCAAGAAGATCGCACCCGATCTTCTCGGCCGCTAAGCGAGAGCAATCCCCGCCGAAGATCGAAAAACCGGTCTTCGGCGGTTTCATTTCCGGGCCCCGCGTCGGGCGGGTTCCGGGTCCGCAGTCCAGAGATCTCGATGTCAAAGAATCCGGGTTGCAGTTCCTGTGGTATATGGTATGCCAGCCACAAGACTGAGGTGGGCCCTAGAGGTCACCGCCCGCGGGTTCAGGGAGCGACCATATGAATATCCATGAATATCAGGCCAAAGCGCTGCTGAACGAGTTCGGCGTCGCGATCTCAAAGGGCGTCCCCGTCCTGAAGCCCGCGGACGCGGAAGCCGCCGCCAAGGCCCTCCCGGGCCCGGTCTGGGTGGTGAAGAGCCAGATCCACGCCGGCGGCCGCGGCAAGGGCAAGTTCAAGGAGGCCTCGGCCGGCGACAAGGGCGGCGTCCGCATCGCCAAGTCGGCCGCTGAGGTCACCGAATTTGCCAAGCAGATGCTGGGCGCGACCCTCGTGACGATCCAGACCGGCCCCGCCGGCAAGCAGGTCAACCGCCTCTACATCGAGGACGGCTCGGACATCGACAAGGAATTCTATCTCTCGCTCCTGGTCGACCGCGAGACCTCGCGCGTGTCGTTCGTGGTGTCGACCGAAGGCGGCGTCAACATCGAGGACGTCGCGCACAACACGCCCGAGAAGATCGTCACCTTCTCCGTCGATCCCGCGACCGGCATCATGGGCCATCACGGCCGCACCGTCGCCAACGCGCTGAAACTCTCCGGCGATCTCGCCAAGCAGGCCGAGAAGCTCACCGCGCAGCTCTACACCGCCTTCGTCGCCAAGGACATGTCGATGCTGGAGATCAACCCGCTGGTGGTGACCAAGCAGGGCCAGCTCCGCGTGCTCGACGCCAAGGTGTCGTTCGACGACAACGCGCTGTTCCGTCACCCCGAGGTGCTCGCGTTGCGCGACGAGACCGAGGAAGACGCCAAGGAAATCGAGGCGTCCAAGTACGACCTCAACTACGTCACCCTCGACGGCAATATCGGCTGCATGGTCAACGGCGCTGGCCTCGCCATGGCGACGATGGACATCATCAAGCTCTACGGCATGGCGCCGGCGAACTTCCTCGACGTCGGCGGCAGCGCCAGCAAGGAAAAGGTCGCGGCCGCCTTCAAGATCATCACCGCCGATCCCAACGTGAAGGGCATCCTGGTCAACATCTTCGGTGGCATCATGAAGTGCGACGTGATCGCCGAGGGCGTCACCGCCGCCGTGCGCGAGGTCGGCCTCAGCGTGCCGCTGGTGGTCCGCCTCGAAGGCACCAATGTCGAGCTCGGCAAGAAGATCATCCGCGAATCCGGCCTGAACGTGGTGCCGGCCGACAATCTGGACGACGCCGCGCAGAAGATCGTGAAGGCCGTCAAGGGAGGCTGAGGCCATGACCCAGGACCATCTCGCCGCATCATCTCCGCTTGCAGAGCACACGCGCCTCGCCGCGTTCGCCGGCGAATGGAATGGCGAAGAGGTGGTCTTCCCGTCGCGCTGGGTCGCCGGCGGGCCGGCGACCTCGCATGTCGTCGCGCGCATGGATCTCAACGGGTTCTACCTGATCCAGGACTGTGTCCAGATGCGCGACGGCAAGCAGGCTTTCGCCACCCACGGCCTCTTCACCTACGACCGCGACGACCGGACCTACAAATTGTTCTGGTACGACTCGCTCGGCTACACGCCGCCCTCGCCCGCCTCCGGCGGCTGGGTCGGCAAGACCCTGACGCTGGTGCGCGGCTCGCTCCGCGGCAATGCGCGCCACGTCTACGAAATCATCGACGACAATTCCTACTCGTTGAAGATCCAGTTCTCGCCGGACGCGGAAGGCTGGGCCGACGTGCTCACCGGCATCTACCGCCGCATCCACTGACCTCTCACTCGTTAGTTCGCGAAAGCAGACCTCATGTCCATCCTGATCGACAAGAACACCAAGGTCATCTGCCAGGGCTTCACCGGCAAGAACGGCACCTTCCACTCGGAGGCCGCGCTTGCCTACGGCACCAAGATGGTCGGCGGCACCTCGCCGGGCAAAGGCGGCGCCACCCATCTGGGCCTGCCGGTGTTCGACACGGTGCGCGAGGCGCGCGAGAAGACCGGTGCCGATGCGTCGGTGATCTACGTGCCGCCGCCGGGCGCGGCCGATGCGATCTGCGAAGCCATCGACGCGGAGATCCCGCTGATCGTCTGCATCACCGAGGGCATTCCTGTTATCGACATGGTGCGCGTGAAGCGCTCGCTGGCCGGTTCCAAGTCGCGCCTGATCGGGCCGAACTGCCCGGGCGTCATGACCGCCGGCGAGTGCAAGATCGGCATCATGCCCGCCAACATCTTCAAGACCGGCAGCGTCGGCATCGTCTCCCGCTCCGGCACGCTGACCTATGAAGCCGTGTTCCAGACCTCGCAGGAAGGCCTCGGCCAGACCACCGCGGTCGGCATCGGCGGCGACCCGGTCAAGGGCACCGAGTTCATCGACGTGCTGGAAATGCTGCTCGCCGACCCCAAGACCGAATCGATCATCATGATCGGCGAGATCGGCGGTTCCGCCGAGGAGGACGCCGCCCAGTTCCTCAAGGACGAGGCCAAGCGCGGCCGCAAGAAGCCGATGGTCGGTTTCATTGCTGGCGTCACAGCGCCTCCCGGCCGCCGCATGGGCCATGCCGGTGCGATCATCTCAGGCGGCAAGGGCGACGCCGGTTCCAAGACCGACGCGATGAAATCGGCTGGGATTACAGTGTCTCCGTCTCCCGCCCGCCTCGGTCACACGCTTGCCGAAAAGTTGAAAGGCTAATTCACTTCTTCGTACTTTTCCGGGCGAAGTTTCGTAGCAAATAGGATAAATGGTGCCTGTCGCGCTGGGCCTCTGCCGGGGAGCCCAGCGCCAGCGCCGTTTGTTATGCGCGAACCGAAATCGCCAGGAACTCAAGCATGTCTCGCCAAGACGCGAACGCAGCCTTTGCCCTCTCTTCCTTTTTGCAGGGCACCAACGCCACCTACATCGACGAAATCTACGCCCGCTACGAGAAGGACCCGTCCTCGGTCGACGCCGAGTGGCAGGAGTTCTTCAAGAGCCTCAACGACCAGCCCGGCGATATCAGCAAGAACGCCGAAGGCCCGTCCTGGGAGCGCGCCAACTGGCCGCTGACCCCGCAGGACGACCTCACCTCCGCCCTCGACGGCAACTGGGCCCAGGTCGAGAAGGCGGTCGGTGCCAAGATCGCCGCCAAGGCCCAGGCAGGCAACAAGGGCGCTGATTTCTCGTCCGCCGACCTGCTCCAGGCCACGCGCGACTCCGTCCGCGCGCTGATGCTGATCCGCTCCTACCGCATGCGCGGCCACTTCCACGCCAAGCTCGATCCGCTCGGCATCGAAGCCCCGCGCAACCGCGAAGAGCTCGACCCGCGCACCTACGGCTTCAGCGAAGCCGATTTCGACCGCAAGATCTTCCTCGATCACGTGCTCGGTCTCGAATACGCCACGCTGCGCGAGATCACCGCGATCTGCGAGCGCACCTACTGCCAGACGCTCGGCGTCGAGTTCATGCACATCAGCAACGCCGCGCAGAAGGCCTGGATCCAGGAGCGCATCGAGGGGCCGGACAAGGAAATCTCGTTCACCCGCGAAGGCCGGCGCGCCATCCTGACGAAGCTGGTCGAAGCCGAAGGCTTCGAGAAGTTCTGCGACACCAAGTTCACCGGCACCAAGCGCTTCGGCCTCGACGGCGGTGAATCGCTGATTCCCGCGCTCGAGCAGATCATCAAGCGCGGCGGCAATCTCGGCGTGAAGGAAGTCGTGCTCGGCATGCCGCATCGCGGCCGCCTCAACGTGCTGACGCAGGTGATGGGCAAGGCGCACCGCGCCCTGTTCCATGAATTCAAGGGCGGCTCGGCCAACCCCGATGCGGTCGAAGGCTCCGGCGACGTCAAATATCACCTCGGCGCCTCCTCGGACCGCGAGTTCGACGGCAACCGCATCCATCTGTCGCTGACCGCCAACCCCTCGCATCTCGAGATCGTCGATCCCGTGGTGCTCGGCAAGGTCCGCGCCAAGCAGGACCAGCACGGTGATCCGCCGGATCAGCGCATCTCGGTGATGCCGCTGCTGATGCATGGCGACGCTGCGTTCGCCGGCCAGGGTGTGGTCGCGGAATGCTTCGGCCTGTCTGACCTGAAGGGCTACCGCACCGGCGGCTCCGTCCACTTCATCGTCAACAACCAGATCGGCTTCACCACCTATCCGCGCTACTCGCGCTCCTCGCCCTATCCGTCGGATGTGGCGAAGATGATCGACGCGCCGATCTTCCACGTGAACGGCGACGATCCGGAAGCGGTGGTTTTCGCGGCCAAGGTCGCGACCGAATTCCGGCAGAAATTCCACAAGCCCGTCGTCATCGACATGTTCTGCTACCGCAGGCATGGCCATAACGAAGGCGACGAGCCGGCGTTCACCCAACCGGTGATGTACAAGAGGATCGCGGCCCATCCGTCGACGCTCGAGCTCTACGCCCGCCGCCTGATCAGCGAAGGCGTGATGACCGAGGGCGAGGTCGACAAGGCCAAGGCCGACTGGCGCGCGCGGCTCGATGCCGAGTTCGAGGCCGGCACCTCCTACAAGCCGAACAAGGCCGACTGGCTCGACGGCAAGTGGTCCGGCTTCAAGATCGCCGATCAGGAAGAGGATGCGCGCCGCGGCGTCACCGGCGTCGACACCGCCGAGCTGAAGGAAATCGGCCGCAAGATCACCAAGGTGCCGGATGGCTTCCGCGTCCACCGCACCATCCAGCGCTTCCTCGACAATCGCGCCAAGGCAATCGACACCGGCGCCGGCATCGATTGGGCGACCGGCGAGGCTCTGGCGTTCTGCACGCTGCTCAACGAGAACCACCATGTTCGCCTGTCGGGCCAGGATTCCGAGCGTGGCACCTTCTCACAGCGCCATTCGGTCCTGATCGACCAGGAAGACGAGAGCCGCTACACGCCGTTCAACCATCTCGGCCACGAGCAGGGCCATTACGAGGTCATCAACTCGCTGCTGTCGGAAGAAGCCGTGCTCGGCTTCGAATACGGCTACTCGCTCGCCGAGCCGAACACGCTGACCCTCTGGGAAGCCCAGTTCGGCGACTTCGCCAACGGTGCGCAGGTCGTGTTCGACCAGTTCATCTCCTCGGGCGAGCGCAAATGGCTGCGCATGTCCGGCCTCGTCTGCCTCTTGCCGCACGGCTATGAGGGCCAGGGGCCGGAGCACTCCTCGGCGCGTCTGGAGCGTTATCTGCAGATGTGCGCCGAAGACAACATGCAGGTGGTCTACCCGACCACGCCGGCGAACTACTTCCACGTGCTGCGCCGCCAGCTTCATCGCGAGATCCGCAAGCCGCTGATCCTGATGACGCCGAAGTCGCTGCTGCGCCACAAGCGGGCGGTGTCGCGCCTCGAGGAGCTCGCGAAGGGAACGACCTTCCACCGCATCCTCTATGATGACGCCCAGATGCTGCCGAACGAGGCGATCAAGCTCGTGCCCGACGAGAAGGTCCGCCGCATCGTGCTCTGCTCCGGCAAGGTCTATTACGACCTCTACGAGGAGCGCGAGAAGCGCGGCATCGACGACATCTACCTGATGCGCGTCGAGCAGCTTTATCCGGTGCCGCTGAAGGCGCTGGTGGCCGAACTGTCGCGCTTCAAGAAGGCTGAAGTGGTGTGGTGCCAGGAAGAGCCCCGCAACATGGGCGCCTGGCACTTCATCGAGCCCTATCTGGAATGGGTGCTGAACCAGGTGCACGGTGTGAGCCGGCGTCCGCGTTACGTCGGCCGCGCCGCTTCCGCCGCGACCGCCACTGGTCTGATGTCCAAGCATCAGGCGCAGTTGAAGGCGTTCCTGGACGAAGCACTGAGCTGATCTTTCTGAACTGCGTCATGCCCCGCCTCGTGCGCAATCGCGCACTGGAGCGGGGCACCAGTACGCCGCGGCGTCCGTGCAGAATACGAACGTCCGGCTTGCTGGATGGCTTGCCTTTCGCGGGCCGATGACGACCGAATTTTTGACCGCACCGGCGATCCCTTAAGGAAAAGACCATGACTGAAATTCGTGTGCCGACGCTCGGCGAATCCGTCACCGAGGCCACCATCGGCCGCTGGTTCAAGAAGGCCGGCGATCCCGTCGCCGTCGACGAGCCCTTGGTGGAGCTCGAGACCGACAAGGTCACCATCGAGGTCCCGGCGCCGTCCGCGGGCACGCTGAGCGAGATCGTCGCTGCCGATGGCGCAACCGTTGCGGTCGGTGCGCTGCTCGGCCAGATCACCGACGGTGCCGGCGCTGCGAAGCCCGCCGCTGCTCCCGCGAAGCCCGCCGCCGCTGCTGCTCCGGCCGCCGTGGCTGCTGCGCCGGCTCCGGCCGCGAAGGCGCCGCCGGCCGATGCCCCGCTCGCCCCGTCCGTGCGAAAGCTCTCGGTCGAGACCGGCATCGACGCCTCGACCGTTCCGGGCTCCGGCAAGGATGGCCGCGTCACCAAGGGCGACATGCTCGCCGCGATCGAGCGTGCGGCCTCGGCGCCGACCCCGGTCAACCAGCCCGCCGCCGCCGTCCAGGTCCGCGCGCCGTCGCCGGCCGATGACGCCGCCCGCGAAGAGCGCGTCAAGATGACCCGCCTGCGCCAGACCATCGCGCGCCGTCTCAAGGACGTGCAGAACACCGCGGCCATGCTGACGACCTTCAACGAGGTCGACATGACCAACGTGATGGCGCTGCGTGCCCACTACAAGGATGCGTTCGAGAAGAAGCACGGTTCGAAGCTCGGCTTCATGGGCTTCTTCACCAAGGCCGTCGTGCAGGCGCTGAAGGACATCCCGGCCGTCAACGCCGAGATCGACGGCACCGATCTGATCTACAAGAACTATTACCACATCGGCGTCGCCGTCGGCACCGACAAGGGTCTGGTCGTGCCGGTCGTGCGCGACTGCGACAACAAGTCGATCGCCGACATCGAGAAGGGCATCGCCGATTTCGGTCGCCGCGCCCGTGACGGCCAGCTCAAGATCGACGAGATGCAGGGCGGCACCTTCACCATCACCAATGGCGGCATCTACGGCTCGTTGATGTCGACCCCGATCCTGAACGCGCCGCAGTCCGGCATCCTCGGCATGCACAAGATCCAGGAGCGGCCGATGGTCGTCGCCGGCAAGATCGAGGTCCGCCCGATGATGTACCTGGCACTGTCCTACGATCACCGCGTCATCGACGGCAAGGAAGCCGTCACCTTCCTGGTCCGCGTCAAGGAGAGCCTGGAAGATCCGGCGCGCCTGGTGCTCGATCTCTAAGGGGAGGGGATTGTGGAAGAGCCGTCGCTTCTTCTTTCCCTTCTGCCATTCCTGCTGACCACCCTTACTTTCTTCTTTGCGATTCCCATCAGTCGCAGGAAGGGTAAGGGGGTCGGCTTCGCGGCCTGGTGCCTGATTCCGTTTCTCACGCCCTTCATTCTGTTCCATTTGGTCAGCCTGACGGATAAGTCCGTACTGGATCGGTTGGCAGCTCTTGAGGGCAAGACGTCGTAGTGCGCTCGAACTCGTGGGGATTGATGTGACCGATAAAGTCGTTGTCATCACCGGCGGCAGCCGCGGCATCGGGCGGGCGACCGCGATTGCGGCGGCCGCGCGCGGCTTCCGTGTCGTCGTCGGCTACGCCAGCAACAAAACGGCCGCTGACGAGGTGGTTGCCCAGATCGCCGCCAGCAACGGCAAGGGCATCGCCGTGAAATGCGACGTCGCCGAGGAAAGCGACATCATCGAGCTGTTCAAGGCTGCCGACAAGTTCGGCACGCTCGGTGCACTCGTCAACAATGGCGGCATCGTCGGCCAGAGCGGCGTGCGCGTCGACGAGATGTCGGCCGAGCGCATCCGGCGCGTGATGGCGGTCAACGTCACCGGCTCCATCCTCTGCGCGCGCGAAGCGGTGAAGCGGATGTCGACCAGGCACGGCGGCCAGGGCGGCGTCATCGTCAATCTGTCATCGGTCGCTGCCAGACTTGGTGCGCCGAATACCTATGTCGACTATGCCGCGTCCAAGGGCGCGATCGATTCCTTCACCGTCGGTCTCGGCTATGAGGTCGCAGGCGAAGGCATTCGTGTCGCGGGCATCCGCCCCGGCCTGATCGACACCGAAATCCACGCCGCCGGCGGCGAGCCCGACCGCGCCCATCGTCTGGCCCATATGGTGCCGATGAAGCGCGTCGGCACCGCCGACGAAATCGCCAATGCCATCGTCTGGCTGATGTCGGACGAAGCCTCCTACGTCACCTCGGCCATTCTCGATGTGTCCGGCGGACGCTGACACGCCGCGCGGACGCTGACACATCCTCATCACGCTAAACTCACGGGACTTTCTCTCATGGCTACCTACGATCTCGTCGTCATCGGCACCGGACCGGGCGGTTATGTCTGCGCGGTGCGCGCAGCCCAGCTCGGCATGAAGGTCGCCGTGGTCGAAAAGAACGCCACGCTCGGCGGCACCTGCCTGAATGTCGGCTGCATGCCGTCCAAGGCGCTGCTGCACGCGTCCGAAATGTTCGAGGAAGCCGGCCACTCCTTCGCCAAGATGGGTGTTTCCGTCCCCGCGCCGAAGCTCGAGCTTCCGGCGATGATGAACTTCAAGCAGCAGGGCATCGACGGCAACGTCAAGGGCGTCGAATTCCTCATGAAGAAGAACAAGATCGACGTGCTCAAGGGCACCGGCAAGATTTTGGGCACCGGCAAGGTCGAAGTCTCCGCCGACGGCAAGTCGCAAGTGGTCGAGACGAAGAGCATCGTGATTGCGACCGGCTCCGACATCGCGCGCCTCAAGGGCATCGAGATCGACGAGAAGCGCATCGTGTCGTCCACCGGCGCGCTGTCGCTGGACAAGGTCCCCGGCAAGCTCCTCATCGTCGGCGCCGGCGTGATCGGCCTCGAGCTCGGCTCGGTGTGGAAGCGGCTCGGCGCTGAAGTCGTCGTCGTCGAATTCCTCGACCGCATCCTGCCCGGCATGGATGGCGAGATCGCCAAGCAATTCCAGCGCATCCTGGAGAAGCAGGGTTTTGCATTCAAGCTCGGCGCCAAGGTCACGGCCGTCGACACCTCCGGCAAGTCGCTGAAGGCAACCATCGAGCCCGCAGCCGGCGGCGCCGCGGAGACACTGGAAGCCGACGTCGTTCTCGTCTGCATCGGCCGCGTGCCGTACACGGATGGGCTCGGCCTGAAGGAAGCTGGCGTGGTGCTGGACAATCGCGGCCGTGTGCAGATCGATCCGCATTTCGCCACCAGCGTGAAGGGCGTCTATGCCATCGGCGACGTCGTCGCGGGCCCGATGCTCGCGCACAAGGCCGAGGATGAGGGCGTAGCCGTTGCGGAGATCATCGCAGGGCAGGCCGGCCACGTGAACTACGACGTTATCCCAGGCGTCGTGTATACCACGCCGGAAGTATCCTCCGTCGGCAAGACCGAGGAGGAGCTGAAGCAGGCGGGGCAGGCGTATACGGTCGGGAAGTTTCCCTTTACCGCCAACGGCCGCTCCAAGGTCAACCAGACCACCGACGGCTTCGTGAAGATTCTCGCAGATGCGAAGACTGATCGCGTGCTCGGCGTGCACATTATCGGCCGTGAAGCCGGCGAAATGATCCATGAAGCCTGCGTTCTCATGGAGTTTGGCGGCAGCGCGGAAGATCTTGCCCGCACCTGCCACGCGCATCCGACCCGTTCAGAGGCCATCAAGGAAGCCGCGCTTGCGGTGGGCAAGCGGGCCATCCATATGTAGGCGACGCGCCTAGCGTCGAATCGGGCGGGAAAGACATGCTGCGCCGCCTACTTCAACCGGTCTGGGTCCTGCTGGCGATCATCTTCCTGATCGAAGCCTGGCTGTGGGACCATCTCGAGCCGATCGTCGCGCGGGTTGTCGCAGCCATCCCGCTCGCACGCTTCAAGCAATGGCTGACCGAGCGCGTCGATGCGCTGCCGCCGGCCATGACGCTGATCGTGTTCGCGGTGCCGATCATCCCGCTGTTTCCGCTCAAGCTGATCGGCCTGTATCTGCTCACGCATGAATACTGGTTGACCGGCGTATCCACGTTTCTGTTCGCAAAGCTGCTCGGCGTCGGCGTCACCGCCTTCGTGTTCGACGTGACGCGCGACAAGCTGATGGAGATGCGCTGGTTCGAGCGGCTCTACGATCTCGTGATGAAGCTGCGCGCCAAGGCCGCCGAGCTGGTCGACCCGATCAAGCAGCGCATCCGCGAGCTGATCGCCGGCAACGGCGAAGGCTGGTCCTCCCGCACGCTGCGTTTGATCCAGCGCTTTCGCAAGAGCGTGCACCAGGCGCGGTGATCTGCCTGCTATAAACTCACTGTCATTGCCACACACTCGGTGTCATCGCCCGGCTTGACCGGGCGATCCAGTATTCCAGAGACGTCAATCGAATACGGAGGAGCCGCGGCGTACTGGATGCCCCGGTCCCGGCTCCGCCAAGGCTACGCCGGGCCACAAGCTCGCCCGGCCGCCGAAGCTTCAGCGAAGGCGGCAAGCCGGGGCATGACAGCGTCGATGTTGTTGGCCTTATGCGCCCCGCATCAGCCCCTCAATGCAAATGCACCAGATGCGGCCACCACAGGCCGAGCGCGGTCATGAGGAGGCCGGCCAGGGTCAGGACGCCGGCGACATAGGCGAGCGCGATCATGCCGGTGATGATGGTGGCCGAAGCCAGCACGATGCCGATCTGGAAGGCGGCGGAGGCCAGCTCGAAGTGATGATATTTCGCGGTCGCCTCGTCGCGCTCGTGCTCGGCGTGCTTGGCCTTCTCGGCGAGCTGCTCGGTGCCTTCGCCGGTCTCGGGCTCGGAGCGGTAGCGCTGCGCGGTCTTGGTCCAGTCGTCGACCTGCTTCTGCACCGTCGCCTTCAGGGCGTCGTCGGTGGTGGCGGCCAGCGTGAGCTTGCCCTGCTCGGACGCGGTCAGCACCACGGTGCGGCGGATGGTCTTGGCCTGGAAGAACGCCCAGAGATTGGCGGACTCGACGTTCTTGCTGATCGATTCAGTCTGGGCGCCCTTACCGAGCGTCTCGGAGATCGCCAGGAACAGCGCCAGCACGGCGATCAGAAGAGCGATCTTCTTGTTCGATCCGGACGCGTGCTCGGCGTGTTCGGCATGCTCCATGCTTTCGTGTGCGCTCATGATTCCCTCCAGTCGCGGTTCCCCACGATTGACCGAACCGCGTGCGCCGCGCAAGAGGCACGCGGGCTATGACAGCTTCATGTCAGCTTCACCGCCGCGGATGGGCGCTCGCATAGACTTCGAGCAGCCGCTCCGAATCGATACCGGTGTAGATCTGCGTGGTCGAGAGCGAGGAATGGCCGAGCAATTCCTGGATTGCGCGCAAATCCCCGCCACGCGAGAGCAGATGCGTGGCGAAGGAGTGTCGCAGCGCATGCGGCGTCGCGCTGTCGGGCAGGCCGAGCGCGCCGCGCAGCCGCTCCATCGCCAGCTGGATGATGCGCGGGCTGAGCGGACCGCCGCGCGCGCCGAGGAAGATCGGGCCTTCCGCCGGCAGCGGATAGGGGCACATCGCAACGTATTCCTGCACGAGCGCGAGCACGTTCTGTAGCACCGGCACCATGCGGGTCTTGTTGCCTTTGCCTGTCACAATCAGCACGTCGCCCTCGCCTGGACGCGGCACCTCGCGGCGCTTCAACCCCAACGCTTCGGAGATGCGCAGGCCCGAGCCATAGAGCAGCGCCATCACCGCGGCATCGCGGGCCAGAACCCACGTCTCGCGTTCCTCGCCGGCGCGCTCGTCGGCATCGGCGAGACGTTTTGCGGATGCCATCGGTAGCGGCTTCGGCAAAGTCTTGGCCACCTTGGGCGCGCGGATAGCCGAGAGTGCGCCGACCTTGCCCTTGCCTTCGCGTTCGAGGAAACGGCCAAACGAGCGCAGGCCCGCGAGCGCGCGCATCAGCGAGCGGCCGGCGATGTCGTCGGCGCGGCGCATCGCCATGAAGGCGCGGATGTCGGTGGCTTCCAGCGCGGCAAAGCGCGCCAGCGTCACGCGCTCGCCCCAATGGGCGCAAAGGAAATCCAGGCATTGTCGCAGGTCGCGGCCATAGGCCTCCAGCGTCTTCGGCGACAGCCGCCGCTCGGCGCCGAGATGCGACAGCCAGCGCGTCATCTCCTGCGCGATCGAGGGATCGGCGCTGGCGAGCTCGATTGGGGGGGCGGCCGCTTTGCTCATGCGCTCTGGACGTAATGATTCCACTCAGTATATCGCATCACACCCGTTTACTGTTCGCTAAGGCCGCCCCTGGGCGCTAGCCTCAAGGCCCCAAGGTTCCGATTCTCCCTCCAAAGACCATTGATGGATCATTCGTCGCGCAGCACGACCGCCCCCGCCAACGCGACCCGCATGGTCGACGTGCTGGTGCCGGTAGCGCTCGACCAGACCTATTCCTACAAGGTGCCGCGCGGGATGGAGCTGAAGGCGGGCGATCTCGTCGGCGTGCCGCTCGGGCCCCGCGAGGTGCTGGCCGTGGTCTGGGCGGAGAACGCCAATCCCGATCCGCGCCTGCACAACCGCCTCAAGGAGGTCAGCGAAAAGCTCGATCTTCCTCCGCTGAAGCCCGAGCTGCGCTCGGTCGTCGACTGGGTCGCCAATTACACTCTGAGCCCGCGCGGCATGGTGCTGCGGATGTGCCTGCGCATGGGCGAGAATCTCGGCCCGGAGCGGGTGCGCGCCGGTGTGCGCCTGGTCGGCGATCCGCCGCGACGGCTGACGCCGGCGCGGCAGCGCGTGATCGAGCTGCTGTCGGACCGGCTGCTGCACGGCAAGTCCGAAGCGGCGAAGGAAGCCGGCGTCTCGGCCGGCGTGATCGACGGCCTCGTCGACGAAGGCACGCTCACGGTCGAGCCGATGCCGCCGCCTCCGCCGCCGCCCGCGCCCGATCCGGAGTTCGGCCGCCCGGATTTTTCACCGCTCCAGCGCGCCGGGGTGGATGCAATGCGCGCGCTCGCCGCCAACGGCACCTTTCACGTTGCGCTGCTCGACGGCGTCACCGGCTCGGGCAAAACCGAGGTCTATTTCGAGGCGATTGCGGAGACCGTCCGCCGCGGCAAGCAGACTCTGATCCTGATGCCGGAGATCGCGCTGACCGGCCAGTTCCTCGACCGCTTCGCGCAGCGCTTTGGCGTGCGTCCGATCGAATGGCACTCCGAGCTGACGCCGCGCACCCGCGCGCGCAATTGGGCGGCGATCTCCGAAGGCAGTGCGCCGGTCGTGGTCGGCGCGCGCTCGGCGCTGTTTCTGCCTTACGCCAATCTCGGCCTCATCGTGGTCGATGAAGAGCACGACCAGGCCTACAAGCAGGACGAGGGCGTGCATTATCACGCCCGCGACATGGCGGTGGTCCGCGCGCATATCGCAAAGATCCCGATCGTGCTGGCCTCCGCCACGCCGTCGGTCGAATCCGAGGTCAATGCGCGCAAGAGCCGCTATCAGCGCATCGCGCTGCCCTCGCGCTTCGGCGGCCAGCACATGCCGCATATCGAGGCCATCGACATGCGCCGCGAGCCGCCGGCGCGCGGCCGCTTCATCTCGCCGCGGCTCGCTTCCGAGATCAGAAAAGCGATTGAAAAGCGCGAGCAGGCGCTGCTGTTCCTCAATCGCCGCGGCTATGCGCCGCTGACCCTGTGCCGTGCCTGCGGCCATCGCTTCGCCTGCACCATCTGCGATGCCTGGCTGGTCGATCACCGCTTCCGCCAGCGGCTGGTCTGTCACCATTGCGGCTTCTCGATGCCGCGCCCGCAGACCTGCCCGCATTGCGCGGCCGAGGAATCGCTGGTCGCGGTCGGGCCGGGCGTCGAGCGCTTGCAGGAGGAGGCGGCCGCGCTGTTCCCCGAGGCGCGCACCATGGTGCTGTCGAGCGATCTCATCACCTCGATCGAGACGATGCGCTCCGAGCTTACCGAGATCGCGGAGGGTCGCGTCGACATCATCATCGGCACGCAGCTCGTCGCCAAGGGCCACAACTTTCCGCGGCTCAATCTCGTCGGCGTGGTCGATGCGGATCTGGGCCTGTCCAACGGCGATCCGCGCGCGTCGGAACGCACCTGGCAGCTGCTCAACCAGGTGATCGGCCGTGCCGGGCGCGAGCAGGGCCGCGGCGTCGGCTATCTCCAGACCCACCAGCCCGATCATCCCGTGATGAAGGCGCTGATCGCCTGCGACCGCGAGGCCTTCTACGACAGCGAGATCGATCTGCGCGAGCGCACGCTCTATCCGCCGTTCGGCCGGCTCGCGAGCCTGATCATTTCGGCAGGCGACCGTCCGAGCGCCGAAGGTTTGGGCCGCCGCCTCGTTGCGCTCGCACCGCGCGACGAGCGCGTCGTGGTGCTGGGACCGGCGGAGGCCCCGCTCGCCGTGATCAAGGGCCGCTACCGTTTCCGCATCCTGGTGAAATCGGCGCGCGGTTTCGATCTGTCGGACTATTTGCGCAACTGGCTGGCCGTCTGCCCGAAGCCGAAGGGCAATCAAAAGCTCGAAGTCGACGTCGACCCGCAGAGCTTTTTGTAGTTCCCCCGTTATTCCGGGGCACGCGAAGCGTGAACCCGGAATCCATTCATCCACCAACTCTACGGCCTGATGGATTCCGGGCTCGATGCTACGCATCGCCCCGGAATGACGGGGAAAACAAAAAGCCCGCCGTCCCCCAAGACGGCGGGCTTGTTTCGCCCGAACTGGTCTCGCCGCTCACACGTCCGCGGACGATGGCGAGATTTGCGCTTTGTCGGTGAGGCGCTGGTGGCGCCTTAGGAGACGACTTCCGCGGTGACGCGGCCGACGCCGGCGCCGGTGAGGCCGATGGCGCGGGCAGCGCCCGTGGAGAGGTCGAGGACACGGCCGCGAATGAACGGGCCACGGTCATTGATGGTGACGATGACGCTCGAGCCGCCATGGGTGACGCGCAGCTTGGTGCCGAACGGCAGCGAACGGTGAGCCGCGGTCATGGCATTCTGGTTGAAGCGCTGGCCCGACGCAGTCCGGCTGCCGGACTCGTTGCCATAATAGGAGGCCATGCCGGAGAAGCTGCGGCCCGTGCCCGACGACGGCGTCATCGACGCGTTGGCGTTGCGCCAATCGGAGGTCGTGTTGGCATCGCTCTGGGCGTGGTGGCGGTGATGATGGTGAGAGTACCGGTGGTGATGCCGGGATTTGGCAGAAGCTTCGGTGGCGGTTCCACCGACGAGGAGAGTGGCGGCAACGAAAGCGATCGCCGTGCGCGGCCGGGGCACGGAGCCCAGCGTCTTCAAAGACAGCATTTAGTGGTCCCTAATCTAGTATTGCCACATATGTGGCAAGTGGAGCCCCCGTAAGTCTGTGAGCGGGATCGCGTTTCGATTCCTAATGAGGCGTGAATTGGGCAGTAAATCCATTCTGTGTCGTCATGAAATATTCTGTGATTGGCATCAATGTTGCAGCCAATGTTCTGGGAATCTTTCGCTTTAACAATTCTTTAACTATTTTATTACTCACTAATACTGTAAAACAAGGTCATTATACTTCATGTTTAGAATTAGGAAAGTATTCAGGGGAGGCCGCTCGTCACGTCCGACTCACGCCTCAGCGATCCGTGTTCATGGCCGCTATGCGCTGAGGGCAGGAACGAATGGCCGCGATGCCGCCGAGGGGGCGCGTCATTCCGCGACGTGGCAGGCCGCTACCGCGGTGCCGTCGGCTGCGACGAACTGGCGACAGAAGGTCGTGCCTTTAATTTGGCGTCATGTTGCACGTGCGCGCCTGCTATGTTAGCAAAGCCGCGATTTTAACGGACCCGGCACCTCCCGTGTCGGCCGAAAATCGAAGTCCCGCTTGAATTCCAAGGGCTTGGATCGCTTGGCGCCGCTTTGTGGCGACGGTTTTTCCCTTGCGAGTTTGACAGCAAAAAGAGCGCGTCTGTGGCTGCAGAAGATACGTCCGTTTCCGGTGTGTCCGGCCGTTATGCAACGGCCTTGTTTGAACTGGCCCGCGACCAGAATGTGGTCGACGAGGTCAAAGCCGATCTCGATAAATTCGAGGGTTTGCTGAGCGAAAGCGCCGATCTGACGCGCCTCGTCCGCAGCCCGGTGTTTGCGGCCGATAGCCAGTCCAGGGCCCTCTCGGCCGTGCTGGACAAGGCGGGTATCGCCGGCATCTCCGCCAATTTCCTGAAAGTCCTGACCGCCAACCGCCGCCTGTTCGCGGTGGCTGACGTCATTCGCGCCTATCGCGCCCTCGTCGCCAGGTTCAAGGGCGAGACGACGGCCGACGTCACCGTGGCGGAGGCGCTTTCGGACAAGAATCTCGACGCCCTCAAGGTTGCCCTGAAGTCGGTGACCGGCAAGGACGTCGCGCTCAACGTGAAGGTCGATCCCTCGATCATCGGTGGCCTCGTGGTCAAGCTTGGCAGCCGCATGATCGATAGTTCGCTTCGCACCAAACTCAATTCGATCAAGCACGCGATGAAAGAGGCAGGCTGATGGACATCCGCGCCGCGGAAATTTCCGCGATCCTGAAGGACCAGATCAAGAATTTCGGCCAGGAAGCTGAAGTCTCCGAAGTCGGACAGGTGCTGTCCGTCGGCGACGGTATTGCCCGCGTCTATGGTCTGGACAACGTCCAGGCCGGCGAAATGGTCGAATTCGAGAACGGCACCCGCGGCATGGCGCTGAACCTCGAAACCGACAACGTCGGTATCGTTATTTTCGGCGCCGACCGCGAGATCAAGGAAGGCCAGACCGTCAAGCGCACCCGCGCCATCGTGGACGCGCCGGTCGGCAAGGGCCTGCTCGGCCGCGTCGTCGACGCGCTCGGCAACCCGATCGACGGCAAGGGTCCGATCCAGGCCGACAAGCGCATGCGCGTCGACGTCAAGGCGCCCGGCATCATTCCGCGCAAGTCGGTGAGCGAGCCGATGGCGACCGGCCTCAAGGCGATCGACGCCCTGATCCCGATCGGCCGTGGCCAGCGCGAGCTGATCATCGGCGACCGTCAGACCGGCAAGACCGCGATCGCGCTCGACACCATCCTGAACCAGAAGCCGCTCAACGCGCAGCCGGACGAGAACATCAAGCTGTATTGCGTCTACGTCGCGATCGGCCAGAAGCGTTCGACCGTCGCCCAGTTCGTGAAGGTGCTGGAAGAGCAGGGCGCGCTCGAATACTCGATCATCGTCGCCGCCACCGCTTCGGATCCGGCTCCGATGCAGTACATCGCGCCGTTCACCGGCTGCACCATGGGCGAGTACTTCCGCGATAACGGCATGCACGCCGTCATCATCTATGACGATCTGTCCAAGCAGGCCGTCGCCTACCGTCAGATGTCGCTGCTGCTGCGCCGCCCGCCGGGCCGCGAAGCCTATCCGGGCGACGTGTTCTATCTGCACTCCCGCCTGCTCGAGCGCGCGGCGAAGCTGAACAAGGACCAGGGCTCGGGCTCGCTGACGGCGCTGCCGGTCATCGAAACCCAGGCCAACGACGTGTCGGCCTACATTCCGACCAACGTCATCTCGATCACCGACGGCCAGATCTTCCTGGAAACCGACCTGTTCTTCCAGGGCATCCGTCCCGCGGTGAACGTCGGTCTGTCGGTGTCGCGCGTCGGTTCGTCCGCGCAGACCAAGGCCACCAAGAAGGTCGCCGGCAAGATCAAGGGCGAGCTCGCGCAGTACCGCGAAATGGCGGCGTTCGCGCAGTTCGGCTCCGATCTCGACGCCTCGACCCAGCGCCTGCTCAACCGCGGTTCGCGCCTGACCGAGCTGCTCAAGCAGCCGCAGTTCGCGCCGCTGAAGATGGAAGAGCAGGTCTGCGTGATCTGGGCCGGCACCAACGGCTATCTCGATCCGCTCCCGCTCAACAAGGTGCGCGCGTTCGAGGACGGTCTGCTGTCGCTGCTGCGCGGCAAGAACGCCGAGATCCTCAACGCGATCCGCGACAGCCGCGATCTCTCCGACGACACCGCCGCCAAGCTGAAGTCGGTGGTCGAAGGCTTCGCGAAGAGCTTCGCGTAAATGCCGTCATGGCCGGGCTTGTCCCGGCCATCCACGTCTAACGGCGTGTGAGGCATCGCGTGGATGCCCGGGGCGAGCCCGGGCATGACGACTGGATAGGTTTGCGATCAGGCCAAAGGGTCGGATCGTCGGGGACGAAGAATGGCGTCACTTAAAGACATGCGCGTCCGCATCGCCTCCACCAAGGCGACGCAGAAGATCACCAAGGCGATGCAGATGGTCGCGGCGTCGAGGTTGCGCCGTGCCCAGCAAGCGGCCGAGGCGGCGCGGCCCTATGCCGACAAGATGAGCGCGGTGATCTCCAACATCGCCAGCGCCGCTGCGGGTTCGCCCGGCGCGCCGGCGCTGCTGGCCGGCACCGGCAGGGACCAGGTCCACCTGCTGCTGGTCTGCACCGGCGAGCGCGGTCTGTCCGGCGCCTTCAACTCCTCGATCGTGCGCCTCGCCCGCGAGCGCGCCCAGGCGCTGATCGCGCAGGGCAAGGAAGTGAAATTCTTCTGTGTCGGCCGCAAGGGCTATGAGCAGCTCCGCCGCCTGTTCGACAAGCAGATCGTCGAGCACCTCGACCTGCGTAGCGTTCGTCAGCTCGGCTTCGTCAACGCCGAGGACATCGCCAAGAAGGTGCTGGCCCGTTTCGACAACGGTGAGTTCGACGTCTGCACGCTGTTCTACGCGCAGTTCAAGTCGGTGATCGCCCAGATCCCGACCGCGCAGCAGATCATCCCGCTGGTCGTCGAGGAAAAGGCGGCGAACGCGCCGACGACGTCCTACGATTACGAGCCGGAGGAGGACGAACTGCTGTCCGGCCTGTTGCCGCGCAACATCGCGGTGCAGATCTTCCGCGCGCTGCTGGAAAACAACGCTTCGTTCTATGGCGCGCAGATGAGTTCGATGGACAACGCCACCCGCAATGCCGGCGAAATGATCCGCAAGCAAACCCAGATCTACAACCGAACCCGTCAAGCCCAGATCACCAAGGAGCTGATCGAGATCATCTCCGGCGCCGAGGCGGTCTGACGCACGAACCAAACGACGGTCGTTCAAGTCCAGAATTTCGAAGGAGAGCTATTCATGGCTACAGCAGCTAACCAGGTCGGTCGCGTCACCCAGGTCATGGGCGCCGTCGTCGACGTGCAGTTCGAGGGCCACCTGCCCGCCATTCTCAATTCGCTGGAAACCCGGAACGGCAACATCCGCCTCGTGCTGGAAGTTGCGCAGCATCTCGGTGAGTCCACCGTCCGCACGATCGCGATGGACGTGACCGAAGGTCTGGTGCGCGGCCAGGAAGTGACCGACACCGGCCAGCCGATCGCGGTTCCGGTGGGCGACGGCACGCTCGGCCGCATCATGAACGTCATCGGCGAGCCGATCGACGAAGCCGGCCCGATCAAGTCCGAAGGTCTCCGCGCCATCCACCAGGAAGCGCCGAGCTACACCGACCAGTCGACCGAAGCTGAAATTCTCGTCACCGGCATCAAGGTCGTCGATCTTCTTGCTCCGTATGCGAAGGGCGGCAAGATCGGCCTGTTCGGCGGCGCCGGCGTCGGCAAGACCGTGCTGATTCAGGAGCTGATCAACAACGTCGCGAAGGCGCACGGTGGTTACTCCGTGTTCGCCGGCGTCGGCGAGCGTACCCGCGAAGGCAACGACCTCTATCACGAGTTCATCGAGTCCAAGGTCAACGCCGATCCGCACAATCCGGATCCGAGCGTGAAATCGAAGTGCGCACTGGTGTTCGGCCAGATGAACGAGCCGCCGGGCGCCCGCGCCCGCGTCGGCCTCACCGGTCTCACCGTCGCCGAGCACTTCCGCGACCAGGGCCAGGACGTGCTGTTCTTTGTCGACAACATCTTCCGCTTCACCCAGGCCGGCTCGGAAGTGTCGGCGCTGCTCGGCCGTATTCCTTCGGCGGTGGGTTATCAGCCGACGCTCGCCACCGACATGGGCGCGCTCCAGGAGCGCATCACCACCACGCAGAAGGGCTCGATCACCTCGGTGCAGGCCATCTACGTTCCGGCCGACGACTTGACCGACCCGGCGCCCGCGACCTCGTTCGCGCATCTGGACGCGACCACGGTGTTGAACCGCGCGATCTCGGAAAAGGGCATCTACCCCGCGGTGGACCCGCTCGACTCGACCTCGCGCATGCTCTCGCCGCTCGTCGTCGGCCAGGAGCACTACGACACCGCGCGTCAGGTCCAGCAGGTGCTGCAGCGCTACAAGTCGCTCCAGGACATCATCGCCATTCTCGGCATGGACGAGCTTTCGGAAGAGGACAAGCTGACGGTGGCCCGCGCCCGCAAGATCGAGCGCTTCCTGTCGCAGCCGTTCCACGTCGCCGAAATCTTCACCGGCTCGCCCGGCAAGTTCGTCGACCTCGCGGACACCATCAAGGGCTTCCGCGGCCTCTGCGAAGGCAAGTATGACCACCTGCCGGAAGCCGCCTTCTACATGGTCGGCACCATCGAAGAGGCAGTCGAGAAGGGCAAGAAGCTGGCGGCGGAAGCCGCCTAAGCTGGCGAATAGCGAATAGGGAGTGGCGAGTAGAATCTATTCGCCATTCGCTGTTCGCCACTCGCGCGTTCGCCACTCACCATTCGCAGGTTTCCAATGGCCACCATCCACTTCGATCTCGTCTCGCCGGAAAAGCTCGCATTCTCGGGCCAGGTCGATCAGGTCGATATCCCCGGCGTCGAGGGTGACTTCGGCGTGCTGGCGGGACATGCGCCGGTCGTGGCTGCGATCCGGCCCGGCATCCTCACCGTGACCACGGGCGGCAGGCACGTGAAGATCATCGTGCTCGGCGGTCTCGCCGAAGTCTCCGAAAAGGGCCTCACCGTGCTCGCCGACGTCGCGACGTCGCTCGACGAACTCGACCGTGCCCAGTTCGCCGCGACCATCTCCGAGATGGAAGACGGCCTGAAGGAGCACGAAGGCGGCGAGCTCGATCAGGCCATCGAGCGGCTCGACCACTTCAAGAGCATCCAGCAGCAGCTCAGTAGCACGGCTATGCACTAAGCCCCGGTGCACTGCTCCGGGGCTCAAGCTAAAAATTCCTGAACAGGTTCAGCGCTCGTCACGGAAGTGGCGGGCGCTGAAACTTTGTTGCACCGCGCCGCCGATAGCGGCATTCTGCGCCCGCGAATTTGTTTCGGGGCTGGCAGCAGATGAAACGCAAGATCGCAGCGATTTTCGCAGCCGATATTGCCGGTTACTCAAGACTGGTCGCAGAAGACGAAGAGGAGACGCTGCGGCGTCTCGCCTCCTATCGCGAGGTCATCGACGACTTCATCGCGAAAGCCAACGGACGCATCTTCAACACGGCCGGCGACGCCGTGCTCGCGGAATTTCCGAGCGCGGTCGATGCGGTGCGCTGCGCGATCGACATCCAGGAATCCCTGCGAACCCGCAACATGGCCTATCCGCCGAGCCGGCAGATGTCGTTCCGCATCGGCATCACCATCGGTGACGTGGTCGAGCGCGACGGCGATCTGCTCGGTGACGGCGTCAATATCGCCGCCCGGCTCGAAGGCCTCGCCGAGGTCGGCGGCATCTGCGTTTCCCGCGCCGTGCACGAGCAGGTCGCCAACAAGCTGTCGGTGCACTTTGCCGACATCGGCGCGCAGGAGGTCAAGAACATCCCGACGCCGGTGCATGCCTACATGGTGGCGATGCGGCGCGAGGACGGCACCTACGCCACGCCGAAACTGAAGAAGCCCGCCTCCAAGCTGGCCGCGGCACCCGTGTGGATGTGGCCGCTGGTGGTCGCCGTCGTCTCGGTCGTCGCCATCCTTGTCACCGGCTTCCTCTACAACACCAAGCTCAAGCAGACGGTCACCGCCGCAGTCGCGCCGGCCGCGACGCCAAGTGCTGCAATGCCAAGCGCAACGCCAACGGCAAATGCCGTGGCGCCGAGCCCGATGCCGACCCAGATGGTAAAGGCGCCGATGGCTCCGACGAGCCCGGCGAATGCCGGCGCTGCGATGGCACCGATGCCCGCGCCCTCGCCATCCGCCGCGCCGCTATCGGGCAAGCTGGCCGCCGATAGCGTTCCCTTCATCAACGAGCGCATCCGCAACTACCTGGCAGGCGACTATTCCGCCTCCGGCGACTACAAGGCCTTCGCGCTCAATATCGGCGGCTTCACGGGCGCGGCGTTGAACCAGCCGACCGAGGAAACCGCGCGCAACATGGCGCTGGAGCAGTGCCAGAAGCGCGCCGATGCCGCGCAATCGCCGCGGCGCTGCGAGCTCTATGCGGTCGGCAACGACGTCGTCTACACGCACGGCAAGCCGCCGATGCCGCCGCAGCCCTGGGTGCGCCACGACGCCATGACCGAGCGGGCCTTCGTGCCGAAAGATTTTCCTATGGTGCGCGATCCGGCAAAAGTCCGGCTCGAGAACATGTTCGTGCCGGCGGCGAAATCCCGCGCGATCGCGCTCGGCCCGGGCGGTCAATATTTCATGGTGCTGGGCGCGTCATCCGTCGACGATTCGGCGCGGCGTTCGCTGGAATCGTGCGGCGCCATCGCCGGCATGGCCTGTCTGATCGTCGCGGTCGACGACAATTTCGTCGTGCCGATCCCGACCCTGCTCAGGATCACGGGCTTCTTCCATGCCGCTTCCAACGCCTCGATCGCCGCCGACGCGCGCGCCGAGGTCGTGCGCAAGCTCGCCGATGGCATGGGCTGGAACGCAGTCGCGGTCGGGACCGCGGGTCGGCCGGGCCTCGGCCTGAAGGCCGCGGACGAGCAGACCGCCGTCAATTCCGCGCTCGCCGACTGCGCCAAGCGCGACAGCGATTGCCACGTCATCGCGATCGGCCCGTTCACGGTCGGACCGACGAATTAGAGCTTGCTGGACGTAGGCCGCCACGCCGCTTGTGCCCCGCGGCCGATTCTCTTTGGCGCTTCAAAAACTTCGCCACAACCACCGCGCATCGCGCCGGCAATCGCCGGCTACTGTGCATGGGGTTGTTTTCGCGGTTTTAGTTTGCGAAGGGCGCAAACTGCTGCGCGACCGCGCGGTAGACGTCGCGACGGAACGGCACCACGAACTCGGTGACGCGGTCGAGCCGCTCCCAGCGCCAGGCGTCGAACTCCGCGGGCTGTTCGTTGCGCGGCGTCAGCGGATCGATTTCGTCGTCGCGGCCGGTGAAACGCAGCGCGAACCATTTCTGGCGCTGCCCGCGGAACTTCGCCAGCCGATGCGTCTGCGGCCCGTCGTAGGGCGGGAACTCGTAAGTCAGCCAGTCTGTCTCGCCGAGATAGTCCGCACTCTTGACGCTGGTCTCT
Organism: Bradyrhizobium barranii subsp. barranii; assembly: GCF_017565645.3. Taxonomy (NCBI): domain Bacteria; kingdom Pseudomonadati; phylum Pseudomonadota; class Alphaproteobacteria; order Hyphomicrobiales; family Nitrobacteraceae; genus Bradyrhizobium; species Bradyrhizobium barranii. The sequence continues at coordinate 473,890 of NZ_CP086136.1, forward strand.
TCCCAAAGCTCGCGCAGCGCCGCATCGCGCAGGTTCTCGCCCTCATCGACACCGCCTTGCGGCATCTGCCAGTCGAGGCCCGGCAGGATGATTTCGGGGCCGTCGCCCTTGAAGCGGTGGCCGATCAGCACGCGGCCATCGGCATTGAAGAGGGCGATCCCCACGTTGGGACGGTAGGGTTTTTGATTGGTCACGCGCGCGTCTTTCATCGTCATTCCGGCGATGCATTAGCACCGAACCCGGGATGACGATTTGATTTATTCATCCGCCAGCGCGGAAAATTCCTTCACCACGCGCTCATAGACCGGGCGCTTGAACGGGATGATCAAACCGGTCAGGTTCTTCATCGGCTCCCAGCGCCAGCTCACGAACTCGGCCTTGTGGCCGCCGCCGGGTTTCTCGACGTTGATCTCGCTGTCCTTGCCGGTGAACCGGACCGCGAACCATTTCTGGCGCTGGCCGCGATAGCGGCCCTTCCAGGCGCGCCCCGCAACCGTGCGCGGGATGTCGTAGACGAGCCAGTCCGGGACCTCGCCGAGCCGCTCGACCGAGCGCACGCTGGTCTCCTCATAGAGCTCGCGCTTGGCGGCATCCCAGGTGTCCTCACCGGGATCGACGCCGCCCTGCGGCATCTGCCAGACATGGGCGTCGTCGACATGCTCGATGCCACCGGCGCGGCGGCCGATGAACACCAGACCCTTCATGTTGATCAGCATCACACCGACGCAGGTACGGTAGGGCAGATCCTCGTAACGTGCCATTCCGCCAGACCTCTCGCGTGCTTTTGGTGGGTATGCCGGTCCCGAGGGCCCGTAACGTACCAATCCGTTGATTTAGCTAGATTTTGATTTCAGCATCGCGGTTGTCAACGGCACCAAAAGGATACCACGGTCGCTCAATGTCTTGGTCCAGCTGCCGATGCGCTCGATCGAGACCGGCAGGGCGGAGGCGGTGCCGATTGCGACGCCGCGCTCGCGCGCCGTCGATTCGAGCTTGTTCAGGGCGCGGTCGATCTCCGCCGGGGTCGGCACCACGTCGATCGCGATATCGCCCTTGCCGAACGGCATCGCCTGGCTGCCCGCGGCCTGGGGCGCGATGCTGCGCGGCGAGGAGCCGTCGTCGAAGAAGCCGAGGCCGCGCTTGGCCGCCTCGCGAATGATCGGCTGCATCGCGGCGTCGGTCGCCACGAAGCGGGCGCCCATGAAATTGGTGAGGCCGGCATAGCCCTGCATCCGGCTCAGGTGCCAGTACAGGCGGTCCATGTTCTGGTCGGCGGTGAGCGAGGTCAGCAGCGTCTGCGGGCCCGGGTCGTTGTCCGGGAAGTCGTAGGGCTCCATCGGGATCTGGAGGAAGATCTCGTGGCGCTGGGCGCGGGCCCGCTCGGCGAGCTTGCCGGGGTCGGCGCCATAGGGCGTGAAGGCCAGCGTCACCGCCGGCGGCAGCCGCATGATCGCGTCGGTGGTCTTGGCCGCACCGACGCCGAGGCCGCCGATCAGGATCGCGACCACAGGCATCTTTGCCGCCTTGGCGCGGTCGGCATCCGCCGCGTAGACGTTGAACGGCTTCGCGCCCTCGGCCGCCACGGGGATCATGCCGTAGCGCGATTTTTCCAGCAGTTTTGGGTCGATCCCGGCCATGACGGGCGGAGGGGCGGAGGCGGCCGCAGCGTCGCCCTTGTCGCCGGCATCGCCGCCACCGATTACCACGTCGTGGCGGGTGCCGGTGGAACCGTCGATCATGGTGACGGTCTTCTGCTCGCCCGCCTGCTTTGGCGATTCTTTGGCCTCGTGCTTGCTCTCTGGCTTGCTCTCCTGGCCAGGGCTCGCGGCGGCCGGCTTCTCGTCGGTGGGCCTGGGTTCACGGATCGCAATCCGCGTCATCGGCTCGCCGCCGAGCGGATCCTTGTTGAAGATGGCGAAGCCGGCGAAGACGACCAGGAACAGGCCGAGCATGGCCGCGAGGGCCTGCATGGCTGTGAACGGCAGCCGCAGCCGCCGTTTCCGGCGCGGCTTGTCCTGTCCGAGCGGGGCGCTCAGATCATCGGCCGTTTCAGTCATGCGAGATCCCGAATCACTCCCGCCGACGATACCACGCCGAGGTCAAGCGGCGTCAGGCCGGGATGGGCCGGGGGTCGCAGGAGCCCCAAGCAAAAAGGGCGGCTCCCGGAGCCGCCCTTTTCGAGAGATGAGATGGCGCGCCGACTTAGTTCGCCGCTTTGGGCTTGTCGGTCGTGGCCTTGTTGTCGCCCGGCGTCGGTGCCGCGGAGGCGCTGTTCTTGATGCCGTGGAGCAGGTCGTCCGCGAGCTTGAGCGCCTTGTCGTCCTTGGCGTCCGGCGGGACGTAGGATTGCGAGCCGGTCTTCTCGTCGCCGTCGTTCTTGAGATGGCCGCGCAGCGAAGCCTCGCCCTTGGTGTCGGTGCGCGACTTCAGCTCGTCCGGCACGTCCTGGAGCACTTCGATGTCGGGCACGATGCCCTTCGCCTGGATCGACTTGCCCGACGGCGTGTAGTAGCGCGCCGTGGTCAGACGCAGTGCGCCGTTGCCCGAGCCGAGCGGAATGATGGTCTGCACCGAGCCCTTGCCGAACGAGCGCGTGCCGACGATGGTCGCGCGCTTGTGGTCCTGCAGCGCGCCGGCGACGATTTCCGACGCCGAGGCCGAACCGCCATTGACCAGCACGATAACAGGCTTGCCCTTGGTGAGGTCGCCCGCATGCGCGGTGCGGCGCTGGGTCTCCTCGGCATTGCGGCCGCGGGTCGAGACGATCTCGCCCTTCTCCAGGAACGAGTCGGAGACCGTGACCGCTTCCTCGAGCAGGCCGCCCGGGTTGTTGCGGAGGTCGATGATGTAGCCCTTGAGCTTGTCGCCGATCTGATTCGAGAGGTTGGCGACCTCGCGCTTCAGGCCTTCGGTGGTCTGCTCGTTGAAGGTGGTGATGCGGATATAGGCGATGTCGTCGGCCTCGATGCGCGCGCGCACCGAGCGGACGCGAATGTTGTCGCGCACCAGGGTGACGTCGATCGGATTGTCCTGGCCCTTGCGGATGATCTTGAGCTTGATCTTGGTGTTGACCGGACCGCGCATCTTCTCGACCGCCTGGTTCAGGGTCAGGCCCTGCACGGCTTCGTCGTCGAGATTGGTGATGATGTCGTTGGCCATGACGCCGGCGCGCGAAGCGGGGGTGTCGTCGATCGGCGAGACCACCTTGATCAGGCCGTCCTCCATCGTGACTTCGATGCCGAGGCCGCCGAACTCACCGCGGGTCTGCACCTGCATGTCGCGGAAGCTCTTGGCGTCCATGTAGCTCGAATGCGGATCGAGGCCGGTGAGCATGCCGCTGATGGCGGATTCGATCAGCTTCGTGTCATCGGGCTTCTCGACATAGTCAGAGCGCACGCGCTCGAACACGTCGCCGAACAGATTGAGCTGGCGATAGGTGTCTGCAGTTGCGGCTCGCGCGCTGGAGCCCATGAAGACCGCGCGCGGCTGGGTCACGAACAGCGTCAGCGCAGCACCGGTGGCCGCGCTGAGGAGGATAACTGAAGTCTTGCGCATCATCCGCGAACCTTCTCGCCTTCATTTGCGGCCCACCATGGGCCTGGATCGATTGGAGTGCCGTCCTTACGGAACTCGACATACAGCACAGGTTGACTCGCGTTCGTGGCGAGAATGGAGGCGACTTGTGAGGTCGATCCCATGGTCGCGACCGGCTCCCCCGTGAGCACAAACTGACCGATGTTAACCGAAATGCGCTCCATCCCGGCGATCAGGACATGATACCCGCCCCCGGCGTTGAGGATCAAGAGTTGTCCATAGCTGCGGAACGGGCCGGAATAGACAACCCAGCCATCACACGGCGTCGTGACCTGGGAGCCGGGCCTGGTTGCCAGGGAAATGCCCTTCTGGACACCGCCGACCCCATCGGAACCGCCAAAATCCCTGATCTTGTTACCGTTAACCGGGAGAGGCAGGAGCCCCTTGGCCGCCGCGAAGGCGATCGCCGGGGTGGTCCGGGACCGGTCCTTGAAAGTGCCCGGACCGGGCTTGGCGCTGGCGGCCGCCTTGGCCTCGGCCTGCTTGGCGGCCTCGGCCGCCTTCTCGGCGGCCTTGGCGGCGCTCTGCAGATCCTGCTCCATCTTGGTGATCAGCCCCTGGAGATCGCCGACCTGCCTGGAGAGTGCGATGGCGCGCGAGTTCTCGGCGTCGAGGTCTTTTTCGCGCGACGCCTGCTGGCGCTGCCGCTCGTCGACCAGGGCGGTCAGCCGGGTCTGGTCGTTGCGGACCTTGTCGCGGTCGGTGGCGAGCTGGTCGCGTTCGGCGGCGATGTTCTTGCGCAAGGCCACGAGCTCGCCGAGGTCGCCCGCGAGCTTCTCGGCGCGGCCGCGCAATTCCGGCACTACGGCGCCGAGCAGCATGGCGGTGCGCAGTGATTGCAGCGCGTCCTCGGGCCGCACCAACAGCGCCGGCGGCGTGCGCCGGCCGGCGCGCTGCAGGGCCGCCAGCACCTCGACGATGTCGGCGCGGCGCGACTCCAGCGAGGTGCGCATCTGCTGCTCGCGGCCGTTGAGCGAGCGCAGCCGCGCTTCGGCTTCGTCGATCTTGGTCTCGACGGTCCGCACATTGGCTGCGGTATCGATCAGCTGCTGATTGAGCTGGGTGCGGTCCTGGCCGAGCGAGCTGATCTCGGCCTTGAGCTTGGCCTGCGCTTCCTCGGCGCTCTTCTGCCTCGCGCGGGCGGCCTCGAGCTCCTGCTCGCGCTGCTTGATCGCATCGGGCGAGACGGCCGCCGTCTGTGGCGCGGGCGCAATTGTCTGACCTTGCGTCTGGGCTTGCGCGAGGCTTGCGCCCGTAACGCCGGCGATCAGCAGCAGGTTGAGGATCGGCGCTCGCATCGCTTTACGCAAAGGTGCTCGTTGTGCGCGCATCACGCGCGGTGATAGGGGTGGCCGGCCAGAATGGTGGCGGCCCGATAAAGCTGTTCCAGAAGCATGACGCGGACCATTTGGTGCGGCCAGGTCGCAGAGCCGAACGCGATCGCGAGCTTGGCCTTACGGCGCAATTCGGGCGAAAGTCCGTCCGCCCCTCCGATCACGAAGATAGTATGTCCGGCACCCTCGTCGCGCCAGCGCCCGAGGTGCCGTGCGAATACGGTGGAGTCGAGATTCTGGCCGCGCTCGTCCAGCGCCACCAGGATCGATTTTTCCGGGATGTGCGCACCGATCGCCGCGGCCTCTTCGGCCATCCGTGTCGCGGTGTCGCGCGCGCGGCTTTCGGGGATTTCGTGGATGGTGAGCTCGCGGAATCCGAGCTTGCGGCCGGCTTCGTCGAACCGCTCGAAATAGCGGTCGGCAAGCTCCCGTTCGGGGCCCTGCTTCAGCCGGCCCACCGCAATGACAGCAACGCGCATGATATCTTCAGGTCGTGTTTCAAGACCGCGCGCAGTATGCGCGCGCACGACGCTAGCATGCGCGTCAGCCGATTCGAAATCGGCTCGATGAGCCTAGATCGCCTTCGCCGCCCCTGGGCCCTGGGTGTACAATCTCTCGAGATTGTAGAACTCGCGGACCTCGGGTCTGAACACGTGCACGATCACATCGCCGGAATCGATCAGCACCCAGTCGCAATTGGGCAAGCCCTCGACGTGGATGTTCCTGATGCCGTTTTCCTTGAGGCCTTTGGCGACGTTGTCCGCGATCGCGCCGACATGCCGGTTCACCCGGCCGGTGGTAACGATCATGTAGTCGGAGTACGCCGATTTGCCGCGAAGGTCGATGGTGACCGTCTCTTCCGCCTTCATGTCGTCGAGGCGGGAGAGGATCAGGCTCAGCGTCTTGTCGGCGTCGGGTTGCGCCTTCAAGGCCGCAGCTTTGGTCGATGTTTTACGCGCCGGTTTCGCTACCTTGGGTAAAACAGACTTGGACAATACAGATGTGGTCAGGGACCATTCCTTTCACTGTATCGCGAACGCCGAATCCGACGCTCACTGGTTACACTACATCATGTGGGGTTAAGGGTTTCAATATGCCAGAGAGTCTGAAATCCCCACAACGTCCACACACTCCGTCTCACTTCGGACCTTTCCAGCTCCCGTCCGGGTTCCGCAAGCCGGTCGAGGACAGGTTCAGTTTCAACCCCGTCAGAAAGACCCAGGCCGGCGCCGGCCGATCCGGAAGCAATGCCGCGTCCGTCTCGGGCACGCGGTAGCGTGCAAGGGCCTGGGCAGCGGGCGAGGCGAGGGCGCGAAAACTCTGCGGCGGGCGATCGATGACCGCAATCGGCACCTGGTCGGCGATGCGCCGCCAGTGCTGCCAACGATGGAATTGAGCGAGATTGTCGGCGCCCATGATCCAGACAAAGCGCAGGCCGCTGAGGCGGCGGCGCAAGGTGTTGATCGTGTCGATAGTATAACGGGTACGAATGACGGATTCGAGACAGCTCACCTCGATCCTGGGATCGTCGGCGACGTCGCGCGCGGCCTGCATGCGCGCGCCGAGCTCATGCAGCGTGCCGTTCTCCTTGAGCGGATTGCCCGGCGTCACGAGCCACCACACGCGGTCGAGTCGGAGGCGTTTCAGCGCGAACTGGCTGATGGCGCGATGGGCCTCGTGCGGCGGATTGAACGAGCCGCCGAGCAGGCCGATGCGCATGCCTTCGGTGTAGGGCGGAATGGCCTGCGCGAAGAAACGTGGCGCGACGAAATTGTTACTCAATGCCCCACGCCTCGCGACATGACTTACGGCCGCGTCTGACCTGTGCCGTGGACGCGATATTTGAAGCTCGTGAGCTGCTCGGCGCCGACAGGACCACGGGCGTGGAATCGACCGGTGGCGATGCCGATCTCGGCGCCGAAACCGAACTCGCCGCCATCGGCGAACTGCGTTGAGGCATTGTGCAGCACGATCGCGGAATCAACCTCGCTCAGGAATTTCCTCGCAGCAGCCTCATCCGCGCTCACGATCGCGTCGGTGTGATGCGAGCCGTGGTTCTGGATATGCGCGATCGCGCCGTCGACACCGTCCACCACCTTCGCCGCGATGATCGCGTCAAGATATTCAGTGTCCCAATCGTCTTCGCTGGCAGCCTTGACGCGCGCATCGGTCTTCTGCACGGCGTCGTCGCCGCGCACTTCGCAGCCGGCCTCGATCAGCATCTCGACCAGCGGCTTCAGGTTTTTGGCGGCGGCGGCGCGATCGACCAGCAGCGTCTCGGCCGCGCCGCAGACGCCGGTGCGGCGCATCTTGGCGTTGAGCACGATCGACTTCGCCATGGCGAGGTCGGCGCTGGCATCGATATAGACGTGGTTGACGCCTTCGAGATGCGCGAACACGGGCACGCGGGCCTCCTGCTCGACGCGCGCGACGAGGCTCTTGCCTCCGCGCGGAACGATCACGTCGATGGCGCTGTCCAGCCCTGACAGCATCATGCCGACCGCCGCGCGGTCGCGCGTCGGCACCAGCGTGATCGCCGCTTCGGGGAGCCCGGCGTCACGCAGGCCCTGGACGAGACATTCATGGATCGCGCGGCACGAACGAAAACTGTCGGAGCCGCCGCGCAGGATCACGGCATTGCCGGATTTCAGGCACAGCACGCCGGCATCCGCCGCAACGTTCGGCCGGCTCTCGAAGATCACGCCGACGACGCCGAGCGGAACGCGCACGCGCTCGATGGTCATGCCGTTCGGCCGCTGCCAGCTCTCGGTGACGATGCCGATCGGATCGGCGATGCCGCGCACGATACCGATGCCCTCGGCCATCGACTCGACGCGCGCAGGTGTCAGTGTCAGGCGGTCGATGAAGGAGGCGATCATGGTGCCCGAGGCGCGGGCCTCCGCGACGTCCTCGGCATTGGCGGCAAGGATCGCGGCAGAGTTCGCGCGGATCGCCCGCTCCATGGCCTCGAGCGCCCGGTTCTTCTGCTCCGGCGGCGCCAGCGCCAGCACGCGCGCGGCAGCGCGGGCACGGGCGGCGAGATCGGACATCAGCGCCTGGAGATCGGCATTGCCGTCGACGGCTTTGAGGGGGGCGGCCATTGGAGCTTCAACCTTCTGCTAAGGCGGTGTCCTAGCATGGAAATCCCGCGTCTGCGAAGGGTCGGGAGGGTATGGCTGGTCTCTCCGGCGAGGCGCCGGCTGGGTCATTGGCCCAGCAAATTCGGTGAAAAGGGCCGTCGCGGCCCTTACCCGCCCACCACCAGATCGTCGCGGTGGATCATCTCGGACCTCCCGCTGATGCCGAGGATCGCCATCACGTCCGGGGACGAGCGGCCCTTGATCCGCTCGGCGACCTCGGCATCGTAGGCGATCAGGCCGCGGCCGACCTCGCTGGTATCAGGACCGCGCACGATCACCGCATCGCCGCGGGCGAACTGGCCTTCCACCTTGATCACGCCGGCCGGCAGCAGGCTGGCGCCGGCACGCAGCGCCGTCACGGCGCCGGCATCGATGGTCAGCGTGCCCTTCGGCTCCAGCGTGCCCGCGATCCACCGTTTGCGCGAGGTGATGGGGTTGGCCGGCGTCAGGAACCAGGTGCAGCGGCCGCCGTCGGCGATCGCCTGCAGGGGATGCTCGATCTTGCCCGAGGCGATCAGCATATGCGTGCCGCCGGTCGTGGCGATCTTCGCGGCCTCGACCTTGGTTCGCATGCCGCCGCGCGACAGCTCAGACTCGGCGTCGCCTGCCACGGCCTCGATCTCGGAGGAGATGCTGTCGACCACGGGAATGAGTTTTGCGTTCGGATTGTTCTTCGGCGGGGCGTCGTAGAGCCCGTCGATATCGGACAGCAGCACCAGCAAATCGGCGCTCGCCATGGTGGCGACGCGCGCGGCGAGGCGGTCATTGTCGCCGTAGCGGATCTCGTTGGTGGCGACCGTGTCGTTCTCGTTGATGACGGGGATCGCGCGCCATTCCAGCAGCTTGCCGATGGTGGAGCGCGCGTTGAGATAGCGGCGGCGCTCCTCGGTGTCCTGGAGCGTGACCAGGATCTGCCCCGCGCCGATGCCGTGGGCGCCGAGCACCTCTGACCAGATCCGCGCCAGCGCGATCTGGCCGACGGCGGCGGCCGCCTGGCTCTCCTCCAGCTTCAGCGGGCCACGCGGCAATTTCAGCCGGCTGCGGCCGAGTGCGATCGAGCCCGAGGACACCACGAGCACGTCGCGGCCCTCGCGATGCAGCTTGGCCATGTCGTCGGCGAGCGCGGCGAGCCAGGAGGCGCGCACCTCGCCCTTGTCGGAATCGACCAGCAGGGCGGAGCCGACCTTGACGACGATGCGGCGGAATTGACTGAGTTCGGGGCTGGCCATGTGTGTATGCGTTGGCGCGTGTGACGAATTGCTCGGGCTCGGGAACGGCGGAGCAAATAAGCGGCGCCGGTTAAGGCCTGCTTTTGCAGCAGGACGATGGCCGGCGCAAGGCGGCTAAAATGGTAAACGGCGCTTGTCCGGGAAGCTCGCCTGGCTCTAATTGTCGCCAACCATAATGGGCTGAAAGAGGAAACCGATGGATCGCCGCAACTTCATCGCCGGATGTCTCGGGTTGCCGCTGTTGGCGCAGGCAGGCGGATCGCAAGCGCAGGCCGGGCTGACAAAGATGATCTTCCCGTTCGCGGCGGGAGCGGGCGGCGACACGCTGTGCCGGCTGATCGCGCAGGAGATGGCGCCGGCGCTGCAGCGGACCATCGTGGTCGAGAACCGTACCGGCGGCGACGGCCTGATCGGCATCAAGGCGGTGAAGGGCGCGAGTGCCGACGGCAGCATGGTGCTGGTGACGACGGGCCCCACCATGTACCTGCTGCCGATGGTGGAGACGACGCCGAGCTTCGACACGGCGAAGGATTTCATGCCGGTGTCGCTGTTGGCGCGGTTCGAATTCGCAGTCGTGATCGGCCCGGCGATTGACGCTGCCGATTTCAAGTCATTCGTGGCGTGGCTGAAGGCGCATCCGGACAAGACGACGTTCGGGGTGCCGAGCAACGGCACCATTCCGCATTTCGTGGGCTCCAAGCTCGAGAAGGATCTCGGCATTCCCTTGACCCGCGTGCCCTATCGCGGGAGCGCGCCTATCCTCAACGATCTCATCGGCGGCCATCTGTCGTTCGGCATCGTGACATTGGCCGATGCGCTGCCGCAGCACCGCGCCAAGGGCGTGAAGATCATCGCGGTCGCGAGCGCGGAACGTTCGCCGTTCGCACCCGAGGTCCCGGCGCTGAAGGAGAGCGGCATCGATCTCGTCGCGGATGCCTGGTACGGCATGTGGCTTCCCGCCGGCAGCCCGCCGGACTTCGCCGGCAAGCTCGGCGCCGCCGCGAGTGCCGCGCTCGCCAAGCCCGAGGTGAAGGAAAAGCTCACCGCGATCGGGCTGATCCCGGTCGGCAGCACCGCGGATGGCCTGACCAAGGAGCTCGCCGCCAACACGGCGTTCTGGCAGCCGATCGTGAAGGCGACGGGGTACAAGATCGAGAATTAGGCCTAGCGTCCAACTCTATCCCCTCATCCTGAGGAGCGCGCTCTCGCGCGCGTCTCGAAGGATGAAAGGCCCGGCTGCGAGCGGGGGCCTTCATGGTTCGAGACGGCGCTGTCGCGCCTCCTCACCATGAGGATTACATCTTCGCGCGCTGCGCGATGCCGTCCTTGATCGACGCGAGCTCGGCTTCGTCCCAGACGCCGATCAAAATGCCGCCCTTCACCTGGAGCTGGTTGTCGGCATAGTTCGCAATCTTCTCGCGCGGCGTGGTGATGTGGTCGTTGGGATGTAGGGCCCAGTCGAACAGCTCGGCCTGAAGGCGCGCGATGATGCCGGCACACTCCGGATCGTCGCCGCGATCCAGAAACTCTTTCGGATCGGTTTCGAGATCGTACAGCATCGGACGGAAGCCGGAGGCGTGGATGTATTTCCAGCGGCCGTCGAACACCATGAATAGGCGGCAGCGTTCGATCGGCTGGTTCAGCTTCAGCCGCACATCCTGCATGGCGTAGTCGTATTCAGAGAATGCGACCTTGCGCCAGTCGGACGGCCTCTCGCCGCGCAGCAGCGGCAGCAGCGAGCGTCCTTCGAGGATGTGGCCCGGCACCTTGCCGCCGAAATAATCGACGAAGGTCGGCGCGAGATCGATGCCTTCCACCAGCGCGTCGCTGCGCGTGCCACGCGTGGCGTCGGCTTCGCTGGAGGGATCGATGACGATCAGCGGAATTTTCGCCGACTGTTCGTGGAACAGATCCTTCTCGCCCATCCAGTGATCGCCGAGATAGTCGCCATGATCGGAGGTGAACACGATCATGGTGGTGTCCAGCAGGCCGCGCGCCTCCAAAAACTTCATCAGCACGCCCATCTGGTCGTCGATCTGGGTGATCAGGCCCATATAGGTCGGGATCACCTTCTCGCGGGCCTCGTCGCGCGCCATGTTGCGGGAGTAGCGCATGTCCATATAGGCGCCGAACACCGGATGCGGATTCTGGCGTTCGCGCTCGGAGCGGATCACCGGGATCATGTCATCGGTCGAATACATGCTCGCATAGGGCTCGGGCGCGATATAGGGCCAGTGCGGCTTGATGTAGGACAGATGCAGGCACCACGGCCTGCCGTCGGTCTCGGCCTCGCTGATGAAGTCCATCGCGCGCCGCGTCATGTAGGGCGTCTCAGAGTGTTCGTCCGGCACGCGCGCGGCCTTGTCGGCATGCACCAGCAGCCAGCCGTTCTGCAACGAGCCGTCGTCCGCTGCGCCTGAATTCGCCCAATGCTCCCAGGGATTGGTCGCCTCGAATCCCTGGCCGCGCAGGTACTCATCGTATTTCGGGCGCGGCCGTCCGGTCGGATGCAGGCCGTCGTCACGCTCATAAGGCTCGAACCCGCATTCGGCGACGTGCACGCCGATCATCGATTCCGGCGGGATGCCGAGCGCCTTCATGCCCTCGAGATCGGGCGCCATGTGGGTCTTGCCGACCAGCACGTTGCGCACGCCGATCTTTTTGAGGTGGTCGCCGAGCGTGGGCTCGCCGACGCGCAGCGGCCAGCCGTTCCAGTGCGAGCCGTGCGAGCGCATGTAGCGTCCGGTGTAGAACGACATCCGCGACGGGCCGCAGATCGGCGACTGCACATACGCCTTGCTGAACAGCACGCCGCGCTTGGCCATGGCGTCGATGTTGGGCGTCTTCAGTGTGGGATGGCCGGTGCAGCCGAGATAGTCGTAGCGAAGCTGGTCGCACATGATCCAGAGAACGTTCTTCGCGCGCGCCATGCTTCGCCCCTGCCGTTTCTTGATCTTTTAATGCTGCGCTATCGCGCCAGCGAAGACAAGCCGCGATGCGCGTACCCGCGGCCGCGCACTCCGCTGTCGTCCCTGCGAAAGCAGGGTCCCATAACCCCAAGACGTAGTTTTGCGAAGGCTCGTTGTTCGGTACTACAACCGTCCGCAATCGAAAGATCACGCGGTATGGGTCCCCGCTTTCGCGGGGACGACGGCGGGGAGAGAGTTCAAGCCGACCACGGCTCCGCTTCGGCCGCGCTCTTCGCCTTGGCCGATACCGGGGCCTCGCCGATCACTTCGACAAGCGCGCGCAACGCTTCCTTCACGCCGTCGCCGGTGATGCCGGAGAGCAGCAGCGGTGTCTTTTTGGCGGCGCGCTTCAAGCGGTCCTTCTGCTTCTTCAACTCGTCCGGCCCGACCGCGTCGATCTTGTTCAGCGCGACGATCTCGATCTTGTCGGTGAGCAGGCCGCCATAGGCATTGAGCTCCGTGCGAACCGTCTTATACGCCTTGCCTGCGTGCTCGCAGGTCGCATCGACGAGATGCAGCAACACGCGGCAGCGCTCGACATGGCCGAGGAAGCGGTCGCCGAGGCCGGCGCCTTCATGCGCGCCTTCGATCAGACCGGGAATGTCCGCCAGCACGAATTCGCGGCCGTCGGAATTCACGACGCCGAGCTGCGGATGCAGCGTGGTGAAGGGATAATCGGCGATCTTCGGCTTCGCCGCGCTGACCTTGGAGAGGAAGGTCGATTTGCCGGCATTGGGCAGGCCGACCAGGCCGGCATCCGCGATCAGTTTCAGCCGCAGCCAGATCCAGCGCTCCTCGCCGGGCTGGCCGGGATTGGCGTTGCGCGGCGCGCGATTGGTCGACGATTTGAAATGCGCGTTGCCGAAGCCGCCATTGCCGCCCTCGGCCAGCACGAACTTCTCGCCGACATCAGTGAAGTCGTGGATCAGGGTCTCGCGATCCTCGTCGAAGATCTGCGTGCCCACGGGGACCTTCAGCACGATCGCCTTGCCGTTGGCGCCATGGCGGTCCGAGCCCGAGCCGTTCTCGCCCTTCTGGGCCTTGAAATGCTGCTGGTAGCGGTAGTCGATCAGCGTGTTGAGGCCGTCGGCGACCTCGATAACCACATTGCCGCCGCGGCCGCCATTGCCGCCGGAAGGACCGCCGAATTCGATGAACTTCTCGCGGCGGAACGCCACGCAGCCGTTCCCGCCGTCACCGGAGCGGATATAGACCTTTGCTTCGTCGAGGAATTTCATGGGCCATAGGTAGGGCAGGCGGTCCCGCGCGGCAACCCGGACTTATCCCTGAATCGGCCGAATTTCCGCGAATTTGGCCCCGTGCTTAACCTGCAGGCCGTCTCCGGATCAGGAATTTCTGCGTCCCCTCCAGCACCAGCTCCTTGCGCTGGTTGAATACGGTGCTTTTGAGCGTCACCGCGCCGGTCGTGCGACCCGGCACCAGCTCCGTGACCTCGAGCGCCGGATAGATGGTGTCGTCGGCGAACACCGGTTTGAGGAACCGGCTCGATTGCTCGAGGAAGCCGACCAGGGAGTCCTCGACCATGAACGGAAACAGGCCTGCGCCGGGCGCCGTGTGGATCAAGGTCTGGAAGCCGTGGGCGAGCAGGTGCGGCATGCCGCGGCTGCGGCAATATTCCACGTCGTAATGCACGGGATGGGTGTCGCCGCTCGCGGTCTGGAAGGCGGCGAACACCGCCGAGGTCTGGGTGCGGCTCGGCAGCACGAAGCGCTCGCCGACCACGAAATCCTCAAACCAGCGTTGCGCGGGGATCATGCGATGCCGGGTCGGGTCGAAGTCGGTCATGTCCATGCTCTCTAGTTGGGGAGGCATCTATCGCTATCGCGCCGCGAAGAGTGCGACAATCCGTTCAATCAGCAGATGCGGGCTTGTCCGGCGCGCCCACGTGATTAAAACGGCGCCAATGCCCTTCTTCAAGAATCTCTCCGCCTATGACGACCGCTCCGCACGCCTGGCCGGCATTGCGCTGATGGTGCTGTCGATCTTCATGTTCTCGTTCGGCGACGCCATGGGCAAGTTCCTCGTCGGGACCTATTCGGTGGGGCAGCTCTTGTTCCTGCGCGCCTGCGCGGCGCTACTACTGCTGTCGCCGCTGGTCTGGCGGCAGCGTCACCAGTTTCTGCATCTGGAGCGGCCATGGCTCCAGCTGTTCCGCGTCGTGCTGTCGACGCTGGAAGTGGCCGCTTTCTTCCTCGCGACGGTCTATCTGCCGCTCGCCGACGTCATCACCTATTATCTCGCCGGCCCGATCTTCGTCACCGCGATGTCGGCGATCTTTCTGGGCGAGAAGGTCGGCTGGCGGCGCTGGACAGCGATCCTGATCGGCTTCTGCGGCGTGCTGATCGCGTTGCGGCCGTCGGCGCAGACGGTCAGCCTGCCGGCGCTGATCGCGCTCGGCGGCAGCCTGTCGTTTGCGACGCTGATGCTGATCACGCGCAGCCTGCGCAAGACGCCCGACATCGTGATGGCGTCGTCGCAATTCATCGGCACGTTCTCGCTGGGTGCGGTGCTGTCGGCATTCCACTGGGTGCCGCCGACACCGGGTAGCCTCGCGATCTTCGCGCTGGCGGGTTGCGTCTCGGTGACGGCGCTGTTCTGCGTCAACCGCTCGCTCAAGCTGGCACCGGCGAGCGTCGTGGTGCCCTATCAATATTCGATGATCGTCTGGGCCGTGATCTTCGGCTTCGTCGTGTTCGGCGACGTGCCGTCGATTGCCACCATCATCGGCGCCGCCATCATCATCGGCGCCGGGTTCTACATCTACTTGCGGGAGCGCGATCTCGGCCGCCCGAGCAACGAGGTGAATCCGCCAGCGTAGCTCTTACCCTCCCCTGGAGGGGAGGGTAAGCAACTGCGCGCTACCTCATGCGTCTCGCACTGCTCCAGTTCTTCAGCGACGACCACACGCCGCGTGACAGGCGGAAGCAATCGACCGGCGTGGACGAGCCCAGCGCGAGGAAGCGATGCAGCTGGACGCCGCTCCACTGGAAGCCGCACTTCTCCAGCACGTTGCGCGAGGCCGGATTGGTGACGCGCGCACCGGCATAGAGATGATCGTCCTCGAACTCCTCGAAGAAGAAATCGATCGCGCCGCGCGCCGCTTCGGTCGCAAAGCCCTGGCCCCAATGCTCGACGCCGAGCCAGTAGCCGAGTTCGGCATTGTCGGGCGTGGAGCGGTCGACGCCGACCATGCCGACCGGCCCGGTGTCGTGCTCGATCAGGAACACGGTCTCGCTGCCGAGCGCGGCCGTGGCACGGACGAATTCGACGGCGTCGTCTTGCGAATAGGGGTGTGGAAGGCGACGGGTGTTTTCCGCGACACGGCGGTCGTTGGCGAGGTGGGCGATGGTCCTGACGTCGGCGAGAGTCGGGCGCCGCAACGTCAGCCGCTCGGTGGCGACGACGCTCGGTCTCGCCTCCCGCAAGGTCACGCCCGAGAAATCCTGCAACATGTCCGGCTCCGTCAAAGTCACTAAGTGAAAAGTGAGCAAGTCAAACGAAAGGGGAGGCCGGTTTCCCTGCCTCCCCTGGAGCCGTCTTGTGGACTCCGCCGGTTCGGTCAAGGACCCGGCGGACTCCAAATTTGGTCCACCGTCTATTCAGCCGCCTCGGCGATCGGGAGTACCGATACGAATGTGCGGCCGTTGGCTTTGGCTTGGAACGTGACGCGACCCTCGATCTTGGCGAACAGAGTGTGGTCCGTGCCCATGCCGACATTAAGGCCGGGATGCCAGGTGGTGCCGCGCTGACGCGCAATGATGTTGCCGGGAATCACGACTTCGCCGCCGAACGCCTTGATGCCGAGGCGCTTGCCCTTCGAATCGCGACCGTTGCGCGATGAACCGCCTGCTTTTTTGTGAGCCATGGCTCGTCTCCAAAATCCTGCGTATTTCTAGATCAATTCCTTGACGGAATCATTTCACAATTTCTCACGCATCAATTCGTGATTGCGCGTGATCAAATTATGCGGCGGCTTCTTCGGTGGTCGCTTCCTTGGCGACCTTCTCCCGCTTCGGACGCGGGCCCTTGGTGGGCTTGGCGCCGTCCGTCAGGATCTCGGAGATACGGAGGACCGTGATCTCGTCGCGATAGCCGCGCTTGCGGCGCGAATTCTTGCGGCGGCGCTTCTTGAACGCGATGACCTTCGGCCCGCGCTTGTGGTCGAGCACCTCGACCGCAACGGACGCGCCTGCGACCGTCGGGACGCCCAGGACCGGCGTGTCACCGCCGAGCACCAGCACTTCATTCAGCTGTATGATCGAGCCGACTTCGCCTTCGATCTTGCCTACTTCGAGAACATCATCCGGCACGACGCGGTATTGCTTGCCGCCGGTTTTGATGACTGCGAACATCGTTTTTTCTCCGTGTTCAAATCCCGGCCTCGCGACGAGAATCGTCCGGGCCGGCTTTTTGTCAGTCGCTATGGGTTTATGCGCGTTTTGTGCGGGCGGGAGTTATCCCTTTGAAAACCCGCGCAAAAACAAACAGCGCGAGAAACGCCCCGCGCCGGTTGCGGGACTTATAGCCGCCGGACGCCGCAAGTCAAGGAAAACCACCGGAAACGGCCCGGATTTGAAGGATTTGGCATCCGTCCCGGCCTTTCGGCGAATCTGCCGCCGGTTTGCAACTTCCGGGTTCCCGCGCCGTTGTCCCGGCCGGAACAGCTAACCGGGCAGGGCTTTCATGGCAACGGACGAACTGGTCAAGACGACGACGGGCATCGCCGCCCACGGCGCGGCGCGGCTGCCGTCGGTAGACATCGACAGCTTCAACATCGAGATGAAGGACGAGGACGGTTTCCTCGGCGACCGCGCCAGCAAGGGCGCGTTCCGCGAAATCCTCGAGCGCTGGCGCAAGCCGCTGCGCAAGTCCGGCGAGGACCCGTTCGGCAAGGAGCCATCTGATGAGATCAGCAAGAAGACGCTGGACGCCATCCTGATCGGCGATGACACCGAGGCCTGGGCCGTGGTGCATAGCGCCATCGAGGACTTTGCCCAGGAGCTCGCTTACGTCACCCGTCGCTTCCTCAAGAGCAAGGCCTGGGCCAAGACCGAGCGCATCGTCGTCGGCGGCGGCTTCCGCGATTCACGGCTCGGCGAGCTTGCGATCGCGCGCACCGGGATCATCCTCAAGGCCGAGGATTTCAAGATCGACATGGTGCCGATCCGCGCCCATCCCGATGAAGCAGGCCTGATCGGCGCGCTGCATCTGGCGCCATCATGGATCTTCGAGGCCCATGACAGCATCCTCGCCGTCGACATCGGCGGCACCAACATCCGCTGTGGCCTGGTCGAGACCGGCTGGAAGAAGGCCAAGGACCTCTCGAAGGCCAAGGTCGTGAAGTCAGAGCTGTGGCGTCATGCCGACGACGAGCCGACCCGCGAGGGCGCGGTGAAGCGGCTCATCAAGATGCTGAAGGGGCTGATCACCGAGGCCGAGAAAGACGGCTACAAGCTCGCGCCCTTCATCGGCATCGCCTGTCCCGGCGTGATCAACGCGGATGGCTCGATCGAGAAGGGCGCGCAGAACCTTCCGGGCAATTGGGAGAGCAGCAAGTTCAACCTGCCGGCGAGCCTGATCGAGGGCATCCCCGAGATCGGCGAGCACGACACCGCGATCCTGATGCACAATGACGGCGTGGTTCAGGGCCTCTCCGAGGTGCCGTTCATGCAGGACGTCGACCGCTGGGGCGTGCTCACCATCGGCACCGGGCTCGGCAACGCCCGCTTCACCAACCGCCGCAAGGACAACGGCAACGGAAAAGACCGGGATTCTACTGAGAACGGCAAGAAAAAGAGTAAGGCGGACAAGGAGTAACCTTGACTGGTTAGGTTAAGGACCGGATTGCGTTGCGGCGCACAGGACACTCGCTACGGTCGAATCGTCGCCTCACCCTGGCCGGCGAAGCCGCCCTTCCCAGCCAGTATTTCAATGAGCGGCACGGGACCGCCAGTGTTTACCGCGTCTGGCGGTCCCACCCCTGTCTTCAGCTCCAGCCAATGCGCTGAAAGAACGCCGCGATCTCCGCGGCCGCGCGATCCGGATCTTCCCGATGCGGGAAGTGGCCGACGCCCGGAAACATCGCGAGATCGAGATCGCCAAACGTCTCGCCGAGACGATCGGTCCAGGCATAGGGAAACAGCGGATCGTGCTCGGCCCAGCGCACGCAGGTCGGCACATTGATCGGTGCCAGCTGCGGGGCTTCGCCCTTCATCATCGCGACCCGCCCGGCATGCGAGGCGCGATAATGCGCAAAGCCACCGGCGAGATTGCCTTCTCTGAAGAAATTGTCGGCGAAGACGTCGAGAACATCGTCGAAGGCGTTCTTCCGATGCGCCCAGCCCTTCAGGAAGTGGCTGATATAGAGCCGGCAGCTCTCGCGGCTCGCACCGACCAGCGCGGACGCCATCTCCATCTGATGGAAGGATTGATACCAGATGTGGTTGAGCCTATCAGGCGCCGCCATGCGCGGCCCGATGCCGGGATAGACGAAGTCGAAGAAGAAGAGCCCGCTGAGTCGCTCGGGCGCCAGCCGGGCCAAAGGCTGCATCACGGCGCCGCCGACATCATGGCCGACCATCCCGAATTGGTCGATGCCGAGCCCCTCCATCAGCGCCAGCATGTCGGCCGCATGGCCGTCCGGCCCATAAGGCCCGTCAGGCTTGTCGCTGTCGCCAAAGCCGCGCAGATCGGGCGCGATCAGCATGAATCGGTCCGAAAGCCGCGCCATGACCGGCTCCCAGATCAGCCAGAATTCCGGCCAACCATGCAGCAAAAGCAGCGGTTTGCCGCTGCCAGCGCGGACCAGGTGGAAATCGGCACCATTGGCCTTGATCGTGAGATGCTCCACGGCAGTTCCTCCCGGCGGTGAGCGCGCTTTTGAGCGAAGCGGACCCCGGTTCGCCTCAAGAAAACGCATCAAAACAAGAATCTCGGCCCCGCTCCAATTCATCGGACCGGAGACGGCTCCAGGGCAGGGGCTGAAAGAGGCAGCGGATTTTCCCCTTTCGCGCCTTGTCTGGCCCGCCATCCTCGCCTATTAACGCCCCCAACCACAGGGGCTCTGCTCCTTACTTGGCGCCTTCAGGAGAGGTGGCAGAGTGGTTGAATGCACCGCACTCGAAATGCGGCATAGGTGCAAGCCTATCGGGGGTTCGAATCCCTCCCTCTCCGCCAAAACATCAGCAAAATCAGCTAGTTAGATTGATTGTCGTCATTCAGCGCACAGTTGAACGTACAATGCGCTCTCGGCGCCTGCGTCGCGAGGCCGCGGAGCTTGAGCAGATTTGGAATGGGCTGACCGGGTAGGGACGGGCAGTTCTCCATACCCACGACCGGCAGTAGTTCGCGCTCGTTCCGCGCCGCTAGGAATCGATAATTTGACTCTCGCCTTAGCCGCGTTTCGATGGCGGCATGCCTCGTCCTAAACGCCGCACATCAACGCACGCAGATGGCCGGCCGCTCAAGATCACCTTCGGCGAGATGCGAGAGATGGGTGTGCGCGGCGTCTTGATCTATTGCCATTGTGGCCATCACGTCGCCCTGGACGCCGACCGCTGGCCTGACACTGTGAGGCTATCCGATCTCGAGCCGCGGTTCGTTTGCTGGGGTTGCGGCAATCGCGGCGCCGAGGTTCGGCCAGACTTCGACCGAGGTAACCCACAGCTCGCAATCATGGGGTACCGAAACGCGACATGACCAAGGGCCGGGGCGGCGCAAGCTGAAGCAATGAAAGACACCGCCAACTGAGGCGGCCTCAAATCATTTTGTCGATCTCGCGAGCGCGCCTCTCCATTAGGTCCGCGAACAGTTGCAAGACCTTCTCCGTTTCGGGAGGGAACACACATGCAAGCTTGCGAAGCTCAGCAAGGTCCGCCTGTATCTCGATAAGCTCATCAAGTGCGGTTGGTGTCATACCGGCGGCTGTAATCCGGGTGATCTCAGCCACTCGCTGATGTGCGAGGCGGTTTCAGCCTGCCGTGCTTTCCTTTCGACGGCTTCGCGCAGATTGCCATGCGGAAGCAATTCGGCTTGTTCATGCAGGCGCTTCGCCTCTTCGGCGAGACGTCCTTCAAGCGATTTGGTTTGCGTGGAATGGCGACGCATGGCGCTGCTCCTATCTAGAGGAGGCGGGAGCGCTAATGGCGTTCTCATCACCGATGAAAGCCAGGGGCCGCGCGGCGATAGGTGTTTGTTAACACCTATCGCGGGCCGAATCTGGGCAAAATTGACCAGCGCACCCACAAAGCGAATTAGCTCATGGGAAAAGCCGCAGCGTGGTTCCAACACACACACACACACACACCCACACTGCGGCATTCCCGGACAACTAAAAATTGTTTGATGCTTAAATCGCGCCGGTGTTCTCACAGTAGAACACCCCGTTCCGAAAATGCATCCGTACGACTACCGGAGTCCGCTGTTTTACCCATTGTCGTTAGAGATCGAACGTGGCACGGCTCGCTTTCCAGCCCCCAATGCTCCCGGCTGCCGATCCAATTGCGGATTGGAGCGCCGGGAGTGCTAGGCCCGCCAGTGAACCGGCGGGCCTTTTGCTGTCAGATGCCAGAGACCTTCTTCCCAGCGATCGCGAGGCACAAGCTGAGCTTGAGGCACAGCCTGCCAATGCAGAGCCGGATCAGGCGCACTCGTTGCCCCCGATCAGGACAATCTTCGCTTGCGGCCTTGCTGGCTCGGTCAGCTTTTCCTTCAGATCTTCAACCCGTTTTAGGACATCAAAGATGCTGAATGAGAGCATTTCCGCATCACGTCGCGGCATGCTGAAAACCTCAGGATCAGGATCACCGAGCAGACTTTCATGCGCGCCAATCGCAACCAGAACCATCTGCCTGATTTCGTGAAGCGCATTGTCAATGTCGTTGGCGTCCATCATGCCATCACCCCTTGCTGCCAGTCCCGCGTTCCGACCTGCTCGAGCAAGCCGTCGAGGTCGCCGATGCCGCTCTCGGCGTGGTCTAGCTCGAGGTCTCGCCGGTTGCCGGCAGCCCAACGGGTTTGATCGCCGTTCCCCATCGAGGGGTCGCAACTGCCGAGCGAGGGTTCGTCGTCAACGTCAGGCTCCCGGCCGTCGTGCTCGGCGCCCTCATCCTCACACTGTGCGCCCTCGTCCCCGCATTCGTCTTCGAGCAGCTCGGTCATGGCGTAGGGGTCGGAGGCATCCAGGAAGGCGATCAGCCGGGTGATCTCAGCCGATGCCTCTTTCCTGAGTCTGGCGAGGTCACTGCGGGCCCTTACGCGCTCCCGCTGTTGGATTGCCAGTCCGCTCAGCAGACCTACAGACGCGTTTAGGGGTGGCGTGCTATGCACGCTATCAGCCTCGATCATTGGATTACCCTTCGTGGTTGGGGTTAGAGCCGGGGTGGAAGCAGCAACTTCCCCTCGGCTTGTTTTCGTGTTATCATGAAGACATGAGCAAATCAAGTCGCGTTAACACGAAAACACCAAAGAGGCGGGCGCCCGTGACAGGTCATCTTGTCGGGGTCCGCGTTCAGCCCGATATGGCAAAGTTGATCGATGACTGGCGCCGGCAGGAGGAAGATTTACCGGGCCGGCCGGAAGCAATCCGCCGGCTGATCGAGATCGGGCTGAGGGCGAAGGGGAAATGAACGAGTTAGAGCCGGACGACTGGCGTTCGCAGTGGCTTTGGTTTGGGGCGACGCTGTTGGCGATGTTGATAATCGCGGCAATCGCGACCAAGTTTCCCGTTTAGAGCCCGCATGAGAGGTGAGGATCTAACGCCATGCGTTGGTATCTGCTTCAGAGCACGATCGTGTTCGCCGTCGTCGCGTCCAACATCCGTTGGCATTGGACGCCGAATCCATATTTGCCGAGCATTGCCGGCGTCGGCCTCGCCTTGGTCGCAACCCTAATCTTCAACGACATCGCGACGCTGCGAGCGCGAAAGAAGCGCGGATCGAGTTGATCGCTGTGGAAGGGCGCGCCTGAGTCGGGGCTGCAGGATGGATTGCGCGTGGGCGGCCTTTGTTTTGCACTGCCGATTGACTCAACCAACGCGACAGTCTGATAATGGCGTATATTGCCAGTATTTCTATTGTTTAATGGGGGGCGCCATGGCTGTAGGGACGAGTGTAGTAAAGCCGTTTTCTGCTGCGTGGCGGGCGCGGGGCTACTTCATCTTTGCGCTGATTTTTTGGGTTCTTCACAGCACGATCTCGCAACCCTTCGCCTCCGCTGCAAGCAAATCTTGGTGGCAAGATTTGCTTGATAAGGCCGTAGGTAGCTTCGATAAGATCGCGTACCTCGTGGCAGTTGCAGGCTTGGTGTACGTCGTCATTTCCGACGTCCTGGAATATGTTTGGCTCAACAATCTACAGGGAGAAATGGAAAAGGGGTTGGCGGGAGTTCGAAGTGACTTGAACTCGGGGCTCGCTGAAACTGGAGGCATTTTCAAGTCCAGCTTGACCGAGTTCACTTCCAGCTTGGTTGGGATGACCTTCGAATCGGTGAAGGTCTGGGTGGAAAGCGGCAAGGGCGAGCCGCCACAAATCCGTTCTGTCGCCCAGTCAGCTCTGGTGAACTACTATGGCGATCACAACTTGGAGGCTGATAGTTTTGTCAGTTTTTCCCTCGATGACATGCTGGATCGCTGGGCGTCAGCAAATTCTCAAACATGGGAAGGTTTCACGTCGTCAGTCACGATCCGCGCATGCAACGTCCCCGGCCACTTCGAGTGGCAGGAAAACCGAAATTACACGGTCGTCTGCCCGTCGAAGACGGGAAAGTTGCCGTTTCGCCTAGAAGGATCATCTCAGGTCAATGCCGACGTTTTTGAAGCTTTGGACCGAATGGAGTTTAGGGTTCGGTTCGGCAACGACGTTGTTGTGGACTTCAAGGACTGGTGGCTGGCGAACAAGCCGGCCTCCGTTCCAACCGGCGGGGCTTTTAAGCTTGAGGCCGACGGTATTATGGTAGAATTCGACGGCGTTTGGCTGAGGTATGAGGCGAGCAAAGAGTGCAAAATATCACAGAACCGCACCCCCGTTTTCATTTACGAACGTTCACTAATATCCAGCGAGGATAGATGCTACGCACTTGCAGTGCGACACCCCACTAAGGGAGTTCTTTCAAACTTCGCCCTGGAACTTCCAGATTGGATCGTTAAGCCGCCGGTAGCGTCTGCTGAGCTATACCAAAAGGAGGGCCGAGCGGTTCGAATCGAACAGTTCCACAGGCAATCCTGCTCGGCAAATCTGCCCGGATGGACCCTCCCCGGGGTAGCAATACTTATTGAATGGTCTCCGAATTGACCCCAAGTTCAGTACAAAGTAAAAGACCTACATGAAGGAGCCCGCCATGAAGATTATGCGCAAAATCACCGTTACCATCCCTCGGAAAATCAACGTTACCTAAGCGATTTCAAGCGCTTAATCCGTAGCTCCCTCTCTCCAGTTTGATGGAACCGCGGATAGCAGGGATTCGCTTGCTGCGGCCATAGGGAAGGCGCTGAGCGTCTAAGCCGTTGGTACGGCTGAATCGCAGCCGCCGATTGAACTCGCCCTAGCCGCCGCGCAGCGTGCCATCAGACTATCCCCATGTCCCGGTACACGATCGGCCGATTGAAGTTGCTGTTGGCGACCACAGGCGCCCCGCCGGGCTCGCTGAAGCACAGCGCTACCGCGTCGCCCTCGTCGGGGCTCGGCATGCCCCGCTTCTTCATGTCGTCCTTGCTCTCGAGCACGAGCCGGCCGTCTGACATGTAGCGAAAGCCGGGACCGCAGATGTCCGTCTGCAAGCTGTCGCTGTCCGGCAATGAGAAGTTGGCCCCCTCCAGCGCGGTCTTCAGATGAGACCACATCTCAGCGCGGCGGTTGGCGGGGCCGCCCGAGGGCTTGCCGCTGTCGTCCAATGGGGGAGGCTCGACGGGCTTTGAGCCGAAGTTGACCGCATTGAGCAAGCCGCTGCCGAACGAACCGCCGTAGCCTTGCTCCACTAAACGGTCATAGATGCCGGCGCCGAGCCCGCCCACGTCGATATTCACCTTGGCCGGCTTGTCGTCCCGCATGATCTGGGCCACCCAGCCCGCGACCTGCATGGTGTCGAGGCCATGGCGCTTTTCGATCTTCTCGATACTGCTGCCACGACGCCAGGCAATGGCCGTGCTGTCGGCGCCGAACCGGGCGGGATCGACGCCAACAATCAGCGGCCCCGTACCCTTGTGGTCGCTCTTGCGGGCCCGCAGCACCAGTTCATGCGGTATGAAGCTGTCGAAGCTGGAGGCGAGGAAGGCCTCGTCAGGCGTCAGCGGATACTCCCGCTTGAAATAGTTGATGTCGCCCTTGTCCGCGATCTTGCAGCGGCGCCAATAGATCTGCTCGGCGTCGAGCTTGTGCAACTCCGCAAGCTGCTTTTCCTCGGTGCTCATCTCGAAGTCGTCGGGCAGCGCCTTGCGATAGGTCGGATCTTCCGACCACGGCAGGAATACCGCGAGGAAGCTGTTCTCGCCGGCAAGGGCCTTGCACCAGAACTGATGAAACTCATCACCGAACTGGTTGCCGGTCGTCTCGACAATGATCTCGGTGTCGGGAAGGTCGGGCACCGTCTCCATCAGCGCCGCCAACTGCTCCTTCAGGTTCACCCAAAAGGCAGCCTCGGAGGCGTGCAGAGCCTGGGCCGTCGATGATCGGCCAGCGCCGTCCTCAGTCGCAACGGAAACCAGATAGCCGCTGTCTATGTTGCTGAACTTCAGCTCTTCGGCATTCGAGGCGCCAGTCACCGGTCGCATGTCATCCGGCATCAGGTCATGCATGCGCTTGACCAGGCCGAAAAGGTTGCGGACCGCCGGCTTTTCATGGGCCACGATCGCAGTCAGGAAGCCCGGCTTCTTGATGGTCTTGTGATAGTAGCGGCCGGCAACGTAGGTACTCACGCCTTCCTGCCGGGCCTTCAGCACCACGATGCGGACCATGCCAGTCTTGGCGCGCTGCTCCTCGATGATCGCGTGCAGCTTTCGCTGCACCGGGTTGAATTTGAACGGGACGACGCCGCCGGCCTTGGGGCGGATCTTCAGATAGTGCTCGGCGAAATACTCGAGGTCGCCGTCAAGCCGTTCGGCATGATCCAGCACCCCGCTGATCGAGTCCGTCCAGTGCGTCATATCAATGCTGTGTATGGCCATCGCTGGAGGTTTCGGCCTCGAAAGCACGCAATGCCGCTCTCGCCTCCTCCACCGTCACCCCCATCTGGGCCGCAACGTGCGCAGCAATGCGCTGGCGTTCCGCAATCTCCGCCATGAATTTCGGATCGGTCAATCCGCTGAGCAGGCCACCAATGGGTGCGGTCATTTTCCCTCCCGCAGGATCGCGAGCGCCTGCCGGCACGCACAGCCCGGCGCCTTATTCTCGAGGTCGCGGCGCAGCGACACATACGGGAGTCCTTCAAACTCTTTCTTCAACTCGGTCGCCTTCGCATCCACGATCGCATTCGCTTCATCGCAGATTGCCTTGATCCGCTCTTCAGGCGGCAACGTCTCTTGTTTCGGCATTCTTTTCCTCAATCTTTGCAAGCCTCTCTTCCGAGGCCGCCAGTTTCGCTTGGAGTTCTTTCATTTCCCGCCGGGCTTGAGCCGCTTCGTTTTGCGCCCGGCGCACTGTGTCGTCTCGCTGCTGCTCCCGCTTCGCGAAGTAGAGCTGCAAGTCCCGAGGGAGTTGCAGAAAGCGTTGCTTTTCTTCCTTGCCCCAGGACCGCGGGGGCTCGACAACGTCGGCCACCTTGGCGTTGAGCAGGGCTTCAAGCACGGGGTTTCTCATCGACCTGCCTTGAGCAGCGCGCTATGTGTTTCGTTCATCTGCCGGACCAGCTTCATACGGCGCGCGGCCTTCCGGATCTCGTTTGGCGTGGAGATGTCCTCCAACTCTTCGCCCTCGATCTGGTGCAGCATAGCGATACGATTTTCCGCGCCGTTCAGCGCAAACCGATCGATGATCTCGTCGTCGGTTTGCTGCTTGCCGCCAAACTTGTCGGTGAACCAGTCCACCTGATCCAGAAAGTCCTTCCCGTTCATCTCACCTTGCTCCTGCTGCGCGTCGAAGGCCTGTGATCTTCGCGGCAATGCGCATGGCCTTGTTGCCCGTTGCCGTATCCAGTTGCTTCTGGAGTTCCGCGATCTGTCCGGAATGGTCGCCGCTTCGTGGTGGGCTGCTTGCGACGCCAGGCCGTATAACTGGAGGAACGGCCTTCGCGCTTGCCTTGGCGTGTGCTCCCATGACCATCCGATATCGAGCGGCATCGGTCAGCATGCGCTGAAATTCGGACGAACGAAGGATCGGGTTGTCGTTCGTCAGCCGTGTCAGCGAGTCCCTGTCGACGCCCAGATCGCCCAGGTACTCCTCCGCGGCCCGCGCTATCTCTGAGGGCTTGATGCCCTCTTTCGCGGCCCACGCGTCATACCGGGCGCCCTCATTCTTGGCCCAGGATTCGACCCTTTGCCGCTGCTCCGCCGCCTGATGGTGCTGCCATTGCGCCTGCGCCTGCTGGAGATGATCAACCCGCTGGAGCACGCCCATGGCCCGCTGCACACGCTGCGGGTCGGATTGATGCAGGATTGCGATGCCCTCCGCCCACTGATCAACCGGGAAGTCCGCCAGCTCTGGGAAATGATCCAGGAGGCTCGCCTGCGCATACTGGTGCGCAGTGTTGAGCGCCGTCGCATACTGCTGCTTGGCGACATCAGCCCGGCCCAGCTCCTCCTCGATCGCCTGCCGGACCTGGGGATGCTTCAGCGCCTTCTCGACTTCGGGATCGAGGCCATCAACTGCCGGGGTGGCCGGCTCGGCCTTTGCTTCCTTGGCGAGATCGTCAGCAATTGCTCGTTTCGTTTCAGATTGCGCGGCCGCAGTAACGTCCTGATCGTTTAACCCGAGTTCCTGCGCTGCACTGGGGTTGTTCTTCAGCTCTGCAAGGCGGGCCTTGTCGACCTTATCCTGAATATTGGAAAGACTGGCGCCCTCGACGAACCTGGAAATGTCTCCACGAGCATGCGAGAGCTCCTGAGCCGCCTGCTTGAGTGTCACCGCCTCGTTAGGGTCAGCGTCGATCAGATCGGGAGCGGAGACAGGAAGGTCAGGCTCCGAGGGACGAGATGCGGCAAGGTCCTCTGTCAATCGGCGTTGGACTGGGACCCCCGATCGGCGTCCAAAGGGGACCCCTTTGATCGGCGAGTCTTGATGGTAGCGCTCGCGGCGTCGGAGCTGGCCGGGGTTGCGGAGACGGCGCGAGCGCGGGTTGTTTGATCGTCGTCGCGGCTTTTAAAGCGCCAGCTGTCGTTACCGGTCTCGACGATGTCGCAGTGATGAGTCAGCCGGTCGAGCAGCGCGGTCGTCATCTTGGCATCGCCGAACACGCTCGGCCACTCGCCGAATGCCAGATTGGTGGTGACGAGGACGGAGGCGCGCTCATAAAGCCGGCTGACGAGGTGGAAGAGAAGCTGACCGCCGGACTGGGCAAAGGGCAAATATCCGAGCTCGTCCAGGACAATGAAGTCCATGCGGGTTAGGTGCTCGGCAAGCCGGCCCTGTCGCCCGTTGCGGGTCTCGGTCTCGAGGCGGTTGACGAGGTCGACCACGTTATAGAAGCGGCCACGGGCGCCGGATCGGATGCAGCTTCGCGCGATAGCGATGGCCAGATGGGTCTTGCCGGTGCCCGTTCCACCGACCAGGACGACGTTGCGTTGCTGGGCGATGAAGCCGCCGCCGGCGAGATCATTGACAAGCGTCTGGTTGATCGGCGTGGCGTCGAACTGGAAGTCTGCGATGTCCTTTGCAAGCGGCAACTTGGCGATGGTGAGCTGGTATTTGATCGAGCGGGCCTGCTTCTCGTTGATCTCGGCGGAGAGCAGATCGCCGACGATGCGCTGGGGTTCGTGCTGGCGTTTGACGGCGGTCGCCATGATCTCGTCGAAGGCGGCCTTCATGCCGTAGAGCTTAAGCTCGCCCATGAGATCGAAGATTTGGGTTCGTTCCATCAGTTTGTCCTCCGGAGGTTGTCGTAGCGGGCACAATCGGCGATCGGCGCATGGCGAAGCGTCAAGGCGGCCGGCGTCATGATGTTGGCCGGTGGGGCAGGTTCACGTTGACGAGCCAGGATGTTGAGCACGACATCGGCGGAATGAACGCCATGAGCGACCGCCTCGGCGCAGGCGGCTTCCACCGCGGGCAATCCGTCTGTCAGCACCGCATTGAGGATATCGACCATCTGTCGATTGCCATCGTCGGCACCGGCGAGTTTGCGCCGTACACGCTCAATCGCTGCGGGCAGCACCCAGTCCTTGAAGGGAGCGCCATTACGCAAGGCACCGGGCTTGCGCACAAGCACGGGCACATAGTGCCAAGGGTCGTAGACCGTCTCGCCGCGACCGAATGATCGCGGATGTTCGGCAACGACCCGGCCGTCCTGGCGGATCACGATGCGGTCCGCATAAGCCTGGACCTCAATGGGCCGCCCGACCGCGCTTGCCGCAACCGAGTACTTGTTGTTGTCGAAGCGCACCAGGCAGGTCTTGGAGACCGAGGCCGGGACGGCATGGAAGCCATCGAACCGACCTGCATAAGGCACGAGATTGGGTCGCTCGGCCTCGAAGATCTCCCAGACAGTCCGGTCGGCGAACTCTGGATGCCGATGCGCCTTGGCGTAGGCGATACATTTATCGAGCAACCAGGCGTTCAGCTCGTCCAATGTCTTGAAGCGCAGTCGCGGGGTGAAAAAGCGTTCGCGGACCAACCCGACCTGGTTCTCGACCTGTCCCTTCTCCCAGCCCGACGCTGGCGTGCAGGCAACCGGATCGACCAGATAATGGCTACACATCTGCAGGAAGCGCTGATTGTAGAGGCGGCCTTTGCCGACAAAGATCGTCTCCACCGCCGTCTTCATGTTGTCGTAGATGCCGCGCCGGCAAGTCCCCTTGAACAGTGCGAACGCCCGGTCGTGGGCGTCAAACACCATCTCCTGCGTCTCGCGCGGATAGGCCCGAACAAACAGCATCCGACTGTGGCAAAGCCGGACATGCGCCGCCTTCACGACCACCGTGGTTCCGCTCAACAGGACGACTTCGTGGCTCCAATCAAACTGGTAGGCTTCGCCGGGCGCAAAGCTCAACGGCACATAAGCTGAGGTCGTCGAGGCGCCACGCTCTCGGCTCCACCGCCGCGCATAGCGACGAACCGCGTCGTAGCCGCCGGCATATCCGAGGCCGCGAAGCTCTTCGAACAAGCGAATCAGCGTCAGCCGTTCGCGCGTCGTCTTGCTCTCGTTCGCCGCCAGCAACCGGTCAAGCTCGGCACTCCACGGGCCCATCTTCGGAAGCGGCTGCGTCTCTCGCTCGTACCGGAACTCCGTCGCCTCCGAGCGGATGACCTTGCGGACCACCTTGCGCGATACGCCAAGCTCCCGGCAGATCGCCTTGATCGGCTGACCATGAACAAAATAAGCGCGACGGATCTTCGCAATCGTCTCCACCACCAGCATCCCAACCTCGGCTTCCATGACTTGATGGAAGCCACTGTGGACCCTTGTCCCGGGGTCCCGATTGGATGCCGATTACCCCGAATACGGGGTCCTTATTCCATGCCGAAACACAGTGGTAGTCGAACGCCTCGTCCGAGACCGTGTTGTCGGGGCCTACCAAGATTGCCGTCAGTTGGACCTTGGTATCGGTGCCCGGCAGCGCGCAGACCAAGTAGCAATCCTTCAGCTTCGGCGATCCGCGCGCTGTCTCGATGAGCGCCGTGGCTCCGCGCATCTCCGTTGCGCGGACGATGTCGATCAAGGTCTTCTTCATGATCGCTTCTCCAGTCCTTGAGACTTTGGGCGCTGCAGGGGCCTAGGGCGCCGCCTCGACGCACGCGGCGATCGCCGCCCGGAAGCGGAGGTCGCAGCCGCGGGTGATGTCCTGCCAAGCGCGCCCGGCGGCGAGCTCGTCGGCGACGTGGCCGAAGTCGGCGAGGGCGCAGATTGCGAGCAGCAGCCTGTATTCTCCGCTGGAGCACTTGCCCGCGTAGCGACGGACCGCGGCACCGAAGCGGCCGACGTCGGCGTCGTTGTGAAAGACGATCTCGCGCCGCAGCTCTTCGAAAGAATTGGCCTCATCGAGGATGGCGACCCAGTCCCTCCCCAGCCCCGCGAGGACGCTGCGTGCGGGACCGGTCTTGAATTCGCTGAACTTCATCGGATGCTCCTGTTGGTTGGGTGTTAGTGACGATGGTGCCGTTGTAGTCAGACGCGTAGGCGCTGCCCGGACGCGCCCTCATCGCACGCTCGCGGCCGTCCCCTCGGCGCCTTCCGCCAGGAGTTCGATGAAGCCGATCAGCGGCAGCGGCGAGAACGCGATGCCGCCCACCGCCGGCAGGCGGAAGGATTCGTCGATATGGACGAAATCCCATTCGCCTCCCGGTGCCTGCGGAAGACGCAGCGGCTCCGACGCGAAGATCTTCCGGTGCCGCGGCTTGCCTCGTTCCCAGCGGTCGATCGTGCCGAACAGGAGGGTGCCCTGGCCGTCGCTCCAGTGGAGGCCGACGCCCAGGACGGGCGGGAAGGCGGCTTCGTGGGCCGGGCTCCATATCTCCCGGAAGAGCGCGGTCAGCTCGTTCTCGAACGTGGCGCTTCGCGACCCGCCCTTCGCGGACCGCGGGTGGTCGGCGTCGATCTGAAGCGTCATCGACGCGAACCGCGCGCTCTGGAGCGCGATCGCATCGGGGCGGACCCGGCTCCCGATGCCGAGCAGCATCCAAACCCCGTCCATGGCGAGGGCTTCGGCATTTGCCGCGAGCGTGCAGGGGACGATGCCGGCGACGACCAGAGCATCGATCGCATCCTTGACCATCTTGGGGTCGAGATTGAGCCGTTGCGCGGCTTCCCGCCGAAAGCCTTGTACGGCGTACAGCTTCTTCCTTGCCGCATTCGATCTGGCCGCGTCGTCCGCCATTCCGCTCCTCCTGTGGCCCGGGGGTCGCTAACCGGTTGACCCTCTTCGCCTTCTTCTCTACAGAATTAAATTCTGTGGAGTCAAACGGATTGTCGGAATGGTTAATTCTCGTCAGCTCGCGGAGGGGGTCGCCTTGGCCCTAGGCAAGCCCCTGACCTCGACTGCGCAGCACATCAAAAACCTCCGCGAGGCCAAGGGGTCGTTGGACGGAAAGCCGCTCGTCACCGCCGGCGGACGCGGCCGCAATGCGCCGACGATGTCGCGCCGGGACGCCGCGACCTTGATCTGCGCCCTTATGGGCTCGGAGGCGGTGCATGACAGCGTCAGGACGGTCGAGTGGATGCGGGAGCTCGAACCGGCCTCTCACGGTTATCGATGGAACGGTCGCTATGGATGGGTAGACCCGGAGTTCGAGATCGGAATTCGACCGGAAGACAACGCCATCGAGGCACTGGAACGTGTCCTGGGGTTCTTCGATCGCGAGAAGGCCTATCGGCTGAACCTCGATCGGTTCGGACGGCCGGACGCGGAGATCTACTTCAGGTTCTACGTGGAATTCCCGCAGCGCTTCGTATCGCTGACCTTCGGCGTGCGCCGCATGGTCTCGGCCGCGTGGACGTACGGGCGCCGCTCGGGCGGCAGAGATAAGCAGGCGCGCTGGTGCGAACAGGACGAATTGCGCGAGATCGCCGGGATATGCGCCCCGTCAGGGGGCCAATAGGAGAGGGACGAATGAAGGGACCGACCGAGACGCTGATGAAATTCCGAGGATTCGCCGGCTGGAAATGGGAAGACGATTTCCGCGCGGCCATATCGGCATTCAGGCCGGATGCGGACGAGGAGGTGCTCCGGCGCATCAGAGTCTCCATACTCAGGGACTTCGTCGACTTCGTCCTCGAAGTCGTCAACCAGGAGCTGCGCCTAGGCCTGCAGGTCGTCGTGGAGGGGGTCGGCGAGGAGGGCATCGTCGGCACGATGGACTTCGAGGACCGGAGGCGCGACCTTGCGGCCGTGGAGCGGCGTATCGCGAAATGGGGGCCGGTGCCACGACCGTGCCGGTCGGGGCCGATAATGGACCGGCTGCTCGCCTGCACCGAACTCGTGATGTCTCCCTACCGGCTCGAGTTCGGCGAGCTCAAGGGGGAGTGCATCGCCCGCTTCCGGAACGACGGCTCGCTCTCGCTGGCCGTTCAGTCCGCCGATCCCGACGGAAGCCGGAGAGACCCGTTCTCGCCTGCGCCCCGGCCGGTCTGACGATCGGGCCGGTCCAGGAGGCCACCCGCTCGCGCGCGACCGTCGCGGCGGTCCCGAAGGGGGGCGAGTCCATCACGAATGCGGCCGGTTTCGCGCCGGCGCAGCCCTAATGCTGCGCGCCCGTCGGCACGCCATAGGGGGCCGCGGCTCCCACGTAGAGCATCCAGGCCCAATCGTCGATCGAGTTGGTCGAGATGCGCCGCACCGCCGCCGGCGGGACAGTCTTGTACAGGGAGCCGAAGTAACTCGACGAACCGGAGGTTTTCGGATGCTCAACCGAAAGTTCTACTTCAGTCCGGTGTATTCGCGTGTTCGCCGATCCAGCCCGACCAGTCTTAGGGTCGGGGGCATAACAATCTGACATTGCGGATCTTTCTGGTTTGATGCGGAATTTATACGTATTACCGCGCGCGCGCGCGAGGAAGACGATTCCAGTAAATAGTGCTCAACCACAAGTAATTCCGGTACGGATCGATGCTTGCGAATACTCGGCATGCATTCCCGTGCAAGCCCGTCGCTTCCGGTTTTGACATTTCGAGGGCTTCTCTTTCGACGGTAATATGGTAGCCTCCCAAACTGACGGCATTGCCGCTCAATCTCTCGGCGACAAGCCCACATGGCCGGCGGCGCGAGCCCGGCCGTCGACCGATCGGACAATGACCGGAAGCGGCGCGCCGATCGGGACCGGGCGGCGGGTACGAACAGGCGGAGAGGCGGGAGACCCGAAAGCTCGGCGGGGCTCAGGCGGCCACGTCGACGCCGCGGGAGCGCAGAAAGTCGACCATCACCTGCAGGCGCATCGGGCATCGTCTGGGCGCCAGCGCGTCGTGGAGGGCCTTCGCGTCGACGGGAGGGGCAACGCTACGGGCCGCCTCCAGTAGGGCCGTCTGCCAGACCCTGGTACGGGGATCGTCGAGCGTGCGTCCCTGGCGCAGGAGATATTCGCGCACCGCTCCCGATTTGTGCGGACACTTCAGGCCGACCAGATGGGCGTGGAATTCGGTGTAGGTCAGCCACGGGCGCGCGTCGAACTCGGCGAGGACCCTGGGTCTCCAGTGCCGGTCGAGCGGCCGGTTCGGGGGAGGCGCGATGCCTTCCGACTGCATGACCCTCAGAAGCGTGAGGTAGGACAATTCGACGCCCGCCCCGAGCAGACGCCCATGCAGCTCGACGAAAGAATCGTAGTCCCCGCGGCCGTGCTCGGCGAGCACGCGCGCGCGGTCTTCACCGGACATAGCGTTTCCGTCCCACGCATGGGCGGGGGGCGGGGCCGCCGCGAACCGGCTCTCGACGGCGATGCCCGCGTTGGCGAAAAATTCGCGCATGGCTCCGATCGGAGATTTGAAGCCGATCGGCTCGGCCGACCGCAGGAAGGCGGCCAGATCGCCGATCGGCGCGGCCGCGCGGGCCTGGGCCAGAAGGGCGTCGGCGGCCGCGCGCTCGGGCCGGGCGAAGCGGTTCTCGGTGCGCAGAAACGCCTTGAGCGAATCTTCGCTGTAGCGGAAGCCGAGCTCTCCAATCTCGCGGTGGAACGCGGCGTAGCTGTCGATGCCGCCGAGCCGGTCGAACTCGGCCAACGCCAGCGTCTTCGCCTCGGGGTCGAGGCGCATGCCGCGGGCGCGCCGCGCACCGACCGAGAGCAGATAGCGGTTCAGGGCCGAGTACGAATAGCCGAAACCTTCCGGCCGGCCGCGCAGGAAGTCGAAGAAGAGCTGAAAGGATTTGAACCGCTCGGGATCGTACAGCTCGTCGACGAGATTGCGGGCGGCGGCGTCGAGGCGGCCGCCGCGGGCGTCGAACTTCGAGACGACGGCGCCCATCCGTCCGCGCTTCTCGAACTCCTCCGCGGCGTGGAAGAACGCCATGCGGGTGATTCCAAGCCAGCCGGCCGCCCGTTCGGCGACGAACGCGCCGTCGCGCCAGAGGGCATGGATCTCGGGAAACTTGTCGCGGACCAGCGCCGCCGCGTCCGCGGGCGCCAGCGCGCGCGGGGTATCGCAGGCGAGTATCGCCTCGAGCAGGTCGGAGCGCGGGCGGGAGGACACGTAGAGCGAAGGTCGCCCCGGTGCGAGCGGATGGGCGAGCATGAGGCGGCGAAGATGCTCGGCGTCGGGGCGCTCGCGAACCGTCAGCCTTCCCCGCGGGCTGATTCCGATCAGCGCATCGCGCGTCCCGTCGCCGCGGTCGCTGGCCCTGGCGAAGCTGCGGAAGACCGCCCTCAGGCAGAGCGACAGATGCGCGATCCCGATGGTGTCACCGTAGCGGTCGATGCGCTCGAGATCCGCGCCGGGATCGTAACCGCCGCGCCGGCGCGCCAGAAACGGTTCGTCCTTGCCGCGCCCGGCCAGTTCGGCGTAGAGGTCGACGGCGTGGGAGACGCCGCCGAGGCGCGGCAGCACGCGCGCGCGGTAGCCGCGGCCGGGCAGCGAGACGTCCTCGCCGTGCCCACGCAGATCCGACAGCGTCACGTCGCGCAGTTGCCCGGTATCGAAGTCGTAGCCCGCCAGCAGCGCGGACACCACGGCCAGCCGCGCCTGCTCCCACGGCTCCAGACGCCGGCAGCACCTCCAGGTCCACGGATCGAGGGTGGCGCGGATGACGCGAAGGGGCGGCGGCGACGGCCCGATCACCGCGGCCCTCCAGTGGTCCGCGCGATCAACTTGCGGTCGCGCACGGAATCGAGCCGCGCGCGGCGGCGGCCCGGGAGCGGGGACCGGTTCTTGTCGGGCCGGCGCCGCGGGGATGAGTCGCCCTTCCTTTCGAGCCGCCGGAGGAACTGGCGGCCTCCGTCGTTCTTCCAGTAGACGTTCGCGTTCTCCTGCGTCTGCGCCGACCAGTGCAGGTAGACGCTCATGAGGGTCTCGAGGCCCAGACCGAGAAGACCGGCGCTGACGTGCATCGGCATGCCGATGACCGCGAACCACGTCGCGGCCGTGTGGCGCAGGGAGTGCCACACGATGTCGTTGTCGAGGCCCGCGGCTTCGACGACGCGCGCGAACTGCCGGTCGACGTAGCTGCGATACGGCTCCCCTCCACGCTTGTGGATCACGTAGTCCTGCTGATCCTTCTCGCCGACGCGATCGGCCGTGGCCCACGCGCCGACATGGGCGCGGATCGGACCGCAGAGCAGCGAGGTCGGACGCATGTACTTCGGGGACGGCTGCGCCTTGTCGCCGACGCGGTGGACCTGCATCTTGGCGAGATCGATGTGGCCGTCTTCGTGGTGCGGCGACCAGCGCATGCTGAGGGCGGCCTCGTGACGCGTGCCGGTGTAGAGGCACAGCAGGATCATGCGCCCGATGCCGCGGAAAAGGCGCTTCCGTTGCTTGTTGACCGCTCGCACCATGACGGGGGTGCCGTCGGCGCGCAGGACCGGCTGGCCGTTCCGCTTCAGCGGCACGCGTACCCAATCGCCCTTGCCCGAGTCCCAGACGTGGCCCCGCGTCGCGAGCAGAAGCCGCGCCACTTCGCTGCGGGACAGGTAGACGCTGCGCACCACCTTCTCGCTCGGAATCGGGATGTTCGGGATCCAGCCGAGATGCGTATCGGCGGCGAACTTCACCAGCGAGGCCTTGAGCAGGCGCAGATCTCCCTGGATCGTGCTGTACGACAGATAGTCGCGCTGCTCGACCTCGCCGTAGTTCGCGCTCAACAGCTCCCAATATTTCGCGACGGCGTCCTCGCCGCAGGTGTTCCAGGTGAAGTTGCCGAAGAAGTAGCCCAAACGCGCGTAACGGATCGCCCGCTTCTCCCATGAGTCGATCTTTGCCTGCGAGCCGATCGCCGGGGGACGAGGCCCCCTGGCGTTGAGCAGCGCCGCCACGACGAGCGTCTCCCCGGCCCCGGCTTCCTTTCGGAGCTGCGTCTTGTATCTGGTCAGCTCCGACTGCTCGAAGGTCTCCGCACCCGAGGTCAGCCGGTCGCGCCACCAGGCGGCCGCCTTCTCGGGCACCACCGGATGGAGCTCGGCATCCCTGTCGGCCGCTCGGATCCTGCGCCGCTGCCCGGCGTGCATGCGCTCGCCCGACACGATCAGCAATTTGCGCATCCGGGGCGGCGGAGCCGACTGCGCCTGATCCTCCACGGTGCGTTCGAATTCGGCGAAGGCGGCCAACGCCGCGCTGCGGTCGAACAGGTCGCGGACCGCGACCGCCGTCCCGGTACCGCCCGGACCGCCTGCCTGCGCCCTCGTCTCTTCCATGTCCGTTTTCCCTAACTTCGAATGGTTTCAGTGGGTAATTAAGAACACTGGCCAAGTTTGTCCAGTAAACGGCTTGACCGGCGACCGGCACCTTCCTAGGTTCGAAACCACACGCCCCACCGGAACGCCCGCGTGATTTCCTCGATCGCCCTCGGAAACGTCGTCGCAGACGCGCTCGGCGAGGGTCGCCCCCGGGTGCAACTGCAGCTCAAACGCATCCGCGCCGCCGATCACATCAGCTTCAAGGGCTACGGGCGCGGGGCCGCGGCGATGGGCTCGCTGGACGCCGCGAGATTGATGATCGCCGTGGCGGGCGCGCTGTTCGCGACCGACGCCCTGGAGGCCCTGCTGCGGTTCAAGGACCTGCCCGGGACGTCGCCGAAGGGAAACGGCCGCGTCCTCGAAGGATTTCTGAAGGAGCGCATCGACGCCGTCAGGAGCGGCCAGGACGCTTCGTTCTTCGGGTCCGCGATGGCGCGTCCCTTCAATCCGGCGGGCGAGGCCGCCCTGAAGCTTATTTGGACCGGTCCGCCCGGTAAGAATGGACCATCCGCCGCCGTCGTGAGATGGTTCAGGAACGACGGCAAATCCGATGCGGCGACTTTCTCGAACGTGGCCTCATCGCGGCCCATCCTCGACGAAGGAAGGTTCGCCGCCGCGACCGGCGGAGGCGAACTCGTCCGGTCCGCGACCGTTCCGACCAGAGCGCTGCACACGATCGCGGCCGCTCTCTAGAAAGAAATCATTTCCGGAGGGGCGGGACCAGCTCGTCGGCGAACTCGCGGGCGAGCGAGCGGCGTTTCTCCGGTCGGCGGGAAGCCAGATCGCACCGGGTCATCTCGCGCAGCGCCGCCTTCGTGGTGTAGAGCCTGCCGGCAATGAAGGCGACGGCCAGGAGGCCATCGCGCTCGGCCGTGCGCAGGCTCGACACCGAGAGGGGGCCGTTCGGCCAGAATATTTCGACCGCTTCACGGAACGAAATCAATTCGGTTTCTCCTAAATCACTGGGGTCCCGCCGCAATTCCGGGCGGCGGCGACCACGGCTTCGGTCGTCGCGCACGGCCGGATCTTTTCGGGAGGGCGTTTCGAGGACCATCGTATCGGCTCCACAGATTTTCGAAGAAAGGATCACCTTCTCGAGCAAACGAATCCTTCGATTGGCTTCACTCTTCACCAAAAGGGCCACGGCGGCGTCAGCGAGGCCGATTGCCATCAGCATCGCCGGCTCCGTTCCCGCGGCGCCCTGCCCGCGCGCGGTCAACTGCGGTCGGAATAGCGGTCGTAGGCGTCGACCCGCCGCGCCTCGATCTCGAGGTCGGCGCGGCGGTAGATCTCCCTGCGCAGGAATTCGTGTTCCGCCTCGATCGCGTCGCGCGCCACGTCGACGAACCAGGCGCGCGGACGGCCGTCCCCGCCGGCATCCCAGCGATAGCCCCTTCTCTTCAGCGTCTCGCGCAGCGCGTAGGGCGCGCCGGTCGCGCGGATCCGCCAGCCCGGCGTGCGGGACGATCGGAGCAGCACGTCGAGCGCGCGGCGGCCGCTGACCGGAAGTGTCCGCGCGAGCAGATCGATGCCGGCGCGGCAGTCGTCGGCCGCGCGATGGCCGTGGTGGAAGAATCCGAAGCCCGCGGCGAGCTGTCCGAGTCTCCCTCCGTCGAATCCTTCGTGCGCCCACGGAATCTCGCGCCAGGAGCAGGCCCAGGGAAGATCCCGGAACGCGCCGCAGAACCTCTCGGCGAAGCGCCGGTCGAAGCCGGCGTGATGGGCGACGACGAGTTCGGCGTCGGCGACGAAGGATTCTACTTCGACCGGATCGATCGACGCGCCGGTCAACATCGCGTCGGTGATGCCCGTGAGCGCGGTGACCTCGCGCGGAACGGGACGCCCGGGGTCGCGCAGGCGATCGAAGGATTCGTGCACGGCGAAGATGCGGCCGTCGTCCGCGAAGTCGAACGGCACCATCGCGAGCTCGATGATCTCGTCCGTGGCCGGATCGAGACCCGTCGTCTCGACGTCGAGGAAGATGCCGCGATGCGCGGTGCTTCCGTCGGACACGTCGTAGAAAGACCGCGGCTCCAGGCGCCGCAGGATCCTGTACCGGCCGCTCGCCTCCAGCAAAGCGGCCGCGCCTTCCATCTCGTCCGTCGCTTCCAATCGCGCTCTCCCTGCAAAGTCCTGCCGCCACGCCCGGCCCGCGCCGCTGCGGCCTCCGGTTATCGGTGATCTAGGGCGCCAACCAGATGGCCTTGTTCACCGGCACCCATTTGCCGGGCGTGTGGGCACCGCACAGAATCTTGGCGGCGATCGAAGTCGACGGAAAGGCGACGGCGGCGACGAGCCGACGCCGGTCGGAGACGCCCGGAATCGCCGACAGAACCTTCGCATCGAACAGCTCGTCGCGACGCGACCGCGTGAGCGCATCGACCGAGCCGTTGGTCTCCTCTCTGACCTCGGATCCGGCGGCGACGACAAAACGGTCGGCGGCCCAGTAGCCCCGAGCCCAGAGCCCGAGATACCGCATCTCGAACTCGTCGGCCCCGAGCGGCGCGCTGGTAACCCCGATCGACATCGGACCGCCATCGACCGAGTCCCCGGTGCTCTCCGCCGCGGGTGGTGGCTGGCGCGGGCAGGGCTCGGATCCAGCCGGCACGAAGATCCTGCAACCGGCATCGTACAACAGGCGCAATGCGTCGCCGTACACGCGGTCGTGGGTGGCCCGGACGGCAGCCGTCATTCGCGGCTGGACCGGGTTCAATCCCTTCGCCACCGTCACGACGCCGCAGTCGATGGCCTCCCGCGTCAATCGGAATTGAAAGTCGAGGCCGAGAGCCTTGTCGAACGAACTGTCGTCGCAGCCGGTGACGACGAAGACGTCGCGGCCGAAACTCTTGGACGAGTCGGCGCAATGATCGGCGAGGCGACGCGACACCCGATTGCTTTCGCCGACGTAGGCCACGCGCCCGTCGGTCATCAGGTAGCTGCCCGGCGTCGCCAGCAGGTCCGCGCCGGAGACCGACGCCAGATCGCTCATGGGAAACGCGTGGACTACGACGCGGCTCGCGCCGTCGGAGATCACGCGATAGCCTCCGAGCCCGCCGTTCGGGCGGTGGATGATGGTGGTCGTCGAACGATCGGTCATGTTGCCCCCGATTGCTGTTGATGGATGGCCGGCCCCGCAGCGCGTGGCGGCGCCGTCATCCCGGCGCGGGAGGATGGTCCGCGAAGATCCGGCGGGCTTCGACGCCGGACAGGTGCCGCTTCGCGACGAGGACGGAGGCGATGGCGTCGAGCGCTGCGCGATGCCGGCGGACGATGGTGACCGCAGTTTCGTGGAGGCGGACGAGATCTTGGTCGACCAGTCGCCGCAGATTCGGATCGATCCGCAGGAGGTCCATCGCCGATTGAGGGTCGCCGAGATAGGCCAGCCCCCCGCCGAGACCGGTCGACAATCGCAACGAGGCGATGGCTCTCGTCGCCAAGGCCAAGTCGCTCGACTCGTCTCCCCCGGCATTCGCGGCGCAGTCGCCGTCGTAGACGACGACCTCCGCCGCACGCCCGCCGAGGTGGACGATCGTACGGTTCTCGATGCTCGCGCGGGTCTCGATGCTCCGCCGCCGGCGAAAGATCGTGCGACCGAACGCGCCGCTATCGCCCACCAGGTCGATAGCGACCAGCTCCTCTTCGTCGAGGGCGAAGGCGGTCACCGCGTGACCGGCTTCGTGATCCGCGATGCGCCGCAGAGTCGAAGCGTCGAGATCGACGGGCGGCGCCATGGCCTCGATCAGATCCTCCACGCGGACCGCGCGCTTTTCCGTGCGCGCGGCGCCCTTAGCGACCTTGACCGCTGCGGCGAGCTCGGCCGGGCTTCTGCCGATGCCGATCTGGCCTATAGCCGTCAGGTCGGCGTCCGCGAGATCCCCGGCCAGATGATGGCGCACGATCGACACGATCCCGTCCGGCCCCGGAGCCGCGAATGCGATCACGCGGTCGAGGCGGCCCGGGCGTATCAACGCGGGATCGACGCGGTCCGCGTAGTTCGTCGCTGCCCACACGAATACGCCGGGGCGGTCGCCGCCGGCCGCCGAATCCAGGAGAGTGAGGAATTCGGCGACGACGGCAGTCCACCAACTGGACGCGCGCGCGTCCTGGTGCAGGGCTGCGCGCGTGGGCAGAGCGTCGATCTCGTCGAAGAGTATCGCGCACGGCGCGCCAGATTCGGCTTTGGCGAAGGTCTCGCGCACGGCCTTGATCACGGAATCCAGATATCCGGCCGAGGTCGCGAAAAGTTCGGATATCGACGTCGCGACAAGCGGGATGCCGAGGTGAGCGCTGAGCACGCGGCAGAAATATGTCTTGCCGAGGCCCGGCGGCCCCGCGAACAGCGCGTTCGTTCCGACCCCGATTTCATGCCACTTGAGCGTTCCGGCCTTGTAGTCGGCGAACTCCCGGCCGAGCGCCAGAGCCCAGTCGCGGGCCCGCCCATATTCGACGGCATCCTCCATCCGAGGCAGGCGATCGGTGCGCGGTGAAGACAAGCGACTGGCGGAGCGACGGATGCGCTCGACGATCTCCGCCGCGCTCGAGCCGGCGCGGAAGCCGGACACGATGTCGTGCAGGTCGAGGGTCCCGAGACCGTCGATCCGCTGCGGATCGACGGTGTCGCCGACGAACAGAGCGATGGCGCGGTCGAGTATCCCGCCGTCGATCTTCAGGTCGATCGTGATGTCGGCCCCGGCGGCGAGCACGCGAGGAAGCGTCGCGACCGACGGCGCGATGCCGACGACCATTCGCCCCTTCGCGAGATGTGCCGCGACCTCGCCGTTTCCGACCTCCGCCTTGTGCCCCGACTTGCTGGAGCCGTCTCGCGCATAGACCCGCGCTTTCGGGTTCAGGCGCTCGATGGCCGTCTCGACCGGCGCCACCCAGGCGGCCGCCGGAACGCGGATGATGACAGCCAGCGGCTCGGGGCCGGACAGGCGTGCCCGCATGTCGTCGTCCAGCGCCGTATCCAGCACCGCTTCTACGATGCAGCGGGCGGGGTCCGGGCGCTCGCGCGACGCCATGTCCTCCTCTTCATTCGGGACCGGGACAACGGATCCTTCGTTATCTTCCGCGACGTCCGTCTCGTCGTTCGTGCTTCTCTGCTCTTGCGCCGCAACCGCCCTGCCAAGCGCTGCGAAGCCGCGCTTTCCGGACCGACGGATCTCGTACGCCTTCTGGCCGGCGGTCTCTGCGCCGTCGTCCTTCTGCTTGGTCATCATACTCCTGACGTGCTTGGCGGTCGGATGTCGCCGACGTGGCGGTACAAGGATTAGGGCGCCAGCGGCCCGATCCGCGGACGTTCGATGCACGCGGAATTGCGCACGGCAAATAGGCTGTCCCGCGCGAGACGTGCTCGCGCGGGACAGCCGCGTACTTCGGACGTTGCGAGGATTATGCGCCGAATGCGCGGAGAGCGACGGCGGATCCGGTGTGGCCCGACCGCACGATCAGGTCCTCGGTGATGCCGTCGTGGAGGTCTAATTCGACCGCCCCTTCGCACGCGAGCGCGAAGACCACCGCGCGGGCGTCGCCGCGCGTGGCGACCGATCCGATGAGTTGGGCCAGCCCGACGGGCCCGCCGATCTCCAAGGCTTCGCGGATCGCCGCGCGATCATCCGCGTGGACGCGGACGGCGTGGTGGCTCCACACGTCGCGCGCCGCCGAGCACCGCGGTTCCGCATGCACGTCCGCGGCGTTGATCTCGATGATCCCGTGGCACTTGCGGGCGAAGGCGAGCTGCGTCAGGGCCTCGGCCACCGGGTCGTGGACCGGACGGGCGTCGACGATGTCGATGGCAAAGCGGCCATCGAAGCGTTCCACGATGATGCCCTGTACGGGCACGATGCGCTCGTCGATGATCACCTTGTTCTGATACTCGACGCGGCGCACATCGCCGTCGAGCGTCGCCTGGATGAGGAGATCGCGTGTCACCGTGCTGGTGAAGGGAATTGCCCGGCTGGCTTTGTGGCTGATGAACAGGTTCTTCTGCATCTATCCTCGCTGATATTCGTCGAATGAAAACGGCGAACAGCGGTCGCCTCTCGCGGACTTGCGCGGGGCCGACCGGGGGGCAGCAAATTCTCCCATGTCAGAGATGAAACGTCTTGGCGTCTCAGATTTAGATCACAAGACGCACCGAAAGTCAAGTAAAAGATATCTGAAAGATATCTATTAGCTATCTATTGGATATCCGGTACCGCCGATCAACAGCTTTATGGTTACCGCCCCTTAGCACTAGGCAGCCGTCCTGTTAGAATCCGG
Organism: Bradyrhizobium barranii subsp. barranii; assembly: GCF_017565645.3. Classification (NCBI taxonomy): domain Bacteria; kingdom Pseudomonadati; phylum Pseudomonadota; class Alphaproteobacteria; order Hyphomicrobiales; family Nitrobacteraceae; genus Bradyrhizobium; species Bradyrhizobium barranii. The sequence continues at coordinate 516,890 of NZ_CP086136.1, forward strand.
GCCGACTTCAGAAAGGTGCGACTGAAATGGCGAAGGCGGCGAAGACGACCAAGGCGGGCGCAACTGAATCGGCGAAGCCGACAGAATCCAAGCGTACAGACGGGCGGAAAGCGTTGCTGGTGTACATGCAGACCGATCTAATCCAGGCCGCCAAAGATGCGGCCTCGGACAACGAGGAAAACGTCTTTCAGTTCGTGGAGCGAACCGTGGCCAAGGCGCTCGGCTGGAAGAAACCGAAGGGCTCCAAACGATGGGTACCCTGAGTTCGCACGGCCGCAGCGCTTCAGGGCACCGCGGGGTACGTGTGTCTAGGTACCGTGTCGTTCCACTGACGGTGTTAGTACTCCGACCGTCATGGGCCGTGGGAGGCGGCCCTCGTCGGAGAAAATGAGGACAGGCAGTATTCGCTGCCGAATCGGGGTGACGAGCGCCAAGCCATGGGAAGCCGGTCGGGCCGCCGCTGCCGACGACGTCATTCTTGATTCGCTGGCCTCGGCTTATTTGGAACTCGACGAGCCCTGCGCCAAGCCACCTTCCCATGATACCGGCCAGGAGGTCGCCGGACATCCATGATCCGACAAGCACACGACGGCGGCCCGAGCGGCCAAAGCACTGGGACATGAAGAAAGGCGATTTCGGGCCCTTCGTTGTCGTCTAGGCATTTTGCAAAGTTGGCTTGGTCGTCGCGATAGGTGTCGGAGAACTGGGCTTGGCTCCCGTTCGGCGGCGCAAAATCGAAGGCCCTATGGATCAGCGGGGGATGTTGTAGACCTTTTGATGTGCACGAAACGGTTGTCCGCGGAAGAGCCTTCTTGGTAATGGTCACTCTTTCAGTGGGGGGAAGTTCGTTGACTGTTCTCGACGAGCCGAACGAGGAGCTTCGGTTGGCTGGGCTATACGACCGCCTCCGACTAAAGCTCCTGGATCTTTCTAAAAAGAACCGAATGCTGAACTACAGCCTCGGCGCGAGATCCAAACGGCACCTTCAGATCGTCGACGAGGTGATGGAGGAGGTCTACAGGAAGCTCGCCGGCGAAGATGCCTCCCTGAGGATCGACCCTCTCGAAGAGCCCGAAGATATTCCGCCCGAAGAGAAGACCGAGGAGTTCATCGCAGCGCTCGAGCATGCGAAGGTCTCGAACCTGGAATATCTGACGAAGCTTCAAGCTCTGGAAAGCTCCGGACGCGACGACGATTCGTCCTTAGGAAAGCTTGAGCGCGAGCTTCGCGATCACATCCGAAGGGAATTCGATTTGCCTCCTCGGCCCAAGAAGGCCGAGATCAACCGCGCGGAGCACGCCCGCCGATCGAACATCGATCCCAATCCGGAACTCGGACGCCTCAAGGCGAAGCCATCGCATAGCGACGCCGCACTCCAGACGCTCAAGTTTCCTGACGAGCTGGAGCGAGTGCTGGAGAAGGTCGTTGCCGATGCGCGATTGTCGGAGCAGGAAATGGGGCTTTCGACCCTATTCCTGTCGTTCGGTTTTCTGGAATGGTACGAATCCGACAATTCCGACAAGAAGGCGTTCGCGCCCTTGCTCTTGCTGCCTGTCGCGCTGGAGGTGAGGAAGGCCTACGGACGCAATTCGTTCTATTTGTCGGCGACCGAATCGTCCGCCGAGTCGAATCTCAGTCTGCAGAAGCTGCTGGAAACGGAGTTTCACCGAAAATTGCCTTCTTTTGAAGGTAGCGACGAAGAAGGATTGGGCTCTATCGAAGCATATCTCGATCTGGTGCAGGAGGCCATCAAGGATCTCGGACGATGGCAGATAAGACGATGGCTCGTCCTAGGTCATTTCGCCTTCGGTCGGTTCGCCGTCTATGCCGACCTCAATCCTGCAAATTGGCCAGTCGATCCTGCAGTCCATCCGCTAGTCGGATCCATCTTGCAGGGTGCAGACAAGAGCTTCGAGGGCGACATCGCGCTCATCCCGAGCGACCCGGACGACTATCTGATCGATGATCCGCAGATCGAGGCGTCGGCGCCCTTCCTGATCCACGATGCAGACGCTTCGCAGCACAGCGCGGTCATCGACGCGATGAAGGGCCGCAACCTTGTCATCCAAGGGCCGCCTGGCACGGGCAAATCGCAAACCATCGCCAATATCGTGGCAAACGGTCTAGCCGCGAACAAGACCATCCTCTTCGTCGCGGAGAAGCAAGCCGCGCTCGAGGTCGTCAAGAGACGGTTGGAGCGCGCAGGACTCGGCGAGTTCTGCCTCGAGCTTCATTCGGACAAGGCTTCACCGAAAGTCGTGCTCGAAGGTCTCCAGAAGCGGCTGAAGACTGCGCCGGTCGGCGCGCCCGCGCCCCAAAGCGCTTCTTGGCACGTGAATCGGAAGGAGATCGCGAAGTACCTCGAAGCCCTTCATAGCCATCGGCCAGGCGGACAGACGCCCTTCGATCTCATCTGGAAGGCGCTGCGAGAATCCGCTGCCGCGCCGGAGGCCGTCGATGCCTTCAGAGCCGTGAAGATACCGGAGGAGTTGCTGGACAGCCCCAGCATGCTCGCCGACGCGGAGGCCAGTCTCTCGCTTTTCGCGGGATCCAGCGAATACTTCGCCCGATCGTTCGGACATCCGGCTCAGTCGCCATGGCACGACATCGAGATCGATTCTATCCAGAGCACCCAGATCGCTGCGCTCATGCAGATACTCGTCTCGCTGTCCGCCACTTCCCGCGAGCTCTCCGCGCGGATCGCCGAGAACATTGATTTCGACGTCACCTCTCTGCAGGATCTGCGGGCCATCGTCGAGACCAGCGCGCATCTCGGCGGACGGACAGTTCCGGAATCGGTCGGTCTCGTCGCCCCTCTGGATCATGTGCAGTTGGCCTCCGCGCTCACCGCGGCCAAAGAGTTGCGCATAACCAGCGACATGATCGCGCGCCGGCCGCAAATTCCGGTAGACGATCCCGAGTTCCTGAAGAGGTTGACGGACCTCCGGTCGATGCCCTTGCGCGAATCGTTCTTCGAGAACACGCCGGCAGAGCTGACCCGCCTGGCTCGCGAGACGGTTGACGCAGATGTCAAGATCAAGGACGCACTCACCGCTCTTTATCCGGTCCTCGAGTTGTTTCGTCTCGACGGCAATTGGCCGGCGAACAGGACGGATGCGATCGCTAAGGCCATCATCGTATCGACAAAAATTCCCGCCGAATACCGGTCGGGCCTGCACCTGAACCAGCAGATCGACGTCCCCGCCTTCGAAGCCCTCCGCGAGAGGTGGGGCCATCTTATGGCCGAAGAACGTGGCTGGAGGACGAGGCTTTCCACGTTCGGTCCGAATGCATGGCCACGCCCCGCGGAATTGAGGGCGTCAGCGACAATCTTCCAGAAATCGGGCCTGGGAAAAGCCTTCGCGACGATCAGCGGGGCGGCGAAGCCTGCGCGCGAACTCGTCGCGCGTCTTGGATTGAGCCACGCGCCGGCGCCGGCCGAAGACCTGCTCCGATTGGCTGCGCATGTCGAGTCGATCTATGCGTTCGACGACGACGAAGCCGCGGCAAACCTCTTCGGCTCAAGCTGGGAAGGGTTCGACACCAAGTTCGATCAGATCGCATTCGGGATCAAAGCCAGGCAGTATTTCGCCGAGCAGATCGGCCAGGAACTGACGCAGCGATTGATCGAAATAGACCCTGAAGGCGTCCGCCAGCTCCATAACTTCGAGGAAGCTGCCAACACCGTCCGGAAGACGATCGCGAAACTTGGGAGCCGGCTCGATGAGCGCTCCATCGATCTGACGATCGACATGCTGGCGGACGAAATCGCCACCATGAAGCGCGTGGCGGACCTCGATGAAGAAGGGTTTCTCGGCAAGTTCGACCTATCGGTGCGTGAGCTCTCCGAGATTGCCGCGCTCCACAAGGAACGCGACCGCGTCCAAAGACTACTCGACACCTCGCCCTTGAAGTATGCTGCAGAGGAATTATCGCGGGGACCGGCCGGAATCGACGATGCATTCGCCTCGATCGATTGGCTCGGGGCGCTGCGACGCCTTCCGATGCCGACATTTCTTTCCAGCAAGCTGAGTTCCTCGGGTGCGTCCGATGCGTGGGCGCGAACGCTGGCGATAGCTTCGAAAGTCCAAGCGGATCTGCAGGCACACGACGATTTGCAAGATCGGCTCCGAGTCGAGTTCGGCATCAAAGCTCTCTCGCGACTCGATCTGGGCAGGCTTTCGGAAGTGACCGCCGAGCTCCTTCAGCATCGGGACGAGCTGCGCGAACTGCTCGGCCTTTATAGGGAGCGGCGGGGGCTCGAGTCGTTGGGATTGAAGGAGTTCCTCGATTGTGCCGATCAGCGCCGGATCGACCCCGGTCGTCTGACGCAACTGCTGGGAGCCGTGCTGGCCTACCGCGGGGCGGAGCTCGCCAAGAGGTCCTCGGAAGCCCTGCACGCGAATACCGGTGCCTCCCTGGAAAACCGCCGTAGGCAATTCGCGGACAAGGACCGCGCGAAAATCCGCGATGATCGAACTCGCATCAAGGCGAAACTCCTGCAGCGGCAGCCCATGGCTGGAACGAATTTCGGCAAGAAGAAGATCTGGACCGAGATGGCCCTGCTGCGGAATGAATTGGAGAAACAGAAGCGATTCGTCCCGGTCCGAACGCTGCTGGCTCAGGCGGGGCGCTCGATCCAAGCCCTGCAGCCGTGCTTCATGATGTCGCCGCTGTCGCTTGCGAAATTCCTCAAGGCAGGGTCTCTGGCATTTGATATCCTTGTGATCGACGAGGCTTCGCAGATGCGCCCCGAAGACGCGCTCGGTGCCATGCTCCGCTCGAGGCAGATCGTTGTCGTCGGCGATCCGAAGCAGCTTCCTCCCACCGATTTCTTCGCTCGATCCGGCGAGTCCAGCCCGGAGGAGGACGACGACTTCGAAGATCTCGACGACGAGTCTATCTTGGAAAGCTGCCAAAAGACCTTCGGGTATCGGCGGCCATTGAGATGGCACTACCGCAGCCGATGCGAAAGCCTGATACGGTTTTCCAATGAGCAGTTCTATCGCCGAGAACTGGTGACGTTCCCGGCCTCCAAGCCCGAATCCTTTTCTATCGATCTGATCAGGGTGGACGGCACCTTCCAAGCCCGATGCAACCCCGCCGAAGCGAGCCGTATCGTCGAAGAGGCCATATCGTTCATGCGACACTATGCAGGGCTTGAGGAAGATAAGATCCCTTCCTTGGGTATCGTCGCCGTCAATCTCCAGCAGCGCGAACTGATCCGGGAGGAATTCAACCGTCTGCGCGCCGACGACCCTCTGGTCGACCTCTACCTCGACAAGGTTTTGAGCAGGGGTGAGGAATTCTTCGTCAAGAATCTTGAAAACGTCCAGGGAGACGAGCGGGACTTCATCTTCATCTCGATGACGTACGGGCGCGAGCCGGGCGGCACGGCGGTCAAGCAGCGATTCGGCCCAATCAACAGCAAACAGGGCCATCGGCGATTGAACGTCCTCTTCTCGCGTGCACGAATGCGGATCGGATTGTTCACCTCCTTTGGGTCGGCCGACGTCGTTCCTTCGGCCGACAGTTCGGAAGGCGTCCATACGCTCAAGAAGTACCTCGAATACGCGGAGACCCGCGGTCGCGTCTCGACCATGCCTGGCGACGACGCCGAATCCGATAGCGACTTCGAGGTGGAGGTCGCGGAAAGATTGCGCGCGCACGACTACGTCGTCGACTATCAGGTCGGCGTCTCCGGTTACAGGATCGATCTTGGCGTGCGGCACCCGGATCACCCGGAACGCTATCTGGCGGGCATCGAATGCGATGGCGCGACATATCATTCCAGCAAGAGCGCGCGCGACAGGGATCGGCTTCGGGAGGAGGTCCTCACGGACAAGGGCTGGGATATCCTCAGGGTTTGGTCCACCGATTGGTTCGACAATCCGAGCCTACAGACGGCGCGGCTCGTCGAAAAACTTGAAGCGCTCCGAATAAGGCCGCCGAGCAGCGTCGATGAGTTCGAGTTCCGCTTCGAAACGCAACGCGTCGGCCAGGATGAGGGGCAGGAAACCGACCGATCGTCGGCCGAGACATCGTATCCGCCGTCCACGGAGGATAACGACCATGGTGCTACCGGAACGTCCGACGAGGCTTCGCCTCTAGTTGGGCCCGGCTCGTTCTCCGAGCAGGACTGCTTCTTGGCTCTCAATCACTTCCGCAGCCACGTGATAGCGACCGAGACCGCCGACTGGGATCCGAACCGGTCCATCCTTCGGGATGCCATGATCGAGACGTTCGTCCGCCAAAGGTTCGCCGATCCGGAAGAGTGGTTCGAGAAGGTGCCCGGCTATCTTAGGCAGGGCACCAATCCCGCCGAAAAGAACAGGTATCTCGAACGCATCTGCGAGATCGTCAGCAGGCTGGATCAAAGCCCCGGAGAAATTCATCCTACTGACGTCGGGAACGGCAGCCCGGCCCCGACGCTGCCGAGGATCGGATCGTCGGGCTTCCGTTTCGGATCGGAAGCGACGACGGAGGCAGGGAGCAACGGGACCGAATATTCCGCGACGAATTTCTCGGAACTGGGACTGAAGCCGGAAGCTTCGAGGTTCTACGATCAAGGCTACGAAACCGTACTGCAAAGTATGGTCGCGCACGTCCTGAGACACGAATCGCCGATATATGAGGACCTGCTTATCGAGCGGATCGCCCGTGCGCATGGATTTCAGCGGTCAGGCGATCGGATACAAAGGGCCGTCGCCAAGGTCATCGGGAAGCAGTATCGTCGCACGAAAGACGATGGCAGAACGGTGGTTTGGGACGACGGACAGGCTTCCAGAATCGTCACCTATCGCAACTGCGAGCCGGATGTTCGATCGCATGGCGACGTACCTGTCGCCGAACTTGCAAGCCTTGCCGTGCCATTCATCCGGGTGCGGCTGTCGGACGACGACATCCTCTACAGAATGGCGGACCATTTCAAACTGGGACGACTTCGCGAGCCTACGCGAGTTCGCTTCCAGATGGCCGTCGATCTCGCTCGAGAGGTCGCGCGTACTGCAGAGTCCTAGCTTTCACGGGACGGCGGAGCAATTCCCGGAGACTGGGGATATCGAGGACGTCGACATCCCGTTCTTTCGTGAAGGGATCCGATGATTCCCGGCCGCGGTAAACTCCGTCGATTCGAAAAGCATGCGAGTTCTTAGATGACTGCCTACCGTTTCGTCCATGCGGCCGACATCCATCTCGATTCGCCTTTGCGCTCGCTCGCCCTGCGCGATCCCGCGCTGGCCGAGTTCATCGGTAACGCCAGCCGTCTGGTTTTCACGCGTATCATCGATCTGTGCCTCGAAGAAAAGGTGCAGGCGCTTCTGCTCGCCGGAGACCTCTACGACGGCGATCAGACATCGATGAAGACTGCCCGCTTTCTCGGCGAGCAACTTCGCCGCCTGGAGGCTGCTGGCATCGAGGCCTTCATCATCCGGGGCAACCACGATGCCCTCTCCAGGATAACGAAGGAGCTTGTTTTTCCCGAGAACGTGCACCTGTTCGGTGGACGGGCCGAAGCGATCGAAATCAGGCGCGACCGCGGAGAACGGCCGATAGTGATGCACGGCCTCAGCTTCGCGAAACCGCAAGCGCCCGAAAGCCTCCTCGCCAAATACCGTCCGCCGGTCGATGGCGCCATCAACATCGGACTGATGCACACCAGCTTGGGCGGATCGCCGCCGCACGACGTCTACGCCCCGTGCAGTACGAACGATCTGTTGAATTCCGGTTTCCGCTATTGGGCTCTCGGACACATCCACAAGCGCTCGGCGACGGAAGGATCCTGCGCCATCGTGATGCCCGGGATCCCGCAGGGGCGGGATATCGGCGAAGGTGGGCCCAAATCCGTGACCCTGGTAAGCGTGCTTGACGACGGTTCGAGCGTCCTCGACGAACGGATCGTCAGTCTGGCGCAATTTGAGCGGGTCAGCATCGATTCTTCGGGAGTAGCATCGTGGTCCGATCTTGTCGCAAGGCTCGAGACGACGCTTCGCGACGCCGCGGCCCGATCCGACTCCGACCATCTCGTCGCTCGGCTCGCGATTTCGGGTACGACGCCCTTGGCCTGGAACATACGTCGCGATGCCGACCTATTGCGGACGGAGGCCGAAGCCCGTGCCGAGTCGATAGGCAACATATGGATCGAAAAGCTGGAAATCGATTGCCGGCGGCCTGTCTCCATCGCGGCGGGAGAGGCCGACCCGGTCGAAGACCTTCGGAGGACGATGAACGACGAGGTCGTCGGATCCGAGGGGTTCCGAGCAGAGGCCAACGATGTCGTCAACGATCTGATCGCGCAGTTGCCTCCGGAATGCCGGCGCAACATCGTCCCGGACGATAGCGGGCTGGCCCAGCTCGTCGAACGGTTGGCCGGTGAGGGGGCCGAAGAAATTCTGGCGCGGCTTGCGGCCGGCGACGCGGGCGGAGCGCGCTGATGCGAATTCGCAAGCTAGGTCTTCGCCGATATGGCAAGTTCACGGACGCGTTCATCGATTTCGGGGAGCCAGCCGTCGACAAACCCGACATGCACATCGTTTATGGGCCCAACGAGGCCGGGAAATCCACGGCGATGTCGGCATGCACGGATATGATCTACGGCATCCCGCCGCAGAGCAGGTTCAACTTTCTTCACCCCTATGCGACGATGCGGATCGAAGCCGAGATCGAAATCTCGGGAAGGGTCCGCGGCTTCTCCCGGATCAAACGCTCTAGCAACAGCCTGCTGGATGAAGCCGGCAACGCCGTTCCCGACACCTTGCTTGTCGGCGAGCTCGGAGGCCTCGATCGCAACGCGTATCAGACGATGTTCTGCCTCGACGACGAGACACTCGAGGCGGGCGGAGAGAGTATCCTGGCCAGCAAGGGCGATCTCGGCCACCTGTTGTTCTCAGCCACCGCCGGGCTCGCAGATCTGAGCGATCGACTAAGCTCCGCACAGGAGGAGGCGGATGCCTTCTTCCGGCCGGGTCGACGAGCGGGAATCCTCGCCGAGCTCAAGAAGACCTTGGCAGCCCTCAAGGTGGAACGGGAGCGGATCGACACGCTGGCAACCGAATACGCTCGCCTCGTCATAGAGCGCGACGAGGCAACCGCAGCCTATGCCGAAGCTCTCTCCCAACGGAGCCGGACGCAGGCGCGGATCGAGGAAGTGCAACGGCTCATTAACGCCATGCCGCGGCTCCAGTCCTTTCGCGCCCTCCGCGCCGAGCTTCTTCCTCTCGCGTCCCTGCGCGAAGCGCCCGCGTCTTGGAGCCAGGATCTCCCCGCATTGACGATGCGGCAGACGAGATTGGCGGCACAGGCGCAATCGGTCGCGGAAACCATCGCAGATCTGCGAAAGGAGCTCGAAGGTCTCGTCGTGAACGCTTCGGCTTGCGGACTGAAGAGCCGCATCGAATTGTTGACGGATTTGCGGGCGCGGTACATCATGGCCGAGAAGGACCTTCCGGAACGCCGCCTCAGTTTGGGGCTTGCCGAGCAAACGATCGCACGTGTTCTGGCTCTCATCGGTTACGAATCGGAGCAGAATCCCGCGCGGCTCGTTCTGTCGGCCCCCGTGATGGGATGCCTCCGCGATCTGATGGAGCAGCGATCGGGCGTCGATGCGGCCTTGGCTTCGGCCGAAGCCGAACTCGCGAAGGCCGCCGACGCCCTTTCGGAAGCCGAGGCGGCGGTTGGCGAACAAGGCGCCGGACTGGATGACGCGACCACGGCGACATTGACGGCGATCATCGCGAGCGCCCGCCAGTCCGACGACGCAGCTCGGCTGCGTGTGGCGGATCGCGTTCGCGCAGAGCGTGCCGACGAACTCGAGGATTGCCTGATCGAACTGCTTCCTTGGACGGGAGGCAGGAACGAGCTCCGTTCGGTCCCGGTGCCGACGCCGGACCAGCTTCGCCGATGGATTGCGACTGAAGCGGATCTTTCGCGCGAAATCGCACTTCGGCAAGGCGAATTCGACCGCCTCGATGCTGACGTAAAACGCCTCGAAGCGAAGATCGAAGCCCTACGCTCCGCCGCAGGCGTGATAAGCGACCAAGAAGCGGGTGATGCCAGATCTGCGCGCGAGGCCGCTTGGGCGGTCCACAAGAAGGCTCTTGACGCGACGACCGCGGCCGACTTCGAGGCCGCGATGCGGAAGCTCGATCTGGTCACAGAGCAGCGATCCAATCAGGCAGCCGGCATCGCGGATATGAACCGCGCGCTTTTGGATCTGGCCGAGGCCGGGGCTTCTAGGGAGCAGGCGCGTCGGCGATTGGACGAAAGCCTCAGGAGACGCGCGACGTTGGCCGGCGAGATCGGGGAATCCGCTCGCGCTATCGGCAATGGGCTTGAAGAGGCGATCGGTCTTACCGGGCTGAATCTGTGGATGCAGAAGCGCGACCGGGCGATCGACGCGGAAGGAAAACTGACCGCCGCCGAACGGGAATGGCGGCGCTCGCAGGATGATGCGGCCGGTTCGCGCGAGCGGATCGCGGAGGCCATCCGTGCGGCAGGCGTCGAGATCTCGCGCAGCGACGACATGGCCGCGATCCTGGCTGCAGGCCAAGCCGCTTTGGACCGTGCCGCCGGCGCCAGAAACTTGCGGGCGATCGCCGAAGCGCGAGCTCGCGATCTGAAAACTCGCGAGAGAAGCCTCGATCATGCCAGGTCGGCAGAGCGATCATGGAAGACGGCATGGCGAGAGGCTTGCCTGGCTTGCTGGCTCGGCGAAGGCGGGGGTGAACCCTCGATGGCCGTAGTGCGAGAAACATTGGAAGCGCTGATCGACCTGGGGTCGGCGCTGGAGAAGAAAGCCGAATTGACCGATCGCATCTCCAAGATGGAGCGCGATCAAACTCGATTCCGGGCCGAGGTGGAGGATCTTGCGAATCTGATCTGCCTGCCTGCGAACCCTCCGGACGTTCTAGGGCGCTGCGATGCCATCGTTGACTGCGTCGCCTCCGCGACGAAGACGCTCGATCGTCGGCTCGAAATCGAAGCGCGGCTTGCGGCCGAGCAGGACAAAGCCCGATCGGCCGCAGACGAATTGGCGGAGGTGCAGAGCCGGGCGAGCGTAATGATGAACCACTTCGAAACGGATTCCTTGGCGGAAGTTGACGGTCGTCTCCGGTCGCTTGCTCGCAGGGCGGATATCGAGACGCGTCTGAGCCAGGCGCGCGAGGAGATCCTCAAAGGATTGAAGGTCGAGACGATCGAGCAGGCCGAGGATGCGCTCGACGCGGTAGAACGAGGCTCGCTGGAAGCCGAACTGATCGAATTGAAGACGCGGTTTGAGGACGAGGATAGCCGAAGCCGCGAACGTTTCGCGTCACGCAACAGGGCGGAAGACAGGATCGCCGCTGTCGGAGGCGATGCTGCGGTCGCGGTTCTTGAATCGAAGCGGCGCACGGTCTTGATGACGATGGAAGACCGTGCCATCGAGTATCTCAAATTGAGGCTCGGAATAGCGGCAGCCGAGCGGGCGCTCCGAGCTTACCGCGACCGTCATCGAAGCTCGATGATGGCTCGAGCGTCGGAGGCATTCGCGCTAATAAGTCGGGGCGCCTATTCCGAACTCCTAACCCAGCCCTCGAACGGCAGCGAGCTTCTGATCGCGAAGGGAGTCGATGGTAGCTCCAGGATCGCTTCCGAACTGTCGAAGGGGACGCGGTTTCAGCTCTACTTGGCGCTGCGGGTCGCCGGCTATCATGAATTCGCCCGAACCCGCGCTCCAGCGCCGTTCCTTGCCGACGACGTGATGGAGACATTCGACGATTTTCGGGCGGAAGAGGCATTCCGTTTGCTGGCGGCGATGGCCCGCAAAGGCCAGGTAGTTTATTTCACTCATCACCGCCACCTCTGTGAGATCGCGAAGGCCGTCGAGCCATCGATAAAAATCCACACGTTGAAGGCTGAGCCGACCCGAGGATGGGCTCTCTCGATCTTGAAGGAAGCTGGCGCGATCCGGGAATGCGAGGAGCACGGCTGGATGCAGGACTGCGCCGACCCCCATGCCAGAGAGCGTGCCTTGGGGATCGCGCGTCGCGATCCACTCGTCGGGCTTTCCGATGAAGCCGTCATGGCACTGATAAGAAATGTCCTCGACGAGCTTGGCGACACGTGTCCCGAATGCGCCCGGGAGCAAAGTGGTCAGCTGGCATCCTGATTAGGATCTCTCTAATTCCATCGCCCGATCGGACTCGACATTTGTTCTCTTTATGTTCTAATTCAGCGATGTCCGACCGACCCGCGAGCTGGCGCATGCCGACCCGAGCCCAAATGGAGAAGATGGCCGCTGCCGTCGGCAGAAAGATACCTCCTGCGCGCGCGCTGGCTCCGAACGACGACCTCCCGCCCGAATATTGGCAGGCGCTCCTAGCCGACGCTCGCACCGACGAGGCCCATTTGCCAGGCCGCCAGCCCGAACGCTCGCTGCGGTTGGACCAAATTCCTCAGCATCTGCTGAGGGTGGGCTGCCGGCGTTGCGGTCGCACCGTTGAGATCCAGAAGGTCGACGCGATTCGCCTGTATGGTCGGGATTCGATTTGGCGGAACGTCAGCCAACGTTTGCTGGACAACACGTGCTCTGAGCGGACCGGGCGCCATGAGGAAGACGGCTGCTGGCCGTCATACGACTGACGGCGGCCGGCCGTGGCGCCGAAGCACCATCCCACCCCGCTTAGCGGCGGCGACCGCAAGGCCCTGCAGAAGGAGCTCGGCCGGGCCCGCGCCATGACGGGCATCCTCGCCGCCCAAGCCGCCGAGGCCCGCGCCAAAGGCGAGGCCCTGATCCGTCAGGCCGACAAGTTGCTCGCCGAATCCTGGAACGAAAGGATGTGGAGCGACGGCGAGCCTATCGATCCATCGCCGACCGTCGACCAAGCCGTCAACGGTGGCTATCCCTGGCTCGAAATCGAATGCTCGCGCTGCAAGACCAAGCGGGACGTCGACTTGGCCGCGCTGTCCCATCCGCCGACAACCTTCGTCCATGACTTGGCGAGCCGACTTCGCTGCAGCAAATGCGCCAAGGCTAATCGCCGGCCTGCTGCCACGCTGCTACAGTTGGCGCAGCGCCCTCGCCAGGCCGCCCCGGAGACCTGACGATGTGCTGGTGTGGACGGCCTCTCATCCCCACGGTTCTATGGCGCTCTCAGCGTCACGGCTAGATGAGAGGAAAGTCTGATGAATCTTCCTGTTCGTATCGGTATGGACACTTCTAAGTCGGTTTTCCAGCTTCACGGTGTCGACGAGAACGAGGTGGTGGTTGTCCGCCGCCAGTTCCGGCGAGCCGAGATGATCCGCTACTTCGAGCGGCTTCCACCGGTTCTCGTCGCCATCGAGTCCTGCGGCAGCTCACATCATTGGGCGCGCCTGCTGCAGTCGTTCGGTCACGAGGTGAAGCTGATCCCACCTCAGTACGTGAAGGCTTACGTGAAGCGCGGTAAGAATGACGCGGCCGACGCCGAGGCATTGTGCGAGGCGGTCACCCGGCCGAGTATGCGGTTTGTACCGGTGAAGTCAAAGGAACGGCAAGCGGCCTGGATGTTGATGACCGTGCGGGAACGCCTGGTCAGCGTGAAGTCGCAGCTCTCCAATGCTTTCAGGAGCTATGCAGCTGAGTTTGGCATCGTCGGCCCCGCCGGCCGGCAGAACGTCACGGCACTCATCAAGCGGGTGCTCGAGGATGACAGCTTGCCGGAAATGGCACGAGACCTCTTTCGCCTTCAGGCGGAGGAGTATGCCGCGGTCCAAGCTCGCCTAGCAAAGATTGAGGCCAAGCTGATGAAGTGGCACCGCGAGGATGACGTCAGCAGGCGTATTGCGACGATTCCCGGCGTCGGTCCGATTGGGTCTGCCATGCTAAGCATGAAGGCGCCTCCGCCAGAGACGTTCAGATCGGGCCGTGACTTTGCGGCTTGGCTCGGACTGACGCCCAAGGATCATTCAACTGGAGGCCGGCAAAGACATGGCGGCATCACAAAGGCCGGAGATTCAGCGCTCCGATCGACGTTAATCGTCGGTGCGACCGCGCTGCTGAGGCACATCCGAAAGGGTCGTCACAAGCCCACACCCTGGCTCGCTTCGCTGCTGGAGCGAAAGCCGCCGAAGTTGGTCGCGGTGGCGTTGGCTAACAAGTTCGCCCGCATCGCTTGGCGCTTGATGATATCGGGCGGAGTGTATAACCGGCCGATAGCCGCCATGCCTGTCTGATCTGAAATCGGCGCCGCGAGAGAGGTTGCTCAGCGGATAGCCCACGAACTTGCAGGACGCGGTAGATGGAAGGACCGATCGGTCAATACGCGCGAGCTTCCGTAGATTACACTGGCATCATCAATGTCGCCTATGTGCTTGGAGCGTGCGTAGCGAACACCATCTTGGCCAGCGGACCTTGTCCGCGCAAACAGGCCGGACATCTGACAGCAAGCGATCAGGTCAAAAGTCTGCTACCATCCTGACAAGTGGGGGGGCCGTCCACATCTGCAATCTGTATTCGATCACCACCAACCAAGCCGCGATCAGCGCCCTGTTTCGCGTCGTCAACCGGTACGTCGGCAACCTCGCGCCAATGCCGGGTGTCTTTCCCGACTACAAGGCGCCAATCGTCCGGAACGGCGCCAATGGTCGGGAACTCGCGACCGGGCGGTGGGGCATGCCGTCCTCGAGCCAAGCCCTCCTGCAGGCGACCAAGAAGCGCGCGGAGAAGCTGCAAGCGAAGGGCAAGACGGTCGACTTCAAGGAATTGCTCCGGATGGAGCCGGACGGCGGCACCACCAACATCCGCAACGTGAAAAGCAAACACTGGACGCGCTGGCTGGGCCCCGAGCACCGCTGCGTGGTGCCCTTCAACTCGTTCAGCGAGTTCAACAAGGCCGAAGGCGGCGACATCTGGTTCGCGCTCGATGAGACCCGCCCGCTCGCCTGCTTCGCCGGCATCTGGACGAGCTGGACGTCGGTCCGAAAGGTCAAGGAGGGCGAGACGACAAACGACCTCTACGGATTCCTGACGACGGATGCCAACGCCGAAGTCTTCGCCATCCACCCGAAGGCGATGCCGGTGATCCTGACGACGCCGGACGAGGTCGAGACTTGGATGACCGCGCCGGCGGAGGAGGCCCTGAAGCTACAGCGCCCGCTGCCGGACGGCGCGCTGAAAATCGTAGCCCGGGGCGTGAAGGAAGATGTGACGCCGACGGAATAGCGTTTTACGCAGGTCCGTAGAACGGCTGGACCAGCTAAAAGCTCAGGCCCTCCATCTTTGAGGCCCGCGCCAGTGCTTGCGTGTCGATGTATTCCCGGATGCGTGTGAGTTTTCGGTCTCGAACGGTTATTGCGAAGACCCAATGATCCTCGAACGTCTTGTTCGTAGGTTTAACCGTCCCCTCGGCGAATCCGACGACGAGAACCCGATCTCCCTGCGCTACGAACTCCGGGGGCGCCGGGTAGGAAATCTGCGTCGCTTCGGCAGCCTTCTGAAGTAGGCCCGTCAATCCGGCGTGCCCGCGGTACGTGCCGGCCAGCGCCCAGTCCTTGCCCGGAATGATCCACTCGATGTCTTCGGCGCACAACGCAAGCAGTGCTTGCCGATCGCCGCGACCGAGTGCGGCAAAGAAATCCTTTACGATCGAAGTATTCTCTTCGACGCTCATGGTTGGTCTCCTTGTTTCGTATTCGAATCGGCGAGTCCGGGACAAGGCCCGATTCAGCGCAGCCCGCCTTCATTCGACCGTTCGGCGAGACTGGCGGCCTGCGCCAAGCGACAGGTTTCCTCGATACTCAAACGAAGATTGCGCGGGAACACGGAGACCGGATCGCGGACCGTGCACGATCGATCGCGGACGCTTACCCCTTGGGCTTCTCGAACCGATAGGCGAAGCGATCGGTCTCGCCCTTGATCGAAGGGTCGAACACCTTGACGGAGTGCGTATCGTACGGGTTCGCGAGCATGGTGCTCTCACCATCTAGTACGAAGCCTGACGCTTCCACCTCCGCCCGAACCGAGGAAGGGTCGATCCGATGCAGCGATTGGGCGTCGTTCGTGCCCGTGCCCGCTGCGGCTGCGTGATCGACGATCACGTAGGAGCCGCCCGGCTTGAGCCGCTCGAAGACGGCCCGATTGAAGTCGGCTGCCGTCCCGCCCCTCGCTCGCATCAGTTCGGTGTGGAGATCGTGGTAGAAAAGGTGAAGCCACAAGACATCCGCAGGAACGGCGACGCCGGGCAACGTCACCAGATCCGCGGAAACGGCTTGCACGTTCTCTCTGCCAGGCTCTTTCGCCAGCGTCTGCACGCGTCCGACCGGATCGTTCTTGAAGTGGGCGACTTCCGCCGGCACGAAGCTGTAGACGCGCCCTTCGGGCCCTACGATGTCGGAGAAGAGACGGGTCCAATCGCCATCGCCGGGGTAGACGTCGATGACGGTGGAGCCCGCACCGACGCGCGAGAAGCGGATCAATTCGGATTGTTTCGATGAGGGGTACATTGGTGACCTCCGATGCGCAAATTCAGATGGCCGAGAAGCCGCCGTCCACGGACAACTCCAGGCCGTTCACGAAACTCGAATCGTCCGAAGCCAGAAACAGCGCGGCCGCCGCGATCTCCTCGGGACGACCCATCGTTCCGCGCGGGATCAGCGACTCGAACATTCGCTTCGCGTCTTCGGTGAGAACCTGGTCCTGCATGGGGGTGGCGATCGGCCCCGGATGCAGCACGTTCACCCGAATATTCCTGGCCTTCAATTCGTTGAGCCACCCGCGTGCGAAGGCGTGCAACGCCGCCTTGCTCGCCGCATACACGCTGTAACCGGGAAAGCCTTTCAGCGAAGCAACCGATCCGGTCATGAAGATCGATGCGCCATCGCTCAACAGCGGCAGCGCCTTTTGCACGGTGAACAGAGTTCCGCGCGTGTTCAGCCCAAAGGTCACATCGAAATGCTTCTCAGTGATCTCGCCCAGCGGGACGGCTTCGCCGATACCGGCGCTCGCATACAGGACGTCGATCCTTCCCTTTTCCCGTTTGACCGTGTCGAACAGGCGGTCGAGGTCGTCGAGATTGGCCGCGTCGCCGCGCACACCGGTCACGTTGCGACCGATCAGCCTGACCGCCTCGTCGAGCGCTTCCTGCCTCCGACCCGTGATGAAGACGTAGGCGCCTTCTTCGACGAACCGCTTGGCGCTCGCCAGCGCCATGCCGCTCGATCCGCCCGTAATGACTGCAACCTTACTGTCCAACTTTCCCATGACGTCTTCCTTCAGGCTTTGCTTTTGATGGTTCGGGGACGTCCCCGCGATCTCGTCGAAATAGGCCTGGCTGCGCTTGGCTTTGAGTGCGCAAACGCGCACATCGCTGGTGCGAAATCGAACCGGACAGGAGGCTTGGGCCCCCGGCATGGCCTTTTTGGTGTCCAGTCGTCGGTGGCCCTTTTTCGTCGCAAAAGCCTTTGCAAGCCCTATTTTCGGTTGTTCGGCTTGCTACATGGAGGTTCCGGAATGGGCACGAACCGGTTCCGGATTGCACCATGATCGACTGGGACGACGTTCGCTATTTTCTCGCCGTCGCGCGCGGAGGCTCGGTAAGGGCAGCCGCCGAACGCGTCGGTGTGAATCATGCGACCGTGCTGCGGCGCGTCGCACAGCTGGAAGAACGGCTCGGCGCGCACATGTTCGAGAAGCTGCCCTCAGGTTACCGCCTAACGGCAGCGGGCGAGGAGGTTCTCGAGCTCGCTGAGCAGATGGAAGCGTCGTCGCACCAGCTGGAGACGCGTGTCTTCGGCCGGGACCAGAGCGTACGCGGGCTTCTGCGAGTGACGCTGGCGCCGCCCCTTTCGACGCACCTGCTCATGCCGGACTTCGCCGAGTTCGCGCGTCTGCATCCGGACATCGAAATGGACATCTTGGCATCGGGTGAGTTGGTCAACCTGACCAACCGGGAGGCCGATGTCGCCATCCGCGTCGTCTACGACCGCAAGACCCTGCCGCTCAATCTTCACGGTTTGAAAGGGCCGGAAGTATTCGGAGGCGTCTACATGTCCCGCGACCGACTCGCCGCATCGCGTGCGGGCGCGCCGGATCCCGTCCGGTGGATCATCATCAGCATGCACGGGATTCCGGACTGGGCCAGCGAAGGCGAGGTCCGCACCACGCGGGTTCCGTTCAGAGTCACGGACGCCGAGAGTCAGATCGCCGCCGTACGGCAAGGACTCGGAATCACGACGCTGCCGTGTTTCGTCGGAGATGCCGACCCTCTGCTGGCGAGAGTGCCGGGCAGCGAACTGCACATGTACGGCACGCTTTGGCTTCTCACGCAGGGAGAGACCCGCAAGACGAAGCGCGTCCGGCTTTTCACCGAGTTCCTAGCCGGCAAACTCTCCACACACGCTCAGCTTCTTGCGGGTTTGACGAAGACGAGTCCGCGGACAAAGCCATGAAGGAGCAGCGCCGCCGCGGATAATGAAAAGATCAAACAGTCAACGCAGGGATCTTTAGACAAGCACTCCGGAACACGTGGACAAGCTCAAGCCCTGCCGATTGCGAATCCCTGACCCGTGCTAACCGCGCGGAACGGGCAGGCGTGCGGAAGGATTCGTCCCGGAAGGAGCGATCTCGATGCTGATGACGAAAGAACGGCGGCCGGCGATCCGTACGCTGCGCCGGTGGGCGATCAACGTGCTGCAGGAAGCTGGCGCCATCCGCGAGTGCGAAGAGCACGGGTGGATGCAGGACCGCGCCGACCCGCACGCTCGCGAGCGGGCCTTCGACATCGCACGTCGGGATTCGCCGGCCGATGTCGCTCCGGAGGAGGCCGTCGCCGAGATCCGCGATGTTCTGGATTCGATCGGCGGCACCTGCCCGGAGTGCCCGCCCGAGGCCGACTAAGCCGTCTTGTCCGTCATGCCGCGCTCGCAGCAAGCCGAGGCACGAAGGCGAATGAGTTCGATCCACGCCAGCGCGGCGTTGATCCATCTCTGCCGTTCAGCTCCATCGGCTTCGGCGGCGAGCTTCATGGCCGCAAACGCCTCGCGCTCGGGATCGTACTCGACGTTCATGGGCTGAAACATAATCGCGGATCGTAAACGATCACGCAGCGAGGCGACCGTAGGAATCCGGGGCCGCCACGACCGCGATCGCGGGCCTAACCCTCCGGAGCGTCTCGCCTCTCCTCCTATAATCTGTCGATGAGCCTCTCCCGAGGCTCTGGATCAGCGCTGCTACTGCAGAAGGCGATGCGGGTAGCCGCTGGCCGCCCCCGGACGGATCGCACTTTTCGCAAACGCGGCAAGGCGGGGCCTTGCGGGCTGACAAATTCCATCCATATACCATCTAATCAGATGGCACTGGGATGGTACTAACGATGGTCAGCAATGTGCACGAAATCCGACCAAAGCCCTCCGACTCGGAAAAAATCACGATCAATCTTGGCTTTGTCGATCTCGGTCAGGTCGATTTGATGGTGCAGGAAGGCTTCTACTCGAACCGCACGGATTTCATCCGGACCGCGATCCGCAACCAGCTCGAACGCCATGCCGACGTGGTCAAGCAGTCCACGGTGCGAAAGAGCCTGGACCTGGGCTTGCGAAACTACAGCCGCGAGGATCTCGAGGCGGCGCGGAGGGCGGGGGAGATGCTGCACATCAATGTTCTGGGTCTCGCCACCATCGCGCAGGACGTCACGCCCGAGCTTGCCCGCGCGACGATTGCATCGGTCTCTGTGCTCGGGGCCCTGCATGCCAGTCCGGCAGTCAAGTCCGCTCTCGCCGACAGAACGAGGTAAGGTCATGTTGAACCAGGACATCATTCGCGAAGCCACACGCCTCACACGCTCGGGCCAACTCGTCGAGGCCACCGCGCTGCTTCAGCGCATGCTTCGGGGCGAGAAAGAGCCGGGCGCTATCGCACCGACGGTCGACCACGCCGCCCTTGCGTCAGGACGAGAGCCGCCAACCATCGACGCCAAGGCGAACGCCGCCGAGACGAGGCGTCCGCGTCGGGCGGCCCAGCCGGCAGTGGATATCGCCAAAAACCTCAGCGGGCTCGGACTGGGAGGAGCCCTGAGGCGTGCGCCGCCTCCCATGGCGGACATCGTGCCGGACGGCGTCAAGTTCGTCGAAGGCGTCTACGCAAACGGCGCGGGAAGCCGCACCTACCGGCTCTTCATCCCGAGCGGCTATCATGGCCAGCCCATTCCGCTGGTGATCATGCTCCACGGCTGCACGCAGTCGCCGGAGGATTTCGCCGCCGGCACGCGAATGAACTTCATCGCCGAAGAACAGACCTGCTTCGTCGCCTATCCCGCGCAGCGGGCCGACGCAAACCAGGCGAAATGCTGGAATTGGTTTCGGCCGGCCGACCAACAGCGCGACGGAGGTGAGCCCTCGCTCATCGCCGGCATCACCCGCCAGATCATGTGCGATTATTCGGTCGATTCGGAACGCGTCTACGTCGCCGGACTGTCCGCCGGGGCCGCGGCCGCGGCCGTCATGGGATCGACGTATGGCGACCTGTACGCGGCGATCGGCATTCATTCCGGACTGGCCTGCGGAGCAGCCAGCGACCTTTCCTCGGCACTGATCGCCATGAAGCAAGGCGGCGGGTCCGATGAAAGGCCGGAAGATGGCCCATCCATTCCGACGATCGTCTTCCACGGCGACCGCGACAACACGGTGCATTCGAAAAACAGCGCGCGAATTGTCCGGCAATCCGTTGGTGGGACAAGCACGACGACGAAGGTGCATCGCGGGCGGGTGCCGGGCGGGCATGCCTACACTCGCACGGTCCATACTGACGTCTCCGGACGCAGCATCCTCGAGCACTGGGAAATCCACGGAGCCGGACACGCATGGTCGGGGGGCAGCCCCGCCGGCTCCTACACCGATCCGGACGGACCGGACGCAACGAGAGAAATGCTGCGCTTCTTCCTCGAGCATTCGCTCCCGCAGGGGCGGAATTGAGGTGGCATCCGCTTTTCATCTCGGTGATGGGAAGCGGATCGTCGCAATCGTCTCCATCGAACGGGAGCCCGCTGGCGCTAACCGCTTTCAGGTCTTTGGCTTCTGTTTCGCTGCAGCCTCTCGAGCGATCCGCTCCGCCTTCAGGCGCTCCCGGTTTGCATGGAATGCCTGTTGGTCGCGCTCATGCTCTGAGACCGGCGCCTCCGCGCGCGTGTCGCGAAACACCTTGCGGGCTTCCCGTTGGGCAACGGTCGGCATCCGTCGGTCCGATATGCGATTGTTCATTGCTCCCTCCTTCGGGCGCAAACGGTCCTTGCGCTATGTTGCGCATTCGGACCGCCAACCTTGGGGTAGGTTTTCCCCCGGATGGGGCTTTTGGGGGCCGGGGGCTTGGATTCGACGTTTCGCGAACCCGTTCGTTCCAATCCTCCTGCTGTAGAAAATCATGCAGACTTCCGCTGCGGTTTGGCCGGCCTTTTCGCCGTAGCTTCCTTCGCCTTCTTGCCCTCGATCGACATCAGCATTTCCTTCTGGCCGGCCGCCGCCTTTCGCGGCTTCTTGGCGGGCTTTGAGGCCTTCGCCGGCGCGGCCTCCTTGCCGACGGATCGGCGCAGCGCCTCCATCAGATCGACGACGTTGGTCGATGCTGGGCGCTCCTTCGGCGTGATCGGCTTGCCGGCGCGCTTCTGGTTGATGAGGTCGATCAGCGCGGTTTCGTAGTGGTCCTCGAACTTGTCCGGATCGAACCGCCCCGCCTTTTGATTCACGATGTGCTTGGCGAGATCCAGCATGTCTTTCGTGACCTTTACGTCCTGGATCTCGTCGAAATATTCCCGCTCGCTGCGCACCTCATAAGGATAGCGCAACAGCGTGCCGACCAAGCCCTTGTCCATCGGCTCGAGAGCGATGATGTGCTCCCGGTTGGTCAGCACCACGCGACCGATGGCGACCTTGTTCATCTCGCGGATGGTCTCGCGGATAACCGCGAAAGCGTCGTGCCCGACCTTGCCGTCGGGTCGGATGTAATACGGGCGGATCAAGTATCGCGGGTCGATGTCTGCCTTGTCGACGAACTCGTCGATCTCGATGGTGCGCGTCGACTCGAGCGCGATCTCTTCGAGCTCCTCCTTGGTGACCTCAATGAACTGATCCTTCTCGAGCTGGTAGCCCTTGACGATATCCTCGTTCGGCACCTCGTCGCCGGTGTCGGCGTCGACCTTCACGTACTTGATGCGGTGGCCGGTCTGACGGTTGAGCTGGTTGAAGGTAATTTTCTCCGACTCGGAAGTGGCCGGATAGAGCGCGACCGGACAGGTCACCAGTGACAGACGCAGGAAGCCTTTCCAGTTGGCGCGAGGGGCCATGAACGCGGTACTCCGGAGGGACGGTGCTGGATTCAAGACGAACGGAGCCTGCCGGTTCCGACAGGCCGGCGGCCCATACCAAGATTCATCCGCAATGCTGGGCGCCGCACCATGGGAGTTGGGGAGGCCCTTGACCCGGACCGCCGAAGGAAATGAAAGAGGCCGCCACTGAGGCGACCTTAACATTCCGAGACCGCCGAACCGCCTCGATTTCGATTCGCAAAGAGGCACTCTTCAAAAGGTTGCGGTGCAACTCATTTGAGGCGTGGTCGTGCTCAGCCCGAAGCGCCAGCCGCTCTAGGCGGGCCTTGCGATTTTCTTCCATCGCCAGTTGGGCGCGAGCGAGCAGGGCATCAGTCATGTCGAGAGAATACGGCAGACTGGGGAAGAGTTGCCTTCACTCAAGTTAGGCTAAACTAGGCAGACTCTAAACTATTCCGGGGCCTGCAATCCCGGGGAATTTAGCCAGTCATTGATGTGAGATCCCGTCTCCGCGATCCTGGCGCGCCTAAGCAGATCGTCCCGTTCCTTCCCGGCTGGAAGCTGGCTGGCCTGCTCTTTGAGTTTGGCAGCCTGCTCAGCCATCCGTTCGTCAAGTGACCGCGTCTGCTTCACTCTTCGGCGCTCGCTCATATCGGCGCTCCTGAGCTGCTAACGACGGACTCCTAAACGGAGAGATGTACAAACAGTTCCGGGAGCGAAACTAGGACGGTGGGGAGGCTAGGACTCCTAGGCATTCCAGGCTCCGCTCCAGCTTCGCAACCGCGATAGGGCGTCGGCTCCGGACCCGCGAGCAGGTTCAATGGACCAAGCCCGGGACCTGCAGTGAAGAGTTTTGAGACGGCGATCGGCCCGCCAGCGATACGGCTGTCGGGGCCGATCTACATTCCACTCCAGTGACACAGGCCAGGGGGAATCATTCCGTGGCGGGCGCGGCTGGATCTCGCGGCGCGAGCAGGCTGAGCGCCGTCTCGATCTGCACCAGCAGCCGCTCGATTTCCTCGCGTTCGTTCGGTCCGGAATGGCTCTCGAGCCGCTCCAGGAGCGCCTGCTTGCGCGCAAGCAGCTTTGCCAAGGTCGACATTGCACCTCACCGTGTCTTGACGTCTACAGACGAACGGGTACGTCGCGGAGCGACTTGCCAGTGCCGGTCCGGCGCGAGCGAACGAACTGGATGCGGATAATCGTCGGCGACCTCCTCGGCTCTTGACCTCTTCGCGCGCCGCCGGTCAAATCAAGCTTTCAGTGATGTTGCGGGGGTGACGTCCGCTGCATGCTCGCGGCCATCGGCCAGGCGCCGCAGCGGGGTCATCGTGAGGCTCCTTCAAGGCGAGTCCCCCGTGGTTGCGAACGGCCTGGACCTGCACAGGTTCCCGCCTCGACGCGCTGCAGGCGAAACCGTCTGCGACGGACAGATCCCGTTTGTGAACCAACGATCGCTCTTACCGTTGTGCCGCATCCGGACGCCCTCGACTGCGCGTGCACTGAACGGCAACCATGAACACCTACTCGCACCAGCATCTCGATTCAGCCGGCGCTTGGGACCGGACCTACCTCGAGTCGCTAATCCGCGAGGATTGCGAGCAATGCCATCCCGGCGAGACGCTGGAGGATCTCAAGCGGCGTGGGTCGTTTTCCAGAGAGGACAGAGGCCTGCTGCGGGACTGGATGGCCGGCTCGCGCCGCAGCGGCAATGCGCGGCTAAAGGAGAGCGCGGGCAAGCGACGATCGGCCGCCACCGATCGGATGAATGGAAACTCACGACGATCCCGGTTCAAGCCGGTGAGGCCCCGCTCCCGAGTAGCTGCGAGACGGCGGCAGCCAATTGCGCCGGCGCAAAGGGCTTTTGGATCAGGACGCTGCCGTCGACGCCCTGCGATTGCCAGTCAGGCGCGCTGGCGCTCGTCATGTAGACCACAGGAAAGCCAGGCGTGATTTCCCTGATCTGCCGCGCCAGCTCCCAGCCGCTTATGCCGTCACCCAGGTTGACGTCCGTCAGCAGGACTCGACATCCCTCGCGGCCATCGCAAAAGGTGCACATGGCCTCTTCCCCCGAATGGACCGAGCAGGCCTCGAAACCGCCGTCGGACAAGGCGTCCTCGACGAAGCTTGCGATGAGAGCTTCATCCTCCACGACCAGAACACGAACGGCATCACTCACTTTCAAATCTCCTCGGCGACCGAGCCGGGTCGTCTCGCGTGCGGCAGTGCGCTGGTCCGTAGTCCGGCGGAAGAGCAACCTCCGCCGTCAGCCAGCCAAGCACCGTAATGCGCCGTGTCAAGCCACCGGCACACCATAATATGCGTTCACCGAGCGCGTCGTCGCCGGGTCGCTCCAATTCCAACTGCTCTCGTCGGCGTATTTGGGGGCGCCGCGGAGCTGGTCCTGGGAAATGCCGGTGACTACATAGCCGCCGAGGTTGGTGTCGTATTTCAGCGTCTGCCATGGCAGCGGATAGTGATCGTCGCCGATGCCGAGCAGGCCGCCGAAGCTGAGCACCGCGTACGACACCTTGCCGCTGATCTTGTCGATCATGACGCGCTCGATGTAGCCGACCTTTTCGCCCTTCGCGTCGTACGCGTTCGTGCCCTCGACCTTGTCGCTGCCGATCAGGCTGAACGTCTCGCGATCTTCCATGGTCATGTTGACCTCCTGGGTGTTGTCTTCGGGAATCAACGGGGCCACGATGCCTCTGTTCCTGGCACAATCCGGGGCGAAAAGTTGATTTCCCAGGGATGAAGCGGCCGGATCGGATGACGCGCCGCAATGTGCCGGACGAAGTCGGCGAGCGGAGTTAGAGCATGGAGCTGACCGATCTGGAGCGGGATTTTCTGAGGAAGCTCCTCGGCGAATCCTGGGTCAGCCCGCCGACGTTCGACCATGAAATCGTGGCGCGGCTCGTGGAGCTTGGTCTCGTGGAAACCGAACCGCTTCCATCCGGAGATATCGAGTATCGCATCACCGAGGCCGGACGGGCGGCGGCTACCGCGTGAACCACAGATCGGCGAGCCGCGGGCAGATCGGAGGAACGATAGCCTTGCCGCCCTATTGAACTGCAGGGACCGTCGCCCGCCGTTGAACTACGGCGCCTGTCGCGGATAGCCAAAGGTCTCACGACCCGCTATTCAGAACTAGCGCTCGCGAGGATAGCCAAAGGCGGCGGCCTCTCGGACTTCCGTGTTCTCGAAGCCACGGGCATAGGCACCCGCGCAGCCCGCGCGAGGTCCACCCGCACCCTCCTTATCTGCCCCTCAGCGAGAGGCTGATCCGCGTTACGATGTCGTCCCAGTCGCGCTCTTCGTTCGCCGGGTAGTTGATCAGGACGCAGTGAATCAATCCACTTGAGAAGTTGCACCGGTCGTACCAGACCTTGTCGCCCTTATAACTGGACACCGCGAAAAACCGAGGCGTCGTTCGCTTGTACTGAATGCGCGCGGGCGGATGCTTCTTTGCGAGAAATGCAGCTGGTGAATCGTTCGAGACGTTGGGCGTGGCCTGTATCGTAAGGTCGGCTCGGCCGTCAGCAGTCCGAAATCGCTGTCCGTAGCCGTCCGGCCGGCCCGCCTCTTCGGTAAAGATCGAGGCCGGAAAATCGACCGAGGTACCTGTCTGCGGGATGGAGTAGGTGGTCCATCTCGCCGGTTGAGCCGAGACCATGGAGGTCGTGACGGCAAGTCCAAGAACGAGCGCCGACACCGTCGATTTCATCGCGTCTCTCCAACACTATGGAGGCCCGATCCGGAAATCACTTCTGGCCCGACGGCGCCTGGGCATTCGAATTGTTCGGGTTCTGCTTGTTAGCCTCATGATGGCCGATCGCGCAGCCGGCCGCCGCGCCGAGCTTGCCATGACCGGCCATGTGGCCGGCGACGCCGCCGACGATGGCGCCCTTGATGCAGCCCTTGGCGTCCGCGCCGGAGGCCGATGCCAGCGCCATTGCGGCCATGCATGCCGCGTTGAAGATCCATTTCATGAGCGTTCTCCGGGCTCGGTTTCCGCGAAATCAATTCGATCCGGAGGCGGTCGTTCCCGTTGCGGGCACGTTCCTGACGGCAGCTCCGCGATTCACTCATCGGCAGCGAACTCGGTCTCGTCGGCGAGAGCGACCCAGCCGTCTCGTCGAGGAGCAAGTCGCGGGCTTCCGAGTTTTCCATCTGTTGGAGCGAAATCGTCCATGCCTGGAGAGGTCATGCGCGCGGTCAGGGAGAGCAAACGGTCCAAGAGGTCCCGCTTCCTCCGCGACGCGATGGTCGACGTGCAGATTGCCAGCCGCGGCATTCGCAGCAGGCGGGTCCTGTTTGCGATGCGGCAGTCCCCCGCGAAATTTTCCTTGATCGGCGGTTCGCGGAAGCCGCGTACGAAGACATTGCCGTACCGATTCCGAAAGCGCAGACCATCTCTCAGCCCTACATCGTCGCCAAGATGCTCGAGGCTGCCGCGATCGCCAAATCGGACCGGGTTCTGGAGATCGGCGCGGGTTCGGGTTACCTGGCGGCGCTCGCCGCCAAGCTCGGGCGGGAGGTTTGCGCGCTCGAGCGCCATGAGGCATTGGTGCAGCGCGCCCGGTCGCGCCTTCGGCATCTCGGCTGCCGCAACGTAGATGTGCGTCATGGCGACGGGACCGCAGGATGGCCGGAAGGCGGCGAGTTCGACGTGATCCTGGTGTCGGCCGCCCGCGCGCAGACGCCCGCGGTCCTGAAGGCTCAACTAGCTCCGTCGGGACGACTGCTCATCCCGCTCGGCGATCCGACGGTGTGCAGTGGCTGACGAAGCTGACACGCGAGCCGGACGGTAGGTTCGTCGAGGAAAGGATAGAGGAGGTCCGCTTCGTTCCTCTGATCTCCGGCTGAAAGCCCGCGCCATCTCAAATGGCGCGAAAAAGGCCGCCCGGAGGCGGCCAGTTTTTGATCTTCGCTTCTTCTGCTTACTTCTTGAGGGCGTCAGCGGCGTCCCGCGCCGCATCCTTCACGTCCCCCGCAGCGTTGTGGGCGGATCCCTTGGCCTTGTCGATCTTGCCTTCGGCTTCCATGCCCTTGTCGCCAGTGAGCTTGCCGGCACCTTCTTTGATGGCGCCTTTTGCCTTGTCGGCGGCGCCCTTCACATGTTCGCGGTCCATGATCGTGTCCTTTGCTGTCCGGAAGATCAGCACAACGATAGTGTTGCGCAGGGGTTCCTCGCAGAACAAAGCACGGTGTTTTCAACGAACACTCTGAACGTGGCCCTTGGCCGAGCGAGCTGGGGCGTTCGCAATGTCGGCTATTGGCGGCAGGACCGGACGCGCGGCCATGCATGTCCCAATCGCCGCCCGCGCTGATGATCAGCCGCCGCTGCAACGACGAATGCAGACCGGATGCCCGCTATCGAATTCACAACGGCCGAAAAGCCCGTGAATCGCTTGTTTTTCGAGTACCTCATTGCCGGCGCTGCGGATATTCTGCGGTGAGCCAGCCGACCTTCTGGTAGCCTTTCCGAGTAGAGATGTTACAGGACACGACCGATCTGGTTGCCATGGCCGAGGCATTGAGCCGGTCGGCCGACTACCGGGTGCTGCGACGCCTCGTCGCCCGACCGACGTACGTCCCGACCGCGGGGCAGGAGGTCAGGAGCGGCATTCTGCTCGACACCGAGACCACCGGTCTCGATCACGCCAAGGACGAGATCATCGAGCTTGGGATGGTCAAATTCGACTACGCTGCGGACGGACGGATCGTCGGTGTCCGCGACACCTTCTCCGCATTCAACGAGCCGAGCGCGCCGATCTCCGCGGAGGTAACGGCACTCACGGGCATCACCGATGAGATGGTGGCCGGCCGCAGATTCGACGACGCGGCCATCACGGCCTTCGCCGGGGACGCGGTCATCGTCATCGCGCACAACAGCGGCTTCGACAGGAAGTTCGCCGAACGCTACTGGCCCCTGTTCGTGCACAAGGCCTGGGGCTGCAGCATGAGCGAGATCGACTGGCGCAAGCACGGCTTCGCCGGCGCCCAACTCGGCTACCTGCTGAACGGTGCCGGCTTCTTCCATCAGGCGCATCGGGCCGTCGACGACTGTCACGCCCTGTTGGAGGTGCTCGCTTTCGAACTGCCAACGACCGGCACGCCCGCGCTTGCGCTCCTGCTGGAGACCGCCCGCAAAGCGACACTGCGGGTCTGGGCCGAGCAGACCGCTTTCGAACTCAAGGACTCGCTGAAGCGGCGCGGCTATCGCTGGAACGACGGCAGCGACGGGAGACCTAAGAGCTGGTTCATCGATGTCGACGAGACCGCCCTCGACGACGAGATCGCGTTCCTGCGGACCGAGATCTACATGCAGGATGTCGAGCCAACCGTGCAGAGGCTGACCGCATTCACGCGCTTCTCCGGCCGCATCTAAGGCGGCCCTGCTGACTTACCGGGCGAGACGCTTCTCGACGCGCTTGCGGCTGTTGCCGACCTTCTTGACAGCCTTCTTCACGGCCGATGCCGAGCGGCCGGTCTTCTTGGCTTCGCACCGGACTTCGTAGTCCTGTCCCTTCGCGACGCGGGCGCGGTCCTGCTTCCGTCCACGCGCGGTCTTCTTCGCTGCGGCCATCGGCTCCTCCTTTTGAGAACGTTGATGGTGATGCAACGCCCCAAGGATTCGCGGGTTCCGGAAACGAATCCTGCCGTCTCGGCTTGAGTCCGCGAGTTGTTGCGTTGGAGTTCGTTGTGGCGTTTCAGCGGCGTAAACCGGCGGCGATCGGCGTGAAGGCACCGTTCCCCGGCTTCGTAGAACCGGCCTTGGCATCATCGATCGAGAAGGTGCCGTCCGGAGCGCGATGGATTCATGAAATCAAGTTCGATGGCTACCGCGTACAGGTCCATCTGGCGAACGAAGCCGTGAAGGTTTTCACGCGCCGCGGTCACGACTGGACCAACCGTTTCAAGAAGGTCGCCGATGACGCCTGGCACATCAAGGCCGGGTCGGCGATCGTGGACGGCGAAGTCGTGGCTCCCGCAGCGGACGGCACCACCGACTTCTCAGTCCTTCAGAACGAACTGAAAGGCAGGTCGACCAGCATCGTACTGGTCGCCTTCGACCTCCTGTACCTGAACGGCCGCGACCTCCGGAAGGTGCCGCTTTACCAACGCAAGACCGAACTCAAGAAGATCGTCGACGGCACCGAGATCCAGTTCAGCGAAAGCTTCGAGCTTGAAGGCCGCGAGATGTTCGAGCACGCCTGCAAGGTCGGACTCGAGGGCGTGGTCTCCAAGGTCCGCGACAGCGTGTACGCCAGCGGCCGGGGCAGCAACTGGGTCAAGAAGACCTGCGCGCAGCGAGAAACGCTTACGATCGCCGGCTTCGCGCTCGACGAGGGCAAGTGGGATGGCATCTACCTCGGTCGGCGCAAGGGTAACGACCTGATCTACGCCGGCAAGGTGGACCACGGCTTCGACAAGGCTTCGGCTGCAGACCTGCGCAAGAGGCTGGAGCCGTTGATCCGGAAGACCCAGGCGTTCAAGAAGCGCATCTCGCACAAGGGCATCTGGGTCGAGCCGAACCTGTCAGCCGAGATCGAATATCGCGCGAAGTCAGCGGAAGGAAAAGTCAGGCACCCGTTCTTCAAGGGTCTGCGGGAAGACCTGTGATGGCGCCACCTCGAACCAAAATCGGCGTTTCCGGATTGACACCCTGGCCGAGGAGACCGGGATGTCGAACTTCGTAACTCTGCTTGTCGAGGACAACCCGCCGCAGCGGGAGATAATGTCCGACCTGCTGCGGGACGAAGGCTTCGAAGTCGTCGAGTGCGCGACGTCCGCTTGTCCTCCAACAGCGGCGCGAAAGCGGACGTTGTCGGACTTCCGAGAAGGGCCAAAGCACAAAGTCGCTGCGCTCCAGCCCGCTGCGCGGGAGCAAGAGCCGAGAGGCCGGTAGCCAGTTGAGACGATAGTGGTAGCACTGGAGAGCCCCGTCCTGAGAATCGAGGTGTTGCAACCCTCACTCAGGAAGGAGCTCTCCATGAGCGATACCAACACAGTCAGTCCGCTGCGTCAGCGTATGATCGAAGACATGGCTGGGCGCAAGCTCAACCCGCACACTCAGCGTGGCCACATTTACAGTTGCAAGCGGTTCGCCGCCTGGCTCAAACGCTCGCCCGATACGGCGACGGCCGACGAGGTGCGCCGATTTCAGCTGCACCTGATCGAGAGCGGGATGAGCATCTGCAACCGCAATCGGATCATGACCGGGGTGCGGTTCTTGTTCCGCGTCACGCTACGTCGTCACGATCTGGCGGCCGAGGTCTGGCACATCAAGGAGCCCGAGAGGCTGCCGCCGGTGCTGAGCCCCGAGGAGGTCAAGCGTGTCCTGACCATGGCGACGAGCCTGAAGGCGCGGGCGATGCTGACCCTAGCCTATGGTTGCGGATTGCGCGCCGGCGAGGTGGTGCGGCTGCGGGCGGGCGACATCGACAGCGAGCAAAAGATCATCCGCATTGTGCAGTCGAAGGGCCGCAAGGACCGGCACGTGATGCTGCCGCCAGAGGTCCTGAAGCTGTTGCGGCAATGGTGGAAGGCGGGGCCGAGCGCGTCCAACAACGGCGTCGCGCCCGAACAGCGCTGGCTGTTTCCCGGTCGCAGTCAACGTCAGCCACTGACCACGCGTCAGTTCAGCCGGTTGTTCAAGGAGGCCGCCAAAGCCGCGGGGCTGCGCAAGACGGTCTCGCTGCATTCGCTTCGCCACAGCTTCGCGACCCACCTGCTCGAGCGCGGC
Source organism: Bradyrhizobium barranii subsp. barranii (assembly GCF_017565645.3). NCBI lineage: Bacteria > Pseudomonadati > Pseudomonadota > Alphaproteobacteria > Hyphomicrobiales > Nitrobacteraceae > Bradyrhizobium > Bradyrhizobium barranii. The sequence goes on from NZ_CP086136.1 coordinate 547,910, forward strand.
AGGGACATTCGCGTGATCCAGGCGTTGCTCGGACATTCCAAGCTTGAGACGACAGCCCGCTACAGTCGCGTGGCGATCGGACTGATTGCCAAGATCGAGAGCCCGCTCGAGGGCCTAAGCGCGCCGCGCCGCCGCCGGCGACAGCGAGACAGTGAGGAGCCGCCAGCGCCGTAGCGCCGCCGGCCGTGGCTCGGCCAGTTCTGGAGGTCGCGGACATCCTCCGCGATCACGGCTCTGCTTGACGTGACGCCAATCAGGGGCATGTGAGCCTCGGGCAATTGAAGGTGATGAATGCGATCGAGCGCTGTCGCACGGCGGCGCTCGGCGGCCATGTCGCACGCTGCGAGAGCGCGGCGTGCGGCCATACCGAGGTCGCCTACAACTCCTGCGGCAACCGGCATTGTCCGAAGTGCCAGGGTGCGGCGTCGCGCCGATGGCTGGCCGACCGCGAAGCGGAGCTGTTGCCGGTGCCGTATTTTCACGTCGTCTACACGCTGCCCAGCGAGTTGCGTGACATCGCCTACCAGAACAAGCGCGTGATCTATAATCTGCTGATGAAAGCAGCGGCCGAGACGACGCTCGCCATCGCAAGCGATCCCAAGCGCCTCGGCGCGCGCATCGGTATCACGGCCGTGCTGCACACCTGGGGCTCGGCGCTCACCCATCATCCGCACGTGCATATGATCGTGCCGGGTGGAGGGCTCTCGCTCGATAACACGCGATGGATCGCCGCGCGCTCCAATTTCCTCGTCCATGTCAACGTGCTGGCGCGCCTGTTCCAGGGCAAAATGCTGGCGATGCTCGTGCATGCGCACGACGCCGGCGAGCTAAAGTTCTTCAATACCCATGCCGGACTCACCGACAAGACAACGTTCAAGCGCTTCATCGCTCCGCTGCGGCGCAGCAAGTGGGTGGTCTATTGCAAGGCCCCGTTCGCGGGGCCCGCGCAGGTGCTGCGTTATCTGTCCCGTTACACCCATCGTGTCGCCATCTCCAACCGCCGCCTCGTTGCAGCCGACGACGAAGCGATTGCGTTCCGCTGGAAGGACTATCGCCTCAACGGCGCCAACCGCTGGAAGACGATGCGGCTTCACCCGCACGAGTTCATCAGGCGGTTCCTGCTGCACGTGCTGCCCAAGGGCTTCCACCGCATCCGCCACTACGGGCTCTTTGCCAACGCCAACCGCGCCCAGAGCATCGCGACAGCCCGCGCACTCCTCAACGTCGCCCCGCCGGCCGCCGACCCGCAAGAGCAGCCGGATATCGCGACGGACACGCCACGTGTGCTGCCGTGCCCATGCCCGCGCTGTGGCGCCCGCATGATCGTGATCGAGGTGTTCGCCCGCGGCTGCCAGCCGAGCTGGCGGCCGACACTGATCAGGATCGACACGTCATGACCAAGACCTCCTGTGAGCGTTGCTGTTGTCCTGGTCCGATGCGCTGGCTAAATGCTGGCGGCGATCTCGCTCAACCCAGCGGCATCCATCAGTGCGCACATCGCGCATTGGTGCGCTCCGAACGCCCGCCCAAAAGCCTAATGCACTCTCCTGAACTGCCCTACGTCCGGACACGCAGGTCCAATCCTGTCGCCGTCACGTCTATCATCGAGCCCGACGCCGGCATTAAATCCCCATAGCGCTCGCTGCTTAGCCGGTGCTCAACTTCCCGCGACTTCGTGCCTTGGCGCTTTTTGGACGCCGGTCAGTTCGGCGTGCGGAGCCTCTTTGTCGCCGGCGTCCAAAAACCTGCACAAAAGCGGATGGTCGGCAGGCAGTGCTGCAACGTCTGCAAAGGGCCCAAGAGCAGAAATCGCCGACGCAAGCCGCTCTGAGAACATCTTCTCATCGAGCATGTCGGGCTAGGCTATAGATCGTCATCCCGCTCTATTTCGGGCTTTTCGTGCAAAACGGCATCCAGCAGCGAATTGTGAACTTCTATCTTCCCATTATAGCTGATGAGTCCAAGTTTGCGGAATTTGTTCATGAAGAAGCTCACCCGGGATCGCGTCGTTCCGATCATCTCTGCCAATGTTCCTGGCTGATATCGATCAAAATAGGCTGAGTTGTGCCTTCCGTTCCGAAATGCGCGAGCAGAAGAAGAAGACGTGCAAGTCGCTTCTCGCTTGAATTAAAAAGCTGGTCGATCAAATCCTCTTCGATGCGGCTGTTTCGCGTCAGGAGATAGGCCATGAACAGCTCGGAAAATTTCGGCTCGGACTGAACGGTGTGGATCATCGCTTCTTTGCTTATTGAAGTGATCATGCATTCCTCCACCGCGGTTGCGGTCGCGATCCGCAGTGGATGACCATTGAGGCACCCCTCGCCGAAGAACTGGCCCGGTTCCAAAATCCCGACGACCGCTTCCTTTCCTTGCTCGGACACGACGGTGAGCTTGACGCGGCCTTTCTGAATGTAAAAAACCGCATCTGCCACGTCTCCTTGCGTGAAGACGTGCTGACTTCTCTCAAATTTCAGGATTGCCTTGCCTGCCCCTACCTTTGCGAGAAAGACTTGGGGATCGAACGCCTTCTTGGTCGATTTCCCCACAGGAGTCTCCTTTACTCCGATGAGCGCGTACTCATCGTTATAGCGGTTGAGCGCCGACATGTCACTTACGTCTTCGCTGCCTAGGGGGTGCCGAAAATCACGCCCCGATCTGCGGGCTCGATCACAACGCCGCGTTTGCTCGTCGAAATGGCACGAAGTCTTACGTCGGCGCTCGCAATTCACCCCGGAGCCATCCTGCAAGTTCGCCGGACTTCATCGGATCGAAAAGCTCGACCACGCGCTGATGAACGTGATCGCAAGCGGGGCACTTGAATGTTCGGATGTCAAAGCCGGAGGCACCGGGGGTAATCCGTGCCAGCATTGTAATTGCTCTCTTGCACTCTGGACATCGTGGCTCGTGAAACGTGATCATGATGCTTCGCCTTCATCAGGCGGGAGCGCTACAGAACTCTCAGTCACCGGTAGTTGCCGATAAGTGAACGGTGATAAGGCCACCCTGCAACTGTCGCCAGTTCCGCGCTGTTCTGTTTTGCTCAGGCAAGAAATTCACTCACGACGTGTGACAAGGGGCCCAAAGATGGACAGAAGCCATCGTTCAAGCGCCGGGAACGTCCGGTGAGGGTCAAAATGGAAACAACTCGACCTGAGTTACTGAGCGGACCTCAACGAAACGCTCCGCGACTTCGCTGATGGGCCAAGACGGCATGCGGTTCGTCTTTAAGTGAAAGAGGCCGCCAGGCGGCCTTAATTCATTTTGCGACGCAGCTTCTGGATGATCTCGCGGAGGTCGCTCATGTACTCGGAAATCACCCGCTGCGCTTCCTCCACGCGGGAGGGCGTAAGTTGCTTTACGTCGCTCTGCTGTTCGGACTTAGTCATGTTTCTAACGCTCCCAGAGTGGCTGCCGGGAGACGCAACGCAGGAGGCTGGCTTTTTCAACGTTCACCTCGGCGGCTGCAATCCGGGCGAATTTAGCCATTCGCTGATGTGAGCGCCGGTCTCGGCTTGCCGGGCTTTGCGGATCGCGCGTTCCCGCTCGATACCAGGTGGAAGCGATTTGGCTTCCTGACGGAGGCGTTGGGCTTGTTCGGCAAGGCGCTCTTCAAGGGACGTGGTTTGCTTGAAACGGCGTCGCTGCATGGCGCTGCTCCTTTCTAGAGGAGGCGGGAGCGCTAGTGGCGTTCTCATCACCGATGAAAGCCAAGGGCCGTGCGGTGATCGTGGAAGTCTGGCATGTCCGGTAACCGACATCTGGTCAATATTGACCACCAAAAGGATGGCCTCAGCCGACTGCCGCGGCTGAGGCCGCTCTCACGGGACGAAATGGCCTCCCTCGGGGTTTGCACTGAGAGTTCTGCTCATACCGTCGTGGCCGCCTCGGCCGCCGCGCCGGTGCAACCTTCTGGTAGGACGGCGAGCGCGCCGATGAGGAGTTCGGTCACTCTTCCGGAACGATGGCCTCGGATCGAGCCCTGGTCGTGGCGCAGCTTCGCGGCCAGCCTACTGCTCGTCCTCGCCTCGGTCGCGGCCCAGATGATCCTGGTCGATTTGGGTCTCGAACTGGCTTTCGCCGCGTTCTTCCCTGCGGTCTTGGTCTCGGGATTCCTGGGAGGCAAGCCGGCGGGCACGTTCGCGGCCGTCGTGACGTTTCCCTTGGTGTGGTGGACTTTTCTTCCGCCGGCCTTCGAGTTCAGTCCGCTCGGCACCGCAGCCTGCGAGGACATCAAGCTTTTCTTCCTCGGGAGCGTTCTGCTCGTCTATTTCGCTGACCTTTGCCGGGACCTCGACCCCTTGGACACCACACCGCATTCCTAAGCCGACGGTGCCCGCGAATCCTATGGACGCATTCGGCGCTGCGCCGTCGTCGGCGGCCTTCGGCCGGCTTAGCGGCCGCCGCGGCCCTGGGCGTCGGCATCGCTAGGCCCAGCCCTCCGGCCAGCCTTCGACGGAACGTCTCGACCGGGATGCGTCCTGCGACGCCTCGAAATCGCTCGAGATTGACGGCCGAATCAGCCGGTGCGGTGGTACACAGCGGTGGTCACAATTCGCGACCGGGCTTTTTGGGAATCCTTGTTTTCCGCGGGTTTTGGCGCATTCGCAGCATCGGGGGAGAGAGTCCCACTCTCTCCGCCACTGTTTCTCAGTGACGAAAGTCCTTCAAAATCAGGTATTTCTCGATCCGGCGGTTTCGGACGGTGTAGCACTGCGGTGTAGCACTGCGGTGTAGCACTGCGGTGTAGCACTGCGGTGTAGCACTGCGGTGTAGCACTGCGGTGTAGCACTGTCGAGGACACCGCGAGCACGCAATTTGCCATGATTGATGCGCCGGCGCGAGTCCAATCCCGGTCCGGAGCGGGATGCCAACGCCGATCCGGATAAGACCCCTTGGCCGCGCGCAGAGGGTCTAGAAAATCCGAATTTGGTCCGCCCATGTCGTCGTGGTCGTCGACCGAACGAGCGCTTCCGGCATCCTGCCAGCCCGGGGTTTGGACGGGTTCATGCTCGTGCATCGTGCCGGTCGGTTAGCCGCGCTGTCAGCCGCAGGAGATCCCGACACGTAGCTTGCGGCGAAGCAAAGGGAATACAGAGTCTTGCGCGTCATCGGGATAGGCGGCCATCGCTCCGATCCGCCGAGCAGGCATCCACCGCCGATCGTTGCGATTGCGAGATCGTAGTGGTTTCCGAAGTGCTTTCGGCGTGAGCATGCGTTTGGTATTGGTTACGCCGTCGCGGAGATTGGCGATTTTCTTCATCTGCATTTCGATTGTTCCGCCGAGGAGACTGAATGGCCACGATATCGTCTCCGCTCGAGCATGAGCTCGAAATGTTCCGCACGGAGGAGGAGGCCGCGCAGCAGTACTTCTTCGGCTATCTGTCGCTGCAAATCGTACCGGGTAGGAACCCGGACGTCCTTGCGAGGATGAATGAAACCGCGATGTTTTGGATCACTACGCGCTATGCGTTGTTGATGTCGGCATTCGTCGTGCTCGGGCGCATCTTCGATCAGGATCCGAAGTCGCTGCACAATGTCGACAAATTGCTCGGGGTGGTGACGCGCGACATATCCTTACTGAGTGCAGCCGCCTTGGAGCAACGCAGGATCGCGCTAGGCATGACACCGGAGGACGCCGCTGCTTACGCCCGCGGCAAGTACGACCTGACGATGGAGGACGTGCGCGGCATGCGAAAGGCAGTGGGTCATTGGCGGAAGGTTTATGAGGCTAGGTACCGCGAGATCCGGCACAAGATCTTCGCTCACAAGAGCATTGATCGGGCGGCGGCCGACGCTCTGATGGCCAACACCAACGTGCGCGAAGTGACGGAACTGCTCGGCTTCCTACATGCGCTCCATCAATCGCTTTCTCAGTTGCACATGAACGGAATCAAGCCGGATATTACGCCGGTCAGGTTCAACTTGACACCGACGCCTGGAGGCGGAAAGCCGGGCGAGCTCATCTTCCGCGAGAGCGGCGATGTCCTGTACGGAATGATTGATCCGAGTTTGTAGTAAGTCGCCGGGCCTCATTGGTTCTGCGGACCGATCGACCATGCGCGAGTGACTCGAAGACCGAACGGAAAGCGGTCTGGCATCGATTGTGCAGATGGTCGACGCAACCCGCCTGTACGGTCCGGACGCGATCTGGCGGGACGTCGGCCAACGCCTTCTGGACAACACGTGCTCCCAGCGGACCGGGCGCCACGAAGAGGACGGCTGCTGGCCGTTGTACGACGTCTAGGCGACGTACGGCCATGGCCCCCAAGCACCATCCGACCCCGCTTTCCGGAGGCGACCGCAAAGCGCTTGCCAAGGAACTCGGCCGCGCGCGTGCCATGACGGGCATCCTCGCCGCCCAAGCCGCCGAGGCCCGGGCCAAGGGAGAGGCGCTGATCCGGACGGCCGACAAGCTGCTCGCGGAAAGCTGGAACGAGCGCATGTGGGCTGATGGCGAGCCGATCGATCCGTCGCCGACCGTCGACCAGGCAATCAACGGCGGCTATAGCTGGCTGCAGATCGAATGCTCGCGCTGCAAGGCCGCTCGCGACGTCGATCTGGCATCGCTTGCTCACCCATCGACGACCTTCGTGCACGACCTGGCCAGCCGGCTTCGTTGCAGCAAATGCGCCAAAGCCGGCAAGCGCCCGGCTGCCAACCTGCTGCAGCTCGCCCAGCGCGCCCGGCATCCGGATCCGGAGACCTAAGCTTGTGCTGGTGTGGACGGCCTCTCATCCCCACGGTTCTATGGCGCTCCGGCGTCATAGCTAGATGAGAGGAAAGTCTGATGAATCTTCCCATTCGTATCGGTATGGATACTTCCAAGTCGGTCTTCCAGCTTCACGGTGTTGACGAGAACGAGGCGGTAGTTGTCCGGCGGCAGTTTCGGCGAGCCGAGATGATCCGCTACTTCGAGCGCCTTCCGCCGGTCCTCGTCGCCATCGAGTCCTGCGGCAGTTCGCATCACTGGGCGCGCCTGCTGCAGTCGTTTGGTCATGAAGTGAAGCTGATCCCGCCCCAATATGTGAAGGCTTTCGTAAAGCGCGGCAAGAACGACGCGGCCGATGCCGAGGCGCTGTGCGAGGCGGTCACCCGGCCGAGTATGCGGTTTGTACCGGTGAAGTCAAAAGAACGGCAAGCGGCCTGCATGTTGATGACCGTGCGGGAACGCCTGGTCAGCGTGAAGTCCCAGCTTTCTAATGCCTTCAGGAGTTATGCGGCTGAGTTTGGCATCGTTGGCCCCGCCGGTCGGCAGAACGTCACGGCTCTTATCAAGCGGGTGCTCGAGGATGACAACTTACCGGAAATGGCGCGGGATCTCTTCCGCCTTCAAGCGGAGGAGTATGCCGCGGTCGAAGCCCGCCTGGCAAAGATCGAAGCCAAGCTGATGAAGTGGCATCGTGAGGATGATGTCAGCAGGCGGATCGCGACGATTCCCGGCGTCGGTCCGATTGGGTCGTCCATGCTAAGCATGAAGGCGCCCCCGCCGGAGACGTTCAGATCAGGCCGCGACTTCGCGGCTTGGCTCGGACTGACACCCAAGGATCACTCAACTGGCGGCCGGCAACGATATGGCGGTATCACAAAGGCCGGAGATTCAATGCTCCGATCGACGTTGATTGTCGGCGCGACTGCGCTGCTGAGGCACATTCGAAAGGGCCGTCATAAGCCGACACCCTGGCTCACTTCGCTGCTGGAGCGAAAGCCGCCGAAGTTGGTCGCGGTGGCCTTAGCCAACAAGTTCGCCCGTATCGCCTGGCGCTTGATGATATCGGGTGGCGTGTACAACCGGCCGGTAGCCGCCATGCCCATCTGATCTGAACTCGGTGTACCGGTCGAGATTGCTCGCCGGATAACCCACGAACTTGCAGGACGCAGTAGATGGAAGGTGGACCGATCGGTCGATACGCGCGAGCTTCCGTAGATTACACTGGCATCACGAATGTCGCCTATGTGCTTGGAGCGTGCGTAGCGAACACCATCTTGGCCAGCGGGCTTTGTCCGCGCAAACAGGCCGGACATCTGATAGCAAGCGATCTGGCCAGAAGTCTGCTATAATCCTGACAAGCGGGGGGCCGTCCACATCTGTAATCTCTACTCGATCACCACCAACCAGGCCGCCATCAGCGCGCTGTTCCGCGTCGTCAACCGATACGTCGGTAATCTTCCGGCGATGCCCGGCGTCTTTCCCGATTACACGGCGCCGATCGTGCGCAACGGCGCTGCAGGCCGGGAGCTGGCCTCGGCCCGCTGGGGTATGCCTTCGTCGTCGAAAGCGCTCATGGACGCGACGAAGAAGCGTGCGGAGAAGCTGCAGGCCAAGGGCAAGACCGTCGATTTCAAGGAATTGCTCCGGATGGAGCCTGACGGAGGCACCACCAACATCCGCAACGTGAAGAGCAAACACTGGACCCGCTGGCTGGGTCCGGAGCACCGCTGCGTGGTTCCGTTCAACAGCTTCAGCGAGTTCAACAAGGCCGAAGGCGGCGACATCTGGTTCGCGCTCGACGACACACGCCCGCTCCTTTGCTTCGCCGGCATCTGGACGAACTGGACGTCGGTCAGAAAGGTGAGGGAGGGCGAGACCACGAACGACCTCTACGCATTCCTGACGACCGAGCCGAACGCCGAGGTGGGCGCCATCCATCCGAAGGCGATGCCGGTGATCCTCACGACGCCCGAAGAGGTCGAGACCTGGATGACCGCGCCCGCGGAGGGAAGCCATGAAGCTGCAGCGGCCATTGCAGGATGGGAGGCTACGTATCGTCGCTCGCGGCGCCAAGGAAGACCCGCTTCCGCGACATGAAGCAATGAATGTCCCAATCAGAGCGGCATCGAGTAGGCGATGTCGGAGTTCGACCAGATCTCGCGTCACCGAATTTACCTGCCCTCTGAACAGCGGGATGAAGCGCTCCGCCCTCCAAATTCCGACGTTTTTTCGCTTCGAGATTCACAAGGAATCACTGATGCTTGGCGGTGGGACAGGCGTGAGCTAACCCCCTGATATCCCCCGCTTTCCACCATATTTAGTATTTGATTCAGGAACTCACACTAATTCTTGACGCGCATTACGGCAGCACCGTAACTTGCATGGAACTGAAACAGCGAAGCCGCCTAGGGCGGCAACCCGAAGCGGCTTCAAAGTTTCAGCCTGCCATTCACCCTGGGACGGGTCAGGCAGGTCGATGGGTAGTGAGAAGGGCTTCATAGAATCGAAGTCTTACCGATCGGTCAAGCCCGTCCTTTTCATCGCATCGGGGGTATTCCCGATCATCGTGAAGGACTGACTGAAATGGCTACCAAGCAAAGCTCCCCGAAACTCTCCACCCTCGCGTCTCGCGTACTCAGCGGCGATAAGAAGCCGACGATCGCGGACTCGAAGAAGCTCGCAGCATCCGTGCTGTCGCAGGACGAGAAGAAGGGCCAGCGCAAGTAAGAAAAGGTGCCGGCGGCAACGCCGGCACCACTCTTGATCGTCGATCAATCGAGACGCGACGGCGGCAGGCTTTCTTCCCAATTAGCTCTAGCTCTGACCATGCGAATCCCTTCTTCGTGCTAACCGCCTGCACCGGGCGTTCCGTTCACGGATCATTTTCGGTCCTCACGTGAGGAGGGGCGCGATCACGTAGACGGCCACGGCCGTTCCGAGACAGCGCCGCCATGGATTCACGCCACGGACGATCTCGTCGGCGGCCCAAACGAGAAGCCCGCTCTTCAACACCACCGTCAGGGCGACGCTGATCTTGCCTGCGGAGGGCCAAATCCAGAGCAGAATGCCCACCGCGATGACGATCCATAAGACGAGATTGGGCCATTGAGCGATCGTGATCGCGCCGGTTTCGCGATTGCGGAAGAACCAATTCAGGATTTGGCGCACGATCGCGGCTCTCCGGCTGCCAACACGCCACGTCGGAACGCGCCGGTGGCTGGGGGCGAACTGCGGCGGCGGGCACGTGTTCCGAAGCTGAACGTTTGCCCAGCCGCGCCACAACAGGACGAACGCGTTCGAACTGAACCCACGCGCCGCGAAAACGCCGTGAATCGCTCGATTCTCAGGTACCTTACGGCGCACGTTTGTGCGACAGGGAAGCGACCGGATCGCAAAACCTCGAGTCCTGATGCTGCAAGCCCCGATGGATCTGGCCGCGATGGCCGAGGCCTCAGCCTTTCGCCCGATTACCGGGTCCTGCGCTCCTTGGTTGCCCGACCGGCGTATATCCCGACCACGGGGCAGGAGATCAGGACCGGCGTCCTGCTCGACACCGAGACGACCGTCCTCGATCATGCAAAGGACGAGATCATCGAGCTCGGGATGGTCAAGTTCGACTACACGCCGGACGGCCGGATCGTCGGCGTCAGAGATACGTTCTCCGCCTTCACGATGCCGGTGATCCTGACCAGCCGGACGAGGCCGAGACCTGGATGACCGCGCCGGCCTACGAAGCGCTGAAGCTGCAGCGGCCTCTCCGGGACGGGGCGCTGCGGATCGTCGCCCGCGGCGTGAAGGAAGATCCCGCGCCGGCCGCCTGAGCCTCAGCGGTTCTTTTCGCAATCCATCAGCTTCTGGACGACTGCCGAGCTGTCGACCACTTTGCCGTCGCGGCTGAGCGGCACATGCGCCGCCTTGCGCCCTACCGCGTCGGTGACCTCGATGACTTGGGGCATGGTGTCCGGATATTCGCCGGCGTGCTCCCGGGTCTCGATCCGATAGCCCTCGAACCGCATGTCGCTGCCGTCCATTCCGGGATCCTGTGGCCGCTTCTCGGGCGGCATCGGCGGCAGGTCTGGCTCGGCTGAATTCTTCGGATGAGGGCTCCAAGGAGGCGCTCCTCGCTGAAGCAAGCGCCGCAGTTCGTCGACGGCCTCTCCGCGCATTTCGAGCTCCTCGACGGCCGCAACGACCTGGTCGCGATCGAGCACGTCCAGAAGATCGTTGATGGTCCGCTCGCAATTCCGCTCGCCCGGCTCCACGTAGCGCGCCAGGATGGTCTGTCCCCGCTCGACGGCTTCCGGCACCTGCTTCTCGGCATCTAAAATTTGCGCCCGCCCAGTGTAGGCGACGGGAGGAGGAAACTTCGAGGGCGCATAATGCCAGGGAAGCTGGAAGACCGCGTGAGGCGGCGTCGTAAGTGCCGCGACGCTCACACAACCTTGCCTACAACTGCGCCAATTCCGGCCGTCAGTCCCATCGCACAGGCCCCCCAAAATGTCACTCGTATGGTTGGCTTCAACAGGCCGGCGCCTCCTGCCTTAGCGCCGATCGCGCCGAGCAGCGACAGGAAGACCAGAGAACCTGCAGCGACGGCCGGGATCAACACATTGGACGGCGAGACCAGGACAAGCGCAAGCGGCGCTACCGCTCCGACGGAGAAGGTCGCGGCCGATGCCAACGCGGCCTGTACGGGACGAGCGGTGCTGATTTCCGAAATGCCAAGTTCAACCCGGGCGTGCGCACCCAGGGCGTCACTAGCCATCAATTGCATCGCAACCTCGCGGGCGAGACCGGCCTCGACGCCTCGCGCGACATAAATCTGAGCAAGCTCTTCCCTCTCAGACACCGGATCGCCTGCCAGTTCGCGCTTCTCACGCGCGAGGTCAGCATGTTCCGTATCGGACTGCGAACTGACTGAAACATATTCGCCAGCCGCCATGGACATGGCGCCCGCAACCAGCCCGGCGATCCCGGTCAAGAGAACGTCGCTTCGGGAAGCGGCAGCCGACGCCACTCCCAGGATAAGACTAGCGGTTGATATGATCCCATCATTGGCGCCGAGCACGGCTGCTCTCAACCAGCCGATGCGCGCAACGAGGTGGGTCTCTTTATGGAGGCGGCTCATCTGTCAAATACTCTCTTGACCGCTGTTACCTGGGTTGGGGAGGCCGGTTGAAGAGTTTGCTAACGGCAAATAGCCGAGGCGTCATTCAATCTCGTGATTTTCGATCACGATCACCGCTCAGGTGCTTGATGATCGACTCCTTTACGGCTTCCGCGATGATCTAAATCAACAGAGTTCTAAGCCTCGATCAGCCCGTGCTCATAACCGGCTTTATCGTAAGGAAACACGACGGCCGGATCGGGTCTGTGGAGGCGACGGTGCTTTCCCGGATAGTTCAGCCGCCACAGCATGTCGCGAATGATATTAAGTCGCGCATGTTCCTTGTCGCCGGCCCGGACCAAGGTCCAGGGCGAGGTGACGGTGTGCGTCCGCTCCAGCATCTTGTCCCGTGCTTCGGAATAGGCCTTCCAATACTTCTGCGCCTTGGCATCGATGGGGCTCAGCTTCCATTGCTTCAGGGGATCCCTTTGGCGGTCGGCGAGCCGTCGCTTCTGCTCCTGTTTCGAAATATCGAGGTAGTACTTGAGCAGGGTAATACCCGAACGCTCGATCATTGCCTCGAAAGCCGGCACGGTCTCGAGGAATTCCTCGGTTTCCTCCTTGGAGCAGAAGCCCATGACACGCTCGACTCCGGCACGGTTGTACCAACTGCGATTGAACAGCACGATCTCTCCTGCCGCCGGCAAGTGCGAAACGTGACGCTGGAAGTACCATGAGCATTGTTCCCGATTGCTCGGCGGGCCCAGCGCCACGACGCGGGTGTCGCGCGGGCTTAGATGCTCGACGATCGACTTGATGGTGCCATCTTTGCCGGCGGCGTCGCGACCTTCGACGATGACGAGGACACGCTGTCCGCGCTCAATCACGGAGCGCTGCAACTTCACGAGCTCGATCTGCAGCAGGTTCAGCAGCGCGTGATACCTGTGGCGGCTCAAATGTTTCGGAAGCGGTGGCCGGTTCTTCATGGCGTGTTCCTCCTGGTCGCCTCAGGTTTCAGTCATCTGGAGCGACATTTGCATGGGCTCGTCAACTCGGCCAAACTTCCCGACGGGGACCGCCGGACAAGGGGCATGGCCAGAGGCTGACCGATCGGAGCTTCGTTGATTACGCTTAAAGGTTCTTCACACGACGACATATCGCTTCAACGAATCCGTGCGCCTGTTGCCGCACCGTCTGATGCTTCGGCCGCGCGAAAGCCGCGAGCTTCGTCTGATGTCGAGCAACGTCACGGTGACGCCGCCTGCGACCTTGACCTGGGCGCACGATGTGTACGGCAATACAATCGCGACGGCCACGTTTCAGATGACGGCCTCCAGCCTGGTGATCGCGAGCGTCGCTGAGCTTCAGCTCGACGCGGTCGCATGGCCGGTGTTCGATATCGCGGTCTCCGCGATGTCGTACCCGTTCCGCTATTCCGATGACGATTGGACCGATCTCGGCGCCCTCGCTCTCCCCCAGTTCTCGGACCCGGCCGGTGCTCTGCGAAATTGGGCACAAATGTTCGTTCGAGGAAGTCGGACGGACACGCTGTCGCTTCTAAAGGACCTCAGCACCGGCGTGTCTGAAGCTGTCCGGTATCAGAGCCGCGAGGATGAGGGCACCCAAACGCCGGTAGAAACCCTAAATCGCGGCTGGGGGTCATGCCGGGATTTCGCGGTGCTGTTCACCGAAGCGGCACGCATGCTCGGGTTCGGAGCAAGAATCGTCTCCGGCTATCTCTACAATCCGGAACAACGGAGCATCGGATCGAGCGGCGCGGGATCAACCCATGCGTGGGCGGAGGTCTTCCTGCCTGGAGCCGGCTGGATCACGTTCGACCCGACGAACCGCAGCCTCGGCGGCTTCAATCTGATCCCGGTCGCGGTTGCGCGCGATATCCGCCAGACGATCCCGGTGTCCGGCAGCTTCGTCGGTAGCACCGGCGCTTTCGCCGGGATGTCCGTAGAAGTTTTCGTCACGTCCTAGATCGACCTGGGGCGGATTGCCGATCGGCCATAGCCAATTGATCCCCGCTGACGACAACCTGACAATCATCGAGCCTGTCACGCGATCGGCGCGAGCTTGAGGCGGGTAAGTATCGCGACCAGGTCTTCAAGTTTGAAGGGCTTCTTCAGCACAACCTTGTCGGGGTTGCTGTCTTTGACGCTTTGACCGGTGTTGCCGGTGGAATAGGCGAACGGAACTCCGCGCGCAAAGAGCGCCTCCGCTACCGGATAGCTATCGTCGCCGTTCAGGTTCATGTCGAGCAGCGCGACGTCGAAGGTCTGTGCTTCAATCAGCGCCAGCGCCTTGTCGACCGTCGCGGCCGAAGTCACCGACTTGCAGCCGAGGTCGGCAAGCATGTCTTCAATCATCATGACAATCAGCATCTCATCCTCGACCACGAGGACTCGCCGGCCGCAAAGCAACTCATCCACCAGGGACACCTCTTGGAAACGGAATGACCATCGTGCAGATAAGCCCGCTCGGCCGATAGTCCAGTTGCACCTCACCTTCCAGCTCGTGAGCGAGGCCGCGCTCGAGCACGCGCGAGCCAAATCCCTTGTGTGCCGGCGGCGCGACGGGGGGACCGCCTCTCTCGCTCCAGCTCAGCACGAGCCTTTTCCCGGCCGGTGTCGTCTCCGCCGTCCACGAGATCTGGATTGATCCGACCGCGTTGGACAACGCACCGTATTTCACGGCATTGGTCGCAAGTTCGTTGAACGCAATACCAAGGGCCAAAGCTGATTTCGGTGGAAAGCGGACGTTCTCCCCCGTGATCACAATGCGATCCGCCCGTCCGCCGGAGACCCCGAACGGTTCCAGCGCATCGTGAGCGATATCGAGCAGGCCGGCACTCTCCCATTTCTCGCGGGTCAGCAGGTCGTGCGACCGGGAGAGCGCGGACAACCGGGATTCGATGGATTGTCGAATTTGTTCGGGGTCGGTCGTCGTTCGCAACGTCTGCCAGACGATCGATTGCACCGTGGAAAGGGTATTCTTGACGCGATGGTTCAGCTCGTCGATCAGCATCCTGGATCGAGCTTCATCTTCCTTGAGCTTGGTGAGATCAATCAGGGATGCAAAATATTGAACGACGTCGCCACCTTCATCGCGCACCGGACTGACGAAAACCGCGGCCCAGAATTCGCTGCCATCCTTGCGGCGGCAGAACACTTCGGCGCCGTTGGACGACCCCTCGAACTCGGCCTTGGCTCGCGTCAAGGCCTCGACATCCGAACCGCCGGCCATCAGGAAGTTGAAGTCTTTTCCGAGCACTTCCTCCCGGTCATACCCGGTCAGAGCGAGAAGACTGTCGTTGGCGAAGATGATCGGGTTGTCGGGTTTTGCCGCATCCGTGAACAGCATGGGCATTCGGGTCGTTTCAGCGGCGACGACAAACGGGCCGAGGTCTTTCCGAAAGCCATCGACTTCGGCTTCGGCACCTTTCTGCCGGTCAGACTTTTCCGTTATCTCTGGCATGTCCCCGGTCGATCGATGCGCTTTGCAGGCAAGGCCGTGATCACGGTCCTGCAGGCTACTTCCTGAAACAAGCGCTTTGGTGATAGCATAATGGTCATGCCACCGGGGAACTCATTGCGGTGGGTCAAGATCCCGATCGCCCGGGCCTGCTTAGCTGATCCGGTGATTCCCGGCTGATGAAACAGGGTGACGCGGGCGCATGAAGGCTGACGTTGCATCACCTGCGGCTCCCGAGGCCGTTGCCCCACCGGCGGAGGCAATTCCGAAGCTGCCGCAGGCCGCAGATCCTCTGCTCCCGATCATGCCGGACGCGACGGCAAGACCTCCTCTCGCGGACGCGCTCATCAAAGCTGCGCCAGTACAAGATTTCAATCTTGCCCGGGACCTGGGCGTATTCGCGCGGGTTCGCGCCGAAGGCGGACGGCGCGTGGTAGCGATCTTCGCTGCCTCGACGGTCGTCACCATTGCCAATATGTTTGGACAAGTCCAGCTCAATGACTGGAACGGCCGGTTCTTCGACGCCGTCGGCCGCAAGGACCTGTCGGGCTTCCTCCATGACCTCTGGACGTTCGTTGTCATCGTCGTGATTTTGCTGGCGCTCACGGTCGCAAACACCTTTCTTCAGGAACGCCTGAAGTTTCGACTGCGGGAATGGATTACGCGTCACCTCCTGGCCGAGTGGCTCAAGCCATTGCGCGTCTATCAGCTCGGCTTTGCTGGCGAATATGGACACAACCCGGACCAGCGCATCCAGGAGGATACGCGCCTCTTGGGCGACTACACCGCCGACCTCGGATGCGGCATGGTCTATTCCCTGCTTCAGCTCATCGCTTTCGTCGGCATGCTTTGGACCCTATCGGCGCAAGTCACGTTCCAGGTCGCGGGCTACGACATCGCCGTTCCCGGTTACATGGTCTGGTGTGCGCTCGCTTACGCCTTGACCGGGTCCGCACTGACCTGGATCGTAGGGCGGCCGCTGATTGCCCTGAACGGCGAGCGATATGCGCGTGAGGCGGAATTCCGCTTCGCGCTCGTTCGGGTCAACGAATCCGGCGAGAGCATTGCGTTGCATGGCGGCGAAACGGACGAACGACGGCATCTCGAGGCCGCGCTCGCGGCCGTCGTGGACACGATGCGACGGATATCCTCCTCGCTCGCTCACCTGACGTGGATCACATCGGGCATCGGCTGGCTGTCGTTGGTCGTTCCGATACTGGTGGCAGCACCGGCCTATTTCGGCGGCAGCCTGACGCTTGGCGGCCTGATCATGGTGGCGGGCGCGTTCACCCAGGTACAGCTCGCGTTGCGATGGTTCGTCGACAATTTCTCGCGCCTCGCCGATTGGCGCGCGGCGGTCCATCGGGTCGCGCGCTTTCGCGAAGCGCTCGACAATCTCCCTGCGATCGAACAGGGCGCCGAGGAGATCAAACGCGCTCTGCATCCGGAGGGACATCTCGCTTTCGAGGCCGTCCGCATCCTCTTGCCGGACGGACATATCGTCATCGATGACGCGACGGTCCATATCACCCCTGGCGAGCGTGTCCTGATTGTCGGCGACACCGGAAGAGGAAAATCGACACTGTTTCGCGCCGTGGCAGGCCTTTGGCCATGGGGTTCCGGGACAATCCTCACGCCTCCGCTCGAGTCGATGGCATTCCTGCCGCAGCGCCCTTATCTGCCGCTGGGTACGTTGCGCAACGCCCTCAGCTATCCGAGCCCCGTCGACGCCTTCCCCGAAGCGAATGTTCGCCAAGCTCTTGCCCGCTGCGATCTCGGCGATCTCGTTCCCAAGCTCGACACGATCGAGCGCTGGGACAAGGAGCTTTCGCTTGGCGAGCAGGAGCGCCTCGCTTTTGCGCGCCTTCTCCTGCACAAGCCGGCATGGGTCTTTCTGGACGAAGCGACGGCCGCGCTCGACGAAGACAGCCAGCACCGCGTTATGGCTCTGTTCGACGATGAGCTGAAGCAGACCACCGTGCTGAGCATTGGTCACCGCCCGGATCTGGCCGTCTATCACACCCGAACGCTTCAGCTTGTTCATGGACGTGACGGTGACCGCCTCAAACTCAAACCGCCGCCTGCGCCACCTCCGCCTCGACGCTGGCTGCAGCGGCTCGACGACTGGCTGCTAACTATCCGGCCATAATGGGCCGCTTCTGAACGCCTGCATCTTTGATTTGAGGCAAGCAGGCTTTGCTACTTCGCGACAGGATGAGTGCCTTACTGGGAACTTGCTTGGGATCGGCCGCTGGCCGCGCAAGTTCGAGGCGCAATGACGTCGCGACCAAACCGCAAAGGGAATCTATCGAAAAGGGAGCTATCGAAATGTCGATCGGGACCATCGTTCTAATCATTCTGATCATCGCGCTGCTGGGCGGCTTCAGTGGGATCGGTGGCGGTCCGTTCTACGGTACTGGCTACTACGGCGGCGGAGGTCTTGGTCTTGTGATTGTCATTCTGCTGATCTTGCTTTTGCTCGGCAAACTTTGACCCAGCGGTGGCCGGCGAGGGTTGGAATGCGGCCCCATCCCATGGGTTGGTGAGATGCCTCTGCCTTGTTCGCTCGCCATGGCGCGGCGGAGGTGGTTGATCCAATCCATTGCGGTCGGCCCTGAAGCAAGAGAGGAGGTCCAACCTGAAGCAGGCGCTACCCGCGGACGCCACAGCGTTTGTCCCCGCCTCGGTCTTGCTGCAGCGACTGCACGACGAGGCGCCGGTAGATCACTTTACCCTGGGTTGGCTGATGAGCCGCATGCACAAGCGCTCCTTCGGCCTCATCATGCTATTGCTCGGTGTGGTCGCTGTTGCACCGGGTGTCTCGATCGTTGCGGGCCTGCTGCTCATGATCCCCGCGTTCCAGATGATCCTGGGCCACAACATGCCGGTGTTCCCGCGCCGCATCGCCGCCCGTCCATTGCCCACACGGCACCTTGCTGCTCTGGTGCAGCGCGCCGTGCCCGTGCTGAGGTCTCTCGAGAAGCTCATTCATCCCCGCTGGCCGACTCCGTTCGACGCGACCAAGCGTCTCGTCGGCGCCGTCGTCGTGCTCCTGAACGTTGCCCTGCTGTTCACGCCGGTCCCTCTCAGCGACGTCGTTCCCGCCCTGGTGATCGCGCTGATCTCACTGGCTTATCTCGAAGAGGATGGACGGACTCCTGCTCTCGATTGCGCTGCTGGCCAGCGTCGTTGTGCTGGCGGTCGAATTAGCGGCAGTCTGGGAGACCGTCCTCGGCGCGAAATGGATCTTTGCCCTCTGGTATTAGCCCGGCTGCGACTGAATGCGCTCGGCCTGCCCGCTTTCGGTGCGCCGAGGCAAGCTGCTTGGGTCATTAGGTCAACTTCGTTGACGCGCTCTCTTGCTGACGGGCTTCATCGTCATTGCCCGCCTTTCCGCTCTTGCATGCTTGGCCCCTGGGGACACTTGCCCCGAGTGCGCTGCCGACGATTGACGACAACCGCAGCTGCACCTTCAGAGGTTCAGCCGTCACGCGCTTCCAGGATGAGTTCGCCGCCGGCAGTCCCCAGTTATCTGTGACAAGGGACTACAAGTGGGACGAGCCCCAAGAAGCATGCTAGGCTGCACGTCTTCTGCTCTCAGCATCATTGCCACGAGAGGTTGATTATGCCCGCTTATTTTATTGTCCAAAACACCATCAAGGACGAAGCGCAGTACCAGAAATACGTGCAGGCCGTCGTGCCGTTCATAGCCAGCTTTGGCGGAAAGCTTGTAGCCAGACGAGCGAAGGTGGAGGTGCTGGAAGGCGAACACGATCAGCGCCCCGTCGTCATGTTCGAGTTTCCCGACATGGAGGCGATCCACGCATTCTGGAATTCGCCGGACTACGTTCCGATCAAGAAACTGCGCGAGGGTATAGCCACCATGAACATCTGGGCTTTTCCCGGCGCCTGATCGGTGCACAACAGGTGGCTGGTGGCGGGCGCAGAGGCTAACCGGTGGCCGCGAACAGATCCCATTTGCCCGGCAGCCCCTTCAATTCGTACGAACCGCGCTCGCCGAACCGCAGTCCCGCGCCCGCGACGAGATCGGTCACAACTCGCGAAACCAGCACCTCGTCTGGCGCGGATTGCGACATGACGCGGGCCGCCGCGTGGACGGCGATGCCCCCAATGTCGCTGCCCCGCATCTCGATCTCGCCAGTATGCAGACCAGCGCGTACCGGCAAGCCGATCTGACGGGCGGCACTGCTGAACGACAGCGCGCACCGGATCGCACGACCTGGCCCGTCGAAGGTGGCGAGCACGCCGTCCCCGGTGGTCTTCACCAGATTGCCTCGATGCCGGTCGATGAACTGACGCGCAAGCGCGTCGTGCTCGTCGAGGCGGCCCCGCCACCGCTGGTCGCCTATTTCGGCCGCCTGCCGCGTGGAGTCGACGATGTCGGTGAACATGACGGTCGCGAGAATGCGCTCGAGATCGGTGTCGCCCGCCTGGCGATGGCCGGTCACGAATTCCTCGATGTCGCCGACCAGGGTCTCGGTGTCCCCGGTCCAGAATGCGTGATCTCCGGACGGATACTCGATGTACTTCGCCCCGGGTATTCCCGCCGCCATCTTACGGCCCAGCGCTACCGGCACTTGGGCGTCGGTCGCCCGATGCAGAATCAAGGTCGGGGCGCGGACACACGGAAGGATGGCATTCACGTCTATCCGGCGATTGGAAATTATGTAGGACCTGATGGCGCCCGGACTGCACGCCAGCTTTTCGAACTTCGCAATGCGCGCGGCCGCGTCCGGATTCGAGGCCTCGCTCGCGAACACGTTCGCCAGGAAGCTTCCGCTGCCCCAGCGCTTGACGAGGTTCGCCAGCCTTTCATCGGCCTCTGCAGGGGAAAAGCTCGGCGGAAACAGGTCGGCGATGCGGGCAAGGCCGCCGAAAAGAACCAGGTGGGAGACGCGATCTGGATAGGTCGTCGCGAACAGAACGCTCATGGAAGCGCCCTCGGAGAAACCGACCAACACGGCCCGTCGCGATCCGATTGCGTCCATCACCGCCCGGACGTCGTCGATGCGGTCCTCGAGCGAAGGCACATCGGCAAGCCTGTCGGACAGGCCTTGTCCTCTCTTGTCGAAAGTGACGACCCTCGAGAACCTAGCCATCCGGCGGAGGATTTGCGTGTAGCCGGGCAGCATGCTGGTAATCGATATGCGAGATGATGCCAGGGACCAGGATGATGTCGACAGGGCCGCTGCCCATGACCTGGTAGGCGATGCTGAAATCGCCGCTCTGCGCATATTGCGTCTCGGGCAATGCAAGTTCAGCCATGGCCAGCCCCGCTATGACGTCGCGGGGACTGAGTATTGGTCAGATCGTGGATGAGAGCAACTGGGGCGCGAGCATCCGAGGCGGGATCGTTGGCAAGTGACTAGACCGTCTCTTCCGCCCCGCTGCGCTCGCGGCCGGACACCCGCAGGCGAGTGAGTTCAATCCACGCCAGCGCAGCGTTGATCCATCTCTGCCGTTCGGCTCCATCGGCTTCAGCGGCGAGCTTCATCGCCGCAACTGCCTCATGCTCGGGGTCGTACTCGGTCTCCATCGGGCGGAAATATAATCGCAGATCGTAAACGATCACGCGTCGATGGCACCGTAGGAATCCGGGGCCGCCGCAGAAACCGGGGCCGTGATCCTATGGCTCGGGAAGTACCACGCCCGTCAGCTCGCCCAGTTTGGATAAGAGCGATCAGCCGTTCTTCGCGGCGCGATTGAAAGCTTGGACCTTCACCAGGTCTTTCGAGTGGGTGCCCTCGCTGTCGGTCTTCGTTTTTGAATCCACGCCGGCAGGTTGTACCGACCGGATAGCCTCTTTGACATTGTCCGGCCCCAGTCCGCCGGCGAGTATTACCGGAGTCCGAACGGTCTCGACGATCGTTCGGCTGATGCTCCAATCATGCGTGACGCCCTGCGCACCGATTTGAGGATCGCCAACGCGATGACTATCAAGCAGGATCCATTCGACAATTCCATCGTAGGCGCGCGCCACCTGCAGCGCCTCGGGTCCTGTCACAGGTACGCTACGCATGAACCTGACACCTGGCAAAGACCTTCGGAGAGCCGAGACATGGTCGGGGGCAAGCAACTCATTCGAAGCACCGAGGTGCACGATAGGCGGGCGGAGCTCCCTGGCCATCCGTTCGATCATCGCGACATCCGGCGAGAGGAACAGCGCCGAGAGTAAGGACGGCCCCCTGATAGCTTCCATAACCGCGGCCGCTTCGGAAACCGGAAGCTCCCGGGGGAAAGCGCCATCCCCGACAAGCACGCCGACATGATCGACGCCGATTGCGGATATTGCTTCGGCTTCGGCGGGCGTCGCAACTTCGTAGATCTGCGTCAGCATTGTTCGACACCGACTCTGATTAGGCAGATGAGATTGAAGATCAGGCCGACTTGCGCCTCGCCCCAGCCGCCGGCTTTTTCGCCGCCGCATCCTTCGCCGGCTTCTTGCCGGCAATCGACATCAGCATCTCCTTCTGGCCCGCAGCAGCCTTCCGCGGCTTCTTAGCGGGCTTCC
Source organism: Bradyrhizobium barranii subsp. barranii (assembly GCF_017565645.3). Lineage (NCBI taxonomy): Bacteria > Pseudomonadati > Pseudomonadota > Alphaproteobacteria > Hyphomicrobiales > Nitrobacteraceae > Bradyrhizobium > Bradyrhizobium barranii. Next base: position 569,738 of record NZ_CP086136.1, read on the forward strand.
CGGCCTTCGCCGGCGCGGCCTCCTGACCAACGCTCCGACGCAGCGCCTCCATCAGGTTGACCACGTTGGTCGCGGCAGGCTTTTCCTTCGGCGTGATCGGCTTGCCGGCGCGCTTCTGATTGATGAGCTCGATCAGCGCGGTCTCATAGTGGTCCTCGAATTTTTCGGGGTCGAACCGGCCGGCTTTCTGGTTCACGATGTGCCTGGCGAGATCGAGCATGTCCTTGGTCACTTTGACGTCCTGGATCTCGTCGAAATACTCCTGCTCGCTGCGCACTTCGTACGGGTAGCGCAGCAGCGTGCCGACCAGCCCCTTGTCCATCGGCTCGAGCGCGATGATATGCTCGCGGTTGGTCAGCACCACCCGGCCGATCGCGACCTTGTCCATCTCGCGGATGGTCTCGCGGATCACGGCGAAGGCGTCGTGGCCGACCTTGCCGTCCGGGCGGATGTAGTAGGGCCTGATCAGATAGCGCGGGTCGATATCGGTCTTGTCGACGAATTCGTCGATCTTGATGGTGCGCGTGGATTCAAGTGCGATCTCCTCGAGCTCCTCCTTGGTCACCTCGATGAACTGGTCCTTCTCGAGCTGGTAGCCCTTGACGATATCCTCGTTCGGCACCTCATCGCCGGTGTCGGCATCGACCTTCAGGTACTTGATCCGATGTCCGGTCTGCCGGTTGAGCTGGTTGAAGGAGATCTTCTCGCTCTCCGAGGTGGCCGGATACAGCACCACCGGACAGGTGACGAGGGACAGACGCAGGAAGCCTTTCCAGTTCGCGCGGGGGGCCATGGTGAACGCAACGCTCCAGGGTACGGGACACGGACTCAAGACGAACGGCAGCAGCCGGTTCCGACAGGGAGCCCTGCCAGCGCGTGATTTTCATCCTTGCCAACCGTGCCCAACAAGCGAACTTTCGCGGTCTGTTCGCTAGGCACATATTCCTTGATGTCTCGCAAGGGTCGCCGGGTCACGGACTTCGGCGCGTGTCGGATTCCGTAGGCCGCACCATGGTTTGCTTCGCCATCGTCGGCTTGGCTCCCGGCGAACCAAAAGAGAAGGACTCCTAGGCACTCTGGGTCCCGCCTTCGGCCGCTGCGTCAGCGACCGCCAAAGGCAGCCGGCTCCGAGAGCGGCTCGGTCGGCGAGTTCTACGGAACCAAAGCCGACGGTGCGGGTGGGATCGACGCAGCCCCCGATCAGACGTCACTGAACAATCGGCCTCGGCGCTTCTTTGAAGCCCGGGGCCGATCTGCCTTCGGCCTGAAGACGGAGCGTGGAGCCGAGAGAGGGCCGCCATGCCAGCGGACCTTCACCCAGACGACCTGACGCACGCGCTACGCGCTCGAGACCACGCGCGCGACGACGGTCTGCCCTTTCCATCAAGACGTGATCATCCGGGTCGGCGACGACGCGGCCGAGAGCCACGCCTTCGAACGAGCCAAAAGAATAACCAAGAGCGACGGATCGAGGTGGGACGGACAACCTCTGAAGGATGAGATTCGTCGCCAGCTTGGCGCTGCCGCGGACGGCCGCTGCCCCAAGTGTGACGCCGCCTTGGATTCCAGCGCCTAGCAGCCCGACAGCACGCCCCTCGGTCGGAACACGCCAAAGCCGAGCCCGTTGTACCGAGGGCGCATTCGGGAGTGTCGGTATGTCGGTACGACTTCAGATCGCGGCAATGGTCTTCATGAGCATCCAGGCAGTGATGTTCGGCGCGGGAATGCTTGTGATTCTCCTCACGCCGATCCAGTCGAACGCAATGGCGGCTATTCCGACGATGATTGCCGTGAGCTTCGTGGCGTCGGCTGCAATCGCATGGCTGATAGCGCCCCGGCTTCGCCAGCGTTACTGGCGCGCGAGGGGCACACCTGGCGACGCCATCTCCGGTTAACGCCGCTGGCCCGGCCGAGCGTCCGCGGCAATCCCCCTCCCCACTCCGAACGGCGCGGGTGGATCGAGCCGCTGGACGCAGCGCCGCCGCCAATGAAGGTGCCCATGCCGCGCTTCATCGTCCGCTTCATTAAGGATGTCCTCGGCGACAACGGCCAGATGCGAAGTCTGTCAAACGACAATCGAGCTGGATGCCCGAAACGACGGGAGGCCGAGCAGCAGGCCAAGGAACGCTTTTGCTATATCCACGCCACCCATGACTTGTCGCTCCATGCCGATCGCCTGAAGGTGGATCCCGCCGACTTTCCGTCGTAAGCCCGGAAAGGGCGCCGGCCAGGTCATGGGAGGCCGAACATGTCGAAAGCATTCAGATTGGTGGCTGCATGTTGCATGCTCGGCATCATCACGCCGTCTTTCGCAGCGGACGCCGTCGGCGGCAAGGATATCGCCAAGCGCTGGTGCGCAAGCTGCCACCTCGTGGAGCGAGATCAGACGACCGCCGCCGATCAGGCGCCGCCGTTCGCGTCCATCGCGAAGACACCCGACTTCGATCAGAACAGGCTCGCCTTTCTGCTGCTACTGCCTCACCCTAATATGCCGAACCTGTCGCTGAACCGATCCGAAATTGCGGACCTGGCCGACTACATCCGATCGCTGAAGTAGACCGCGATGCGATGCGGTCCGACCTTCCAAGGTCGCTGCGGGGCCGGTTACGTTTCGGGATCGGCCGGCGGCTTCAGCGGACTGTCTACCCATTTGCGGGCCGTCGGGTCGTGTAGCGGGTCGTCGTCGCAATTGGTGCAGACGTACCGCAGCCGTCTCTCCAGAGCTTCGCCGGGCACAGCCTTCATCGGCCTGCCGCAAACCGGGCACGCCTTCCGTACCGGATAGAGCTCTGCCATCTGATTTCCCCTGCAATGGCCACTCTAGTTCAGCCGACGTCGGAAACTCAAGCCTGGCGTTAAAAACTGTCTGCATCGACACTGCGGGGCATGGCCTCCTTGACTCCGCGACCGCAGGGTACTCAACTTCCGGCAGTGATGTTGTGGGGGTGCGTCATGGAGCAGGAGTTCTACCTGGGTCTTGCGCAGCGGGTCCGGGTCATAGCCGAGAAGGCCGATCCGTTCACCCGCCGTCGGTTGCTGGATCTCGCCAAGCGGTACGATGCGAAGGGCAGTCCGACCTCGCGATCCGGAGCGACCGAGCGGCCGCTGCCGACCCCTCGCACCACGCCGCCGACCTCCATCTTCTCGGGACCGGGCGAAGCCTGACGCCCCAAGTGGCGTAGGTCACATCGGCTTGGCGCGCCGTCAGCCCGTCGCCTCCTCTGCCATCGGGACGTCATCCTCCGTGAGCTTGGTCTCGAGCCGAAGGCTCCTCAGCTTGGCGCTGCGATGCCGAAACCTGGTGCCACGCATCAGGACGAACTTGAATCTGGCCGAAATCAGCATCTGCAGGATTGGCGTTAGCGCGTCCCACGGGATGCCGATGTTGCCGTAGATCATGCCCCCGCGCACATCGAGTGTCCCGAGCGCGACCGGCTCGAAAGCCTTTCGCTGGTCCGTGACGAGCTCCGGGGAGGGCAACAGCGATAACTCGACCCTGTCCGTCTTCAGTCCCGTCGGCTGCAGCAGCCTGCCCCGGACCTGGAGGTGACGAAATTCGTGGTATGGGTCGATCGGCCGCCGCTCCGCGTTGAGCGAAAACGAATAGCCCCAGTCCCAGCCGTCGATCTCGACGATGTAGCCGACGAACTCCTCCCGTTGCGCACGGCGGGGTGTCTTCCTGATCGCTTTCGGTTTCAGCTCGGTGACCATCGCGGTCTCTCCCGGCTCCCGGGACGCAATGAGGCTATCCGAGTTGGTTCGTGGCGAAAACTCGGTGCCGTCGTGGGCGAGATCGCCGGCATCTAGCATCTGCACGTCGAGCACCACGCCCGCAAACCGGCTGAATCGGATCAACATGAGCCGAAAGCACCGTGAATGGCACGATTTTCAGATACCTCGTGGCCGGCGCCCCCGCTATTGTGCGACTAAACCGGCTACTAGGTAGGCTGACCTCGAGAAGAGATGTTTCAAAACGCATCGGAACTGGCCGCGATGGCCGAGGCATTGGGGCGCTCGACGGACTACAGGGTGTTACGGCGCCTCGTCCCGCGACCGATATCCACGCCAACCATCGGGCAAGAAACCAGGGTCGGGATCCTGTTGGACACCGAGACGACTGGACTCGATCACCGAACGGACGAACTCATCGAGCTCGGGATGGTCAAATTCGACTACACGCCGGACGGCAGGATCGCCGGGGTCAGGGACACTTTCTCAGCCTTCAACGAGCCATCAGTGCCGATCCCGGCCGAGATCACGGCGCTCACCGGCATCACCGACGAGATGGTGGCTGGCCACCGGATCGACGATGCCGCGGTCTCTGCGTTCGTCGACGGCTCGGTCATCACGATCGCGCACAATTCCGGCTTCGATCGCAAATTCGCCGAGCGGTATTGGCCCGTCTTCGAGCAAAAAGCATGGGCCTGCAGCGCGACCGAGGTCGACTGGCGGAAGCACGGCTTCGCAGGCGCCCAACTCGGCTACCTGCTGAACGGCGCCGGATACTTCCACCAGGCCCACAGGGCCGTCGACGACTGCCACGCGCCGCTGGAGATCCTGGACTTCACGCTGCCGACGACCCGAGCGCCGGCACTCGCGCTCCTGCTTGAGATTGCGCGGAAGAAAACGGTGCGTATCTGGGCGGAGCAGTCGCCGTTCGAGTTGAAGGATTCGTTGAAACGGCGAGGCTATCGCTGGAGCGAAGGCACGGATGGCCGTCCCAAGTCCTGGTACGTCGACGTCGGCGAGTGCGCGGTCGACGACGAGCTCGCATTCCTGAAGGCGGAGATCTACCTGCGCGACGTCGAGCCGCGTCTGCAGACGCTGACCGCCTTCACCCGCTTCTCCAGTCGGATCTGAGGCGGCAGCCGGGAAGTAGCCGCCACCTGGGCGTCAGCGCCCGAGACGCTTCTCGACCCGCTTGCGGGTGTTGCCGACCTTCTTGACCGCTTTCTTGACGGCTGACGCCGAGCGGCCAGTCTTCTTGGCTTCGTAGCCGACTTCGTACTTCTGCCCGCCGGCGACGCGGGCCCGGTCCTGCTTGCGTCCTCGCGTGGTTTTCTTTGCTGCCTTTGCCATGGTCGGCTCCTTCATTGAACGATGCCGAAGCAACGTCACAAGGATTCACTAGTTCCGGAACGATTCCGCATGTGCCACCTTGAATCACGTTTGTTGCGTGGAGTTAGTTCGTGGCGTTTGCGCGTAGGATGCGGGCCGATATCGGCATCAAGGCACCGTTCCCGGATTTCGTCGAGCCGGCCCTGGCATCCTCGATCGAGAGGGTGCCGTCCGGAGAGCGATGGATTCACGAAATCAAGTTCGACGGCTACCGCGTCCAGACCCACATCCACCACGATGCCGTCAAGATCTTTACGCGCCGCGGCCACGACTGGACGCACCGCTTCAGGAAGGCTGCCCACGACGCCTGGCGGATCAAAGCCACGTCTGCGGTCGTCGACGGCGAGATCGTCGTGCCCGCAGCCGACGGCACTACCGACTTCTCGGTCCTGCAGAACGAGCTCAAGGGTTCGTCCAACAAGATCGTGCTAGTCGCCTTCGACCTGCTCTACCTCGACGGCCGCGACCTCAGGAAGCTGCCGCTCTGGCAGCGCAAGGCCGCGCTGAAGAAGATCGTCGCAGGCACCGACGTCCAGTTCAGCGAAAGCTTCGAAATCGAAGGCGCGGAGATGTTCGCCCACGCCTGCAAGCTCGGTATGGAAGGCGTGGTCTCGAAGGTCCGCGACTCGACCTACCCCAAGGGGCGCAGCAACGACTGGGTCAAGAAGACCTGCGCGCAGCGCGAAACGCTGACCATCGCCGGCTTCGCGCTGGACGGCACCAAGTGGGACGGCCTCTATGTCGGCCGGCGAAAGGGCGCCGATCTCGTCTACGCCGGCAAGGTCGATCACGGCTTCGACAAGGTCTCTGCGGCCGAGCTCCGGAGGCGGCTGGAGCCGCTCGTCCGGAAGACGCAGGCCTTCGCGAAGAGGGTCGCGCACCAAGGCATCTGGGTTGAGCCCAAGTTGCTCGCCGAGATCGAGTACCGGGCAAAGTCGGCGGAGGGGAAGGTGCGACATCCGTTCTTCAAGGGGCTGCGCGAGGACCTTTGAGCCGCCGCGTGGAGCCTCGCCCGCAAGGCGGACGACGGCAACCGAACCATAGCCGCCGGAGTGAACGCGCGGGTGGTGCTCAGATTTCAACGTCTAGCTCACCTGTTTCTCGGCGAGCTGAACTCTGGCTCCGGAATGAAACCGTCGCGATTAGGCATCCTGATTTTCGGCAAGGAGTCCTTGTCGACCTTGCCGTCCGCGGGAACGATGCCGTTCAGGCTCAGAATGTAGGCGGTGACGGCGTAGGTCTCGTCGGTGCTGAGCGAGCCCGGCGTCGGGTAAGGCATCGCCCGATGGATGTAGTCGAACAGGGTCGTCGCATAGGGATCGGCGGGACCGCTGCGCGTTACCGCAGCGGCTACGTCGTTCCCGGCGCCGTGGAGCAGAGTCGTGAAGTTTCGGGAGAACGACCTGCGGCCATTGCGCGCCACGCTCGCGGGACAACCTTATCTGGGTGGAGACAGCCCGACCTACGCGGACTATTACGTGTTCGGCGCCTTTCAGTGGGCGACGGCGATTAGTGAATTTCGCCTGCTTGAGGACGGCGATCCGATTGCTGGCTGGCGGCATCGAATGCTGGAACTTCACGGGCGGCTTGCCGGAAACGCGCCGGGCTACGCGGTCTGATCGATGCCGCCGCCAAGCCGTTGGCTGTCGTGTGGGGCGTCGAAGTCGAGCGCCGGTCCGACCGGGACGATGCCCGTCGGATTGATCGAGCGGTGGCTCGCGTAGTAGTGCCGTTTGATGTGGTCGAAATCAACGGTCTGCGACACACCTGGTGTCTGGAAGATGTCGCGCGTGTAGGACGACAGATTTGGGTAATCCGTTATCCGCCTGATGTTGCACTTGAAGTGGCCGTAATAGACCGCGTCGAATCGGATGAGCGTCGTGAACAGCCGGATGTCCGCCTCCGTAAGGCTTTCGCCCAAGAGAAAGCGCCTATCCGATAGGCGCAGATCCAGCCAGTCCAACGTGTCAAAGAGGGGGGCGACCGCCTCTTCGTAGGCCTCCTGATTGGTGGCGAAGCCGGCCTTGTAGACGCCGTTGTTCAGAGTGTCGTAGACGCGCGCGTTCACGCCATCGATCTCCTCGCGCAACTTCTTGGGATAGTAGTCGCCTTGTGCTGCGCCGATATCGTCGAAAGCGGAGTTCAGCATGCGGATGATTTCCGACGATTCGTTGCTTACGATCGTTTGCCGATGCTTGTCCCAGAGAACCGGAACGGTCGCCCGGCCGGTGTACTGACCATCGGCCTTGGCATAGATTTCGTATAGGAATTTCGCGTGGTTTACGTCATCGGGAACGACGCCGGCACCGTTCGCGAATGTCCAGCCATTCTCGGCCATCAGCCAATGCACCACAGAAACTGATATCTTGTCTTCAAGCCTCTTGAGTGCGCGCATTATGAGGGTCCGGTGCGCCCAGGGACAGGCAAGGCTCACATAGAGGTGGTAGCGTCCCGTTTCAGCCTTAAATCCACCGGTGCCGCTCGAGCCTGGGCTGCCGTCGGACGTGATCCAGTTGCGAAAGGATGCGTCCTTGCGCACGAAGCGGCCACCGGTAGGCTTCGTGTCGTACCAGGCATCGCGCCATTCACCTTCAACAAGCAATCCCATCGGAATCCTCTTTCCGCCGTTTGAGCCGAGCCGAGCTTACGACGACGCATCCTTGTCCGAGTTGCTCGGCGTTTTTCGAGAGGTTGTCGTCGACGAGAATACGCGATCGGAAGCAATTTCCGCCGTGACGACCGCCGGAATGTCGGTGGCCAGAGCCCGCTGCGACGACGCGGTATGAAGCGCGCCCCGCAGCGAAGTTGCAAACGACCCGGGGGTGACTGGCGCATCGTCAGCCACGACGTTTGGCGGAAGCGCAAATCCGATCACCTCATCGGAGTTCCTCGGTATCGCCGCGAGTCCGTGCGAATAGCTTCTGAATCGACGCTCAAACCGATTCCGGCGTGATGCATCGATCAGTGCGATCTGCTTTGCGGAGCCACGAAGGTTTCGACGTCGAGCCCATAGGTTCGCACATCGCGCTCGGACGAGACCGCTGAATCAACGGGAAGTAGGTAGTTCGTATTTCGCGATTGGATTCCGTATCCACCGAACCATAAGAAGACGGTCGAGCCAGGGCGTATCTTGCTTTCAAGTAGTTCGACCGCGCTCGATATCTGCTCGCGGGCCGCGTCGCGCAGGAACGCAACGTCGTACCCGTTGCGGCGCAGGGCAGCCGCGACAGCGGAGCCGTCGTTTCCGGTGTTGGCGAGGGGTGCCTCCGCGTCGGGATAGGCCTCATTCGCTTTCACCAGCGCAAGGCGGCCGGACGTGATGGTGGGCGGCTTCTCGACAAGGGGCTGCTTTGGTCCGTGCCCGAAGGCGCTTGAAGCGAGCACGAGCAGAGTTGTAACGATCAGCATCGTTCGTCGACCCCGCATGAGCATTTTCTTTCGCCGAAGTTCAGGGCTCACACATAGTGAGTTCGCCTGGATGCCGAAATTGAAACAAATGAAACTTATTGTTTCCAAAATTGACCATCAACGTACAGCTATCTGGAAGGGCGGCCGGATGGAGGCGCTGCGGCGGCTATCTGAAGAAGCGCCAGGTCGATACGCTCCTTCTTCCACCATTGATATCATTGAAGCCACTAGATCCAGATCCGCTTGCACGCCGTCTGTTGTGCTTCGCGACACTCTGGCCTCTCGGCGTCGCAAGCGTAACCGTCCTCTCGCTTGCACTGAAACTGTGACTTTCACCGCCCTAGTATTGCCGAGTGGGACACCTGCCGCCAGCCCGGGTTGCGCGCGTTAATCCGCCGACCACCGTCGGTTAGGCAACTTTTCCTCGCGCCTTGTTTGCCGCGGACCACCGCCGCTCGATTTCCTTCACCGCCGCCCGCATGCTGGGCAGATACTTTTTGGCGGCCGCCTCTGGGGTCATCGAGGACGAGAAGAAGATCAGATTGAGACTGCCGAGAACGGGACCCCCGCCCGGAATGGCCAGCGCGATTGCACTAATGCCCGCCTCCGATCCACCAACGGACGATGCGTAGCCGTCCTTCCTTGTTTGAGAGAGAATTTCTTCGATGAAGTGGCGGTCCTTCGCCAACGCCGCGTCTTCCTCGACCAGCGATGCGGTGAGGTCCAGCATTTCACGCCTCAGCGCCGGCGCGGAGGCGGCTAGGATGGCTTTCCCGAGCGCGCTGCGCACCAAGGATCTTCTTCGTCCGACCATGGAGCGATGAACGGAGAACGGACTGAAGGGATGTGTGCTCTCGCGGATAAGCACCGAGCCGAGCTCGAAGACACCGAAGTCGCTGGGCCAGGAGACGTCATCCAGGAGGCCGAACATCGCGGGCAGGGCCGCCTGGCTCGACAAGTCGCGCGAAGACACGCCTTCGCTCAAGGTGCGCACCTGGGGCGTCAGGCCGAACAACGCGTTCGTTTCATCAAAGGTCACGTAGCCGTCTTCGCACAGCGTATCGAGCAGGCGATAGCAGGTCGTCCGGTTGAGACCGGTCCTCTTCGCGAGCCGAACGACGTTCGATGGCCCGCTTGCGTTTAGCTCGTTGATCAGAGCCAAACCTCTCGAAAGTGCCCTGACGTTGCGATGCATGGTCTCTCCGGACGTGTTCGCGGTGCGAACATTTCACAGAGTCTGATGGAATCATAGTGCGAATGGCGGCAATCCATCGCCCAACCCGCTGAGACAGGCGGTGACGGGAGGAAACGATGGTTCATTCAAGGTTTTATCTGTCCGCGGCCGTATGTTTGGCCCTCGCAATGCCCGCTGCGGCCCAGACCGCTGGCGGCAGCCCAAATCTGAGCGGTGGTAAGGTCAAGGTCGGTGTCCTGACTGACATCGCCGGCCCCACGGCCATGGCGAACGGCAAGGGCTCAGTGATCGCGGCTGAAATGGCCGCCGAGGACTTCGGCGCCGGCCTTAACGTCGAGGTGACCTCGGCCGACCATCAGGGCAAGCCCGACGTCGGATCGCAGATCGCCGCACGCTGGTTCGACGTCGAAGGCGTGGACGCGATCGCCGACATGCAGGGATCCCCGATCGGCTTCGCCGTGCAGAACATGGCGGCGCAGAAGAGCAAGATCATGCTGTTGTCCGGTTCGACCTCCTCGGACTTCAACGGCAAGGCCTGCTCGCCGCTCACGGTCCAGTGGACGGTCGACACCTACAATCTCGCGAAAGGCGCCGCCAAGTCCGTGGTCGCGGCCGGCGGAACGAAGTGGTACTTCCTCACGGTGGATCAGGCGTACGGCAACGCCTTGACGCGCGATACGTCCGAGCAAGTCAAGCTAAACGGCGGGCAGGTGGTCGGCAACTCGGTGTTCCCGCCGAACACGTCCGACTTCGCGTCGTTCCTACTCACCGCGTCCAATGCCGGCGCCAACGTGATCGCGATCGCGGCGTCGAGCGGCGATACGGTCACCGCGATGAAACAGGCGGACGAATTCGGTCTGAGCTCAGCGGCCAAGATCGTTCCGCTTCAGTCCGTGCTGACGGACGTCTACGCGGTAGGTCAAAAGATCGCGCACGACGCCTACGAAGTGTCGCCGTTCTACTGGGACCGGACGCCCGAAACGCGCGCTTGGGCCGAACGCTTCTTCGCCAAGGCCAAGATCATGCCGACCGGATTCCATGCGGGCGTCTACTCCTCGGTCGTGCACTACCTGAAGGCGGTGAAGGCGACGGGTACCGACGATGCTCCGACCGTGATGAAGCAAATGGAGAAGGAGCGGGTGCACGACTTCTTCGCCGCTGACGGCTACATCCGTGCCGACCGCAAGATGATCCACGACATGTACCTGCTCCAGGTCAAGAAGCCCGGCGAGAACAAGGGTGCCTGGGATCTCTACAACGTCATCCAGACATTGCCCGGCGAGTCCGTGAACCGGCCTCTTTCGGAGAGCCCGTGTCCCCTAGTCAAGAAGTAACGGGCGGTAATCGATCGAAACTCAACTCGGCGTTCGAAGGAATCCGATCATGTCAGTGGCCATCGTCTGCGCTTCCCATACTCCCCTGATGTACAAGGGGCCCGCCAGCAATGAGACCGAGCAGCGTGTTCGAACTGCGTTCGGACATCTCGGGACCTTCGTGAAAGAGTTCGCGCCGGACTACATCATCCAGTTCGCGCCCGATCATTTCAACGGCTTCTTTTACGACCTGATGCCATCGTTCTGCGTCGGAGCGGGGGCCGTCTCCTTAGGGGACTGGGGAGGCGGGACGGGCCCGCTGGTAGTTCCGGAGAAGACGGCACTCGAGCTCATCGACCACGTGAGGGCCGAGGATTTCGACGTGGCCGTGTCGTATCGCATGCCGGTCGATCACGGCTTCGTCCAGTTGTGGGAGGCGATGCTCGGGGACTTCAAGTCGATCCCGATCCTGCCGATCTTCGTCAACGCCGCTGCGCCGCCCGTTCCGACCTACCGCCGAGCCCGGCAACTCGGGGAATCCGTAGGTCGGTTCGCGACACGTTCCGGCAAGCGGGTGTTGTTTGCCGCGTCGGGCGGACTCTCGCACGATCCGCCGCTGCCTTCGATCAAGGACGCGCCGCCAGAGATCCGGGAGCGGCTGATCAATGGGCGAAATCCGACCGCGGAAGCCAAGGAAGCCCGCGAGAAGCGGGTACTCGAGGCGGGCGTTCTCGCAGAGGCGGGAAAGGGTCCGTGCCAGCCGCTCAATCCGGATTGGGACGCGGAGTTCATGGAGATCCTGCGCAGCGGGCAGATCTGGCGTGCCGACGCGCTCGACACCGGCAAGGTCCGCGAAGTCGCGGGACGTGGCGCCAACGAGGTCCTCGCATGGGTCGCCGCCTTCGGCGCCTTCTCGACCGGCGGCCACTTCAAGATGGAGCAGGAATTCTACGAAGCCATTCCGGGCTGGATCGCCGGCATGGCGATGATGGCGGCCAAACAGGCCGACGGCACTCACTGATCACGAAACCCCGCGCGAATGCGGAAGCATCGCGGAGCAGGCAAATGGCATACGAAACAGACGTGCTCATCATAGGCGCCGGCCCGACAGGTTCGACGACCGCGCTGGCGCTCGCGAACTGCGGCGTTCGAAGTCACATCGTGTCGCGCGGCAATTGGATGGCTGACAGCCCGCGGGCCCACATCACGAACCAGCGTGCCAACGAGGTCTTCCGCGACCTCGGGGTCGCGGAAGACGTGGCCAGGTACGCGAGCCCCTGGGAGCTCATGGGCGACACGACCTTCACGACCAGCCTGGCCGGCTCCGAGTTGATCCGGATGCGGACGTGGGGAACCGGTGACGATCGCCGCGGCGACTATCTACGTGCCAGTCCTTGCGGAATGGTCGATATCATCCAGCCGCTGCTTGAGCCGATCCTGTTCCAGAAAGCCGCGGAGAAGGGCGCGACCTTCGCGTTCAACACTGAGTATGTCCGCCACGAACAGGACGCCGATGGCGTGACCGCAACTCTGCGGGATCGCCTGGATGGGCGTGAGTACACCATTCGTGCGCGCTACATGGTCGGCGCGGACGGCGCCCGATCGATGGTGGTCGACCATCTCGATCTGCCGATCGAAGGCCAGATGGCGCGCGCCGGCACCGTCTACACCGTCTTCAACGCAGATCTCTCCAGATACAGCAAACATCGGCCGAGCATTCTGAACTGGATCGTCACGCCGGACGCGAGCTTCGGGGAAATCGGCATGGGGCTGCTGCGGGCCGTGCATCCGTGGACGCAGTGGATCGCCGGTTGGGGCTTCGACATCAGCAAAGGCGAACCGGACCTGTCGCCGGAAGCGATTATTCCGAAGATCAAGGTGTTAATTGGCGATCCTTCGGTCGACATCGACATCTTGAGAACGTCGATCTGGTATGTGAACCAGGCCTACGTGACCCAATATTCGAAGGGCCGGGTGCTCTGCGGCGGCGACGCGGTCCACCGGCATCCACCATCGAGCGGGCTCGGCAACAACACCTGCGTTCAGGACGGCCACAACCTCGGTTGGAAGCTCGCCTACGCCGTGAAGGGTTGGGCCGGTCCGAAACTTCTGGAAAGCTACTCGCAGGAGCGCGCACCGGTCGGAAAGCAGATCGTGCTGCGCGCCAACCAGTCCCGGCTCGATTACGCCCCGCTGAACGCATGCTTCCGCGTGCCGGGCGCCGAGAACCCTGTCGCCGCGGGCATCGCGCGCTTCCGCGATCCCGGTCCGGAGGGCGTCGCCGCCCGTAAGGCGGCGCAGGCCGCGCTGGATCTGAAGCAGACCGAATTCAATGCCCAGGGCACGGAAATGAACCAGCGGTACGAATCCTCGGCCGTGATTCCCGACGTCGGAGGCGAGCCTGAGCAGTGGCGGCGAGATCGCGGCCTCTACAATCAGCCGACGTCGCGCCCGGGTGCGAAGATCCCGCACGCGTGGCTCGTCGATCGCGATGGCTTGCGGGTGTCGACGCTCGACGTGACGGGCAAGGGCCTCTTCACTGTCGTGACGGGCCTCGCCGGCGCCGCGTGGAAGCAAGCGGCGCTGCACCTCGACCTGCCGTTTCTTCGCGTCGTCGTGACGGGCTCGCCTGAAGTGCAGGACCTCTATTGCGAGTGGCAGCGCATTCGAGAGATCGACGAGGCTGGAGTCCTGCTTGTCCGCCCGGACGGCGTGGTCGCCTGGCGCGACATTGAGGGGACCTCCGACGCCGGCAAGGCCTTCGACCGGCTGAGCGCAGCCCTACGCGCGGTTCTCGATCTCCCGGACCTCTCGGCGATCCCGCGCGAGAAGACGACGAAACCTTCGAAGCCGAGCGGCACGCCGCTTTTCGCCTGACCAGCAAACCAACGAGATTCAGCTATGAGCGACACGAGACCACAGAACTTTTCCAGCGTCTGGGCCGATCTGCGGGGAGTTTCCTTCAAGCAGCACTACATCGACGCCGGCGGAATCCGGACCCGCTGCATCGAGTCGGGCGACCCGTCCAAGCCGCTCGTCCTGGCGCTGCACGGTGTCGGCGGCCATGCGGAGGCGTACTCCAGAAACTTCGGCCCGCACGCCGATAACTTCTGGTTCGTCGCCATCGACATGTTGGGGCACGGTTGGACCGATAAGCCCGCGATCGACTACCAGGTCAAGGACTACGCCGACCACGTGCTCGCCGTCCTCAAGACACTCGGCAGGGACAAGGCGATGATCAGCGGTGAATCGCTGGGTGGATGGGTCGCGACCTATCTCGCCGTACATCGTCCCGCCGTGGTGGAGAAACTGGTCCTCAACACCGCCGGCGGTTGGACCGCGCACCCGCAGGTGATGGAACGACTGAAGAAGCTGTCGAATGAGGCCGCTTCCGATCCCTCATGGGAGCGGATCAAGACGCGCCTCGAATTCCTGATGTGCGACAAGAGCATGGTCTCCGACGATCTGATCGAGACCCGCCGGGCGATCTACGCGCAGCCGGGATTCGCCGACACGATGAAGCGGATCATGTGTCTGCAGGAGATGGAGATCCGTCGACCCAACATGATCACCGCCGACCAATACCGGTCGATCAAGGCTCCGACCATGGTCGTGTGGACCTCGCATGATCCGACCGCCACGCCCGACGAAGGCAAGCAGATCGCGGACATGATTGCGGGCTCGAAATTCGTCGTCATGAACCGCTGTGGCCACTGGCCTCAGTTCGAGGACGCGGAGCAGTTCAACCGCCTCCACATCGAATTCCTCCGGACCGGCAAGTAAGGATCGTTCAGATGAACCAGCAAACCAAGCACGGCGAGCTCGCCGCCCAGATCCGCGCAGCCTACGCCGGCACCCCGATCGCGCCCATCCGGACGCAACTCGCCGAACTCGATGTCGATGCAGCCTACGCCATCCAGCAGGAGAACACCGCCCACTGGGAGAAGGAGGGCCGGCGCGTGGTCGGAAGCAAGATCGGGCTGACCTCGCGCGCGGTCCAGAAGCAGCTCGGCGTCGATCGCCCGGACTTCGGCGTCCTCTTCGCCGATATGATCGTGGGAGAAGACGAGCCCGTCGCGGCGGGGCGCGTCCTGCAGCCGAAGATCGAGGCGGAAGTAGCCTTCCTTCTCGACCGCGACATCGAGGTCGAAACGCCGACCGTGGCCGACGTCGTGCGGGCAGTGGCCTATGCGATGCCCGCCCTCGAGATCGTCGGCAGCCGTATCACCAAGTGGGATATCGGAATCGTCGATACCGTTGCCGATAACGCCTCGTCGGGACTCTTCGTTCTGGGAGGACCCGTCCGACGGCTGGATGGCTTGGACCTCCGCGCCCTCCATATGCAGATGACGAGGAAGGACGAAATCGTATCGAAGGGGACGGGCGCCGCCTGCCTCGGCAATCCGCTCAACGCGATGGCCTGGCTCGCCGGCGAACTGGCCCGTCGCAAACGGCCGCTGCGCGCCGGTGACGTCGTTCTTTCCGGAGCCCTGGGGCCGATGGTGCCCGTGAATCCGGGCGACGCATTCGAAGCCAACATCGCCGGGCTCGGGACCGTTTCGGCGCGATTCGCCTGACGCCACGCACCAAAGGAACACCAGATGAAGCTCGTCCGCTTTGGCAATCCCGGCGCCGAGAAGCCGGGACTCGTCGACGATCAGGGACGCCTGCGCGACCTGTCGAATGTGATCGCCGACGTCACTCCAGCCAACCTGTCGCGTTCAGCGCTCCAAAAGATCGCCGCGGTCGATCCGTCCACGTTGCCGCTGGTCGCCGGCGAGCCGCGCCTGGGTGTGCCAATCGTCGACGTCGGAAAATTCGTCGCGATCGGGCTCAACTACGCCGACCATGCCGCGGAGGCGAACCTTCCGCTGCCCTCCGAGCCCATCGTCTTTCAGAAGGCGATCACTTCGCTCAGCGGGCCCAACGACGACGTCGTCCTGCCGAAGGGCTCGACGAAATCGGACTGGGAGGTCGAGCTGGGCATCGTGATCGGCACGCGGGCATCCTACGTGGAGCGCGCCGACGCTCTCGCCCACGTCGCCGGCTACTGCGTCGTGAACGACGTCAGCGAGCGCGAGTATCAGATGGAACGCGGCGGCACGTGGGACAAGGGCAAGGGCTGTGATAGCTTCGGCCCGGTCGGGCCGTGGCTGGTGACGAGGGACGAAGTCTCCGATCCGCAGGCGCTCGACGTCTGGCTCGACGTCAACGGGCAACGCATGCAGCAGGGCAATACCCGTACGATGATCTTCGACTGCGCGGAGATCGTCAGCTACGTCAGCCGCTTCATGACGCTGATGCCCGGCGATATCATCGCGACCGGGACGCCGCCCGGCGTGGGCATGGGCAAGAAGCCCGCTCCGATCTATCTCAAGCCGGGCGACGTCATGACGCTCGGCATCGAGGGGCTCGGAACTCAGCGTCAGCAGACCCGGGAGTGGTCGCCCGCTGCGGGGCAGCAGACATGACCCTCTACAGCGGAAGGTTCGAAGGACGGACGGCCGTCGTCACCGGCGCGGCGTCCGGCATCGGCCGCGATGTCGCCCGTCGCCTGGCTGCCGAGGGCGCGCGCGTCTCCATGTGGGACTTGAACGCCTCCGCCCTCGCCACCGCCGCGGGTGAGGCCGGGGCGACGAATACGCAGCCAGTCGACATCGCGGCAGAAGACGCCGTCGAGGCGGCCATGGGGCGGAGCCTCGAGGCGCTGGGCGGACGACTCGACATTCTGGTCGCAAGCGCCGGCATTACGGGGCCGAACGGAGCCGTGAAGGACTATTCGGGCGCCGATTGGCGGAGGATCTTCGACGTCAATGTCAACGGCGCCTTCTACTGCAACCGCGCCGCGGTCCGCGCGATGGAGAAGGGCGGCTACGGACGCATCGTCAACGTCGCCTCCGTGGCGGGAAAGGAAGGCAACCCGAATGCGACGGCCTACAGCGCATCCAAGGCGGCCGTGATCTCGCTGACCAAATCGCTCGGCAAGGAAACTGCGGCGACGGGCATTCGCGTCAACTGCATCACGCCGGCAGCGATCAAGACGCCCCTGTTCGATCAAATGACGGCGCAGCACATCGACTTCATGCTGTCGAAAATTCCGCTCGGGAGATTCGGCACGGTCGAAGAGGCGACCTCGCTCGTCTGTTGGCTCGCCAGCGATGAGTGCTCGTTCAGCACCGGCGCGGTATTCGACCTGTCCGGTGGGCGGGCGACCTACTAGCCGAGCATTCGCCATGTTCGCGTGGCGAACAATCTGAATGAATGTGTTGTGACCCGGACCGGGTCATTCGATAGTCGGACAAACAATAAAAAGCGCCGCAGAGCGTACGGAGGAAACGATGACCAGCAGCAGAACCGAAACAGGTTGACGAGCGAAGCTATCGGCACGGCCGACAGCGCGCCCGAACTTCGCAAAACGAACGGACGACCCAAGCGACGACCCTTTCGGTCGGAGCACAGCGTCGTCTTGCGTTCCAGCAACCGTCACAAACGATCAAGGAAGGAAACCACATGGCCACAATGAAAGCGGCTCGGCTACACCAAGTAGGCACTACTTTTTCGATCGACGAGATCGCAGTTCCTAAACCGCGCCCCAACGACGTTCTGGTCAAGGTGAAGGCGTGCGGAATCATTCCGAACATGAAGAACGTGATGGCGCACTACGCGGAGTGGTTTCCCTTCCTCCCGCTTCCGCCGCTGCCGGCCATCTACGGTCTGGACGCCTCCGGAGAGGTCGTCGAGGTCGGCAGTCAGGTCAAGTCCATCAAGACCGGCGACCGCGTGTACGTGAATCCGGGCACGTCGTGCGGGTCATGCCACGCCTGCCGCTGCGGACAGCCCATCAACTGCGACGCCTACACCTTCCTCGGATACTTCGGTTTCGGTCCTCGCTCGAGCCAGGTCTTCGTCGACTATCCGTACGCCGGCTTTGCCGAGTACATGACGGCACCGACCTCTTCGCTTGTGAAGCTTCCCCCGTCAGTGTCCTATGAGGCCGCTGCCCGCCTTGGATATCTGGGAACGGCGTACTCCGCCTTGCGAAAGGCAGGCGCTCGTGCGGGAACGAGTGTGATCGTCAGCGGTGCGACCGGCACGCTCGGCCTCGGAGCGGTCATCCTCGCTCTGGGGATGGGCGTCACCAAGATCTTCGGCGTGGCGCGGGACAAGAAGTTGCTCGAACGCCTGCGGGCGATCGCTCCTTCTCGGATTCACGTGCTGTCCGCCGGCGAACGACCGGTGGACGAATGGGTACGCGAGCACACCGACGGCCTGGGAGCAGACATCTTCATCGATGCTGTTGGGCCGGGCGCTCCGAGCTCAACGTCGCTGGCCGGCATCAACGCGCTGAGACGCGGCGGCCGGATGGTGGACATCGGCGGCATGGCCGAGCCCCTGCCGTTGGAGATGTTTCGACTGATGTGCTTCCAGATCAGCGTCATCGGCTCGCTCTGGTTCGACGTCGCGGAAGGCCAGGACATGGTCGAGATGGCGGCGGCCGGGACCTTGGATCTCTCAGTCTTCGAGCACGAGCGATATCCGCTGCGAGACATCTCCAAGGCGCTCGAAGCGGTCGATCGCAGGACCGGCGGCTTCAGCAACGTCGTGATCGTCCACGAATAGGAAGGAGAGATCAGATGTCTCGCTTGATTGTCACTTCTCATAAGGATGGGAAATCCTCGATTGGATTGGACCAATCAATACCCGCAATCCCGTTCAAATCGGTGCCGGGGTTCGACACCGCGCTGGTGTGGGGAACCGCGGCCGCTCCATCCGTTCCATGGGATGGTCGCAACGCCGCGAAGGGACACGAGAGCGTCCTGCCCGATGTGGGAGAGACGCGGTTGATGAAGGTGACCTTTCCCCCTGATTCCGTGATGATGTCGGCAGACTTCGATCCCGCGGCTGCCGGTGCGGAATACATGTCACGCATACCGGGACTGGCGCAGCGGTTCGAGCCGGATAGCCCGGGGATGCACACGACCGACAGCGTGGACTATGGCATCCTGATCGAAGGGGAGATCTCGCTAGAACTCGACGACGGGAAGACGGTCGCGCTCAAGCCGGGCGACGTCGTCGTTCAAAACGGCACTCGGCATGCCTGGCGCAATCCCGGGGCCAAGCCCGCCACGCTGATCTTCGTGCTGATCGGAGCCAGCCGTTCCGCGGACAAGTAATTCATCGGATGAACCGTGCAATGAGACTTTTCTCGACCGTGGTGGGTGCCGTCGCGGGCGTTCTTTTGCTCCAGGGTGCCTTCGCCCGAACGCAAACCGTGCCGCGCGTCGGGTTCGTGGCCGGTGCCGGTGGCTACCCGAAGATGGCAGTGACCAATCAAGCGTTTTTCGATGGCCTGTCGGATGCGGGCTACAAAGACGGTAGCACGCTGACTGTCGTCTTCCGGACGGCCGAGGGCAACATGAGCCTCATGCCCGAACTGATCGCGCAGGTCTTGGCTGAGAAGGTCGATTACCTGGTCGTGTCCAGCTCTCCTGGATGTGCAGCGGCACAGAAAGCGACGTCCACGGTGCCAGTTCTGTGCATCTCAGTTCAGGACAGTCCGATCAAAGAGGGGCTGACGACAACGCTCGAGCACGGGAATGAAAATTTGGTAGGGGTGCACAGCTATCTACCGGACGGCATATTACAGCAATTGCGGATGCTCCAGCAATTAAAGAGCCAGGCCTAAAGAAGCTTGGCGTTTTGTTCAATCCCGCGAACGCCACGCACAAACGTCTGTTGGCTGATTGGCAGGATGTCGCCGCCGCACAGAAGATCGAGGTCGTACCCATGCCGGCCGTCGGGCCGGCGGATCTCGAGAAGACTATTCTGAACCAACGCGGAAATTGCCATCGGCCTGCTCGGCGCCGATACGTATGGTCCGCATAGCCCGGCCGCTCCTGCCCGCCATCAGCCCATAGACGAACAGTACGATGATCGCGCCGATGACGGCGCCGACCAGCCCCGCTCCTTCGCCAGGCCGATACCAGCCGAGCCCCTGACCGAGATAGGTCGCCACGAACGCTCCCACGATTCCAAGGATCGTGGTCAGAACGAACCCAGTCGGCTCGTTGCCGCCGGGCATGATGAATTTCGCGATGACTCTTGCGATGAAACCGATGATGATCGTCCAGATGATGCCCATTTTCCCTCCGAGTGCGCGTTGTGTTAACCAGCCGACGGAGAAGGAACGCGTCCATCGGGCGTGTATTTGTCCACGGCAGTCGGCAGCTCGCGGGACAAGCGGTCGAGTATCTCCTGCTGCGACAGTCCAGTCTGCTGTTCCAGCTTCTGCAGGACATCCGGACCGATCGCCTGCTTAAGTTCGGGCGGCGTGACCTCCCGGTTCGGCCCGTGATCGACCCAGGACTGCGCGGCGTCACCCTGACCGTTCTGTTTGAAGTGCTCGAGAAGTTCGCCGATCCCGCCGTTGAGCAGCGAACCCACGCCACCGCCGCCGACGAGGCCGCCCAAGTTGCCGAGCATGCCGCTTAGCGAGTCCTTGTTGCCTGCCGCCGGCTGCCCGGTGGTCGCGTTGCGAAACATCTCCGCCAGCTTGTCCCGATTCTGGTAACCGGCGAGAGCGAGCATGCCCAAGAGGGCGGTCATCGATGGCATTCCGCGGCTCATTTTCCGCTCCTGTATTCGATCGTTGTCGCGTGCAAAAAAAGGCGGCCCGCTTTGGAGGCGGGCTGCCAACCGATTTACCGTACGCCTGTGCCGTAGAGTTGGCGCTCGCGGCGGACCTCGTCCGCGCCGTAAGGTTGCGCCGCCGGATCGTAGCTCTTCCACCCCGACTTTTGCCAAGCCGCGCTGCGGTCGCGCAGATTGACGGCGGATTGGTCGAGGATTGCTTCGTACCGCGCACGGTCGCCGTCAGGAACGCGGGCCGAAACCATCGTGCCGCCGCGCCTTACGCCTTCGGCATAGAGAGGTGCTTCTTCCTCGGAAACGCCGGCTTGCGTCAGCGCACCGACGACTCCGCCCGTGGCGCCGCCGGCGACCGCGCCCAGCGCCGTCGAGGCGAGCCATCCGGCCGCGACCACCGGACCCAAGCCCGGAATGGCCAGCAGTCCAAGGCCAGCGAGCAGACCGGCTGCGCCGCCGAGACCCGCGCCGACGCCGGCCCCCGTGGCAGCACCTTCGGCACGATCGTCGACACCGTCGCGGTCGCGATCGACTTTCTTGTCTGTGCTGTACCAGTTGTCCGAATTGTTCGCGACGATGCTCACCTCCGAATGCGGCAGACCTGCCGCTTCGAGGCTCGTCACCGCGCGCTGTGCGTCGGAATAGTTGTCGTAGAGACGTGAAATCGTAACGGTCATTTTGAATCCTTGTCTGCGTTCGCTACGGCGCTCAGTGTTACTTGGCCGCGTTGACGTTGCCCTGAAAATCCAGGCTGAGGTTTGTCGATGTGCCGCCCTTGCTGGCCTTGCCGCGCCACACGCCGTTGTCGTCCTTCTTCAGGCCCGTGACGTCGGTGTAACCGGCCTGCTCGATCTTCGATTTGGCCTGGCCCTCGGTGAAGCTGTTGGCCCCCGAAACCGGTTTGTCGGAATTGTTCTGGCCGGAACTGTTGACCGCGTTGTTGTTCGGGCGGTCGGTCGCCGGCGGATTTTGCGCGAACGACGGACCCGTCAGAAGCGAAGCGGCCGTCAGCAGCAGAAGAACTTTCTTGTTCATGTCGTCCTCCAGTATTGGCCGGGCACAACATGCGCTGCGCCCAGAGGTTCCAAGGTTTCCCGGTCGGATTGACGCAGCACTCAGGCCGTGACGCCGACGCCGCGAGCCCGCCGCGGCGCCGGCGCCGGAGAATGAGACCCATGGCTGCTGATCGAACCATGAGGGGTAGCCGGCGTTTACTGACATCATGTCAGACGCTTTCGACTATTTCCGCGCCTACGCAGTCCGGGCTCTTTGCAAGGCGCGAGCGATGCCGAAGGGCCGGATGAAGCACCTGCAGCTTGTGGTCGGCCGGATCTATAACCTCCTCAAGAAGGAGGCGGCTTACGGCCCGAACACGCAGCACCTCGAGGATTTTCGCGCGGCCCGGAAGCTGGAGAGCTCTCTCGATCGTCGGTCAAGCGACCGCCCCGGGGGTCGCCTTACTCCGGCGGCGCCGCGAAGCTCGGACCGGGAGGCTGGCTGAATGCCTTCGCTCGACGCGCGCGATGTGGCAAGTCTCCTGCGAGAGTACGCGCAGCGCACCGCCTTGCGAGGCGGCAATCCCTACCGGGCGAAAGCCTACTCTCGGGCCGCCGACAGCCTGGCGGCTCTTGCCGTCCCTCTGGACGTGCTCATCGCCGAAGACCGGCTTACGGAGATCCCGGGGGTCGGCGACGCGATAACCGACATCATCACCAAGCTTCACATAACGGGCAGTCATCCCAGCCTCGAAAAGCTGCGGAAGGAGATTCCCGAGGGCGTGCTCGAGATGCTCGCTGTGCCCGGCCTTCGTTCGGAGAAGGTGCTGCGCCTCTACAAGGATCTCGGCATCGCTTCGCTCGCGGAATTGGAAGCCGCTGCCAAGGACGACCGCATCAAGAAGGCAAAAGGACTCGGCGCCGCGCTGCAGACCAAAATCCTGCAGAACCTAGCGATCGCCAAAAGTGGAGAAGGTCGCCTTCACTTGCACCGTGCCGCCGCCTTGCTCGAGCACGCGCGTGATTCCATCCGGAATGCCCGGCCCGAACTCAAGCGCGCGACGTTCGCCGGTGATTTCCGTCGAGGCTGCGAACTCGTCGGCGACCTCGCAATCGTTGCGGAGGCGGCCAAGCCGGACAAGACCTTGACGCCACCGGCCCACGGGCTGCAAATCCGAGTATCTGACCGCAAGCACTTCGGCGCTGCTCTCCTCTTCGCGACAGGCTCCGCCACTCATATCGAACAACTCCGAGCTTTGGCTGCGGAAAAGAGGATGCGATTGGAGCCCGACGGCTTGCACAAGGGGCGCACCCTAATCGCCAGCGAGGAGGCGGAGATCTACCGCGCCCTCGGTCTGCCCTTCATCGACCCTGAGCTCCGGGAAGGGCGCGGCGAGATCGAAGCGGCTCTGAAAGGCAAGCTTCCAAAGCTCGTCACCGATCAGGACCTGCGCGGCATCCTTCACTGCCACACCGATGCCTCCGACGGCACCGAGACCCTGGAGACCATGGCGAAGGCGACGCGCCAGCGAGGCTTCGAGTATTTCGGCGTCGCCGACCATTCCAAGTCTGCCCACTATGCGGGCGGTCTCTCCGTCGAGGAGATCGCGCAGCAGCACCGGGAAGCCGACCGGCTGAACAAGCGCTTCGGCAAGGATTTCCGGATTCTGAAAGGCATCGAGTCCGACATTCTGGCCGACGGCTCGCTCGACTATGACGACGACGTGCTGGAGCGCTTCGACTTCGTGGTGGCCAGCATCCACGATCGCTTCAAGTTGGATC
The DNA here is from genome assembly GCF_017565645.3 of Bradyrhizobium barranii subsp. barranii. Taxonomy (NCBI): domain Bacteria; kingdom Pseudomonadati; phylum Pseudomonadota; class Alphaproteobacteria; order Hyphomicrobiales; family Nitrobacteraceae; genus Bradyrhizobium; species Bradyrhizobium barranii. Next base: position 593,194 of record NZ_CP086136.1, read on the forward strand.
GCAAGGCGCAGACGCAGCGCCTGCTTGGGGCTATTTCCGATCCCCACACGACCATCATCGGCCACATGACCGGGCGACAGCTCCAGCGGCGGCCGGGCTACGAAATCGACGTCGAGAAGGTGCTGCGTGCTTGCGCGAAGCACGATGTCGTCGTCGAAATCAATGCCCATCCATGGCGGCTCGACCTGGACTGGCGCTGGCACCAGGCGGCCCTCGACTTCGGCTGCATGCTGAGCATCAATCCGGACGCGCACTCGATTCCCGAGCTCGACCACATGCACTGGGGCGTCCTGATGGCCCGCAAGGGTGGTGTCCCCGCCGAGCGGGTCCTGAACGCGATGTCGCTTTCAGAGATCACGCGCTACCTACGCCAGAAGCGGCGCTCGCTCTCGCGGGCGGCCTGATCGGCGTATGCTGAGCGTTGGGAAGCAATCAAAAGTTTCCCGGACCGACCGATTATTATTGCTGACTGAGAGATACCGATGACAGACATTTCTAAGATTAAGGAACACATGGACGTGATTTCGTCGGATAGGAAGATGGTCGGAAAAGTCGATCATCTGGACGGAACCGATAAGATCAAGCTGACGAAGCAGAGTTCGCCGGACGGTCAGCATCATCACTTCATTCCGCTCTCATGGGTCGATCACGTCGATCAGCACGTGCATCTCAATAAGACAGGCGCCGACATCACCTCACACTGGCAGCACGCTCAAAGCTGACCAACCGACCGGTCAACCCATGCATCACTGCGGCAAAGGCGTCCAAAACCACGTAGGCGCGCCACCTGCCCGACTCTAAGAACGGTCCCGCCGCCGGCCCGTTTCCAGCGCGAAGCCAAGGAGCAACAATGGCGGATCAGGCACGATATGGAGCGCTGAAGGGCGCAGCCGCGGCAGGCGCATTCGCTCCGGTCGGATCAGCGGGGCACATTGCGCTCGGACAACATCGTAGGCACCACTTCAGCAAAGCGACCCTTGACCGCATAGTCCTGGTGGAAGGCCACGGCGTCGAAGGCGACGCCCACGCCGGCGCGTTCGTTCGGCACCGCTACCTTGTCCGTCGCCGCCTGCCCAAGTTCCGGCAGTTCCATCTGATCCCATCCTAGCTCTTGGCGTCCCTTCTTGATGCCGGCTTCGAGGTCCCTGCGGGCGACCTCGGCGAGAACATCACCACTGCCGGTCTGGACCTCGAGCGGATGACGCCACATCGAGGGCGCCTCGCTCAGTGCCTTGCGGCCGACCTGCGGCAATCTGAAACCCATCACAGTAGACGCACTAGCTTCGCCCGAACTGGAACAATTGTCCAAGCGATCTAATTGAAGTTTGTTACGACTTAGCTGGGATGACACGGAGTTTTCCTGGAGAAGCGTGTAGTTGATCAGGAAAGGTGCTTCACATGGATCACGGACGAAAATCATCAAAAGCGGGGGAACAGGCCGCTGAAGGCTTGCGCGAGGCGACTGCTAAGGAAGAAGCGAAAAACGAGACCAAGTCGGGACACGATCTAGCTAAGGGCGCTGACCGCTTTGAAGAACGATCTAAAAGCTCCGATGGAAGAAGCGCAAAAGAAAAACAAAAAGGGTGAATGTAAGACCCGGCGTGGCGTCCGCCACTGGCTCATCTGCGAAGCGGTCCTGAGCCAACGAAGGTCCGCTCATCGAGGTACACTCCGACAATGCTCTCGGAGCGTTCGTCCGGTGGACGTTTTGGAGAACTGAATGGGCCGCACGTCGAGTTTGCCGAAACGCCTGCAGCCGATGCTCGCGACCTTGACAGATGATCCGTTCGACGATCCCGCCTGGGTCTTCGAAGACAAATACGACGGCTTCCGTATGATTGCCGAAATCAGGGACGGCAGGGCCGCTCTCTACAGCCGCAACGGCAAGCTTATCAGCCGCAGCTATACCGAGGTGGCCGCAGCGCTCGAGATGGTGAAGGGCGACGCCGTGATCGATGGCGAGTTGGTCGCGATCGGAAAAGACCCCGTGGGTCGGTCAAAATCCCCCGGGTATGGTCACTTGAAACTCCCCCACCTGATGATCGCCGTCAGCGCCGCTGAACAGCAGTAGCCGGTCAGGCAGGACGTTTATGTTCGACCCCTTTAGCCAGCAAGGGGCCGGGGAGTTGAACGTCTTGAAGCGACATCTGCAAAGCACCGTACTTACATTACTTGATCGCAACACCAGCCAGCGCGAGATTCACCGGCTGACGGGTGTCGATCGCAAGACGATCCGGCGTTATCAGGCGCTGCGGGCCGGTGCGGAGGCAAATTCCCCCGGGGAAGTGACCACCGGCTCGGTGAGCGCGGACGGCCAAATTCCTCCACCCCGACCACCGGCTTTTGGGACATCGGAAGCGACGGTCACCAGCAGCCTGGCCCGTTCGGCTTGCGAAGCGCATCGGACGTGGATCGAAGAACAGGTCCGGCTGAAGCGGAACGCGCAGGCGATTTACCAGGACCTGGTTGATCAATTTGGCTTTCCGTCCAGCTACCAGAGTGTCAAGCGGTTTGTGCGCCGGTTGCGGCACGCTGATCCTGAGCAGTTTGATCGTCTTGAGTTCCTCCCCGGCGAGGAAGCTCAGGTCGACTATGGCGAGGGCGCGCCGACGGTTGATCCGAAGAGCGGGCGGTACCGTCGTCCCCGCCTGTTCGTGATGACGCTACGCTACTCGCGGCGCAGCTTCCGGCGGGTAGTCTGGAAGTCCAGCCAACAAGTCTGGGCGCAGCTCCACGAAGAGGCGTTCCGGTATTTTGGCGGGGTCCCCAGCTATGTCGTGCTCGACAACCTGAAGGAAGGCGTCCTCAAGCCGGATTTGTACGAGCCCCAGCTCAACCCGATTTACAGCGCGATGCTGGCTCATTACGCCGTGGTCGCCGATCCCGCGCGCGTGGCCGATCCAAATCGGAAAGGATGCGTCGAGAATGCGATTCAACATACCCAGGGCACTGCGCTGGCCGGACGGCGCTTCGAGACGCTGGAGGCGCAAAACGAGTTCTTGAGGCACTGGGAGGAGAACTGGGCTTCCAAACGCATCCACGGCAGCACGCGCCGTCAGGTCGAGGCGATGTTCCAGGAAGAGAAGCCGCACCTGCGGCCGCTGCCTGTCGCTCCCTTCCGCATCTTCACCGAAGTCGTCCGGACTGTCTGCGACGACACCACCGTACGCGTCGACAACAGCTATTACGCCGCGCGGCCCGCGCCGATCGGCAGCCAGGTCGTCGTGCGCATCTACACCACCACGATCGAGATCCGTGATCGCCACACCCGTGCGCTGCTGCGTGTTCATTCCCGGATGGCGCACCCCGGTTCTGTCGTCCTGCCGACCAGCGAACGGCCGTTCAACCCGTCGCGGCAAACCGCCGTGCTGCTGGCGAGCGCCGAGCGCATCGGACCGCAGACCAGGGCCTTGTGCCAGCAGGTGTTCGACACCGAAGGGCGCCCCGGACAGCGCGCGATGTGGGGCATTGTCGGGCTGGGCCGGAAGTATCCGGCGCGGCTGGTCGAGCAGGCCTGCGCGCACGCCATCGACAACCGCATCTACCGCTACAAGCACGTGCGTGCGACCGTCGAGCGGTTGTTCGAACAGGCGATCGAGCAGGTTGGAGTGACGCCACAGCCGGCATCGCCGCTCACCCAGGATCATCCGCTGATCCGTACCCCCGCGGAATACGGCGACCTCTTCAGCCGCGCTGTGCGGCGCGACGCCGACGACAATGGTCGGCAGGCCGAGGCTCACGACGATCACGCCACGGCAATCCGCGCTCGTGTCGCCTGCGCAACCCCGGCCAACTCCGGCGCCACGAGCGCTCCCGCTGCACCTTCTCACCTTAAACTGGAGACCTAGCCACATGATGACCATGCCGGAAATTGAGCGTTGCCTACGACAGCTGCGCCTGTCGGGTGTCCGCGACACGCTGCAGACGCGCGTGCTCCAGGCGCAGGGCGCCAACCAGCCCTTCCTCGAGACCTTCTCCCTTATCCTGCAGGATGAACTGGACCGTCGTCAGTCCCGTCTTATCGAGCGGCGATACCAGCAATCCGGGCTCGACGAAAAGCTGACGCTCGCCGAGTTCGACTGGTCCTTCAATCCCAAACTGCCACGTCAGACCTGCTTCCAGCTCCACACCCTGGCGTTCATTGCCGCTGGCGAGAACGCTCTGCTTGTTGGCAAACCTGGCACCGGGAAGTCGCACATCGCCAAGGCGATTGCCTATCAGGCGATCCTGCAAAGCCACAAGGTCCAGTATCTTGAGACCGACGACTTCTTCCACCGCTACGCCCTGAACTCTCCGGCACAACGCGAGGTCCGGCTGCGAACCATCATCGACTGCGATCTCCTCGTGCTGGACGATCTATTCCTCGCACGCGCCATCCCCGACGACGCCGGCACTTTGCTGCAGACCCTGATCCATCAGCGTTACAAACTGCGCCGCAGCGTCATCGTCACCTCCAATCGCGTCGTGCAGGATTGGGGGGCATACCTTGGGGACAACACTATGAGCACGACGATCCTCGATCGCCTTATGCATCATTGCCATCTGCTTGAGTTCGACGGACGCAGCTATCGGCTCAAAGAAGCCGCTGAAGCTCTTGCCCGGGAAACAAACTCAAACTAACAGTCCCTTGTCCTGCCTCGCGGGTGGAGGAATTTGACTGACCACACCCGGAGGAATTTGAAGTGACCCGCGGGGGAAAAGACGGAGTATCTCATTTCCAGTTGCTTCAGAATGCCCTCCGCCATGAAGCGAAGCTGCTGTATTTCGCCTTCGATCTCATGTTCGCGAATGGAGAAGATCTGCGGAAGCGGCCTCTCCTCGAACGCAAGGAGCGGCTCAAAACCATTCTGCCGCGCCACGGGCTGATCGGTTTTAGCCGCCACCGCAAGGGGAAGGGCAGGAAGTTCTTCGCTGAGGCCGAGCGCGATGGGCTCGAAGGCATCATGGCGAAGCGCATCGACGGTGCATACGCGTCCGGAAGCCGGACTCCGGACTGGCTCAAGATCAAGACCGCGAAGCGCCAGGAGGTCGTCATCGTCGGCTTTACGGCGCCGAGGCGCACCAGGCCTTTCTTCGGTGCCTTAGTTCTTGCTGTCAGGGAGAAGGAGTCCTGGCGGTACATCGGGCATGTGGGAACGGGCTTCAGTCACCAAACGTTGGCGGAGCTTCACTCCAGGCTAACCCGGCTCCAAGTGGCGAAGTCGCCTTTTCCTGCGAAAGTGAAGGATGAGACAGTCACGACCTGGGTGAGACCTTTCTTGGTAGCCGAGGTAAAGTTCGCAGAGTGGACCACCAAGGGTGAACTGCGCCAGCCCGTCTACCTAGGCCTCAGATCCGACAAACAGGCGAAAGACGTCGTGCGCGAACAAGAGCGGCTTCGCTCGATGTGAGTCGTCTTGTCTTCCACTCTTGGCAGCTCGAGGGAACGACGCTCAGGCGGGACCGTTCGAAAGACGTTGCAGAATTTCAGACCGAAAGGAGCGGCTGGTGCGCATACTCTTCGTCGAGTATGACTCGCTGATCCGGGAGCTCGTGGTGGAGGCTCGACGTCATCCACGCCTCGACCGGCGGAGAGGCACTGGCATCGTGCGGGCGAAGCGCCGCCGATGTTCTCATCACCGACGTGCAACTGCTGGGAAGCGTCGATGGATGGCAGATCGCCGAACGCTCAAGCAGGATCCGGGATTGCGGGTTATCTACGCCATCGGCTTTTCGCCGGTCGCGCCTCGTCCGGCGGGAACGTGTTCCTGCGCAAGCCTTTCCCACCGGAGGTAGCCGAAACATGTCCGCTAATTTGTCGCGATTTTGGTAACCCGCGATTGCGAGCATGCCCAAAAGGGCAGTCATGGATGGCATTCCGCGGCTCATGTTAGGCTCCTAATTTTCCAAACGGGGGATCGTGGTTGCGCGAGAGGTCGGAAGCATGGGCCGGCAACTCTCACAACTGTTTGGTCTTTTCCTTCGCGGCCTGGGTGGCATCAGTCCCCGCTTGCCTCATCCGATCGACTGCCTCGGCTCCCATGTCGCTCGCTTCGGCCACGAGCGTATCGGCAGCTTCGCGCAGCGCCTGAGACACGGCGGATCCGCGCCTGCTCAGATCATCCTTCACTTCGTCGCTGACCTCGCCGATGTAGTTGTCTTCCATCTGAGACGTTCGAAATGCGCTCGCAAGTGCTGCGCCTATCGCCAAGCCAACGGCGCCGATTACCAGGGGCTGTTTCTCCATGACGTCGCCGATTGAAGACTGAGCTTTCGCCAAGGTGTCTGCTGTCGGTAGAGGACTTCCCATCTTGGCGAACTGTTCGCGAGCGTAAGCCACGCCTTCGTCGAAGCGGTCGCGGACGCTGTCCGTTGCATCAGACATCGAGCCGGCCGCAGTATCGGCGGCTGTATCTACCGTCCCGCGCGAACCGCTCCCTTCATGATCCATGTCCGGGGCGGTCGGAGGCGCTGCGGTCCGCTGCAAGCCCGAGGCTGCAGCCCGCAGATTGGTCGCACCGGCGTCGACGACGTCTGATGCGACGGTGGCCGCGGATCGCGCAGCCCCCTTCAACTTCGCGTCCCCGACCATCAGCCAAAGTGCTCCGCCGCCGATCAGCGCGGCGGAAAGCGGGTTCTCTCGGGCTGCAGCAAGGAGACTATCAAAAAAGCCGGTTTGCGGGCCGCTCATCGCATCATTCCCTTCACGGTATCTTTGTCCTTTTCAAGCTGCCTTATGGTCTCCCGCGGAGCCAGGCTGCGCGCGTCCAGCCGCTTGATGCCCATGGCAAACAAAGCGCCCGATATGGCAGCGGCGACAATCGTGGAAGTCAGGTAGGCTAATGTTGGCGAACACCCCCCGTTGATCAACGCGGATGCCAGGGCGAACAACGCCATGACGATGGCCGGGATGACAAGGACGGCGCCCCCGGCCAAAAGTCCAAATGCTTTGCCGAGCCTTTGCACCTTTTCGCCAAGTTCGGCCTTCGCCAGGTCGACCTCATTCTGGAAAAGCTTCGTGACCTGAACCAGCGCATCTCCGACAAGGCCCGAAATGTTGCTAAGATCGCTTTTCCCCGTTTCGATGTTGTGCTCGATGCTCATGATGCGCTGCCGTCCTGCGAAGGTGGCTTCTGCTGCTGTCCGGTCGGTGATCCCGTAGAGGTCTGGCCACCGAAGTCCTTGCTCGCATAAGCGGCTCGGCCGCCAGATGAGCCAGCTTCCGCGCCTGTCGCCGAGCCCGTCCGCTGCGCGGTCGAGCTGCCTCCCGAAGCCTTCAGAAACCGTACAGCGGCGAACCCAGCCAAGACAGACAGGCCAAGAAAAGCCGCGGGTTGTCGCTTCGCAAAATCGGTCGCACCGTCGACGAGGTCGCGAAAGCTGCCGTCGCGAACCTTTGCGGCCGCCTCTTCCACATAATCGGCGGCTGAGTTGATACCGCGTGCGGCAAATGGCACGTCAGTTTGGAATGCGCCGGCGGCCTGGCGGAAGGTTCCGGCCAAGCGCTGGATGAAGTCGGCGCTGGTCTGCTGCTGTTCTCGTGTCCGTTCTTGGATCTGGTCGACGGTGCCGCTGGCGACGTTCTTGGCTGCATCGGTGGCTTCGCTGAACTTGTCCCGTGCCATGTCCGCCGATGCCTGCAGGGCTTCTCCGGCGCGCTGCTTTATCTCGGCCCCTGCATCGCCGATCTGTTCCTTCAGACCGATGGAGGAGTTGCTCTTACCTTTGTTGAAGTTGGCCGGCTTGATGACGTCTGAATCGCTCATGGTGTATCTCTCAGGTGCTAGAATTTCGGGAGGGGCTGAACGCCGCGTCGACAACTTCTGCGGCCGCTTCCTTGAGGTTGTCGGCCAGATTCCGGGTCATACGGCTCGCGTGCCGCCCCAGATCGGCTTCACTCACGCTCCTTGTCGCGGCGTCGGCGGCCGACAACGTCGCATCCTTGGCCGTCTCGAAACCGGATTCAGCTGCTTCGCCTGCAGCGCGCTTCAGGCTATCGCTGGCGGGGCCGGCCGTCCGGTCTTCGAACTTCGTTTCCGGCAGGGCCGCCGCGATTATTGCGCCGATGGCGATGCCAAGTCCTCCGATCAGCGCGGCATTATCACCGATAATCTGACGCGCTTGTTCTGGAGCGGCGTTCGCCGAATCCTTGATGGCGTCCATCCCTCTGGTGATGTTGTCACCGATCGCCCCTGCGGCCTCCGTTGCTCGAGCCTTGAGGTCGTCGGCTGATGTCTTGGCCGCATCCATGGCATCGTTGACCGCACCAGCGGCCCGCCCTTGGGACTCGGAGAGTTTCGCCTGCGCCCCACTTTTCGCTTCCTGCACCCTCTCGGCAGTTTCGTCGATAAACCGACTGGCTCCATCCATCACGGGCGACACCGCTTCAGCAGCCCGGTCGCGCACGCTCTTGGAGGTAAGAGCGAGGCCCGCAGTAATCATGAGAAGCGGCAGGGGCACCCCTCGGGCCAATCGCAGCAGCGGCACAGCCACCGCGGTACCCGCGGCGACCGCGCCCAGCGGGTTATTCATCATTTTCTGTTTGAGCTCTTTGACCCAGCCTTGAGCCGTGTCGCTCACATAGTCCGACACTTCCGATTTAATTCGCTGAGGCGTGACCATGTGACGCAGATCCTGCTTCGTGTCGGATAGTCCCTGCTTCAGACGGTCGACCGTGGCCGCCAGCTCCGCCCGGTTACGCTCGGACTCGCGTCGTAGCTCATCCACCGATCGTGTCATGTTCATCCTCTTGGGCTCATTTTTGGACACTGCTTCGAGGACGAACTCGCCTTTGGTTGGATCGTTCCTAGTTGCTCGTCCGGCGCTCTCGCGATCAAGAACGCTCGAAAGCAGGACAAACAGGTCTGGCGAATCCTTCCGCAAAGGCACGGAGGAACGGCCCTGAGTACTCCGCTGAACCGTCCACGTCCGGTTCTATCGCCGCCCACGTCGGCGGCATCGCCGCTTTCCCGGCTTCGCTCTCTTATGTCCCTCAGGTCCGGGAAGCATGGCGGCGGAGATTGGCGGACGACCCGTCTGCAACATGCTCGCCGCCCTCAAGCTGGGCCTTAGTCTCCCGGACAACAAGGAACGGGGCGAGTCTCCCCCTCGCGAGGTGAGCCTCGGCGCGACCAACATGCCCTCCAAGGTGCGATGGACTGCGGCTCCCTCGTGGCGGCGGCCGATCGCGTGCTCTAGGCCGCCAAGGACAGCGACCGCGATCGACTCGTCACGGCGATCGTAGAACTGACCGGCCTCCGGACGCCCTGCGTCCTCATCGACCGCTTTCGGGCCGGCCTGAAGCGGCACTTGCTCTCGTCGGCAGAAACAGGCCCACCATTCAAATGCGGGGTGCTGGGCGTTGTGCGGGCCGGCGGAGCGGTTGCGGGTGGCGATACCGCGCGGATTCGGCTCCCGTCCACATCGTTTCGCGCCTTACCGACTTTAAAAGAACCTGGTGCACAACCCGGCAACCCCATCGCCGAATCGAAACGCGCTCGGTAGTCGGGCGGGCATGGCCGGAAACAAGGTAACGGCGGTACGCTTAGGGCTGGGGAGGCAATCGACAGTCCGGGACTAACCAAGCGGCCGCGCCCAGCCGGCGGTTTCTTTTTTCCTCGATATCACCTTAGGAGGCGTTCGCCCTCGCCCGTTCGCGCGCCTCGCGACGACGTTCGCGGCGTTCGCGGCGCCGCTTGGCACGGTCAGTAGGCTGAGGCAGGGGAGGAAGCTGGTTTGGAGTGACTATCGGAGCCGTAGCCTCCTCGACGAAAGGCGCCTGAATCGGTTCGGGCGCAGCGGGGCGAGCTTCCATGAACTCGAGCACTGCCCTCCCATTGGCCGTGATCTGCCATCCGCCGCTGATGCGTTCGACCAGCCCTTGTGAAAAGATGTCGAGATCCGGAACCCGGGCGGCGAGGCGCTTGGTTCGATCCGCCCATTCGCGGCCACTGGTCGCCAGGATGGCCATGTCGCGCTTGAGGTCTTCCATGAGGGCGAAGCCGTCCGAATAGCTCACCAGGATCTTCAGCACCGTGACCTGGAAATTCACGCCCGCCTCGACCGATCAGCGCCACATCGTGGGTGCGCGCGAAAGGGCATCACGGCCTACCTGCCTGAGTTCTTCCAGCGATACCTCACCTTTGGTAGCAGCCTCCAGTATCTTTGAGGCAACATGGGTACGCGCTCCGATCTCGCGGTGCGAAACGCTCTCGCAAACTTCGTTTAAGACCGCGCGCAATAGCGCAGTAGTTGTCGGATCGAACATGAATGCCCCCAGAGGGAAGACCCCATCACAGCCAACATTTCGCGTGCCGCGATTCAAAAATGTTAACGATTGCGATAGGCCAGTTGGTCTGACCGACCTTTTGGAAATTGGCTCGACGGTGGACTTACCTTGCAATATCGGGCAATTCGTAAGGCTATCTTCGAGATCAGGAAGTCGCGTGTCGAGACCTCACCGAGCCTATAGGCAGGTCGTTCTTTCGATGTCGGTAGTCATGCTCCTGGCAGCTGGCGCCGCGGCCCAGGAGGACAAGAAGACCGACGACGACAAGCCGGCCGATCCGGACACGGGTGAGAGCACCGTGGAGGAAAAGACGCTCGGCATTCTGCCCAATCCGCTGCAGAAGTACGGCGTGAAGTTCGCGGCCACTTACATAGGCGAGGCGTTTGGTAACGCTACCGGCGGCCTGAAACAGGGCGCTATCTACGAAGGTCGCCTCAACCTCGCGGTGGATGTCGACCTGCAGAAGCTCGTCGGCATCGACAAGCTCACTTTTCACGCCAACATGTTCCAGATCCATGGCGACGGTCTATCGCGCAGTAATCTTCAGAACTTCTTCGTCGACAGCGGCATCGAGGCCTTGCCGTCGACGCGACTTTACGAAGCCTATTTCGAGAAGCAATGGGGCGCAAAGAAAGTCTCGTTGAAAGTCGGCCAGCTTGCCGCCGACAGCGAATTCTTCAACACCAAATATACTGACGTGTTCACCAACGCCTCGATGGGTTGGCCCGCGATCACCTCGCTCGATCTTCCCAGCGGCGGACCGTCGCCACCTTTGGCGGCTATGGGCGCAAGGCTGCTGGTCAACGTGACTGACCAACTTTCGCTTCTGGGCGGGATCTTCGACGGCGACCAAGCCGGACCCGGCTCAGGCGACCCGCAGCAGCGCAATCGCTACGGCGTGAATTTTCGCGTCAACGATCCGCCGTTGCTTCTAGGTCAAATTCAGTACGCCTGGAACAACAAGAAGGGCGACCCGAACCTGACCGGCCAGGTCAAGTTGGGCGGCTGGCGCCATTTCGGCTCTTTCGCCGATCAACAGCTCGCGTCTAATGGCGTCTCGTTCGCCGCTCCCGGCACTAGCGCGGAGCCTCTATTGCTGGCAGGAGATATCGGTGGCTGGGCAGTGTTCGAGCAACAGATCTACCGGGTGCCTCACAGCGACGATCGTGGGATCGGTGTCTTCGCAAGGGCCGCTGGCGCGCCCGCCGATCGCAACCTGATCGATCTCTACGCCGATGCCGGCCTCGAGTTCATCGGCCTTCGCGACGACCGGCCCGACGACAAATTCGGGATCGCCGCGGGTTATGCGCATGTCTCAAAACGGGCGCAGGCGCTCGACGCCGACTACCGGACGTTGGTCAATCCAAGCTGGCCGATCCGAAGCTTCGAAGGATTGCTGACGGCCGTCTACCAGTATCAGATCAGGGATGGCTGGACGGTACAGCCGAACTTTCAATACATCGTGCACCCCGGCGGTGGAGCAACATTACCCGTCGGCCCGCTGGCGGGGAAGATTCTCAAGAACGCTTCGGTGTTCGGCCTCAGGACCACACTCAAGTTCTAAGACGACGAGCCCATGAACATCGTGGCGACCATGCCAACGATGCAGAGAGCCATCGCGGCGGTCGCCGCCCAGCCCAACCAGTACAAGGGCCCGGTGACGACAAGCTTGCCCATGACCTTCGGTCGCCGGACGAGCACCATCAGAAGGACCATCACAGGCGCGGCCAGCACTCCGTTGACCACAGCGCTCCAATAGAGGGCTTTGATCGGATCAATCGGGGTGAAGTTGAGCCCGATACCGCAGAACCCCGAAAGTGCCAGCACGGAGTAGAACGCGATGGCCTCCTTCGGCTTACGGGACAGACCGACCTTCCAGCGACGCCCTTCGCCAATGGCGTATGCAGTTGAGCCGGCCAGGACAGGGATCGCCAACAGTCCGGTCCCGACGATGCCGAGCGCGAAGATGAGCTCGGCGAAAGGACCTGCGATCGGCTTCAAGGCTTCCGCCGCTTGCGCCGAACTTTCGATGTCGGTCTTGCCCTGGGCGTGAAGCGTCGCCGCGGTCGTCACGATGATGGAAAGCGCGATGAGGTTTGAGAAGGCCATGCCGATCATCGTGTCCAGCCGGATACGCCGGAATTCTTCCGGTGCGTCAGACGAATCCTTCTTTAAAGGCTTCTTGTCTGCGTCGATTCGCTGCTCCTCGGCTTCTTGCGACGACTGCCAGACGAAGAGATAAGGCGATATCGTCGTGCCGAGAATGGCGACGAGCGTCGTCAAAAACGCAGCGTCCCAGCTTACGCGGGGGATTAGGACGCCCTTCAGCGCCTCCTCCCAAGGCACCTTTACGACGGCGAGAGCGATCACGTAGGCGAACAAGCTAAGCGTCAACCACTTCAGCACGGACACGTACCGGTCGTAATTGAAGAAGATTTGGGCGAGGACCGACAGAGTGCCGAACAGCACCACGTAGGCGATGCCGGGACCTCCGATCAAAAGCTTCAGCGCGTCCGCCATCGCGCCGAGATCGGCGGCGATGTTGATCGTATTGGCGACGAAAAGCAGTCCCACCAGACTCCAGACCCAAGCTGCGCCGAAGTTCCGGCATACATTCCCCGCGATGCCGTGGCCGGTCACTCGCCCTATCCGTCCGGAGATCTCCTGGATCGCAGCCATGAGGGGGTAAGAGAGCAGCATGGTCCAACCGATGCCGAACCCAAGCTGCGCGCCGGCCTGGCTGTAGGTGCCTATCCCGGACGGATCATCGTCGGACGCGCCGGTGATGAGGCCTGGTCCCAGCGTCGAGAGAAAGTTGCGGACGCGGAACGTCTTTCGCCTCTGAACCTTCGGTTCGATCGCCGCATCCATTCGAATGGTTCTCCAAACATTCTGGGACAGTCTCTCATGCGCAGAACTAAGTCATCAAAGTGCTCGCCCGCCCCGGGCGCTCGGCCAAGGAGGGAGGAGCGAAGGCTGCTAGTGTCCGCGTCGCTCCGGGTAAGGGTAGGTTCCGAACGGCGCCTGATAACGGGCTGGAACCCCCGACGTTCCTTGGCCGGGAGCGGCGAGATCTGCTTGCGGACTTGCTGGTAAGGGCGGCCTGATAGTGTCACGATGTGCTATCGACAAATCCGGGGGTGTGTCATGCGATCGCAGGTCCGGCTTCCCGATCCTCGCCGCCGTCTTCATCACGGAGCAGTTCGCCGACCGCCAGACTGCCGCGCCTGACTTCCTGCGCGAAAAACTTGCCATTCAGAACCTTGCTGAGGTGATGTCCGACCATCCGGATGAGGTGCTGCCCCGGCTGGTCAAACTCGGCATGGAAATCTGCGGGGCTCACTCCGCCGGCATCAGCATCTTCGAGCCGGAAGTCGGCCAGTTCCGCTGGTACGCGCTCGCGGGCGAACTGGCGACCTTCGACGGCGCGACGACTCCGCGGAATTTCAGCCCCTGCGGGGTCTGCCTCGATCTGGCCCAGCCCATCCTCATGGAACATCCAGAACGTGCCTACGACTGGATCCGAGACGCGGGAATCACGGTGCCCGAGGTGCTGCTCGTCCCATTGACCATGAAGGGGGCGGACGCGGCTTCAGCAAGCCGGTGCAGACCATATTACGCTGATGAAAGGGGAACGGCGTCGACGGCGATGCCACCCGGACCTTGAAAAGATGCCGCTCGGCACACGCATCGTACGCGGTCGTCGAGCTGACGGGCCTGCGGACGCCCTGCGTGCTCATCGATCGCTTCAGGACCGGCCTAAAAAGGCAGGTCGTGTGCCGATAAAAACGGACCCTGCATTCAGATGCGGCGTCATGGACGTGGTGCGAGCGGGCGGACAAGTGGCAGAGTCATCCTGCCTGATGGATATCAAAAACGCTTCCTTCGCTATAGCCCCGTGGCAAGCCGGAGGAACCAAGCCGCTACACCTCCGTTGGAGCTGGCTTTTGAGGACAGGTCCATGACGAAGGGTGACGAACTCCACTACGGCGCTCCCCGGAACGCAGTCCATCTCTGCGTCGACATGCAGCGGATGTTCGCGGGAGGTACGGATTGGACGATGCCGTGGCTGCCGCGCGTCCTGCCGAACGTCGTCGCGATCACCTCCGCCCATCCCGAGCGGACAATCTTCACGCGCTTCATCCCGGCGCAAAGCCCAGGCCAGGGCGCCGGCATGTGGCGGCGCTACTACGAACGCTGGAGTTCGATGACTATCGACCGGCTCGGGCCGGAAATGGTCGATCTGGTGCAGGAGCTCGCCCGCTTCGTCCCGCCCGCGCGCACTTTCGACAAGTACGTCTACTCGCCTTGGACAGGGAGCGGCCTGCATGCGCAACTTCGCGAAGCCGGCGTCGAAACCGTCATCGTCACAGGCGGCGAAACCGACGTTTGCGTCCTCGCAACCGTATTGGGCGCGGTCGACTGGGGCTTCCGCGTGATCCTCGTCGCCGATGCGCTTTGCAGCTCGGCAGACGAGACGCATGATTCCATGATGAAGATCTACATGAACCGGTTCGGCCAGCAGGTGGAGTGCGTCACGACCGAAACGCTTCTCGCCAACTGGCCGGCCGACGGCCGGGCTAGGTCCCTCTGATGAACCGTTCCTACGTCGTGCAGATCCTCGTGCCGAAGGAGACCGGCAAGGGCGAGCCGGTTTCCAAGGAATGGTTCGACAAATTCCTGCAGAAGCTGACCGACGAGTTCGGCGGGGCTACCAGCTACATCCGGGCCCCTGCAAAGGGCCTGTGGCGCAGCGGCGACACGACCGAGCGCGACGATATCGCGGTCGTCGAGGTCATGGCCGCGAAGCTCGCACCAGAATTCTGGCGGTCCCTCCGCGAGCGGCTCGAACGAGAGCTCTCGCAGGAGGAGATCGTCATCCGCGCCCAGGAAATCATAGCTCTTTGAAGCCTTAGGAAGCGCGCGCCAAGTTTGCCGATCGGATCCAATCAAGAGGAACGCCATGGGATCACCAATGACATCAAGACGCTCCATGCTCCGGTGGAGTTCTTCGCATTTTGACTGCGGACATCGCAGCCGTATCAGGATGGCTGCGATGGAATGCTCGGATCGAAAACGTCGTGAAGTGCACATTTTGAGTAATTTGAGCCGATTCTCTCGCCCTGCGAATTTAATCTTCGATAGCGAAACCGTTTCTGGACTATGGTAGTCTGTGTTCTATCACAGCCCGGTCCGTGGCTTTTATCTGTGATGAGAACGCCGGTAGCGCTCCCGCCTTCCTCGAAGGATAGGAGCGCGCCATGGCAAGTCGGCGTCGTTTCAAGCAAACAAGATCGCTCAAAGATCGGCTCGCGTCGTTCGCCAAGGATGCGCGAGAAAAGGCGTCGTCTCTCCCGCCTGGCGCAGAGAAAGACGAGCTGCTTCGCAAGGCGGGACAGGCCGACACCACGGCCCGCGCTGCGATCTGGATCAATTCGCCTGGCTTGCAGCCGCCGAAATAACGTGAAGGATTATCAAGCCTCCATTGAAAAGCTTCGCAAGGATGCTGCCGAGGCGGCGCTGATCCGCGACTCGGCTATGGATGAAGCAAAACGTGAAGTATTCAATCGTCTATGGGAGCACCTCAATCGTCTCGCTGATGAAGTTGAGCAGGCGCTCCGAAAGGGGCAGACATAAGAGAAAAGGATCTACCTAAAAAAGCCTCCTGCTCAAAAGGAGCCCGAGGGGCTGAACGACTTTCGAGAGTTGGCCCGCGAGGGCATCGAGGAGCAGCGCGAGCAAGCGCAACAAGGCTTCCGGCGAGTTCATAGGCGTCAAAAAGCCCGCGAAGGGCAAGAAGGCTGCCAAAAAAATACAAGGGCGTGCGGGTCGAGAAGAAGGCCGCGAAAAGAAGAAGGCGCGACGATAGGAACGGACGACACAGGCGCCGGTTGAGCGCAACAACTCTGGAGGTTCGCCGTGAAAATAGTCCCGTTGATAACAGCAGGCCTGATCGTCCTTTCGACTGCCGGTGCCTCGGCGCAATCAGGCGGCGCTCCGAGCGGACGAGGAGCGGTGACCGGTGATCCCGCGGCCAGCTCGACAGCGCCGAACGCGGATCCGCGCAGCACGACTGGCATGTCACCAGGCTCGCGCAGCGGTAGCGGCACGTCCACGTCCGGCGGGAAGGATGACAACGGCGATCAGGGGCGAGACAGAATGCCGGACAGCAATATGGCAGTAAGGCCGCAGAGCGATCAGCCGCAAAAGCCGCACTGACCCCCGATAGGAACGAGGCTGACACCCAGCCGTTGGTTCCTTGAGGTGCTGGCATCTCCGCCCCCTGAGATGTCGGTACTGAGAGCCCCGTGGCGCCGCCGCTGCGGGGCTTGTCTTTTAAGGAGCCTACGATGAGTGACCGTACAGGCAATGAACCTTCGCCGTTGATTATTTTCGGCATCGCGATCGTCCCCATCATTGCGGTACTGGCGTGGTTCGCTTTCTGATCGCGACATTCAGCCCCACTCGGGCGCTAAATCGCGCGAGGCACCTATGAAGATCGACCTACCTGGTGAGTTCTCACATTATGCGCAGATGACATCGTCCGCTCAGCAATTCTACAAAGAGGCGGCGGCCTGCCGCGAAGAGGCATCTCGAAGCCTCAACGCTGTCGATCGCGAGGGCTGGGCAAAGCTTGCCCGCGAATAGGCGGAACTCGCGCTCGCGGCGGAGCGTGGCCAGATTTTCCGTCGGCGGTAGGGTGGCTGCATCCCAAGGACGTGCTACTTGCTGGATTGAGCTTCCGAGCGCAGCCCTTTCAAGGCGCCGATGGCCGTAAGCGATGCCGCCGGGATTCTAGCGTCGTGGGCGAATTTCGCGAGTGTCGTGAATGCTGCCTCGCCGGATTCGAGGATTGCGACGCGTGCTTCCGAGCCCGCCTCGTCCGATAATTAGGCGCTCGTCTCATGCCCCGCTGCGCTGGGTGTGCCGACCTTCCTTGACCTCTTCCACGATCTTGGCGCAGAAGGCCTCGAGATCGCCCGGGTTGCGCGAGGTGATGATGCCCTGGTCAACGACGACCTCTGCATCTTCCCACTTCGCACCGGCATTCGCGACGTCTGTCTTAATCGACCTAAAGGACGTCATCTTGCGACCTCTTGCGATTCCGGTCTCAATGAGAAGCCATGGGGCGTGGCAGACGGCCGCCACGACCTTCTTGGCATCGAAGATATCCTTGATGAACTTCAGCGCCTTGGGCTCGACGCGCAGGAGATCCGGATTGATCTGCCCGCCAGGCAATACGATCGCGTCGTAGTCGGCGGCCGACGCCTCGTCGAGCGTCTTGTCGACCTTCACGGGCCGACCCCAATCCTTCTGGTCCCAGCCCTTGATCTCGCCGGCGGCGAGCGACACCACATCGACCGTCGCGCCAGCTTGCTTCAGGCGCTCTTGCGGCACTTCCAACTCGGCCTGCTCGAAACCGTTCGTGGCGAGAATGGCGATCTTTTTGCCGGTCAGATCCATGGGTCCAATCCTTCATTTCGGGGTTTCCTCCAACAATCGATCGTCTCGAGCGTCGTTCCTGAAAAGCTGGATCGGGCGGGAATTATGACCCGACCGTCGCGGCGACGGTAGAATTGAAAGCAGCAGGAGAGTTTCGCATGGCCGACAGGTTCCACGGCAAGGTCGTTGCAGTCACTGAAGGGGCTTCCGGCATCGGAGAAGCGACAGCGCGCCGCTTCGTTACGGAGGGCGCGAAAGGCGCTGGTCGACCGCGAGGAAGCCTCACTCGAAAAGGTGGCCAGAGCCTGCCTGCCGACCAGGTCATGGTTCAGACGGACGACGTGTCGGATTCGCGTGCCGTCGATGGAATGGTCGCGGCCGTCGTCCGCCCCTTCGGACGGCTAGACGTCATCGTGAACAACGCCGGCGTCCGTGAAGATCCCGCTTCAATCACTGACGAGAAATGGCGGAAGGTCATGTCGACCGACATCGATGGCGTGTTTTATGGCTGCCGCGCGTCGCTGCCCACCTCGAAAAGACCAGGGGCGCGATCGTCAACACGGCGTCGGTCTCTGGGATCGGCGGCGATTGGGGCATGAGCCCATACAACGCGGCGAAGGGCGTCGTGGTCAATCTGACGCGTGCCCTCGCCCTGGACCTCGGCAAGAGGGGCATCCGCGTGAACGCGGTCTGTCCCAGCTTGACGGGAACCGGCATGACGGAAGATATGATGGACGACAAGAAGCTGCTGGCAAAGTTCGCCGAGCGGATCTCGTTGGGTGGCGTCTGCGAACCGCAGGAAGTCGCCGCGGTCATCGTGTTCCTGGCAAGCGACGACGCGAGCTTCATGACCAGTGCCAACGTCGCGGTCGACGGGGGCGTATCCGCCTCCAATGGACAACCGCCTCAGGAATAGCCGTCGAGCGTCGTCCACCGTTCTACTTTGCGAGCGCCGTGTCGTCGAAGCGTGCGTAGAGGGTGCTCGGTCCTGGGTACACTTCGACGCACCCGGCCTCCCGCAGCGAATGTTCGGTAAATCCGCCGCAGAGGACGCCGATCGTCGGGATTCCGGCCTTGCGGGCCGCGATGGCATCGTACGGCGTGTCGCCAATCGCGACCGCTTCGGCTCCTTCGATGTCTAGCTTCTTTAGCACGACCTCAAAGATGTCCGGGGCTGGTTTGGATTCGTCGACGTCTTCTGAGGACGTCGCGACGTCTACCAGACCTGAGATGGCCGCGATGTCGAGGTACTTCTTCAGTTCATCCTTCTTCGCCGAGGAAGCCACGGCGATGCGGAGACCGGTCTCGCGGACGCGCTGCAGGAGTTTCGGAACAGCCGAGAAGGAACGGACAAGGGGCAGATAAGTCGACTTGAACCAATTGCCGCGCCACTCCTCCAGATCTCTGCCGTGTTCATTCTGCTGTTGCTCGGACAGAAAAACGGGAATCAGCTTATCGCCGCCTTTCCCGATCTGGCTGCGCACTTGCTCGAAGGTGACGTCGTGACCGAACTTGACCATCGCTTCTTGCCAAGCGAGCGCGTGGAGATCGACCGAGTCCAGAAGCGTGCCGTCAAGATCGAAAATGGCTGCTTTAGGCAATTCGAGATCCTCCATGACTAAAACTATCGAGCGACACGTACCACTCGGCGTAGCGTGTGTTCTTCACCCATGCGCCGGTTGAGGTCTGGAGCGCCGTCGTTCCAACATAAGGTCCACGGTCGCCCAGCGCGCGCTTGGCATCGTCGACGGCTCGACGCGCGGCGGATTCCGCATTCGGATCCGACGACGGCCTCGCGTCTCGATCGCTCCGGATCTCGTTCCGCTGAATTGGCGGAGCCCGGTCCTACCCTTCCTTCAACGCCGACTTGACCTCACGCACCGGCCAGCTTTCGCCCCCGCGATCACGCGGACCTTTGCGTCTCCGCCGACCAGCATATGAGAACTCAGATCATCGTCGGCCGGCATGACGACGATTTCCGTCTCGGGCTTCGAGTTCAGCGCCAGATCGAGATCGCCGGGGAAATTCGCCAGCGCGAGCCATCCTCAAGCTCGACGAGGTGGCTCTCGGAGTGCGATCTGATCTTCATGGCGCGGCCCAGAGGTGCCCCGCGCTACTTCTGCCCCGATGGAGCCTGGGCGTTCGAATTATTCGGGTTTTGCTTATTGGCTTCGTGATGTCCGACCGCGCATCCCGCCGCAGCGCCAAGTTTGCCATGGCCCGCCATGTGGCCAGCGACGCCGCCAACGATGGCGCCCTTGATACATCCTTTGGCTTCCGCCGGTGAAGCCAGCGCGAGCACGGACAGGCAGGTGATGGCCAAGATTGTTCTCATGATCGTTCTCCGATTTGGCGACGTTCGGAGAATCAAGTCGCATGGGGGATCGTCGTTCCGCTCGGGCAGCCGATGGTCGCTGATTGCACGGTTCGCAGCACCGGAACCTCCCATTCGTGCCTCGCTGGGGAAATTCCTGAATCCCGAGATCCGGTTTTCCTCAGGGCGGCGGACTCGGAAGTCGCCACGCGCGCGCGGCAAAAGGCCGGCACAGAGTCTGGGGCTTGGACGGTGGCGCTGCGATCCTCTCCGAGTCGAAGCGGCCCCGTGCGTGCTCCCGAGAAAAAGGGAACCTTAACCCACCGGTCGCAACGTCATCTCAACGCCGACGGGCGAACCACAGTCCCAACACGAAGGCCGTCAGCCCGGACGATTTCGTCATCGCTGCGGTTTCGCTGGCGTCCATGCCGTCCTCCTACGTCTGACAAAGCAAGCGTCTTGGGACCCACCGGTTCCTGGCCGACTTGCGTTATCCCCGGCGCTTGGTTTCTTTACGGTCGCTTCCACTGCCTGCTTGCCCGGCCCTCGCAAGAGGAGGGGGTGCGAGCAATCGACCGCGAATAAGAACTGTCGATTGCGGCTCTCGGACGTTGACGGAACGTGCGGCGGTCGAGGCAAGAGACTGGACCGGCCCGCTGCCGCGAGCGTCGGCCGTCATCGTTGTTGAGGAATTTTGAGCGCTCCGCGACGCCGATCGCTTAACGTGCCTAGCCTAGGCAGATAGCCGCACGACATTGGCCGCCACGATCTTGCGATAGTTGTCAATCACGTGACCCGAATGCCCGCCTTGAATGAGAATGTTGCGGGCTTCCGCCATCGCGTTGACCTTTTCGTTCGCCATCAGGAACATCTCTTCAGATGTGCCTTTCCCGGCCGCGATAAGCTTCAGGCGCATGTCGATGACCTGCATGGCGTCCATCATCAGCGTCAGGGCGGGATACCAGAAAAGCATATTAGAACTCCGGGCCCAGATGTTGAGCCGATTGGCCATAAGTCCCTAACCAAGCATACGGCAAACCGGTTGTTCCTAAGTCAGGCCTGGCACTCCGGGACGGCATTCTTGGGCGCGAGCTCCGAGCGGCCATCCAGGCACGTGGCCATCATCAGGAACGACACGTGCCGCTCTCCATTATCGGATGGAGGGAAACGTGGTGTCATCATCGAAAGCCGACCGATTCACGAGCAAGGCGGAGGAATGTCGTCACCTGGCGGCACGGGCCGGAAGCGAAGTGGACAAGAACGCCTGGCTTCGGCTCGCTGAGGAGTGGGAAAGGCTTGCCGAGCATGCGTCTGAGGGACGAGGTATCTTCGACAGGTACGAATAGCTCAGGAATGGTCTGTCAGACATGGAGCACCTTGGTCGCCTATCGTAGACTGCTCGGGCTATCGACGATGGGAGGCATCATGTCGCGGCGCTCATCATGAGCGCCGTAGCCGTGCCAGGGAGTGGTGGGCGAGGTCGGGCCAAAGCAGCGCCCGCGCTGCGGATCGGTACGGCCGGGTGGAGCATCGATAAACGCTATGCCGACGGACTTCCAGCATCAGGAAGTAATCTCGAACGCTATGCGCGACGTCTAAACGCCGTCGAGATCAATTCCTCGTTCCGAAGAAGGCACAAACCAAGCACATACGAGCGCTGGGCGAGTTCGGTGCCTGAAGAGTTCAGGTTCTCTGTGAAGCTCCCGGAAGAAATCACTCACGATCGGGGCCTGGTCGGCTGCGATGAAATCCTGAAAATCTTTGCGGCTGAAACTGCGGGCTTGGGATCGAAACTCGGGACGTGGCTCATTCAGCTGCCGCCGAAGCTCGCATTCGACGCGAAGACATTCGACAGCTTCTTCGACTTGGTCAATGGATGCAGCGATGCCATGGTCGCGATCGAGCCGCGGAATGCCACTTGGTTCACTGAGGAAGTCGAAAGCAGATTGATTGAACGACGCATCGCGCGGGTGGCAGCGGATCCCGCTAGGGTGCCGGGCTCCGGAGAGCCTGGTGGTTGGCGGGGTCTGGCCTATTTCCGTTGGCATGGGTCCCCCCGCATGTACTATTCCGACTACGACCGCCAGGCCCTTTTCTCACTGGGGCGGCGTCTCGAAAGCGCTCGCCTTTGGGGAGCCGAGACGTGGTGCATCTTCGACAATACGGCGGCTGGGGCCGCATTGGGAAATGCTCTGGAGCTATCGTAGCTGTGGCGATGTTTCAGAGCCCGGGACCAGGCAACCCGTTCCAGAACGACCAAAGAGCCAAATGAATCAACCGACGGGCAAGGAACAGGCTGTTTCGTAGGGACTTTCCCATGTCGGAGCTGCCGCGGCTTTCGCGAGCGCCTAGGGAGGTCGCATGAACAAGCTGGTCAGCTCCGTAGGCAGACGAGACATCGCAGATGGCGGCCTTGTTCGCGTTCGCGGAGCTCGAGAGCATAACCTCAAGGACGTCTCGGTCGAGATTCCTCGCAATGCGCTCGTGGTGTTTACCGGCGTCTCCGGATCCGGAAAATCGTCCTTGGCTTTCGGGACGCTGTATGCAGAGGCCCAGCGTCGCTACCTCGAGTCAGTCTCCCCGTATGCCCGACGGCTTTTTCACCAGATGGCAGTGCCCGAGGTGGATTCAGTAGAGGGGTTACCACCCGCGGTGGCATTGCAGCAGCAGCGCGGCTCGCCGACCACGAGGTCGTCCGTCGGCAGTGTGACCACGTTGTCCAATCTGCTGCGTATGCTCTACTCGCGCGCCGGCGACTATCCGCGCAAGCAGCCCTTGCTTTATGCGGAGTCGTTCTCGCCGAACACGCCCGAGGGCGCCTGTCCCACCTGCCATGGCATCGGCCGGATCCATGAGGTCAGCGAACGCACGCTTGTGCCCGACGACTCCCTCACCATCCGGGAGCGGGCCGTGGCGGCATGGCCGACCGCCTGGCAGGGCCAGAACCTCCGGGACATCCTGGTGACCCTTGGCTACGACGTGGACCGGCCATGGCGCGAGCTTCCGAAGCGGGATCGTGACTGGATCTTGTTCACTGATGAACAGCCGACCGTGCCGGTCTACGCCGGTTACACCGCAGCCGAGACGAAGCGGGCTCTGAAGCGCAAGGAGGAGCCGAGCTACCAAGGCACCTTCACGGGAGCCCGAAAATATGTCCTGCAGACCTTCGCCACGACGCAGAGCGCAATGATGAAGCGACGGGTATCGCGGTTTCTTTCGAGCTCGGACTGCCCTGTCTGCAAGGGTAAGCGGTTGAAGCCGGAGGCTCTGTCGGTCACCTTCGCCGGGATGGACATTGCTGACATCTCGCGATTGCCGCTCAAAGGCTTTAACGAACTTCTGCGATCGCATGCGCTCAGTGGGGGCGCCGCCTCCGGCGACCATCCCGAAAAGGTTTTGGTGGTCCGGCGGATCGTCGAGGACATGCTCGCGCGCCTTGACGTATTGCTCGATCTCGGGCTCGGTTATCTGACGTCGGAACGTAGCACACCGACGCTGTCCCCGGGCGAATTGCAAAGGCTGCGCCTGGCGACGCAGGTTCGATCAAATCTGTTCGGTGTCGTGTACGTACTGGACGAGCCTTCGGCTGGTCTGCATCCGGCGGATACCGAGGCGCTGCTGCGCGCGTTGGACCGTCTCAAGGCTGCCGGCAATTCGCTGTTCGTCGTCGAACACGAGCTTGACGTTGTCAGGCGAGCGGACTGGATTGTCGACGTCGGGCCGGGCGCCGGAGAGCACGGCGGCCAGATCCTGTACAGCGGACCGCTGTCGGGCCTCGCCGACGTGAAGGCGTCGCGAACGCGATTATATTTGTTTGGTGAGGCCGAGAAGCGCATCAGAAAAACGCGTTCAGCAGCCAATTGGTTGAAATTGCGGGGAGTGGCCCGTAACAATCTTGATAGCGTCGACGTGGACATTCCCCTTGGCGTGTTCACATGCGTCACTGGAATATCAGGATCGGGAAAATCCAGTCTCATAAGCCAGTTCCTGGTGGACACGATCAGCGGCGGCCTGGGCCAGCGCGTGGACGTCATCGACGATGACGACGGTCTCGAAGCCCCGATTGAGACCCTGGGTGGGGAGATCACCGAAGGGTTCGACCAGATCAAGCGTCTCGTCGTTGTCGACCAGAAGCCGATCGGGCGCACGCCCCGGTCGAACCTTGCAACCTACACAGGCCTGCTGGACCACGTCCGCAAGCTCTTTGCATCCACGAAGCAGGCGCGCGTCAGGCACTACGATGCCGGCAGGTTTTCGTTCAACGTCGCGAAAGGGCGATGCGAAACCTGCCAAGGTGAGGGCTTCGTCTGTGTCGAGTTGCTCTTCCTTCCCAGCGTTTATGCGCCTTGCCCGACCTGCAAGGGCGCTCGCTACAACGCCAAGACGCTGGAGATCAAGATTCGCGGCAATTCGATCGCCGACGTGCTTAGAATGACCGTCGACGGAGCGTTTGAGTTCTTCTCCGCCGACGAGTCGTTGCGGCGATCGCTGGGTGTCCTCAGCGAGGTCGGCTTGGGCTATATCCGGCTTGGCCAGTCTGCCACGGAGCTGTCGGGAGGGGAGGCGCAGCGTGTCAAGCTTGCCACCGAACTACAGCGGGCTCAGCGAGGGGGTACGATCTATGTTCTGGACGAGCCGACGACAGGGCTGCATCCGTCGGACGTGGCGAAGCTGATGAAGCAACTTGGCGGGCTCGTTGAGGCTGGAAACACCGTCGTCGTCGTCGAACACGACATGTCTGTCGCCGCGGGCAGTGACTGGATCATCGACATCGGCCCGGGGGCCGGCGACGAGGGCGGCAAGATTGTTGCGGTAGGTACGCCGGAGCAGGTTGCAGCCGGCTCTCGAAGTCGAACGGCGCGGTATCTCGCTGATTGCATCGGCGGCTCGCTCGATCGATCTTGAAAGGGTGTGGGTTCGGGCTTAGAGGTCTTACCTGCCTGCGGCTTCATTTGGTGGAAGAGAAAGCGTGGGCGTGTCCAGCGAACTCCCGCAAGAGCCAATGTGAGCGCGGTATATTGGGCTATCGCCGTGGACCGCGCGGCTTCGAGGTGCTGCTGGTTCACCCTGGCGGTCCATTCTGGCGCAACATGGACGAGGGCGCTTGGTCGATACCGAAAGGAGAGATCGACGGTTCGGCCGAAGAGAGGGCCCATCGCGAATTTGCCGAAGAGCTCGGCCCCGCAACCACGATCGGCTCGCTAGAAGGTCTGGGAGGGGTCCAGCAGCGCGGGGCAAGCGCGTAATCGCCTTTTACGGTGAGGTAGACTTCGATGCGACAACGCTATCGAGCAACACCTCGAGATCGAGTGGCCGCTCAGGAGCGGCCGGCGCCAGTCCTTTCCGGAGATGGACCGCGCTGAATGGCCCGATCTGGAAACTGCGAGGTCGAGGATTCTGTCCGGCCAGGCTGAACTCATTGATAGGCTCGCCGCAGCGTCATGGCGCTCTACTAACTATAGTGTCCGTTGCAGTCCGTTCGACTGGCGACGCCGAGGGCTTCAAGACCATCGCGATCATCCTGGCGCACGCGGCGCGGGTTGGGCCAAGCGCGGCGGCGCTCATCCTAATCTCGGCCACCGGCAGGAAGCTCAAGGATTCTTCTCAACAGCGTCGGATTCTCAAGGACCGCGCGCATTTCCAGCTTGTCGAACCAAGCGAGGACATCGTCCAAACTTTCACATCGCGCGACCTTGGCGGTTGCGGTTGCAAGGGGCACGTCGACGGGCCCAAACCGGCGAGAGCTTGCAGGTGATTGCGAGCCCAAATGCTCGGCCAGCAATTCCGGATCCCGGCTAAGCTGGCGTAGAGCCCCGGCCATTTCGGTGGGCTCAGCTGCGGCGAGCTCGTTCGCGCGGAGCACAACGGCAGGCGGCTCGTTGATCTCCGGCGTGGCAAATACTCCTGGCGCGCTCAATTGCAATGAAGTCATAATGCCCAAAGGGATCGAAAGCAGGAGCCCCAGCACGACCGGCGACATCCAGAGAAGCAGAGGCAAAGAGACGGAATAAGCGCAGACCGATAGGACGAGACCGCAGAGTGTCGGCCCGGCGAGCTTTCGATAGACTTCGCCGCGGGCGAGCTGTCCATCGCCTCGGCGCTGCACTTGCCAACCTGCGTCTCGGCCAGCGAGAATTTCCATGACGGCCTTGGTCTGGAGGATCATCATGCAGGGAGCAAGCAATGCCGCCACAAACGCCTCGCAAACGACCCCCGCCAGAACACGACCGCTTCCTGCAAATCCGGTCCGCTCGTCACGATTGCTGATCAGCACCAGATAAGCCAGCAGCTTCGGCAGGATCAGAAGTCCCATTGTCGCGGCAAAGACCCAGGCCGCAAGCACCGGGTCCTGTTGCGGCCAGGTGGGAAACAAACTGAAGCCCTTCGGAAAGTATTCCGGCCGGATGAAGTGCGCCTGCAGTGAAATGAGCAGACCGACCAACAGGAACAGAAGCCAAAGCGGCGCCGTCACGTAGGATCCGATGCCGGTGAGCAGATGTAGCCTCGAGACCCAGTGCAGCCCGCGCGCGGGCAGGACCGCGAGATGCTGGAGGTTACCCTGGCACCAGCGACGGTCTCTCCCCGCAAAGTCCAGCAGCGACGGTGGAACCTCTTCGAAGCTGCCGCGAACGGCTGGGACCATATAGATCGCCCAGCCGGCGCGGCGCATCAACGCGGCCTCGACGAAATCATGGCTGAGGATGTGTCCGCCGAAAGGTTTGCGACCGCGCAGCTCGGGCAGTCCGGCCTCCGCAGCGAAGGCCTTGAGCCGGATGATGGCGTTGTGGCCCCAATAGTTGCCGTCGCCATCGTGCCACCAGGCATTGCCCGCCGTGATGAGGGGGCCATACACACGCCCAGCAAATTGCTGCAGCCTGCTGAACAAGGTACGCGCGTTGACGATGACGGGCTGCGTCTGGATCAGCGCGCAAGAGGGGGTGCGTTCCATTGCGTGCACGAGGCGAACGATCGTATCACCCTCCATCAGGCTGTCCGCATCGAGGACGATCATGTGATCATAGGCCGCGCCAAACCTGGTGACCCAGTCGGCGATGTTGCCGGACTTCCGCGCGGTATTGTCGGAGCGGTGTCGGTAGTACAGCTGATCTCCACCGCAGGCGCGGCGTAGCTCGATGAAGGCCATCTCTTCGCTGATCCAGATGTCCGGGTCGGTCGTATCGCTCAGCAAGAACCAGTCGAATTGTTCGCCATATCCGGTCGCGTCGATGGATTCGTACATCGCGCGCAGCCGCGCCATGACATGATGCGGATCCTCGTTATAGGTCGGCAACAGCATCGCGGTGCGCGAGGTGACGTGAGGCAGCGGGCCTGTCGTGTCGATCGGCAGATTGGGCTGCCGGCGCGTCAGCAGCACGAAAAATCCGGCGAGGGCGGACATGAACGAGAATGCGACCCAGGCGAGCAGCACGAGGAACAGACCAAGCAGCAGCGCCTCGAGAAATGTCACACCGCCGACTTTCACCACGTCGTACATGCCGTAGCCGCCCGCAAGCGTCAGCAAGGCCGTCCCGACGAAGATGAAGAGACGGCGAACGATCAAAGTGGCCCCGCGATGGACCGACGATTGCCTGACTTCAGCCGCGCGGCCCAGCCGACACGGCAGCATCGAGAGCTGGCTTTCTTGCGGCAAGAACGGGCGGGTGGGGGCGCTTCGCAGCGGCGCCTGCGACTGCTTCAGGGCGTCCATCGATAGATCCATACTTCCGAGACCGGCGCATCATTCTGCGCCAGGAAGGCACGTAGCTCGATGGACGCCTGCCCCTTGACCGAACATTGGAAGCTCAGACGCCATCCGCCGGTCACGGGATTTGGTTGCGTGACGATGTTGCTGATGTCGGCTTTTTCAGCGGTCACCACCCCTTTGATGGCTTTGGGATCAACGCCTTTGAGGTGGTCGCCCATCAGTTCCAGGACGAACAGCTTGCTGTCGTCTCCCCGGCTGCCGATTCCCGTTCTGGTAAATCGTGCGAGCGCGTCGGCTTTCGGCGCGTCCGTGCCCCAGTGCAATCGATAGGTAAAGATGTGTTCGCTCTTTGCCGTCAGGGGCTGCTTCGGCTGCCAGAGTGCGGCGATATTGTCGTGGACTTCCTCCTTGGTCGGAATCTCGAACAGCTTGACCGCCCCTTCGCCCCAATCGCCGATCGGTTCGAACCAGAGGCTCGGGCGCGTTTCGAAACTGGATTCCAGATCCTGATAAGCGAGATAATTCCTTTCCCGCTGCATGAGGCCGAAGCCGCCCGGATTGACGTCGGCAAAACTGCTGACCTGCAGATCGTGCGGATTGTTGAGCGGTCGCCAGAGTTGTTCACCTCTGCCGTTGAAGATCGAAAGTCCATCCGAATCGTGGACGGCGGGGCGGAAATCGTCGAAATCCTTTCGATCGTTCGGACCGAAGAAGAACATGCTGGTCATCGGCGCGAGCCCGGCGTGCTCGAGGTCGACCCGCGGATAGAGCGCCATCTCGACGTCGAAAACCGTGGTTTGGCCAGGCCGAATGGTGAAACGGTAGCTTGCGGCCGCGCTCTTGCTGTCGAGCAGCGCGTGGACCACCATCGAGGAGGCATTCGGCGCCGGCTTCTCCAGCCAGAAAGCCTTGAACACCGGGAACTCTTCGCCTTTGCTTTCGCCGGTATCGATCGCGAGCCCCCGCGCCGACAGACCATAGGTCTGTCCTTTCGCAACGGCCCGGAAGTAGCTTGCGCCGAGGAATACGCAAAGTTCGTCGTAATAATCCGGTTTGTTGATCGGGGCGTGCACGCGGAAGCCGGCGAATCCAAGGTCCTTATCCGGCCATTGTCCGAGGCCCTCGCCGAAGGAAAAGTCATCGCGCCGGTACGAGACCGGTGTGACGCTCCTGTCCACCACCTGAAAGATGTCGACCCTGTTCTTGTAAAAGAAGCCGCGGTGGAAAAATTGAACTTCGAATGGCAGCTTTTCTGCGCGCCACAGCGCCTTTTCGGGAGCGAAGCGAATAGACCGGTATTGGTCGTAGTCGAGATTTTTCAGTGCATCCGGCAGCTTCTCGTCCGGAGCCGCGAATGGCTTGGTCGCAAGCGCACGAGCAAGCTCGCGCACATAGGACGGGCTGAACGTGAGGGCGGTTCCGGACTGAGCGTCCGCTGCCCGCGGCAGTACAGCTGCAGCTGAAACAGCTACTGATCCACGAAGAAGTTGTCGGCGATTCACGTTTGCTCCTCCGGTTTCGAAGCGAGGGAGCAACTGCCGCTGTTCCCTGGAGTTCCGTGCGGAAGACCACGATTTGGCCGGCAGAATGGCTGAAATGGGCCAGCCACGGGGCCACGGGGAATGCTGCGCAATTGCCGTCCTTATCAGCCGAAGAGCGCGCGCAGCCCCGACACGACAGCTGCGGAGGCCGCAAACGACACAGCAAGCAACGTCCAACCCGAACGTGCGGTCTCGTTGGCTATCTGACGCACAAGCGTGTGTATCCGCCTCAGCATTCCTCGCCTGCAGGTCGCACGAAATAGGCTATGCCAACGCCCCGTCAACTCCTCGGCCCGGGCATCGAAACATCGTTCGACGCCAACTCGGATTGATCACGAAAGTTTCTACTTTTCCCGATTGACCGAAACGCCTGACGGCGACAGCTGCGACGTTTTGAAGACGCATCCAAAAATGTCTTCGGCGAGCCATTGGCCGGTCTAGGTTCGCCGCCCCGCCCCGGCTGAGCGCGATCCTGATGCAGTTTGCGGTCGTCCCGTTCGACTTCGGGATGCGGGGCCGGGCATGCCTGCATGATCGAGCTTTGCTTCGGACTACCATCCGCCGAATAATTCGTGACGATCCATCGCCACCCTTGGTTCAGCCGGCTTTCGGAACGCACGATGCAGACGGGAAGCGCGGCGCTCGGCGACGCGACCCATTGGGGTCGTCGCAGGTTTCACGGCCTGACTATCTCGCGGCATCATCGCGAGTGCGTGCCGCGGATCTTCACGCTGCTCGACCTCGGCCGGACCGGAAGCCGTCGCCACGAGCGCGCTCGCCGTGTCGAAGACGATCTTTTCAGGGAGGTTTCGCGCTGAGCGGATCCGGATGATGCTTCGGTCTACGTCGATCGCGGACGAGCGCCCGGCGGGCGCGGGCAGATATCGGTCGGCTGCCAAGAGCAGACCGAAAAGCACGCTGCCGACGAAAACGAAATATCTGGCGACCGGCATGACCCCCCGCTGATCGAGCCCGACTTCGAACTCCACGTCACAACGGGAAATTTCGGCAATCGTTCCTTCCATGCGGTGCCCTCACGGGCAAAGTCCGTTTGACAATCCAGGAAACAGTGGCAATTTTCGCTCAGACCAGTAGCGATGCCGATGCTCGCCGAAGCAGCGCCGCGACAGCCCGTGCGCGGGAAGCCTATACGATGATCAACCCGGCGGCGAAGGATGACGATGTGCGCCACGCGGCACTAACGCGGTCCGGCTAAGAGCGATCGGCCGGGACGGCCGGAGCGCTGAGGCTTTGGCGGTGGAAGGTGTGAAGTTACTAAGCGCCTCGATGTAGGATAAAACGAGAGGAGCCGCCCGAGCGGCAGCCCCTCCGTCGAGGTCTCGTTTATTACCAGCCGCGGGTGCCGAAGCTGAAGCCGATGCTCGGCCCGCTGGAGTAGCCGTAGCCGCGGTCGTAGTAGCCCGGTCCACCGTAGTAGCCGTAGCTGCGGCGCGCGACGTAGGCGTCGTCGTCGTAGTAGCGCTGGACGTAGCGGGGACCGCGCGTCCGGAAGCAACGGCCGTATTCGTCGCAGACCAGGCGAACCTGTTCTACGTTTGCCTTCTCCACGGTGGCCAGCCCGCCGGGGTTGAGCGGCGCGGCCGAAGCAGCAGTCGCGAGCGATGCCACGGCGGCGGCTGCGAGCAGAATGGTCTTCATCGTTCTCTCCTCCTATCGGTTGTCGTTAGTCGATTTCTTCGATCACGCGCCGCTCCTGCGGCTCGACGATGTAGGTGCGATTGTCGCGGTGGATGTAGCGGTACTCCCGCAGCGTCGGGGCATCGCGATAGACGTCCTCCGGGAAGGCTTCGATCTCGACGCTGTCGGGCACGCGTTCGCCTCTGCGGATCTCAGTCCGCACCGTGCTTCCCGTCGTCGTCGTCCGCCGTTCGGCCGGCGCCGCCCGCACGTGCTTGCGTACGGTCTCACGATCGCGGTCGCTGAAGGTCACCTTGCGCTGCTCGCGTGGTGCCGGCGCGGCCGCCGTCGATCGTCCCGAGTAGGGCATGGTGGCGACGATCTGATAGCTCGAGGGATCGACGATCACGATCTCGTCGCGGACCAGGACGAAGTTGTAGCCCCTGTACTGCGGAACGATTTCGATGACGTCGGCGGGAAGTGGCTGAAGGCGCACGTCGCGCGGAATGGCCGTACCCACCGACACCGAGAAATTGACGTTGGTGAGAGGCTGCACGTTCAGGTGCGAGACGGATTCGCTGACGCGGGTCCGCTGCGTGTCGTTGAGTTGGATCGAAACATTGGTCCGATCCGACCCGGTTCGCCCGGCCGCATTCTGCTGGGTGTCCTGCCGCTGCGCGGAGGGGTTCGACGAATTGCCCGGGGCCGGCGTCTGTTGGGCCTGGTTTGTGCCTGTGGACGGCGCCGGATTGGTCGACTGCTGCTGGTTGGCCGTCGGCTGGCCGGACTGGGTCTGGCTGGCCGTAGCCGGCTGCTGAGCGCCCGTCGACGTGTTGGTGCTGACGCCGTTCGTGCCCGTCGAGTTCTGATTGGTGCGGCTGCTGTCGGTGGCGGTGTTTTGCTGCGCCTGAGTAGTCGTCGACGCGGACGGGGTCTGGGTCGAGACGGACGGAGGCGAGGCCTGCGACTGCGTCGACGTCGTGGTCGAGGGATTGGATGTCGGTGGTGTCGACGTGGATTTTTCGGTCTGCTGCGCCGAGGGGCTCGCGCTCGGGACGTCCTTCGAATTGTTCTGCGCGAAAGCTGCGGTCGAAATCAGAATGGCTGCGGTCGTGGTCATCAACTGGCGTTTGATCATGGTGTGTCTCCAACAAAAAAAGCGCACACCAACCGCACGTCCGGACAATCGTTCCTGAGATCGGGAAAAAGTGGCATTTATCAGGAGGGAACCCTTGGAGCTGTCGGCCGGGGTTGCTGGCGACGTCCCTACTGAGGCGGGATCTCGCCATTCCGGCTCGCTTCCTGCTGCTGAGAAGCCTTGCGATGATGTCGCCTCTCCCGCCCCTCCGCGCGGCGCTCCACTCGCAGTTTCCGGCGCTCCTCGCGCAACTCCCGCCTTGTCTTCGGACGTTCCTCCGTCTGCGCTTCCGATTGAGCCTGCGGCGCAAGCTGCGTCTGCTGCGCCTTCTCCTGAGAGAGGTCGACCGCGAGGACCGGCGTTGGAGCGACGGGCTCGGATGTTGCGGGAAGAGCGACGCGCACTGCGGGCGTGGGCGCGGTCGCCTGATGTTCGATGCGGGCCGGTCTTACCTGCTTCGATGCCGAACTTGCGAACAGCGCGCCGCCTCCGAAACCAACGGCGATGATGGCGATGGCCGTTGCCGCGCCGGCAAGAAAGAATCGCAGCTTGGCTGACATGGGCCCCTCCAGGTTTCGTCCAAGCGAACGCGCAAAGTCGAACAAGGTTGCGGCCCGGATCGGCTGGAAACGGGGCGAGATTGATCGGCTTATTGCGCCGAAGACGTTCGCTTCGCGGCCGCTGCGCGGCGCAACCTCGATGTGTAGCACTGCTTTGACGGTTGCTGACCTCGGGACGTTCTCGACGTGATTTGCCGACACGACTTCACTGTAGGTCGCAAGGGGGGCGGGTAGACCGCGGTGGTCGCCAGCGGCGACGAGCTCGCGAGACGGTCCGCGACCGAGCAGCGAATTCTTGTCCGGGAACTCGAGCATCGGATCAAGAACAGCCTCGCTACCGTTCAGGCGCTGGCGCAAGACCCGCACGGAAGCCGAAGCCGGGATGAAGACCATCAAGGTCTGCTCCTCCAACTAACCACAGCAATTGAAGGAGACGAACATGCCCGTCCTCATTCTGTGGGCCGTGCCGGCCGTCCTTTTCGTCGGCGGCGGCATCTACCTCATCGGTCACATGCACTGATCGCAGCCGTGACGGTGGAGAGGCTCGCCGAAATCGGCGACCTCTCCTCCGTAGCCTGCGTCCTAGACGTCCGGCAGCTACGCAGCCCTGGAGCCAAGGCCGCCAAGGGGCATGCAGCGCGTCCTGCTGATCCGTCCGACATCGTCGAACCAGAATTTTGTCCGCACGCTGGTGCCGTCGTAATTCCCGTAGTCCAGGATGACGCAATCACCCTCGGGAAGCACCTCGTGGAGCTCGAAGGCCGAGGGCGTCGCGGCCTGCAGCTTGCCGGGCCAATAGCGAAGCAGGCCGCTTCGGCCAACGAAACGTCCGCCGTCGCAGCAATCGAGCGTCGCCCGATTGGCGTAGAGTTCCAAAAGATCCGCCAGGCGTCGCTGGCGGCATGCATCAAGCCAATCGATTACGATCCCGATGGAATCGAACTCACCCGAACCAGACATGTTCCACCTCGCGCACTTGTCCCCGGTGGCGCGGTTTGCTTAGGCCGGGCGCGTTGAACGCTGCATGAACCGCCGGTTCTGCTCCCGTTTAGGATCTTTCGATCTGCTGGCTCGAGACGGAAGATAGCAACGCTCGTTCGTGCGTCCGTTATCGCGCGAAAGCTCGACTCCGCCACGACGGTCGCTCTCTCCCGGAAGGAAGAAATTCGGAGCTTGCAAGACGGTGTCGCTTCGATCTGGCGCCGTCCTTTTATCGGTCGATTTCGAACCATGTACGCCCACGCGACGTTCCTGTCGTACAAATCGAGGAAACTCAGGTGAAGAGTAAGGAAAATCGATCATGCGGGTGCTGATCGTCGACGACCATCCTGTGATCGTATCGGGGTGCCGCGCCCTGTTCGCATCCGACCCCTCCGTCGAGATCGACGAGGCCTCGGATGCGAAGGCGGGCCATCGCGCTTACCTTCACAAGCACCCCGACGTGACCGTTGTGGACGTCAGGCTCCCCGACCTGACGGGTTTCGAACTGACGCGCCGGATCCGCAAGGACGACCCGGCCGCACGGATTGTTATGCTTAGCGTGAGCGACGATCCGGCCTTCGTGGCGCGCGCCGTCGAAATGGGCATCCAAGGATACGTGTCAAAGAGCGATGATCCCAGGATCCTGGCAAAGGCGATCCGGAAGGTCGCGGCGGGTGAGCGCTTCGTCTCGCCACGCCTCGCCGAAGCGACGACCTTCGCGGGCGCGGCGATCAAGGCCAGCCCCTTGACCCAGATGAGCGCACGCGAGCTCGAAATATTGCGGCTGTTGGGGCGGGGCGACCGGATATCGGAAGTCGCAGCCGAACTCGGGATCTCCTACAAGACGGTCGCAAACATCACCTCGGCGCTCAAGACCAAGCTGGGCGCCAAGAGCCACTCGGACCTCGTCCGGATTGCGGTCGAGATCGACCTGAGCTGACGAAGCCGCGACTCAACTCGTCCCTTCACGAAGCCGTCGGAACGACGAGGCGATCCATGCGCGCACAGCGAGGACCGTCGCCCAAAGCGTCGCGAACCACGGAATGGTCAGCAGCTTCGGCTTGACTATGACGAAGAGCCGTTCGACCAGAACGAGGCTGAGCAGATAGCACGCCGCGATCATGACCGTGCCCGCGATCCAGTGACCTTCGCCGGCAACCGCGACTGCGACCAGTTTCAATGGCTCTACCGTCGCCGTCGGCACCGCCAACAAAAGCAGCGATTGGTAGGGTCCGAGATTTTCGATCCGTTGTCTGAGGCTCATCAGCAGCTCCCGGCCTACTTCAACGGCGCAACGAACGGCGACGTTCCATCGTCGGAACATTTGCCACTTTATCCCGTTGGATCGGATCATTATGGATCGAGGAGTTCGGGTATGAAGAAAGGTCTCGCAATCGGATGTCTGCTGGCTGCAACGATGGCAACCAGTGCAGTCGCCGCGACCGCTGTGCTGACCGCGGCGCCGACCGAAAGTTGGACGGTGACGAACTACTACAAGCAGGCCGTTTACGACCCTAAGGAGAGCAAAATCGGCGATATCGACGACGTCCTCGTCGACAAGGCGGGCAAGATCACCGGACTGGTGATCGGGGTTGGCGGATTTCTCGGCGCCGGCGAGAAGGATGTCATCGTGCCGTTCACCGCGGTCAAGACCGCCAAAAAGAACGACAAGTGGTGGCTGACCCTCGACGAAACCAAGGACGGCCTGAAGGGCGCCCCTGGTTTCAAGTACGATCGAGCCAGCACGACCTGGGTGCCGGAAAAGAAATAGTCAGTTGGTTCGTCACAGAGAGCGAGCCGGACTTTGAGGCTCGCTCTCCGATCTGGAGGGGTGCCTCGACGCATTGGCGCACCCTGCAACCCTCCGCTTCCACGCCATCTACCGACCCAGGTAATCCGATTCCGGCGAGGCGCTTTCCGCTTCTCGGCGCAACCAGCGATGTAGGGAAACGTGGGACGAGCAAATCCGAGCGTGAGTCGAAAGAAGCCGGACGAATCCGGATCGGTGGATTCCAAGGAGAAGGCCCGGGCGAAACCGGGGCATAAGCCGTTGCCGCTTGGATCGGACGCACGCAAGAATGCGCGCGTCGTGTTCGCTCTGGCGATCGTCGCACTCTCCCTTTGGACCGCGGCGGGCTTCCTCTCCGCGTTGATATGGGCAACCATACTGGCCATTGCTCTGTGGCCCCTGTACGTAGCATTCGCAAATCGCGTGATGTCGGGCCCGTCCGGCTGGAGCGCGTTCGCATTCACCTGCTTCGTTGCCGTCATCCTGTTCACGCCGATGGCTCTTGCGATCTATCAGGTCGCACAGCAGAGCGGGGAGATCGCGGCTTGGCTAAAGAAGGCCCGCGAGAGCGGCATCGAGGTGCCGGATTGGATCGCCCGCCTGCCGATTGCGGCGGAGATCGCGCAGCAGTGGTGGCGCGCCAACCTTTCGGATCCGCAGGCGGCGACCGGCTGGTTGAAAGCGATCAGCGCCGATAGCGCGTCGGATCTCTTCAATAGTTTGGGAGGCCAGTTGCTGCATCGCATGTTCATGCTGCTCTTTTCCCTGGTCGCGCTCTTCGTCCTGCTCAGCAACGGCCGATCCGTCGCGAGCCGATTCCTGGAAACGAGCGAAAGAATCCTTGGCCATCCCGGCGAAGGCGTCGTCGAGAAAATTGTCGATTCCATCCGCGGCACGGTGAACGGCACCGTCGTGGTCGCGGTCGGCGAAGGGCTGTTGATTGGCGTCGGTTATCTCGTTGCGGGCGTGCCGAACGCCGTCATGTTCACCATATTCACTACCGCTTTCGCGATGCTCCCTTTCGGTGCCTGGGCGGCATTTTCTGCGGCGGCGCTGACCTTGATATCGAACGGAAACGAGGCCGCGGCGGCGGGCGTCTTCTGCTGGGGAGCGGTGATCATGCTCGCCGGTGATCATTTTGTATGGCCCGTGCTGGTAGGTGGCTCGGCTCGCTTGCCCTTTCTGTTCGCTTTCGTCGGCATCTTCGGCGGCCTGGCAGCCTTCGGACTCATCGGCCTATTCCTCGGGCCGGTCGTCATGGCGGCCCTGTTGACGGTGTGGCGTGAATGGGTCTTCCGACCCGTCGCGGCGACACAGTTCGACTAGTCGGAGCAGCGGTATCTCTGCGTGGCGACGGCATACGGCCGCGGCCCACGTCCGGCGCCAGCTTGGTAAGATTGCTTATGGGTTCTGAAGGCGAGGGGAATCGCTGCCGGGCAAAAGCCTATTCTCGGGCCGCCGACAGTCTAGCGGCCCTCGTCCTCCCCTCTTGACGTGCTCATCGCCGAAGGCCGGCTCGCCATCGGCGCGCGAAGAGGGATTCTTTCGCAGTCGAATCCCGGCCCTTCGTGACCTCGTTGTCGCGCGTACGGAACATTCCGGTCGGACGCTGGTTCGCCCAAGTTCTCAGCGGCGAACCTGGAGCTCCCAAGCAGCGTTTTGTTCGCGTAGGTTCTGCTGATGTCACCGTCCGATTACTCAGTCAGGAATGCTCACGATCGACGCCAACGAAGGCTATTGATCGTTCTGGCTTTGGGATTTGTTGTTTTCGGTGCCGCAGCGGCCGCCCTCTTCTACGTCTTGCAGCCCGAGACCCTCCGGATCGCCGTCGGACCCTCAGGCAGCGACGATCATCAGGTGGTCCAAGCGATGGCCGAGGCTTTCGAAGAGGAAAGCAGGATGGTCAAGCTTTCGCCCATCACGACGGAAGGAGCGGCCGAATCCTTGGCTTTGCTGGGCGTCGGCAAAGCCGACCTGGCAATCGGTCGCGGCGACCTTGGCATGCCTGCCGACGCGCAGACACTGGCCGTCCTGCGGAAGAACTACGTCGTACTTTGGTCGCCCTCCGGGAGACCGGGCAAAAACTCCAAAAAGGCCACCGGCAGAATCGGAGAAATCGCCGATCTGGCGGGTCGCAAAGTCGGCATTATAGGACGGACCGGAGCTAACCTTGCACTCCTGCGGACGATTCTGGTGGGCTCCGGAGTCGAGCCGGACAAGGTAGCGACGGTCCAATTCGGGACCGAAGATATCGAAAAACTTGCGCAAGACGCCACCCTCGACGCCTATCTCGCCGTCGGCCCGCTCGACAGCAAGATCACTGCCGCCGCGATCGCGGCGACTTCGCGATCAAGCGGAGCTCCGAAGTTCCTTCCGGTCGAAGCATCCGAGGCGATCGCTCTGAAGAACGCCCGCTACGAAGCCGAGGAAATTCCGGGCAGTGTCTTCAACGCGAAACCGGTCTGGCCTGAGGACAAGGTCGACACCATCAGCGTCAACCATCTCATCCTTGCCAGAAAAGAACTTTCAGAAGCAAAGGCGGCGGCCTTCTACCGGCAGCTTTTCGCTGTTCGCGACTCGATCGCGCAACGTGCCGCCGGCGCCGCGCACATCACGAAGCCCGAGACGGAGAAGGAGGCGGAGCCCTCCGTGCATCGGGGCGCCGCGGCGGTCATTAACGGGACCGAGCGGACCTTTCTGGACAAGTACAGCGACTACTTCTGGTTTGCCTTGCTTCTTCTTTCCGGGATCGGTTCGGCCGCCGCCTGGCTGCGTCGCTATCTGAATCGGGACGACCGGGACGACACCACCAGCCATCGCAACCGGATTCTCGCCGTGGTCTCGGAGCTTCGCAATGCCGGGTCGGAACAGGACATTCTAACATCGCAACAGGAAGTCGACGCGATTATCGGCGAAACCCTGAAGTGCTACGATGATGGAGCGATCGAACAAGATGACCTGACCGCATTCGGACTGGTTCTTGAACTGTTCGATCATGCCGTCGCCGAACGGCGAACGACGCTGCAGAGCGACCCCGCCGATCAGGCAAAATCTCCGGGTCCAACCCTTGCCTCTCGCCGG
This sequence comes from Bradyrhizobium barranii subsp. barranii, assembly GCF_017565645.3. Classification (NCBI taxonomy): domain Bacteria; kingdom Pseudomonadati; phylum Pseudomonadota; class Alphaproteobacteria; order Hyphomicrobiales; family Nitrobacteraceae; genus Bradyrhizobium; species Bradyrhizobium barranii. Next base: position 631,651 of record NZ_CP086136.1, read on the forward strand.
TAGGCGCCCCCGGCAGGACTCCTCGCGGAACGTCTTGGCTTCGTGCGCCTTGCCTTCTCAGGTCGGAGGATCAAATGGCGCGCTTCTGGACTATACCAATCTTCGGTATCGCTACCGTCTATTTCACCGTCGATGCGCTGTTCTCGGCCGTCACGGGACCGATCGCCGCTTGGCTCAGCAAAAAGAGGCTGCTGGAACGGGTTCGGCGTTGGGTAACGTCGTTGGGGCCCTATCAGTCCTTCGCCCTATTTGCGGTGCCCGTCGTCATATTGGAGCCAGCCAAGCCCCTCAGTGCCTATCTGCTCGGTACGGGCCATTTTCTCCCGGGAGCGATCGTCTTCATTGCCGCGGAAGTCCTGAAGTTGACCGTCGTCGAAAGACTTTTTCATCTGAACAAGAAGAAACTACTGTCGATCCCTCTCTTCGCTTGGGGGTACGGATATTGGCGACCAATGATGGATTATCTGGAGTCCTCCGCGGCATGGCGGACGTCTCGCCGAATGCTCTCTGAAGCTCTGGAGCTGCTCGGGAATCTGAAGTCGAGACTGCAATCCCAATTCCGTTCTGCCGGGGCGAGGCGGCTCAAGTAGGCGGCGCCTCACCGCGACGAGCGGGGCGGTCGTCGGTTTGGGAGCAGTCGCTCAAGAAGCACCGGGCGGCCTTCCGCGAGCGTCGTCGTATGATCGGCTGGCCCACTGGTTGATGAGCCGCCGGTCGCGCGGCGAGGAGGAAAGGATCACCCATCCCGATCCTCCGCCCTCCACCTTGTTTCCGAGATGCCGCTGATCGAGTTCGGATCGAACGGCAACGGCCTGCTTTCGTAAAGAAACAGGCGGTTCCTTCGGTCGATCTTTGGCTTAACCCTTCGTGCTGGCAGTCTTGTCGAGGGCCGCGCGCAGACCCTCGGCAAGCTTCACGGCGTCGTCGTTCGCCCAGAAATGCATGAAGAACAACCTCGGCTGCTCATCGAGCATGTGACTGTGCAGCGCGGTCACCTCGATGCCGTGCGCCCGCAGCGCCAAAATGACCGGGTTGACCTCCTCGCCGGTCAACACGAAGTCGCCCGTGATGGCGGCCCTCCCGCCGCCGGTGGGCTGGAAATTGATGCCGATCGCCACACCCATAGGACCGACGGGAGTCAATGGCATGCCCTCTTGCGTGATCGGGTCCCGCCGCTTCACGTTGAACTGGTAGACGCCGCCGTTTGCCTGGCCTTTGACGCCGATGATCTGGTCGAGCTTCGCCGTGTCGAGATCGACGGCCGGCGGCGGGCTCGCCGGCGCCCCGACGGTCAACGGCGTCTTGCTCTCGGCCAACGCATCGTGGATCGCCGAGGACAGCTTGACGGGGTCGCCGTGCCCGGCGACGTGCATGTAGAACGTCGCCGGACTCGCCCGCAGCAGATGGTTGTGCACGGCGGTAATCTCGAGGCCGTTCGCGATCATCTTCGCCATCACCGGATTGATCTCGGTCTCGAGCAGAACAAGGTCGCCCATGACCATCGCGCCGCCGTGTCCGGGCTTAAACGCGACCCAGCCGCCCAGTGCCAGCGACGGCTTGATCGTCACGCCGTCCAAGCTCACCGATAGGTCGCTGCGCGGGAAGCCGTAGCGATGTACGTCGTCGGAGACCGCTGCCTTCCTGCCGAGGGTCTCGTCGACCTTTTGCCAATCGATAGCTTGCGCGCGTGCCATGTAGACGAAGGGCAGGTAGGCGAGAGCGATGCCGATCACGGCCAGGGGCCAGACTGTGCGTTTCATCGTGCTCCTCCACGTCAGTAACGTTCTTTGATCTGGCCGCTGTTGTCGATGATGAGCGTCACCGGCTTGCCGTCCTTCACTGCCTTGGCGGTGGTTCCTTCGGCCGTGGACTTGACGTCTTTCACCTGCGAGTAGCCGGCAGCCTGGATCTTGGCGACCAGCTCTTCTTGGGTCAGGGCGTGGGCGGGGGAGAGCCCTGCCGCAAGCGCAACGAAGAGCGCTGCCCGATGAATCGTCGATTTTCGCATGTCTCATCTCCCGGTTGTCCCCGCCCCAGAAGTCGTCCTGCCTCCGGCCTCACCTGACCTTGAACCGTCGTCGTGACGGAGATGTTTGCCGAATGAGGGATCGGCCAGTTGTGAGCCTCCTTGGTCCCGTCGCGGCACCATCGGTAGAACGCGTCGTAGAGCAGGAAACCGACGTTCAACTGCTCGAGGTCGTCGTCGAACATTCGCACCTTCGAGGATCTCGGCAGCGACCTTGCCGCACCGCAGCCAGGCCGCGGCGCCTTCGCTGAGCTTCTTGCTCTTGTGGCAGACCACGACGACGGACTTGGCCCATTAGGCGGGACGCCCAATCCTAGACGTCGAGATGCGAGCGCCGCACGGTGCCAGGAATCAGGCGCGGGTCGGCCGAAAAGTCCTCGTCGATGCGCACATCGACCGCCGTGCCTATCAATCGACAGTTTGTCGGGTGAAATGGAGGTGTACGATGCTGACATGCTGCGCCCTTGGTAGATCAGGACGCGATTCTTGGGCATGGCGCCTCTCGGGGAGATCGCACATCCCCGTAGCGCGAATAGAAGCCCGGATGGAGCGGCTGTCAACCTGGGTATGGCGAAGGATTCCAAGAAATCATCAGACGGACGTCACGGAGATTTCATCCTAGGAACTAAGCCGACGCTTTGGCGCCACGTTGAGCTTCAATGGAACCGCCGACTATCTTCTTGATGATTTTCCGGAGATCGCTCGCATACTCTTCGATGATCTTGACGGCTTCCTCCAGACGCGAAGGCTTAGGCTCCGGAACTTCCCTGCCTCGTTATGGTCGGTCGGTATCTTTCAAAGCCCCCACGTTCGACGGGGGCGACAAGCGTTGTTGAGCCAGTCAAGGTTCCTCATTGGAATGGCTTCGAGTCCCGATGGACCGGGGGCCTGGTATGAGGTTGGTAGCTCTATTGCTACGATCTTGAAACGTCCGAAGGAGTTCACGTAGACTGCCCCGGGCGGGATCAAGCAGACTCCCGGCGAGACTTCGGTCCAAGTTCTGCGCAGCACGCAACACGTGGAGCTTGCGCATGGATACCGAACGACAACCCTCTCCTCGACGTACAGTCGCCATCCTTTCGCGAGGAGACGCCGTCGCACGTCGAGATGCCACCTCGAAAAACGGCCGCTTCGTCGACGTCTTCGAAGCACTTGCCGCCGTCGGCGTCGAAGGGCGCCCCGCGATCTACGACGAAAGCTTCGCTGACGCCGTCCGCGAACAACTTCTCGCAGTGGACGGCGTGCTCGTCTGGGTCAACCCGGTTCAAGACGGCCGAAATCGCGCCGGTCTCGATGCGCTGCTGCGCGACGTCGCCGCGCAGGGCGTGTGGGTGAGCGCTCATCCAGACGTCATTCTCAAGATGGGCACCAAGGAGGTTCTTTATCGCACCCGCTCGATGGGTTGCGGATCAGACACGGCGCTGTATCAAACCGTTGCGGCGATGCGCGCCGAGCTGCCGATCCGGCTCGCTGCCGGTCCGCGCGTGATCAAACGCAACCGGGGCAACGGGGGCCAAGGCGTCTGGAAGGTCGAGAAGCTGCCGACATCCTCTATGATCAAGGTCCTGGACGCGACTAAGGACACGCCCGAGGAACTGACGCTGGATGACTTTCTCCGTCGCTGCGTGGAGTATTTCGAGAACGGCAGCGTGACCGACCAGGCGTTCCAGCCTCGCCTGAACGAGGGCGTGGTCCGCTGCTACATGGCCGGCGATCGCTGCGCGGGCTTCGGCCACCACAAAGTCAAAGCTTTGGTCGACTCGCCGGCCGCGCGTTCCGAGGCTGGCCCACGGCTCTATTCGTCCAACGCGGACCCGCGCTTCCAGCGGCTGCGTCGGTTGATGGAGGACGAGTGGACGCCCCAGCTAATCTCGTTGCTGGATATTGGGCGAGACGACCTGCCCATGATCTGGGACGCAGATTTTATGCTTGGCCCCGTCCAGGCTGATGGGAGCGACAGCTACGTGCTCGGTGAGATCAACGTTAGCTCGGTGCATCCTTACCCAAGCGAGGCGCCGGCGGAGATCGCGAGGCGAGTTGCCGACCGGTTGCGGCGCAAGCTTTGACGCCATGCTGACGGTCAACGGGCTCAAGCGCCTGCACATCTCCGTGTCATTCGACTTGCAGGACGGCGAATGCGTCGCCCTGCAAGGGCCTTCCGGGGTCGGGAAGACCTTGTTGCTTCGCTCCATCGCGGATCTCGATCCCAACGAGGGAACGGTCAAGCTGGACGGAACGCTGAGGGAAGCGATGCCCGCCCCCGCCTGGCGAAAGCGAGTGACCTACCTCGCCGCCGAGCCCGGCTGGTGGTCCGACATCGTGCAGGAACACTTCGCGGTCTGGGACGATGCTCTACCTCTGGTCACACGCTTGGGGCTACCGGACAACTGCGGACCTTGGCCGATCCAAAGACTTTCGACCGGCGAGAGACAGCGATTGGGGCTTGTGCGGGCGCTCATGCTGCGATCGCGCGTGCTTCTGCTGGACGAGCCAACCTCGGCGCTCGACTCCGCATCCGCCACGGCCGTGGAATCCTTGATAGCCGAACGCATTGCGGATGGAACGAGCGTCGTTTGGAGCACCCACGACAACGCTCAAGCCCGCCGCATCGGGTCAAGGATTTTTGCGATGAGGCCCGACGGCGGCATCGAGGAAAGCCAGCCGTGACCTACATCCAGCTTTCGTATGGCGATCTGGTCCTACCCGCGCTCCTTGTCGTCATGGACGGCGTCTTCTCGCTTGTTCTCCGCCTCAAGCTTGAGAAGCAACTGGCCATTGCGACCGTGCGCATGGTGGTCCAGCTCGTCCTCGTCGGATACGTGCTGACCTTCCTGTTTGCCGCAGTGTCGCCGCTCTGGACCGCTCTCGCCGCCCTGATCATGGTCCTCTTCGCCTCGCGGGAGATCGTCGCGCGGCAGAAGCGGCGCCTTCCGGGCGTTTGGAAGTACGGTCTGGGCGCCGGATGCACGCTGCTCGCCGCCGGTACCGTCACAATGTTCGCGCTCCTGACGGAGCTACGCCCCGATCCCTGGTATCATCCGCGCTATGCGCTGCCTTTGCTGGGCATGATGCTGGGCAACACCATGACCGGAATAAGCCTGGGCCTAGACGTGCTCACGAACAGCCTGGTGCGCGAACGAGCCGCGGTAGAAGCTTGTCTTGCGCTGGGCGGTACTCGACACCAAGCCCTGCTGCCTGTAGTACGGGACGCGTTGAGAAGCGGATTCATGCCGATCATGAACAGCATGGCGGCGATCGGCGTTGTTTCTTTGCCAGGGATGATGACCGGTCAAATCCTCGCGGGCGTCGAACCAGTAGACGCCGTTAAATATCAGCTCTTAATCATGTTCTTGATCGCCGGTGGAACAGGATTGGGAACCCTGGCTGCAGTGATGGGGGGCGCTCGCCTGCTCACCGATCACCGACATCGATTACGCCTCGATCGAATTCCCGCTGAAAAGTCCGCTTAAAAGCGCCGGTCATTCTCCCTGCCTATTGCGCTTCGCCGTAGGTGATTTGATCGAACAGCGTCACGCTATCGGCTTTAGTCCACAGTCCGATCCTGCCGGCACCGGCGAAGGTTGAATCCTCGACCTCGAACAGTTGTTTGCCATTGAAGGAGACGCGGAAGCGCGAGCCGCTGAAGTCGATACGCAGGCTGTGCCAGGTGTCGGCCGGAACCTTGACATTGGTTCCGTATCCTTCCTTGCGGCCGACGATGTCGAGCGGGCTTCGGACGCCGTTGACGGTCTTGTAGGGAACGACGTTGTCCTCGAGGGCATTGGCCCGGGTCACGTAGTAGTTGTTCGCGTCCTTTGCCCGCCAGACGATACCGGCGGCGCGGTCCTGCGATCCCGCGACGGCCTTGAATTTGATCTCGACAAAGCCGTCCTTGATGCTGCTGTCGTTCTTCAGCAGCAGCGGGTACGTCGCCCGGCCGGATTGCTTGAGCACCTTCGATCTAGACGGCGCCGTCTCGTCGCTTTCGACCGTCCATTTTGGGTCGCCCGATCCCGTGAGGGTCGAGGTCCAGCCCTCGGGGGCGGCGCCCGTCTGCGTGCTCTCGAAGCCGATGACATGATTCGACATGTCACTCACTCCAACGAAGAAAAGCATGGTTGCGATGATGGCGCTGCAGCGTTGAAGGTGAGGCATTGGGCTGGTCCCCGCGCTATCGGGCCGACCGGGTCACTCGAAGAGTTTCACGGGGCCCTTGATTGCCTTCCAAGCGTAATGTCCGCCCGCCATATAGCGGGCATCAAATCCCGCCTTGCGTAGTGCCGAAGCCGTCTGACACCCGATGTGGAAGCCGTAGACGCAGAACGTGACGACGGGTTCGGTCTTCGACAGGGTACCAATCCAGTCGTCGAGCCGTTCGGGATCGCGCCATACGGCTCCGTCCATGATGTCCTGGGCTTTCGCGGTGTAGTGCTTCGGGCGCGTATCGATGATCTGAACCGGCGTCCCCGACTTCATCATCTCCCGGACTTCCTCAACGGAGATCGCTGGCACGTCGCCAAACTCCTTTTGCTCGAGCGGGCGCGGAGGCGCGACCTTGATGGCATCCTCATAACGCTGCTTCACGGCGGACCAATCGATGTTGCGCATGAAGGCCGCGATGTAGGCGCCGGCGTTCGCGCCGAATTCCAGGTGGAAAGCGTGCTCGTACATATCGAGGGCGAGGATCGGGACGCCGCCAGCGATGCTTTGACTGTGTTCCGACGCGATCTGATTGATGAGCCGTCCGTCGCGCGGAACGTAGGTCAGCAGCACCCAGCCCGAGCCGCCGGCCAGTGCGGACGCGATGCCGACGAACTCCTGGCGCCAGCGATCCACCGATCCGAAATCCTTTGCGATGGCGCTTGCGAGGTCGTCCGGCACCACGCGTCCGTCGCCGCCGAGGCTCGCAAAATACAATTCGTGCAGAAGCGTCGAGTTGAGCGCGACAATCTCGTCGCGCTTCAGCCGGGCGAGGGTCGGGTTGGGGGCGTCGCCGAGATCGAGGAGCTCGATCTCCTCAGAAATGATGTTCAAGCGATTGAGGGCCCCGCCGTAGTTGTTTTCGTAGTGGCTTTCAATGAGGCGAGCGGAGATCCCGTTCAACGTCCAGGGACGACAGTGAAGCGGTGCCAGTTGGTAGCGCATCGTAAACTCCTTTGGTCGTCTGGGTTTCCAGCTAATGGAGGGATGAGACTTGGAGGCTTTCGAACAGGGTCGTGCTGTCGGCCTGGGTCCAAAGGCCGACCTTGCCGGGTGGGCCCGGAAATCTTCTGTCGGTCGCGACAAAAAGCTCCTTGCCGTCGAAAAATACCGTGAAGCGGTCCTCGCTCGCCGCGATACCAAGTGTATGCCGCGCCTCGCCCGACACGCCGATGTCCATGCTTCCGAGCACCTCGCGCCGTCCGGCGGCGATGCGGTACAGGGTGACGCTATTCTCGATCGCGTCAGCGCGTACGGCGTAGTGGTCGTCAGGCGATCTGAACCGAACGACCAGACCGGCCGCGGGGTCGTTCTTGCCGTTGGTCAGGAAGCGCGTCGACGCGTAGACGTCACGTCCGGAGAAGTGCCGGTAAAAGGCGAACGCTAGGCGGCTTTCGCTTGGCTCGGATGCGGTCCGCGCCAATCCTCGACCGGCGTCGTCATCAATGATCGACCATTTCGGCGGACCCCCGTCGCCTAAGGCGCCAAAATCAAAATCGGCAAGCCGTTCTGACGTATCGAATGTGACCGTATCGGCCGAAGGATGCGATGCCGTCGGTCCACACGCAAACAAGAGCATGCAGATCGGGAGCAGGCAGGGGAAATAGCGCGTCCTCACGGCTTTGCGCTCCCTACGGGAAGCGTTACCGGTTCGGAATGTTGTTCGAAATCGGCAAGCTCCATTGCGCGCAGCGCGATCAGGAACCCGTCGCGTACTTCTGTCTTATTGCGGTAGTAGGCGGCTGAGCACTCGGCAGATTTCGTCAACGCCGTTTGCGGCGGATCGTCATCTGCAGACGTCCGCTCAGAAGCAGACGGCAGAAGAAAGTCATTGGTAGGAATGGGAGGCCAGTTTTCGTCCATGTGTGCAATTCCTCGACAAGTCGAGCGATGCACAGTTCTTGGACCGGAGCCTCAAGGGGAGACTGCATTTCCCCTAGGCACTTCATAATTCAGCGAGGTGAGAAATGCAATATGCGGCGATCGGCACCGTGATCGCCTGCGGTCGGCGCGGGGATGAGCGCGAACCTCTTGAATATCCTTTCGCGGATTCGTCATGGGAAACCGTTATTCGGCGGCGGCCCAGCCGCGCCAACGCCGGCCTCGCCGGAGGCGCTCTCAGCGGCCCATCAGGGGCTGCCATCACGATAGTGACTGGCAGCGGCAGTCTGAATCCTTCGACGGTAACGGAGACTGTCGTCATCCACGCCTGACGGGAGCTATCGCGGGCGGGATCATCGCGTTGGCCGTCGGCTTCCTTGCAGAAGCGTTCTCGAAGGCCCTCCGAGGGGTTGAGTGTGACCACGTAACCTCTAAAAAGTGTTCTAAGACGGCGACTTCGAACGCCTCGAAATCGACCGAGATTGAAGGCCGAATCGGCCGACCAGGTGGTACACAGCGGTGGTCACAAAACTCGGCCGGGCGTTATAGAAATCCTTATTTTTCGGCGGTTTTCGCGAATTCGCGGCATCGGGGAAGGGAGTCCCACTATCTCAACCACCGTCTGGTGTCGGAGCCCCACAACGGACGCGTGTTCTTCGACCGGCTGGGGCGGCCGGGGCCGAAGCATGGCTGCACCGGCAATCGAGGCGAGCCGCAGCGAACAACCTGGCCGTCAACCGACGGCCAGGCGCCGCAGGATTCGGCCTGGCGCGAAGAGGGCCGGAGCGCTTTGCTCTCGCCGCGAGTAGCTCCGGGCGTCGAACGCTCCGGCATTCGGGGTGACTGCGCGACAGGCTTCGTAGACCTGGTGCTGCCGCGCGGCACGACCGCGAGACCCCGATCCTGTGCTGCGGCCGATCCTGCCCGATCTTCACGAAGCGACGTTCCTCGTTTCCGACCACTCTTCCACCGATCAGCGCTAGGCAACATCTGGAAGCCGCGTTCGAACGCGGCGACCTCGACGCCGCCTTCGATCTGATGGTGCTTGCGCTGTTGCGCGCCTGAGTTCGTCGAGACCACGACTGACGCCGCGCGACGCAACTTACAGAGAATCCGGCGAGATGGTCCAAACCGCCGTATGCTTGATCTCGGCGTCTTCTAGGTCGCGGGTCACCGGTACGCGATAGTCGGCGAGTCGAACGAGTTTTGCCTTCGGAAGGAAAGTACGGCCGGGGTCGCCGATCAAGATGGTCGCGCCGGCGCGCGCATGGTCGGCCAGAAATGCGAAGGCACGCGCGGCGGTGTCCCGCTCATAGAAAATGTCGCCCGCGAGGATGGTCTGCCATCGTTCATTTGGTTGGGTGTCCAGCACGTCCTTGCCGCACGACGTGAGGTGGACCTGGTTGACCTCCGCATTGAGTTCGGCCGCCGCGATCGCGAAGGCGTCGATGTCGGACACGGTCACCCCGACCGCGCCCGCCTTCATCGCCGCGATGCCGACCAGTCCGGAGCCAGAAGCGATGTCGAGCACGCGCCGACCCCGCACGGTATCGGGATGATCGAGCAGGTAGCGCGCCAGCGCTTGACCGCCCGCCCAGGCAAAGGCCCAGAAGGGCGGGGGAAGGCCGGCCTCGTTGAGCTCGTTCTCGGTCTGCTGCCAGAGCGGCAAGGATTCATCGGCGAGGAAGACCGCGATTTCCGGCACCAGCGGCACCGACCGCAGCCGGGTGTTGGCTCGGATGAAGGATTGGGGGTCGGAAATGGTCGTGGCTGTCAAGGCGGGCCGTCGCTGTCTCGGTCCCCTGATGACTAGCACGAACCGTCTCGCGCCGCGAAGGCGGACGCAGAGCGGCTGCGTCCCGGGTCTTGCCCAAGCATGCTTTGTCGCTGGGCCGTCAGGCGGCCGTGCGCCGAGCCGCCCTTTCGGCTTTGTCCGCGGCGATCTGCTGCGGTGAGCGCCTCGTCCGCTTGAGAGCCGCCTGCGGCTGCTTCAAGGCAGGGACCTTGAACCTGGGGAATAGTGCCAGCTCCTTCGCAAGCACAGGCACCTTTCGTTTGCCGTACCGCGCCCCCGTCCCGCTCTTGCTTTCGTGGCCGCACATGTAGTCGCACAACTCCGGCTTCATCTTCGTCCCGCGCACGATTTCGCGCCAGAGGTGGCGCCAGCCGTGATTGGGCTGTACGCCCGTGATCTTGAGCGTATCGCGCACCCAATCGCCCAACCGCTCGGCCACCTTCTGCCATTGGGGATTGGCTCCCTTTCCTCCGCGGGCGCGGTCGGGATCGTAGAACAGCGGCTTGTCGAGCTTGCGGCGTGCTTCGACGTAGACCATGAACTTCTGGTCGAGCAGATGCTTGTGGACCGGCACGCGGCGCAGCCGCTTTCCTTTCGTAATCTCGGGTCTCAGCACGAAGCACCAATGACCGAGAATCTGCTGGACGTCGGACGGCAAAAGCGAGGTGATTTCGTTGACGCGGGCACCGGTGTAGGCGCAGATCCAAGGCACCCAGCGCCTGGCCGCCCTCATCTCGGCGGAGGTCAGGTGCGACGGCGTCGCGACCGTCGCCGACAGGATCGTGAGCGCCTGGTCCGGATCGAAGCCCCGCTCGTCGTCCTCCTTCCAGGCCTTGACGCCCTCGACCTTGATCCCCGCAAACGGATTGATCTCGAGCCGCAGCGCATTGAGCATGTGGGTGGCTACCGACCGTGGCGCCGCCAGCCAGACGTCGCGTACGGCCTTCGGAGCGATACCCTGGGAGATCATGTAGTCGCGCCAGCGCACCGCGTCCTGCGGCGTCACCCGCGCGAGGTCCCGGTGCTTGATCCATTCGATGAAACGCTCGATGACCGGCCGCCAGCGCTTGGCCGTCGGCCCGTCGAGGCCGCCCTTGATACGTGGCTGGCTGCAGTAGAGCTCGAAGGCCTCCATGATGTCGACCTTGGGCTTCGTCCTCGTCTTGGGCAGTTCGCCGAGTTTTGCGCTCTCCTTGTAGTCGCCCTTCGAGGCGCGGAAGACGTCGCCGTAGGCACCCTTCCTCGCTTCGGCGAGAAGGGGCTTCAGCTTTTCGACCTGAGCCTCGGCCGGCGACCCTCCAAGTTCACGGGTCAGGACCTCGCGCGCCCAGTGATCGAGAGCCTCTTCGGCTCCCGGATCGTCGTCGTTTTCCGTGAGGGCGAGCCACCTCAGGGCGCCGAATCCCGTGCCGGGCTCGGCGATGTGGGCGTCGCGGATCCGGACGTGCGTCTCGCGCTGGATCGCGAACAGGTCCTGATGCGCCAAACCCACTTGGGGGGCCTTCGGTCCTCGCTTCGCCTCCAGCGCCAGAAGTTCCCATTCGCGCTCCAGCTCGACGGAGGCGACCGCGATCCTGGCGTTGGCGGTCCGTCGGTCTGTGGTCTTCAGGGACCGCCAGACCTCGGTCTTGCCGACCAGGGCGCGGTACTTTTTCGGGACCTTCTTCCGGATCCAGTAGACGTTCTGCTCGTTGCCGCTGGCCTTCGTGGGCCGGAAAGGGGTCGGCATTCTGGTCGTTCCCATTGGTGTAGACCCTCGGTGTAGAACCGACGGCTCAAGGAACGCCCAAAAACACTGATAAACTTGTATTTACCGGGGATTTTCGCACACGCGGGGGAGAGTCCCTCCCTCTCCGCCATATCAAAACGGCTTTGAGAAAGCCCCGTCAAAGACAGCCTCTCTGCGTCGCGGCAGCCTCTGGTGTCGTCCCCGGGGGACCATAATCTGACACCGCACTTGCGACCGGCCGCCAAGCTTCTCCACAATGGCCCCCTAGCGAGGGCCCGGTCGAGGATCTGACGGATGACGGCCAAAATCGATCTCCTCACGTTGCAGCTCTTCGTGGCGATCGTCGAGGAGCAGAGTATCGCGAAGGCGGCGGAGAAGAAGAACATCGCGGCGTCCGCGGTCAGCCGCCGCGTCTCGGATATCGAGGACCTGTTCCAGGTCGAGCTGCTGCATCGCCATTCGAAAGGGATCGAGCCGACACCTGCCGGGTTCGCCCTGCTCGAGCATGCCCGCATCATCCTCGGCAACCTCAGCAAGCTCGAGAGCGAGCTGACCGGATACCGGCAGGGCAAGCGCGGGCTGATCCGGATCTGTGCCAACAAATCCGCGATCCTCGAAGCCCTGGCGGACGAGCTCAGCCTGTTCCTGGAGCGGCATCCGCTGGTCCACATCGACATCGAGGAGGATCTCAGCCCCGCGATCGTGCGCGCGGTGGTGGAGAACCGGGCCGACATCGGCATTTATGGCGGCAACATCGACGGACAGGATCTGGAGTTGCTGTCCTATCGCAGCGACAGCCTGGTCGCGCTGGTCACGCGCGACCACCCGCTGGCGTGCCGCGGCAGCGTTCGCTTCCGCGAGCTGGTTGATTTCGACTTCGTCAGCCTGGAGAAGGGCAGCTCGATCGAGACGCTGTGCGTCAGGGCCGCCGCGGCACTCGGGCAGCACCTCAAGGTGCGAATCCGCGTCAGCAGTTTCGATGCGCTGTTCCGCGTCGTCGATGCGCGGATGGGGGTCGGCATCGTGCCGCTGGAGATCGTTCGCGACCGCTACGGCGTCGACAGCCTCGTCACCGTCCCGCTCGACGAGTCCTGGGCGCGCCGCGACCTGGTCATCGGCGTGCGCGATTACAAGTCGTTGCCCTCGGTCACGAAGCTGCTGGTGGAGCATTTGCGGACCCATGATGATGCGCGTCTCACCACAGGCGGTGTCTCCGACCGGCTGACGGTCGTGCGCGGCCGAAGCTAGCCTCGCTCGTGCGAGAGGCCCGCCATCGCCGGCCGCGATGGCGGGTTGCCCAACCGTCACTGCACATTTCTGCGACGGACTTCTATCCTGCTTTCCAAGGTCGCTGCCGGTCGGCATGATCGGCGGCAACACGGCACATCAGATGCCGAACAGGGGAGGACGGATCGTGGACACGCGTGGTCGCACGCTGCTGGCCAAAATCTGGGACCAGCATGTCATCGCCCATGTCAGCGATGATACCGATCTGCTTCACGTGGATCGCCATCTGCTGCATGACCTCGGCGGCTCCGCCGGCCTGATCAACCTCAAAAGCCGCAACATTCCGGTCCACAATCCCGAACTGACCTTCGCTACGCCGGATCATGCGATTTCGACGGCGTCGGGGCGTGCCGGCACCATCAAGACCGGGTGGGAGCTGCTGGCGGCGTTGCGGACCGAGACATCGGCCAGCGGCATCCGGCTGTTCGACCTCGACCAGCCCGGGCAGGGCATCGTCCATGTCATCGGGCCGGAGCTCGGCCTCAGCCTGCCCGGCTGCCTGATCGTCTGCGGCGACAGCCACACCTGCACCCATGGCGGGCTCGGCGCGCTCGCCTTTGGCATCGGCTCCAGCGAGCTCACGCACGTGCTGGCGACCCAGACCATCATCCAGCGCCGGCCCAAAACCATGCGGGTGACGTTCGACGGCCGGCTGCCGTTCGGCGTGACGGCGAAGGATCTCATCCTCGCTCTGATCGGCCATGTCGGCGCCGCCGGCGGCACCGGCTATGCCGTCGAATATGCCGGCAGTGCGATCAGGGACATGCCGATCGAAGGGCGGCTGACCATCTGCAATCTGTCGGTCGAGCTCGGCGCCAAGATGGGGCTGATCGCGCCGGATGACAAAACGTTTGATTACATCCGCGGTCGTCCCTATGCGCCGCAAGGCGAGATGTGGGAGCGCGCCGTCGCGGCGTGGCGGACGCTGCAGAGCGACAGCGATGCAATGTTCGATCGCGAGGTGTCGATCGACGTCGGAACCATCATCCCCCAGATCACCTGGGGCACCAGTCCCGAACACGTCCTCGGTGTCGATGGCCGCATTCCGGATCCAGCAGACATCGCCGATCCCGCGCGCCGCGGCGCGATCGAGATCGCGCTCGACTATATGGGCCTGAAGCCCGGTGCGCCGATCGCCGGCACGCCGGTCGATTGGGTCTTCATCGGCTCCTGCACCAACAGCCGCCTTAGCGATCTGCGCGCCGCGGCCGAAATTGCGCGTGGCCGCAAGGTTGCGCCGGGCGTACGGGCCTGGGTCGTGCCGGGGTCGGAGACCGTCAGGCGCGATGCGATGGCCGAGGGGCTCGACAGGATCTTCATCGACGCGGGCTTTTCCAGCCGTTCATCACGGCGGTGAATTCGATCCCCCGCATCGCGCTGGCGCCGATCATCGTGCTGGCCTTTGGCATCGGAGATACCTCGAAGATCGTCACGTCGTGGATCGTGGTCGTCTTCCTGGTGTTCTTCAATACGTTCGAAGGGGCGCGCTCGATCGACGAGGGCTTTGTCAACGCGGCGCGGCTACTCGGCGCCAGCGAGTGGCAGATCACCCGCACGGTGGTCATCCCCTCGACCATGGCCTGGGTCTTCGCCTCGCTGACGCCTGCGATCTCCTTCGCCCTGATCGGCGTGATCGTCGGCGAGTTCATCGGCGCGGAACGGGGAATCGGCCGCCTGATCATCGAATCCGAGGCGCGCGCGGAGGCATCGGGAATGATGGTCGCCGTCGTCGTGCTGATGCTGGTCGGCGTCGCGCTGTCCGCGTTGATCTGGCGATTGCAGGCCTATCTGTTGCGCTGGCAGCAGCATAATCTCGCGGAGTAGCCCGAGCCGCGGCCTGCGGCGTTGATTACGGCCCCGCCAGCACCGTCCGAGCCGTCGCCACAAACGCCTGCGCCGCCGGCGATAGTGTCCGTCCCTGACGCTGCAGCAGCGACACCGGGCGGGTGATCGCCGGGCGTATCAGCGGTCTTGCGATCAGCGTCGGGAATTGATCGGCGGGCAGCATCGTTGCGGGGAGAATGGCGAGGCCGAGCCCCTGGGCTGTCATGGCGAGCGCGGTGTTGATCAGCGTGACCTCATAGGTTGGAGAAAGGTGCTTGCCCTGCGCGCCGAGGGCCTGATCAATCTGCATGCGGATCCGCGTCTCGCGCCGCATCGCGATGGTCGGAAGCTGCGCCAGCTCATCCCATGTCAGCGCGCGCCGCGCGGCGAAGTCGGCGGTGCGACGGCCGATCGCGCTCAGCCGGCCGCGGGTCAGCGTCTCGATCGTCATCTCCGCGAACTCACCCTCGACGCTGCCGATCGCGAACTCGGCATCGGTTGCGATCAGGCGCGGGACGAGGTCGTCGGCGGCGACGTCGCGCATGTCGATGTCGATCTCGGGGTGGGCCGCGCGGAACTTCGCGAGAACCTGCGGCAGCAATGCCGAAGCGGCCCGCCGACGCGACGAACGCGACGCGACCGGCGCGGGCCTGCGCGAGGTCATGCATGCGCCGTGACAGGCCCAGCGCATCGCTCAACATTCGTTCGGCGGCGTGAAAGGCCTCGTCGGCGGCCAGCGTCGGCTGCACCGAACGCGTGGAGCGGTCGAACAGTTTGACGCCGAGCTGCACTTCGAGCTGCTGGATCAGGAGGCTCGCGGCGGATTGCGTGATGCCCAGCTCGCGCGCGGCCCGCGTGATGCTGCGCGTGCGATACACGCCGGTGAAGGCCCGCAATTGTCGCAAGGTGACATTCATAGCGAATTCTCATGAATTGATGAGTTCTTTCCGACTTATCGCATAAGAGGCCTTGCAATAAAATGCATGCTGCGCGGGCAACGAATCCGCGATGATGCAAGGGGATGGAAACGAGCATGAGGACACAGGTGCTTGTCGTGGGCGCCGGGCCCGTGGGATGACCGCGGCCATGGATCTGGCCTCGCGCGGGATCGACGTCGTCGTCGCGGAGATCCGCCACGCCGGCGATCCGCCCAGCGTCAAATGCAATCACGTCTCGGCGCGCTCGATGGAAACCTTCCGCCGGCTCGGCGTCGCCGCAAAGCTGCGCGACGCGGGCCTGCCCGCCGACTTCCGGAACGATTGCTCCTACCGGACCACGGCGACCGGTATCGAGCTGTGTCGCATCGACATTCCCTCGCGCGCGCGCCGCTACAGCGCCACCGGCGGCCCCGACACCTGGTGGCCGACGCCGGAGCCGCCGCACCGGATCAACCAGGTCTATCTCGAGCCGATCCTGTTCAGCCATGCGGCCGCTCAGCCGCGCATCACCATTTTGGCGCGCACGGAAATCACCGATATCGAGCAGGACGACGATCGTGTGGTCGCGCTAGGTCGCAACCTCGACCGTGGAAACGCGCTCCGCATCGAAGCCGACTTCGTGGTCGGCTGCGATGGCAGCCGTTCGCTGGTCCGCAAATCGATCGGCGCCAGCCTGTCCGGCACGCCGGTGATCCAGCGGGTGCAATCGACCTTCATCGAGGCGCCGCAACTGAAGGAGTTGATGGGCGCGCACAAGCCGGCCTGGATGGTGCTCTCGCTCAACCCGCGCCGCTCCGGCACGACGGTTGCAATCGACGGCCACGACCGCTGGCTGATCCATAATCATCTGAGGCCCGATGAGCCTGAGTTCGACTCGGTCGATCGCGACTGGTCGATCCGCGCCATCCTCGGCGTCGACGAGCGGTTCGAGTACAAGATCCTCAGCAAGGAGGACTGGGTCGGGCGCCGGCTCGTGGCCGACCGCTTCCGCGACCGCAGGGTCTTCATCTGCGGCGACGCCGCGCATCTGTGGATGCCCTATGCGGGCTACGGCATGAATGCGGGCATTGCTGATGCCGTCGATCTCTGCTGGCAATTGGCGGCGCATCTGAACGGCTGGGCGCCGGCTTCGATCCTCGATGCCTATGAGGCGGAGCGCCAGCCCATCACCGACCAGGTGTCGCGCTTTGCCATGGATCACGCGATGAAGATGATGGCGCAGCGCGGCGGCGTGTCCGCGGAGATCGAGAATGACACGCCGCGCGGCCACGCGGCGCGCGCTTCGCTTGCGAGAGCGGCCTACGATCTCAACGTGCAGCAATATTGCTGCGCAGGCCTCAACTTCGGCTACTATTACGATGCCTCGCCGATCATCGCCTATGACGGCGAAACCCCGCCGGCCTACGCGATGGGGAGCTTTACGCCCTCCACCGTGCCGGGCGCCCGGGCGCCGCATGTCTTCCTGCGCGACGGACGATCGCTCTACGATGCCTTCGGATCGGGTTATACGTTGCTGCGGCTTGACCCGGCGATCGATGTGGCGCGGCTGCTCTCTGCCGCAGAACAGCGCGGCATGCCGCTCGCGCTGGTCGACATCGCGCCGGACGAGACGAACGGGGCCTATGCCGAGAAGCTCGTGTTGGCACGACCCGACCAGCACATCGCCTGGCGCGGGCAGGCCGCGCCCGAAAATCCAGAAGGCCTGCTTGCGCGCATCACTGGTGCTGCGGCGTGATCGAACAGCAGGCTGCCTGCCGACGGCACGGCAGCCTGGTCGTGCCTACAAACAAGAATACGTCATGGGGGAGGAGAAATTGTTTCACGTTGCAAGGCGCCGCATTCTGGTCGCGCTGACGGCCGCGACTTTCGCCGTGTTGCCGCTGGAAGCCGGCCGCGCAGCCTATCCGGACCAATTGATCAAGATCATCGTGACCTTTCCGCCCGGCGGCAGCGCCGACACCGTCATCCGTGCGCTCGAGCCGCTGGTCACCGCCGAGCTCAAGCAGAGCCTGGTGATCGAGAACCGCGCCGGGGCAGGGGGCAATATCGGCATGGCGGCGGTGGCCCAGGCCAGGCCCGACGGCTACACGCTCGGTGTCGCGCCGGCGGGCGCGCTGACGGTGAACCCGCACCTCAATTCGTCGATGCCGTTCGACCCAAAGGATCTCGCGCCGATCACGCTGCTGGCGGAAATTCCCTTTGTGCTGGTCGCGTCCGCGGACGTGCCCGCGCACAATGCCGCAGAGACGATCGCGCTCGCCAAGGCGAAGCCGGGCGCGCTGTCGATCGGACATGGCGGCAATTCGACCGCGATGCATCTGACGGCCGCGCTGTTCACGCAGAAGGCGGGGATCAGCATGGAGCTCGTTCCGTATCGCGGGACGGCGCCGGCGGCGGTTGATGTCCTTGCGGCACACGTCCCCTTCGCGGTGCTGGATATCCCCGCATCGAGGCAACTGATTCTCGAAGGCAAGCTCAACGCCGTCGGCGTCTCCTCGGTACGTCGCCTCCCATCCTTGCCCGATGTGCCAACCCTTGCCGAGAGCGGTATTGCGGGCTTTGAATCCGTAGGCTGGTTCGGGCTCGTTGCTCCCTCAGGCACGCCCGCGGACGTCATCAGCAGGCTGAACGAGGCTTTCACAAAAGCCCTGAAAGACCCGGTGGTGGCCGAGAAGATCCGGACCCTCGGCGCAGAGCCCGCGCCGACCTCGCCGGAGCAGTTCGGCCGCTTCATTCAGAGCGAGAGCACGAAATGGGGCAAGCTCATCAGCGAGGCCGGCATCAAGGCGAACTAGGCCGCGTACCTATAAACCCGGTGCGACATGTGACTGGTGGCTTCGTCCGCTTTGCTCCTATAACCGAAACCACCATGATCGCGGCGTGCTAATCGAACCTCGTGGTGCCAATCGGAGGCCGTATGAGTCAGTTGAGGTCCATGTACCCACCCATCGAGCCCTATAGCACTGGCACCCTCGACGTTGGAGAAGGTCACCGGGTTTATTACGAACGGGTGGGGACGCCGGGCGCGAAGCCGGCGGTCTTCCTGCACGGCGGACCGGGCGGAGGTTTGTCCCCTGAACATAGGCGTCTGTTTGATCCCAATCGATATGATGTCATGCTCTTCGATCAGCGAGGATGTGGGCAATCAACTCCGTACGCGGGGCTCGAAGCGAATACGACTTGGCATTTGGTATCGGACATCGAGCGCTTGCGTGAACTTGCAGGCGTCGACAAATGGCTCGTGTTCGGTGGCTCGTGGGGATCGACTCTCGCATTAGCTTATGCAGAAACGCATCCCGACCGCGTCAGCGAGCTTGTTCTCCGTGGCGTCTACACCGTCACCAAGGCGGAGCTGCAATGGTACTATCAGTTCGGCGTCTCAGAGATCTTTCCGGAGAAGTGGGAAAAGTTCCAGGCACCGATACCCCTGAGCGAGCGAGGCGACATGATTGCGGCGTATCGCAGCCGGCTGACAGGCGACGATCGAGCCATCCAGCTCGAGGCAGCCAAGGCTTGGGCTATTTGGGAGGGCGAAACGATCACGCTGCTGCCTAATCCAGCATTCTCGACATCGTTTGGCGACGACCAATTTGCGCTCGCGTTTGCGCGATTGGAGAACCACTATTTCGTTCACGATTGCTGGCTGGAGGATGGGCAACTTCTGCGCAACGCTCACCGCATCCGCGGTATCCCGGGAGCCATTGTTCACGGCCGCTACGACATGCCCTGTCCAGCCCGATATGCGTACGCGCTGCATAGGGCGTGGCCTGATGCCGCATTCCATCTGGTCGAGGGTGCAGGTCATGCCTGGTCGGAGCCAGGTATCCTCGATCAACTGGTGCGCGCCACCGATCGCTTCGCGACAGCACTATGAAGAGGGCAACGACGAAGTCGGAATAAATCCGGGCGCAGAAGAGGAGAATCATCCGTTGGCGGCGGGCTGGTCTCTGGGGCCGCATCATCGACACGCTGGGTGCTTGCTACTCCACGTAAGAAGAGCGTCTGCGACACGTCGATTGTCCGCGTGCATCAGCACGGAGCGCTTCTTCAACAGGATCAAGCAATGCCGTCGTGTGGCGACGCGTTTTGACAAGCTTGCCGCCAACTATCCCGCTTCGTCCAACTCGCTTCAATCAGGCTATGGCTCGGCGCTAATGAGTCCACGTCCTAGGCCTTCCTCTCCGCCGCTCAAGCTTGCTTGTTCTGACGGAGCCGTGACGGCCAGCCGATCCTGACCAGGGTCTCGTCCGGGTCCGACAGCGCAAACTCGTACATTCCCCACGGCGTGTCCTCCGGCCCCCGTCCGTTGGCCAACTCGCCCGAAAACTCTCGCGCGAGTTCGTCGACGGCCTCGGTGTAGAGATAGAGGCCGAACGGGTTGCGGCCTCTGATCAGCCAGCCTTCGACGGCATCGGTGAGATGGAGATGGCCACCCTTTCCATCGGAGAGGATGCGATAGCTGTCCTCACCGTCCGCCGGCTTGTCGCCGTCCGCGCGCGTAAAACCGAGCCGGGCGTAGAATTTCTCCGAGGCGGCGAGGTCGTTGCAGGGAAGGATGGACGTCAGTGCGTGAGTTGGAGGCATGCGAATCCCTTTGCGTTAGACCGCCGATACGTGGGGACGGAAGGTTCAAAGTCGTCACGGCCCGCCGTCCCGACCAGCTTGCGTCCTTTTGAAGACGACCTTATAACCTCGCGCAGGTGCCGAAGGGGCGCCTTCCCGCACAAGAGGCTCTCACCCTTCGAGAGGTTGTCCGTTTTCTTCCGGCGATACGGTCTTTCGATCGGCATCCGGGAAGGCCAACGATGACGAGCCCTTTGTTCGGCAATAGCGGGAGTGTCGGACGCCTCACAGGGGTTGTCATGAACACCGTATTCTCGTCGGGCGCTGCGACGCTCGAATTCCCAAGCACGTGCGATGAATTGTTGCGTGAAATCAAAATTCGCGCGCGGTTACGCTTGAACGATCCGACCAATGAATCGCCGGATGTCATATTCTACGCACGCTGGATATCGAGGCGGCGGCGCTGGGCGTGGCCCGCGAAATGGAAGTTCCCGCGCTCGGGAACGCGCAGACCATCGGGACTGCGTTGCTGTCGACCAAAGTACAGCTCGTGATCCTGGACGGCTTGACCCATGAAGCCGAACTGAGTGCGGTCGATCTCGTCCTGCCTCGAGTTCGTCAGTTTCTGCATGGCGGGTCATCATCACGACGGCCGGTTACTTACTCGGTTCGACCGTGAACGCGAAGCCGCTGTCGAGCGGGGGCACGCGCCCGGTGCCCCCGCGACCAGAGCGGTGACAGGTTGAACCTGCTACCGTCGCGGCCCGACCAACAGCATCCCGCCAGCCGGCAGGGAGCGAGGTGTTTCACGACGATGTTCGACAAAACCTACCGGCAGCGCCTCGAGGATGATCTTTCGCAGTGGGAAGCCGACGGCGTGATCGCGCCGGCGGCTGCCACCTCCATCCGCAGCGCGCTGCCGCCGCTCTCGCCCGGCATCAACATCGCCGTCGTCGTTGCCATCGTCGGCGGCCTCTTGATCGCAGCCGCCTTCCTCGCCTTCGTCGCGGCGCACTGGACGGAGATCGCGCGGCTGCTGCGGTTCGCGATCCTGATCGCCGGCATGGTCGTCGCGGGCGGCCTCGGAGCGTGGTTCGCCGCGACGGGCCGCACGGTTCTCGCCGATCTCTGCGCGAGCATCGGGGCGATCATCTTCGGCGCGGGCATCGCGCTGGTCGGCCAGATGTATCATCTCGGCGAGGATTTCGCCGGCGGTATGCTGCTGTGGTCGATCGGAGCATTTGCCGCCGCCCTGCTGACCGGATCGCGCGGCGCGCTTGCGGTCGCCCTCGTCGCGGCCTGCATCTGGACCTGCATGCGCAACTATGATGCGCCTGATGTCCTGCATCTTCCGTTCGTGGCGGTCTGGCTGATCGCCGCCGCGCTCGCGCTTGCATGGAATTCCCGCGTGGCGGCCCATCTCGTCGCGGTCGCGCTGCTTCCGTGGTGGATCGCGACGTCGCTCCGCTTCGAGCTCGACGGTGCCCAGCCGTCGTTCGTGCTCGCGAACGGCGCCGCCTTGCTGTTCGGCGCCGGACTCGCGATCGCCGCTGTGCCGTTGCCGAGGGCGCGGCGTCTCGGGACCGTTTTATCGATTTACGGAGCGTTTTCGCTGGCCGCCGTCGCTTGCCTGGAGGTGACAACGGTCGACGACATCATCCGCTTCCGGAACAGCACGGTGCCGGCCCAGCCGCTTTGGGCGATCCTGTGCGGGGCCGCGGGCGTGATCCTCGCGCTTGCGTCCGCCGGCATCACCAGGCGTGCAGGTGAAATCCTTGCGGCATGTTCGATCGGGCTAGTCCTGCTCGCGGCGCCGATCTGGCCGGCATCCACGGCCGGCGAGCCCTGGTTCGCCTATGCCGCGCTGCTCTGCGCCATGCTGTGCCTCGTCGTCTCCGGTGTGCTCGATGATGTGCGTCCGCGAATCGTCGCCGGCTGGCTCGGGATCGCCGGCGTCATCGCGGGCATCACCTGGGCGGTAAAGGGCTCGCTGCTGCGCCGCTCGGCTTTCCTTGCCGCGGCCGGTGTGATTGCCGTCGTATTTGCCACCGCGCTCAATCGCGCGCTGCCGAGGGCTCAGCGATGATGGAATTGACCGCGTCCGTGACAAAACTCTGGCAGCGCATCCCGAAAGCCGTGCTGTTCGGTGTCGCCGTCCTGCTTCAATGCGCGCTGCTGGTGCTGATGGTCGCCGATCGCATGCAGATCCTGCGCGAAGGCCGTGAGGTGACGTTGCAGACGCAGCCGGTCGATCCCCGCGATCTCCTGCGCGGCGACTATGTCGTGCTTCGCTACGATATCTCGCAACTGCCGGCGGGCACGCTCGCCGGACAGCCGGCGGCCGAGCGCAAGCCCGTCGTGTTCGTCAAGCTCGCGCCGAATGCCAATGGTCTCTACGAGGCCGTCTCGGTGCATGCCGAGCCCGTCACGGTCGCGGCTCCCGAAGTGCTGATCCGCGGCCGCGTCTCCTATTACGGCGGAACCTGCGGCTCGGGGCCGCGCGTCTTCTGCGAGAAACTGGCGATCAAATACGGTCTCGAAAGCTATTTCGTGCCCGAAGGCGAGGGCAAGAAGCTCGAGCAAGCCCGCAACCAGCAGAAGCTGCGCGTCGTCGCCGCCGTACTCCCCTCAGGCCGCGCCGCCATCAAGCGGCTGCTGCTTGACGGCGAGCCGGTCTATGAGGAGCCGTTGTACTAGGCGCTGATCATTTGGCCTTCAGCGCCCGCCGCAGCACGTCCCACATCCGCGGATCGCTCATATGCGCCACGTTGAAGCGCAGGAAGTCCGATGCCGTCTGCGACACGCTGAAGACGTTGCCCGGCGCGAGCACCACATCCTCCTCGAGCGCGGCGCGCGCGACGGCGGTAGCATCCTGTCCGCCCGCGAGGCGGCACCAGAGGAAGAAGCCGCCGCGAGGCATCAGCCAGGGCTCGATGCCGAGCGCCTGAAGTTTTCGCGCGACGTCGCGGCGCGTCCGCGTGAGCTTTTGCCTCAGCTCGTCCATGTGTTTGCGATAGCTGCCGCCGGCGAGGACCTTTGCGATGATCTCGGTCGCCACCGGGCTCGGGCCGCCGAAACTGGTCGCGACCTGGAGGTCGACGAGGTGCTCGATCCAGTCGGCTCGCCCTGCGATGTAGCCGCAGCGCACCGAGGCCGACAGCGTCTTGGAGAAGCTGCCGATGCGGATCACTCGGTTCAATCCGTCGAGCGCGGCAAGGCGCGGCGAGCGCTCCGGTTCGAAGTCGCCGAAGATGTCGTCCTCGATGATGGTGAGGTCGTGCGCGGCGGCCGCAGTCAGAAGCCGGTGCGCGGTCTGGAGCGAGATCGTCGCGCCGGTCGGATTGTGCAGCGCTGAATTGGTGATGTAGAGCCGCGGCCGCTCAGCCGCGAGGATCTGCTCGAAGCGCGCGACATCGGGGCCCGACGGCGTGTAGGGCACGCTGACGATCTTCGCCTGATGCGCCCGCAGCAGCGCACGAAAATTGAAGTAGCAGGGATCGTCGACCAGCACGGTGTCACCGGGACGGAGCAGGAAGCGGCAGATCAGGTCGGTCGCCTGCGTGCCTGAACCGGTCAACATCAACTGGTTGATCGATGCCTCGATCGCGTCTTCGGCGAGGCGCGCGAGCAGTAGCCGGCGCAGGGCAGGAGAGCCGCTCGTGCTGCCGTAATTGGTCAAAACGCTCGCGTCGGTGCGGGCAAGCGCACGGGTGGCGCGGCGCAAGGCCGCCTCCGGCATCCACTCCGGCGGCAGCCAGCCGCAGCCGGGTTTTGGCACGGCATCGTCCGTGTCGAGCGATTGCCGCGACACCCAGAACGGGTCCACGGCCCGGTCGCGGCGGGGCTCGACTTCGGTCAGCGCCAGCGGCGGGGTGACGGCCGATGAGACATAGAAGCCCGAGCCGCGACGGGCGCGGATCAGGCCGTCGGCGGCCAGCCGATCATACGCTTCGACGACGGTGGACGGCGAAACACCCATTGTCGCGGCAAGGCTGCGAATCGACGGCAGGCGGTCGCCGGTACCGAGTGCGCGGGTCGCGACCTTGGCGCGGATCGCGCCCATCACGTCGCTGGTCCGCGTCCCGCCCCGTCCCTTCGTTTGCGCTTCGCCGCCCAAGGTGTATTACCTTACATATCCATACAGTTTTGCCGGATTGTACTGGATTGTCGCTGGTCTCGCCACCGGCGACGGTCGATGATCGTGACCCAAAAGGCGAGACGGACATGCAATCTGCAGGCAGTGGCTGGGGCAACGGGCTTCTCGGCGTCATCATCTTCAGCGGCTCGTTGCCGGCGACGCGCGTGGCGGTCGGTGGTTTCTCCGCGCTGTTCCTGACGTCCGCCCGCGCGGTCATCGCGGCACTGATCGGTGTGGCCGTGCTCGGCCTGCTCCGCCAGGCGCGGCCGCAGCGGAAGGATCTCGTCTCGCTCGCCATCGTCTCCATCGGCGTCGTGGTCGGCTTCCCCCTGCTGACAGCGCTCGCACTCCAGCACATCACCTCCGCGCATTCGATCGTCTTCATCGGGCTCTTGCCGCTGTCGACCGCGATCTTCGCGGTGCTGCGCGGTGGCGAGCGGCCGCAGCCGCTGTTCTGGCCGTTCGCTGTGCTGGGCAGCGCCACGGTCGCGGGCTTTGCCCTGTCGAACGACGGCTCGGCCTCGCTCACCGGCGATCTCCTGATGGTCGCGGCCATCGTGCTGTGCGGGCTCGGTTATGCCGAAGGCGCCGCGCTGTCGCGCCGCCTCGGCGGCTGGCAGGTGATCTCCTGGGCGCTGCTGCTCGCGCTGCCGCTGATGGTGCCGGTCGCGATCTCAACCTGGCCGTCGACGTGGAGCGGCGTCGGCGTGCCCGCCTGGATCGGGCTCGCCTACGTCTCGGTCTTCAGCATGTTCGTCGGCTTCATCTTCTGGTACCGGGGCCTTGCGGTCGGCGGCATTGCCCGGGTCGGTCAGTTGCAGCAGCTCCAGCCGTTCTTCGGCCTCGCGCTCGCCGGCTTCCTGCTGCAAGAGCCGGTCGCATGGAGCATGATCGCCGCGACCGCACTCGTGGTCGTCTGCGTCTTCTTCGCGCGGCGATATGCCTGAGGCGGTGATCGCAGTTCCCGACCAGGGTCTGAAGTTGATGACCTTGATCGAACGCGCTTCCATCTGGTCATTGGCTCGCGACCACACCTTGGCGCGGTCGTTATGCGACTGCCAACGTTGATCTAGATCAACGTCTGTTCTTGCACGCAGTGCCGCACTGGATGGGAGAGTTATCTCCCCGGTGCATCGCGTGCCCTGTTTCGCGATCACAGTGACAGCATCCGCCTGGCTGGTCTGCTCGTTTCGCTGATGGGACGGTGATCGGCATCCTCACGCGACTGACAGAAATCCGCAGAAAGCAAGGGAAGGAGCACGTCATGCGACACGGAACCAAATTTTGGCTAGCCGGCGCCGTTATTGCCTGCGCAGCCATGGGCTCGGTGCAGTGGTCGGAGGAGGATGGTCTTTCATTCTCGGTTCAGAGCGCACAGGCCCGCGTAGGGCGACCAGCGACCCCAGTGAGTGTCGCCGGCGTCGCGCGGCGAACGACGCGCCGCGCCGTAGTCGGTGGAGCGGCCGTAGGCGCCGCTGTCGCGGCACCAACGTGCGCCCGCGTGCTGGTCAATGGCGCCTGGGTCTGTCGCTAGGAGATCTCTGTCCTTCATGGGGGTGATCGCAGCGATCGCGCTCGTGGTCGTGTGCGTCTTCTTCTTCGCGCGGCGGTTGGCGTGAGGCCTGTGCCTCACGCCTGCCCCATCACCGTCCGCGTCAGCGCACTCCGGGCAAACTTCTTCAGTGGCATCGGCTTGCCGAACAGAAAACCCTGCACGAGGTCGAAGCCGAGCTCGTTGGCGGCGACGAGGTCGGCGCGGCTCTCGACGCCTTCGGCCACGGTGCGCGCGCCGTAGGCGTGCGCGAGCTCGACGATGTGACGGCACACCGTGCGCTTCAGCCGATCGCTGCCGCTGCCGGTGACGAAGTGCCGATCGGCCTTCAGCTTGATGAAGGGAATCTTGTCCAGATCCATCAGTGACGGCCAGTTGGCGCCAAGATTGTCGATCGACAGGCCGATATTGTGCAGGCGCACCTCGCGCGCGACCTCGACGAGGAATTCGAGATCGCGGATCGCCTCCTCGCTGTCGATCTCGATTGTCAGCCCGCCGAAGGCTGGATGCGTCGGCATGCGGCGGCAGAGATCGCGCACCGCCTGCGGCTCCTTCAGATACGACGTCGGCAGGTTGATCGAGAGATCGACCGGGCTCTGCTGCTCCAGGAGATAGTGCCAGTCCTGCAAGGCGCGCTCGATCACGAACTCCGAGAGCTCGCGCAGATGCGGATCGTGCTCTTCGGGGATGAAGTAGGCGGGCGGCACCACGCCCCAGGTCGGATGCCGCATCCGCACCAGCGCCTCGGCGCCGCTGCGGACCAAGGTACGCGCGTCGATCTTGGGCTGGTACCAGAGCTCGAGCCAGCCGGCGTGCAGGGCCTCGCCGACATACACGGCCGGGCTCGGCGCCGGCTCGTCCGGCAGCAGCATCGCGACGCGCTCGCGCAGCGTCTCCGCGGCAAACGGTGTGGTCAGTGGTGGCAGCATCGCGAGGCCATACTCCTCGCCGACCTGCTGCACGGCCCGGACGATGATGGACTCGCGGGCGCCGACGGCGAGAACCTTGCCGTCGAAGGCCTCGCGCACCAGCGTCTCCAGAAACGTGCCGGGCTCGATGCCGTCGGCGGCGATGCCGAGCAGGATCAGGTCCGGCAACTCGCGGGTCAGCACGGTCTGCAGCTCGTCCGCGCTGGCGCATTCGCTGGTGACGAAACCAAGATCCTCCAGCACCTCGGCGAGGAATGCGCGCAGATGGCGCTTGCCGTCGGCGACGCATGCGCGCGGCGTTACCTTTCGCCGTCCGAAGGTTTTGGGCCTCCGTCCGGCGAGCTCAACAAGTTCATCGTTCATCGCAAACCACTCCCGTTCCGCGACAGGTGTTAGCGATGGGAGCAGTTTCAAATATGGAGAGCTTCAGTCGATTGTTGAATTATCTGGGTAACGTTAAAGCCCGCATCACGTCTAAAATTGTCTGGATATTCTTCCAGAAGTTTTTACGTCTGCCCGCGCGTCGCGCGCGGGCGTGCGGCAATCCCGCGCAATTTTTGCAAGACGCGGCTTGGCTGCGGACACGCGCGCTGTCCTGTAATCGGACGAGGTCGCGCGCACTTCGCCCAATTGAATAATGGACGCCTCAATTGCCTGTGGCGGCGTGCTGGGTCATGCAGTACCAGCTCGCGACCGCGACTCAGGACGGGAAACGCCTTGTAGAATCCGTGCTTGTCGAGCTGCGCATTCAGCTCATTCAACGCGCTACGAGCCGCTCGCGTTTCGCGCGGCGCTGGCGCGCGCGTGCAATGCCGCCATCGTCGATGTCCGCCGGTTCGATCTCATCGCAACCTCCTTCCCGTCGCTCTTGCGGTGCATCGCAGGATCGACGCGATGGCAGCGATGGGGGAGTTCATTTTCACGCGATGCGCGCATGTTCCATGGTTTACGCGTGACAGTTCTGCGACAACGTGGCCGGCTGCCGCGGCGCAAATGTGAAGCACATCACATGTGTCTTGCTGCACCTGCGCTATTGCTGTGCGCAGCCGGTGGTGGGCTGTCGAGGATTACAGCAATGACGACGCGGCGATTGATGTATTGGTGGTTCAGATTCGTTCTGTCAGGACGATTTACCGATCGCTTCCTGTGCCTGCCGCGGGCGGAGTAGCCGCGCCGCAATATCAGGTTTGCCCGATCAATTTGCGAAACGCCGCCGCGCCGTCCTGCACGGCGTCGCGTCCCTTCCAGGCCAGATAGGACAGCTTGCCGCCGAGTGTGTCGTGGCTGCGCAGCCGGCGCGAGCCGAGAATGTGGCCGACATTGGAGGGGAAGCGGCTCACCTCGGCGGACACCAGCGCCGCGATCGCATCCATCAATTGCTGGAGCCGGATACCCCATTCGCAACCCTCGATGCCGTCGATGCGGACCTTGAGCGCATATTCGGTGTCGTAGATGTCGGCGAGCAGGTCGCGCGCGACCAGCACGCGGTTGTGCTTGAGCGCGACCCGCAGGGCGAGCCGCTTGTCGTCGAGCCGGTCGAGCACCATGGGAACGACGCAGGCATAGGGCGTGGCGGCGACGTCGGCCACGCTCTTGCTCGCGGCGATCCTGGTGGCAAGGCGCACCAGCTCCCAGGACGTCTTCAGCCGCCTCGCCACCAGCGCCAGCGCAAAGGGCAGCGCGTCCGGGTGGGACTTCTTGAAGACATCGAGTTGCGCAGTGATCTGGGCAACCTGGCCGTCGTCGAATTTCGCGATCTTCTCAGGCAGCTTTTCGTTGAACTTCGGCAGCGCGTCGCCGGCGCGCAGCACCTGCTGCATTTTCCTCACGTCGTCGAAGGCGGTGCGCGAGGCCGTGTATTGCGTGAGCTTGGCGCGTGCGAACTCGGTGCTCTCCGCCGATGCGAGTGTGTTCTCGAGGACCTTGAGGACCTTGGTCTGGAAGATCGACGCGGTTTTCAGCACTTCCTTCGGGTTGTTGGCGGTGACCTGGTCGTTGATCGCCTTGATGTAGTCGCGCGCCATGGTCGGCAGCAGGTCGCGGCAGATCCACTCCCAGATCGGCGTGAGCGTGTTGCGTGAAATCCGTCCCGCATTGGCATGCTCGGGTGCGCCGTCGATCAGGAGCAGTTCGAGCGGCGCGAAGAAATAGCGCGAGGGACTGGTGGCGCGTGCCTGGGTCGATCCGTCCTTGCGGAACTCGGCGCGCAACTTCGCCTGGATGTCGGACGAGCCCGGCATGTCGATGCCGCACAGTTCGAGCCGCTCGAGCTCGCTGAGCAGACAGCTGCGCGAGAGCGGCGTCAGCCTCTGCAAGAACTCGGACAGCCGATCGATCTCGTTCATGGCACGCAATCTTCCGCAGCGTTTCCCGCAGGCCTACCGGCCTCATGCGTGGAGGCATTTGCGCGCTCTCAATCGTGACTAAGAGAAGCAAGTCATTGTTAATTTATCCGTAAAAACCGGGAGGGCGGGCGCCCGCTGGGGAGCGTTGGTTAAGGAGGCATTTCGTCGCCTGCTCAAGTTTTGGGCGAAAACCTCAACCTACGCGTGGTCGATCGCGTGGGTACTCAAGCATAAATTGTGCCTGCGCCGGTATTTCAGCACAAAACTGCCAAAATTACCGTAGTCTTACGGAGCAAAAAGTTAACCACAGACCGGCCTCGGTTCCGCTAAACGAGTCACATGGGGTCACAGAACGATACGGCCACCGATTCGCGGCCGTCGGAATGGTTCGAAAGCAGCTCTGCTCCGACCGTAGAGCTCGATTTCGCCCGCCTGAACGCGGTCCGCGCCAAGGCCGCCGACGAGATGGCCAGCGCCATCGCCCGCGAGCTCAACGGCCCCCTGACCGCGCTCCTGCTCTACATGGGCGAGATCAAGCACCACAGCGACCAGCTCGCGCCGGTTACGGCCGATCGGGCCTATTTGCAGCGCGTGGTGGAGAATGCGCTGGCGCAGACCGAACGCGTTTGCGGCGTGGTCAAGCAGCTTGCCGGCCCTCATAGGGATGCCCTGCCGATCCAGTCCAGGACCGAGGGCGCCGAATTGAACGCCGCCCGCGCACAGCAAGCGCAGCGTGTGCCGAGCACCGAGTTGCTGGGCCTGTCGGGCCAGAAGCGGCTGACCAAGCGCGAACGCGAGGTGCTGAGGCTGATCAGCGAGGGCTACTCGAACAAGCAGGGCGCGCTGCGGATGCAGATCAGCCCGCGCACGTTCGAGAGCCATCGCGCCGAGGCGATGCGCAAGCTCGGCGCGCGCAACACCGCGGACCTCGTCCGTGCGGCGCTGCTGCATTCGATCGATTGAGGTTCTGTCCTGCGCCGCCAGGCGGGCGATCAAGCCTGAGAATGGCCTGGGGACCCGATGGGTTCAGAGATAATCCTCGGCGAAAGGGCGTACCCGCGACGGCGGCCGCAGCGACTTGGGCTCTTCCTTCGGCGTGCTCGGAATGATCGTGATAGTCCAGCGCGGCGGCATGCTCGATTCCTGCTCCAGCACCGAGCGAACGAAACCAGTCACCGTCGCCTCGCCAGCCTTCACCGTCCTGCCGTTGAACTGTGCGATGCGGAAGCGACGGACCTCTTTCTGATCCGCAGTCTCATAGGTGAACATGGAAACCCTCCTGGTTTCCGGCGACTATCGCCACCTATGATTAGCCATCTGTGAAAATCCCAAACCGTAGAAGTACGGCGGGCTTGGTGCGGTTTTCGTCAGAGCGTTTTCGAGCGAAGTGGATACGGTTTGCGCAAGCCCCGCTCCGATTCCATCGAAACGAAAATGGCTCTAGCCCTGCGGCTCCTGTGCGCGCGCGGCGGCGTAGGCGGCATCCATCAGGTCGAGGAGACCGTGGAATTCGGCCTCGCCAAGCGTCTCCGCGGTCTGCTCCAGCCGCAGCGCCAGCGCCGCAAGCCTGACATAGCCGAACGTTCCGGCCGCGCTCTTCAGCGAATGCGCTTCGCGGGTGATCCTGGCGAGGTGCCGCGCGAGCGAGAGCGTGCGGAACAGCTGCAGACGCGCGCAGGTCTCGCTCCAGAACACGTCACGGACTTCACAGGCCCCGTCCTCGCCGATCTCCCGCACCAGCGCTTCGTACGCACCCGGCTCGCGCGCGGGCGCAGCATCGAGCGCTTTTGGCATCGGCGCGGCGGTCACTTCAAACATGGCTTTGGCCCGTCCTGGTCACGGTTCGTCTGCCGCGCGGCCTGTACGGCGCGAGGCATGCCCCGTGTCTAGGGCATCCGAATTTCAGTTCCGGTAGCAGGACGATCCGTGTTTGCAGGCCGGCGTTAGCCGCCGGTTTACCAAGGCGCCGGTCAGCGCGGGCCGAGCAGCCGGTCGTACTGGGCCTTCACGGTGGCATAGCATTCGCACGCCGTCTGGCGCAGGCCGTCCAGGTTGAGGATCTGGATGTGTCCGCGGCTGTAGTGGATGAAATTGGCGTGCTGCAACGTATTGGCGACCAGCGACACGCTGTTGCGGCGCGCCCCGATCATCTGCGCCATCGCCTCCTGGGTCAGCAGCAGCCGGTAATCGCCCGACAGGTCATGGGTGTGCAGCAGGCAACGCGACAGCCGCGATTCCACCGGATGGGCGGCGTTGCAGCCCGCGGTCTGCTGGACCTGTGCGTAGACGGCCAGCCCGTGACGGGTGAGCAGCGTCCGCAAGGTGCTGCTCTGGTCGGCCGCGTCGCGCAGCCGGTCGAGGTCCATCACGGAGGCGGCACCGGGGACCAGCACGATTGCCGTGTTCAGCGCGCAGGCATCGCCCATGGTCGAGAGCGTTCCCAGCAGGCTGTCGCGGCCGACCATGGCGACCTGCACATGCTCGCCCTTGGCGAGTTCCACCACCAGCGAGATGACGCCGCGGTGGGGGAAGTAGGCGCGCTTGAGCGTTTCGCCGGTCTCCACCAGGATCGCTTCGTGCGGCAGATCGATCATGCGCAAATGCGGGCGGATCAATTCGTAATCCTCCGCCGACAGTGCGGACAGGAAACCGTTGGATGGGCGCACCATCGTTTCCAAGACTGCCTCCGTCTCATCAGCCCCCGAACTCGAAGCGAACGGGCTGCTCGCTGCACGGACAAGTTTGATCATGTTCTCGTCGGGATATATTGGCAATTGGGACAAGATGTCCGGTTGCGATGGCGCCTCTGCTGCACTGTGTGCAAACCGGCATGCAGCAGGCCGGTTGCGCCGGGCTATCTTCATCGCGGGGCTCCCAGCAGGCGGGCGTGGCAGCCCTTCACCGCCGCATAGCAGTCGCAGGACCTCGTCTCCAATGCGCGCTCGTCGACGATCTCGATCTGGCCGCGGGTGTAGTGAATGATGCCGGCGCGCTGGAGCGCATTTGCGACGAGGGAAATCGCGTTGCGCCGTACGCCCATCATCTGCGCCAGCGTCTCCTGTGTCAGCGGAAGGAACTTGCTATCGGACAGGTCACGGGCACGCAGGAGCCAACGCGCCAGTCGCGCTTCGACCGGGTGCACCGTATTGCACAGCACGGATTGCTGCGCATGCGCGAGCAGCGCCTGCTCGTGGCGGATCATCAGGCCGCGAAACTGCGCGCTTGCGGCCGCCACCGCCCGGAAGGCCGCGATTTCGAGCACGGACGCAGTCCCGGGGAAGAGCACGGCGGCATCCGTCGGAGCGATGCCGTCGGCAAGGGCGGCGCCGGCGCCGACGGCGCTGTCGCGGCCCAGCATCGCGACCTCGATCATCTGTCCCTCGGAGAGACCCACCGTGATCGAAACGGATCCGCCGTGCGGGAAGTAGACATGTCGCAGCCCGGCGCCTGCCTCGGCCAAGACAGATTCCCTGACCATTTCGACTGTCGCGAGATGGGGGCGCAGCAGATCGAAATCCGCCGCGCCGAGCATTTGCAGCAACTGGTTGGACGGGTGGCCGCTCGCGGTCATGCAGGTCAATCCGGCGCGTTCATTAGGACGATCGGGCGCCGCGCCCTGTGCGTCATCCAGTTGCACGGCGACCAAAACATATTGTAAAGGTTGTGGTGCCGTCCATATACCCGTTGGGGGGCAGACAGGCTGCGGCATTTGCGGCGGAAATTGAGAAACGCACGCTGATCCGCGCGTCAATTAGGGGCGTCCGTCTTGCGCCGGGCGGCAGGAAAAAGCGGCAAGAGGGCTGTCATGAGCCGCTAGCATCGCATCTGCGCCATCATCGGACCCCGGCCGGCACCTGCGGCTTCCCCTTAAGCGCGCATTCTCGCCATCCGGGACTGGTCTGCGCGACTTCGCGACTCCGCGACTGTCGCACCTGCCCGTGATTTCTCGACAGGACCGTTGACGCTTGCGGCCATCAAGTGTTTCGACCCCAGCCAGAGGAGAGCGGCGTGGCCCACGGTTTGATTTTTGAATCGCCGAGACGGGAAGCTCAAACGGGCACGGCGGATCTGCACCATATTCTCGTTGTCGACGACGATCCGATGATGTGCATGGCGATCGAGATCTATCTGCAGCGGAATCATTTCCGGGTGACGATTGCCGACGGAGGAGAAGCCGGCCTCCGCGCTCTCGAGAACGAACTGGTCGATCTGATGATGATCGACATCTTCATGCCGCATATCCGCGGGTTCGAGTCGATCCGGATCTTGCGCGAGAGCGCGCCGGCCATTCCGCTGATTGCGATGTCCGGCTACGCCTTCGCAAATTTGAACGCGCCCGCACCCGACTTCCTCCGGATGGCGCCGGAGCTCGGCGCTGCGCGTTGCCTTCGCAAGCCGTTTACACCGGATGCGTTACTCGCTGCCATCAAGGATTGCCTCGCGGCGCATCGTGCTGTCTCCGCAATTGGGTTAGCGCGGTAGCAATCGCGACGGCCGTGAAATAAGCGTCCGTTTACCGCAAGCGCAGCTGTTGCGGATTGAGCAGGCGAGCAGCGGGCGGCGGTGTGAGCGATTCTGATTGCGCGTGATTTGATTCAATTCGCGCGGCCCGTGCATATCGTCCTTCGCCGACGGGATTTTTTGCGCACGTCGCAGTGTTGTTATCGGAGCGTTTACCTATCGCGCCTGTCGCGCGAGATGCGGCGCCGCTTTTGTCGCAAGACGCTATCGCAGGCCTCGAAGCGCAAACTTGTCTTCAATATCCGTATTAGCACGGAGGCTGAAATTAACGGGACCGTGAAAGGGGTTGTCTAACGATCCAACCGCGGACCTCCGCCGAACTCCAGGTGCGGCCCAGGCGTCGAAGTCCGGCTCAGTAAGGCGTAGCTCATGGATGATCTGTTGCGGGAGTTTTTGACGGAGACCAGCGAGAGCCTGGACACCGTCGACAATCAGTTGGTGAAGTTCGAGCAGGAGCCGAACAACGCCAAGATCCTGGATAACATCTTCCGCCTGGTCCACACCATCAAGGGCACGTGCGGCTTCCTCGGTCTGCCGCGGCTTGAAGCGCTGGCGCATGCCGGCGAGACCCTGATGAGCAAATTCCGTGACGGCATGCCGGTGACGGCCGGCGCGGTGACGGTGATCCTGTCCTCGATCGACCGCATCAAGGAGATCCTCGCCGGCCTCGAGGCGACCGAAGCCGAGCCCGAAGGCAACGACCGCGATCTCATCGACAAGCTGGAAGCGATGGTCGAGCAGGGCATGGCGGCGATGGCCGCAGGTGCTGTTGCTGATGCACCGCCGCTCGTGCCGGAAGCTCCCACTCCCGTCGAAGCAAAGGTTGCACCGTCGAAAGAAAAAGAAATGACCGAGGGTTCGCTGATCGACCAGACCCTAGAGCGTCCGCTGCGTCCGGGCGAAGTCTCGCTCGACGAGCTCGAGCGCGCCTTCCGCGAGACCGCGATCGAAGCGCCGGCCCCCGTCGCCAAGGCCGAGCCCGCGCCGGCTGCTGAAGCTCCCGCGCCCGCCGCCAAGGAAGCTGCGAAGCCCGCCAAGGAGAAGGCCGCGCCGAAGAAGTCGATGGCCGACGAGGGCGCCGCCGAGGGCGACCGCATCGCCAACCAGTCGATCCGCGTCAACGTGGATACGCTGGAGCACCTGATGACCATGGTCTCCGAGCTGGTCCTGACCCGCAACCAGCTGCTGGAGATCTCCCGCCGCAACGAGGACACCGAGTTCAAGGTGCCGTTGCAGCGCCTGTCCAACGTCACCGCCGAGCTG
The DNA here is from genome assembly GCF_017565645.3 of Bradyrhizobium barranii subsp. barranii. NCBI lineage: Bacteria > Pseudomonadati > Pseudomonadota > Alphaproteobacteria > Hyphomicrobiales > Nitrobacteraceae > Bradyrhizobium > Bradyrhizobium barranii. Next base: position 666,642 of record NZ_CP086136.1, read on the forward strand.
CAGGAAGGCGTCATGAAGACGCGCATGCAGCCGATCGGCAATGCCTGGCAGAAGCTGCCCCGCATCGTCCGCGATCTGTCGAGCGAACTCGGCAAGCAGATCGAGCTGGAGATGCACGGCGCCGACACCGAGCTCGACCGCCAGGTGCTCGACCTGATCAAGGACCCGCTCACCCACATGGTGCGCAACTCCGCCGACCACGGCCTGGAGACCCCCGCCGAGCGGCTCGCGTCCGGCAAGGGCGAGCAGGGCACCATCCGCCTGTCCGCCTATCACGAGGGCGGCCACATCATCATCTGCATCGCGGACAACGGCCGCGGCCTCAACACCGAGAGGATCAAGGCCAAGGCGATCTCCTCAGGTCTCGTCACCGAGGCCGAGCTCGAGAAGATGAGCGAAGCCCAGATCCACAAGTTCATCTTCGCGCCCGGCTTCTCCACGGCAGCTGCGATCACCTCGGTCTCCGGCCGCGGCGTCGGCATGGACGTGGTGCGCACCAATATCGACCAGATCGGCGGCACCATCGACATCAAGTCGGTGGCCGGCGAGGGTTCCTCCGTCACCATCAAGATCCCGCTGACCTTGGCCATCGTCTCGGCGCTGATCGTCGAGGCCGCCGGCGACCGCTTCGCGATCCCGCAGCTCTCGGTGGTCGAGCTCGTCCGTGCCCGCGCCAACTCCGAGCACCGCATCGAGCGCATCAAGGACACCGCTGTCCTCAGGTTGCGCAACAAGCTCTTGCCGCTGATCCACCTCAAGAAGCTGCTCAAGATCGACGACGGCGCCGCCTCCGATCCCGAGAACGGTTTTATCGTGGTGACCCAGGTCGGCAGCCAGACCTTTGGCATCGTCGTCGACGGCGTGTTCCACACCGAAGAGATCGTGGTCAAGCCGATGTCGACGAAGCTCCGTCACATCGACATGTTCTCCGGCAACACCATTCTGGGCGATGGCGCTGTCATCATGATCATCGATCCCAACGGCATTGCCAAGGCGCTCGGCGCCGCCGGCTCCTCGGCCCATGACATGGGCGACGAGAATGGCGCGCATCACATCGGAAGTGGCGAGCAGACCACCTCGCTCCTCGTGTTCCGCGCTGGCTCCAGCCAGCCCAAGGCGGTCCCGCTCGGGCTCGTTACCCGCCTGGAAGAGCTGCCGGCCGACAAGATCGAGTTCAGCAACGGCCGCTACATGGTGCAGTATCGCGAGCAGCTGATGCCGCTCGTCGCCATGGAGAGCGTCACCATTGCGAGCCAGGGCGCCCAGCCGATCCTGGTGTTTGCGGACGACGGCCGCTCCATGGGCCTCGTCGTCGACGAGATCATCGACATCGTCGAGGAACGGCTCAACATCGAGGTCGGCGGCTCCGCCTCCGGCATTCTCGGCTCGGCCGTGATCAAGGGCCAGGCCACCGAGGTGATCGACGTCGGCCACTTCCTCCCCATGGCGTTCGCCGACTGGTTCACCCGCAAGGAGATGAAGCCGTCGCAGCACTCGCAGTCGGTGCTGCTGGTCGACGACTCGGCCTTCTTCCGTAACATGCTGGCCCCGGTGCTGAAGGCGGCCGGCTACCGCGTCCGCACCGCGCCGACCGCGCAGGAGGGCCTGGCTGCACTGCGTGCGCAGAGCTTCGACGTGGTCCTGACCGACATCGAGATGCCCGACATGAACGGGTTCGAGTTCGCCGAAGTGATCCGCTCCGACACCAATCTGGGCGCGATGCCGATCATCGGCCTGTCCGCGCTGGTGTCGCCGGCGGCGATCGAGCGCGGCCGTCAGGCCGGCTTCCACGACTATGTTGCCAAGTTCGACCGTCCCGGTCTGATCGCGGCGCTGAAGGAACAGACCGCGGGCGCCGCCGGCGCCTCCGAGCTGAGCCGGGCAGCGGCGTAACGGCACTGGGGATCAGGAGATACCGCTATGAGCAACAAGAAGACGCAGATCGGCGAAGGCGCCATGGTCGAATACGTCACCGCGATGATCGGCGGCCAGCTGTTCGGCCTGCCGATCTCCCGGGTCCAGGACGTGTTCATGCCCGAGCGCGTCACCCGCGTTCCCCTGTCCTCGCGCGAGATCGCGGGGGTGCTGAACCTGCGCGGCCGCATCGTCACCGTGGTCGACATGCGCGCCCGGCTCGGCCTGCCCAAGCCCGAGGACGGCAAGACCCCGATGGCGGTCGGCGTCGACCTGCGCGGTGAATCCTACGGCCTCCTGATCGACCAGATCGGCGAGGTGCTGCGGCTTGCCGAGGCCGGCATGGAAGAGAACCCCGTCAACCTCGACCCCCGCATGGCCAAGCTTGCCGGCGGCGTCCACCGCCTCGACGGCCAGCTCATGGTCGTCCTCGACGTCGATCGCGTCCTCGAGCTTAAAACCGAAGTGCAAATGGCTGCCTGAGCTAACCGAAACATCGAAGCCGGAGAACCAAAATGAAGACATGTTTGGTGGTCGATGATTCCAGCGTCGTGCGAAAGATCGCGCGCCGGATCCTGGAAGGCCTGGAATTCGAAGTTACCGAGGCCGAGGACGGCTCGAAGGCGCTGGAGATCTGCCAGCGGCAGTTGCCCGATGCGGTGCTGCTCGACTGGAACATGCCCGTGATGGACGGCTTCGAGTTCATGGGCCACATGCGCCGCCTGCCCGGCGGCGACCAGCCGAAGGTGGTGTTCTGCACCACCGAGAACAACGTGGCTCATATCGCCCAGGCGCTCAGCGGCGGCGCCAACGAGTACATTATGAAGCCCTTCGATAAAGACATCATCGCCGACAAATTCGCTGAAGTCGGCTTGATCCCGGTCGGACAAGCCATGGTCTGAGTATCTGGCCCGAGCGTTTGAGCCAGAGTGTCCCCAGTACAGCTTCCGAGAGGCTATCCGTGACCCCGACCGAGTATGAGTATCTGCGTAAGTTCCTGAGGGATCATTCCGGGCTCGACCTGTCCGCAGACAAGCAATATCTGATCGAAAGCCGGTTGTTGCCGCTCGCCCGCAAGGCCGGGCTCTCCGGGATCAGCGAGCTCGTGCAGAAGCTGCAGGGCGGCTCGAGCGCGCTCGTCACCAGCGTGGTCGAAGCCATGACCACCAACGAGACCTTCTTCTTCCGCGACAAGGTCCCGTTCGATCATTTCCGCGACACCATCATGCCTGAGGTCATCAAGGCGCGCGCCGGCCGACGGAGCGTGCGCATCTGGTGCGCCGCCGGCTCGACCGGGCAGGAGCCCTATTCGCTGGCGATGTGCCTGAAGGAGATGGGCGCGGCCCTGACCGGCTGGCGCATCGAGATCATCGCGACCGACCTGTCGCAGGAGGTGCTCGAGGAGGCCAAGGCCGGCATCTATAGCCAGTTCGAGGTGCAGCGCGGCCTGCCGATCCAGATGCTGATGAAATATTTCAAGCAGACCGGCGAGACGTGGCAGATCAATCCCGAGCTGCGCGCGATGATCCAGCACCGGCAACTCAACCTGCTGCATGATTTTGCCCAGCTCGGTACCTTCGACGTCATCTTCTGCCGCAACGTGCTGATCTATTTCGACCAGGACACCAAGATCAACATCTTCAACCGCCTCGCCCGCCAGATCGAGGGAGACGGCTTCCTGGTGCTGGGTGCAGCCGAAACCGTGGTCGGACTGACCGACACGTTCAGGCCGATCCCGGATCGTCGCGGCCTCTACAAGCCGAACGATCCGCGTGCAGCGGCAACCAAACCGGCTCTCGCCGGCGCCGCGCCGCCGCGCATGGCGGTGTTGGCAGGACGATAGGCATGGCAGAGGATGGCAAGGGCGCGGAGCGCGTCACGTTCAGTCGTGGCTATGATGTCTGCATCATGGCGATCGACGGCACGTGGCGGCGCGACTGCAAGCTCAATGCGATTTCCGACACCGATGCCATCCTCACCGTGGATGGCTCGATCCAGGGATTGAACCTGAAGGAATTCTTCCTGCTGCTGTCGTCGACCGGACTCGCCTATCGCCGTTGCGAGCTGGTGCGCGTCAACGGTGCCGAAATGGACATCCAGTTCCTGCGCGGCAAGAACCGGAAGAAGCGCGGCGCCGCCGGCGGCCGTGACGAGGCAGCGTGATCACCAGATAGGCCTCGTCCCGCGCGCCCCGTCGCCGCTTTCCGCGACGTTGGTTCATATTTGCTAAAACATCCGGACGAATTCGCCGCACCGGCTTTACGTGGCCTAAGCGCGAGCCGTGTAGCAATTGCCCGTCTCAATCTCAGGATACGGCAATGCCCCGAAGTTCCCTCTCCCCCATCCCGTCAAATCTGCCCGACGTCGCCGAGCGGCGTGCGCTTCAGCTCCTGGTGGTCGACGACGACGCCACGCAGCGCAGCCTGATCACGGTCGCCGCCAGGCAGGCCGGCCATGAAGTCACGGTGGCGCCGTCCGTCGCCGAGGCGATCGAGAAGCTCCGCGCCGCCCGCTTCGACTGCGTGACGCTCGATCTCGTGCTGGAGGATGGCGACGGCATCGACGTGCTGCGCGAGATGGCGGCGGCGAAATTCGCAGGCCATGTGATCGTCATCAGCGGTATGGACGGCAAGCGTCGCAGCGCCGCCCGCAGCTTCGCCCGTTCCGTCGGGATCCAGCTCCAGGGCCTGCCGAAGCCGCTCGATCTCGCCGCGCTGCGGATCAGCCTCGCCAATCTCGGCAAGACCGCAATGGGGCTGCCGGCGATCCACACCTGGGGTGGCGTCGCTACCGACGCGATCGTGGAACGGCACCGCGCCTGAGGCGCGGAGCTGCCATGCGATCGGACGCGGGCACTGCGCCGCGCCGGTCGCAATTCAAGCCGGATTGCCGGATTCAGACAGGTATTGCAGGGCGTGGCCGAGGCCTGCCCGGCAGGCGTTGAGAGCGGCGTTCGCGGTGGCATAACGCGGCGTGACGTCGTCGAGTATGAAGACGTCGGCGGAACCTTCCGGATCGTTGCTGTGTTCTTGATCCATGGCTGCGGCGATCCGGCGCATACTGGTCTCGATCTGTGCGATCAGCAAGCGAAGGTCTGCGGCGATCAATCGTTGGCTGTCGGCCTCGGATGTCGCGACCAGCGGCGGCGTATCGGCCAAATTTAGCATGGATATTCTCCGTCTCCTGCAATTAGGCGCAATGCCGCTACTTGTGCGTTAAGTCTATGTCCCGTACAAATACGGGTGGGCCGAATCCGCGCCGAACGCCATAACGGTTGGCGCGGACGCGAGTCCGTAATGCCAACTGGATGTGGCACATGGCCGAGCAAACCTCTCGTGGTGAAATCTTCGTGGTCGACGACGACCCTGCGGTTCGCGACACCTTGTCGATGGTGTTGAAGGCGGCGGGTTATGAGGTGATCTGTTTTGCGGACGGCGCAGCGCTGCTCTCCGTCGCGCGGAACCGTACGCCGGCTGCGATCCTGCTCGACGTGCACATTCCCGGAAAGTCGGGCCTCGACATTCTGAAGGAACTGCAGGGCGAAGATTATCCGGCGCCGATCTTCATGATCTCCGGGCAGGGCGACATCTCGATGGCGGTGGGCGCCATCAAGAGCGGCGCGCTCGATTTCATCGAAAAGCCGTTCCGCGGCAGCGAGATCGTCGGCCGGCTGGACGAGGCGATCGGAGCCTATGCACGCAGGCAGGCAGAGAGCGTATCGCCGAAATTCTCTTCGCTGCACTTCCCCGGACGCGAGCCGTTGACGCGGCGTGAACGCGAGGTGCTCGAGCAGTTCGCTTCCGGTGCGTCCAACAAGGAAGCCGGCCGCACGCTCGGCATCAGCCCACGCACCATCGAGGACCATCGCGCCAACATCATGAAGAAGCTCGGGGCGCGCAACGCCGCCGATCTGATCCGCATCGTGATGACCGCGGCCCAGCGCGCGTCGTAACGCGACTGGCCATCTCTCTCGTGCCCCGGACGCAGCGCGTCATGCAATGATGCGCTGCTGAGCCGGGGCCCATCTCTCCAATGTCACGGCTGACAGTTCTGGGTCCCGGCTCTGCGCCGCAGCGTTGCACGCTGCGCCTTGTCTGGGACACGGTTCCTCAACTGCTCAGCGCCTTGCGGATGATCCGCGCCAGATCGGATTTGCGATACGGCTTCGCCAACAGCAGCACGCCTAAATCCAGCCGGCCATGATGGATGATCGCGTTCTCCGTATAGCCTGAGGTGTAGACCACCCTGAGGTCCGGACGCGTCTTCGACACCTCGTCGGCGAGCTGCCGTCCGTTCAACTTGCCGGGCATGATGACGTCGGTGAACAGCAGGTCGAACGGCTTGCCGGTGGCGACGATCGCGAGCGCCTCCGCGGCGTTCGCGGCCTGCAAGGTGACGTAGCCGAGCGAATGCAGCTGCGCCAGCACGTAGTCGCGCACCAGCCGGTCGTCCTCGACCACGAGGATCGTCTCGTGTCCGCCCTCGATCGTCGACGGCGTCACGCCTTCGCCCACGGCCGCGGCCGTCTTGCCGGGCGGCAGATACATCTTGATCGTGGTCCCGTGGCCTTCCTCGCTGTAGATCTTGATGTGGCCCGTAGACTGCTTGATGAAGCCGTAGACCATCGACAGCCCGAGCCCGGTGCCCTTGCCCGGTCCCTTCGAGGTGAAGAACGGATCGAACACCCGGGCCAGCATGTGCGCAGGAATGCCCGTGCCGGTATCGCTCACGGCGATCAGCACATAGTGTCCGGGCCTGACGTCGTTGACGCTGGCATAGACCTCGTCGAGATAGGCGGCGCCGGTCTCCACGATCAGCTTGCCGCCGCCGGGCATGGCGTCGCGGGCATTGAGCGCGAGGTTGAGGATCGCGGTGGTGAGCTGGTTGGGGTCGACGATCGCGACGCAGCTCTCGTCCTCGAACACCGATTCGATCTGGATCTGCTCGCCCAGCGTCGGGCGCAACAGCTTTGCGGTGTCGATGATCAGCGCGTTGATGTCGACCTCGCGCGGCTGGAGCGGCTGCTTGCGCGCGAAGGCGAGCAGGTGCTGGGTCAGCTCGGCGCCGCGCCCTGCGGCCTCGTCGATCATCTTCGTGATCGCCGCAAGCTCCGGCTCCTTCGCCACCGCGTCGGCCAGGATCTCGATCGTCCCGGTGATGACGGTGAGGATGTTGTTGAAGTCATGCGCCACGCCGCCGGTGAGCTGGCCGACCGCCTCCATCTTGTCGGCGTGGCGGATGCGCTCCTCGGACGCGATCTTGTCGGTGAGGTCGCGGTAGAACACGTTGAACAGAATGCCTTCGCGGCGTTTCAGCGCTGTGACGCTCAGCTCGGCCCTGAATTCCTTGCCGTCGCGATGGCGAACCGTGAGCTCGCGGCGGCGGTTGAGCGTCTGGCCGTGCTGGGACTCGAGGAAGCGCGCGAGGCCGGCCTTGACCCGCTCCCGCTCGCTCTCGGCGACGATGAGGTCGACCCCATTCCTGCCCAGCGCTTCGTCGCGCCGCCAGCCGAACAGCTCCTCGGCCCGCGAGCTCCAGTTCAGGATGGTGCTGCGCTCGTCGGTCTGGACGAAGGCGTCGAGCGCGGTCTCGACGATATTGCGCGCGAGCAGCTCGCTTTCGCGCAAGGACTCTTCCGCGCGCCTCGCCTCGGTCATGTCGCGTCCGACGAAGAAGAAGCGTTTGGCCTGATCTGACCAGTTGCCGAGCCAGGACAGCCAGACCTCGCGTCCGTCCTTGTGGATGCAGCGGGTGTCGGCGAGCCTGGGGTGCCCGCCGCGCCGGAGCGCGCGCATCTCCTCGCGGGATTGCTCGAGATGCGCGGGATGGATGAAATCGACGCCGCTGCGGCCGATCATCTCGTCCGGCGAGTAGCCGAGCACGGCCTGGCTGCTCGGGCTGACCTGCACGATATGGCCCCGCGAATCCATGATCATGATCAGATCTTCCGAGGCGTCGAACAGCTGCCGCCGTTCCTCGATCTGCTGTTGCAGCGCGCGCTCGGTCCGTCGCGCGTCGGTCAGGCGGCGCGCCGTGCCGGACGCGCCGATGATCTCGCCCGAATCGCCCCTGATCGGTGACAGGCTCACCGAGATTTCGACCGGACGGCCGTCCCTGCGCAGGCGCACCGTTTCGAAATGCTCGATCCGCTCGCCCGTCGCAATCCGCCGCAGATAATCCTTGCCCTCTTCGCGGCGATCGGGTGGCAGGAGGATCAAGGTCGGCTGTCCGACCGCTTCCTCGGCCGTATAGCCGTAGAGGCGCTCGGCCGCCGCATTCCAGCCGATGATGATGCCGTCGAGCGTCTGCATCACGATCGAATCGTCGGAGGATTCGACGGCCGCGCTGAACAGGCGTTCGCGGACGGCAAGCTGGTCGCGCGCGGCCTCAGTGCGCCGCCGCTCCTCGACCTCATGCTCCAGCGCTGCCGTCTTCGCCCGCATTTCATCGATCAGACGGGCAAATGCCCGCGCCAGCACACCGGTCTCGCCGGGGGCGTCGGTTGGAATTCTGATGGAATTGTCTCGACCAAGCCACTCGACCGCCGCAGTGAGCTGCCCGATCGGCCGGGTCAACGACCGCGCCAGCAGCACGGCCAGTATGGCGGCGACCAGCACCGCGATGAGGCCGATCGTGATGGTCGATTTCTCGATGGTGACGGCCGGCGCCATGAAGACGGCGTTGGGCACGACGCGGATGACGCCGACCCACTGGTCCTCGGCCAGGATTGCGGGCGCGATCGCGGTGCCGCTCGGCTTGCCGTCACTGCCCGGCACGACCTGGGTCGCGCCCAGCGTCGATCCGGTGATGGCTGCGAAATAGGGGAAGTCGTCCTGCCAGCGTGTTGGTGTCCCCAGTTGCGAACCGAACTCGCGGGTGCGATCCGGATGCACGAGATAGTCGCCGTTACGGCCGACCACATAGACCGCTTCACCGTTCCGGATCGATATCCTGATCCGGTCGAACACCTGGCGCATGTCGACATTGATGACGACGATGCCGAACAGCCGGTGATCGGACCCAAACAGGGGCGCCGCGACGCGCAAGGTCGGAACATAGGGCATCTGAACCACGCCGTCGTCGACGTCCAGTTCGACCGGGGAGACGCTGACCTGGTCTTCTGCCAGCTTGATCGCCGCCTGGAAGAAGGAGCGCTCGCCCTTGTTCTGCAAGGCATCGTCGGGAACTGCTCGCACCGCTCCGTTCGGGCCGGAGCGGTCGACGCGCAGATACTCGACGCCGTCGGCGCCGATGATACGGAATTTTGCGTAGGCCGGGTTGGCGCCGACGTCGGCCACGAGGCGCGTCAGCAACCGGTCGCGCCAGGTCTTCTCCGAGAGGTGGTCGACCGGATCGACCCCGTCGTTGAAATGGGCATCGATCATGCCGCGCGCGGCGGCACGGGAGCGGAACGTCGCAACGTCGGCGCGGGCGCCGTTCACATGCGCTTCGAGTTGCGAGGCCAGGAGCCGCGAGTGGCCCTCGATACGGTCGAGCACGCGCGGCAGGAAGGCTTGCTCCAGGCTGTAATGGCTCAGCCATCCGACAGCGGCGACCGCAGCCGCGACCAGCAGGATCATTGCGATGGCCAGCCGGGTCGCGAGGGTCATATCGGCCTTCGCGCCGCGTCGCGAGCGGTCCCGAATGTCCTGCTACGCTGCAACATGGATCGCCCCGTCATCGGCTGCCGGAGGCGGCATTGGCTTGTGGCGCGGATGTGAGGCAGCCGTCGACAGCGGCGAGCAGGGCGTCCGGCCGGAACGGCTTCTGCAGACTTGCGACCGCGCCGAGCTTGGTCGCCATCTTCAGAAAGTCCGGCTCGGCATAGGCGTCCGGCGCGACGGCGCGGCCGGAAATGACGACGATCGGAAGGGCCGGCTGCAGCACGCGGATGTGGCGCATCGTCTCCAGTCCGTCCATGCCGGGCATGAATATGTCGAGGAACAAGAGGTCGAACTGGCTCGTCTCGAACCGGGCAAGTCCCTCGTAGCCATCGCCGGCGACCGTAACTCGATGACCCGCTCTTTCCAGGATCAGCCGGATCGTGATCTGCACGGCCGGGTCGTCATCCACAATCAGGATGTTGGCCACGTCTGAAACCCTCCGGGCCGGATGGGACGTCCAGCGACCCCAAATCAAAGCATCAAATGCGAAATTGTTGCGCGGATTCCGTCCGGCCTGCAAGCGCTTCGCGGCCGACACCTTGTCCGCCTCGCGCGATTCCGGCGAGGTTGGCCATATGCATGCTTACGTGCACATGCGGTCCCTGACCCACGCCCGGGTCGTGTCGCGGGCCTAATCGGTCAGGTATTCGGGATGATGGCTCCGGATCTTGTCGAGCTCGCTGAGCGTGCCCGACAGGTGCTTGCGCAGATGCTGTTGCGCGGCGTCAGCGTCTCCGGCCTCGATCGCGCGCGTGATCAGCTTGTGGTGGCGGACGATGTTCTGGGCCTTGCCGGGCGAGGGCAGATGCAGCCGGCGCAGCCGGTCGATATGCCCGCTGCGGCTGCGCACCAGCGTCCACAGGTCTTGCTTTCCGGCGGCGGCGTAGAGCTGGGCGTGAAAATCATTGTCGCCGGCGATGAAGCTCTCGAAGTCCCCGGCCTTGGCGAATTGCTGCTGGAGCGCGATCGCGTGGTCAAGGCGGATGACCAGGGCCTGGTCATGCTGTTCCGCGAGCATCCGGACGATTTCGAGCTCCAGCGCCTGGCGCAGGAAATGGGCCTGCTCGGCGCGGCCGACGTCGACTCGGCTGACCACGGTCGCGTGCTGCGGAAACACGTCGACGAGCCCTTCCTCCTCGAGCCGCATCAGGGCATCGCGCACCGGTGTCGAGCTGACGCCGAACTGGCCGGCAAGCTCGGCACGTGACAGCGGCGCGCCAGGCGGCAGTTCCAGGGCGATGATCGCATTGCGCAGCCGCTCGAACACCTGCGGCGCGGCCTGGCGGGCGCGGTCGAGCCTTGAAACGGCTTTTGCGGGTCGTGCCGCGCGCGGCGCGGTATGGGTTGCTTCCATGGCGGGTCCCGCGGGCTTGCCTTTGATGCACTAATATATTAGTGCATCAGCAGGGTCAACGCAGCTCGACGCTGGCCGGAGGAAACACACAACAATGATCAAGCATCTTCGTAGCAAGCTTGCGGCTGCCGCCCTGATCGCCGCAACCGTCCTGCCGGTATCCGCGGCGCATGCGCAGCAGAAATCCGAGATCTCGCTGTCGCGCCAGCCCGGCATTTTCTACATGCCGAGCCACATCATGGAAAAGCAGAAGCTGATCGAGAAGCACGCAGCTTCGCTCGGCGTACCCGGCGTCACCACCAAATGGGTGACCTTTTCCGGCGGCGGCGCGCAGACCGATGCGCTGCTCGCCGGCGGCGTCGACATCCTCAACACCGGCACCGGCAATCTTCTTTTGCTGTGGGACCGCACCCGCGGCGGTGTGAAGGGCATCGTCGCGACCTCGGCGCAGCCGATGACGCTGATCAGCCGCGACGCCAACATCAAGTCGATCAAGGATTTTGGTCCGAGCGACAAGATTGCGGTGCCGACGGTGAAGGTTTCCACGCAGGCGATCGTGCTTCAGATCGCGGCCGCGGAGGCCTTCGGCGCCGACCAATGGTCGAAGCTCGACGCCAACACCGTGCAACTCGGCCATCCCGACGCCTATGCGGCGCTGTCCAATCCCAAGCACGAGGTGCACACCCACTTCTCGATCCCGCCTTTCACTTTCCTGGAGTTGAAGAACGTGCCGGGCGCGCATGTCGTGCTGAATTCGCCTGACGTGATGGGCGGTCCGCTGAGCCAGGCGCAGTTCTTCACCACGACGAAATTCGCCGACGCCAATCCGAAGATCATCCAGGCGGTGCGCGATGCCACCAAGGAAGCGCAGGATCTGATCCGCAGCGACACCAAGCAGGCGGTCGAGATCTACAAGGAGATCACCGGCGACAAGACCTCGGTGGAAGAGCTGCTCGACCTCCTGAAAGAGCCCGGCATGATGGAGTGGAATCTCGAGCCGCAGGGCACGATGAAATTCGCGGCCCATCTGTACAGGACCGGCACGCTGAAGATGCAGCCCAAGGCCTGGACCGACTATTATCTCCCCGTCGCGCACGACCTGAAGGGCAACTGATGGCGCTGCTCGACGTCAGCTCCGTGACGCTGCGCTACAAGACCTCCAGCGCCGTCGTCACCGCCACCGAAAGGGTCAGCTTCACCGTCGACAGGTCCGACCGCTTCGTGCTGCTCGGGCCGTCCGGCTGCGGCAAGTCGACCCTGCTCAAGGCCGTCGGCGGCTACATGATGCCGAGCGAAGGCCGGATGACCATCAACGATCGCGAGATCCATGGTCCCGGCGCCGACCGCATGATGATCTTCCAGGAGTTCGACCAGCTGCTGCCCTGGAAGAGCGTGCTTGCCAACGTGATGTTCCCGCTGCTGACCGCGCGAAAGCTGTCGCGCAAGGACGCCGAGGCGCGGGCACGGGCCTATATCGAGAAGGTCGGCCTCACCCGCGTCGTCGACGCCTATCCGCACACGCTGTCCGGCGGCATGAAGCAGCGCGTTGCGATCGCGCGCGGCATGGCGATGGAGCCCGATATCCTGCTGATGGACGAGCCGTTCGCCGCGCTCGACGCGCTGACGCGGCGCACCTGCCAGGACGAGCTGCTTCAGCTCTGGAGCGAGACCAAATTCACGGTGCTGTTCGTGACGCACTCCATCGCGGAAGCGATCCGCATCGGCAACCGCATCCTGCTGCTGTCGCCGTATCCCGGCCGGGTCAAGGCCGAGGTCGTCGATGTCGACAAAGTCTCGAATGGAGACGGCAGCGCCGGCCGGCTGGAGAAGGAGATCCACGATCTCCTGTTCGCGGCCGAAGCCGTGGCGCATTGAGGGGGCCTGTCATGGGCGAAGCGAGAATATTGCTGCGTGACGCGTCGGTTGCCGCGACCGGCGCTGCGGGCGAGGTCGAGCGCAAGCTGAGCGTGCCGGAGCTGTTGTGGAACGACGGCTTTGTCCGCAAGACCGTCATCATCCTGTTCCTGGCGGCGGTCTGGGAAGCCTATGGCGTCGCCCTCGACAATCCGCTGCTGTTTCCAACGCTGCACGACACCCTCGTGACGCTTTGGGACCGCGTGAAAGACGGCACCATTCCGATGCGCGCCTGGGCTTCGCTGAAAGTCCTTTTCATGGGCTATTCGGCCGGCATCGTGCTCGCCGCGATCTTCACCGTGCTCGCCATCTCGACCCGCATCGGCACGGATTTTCTGGAGACGGTGACGGCGATGTTCAACCCGCTGCCGGCGATCGCGCTGTTGCCGCTCGCCTTGATCTGGTTCGGCCTCGGCAATGGCAGCCTCGTCTTCGTGCTGATCCATTCGGTGCTGTGGCCGGTCGCGCTCAACACCCATTCCGGCTTCAAGAGTGTGTCCAACACGCTGCGCATGGTCGGGCGCAATTACGGCCTGCGCGGGCTGCCCTATGTGGCAAAGATCCTGATCCCCGCCGCGTTCGGCTCGATTCTCACCGGCCTCAAGATCGGCTGGGCCTTTGCATGGCGTACCCTGTTCGCGGCCGAGCTGGTGTTCGGCGTGTCCTCGGGGCAGGGCGGGCTCGGCTGGTTCATCTTCGAGAACCGCAATCTCCTCGACATACCCGCAGTGTTCGCGGGCCTCTTGACGGTGATTATCATCGGGCTTTTTGTCGAGAACCTGATTTTCCGCGCCATCGAGCGGAACACCGTCCAGAAATGGGGCACCCAATCATGACCAAGAAGAAAATCACGCCCGACCAGCTCCGCAGCGCGCGCTGGTTCGCGCCCGACGACCTCCGCTCGTTCGGCCACCGTTCCCGCACCATGCAGATGGGCTACGCCCCGGAGGAGTGGAAGGACCGCCCGATCATCGCGATCCTCAACACCTGGTCGGACGCGCAGCCCTGCCACATGCACTTCAAGTCGCGCGTCGACGACGTCAAGCGCGGCATCCTGATGGCCGGCGGCCTGCCGATCGAGCTGCCGGCGCTGTCGCTGTCGGAATCGCTGTTGAAGCCGACCACCATGCTCTACCGCAATCTGCTGGCGATGGACGCCGAGGAGCTGTTGCGCAGCCATCCCGTCGACGGCGTGGTGCTGATGGGCGGCTGCGACAAGACCACCCCGGCGCTACTGCTGGGTGCGACCTCGATGAACATCCCGGCGATCTATCTGCCGGCGGGACCGATGCTGCGCGGCAATTGGAAGGGCAAGACGCTGGGCTCCGGCTCGGACGGCTGGAAATATTGGGACGAGCGGCGCGCCGGAAAGATCTCCGACAAGGACTGGCTCGACATCGAAGCCGGCATTGCGCGGAGCTACGGCACCTGCATGACCATGGGCACGGCCTCGACCATGACCGCGATTGCGGAAGCCATCGGCATGACGCTGCCGGGCGCCTCCTCGATTCCGGCCGCCGACGCCAACCATATCCGCATGGCCTCTGAATGCGGCCGCCGTATCGTCGAGATGGTGTGGGAGGATCTGACGCCGAAGACGATCCAGACCCGAAAAGCCTTCGAGAACGCGATTGCTGTGGCCATGGCGATGGGCTGCTCGACCAACGCGATCATCCACCTGATCGCGCAGGCCCGCCGCGCGGGTCTGGACATCGGCCTCGACGATTTCGAGAAGGCGAGCCGCAAGGTGCCTGTCATCGCCAACGTCCGCCCGAGCGGCGACGCCTATCTGATGGAGGACTTCTTCTATGCCGGCGGCCTGCCGGCGCTGATGGGCCAGATCAAGCCGCATCTGCATCTCGACTGCATCACCGTCACCGGCAAGACGCTCGGCGAAAACATCGAAGGCGCCGAAGTGCACAATGCCGATGTCATCCGCGGCGTCGATAACCCCATCTACAAGGAGGGCGCGCTCGCCGTGCTCAAGGGCAATCTCGCGCCCGACGGCTGCGTCATCAAGCCGTCCGCATGCGCGCCGCGCTTTCTCAAGCATACCGGCCCTGCGCTGGTGTTCGACGACTATCCCTCGATGAAGAAGGCGGTCGACGATCCCAACCTCGATGTCACCGAGGATCACATCCTCATCCTGCGCAATGCGGGGCCGCAGGGCGGACCGGGCATGCCGGAATGGGGCATGCTGCCGATCCCGACCAAGCTCGTGAAGCAGGGCGTGCGCGACATGGTGCGGATCTCGGACGCGCGCATGAGCGGCACCAGCTACGGCGCCTGCATTTTGCACGTTTCGCCGGAGTCCTACATCGGCGGCCCGCTGGCCCTGGTGCAGAACGGCGATCGCATCACGCTCGACGTCGCCGCCCGCACCATCAATCTCGACGTGAGCGAGGCCGAGCTCGACAAGCGCCGCGCCGCCTGGAAGCAGCCCGAGCGCCGCTTCGAGCGCGGCTACGGCTGGATGTTCACCAAACACATCAAGCAGGCCAACGACGGCTGCGACTTCGACTTCCTGGAGACCGATTTCGGCGCGCCGATCGGCGAGCCGTCGATTTATTAACCACCTGTCATTCCGGGGCGCGCCGCTTGGCGCGAGCCCGGAATCCATACTCACGATGGTGGTTATGGATTCCGGGCTCATCGCTTCGCGATGCCCCGGAATGACGAAAGAGAGAGCACGAGATGTCCAAACTTACCGAAGCCACCCGCACAAAACTCAAATCCGTCTCCACCGCCACCGTCGCCACCGCGTTGTTCAAGCGCGGCCTGCGCATCCAGATGATCCAGGATGTGCACCCCTTAGGTGCCGACCAGCCGACCATGGTCGGCGAGGCCTTCACGCTGCGCTACATGCCGGCGCGCGAGGACCTCAACACCATCGACGTCTTCAAGGATCGTTCCCACCCGCAGCGCAAGGCGATCGAGGATTGTCCGCCCGGCGCCGTGCTGGTGATGGACAGCCGCAAGGATGCGCGCGCGGCCTCTGCCGGCGCGATCCTGGTGACGCGATTGATGAAGCGCGGCGTCGCCGGCGTCGTCACCGATGGCGGCTTCCGCGATTCCGCCGAGATCGCCAAGCTCGGCATTCCCGCCTACCATCATCGTCCCTCGGCGCCGACGAATCTCACGCTGCACCAGGCGATCGAGATCAACGTGCCGATCGGCTGCGGCGATGCGCCGGTATTTCCGGGCGACGTCATTCTCGGCGACAGCGACGGCGTCATCGTGATCCCCGCGCATCTCGCCGATGAGATCGCCAACGAAACCTTTGAGATGACCGCGTTCGAGGATTTCGTCACCGAGGAAGTCGGCAAGGGCCGCGGCATTTTTGGGCTCTATCCCGCCACCGATCCGCAGACGCTCACCGACTTCGCGGAATGGCGGAAGAAGAACGGCCGCTAGGCCGAAGCTAAGTCACGTCAAGAAACGAGCCGGCGCATCAAGCGCCGGCCTTTTATCGAGCAGGGAGGATTGTTATGAATTTCACGCGACGTAGTCTCATGGCCGGCGCCGGTGCGACGGCGGCTTCCGCACTTCTGGCCCGCGCCGCCGGTGCCCAGTCGTTTCCGTTCACGCCCAACCAGCGCTACCCCGATCCCGCCGTCCAGATACTCGATCCCAGCTTTGGAAAATACCGGCTCTATTCGTCGACGGTCGAGCAGGTCGCAACAGGCATGCGCTGGGCCGAAGGCCCCGCCTATTTCCCCGAGGGCGGTTATCTGCTGTTCTCGGACATTCCCAACAACCGGATCATGAAGTTCGACGAGAAGACCGGGCAGACCAGCGAGTTCCGCGCCAACGCCAACTACGCCAATGGCAATGCGCGCGACCGCCAGGGCCGCCTCGTCACCTGCGAGCACTCCGTGACCCGCCGCATCACCCGCACCGAGAAGGACGGCAAGATCACGGTTCTTGCCGACAAGTTCGAGGGCAAACGGCTGAACGCGCCGAACGACATCGTGGTGAAGTCCGACGACAGCATCTGGTTCACCGATCCCTTGTTCGGCATCAACGGCGAGTGGGAAGGCAACAAGGAGAAGTCCGAGCAGGCCACCACCAACGTCTATCGCATCGCCAAGGACGGCAAGATCAGCGCCGTCCTCACCGACCTCGTCAATCCCAACGGCCTCGCCTTCTCGCCGGACGAGAAGAAGCTCTACATCGTCGAATGGAAGGGCACGCCCAACCGCAGCATCTGGAGCTACAATGTCGGCGACGACGGCAGCTTGAGCGGCAAGACCAAGCTGATCGATGCCGCCGACCAGGCCTCGCTCGACGGTTTTCGCGTCGATCGCGACGGCAATCTCTGGTGCGGCTGGGGCTCCAACGGCGCGCTGCAATCCGAGCCCACCGACATCGGCGGCCGCAGGGTGTTTCAGCTCAGGGGCAAGTCCGAGGATCTCGACGGCGTGATGGTGTTCAACCCTGAAGGCAAGCCGCTCGCCTTCATCAAGCTGCCGGAACGCTGCGCCAACCTCTGCTTCGGCGGTCCGAAGAACAATCGGCTCTACATGGCGAGCAGCCATTCGGTGTATGCGCTGTATGTCGAGGCGCATGGGGCGGTGTGAGTCTGTTTGTGGGGCGGTAACTCGCCCCACAATCTCCCCTGTCGTCCCGGGGCGCGCAAAGCGCGAGCCCGGGACCCATATCCACAGGAAGAAGTTTGGCGAAGACTCGAAGTTGGCAGCTCGCGCCGCAACTACTCCCTGGGGTTATGGGTCCCCGCCCCCGTGCGCAATTGCGCACTAGGCGGGGACGACAGCGGTAGGTGTTGCTACACCCCGGCCTCCGCCATCCCGGCCGCCCACAGCGCAAACGCGTAGACGATCGCGACTTCGTCCAGCCGGTCGAACCGCCCCGAGGCGCCGCCGTGGCCGGCACCCATGTTGGTGCGGAGCAACACCGGGCCGCCGCCGCTCATGGTGGCGCGCAGGCGTGCGATCCACTTCGCGGGCTCCCAATAGGTCACGCGCGGATCGGTCAAGCCGCCCATCGCCAGGATCGCCGGATAGTCCTTCGCCGCGACATTGTCGTACGGCGAGTAGGACAGGATGGTACGAAAATCCTTCTCGCTCTCGATCGGGTTGCCCCATTCCGGCCATTCCGGCGGCGTCAGCGGCAGCGTGTCGTCGAGCATGGTGTTGAGCACGTCGACGAACGGCACTTCGGCGACGATGCCCGCGAACAGCTCGCCGGCGCGGTTTGCCACCGCGCCCATCAGCATGCCGCCGGCCGAGCCGCCATGGCCGACAATGCGCTTCGCGCTCGTATACTTCGCATCGATCAGCGCCCGTGCGCTGGCGGCGAAATCGTCGAACGAGTTGGTCTTCTTTTCGCGCTTGCCGTCGAGATACCAGCCCCAGCCCTTGTCGGCGCCGCCGCGAATATGGGCGATGGCGTAAACAAAACCGCGGTCGACCAGCGAGAGGCGGTTGGCGTTGAAGGAGGCCGGCATCGCCATGCCGTAGGAGCCGTAGCCGTAGAGCAGCAGCGGCGCCGAGCCGTCGAGCTTCAGGCCGCGGCGATGGAGGATCGAGACCGGCACCTCGGCGCCGTCATGCGCCTTGGCCATGATGCGCGTCGTGACATAGTCGGCCGCATCGTGGCCCGACGGGATCTGCTGGCGCTTGCGCAAGGTGCGCGTGCGCTTGACCATGTCGTAATCGTAGACTTCCGACGGCGTCGTCATCGACGAATAGGCGAAGCGCAAATTCATGGTGTCGAATTCGTAGGAGCCCATCGTATCGAGCGAATAGGCCGCCTCGTCGAAGGCGATGGCGTGCTCCTCACTCGTCGTGAGATCGCGGATCACGACCGACGGCAGCGCATTGGCGCGCTCCAGCCGCACCAGATGGCCGGCATAGAGATCGAGGTCGATGATGTAGACGCCGGGACGATACGGGATCAGGTCGCGCCAGTTCTTGCGCTCGGTTGAGGCAAGCGGCGCGGTGACGATCTTGAAATCGATGGCGTCGTCGGCATTGGTGAGGATGAAGAGCTCGTCGCCGCGATCGGCCAGCGAATATTGCACGCCGTCCTCGCGCGCCGCGACCAGGCGCGGCGGCGCTTCGGGGTGGGCGAGATCGATCAGCCGCTGCTCGGAAGTCTCGTGATCGCCGCCCGCGATCACGCAGAAGCGGCCGCTGGTGCTCTCATGCAGATGGGTGAACCAGCCGGAATCCTGCTCCTCATAGACGAGCGTGTCGTCGGCCTGCCTGGTGCCGAGCCGGTGCCGCCACACCTGCATCGGGCGATGGTTGTCGTCGAGCTTCACGTAGAAGAAGCTCTTGCAGTCCTTGCTCCAGACGATGCCGCCGTCGGTTTCCTCGACCAAATCGTCAAGATCCTTGCCCGTGGCCCAGTCGCGGACGCGGATGGAAAAATATTCCGAGCCCTTGGTGTCGGCGCTCCAGGCTTGCAGCTTGTGATCGTTCGAGTGGCGGCTGCCGCCGAACTTGAAATATTTGTGGTCTTTCGCGAGCGCATCGCCGTCGAGCACGATATGGCCCTCGCCGCCGTCGCGCGGCATGCGGCCGAACAATTCGTGCTGCCCGCCCTCGCGAAACCTGCGGAAATAGGCGAACGGCCCGTCGGGCGAGGGCACGCTGGAATCGTCCTCCTTGATCCGCCCGCGCATCTCGCGCACCAGCGTCTTCTGAAGTGACGAGGTGTGACCGAGCAGGCTCTCGGTGTAGCCGTTCTCTTCATCGAGATATTTGCGGATGTCGGGATCGAGCACGGCGGGATCGCGCAGCACCTCCTGCCATTTCTCATCCTTCAGCCAGGCATAGTCGTCGGTCACGGTGATGCCGTGCCGCGTGAAGGAATGCGGCCGGCGCGGGGCGACGGGGGGCTGGGAAGGTGTCTTGGCTTGTGTCACTCGGTCCTCATTCAACTGCGTGTTCCACCTTATATCGTCCCGATTCCGCGAATTGCCAGCGCCGCTGCGCCAAGGACTGCGCCAAGTCGCCGGGTTGTTGATCGCCCCCTTGTATCCTTTAGGGGCGATATTCCCGCCTCCGGTCCAGCCTGATGCTGTTCAATTCCTACCCGTTCATCCTGCTGTTCCTGCCGGCCGTGCTGGCCGGCTATTTTTGGCTCGGGCGGCGCAGCAATCTGGCGCCGGTGATCTGGCTGGCGCTGGCCTCGCTCGCCTTCTACGCCATCGGCAGCTGGCAGTTCGTGGGCCTGCTGCTGATCTCGATCGCCTTCAACTACGGCGTCGGCTATCTCCTGATCGCGGCGAAGCTCGCCCCAATGCAACGAAAGGCGGCGCTCGCGCTCGGCGTCGTCGGCGACCTCCTGGTGCTCGGCATCTTCAAATATGCCGGCTTCGTCGCCGAGAACATCAATGCGCTGGCCGGTACGCATGTTGCGGTCCACATCCTGCTGCCGGTCGGCATCTCCTTCTACACCTTCACCCAGATCGCGTTCCTGGTGGATGCGTATCGTGGCCAGGTCGCGCGTTACGCCTTGCCGCACTACGCGCTGTTCGTGACCTACTTTCCGCACCTGATCGCGGGGCCGATCCTCCACCACAAGGACATGATCCCGCAATTCGAGCGGAAGGAGACCAAGTATCCGGACGCGCACCTGATCCTGTGCGGAATCGTCATCTTCGCGATCGGCCTGTTCAAGAAGACCTGCCTTGCCGACGGCATCCAGCCCCTGGTGGCGCTCGCCTTCGAGGCGCGCTCGCCGAGCTTTGATCAGGCCTGGTGTGGTGCGCTCGCCTACACGTTCCAGCTCTATTTCGACTTCTCCGGCTATTCCGACATGGCGATCGGGTTATCGCTGATGTTCGGCATCTTCCTGCCCGTGAATTTCAACTCACCCTACAAGGCCACCAGCATCGTCGAGTTCTGGCGCGGCTGGCACATGACGTTGTCGCAGTTCCTGCGCGACTATCTCTACATCTCGCTCGGCGGCAACCGCCGCGGCCGTGTGCTGCGCTATGTCAATCTGATGATCACGATGCTGCTCGGTGGACTCTGGCACGGCGCGGCCTGGACTTTTGTCGCCTGGGGCGCGCTGCATGGCGCTTATCTCTGCGTCAATCATGCCTTCAACGCGCTGGTGCCCAACGTCCCGGCGTTGCTCGTGCGCCCGGCCCGCATTGTCGGAGCCATCCTGACGTTCCTCGCCGTCGTCGTGGCCTGGGTTTTCTTCCGCGCCGAGAGCGTTACTTGGGCGCTGCGCGTCCTCCACGCGATGGCCGATCCGTCGAATATCGTCCTCGGCCGCGAGGAGATCGCCGCATTGGTTCTGGTGTCGATCTACGCCGCGCTGGTGTGGCTGGCGCCGAACACGCAAGCGATCATGGGATACGATCACGACAATCGCAGGGTCGGCGAGGCCCTGCCGGCAGGGCGGATGCGGCCGCTGTTTCTCTACGGCGCGTCGCTGGTGCTCGCTCTCGGGATTCTCGGCATCCAGAGCCATAGCGAATTCATCTATTTCCGGTTCTGATGCGAGGCAATTTCACACATCTGAGACGTCTTCTGCTCGCCAGCATCGCCTGCGTGCTGGGCGCGGCGGTGCTCACCTATCTCGTCGATCCCCTGCAACTGTTCCGCCCGTCGCGACTGGCCTTCTATTCCGACGACACGCGCGTGCAGAATGCCGGCTTGATCCGCAGCCAGTCGTTCGACACCGCCTTCATGGGCACCTCGCTCGCGATCCGTTTCCGCCAGAGCGACATCGATCGCGCGCTCGGCGTCCACTCGCTCAAGCTGGCGATGACCGGGTCCAATTCGCGCCAGCAGGGCTTTGTGCTGGAGCGGGCGATCGAGCGTGGTGCCCGGCGCGTGATCTGGGCAATGGACGATTTCATCTTCGTCGATGCGGCCGATATCGAGGCCGATCCCTTTCTGTCCGTCGATCTCTATCGCCAGACAACGAAGGGCATCGCGTCCTATCTGTTCAGCGCCGCGATGGCAAAGGAATCCCTGTTCGCGCTGCTGCGGTCGATCCCGCCGCTGCAGCAGAAGCTGACCCAGGCGGCGCCGTTTCTCCCCGTCAAGTTCGCGCTGTCCGACGTCGACGACATCTACGCGCTGTCGCGCGATTTCGACATTGCGCGTGACTACAATGCGAAGAAGACGCTTGCCTCGTTCGCCTACATCACGAGCCCCGTGCGCAGCCGCTTCCTCGGCGAAGGCTGTGGCTACGACGCCATGCTCCGGCATTTCGAACGCGACGCCGTCGGCTTGATCACGCGTCATCCGGGCGTGACCTTCGACATCTACCTCCCGCCCTATTCGATCTTGCAGTTCGTCGCGATGCGCGATGCCTCGCCTGCGACGCTGAAGATCGTCACCGACCTCACCGCGCGCATCGCCGAGCGGCTGACGCAGCTTCCGAATGTGCGTCTGTACGATTTCCGCGCGATCAGGGCGGTGACGCACGATCTCAATAACTACAGCGACGTCATCCACCATTCGCCGGTGGTGGACGCGATGGTGCTGAATTGGCTGATGCGTGGAGAGTATCGCGTCGATCCTGAGGCGCCGCTCGCGTCGCTGGATGCGCTGAAGGCGCAGATCGAGGCGTATCGCGTGGAGCGCTGATCTTCCCCTCTCCCCCTGTGGGAGAGGGTGGCTCGCCGCGTAGCGGCGAGACGGGTGAGGGGTATCTATCCGCGAGTCCATCTCGCAATTGAGTTCGCTGAGACAACCCCCATCCGGCGCTATAGCCGAAGCTTCGCTTCGGCGTTCCTAAGAACGGCGGCCGAAGGCCGCCTACGCCACCTTCTCCCACAAGGGGAGAAGGAAGAAAGAAGCCGTGCGTTCGCAGGAACGACGGAGGTGCTTGTGGCTTACCGCTACACCGCCACCTGCTCGCCGAGATACGCGACCGCGGCTTCCAGCCCGCCCTTGCCGTGCGGGATCTTCAGCGCATTCAGCCCGATCTCGACCACCCCCAACGTGCCGAGCAGCATCGGCGCATTGACGTGGCCCATATGGGCGATGCGGAAGGCTTGTCCGGAGAGATCGCCGATGCCGGTGCCCAGCACGACGCCGCACTTGTCCTTGCAATAGCGCTGCAGCAGCGCCGGATCGTGGCCATTGCTCATGGTCACCGTGGTCACGGTGTTGGAGCGCTCGCTCGCCTCCGCGACGTTGAAGCCGAGCACCTGGCCTTCCGACCAGGCGGAGACGGCGCGGCGCGCGGCTTCGCCGAGCAGGCTGTGGCGGCGGAACGCGTTCTCCAGCCCTTCCTCGTGCAGCAGGTCGATCGCCTTGCGCAGCGCGAACAACAGATGCACCGGCGCGGTGCCGGCATATTTGCGATAATTCTCGCTGCCCTCGCGCTCGCTCCAGCTCCAATAGGGCGTCGACATGTTGGCCTTCTTCTGCACCTCGAGTGCGCGCGCGTTCGCCGCGACGAAGCCGAGGCCGGGCGGCGTCATCAGGCCCTTCTGCGAGCCGGACATCGCGACGTCGATGCCCCATTTGTCCATCTCGAACGGCATGCAGCCGAGCGAGGCGACAGTGTCCACCATATACAGCGCGGGATGGCCGCTCGCCTTGATCGCCTTGCCGATCGCCTCGATGTCGTTCTGCACGCCCGAGGCCGTATCGACCTGGACGACGACGACGGCCTTGATGGTGTGCTCCTTGTCGCGGCGCAGGCGCTCCTCGACCTCGTGCGGCCGCACCGCACGGCGCCAGTCGCCCTTGAGCACCTCGACCTCGGCGCCCATCAGGGCTGCCGCGTTGCCCCAGCCGATCGCGAAGCGCCCACTCTCCAGCACCAGCACCTTGTCGCCGCGCGACAGCACGTTGCTCAGCGCGGCTTCCCAGGCGCCATGGCCGTTGGCGATGTAGATGTAGGACTTGCCCTTGGTCGCGAACAGCTTCGAGATGTCTGCGAGAAGTGTATCGGTCAGCTCGTGCATCTCTTTGGAGTAGATGTCGATCGCCGGACGATGCATCGCCTGCAGCACCTCGTCGGGCACCGTGGTGGGCCCGGGGATGGCCAGAAATTCCCGGCCCGCGCGAACGGTCATTGCTGTTGGTCCTTGTTGCTTGAGAACAGGCTGGTGGGTCGCTGACTCACGTTCTACGCGCCGTGGAAGCCCAAGAAAAGCACGCAAAACGCAGGTCTGGGGCTCATCTCTTGGTCTCGCGGCAGCCGGCGGCTTCGGCCTCTTCCACCGAGCAGAACCAGCGGGTGCCCTTGCTGATCTTCATCTTGATCTGGGTGTACCAGCGGCTGGTCGGCTGGTGATAGATGCACTCGCCGGCGGTGTTGACGTTGCCCTTGATAGTGCAGTCCGGCGAGGGCGCGACCGGCCCGGAGGCCGAGGCGAGCAGCACCGCATGCGCGCCCTCGGGCGGCTTGGTCGCGCCCAGGATGGTGGTCTTCTTGTTGCGGACGCGCCAGTCCCATGGCGCGATGAAGGCGCCTTGCCACATGCCGGCCTTGGCCTCGCGCGCGGCCGCCTCGTCGGGTTCGTAGTCGTGAGAGACGCGGGTGTAGGCGAGTGCCCAGCCGCTGCGCACCAGCCATTTCTGGATGTCCTCGCCGCCGACCTCACAGCGCGCCACGGTGCGGCCGCGCCGGTCGATCGCGCGGGCGTGGCAGACCCAGTTCTTGCCCTCGGTGTATTTGGCGAGCTCGTCGCGCGCCGCGATGCCGCAGGTCCAGCGCTCGGTTTTTGTGTTGAGGCAGAGCTGGTCGACCGCGGGCGCGTCGATGCCGCCGAGCCGGACCCGCGTGTTCCCGATCAGGACGGAATCGCCGGAGCGGACCTTTGCGGTGCCGGTGATGTCGGCGGCCTGGGCCAGCGAGGGGATGGCGAGCAAAGACAGCGCAATCAGGAATTTTCGCAACATGCCGGTCCGCGTGTTCAGGACAATCTCGATAAGCCGCGCAATTGTGGTCGGCTTTTGGCCGCCCGGCCAGCATATGCCTAACGATTGAGCTTTCAACTTCCCGTCATTGTGGCGGGGGCTCTCGTGTCCGGGGCACGAGACCATCGTCACCCCCGCGCCATCGCCCGCTTCGCCACCGCCAGCCCCATCAGCACGAAGGCCGACGTCACCTCAGGACCGCCGACGAGAATCCGCGTCGGCGTCTTCATCTTGTTCCATTCATAGGCGCGGAACGGGCCGCGGCGGCCGCCTTCGCCGAGGCTCGCGACGATCACGTTCAGCGCAGGCGCGAAGGCGCGCGGGTCGGCGCCGAGATGGCCAAGCGCGATCAGCGCCAGCGCCGCGTCGAACACGTTCATCTCCCCGGCCATCAGCTCGCCCTTGACGTAGGAGAGCACGCGATGGCGGATGAAATCGAAATCGCCGTCGGGGTCGATCGCCGCCTGCGCCGCCAGCGGCAGCGCCAGGAAAGCCGCGTAGCAGCGGCCGAAATAGGCGCTGTAGAGCTCGGGCAGATAATAGATGTGCGAGCGCGGATTGGCGAAGGCACCGCTGGCGGCGAGCCGCTTCTGGAAGCCGATGATGCGATGCACCGTCGCCAGCCGCGCCGGCGTCTCCAAAATCTTCCAGCGCGCGAGGTTGCGGAAGCTGACCTCGAGAATGTCGAGATTGAGCGTCGGATCGAGATCGTTGCCGTAGGGCCGCTCGCCTTTGAGGTTATCGATCCAGGTCGCGACGCCGCCCTCGTAGTCGATGTTGTCGTTGAGCGGCACGGTCACGCGCGGTTCGTTGAGGCCGGCGAGCACCTGATAGCCCGAATAGAAGTCAAGCAGCGGCTGGTCGATGATCGGATCGATGCAGCCGGCTTGCGTCGCTGCCGAGATCGAGCACGCCGTGGTGTCGCAATCCGGCACATAGACGCCGAAGCCGAGGTCCTGCTTGATCTGGGCGAAGAAGCGGGAGAAGCGCGGATGCGGCGCCGGCGCGAGCGCGGTGATGACATTGAAGCGCGTGCCGTCGATACCCTCGACCTCTTCGCGGCTTATGTTGACGCAGAAATCGACCATGTCGGCGATCGCACGCTCGGATGCAATCTTGTCGGCCGGCGAGGCGAGCCCGGTCTCGACATAGCTCAGCAGCGCCTCGATGAAGAACGCGTCGTAATAGGCCGAGCGGTGTCGGATCTGCACCGGCTCCCACATCGGCTCGGCAATGCCACTCCAGGGCGGATTGACGACGGCCGCTGCCTGTGAGCGCGCGATGAAGACGCGGGCGAGGTTGAACAGCAGCGAGGAGTTCTTGTAACCGCGCGCGTTCAGCCCCGTCAGCGCCATGGTCAGCTCGCGCCCACGGACATCGGGGTCGCCGATCAGGTTGAAGGCGGCATAGGTCGGCAGGAAGCCGTTCTTGCGGTACGAGCCGAGCAGATGCTGCGCGCAGTCGCGGATCACGCCGTCGATCTGCGCTTGTTGCGGCGCTAGGCCGGTGAATATCGCCGGCGGCGGTTTCGGATGGTCGAGCGCGATGCTGTCGACGAGATCGGCGACGGGCTGGCCGACCGCCGCCCAGTCGGGCTCGGCGTCGTCGCGCGCCCGCACCAGCGCCGTGCGAAGCCGGGTCAGCTTCGCCTCGTCGCGCAACTCGGGCAGCCCGGCGCGGCGGAGCAGGATCCGCAATGCGGGATTGCCGAGCGCGGTCTTGTAGAACTTGGCCAGATGCGGGTCGCCGCTGGCTGGGCCCGACAATACGGGATCGCAGACGTCGTAAAGCGAGGGGCCGTCTTTTCGCGCCGTCAGCGCCCGGCAGGCGGCGCCGGCAAAATAATGAAAGCTCATGAAATACCTGGTCGCGGGGCTTTGGCCGGGGGCCGGCCGGCGCGCTCCCATCTGCGCGCCACCCCCTCCAAGTCTTTGAAAAAGCTACCCGGATTCGCAGGAAATACAAATGTGATGGCGGTCACGGAAAAACCCGGCACGGGAGCTGCATGATTAAGGCCGTTACAAGGGGCTCGCGACGAAAAAACGTGCAAATTCCGCTCGGATGATTAGCCAATATCTTCAGTCACTTAGCTCAAATTTTGGGCGATCTATTGCCGGGGAGGAGATATCCGGTTAAGGTTTTGTTTGGTGCGGCGCCGCAAATTGCGCGCAGTTCGGGGGCACATCCCCGGCCAATCCCTCAAACCTGAAGCCACCATCGCGCTACTCAAACATTGTGCGCGCGCTTGGCTGGTCTTTGGCACAGGAACGAACCGAGATGAATGTAAGGCAGCTCGAGCTTTCCAGACGCACGATCGCGGTGGCCGCAGCCCTCATCGGCACGGTGTCGCTCGTGATCGGCGCCCATGCTGCCCTCAACATGCGCGCGATCGATGCCGCCAAGGCCGTGGCGACCGACGAGGTCACCGGCTCGATCGGCCAGTCGTCCCGCCTCGCCCTCGTCATCGGCAATGGACATTATCCCGACGCCAGCGCGCCGCTGACGCAGTCGATCAACGACGCCCGCGCGCTGTCCTCGTCGCTCCGCAAGAACGGCTTTGACGTCGATATGGTGGAAGACGCGACCAAGGACGACATGGTCCGCGCCGTCAACCGCCTGAAGTCCGGGATCAAGCGCGACACCGTCGTCATGCTGTTCTTCGGCGGCTACGGCGTGCAGGCCGGCCGCGAGAGCTACATGCTGCCGGTCGATGCCGTGATCTGGAAGGAAAGCGACGTCCGCCGCCAGGGCGTGTCCATCGACGGCGTTCTCGACATGATGAAGGAGCAGGGCGCCAAGGCCAAGCTCGTCGTCGTCGATGCCTCCCGCCGTAACCCCTACGAGCGCCGCTTCCGCTCCTACAGCCACGGCCTCGCGCCGATCAGCGCGACGGACAACGCGTTGATCCTTTCCTCGGCTTCGCCCGGCAAGGTCGTCGACGACGGCAAGGGCGAGCACAGCGTGCTGGTCGGCGAGTTCCTCACCAACCTCAATGCGCAGGGCAGCGCCGAAAGCGTCTTCAACAAGACCCGCGTCGCCATCTCCCGCGCCTCCGAAGGTGACCAGGTCCCGACCATCTCCTCCTCGCTGCTCGAGGACGTCCATTTCGGCGAAGCAGCCGGCGGCTAGCCGTAAATTGTAGGGTGGGCAAAGGCGCAAAGCGCCGTGCCCGCCATCTCTCCAAGATTTCGATAGAAAACGTGGGCACGCTTCCGCCTTCGCTCGCCGAGCTATGGCGGACAAGTCGCTTTGCTCACCCTACGGTATGCGTGTGTAACGCACCTCTGCCCCCACATCGTCATTGCGAGCGCAGCGAAGCAATCCAGGGTCTCTCCGCGGAAAGATTCTGGATTGCTTCGCTTCGCTCGCAATGACGGTTGAGGCGAGACTTACTTCGCGGCTTCCGTGGCCATCACCGGGCGCACCGGATCGCCTTCGCGCAGGATCGCGCCGGCGCGGGCGACGACGATATCGCCTTCGTTGAGGCCGTCGCGAACCTCGATATTGCCGCCCGACATCAGCCCGATCTCGACCCGCTTGGTCTCGACGCGGTTGCGGCGGATCACCTGCACCACGGTGCCGGCGGTGGAGTACTGCACCGAGGTCAGGGGCACCGCGACGTTGCAGCTCTGCCCGGTCTTGATCAGCGCGCGCCCGCTCGCGTTCAGCAGCAGCCGCTTCTGCGAGGAGATCCCGATATAGACCATGCCCTGCTGGATGTTCGGCTCGACGGTCGGTCCGATACGGCGGACCTTGCCGTCGAGATCGCCCGCGCCGGCAATGCGCACGGTCGCCTGCTGCCCGACTGCGAGCTTCCGGATATCGGTGGTTGCGACCAGGCCGACGAGATCATATTCGCTGCGCGCCACGATCGTGAACAGCGCCTCGCCCTTGGCCGAGGCGAGGTTGCCGATCTGCGCGGTCGACGTCGCGATCACGCCCGCCACGGGGGCGGTGACCTGAAGCGTGCCGCCCTCGGGCAGCGCCAGCCGCGCCAGCACCTGGCCGGCCGTGGTGGTGTCGCCGGCCTCCGCCAGCACGTCCGTGACCTTCAGGCCGGGACGTTCCGGCCGCACGGAGGTCTCCTCGCGCGCGATGATCGTGCCGGTGGCCTCGACGATGTCGGAGAAGCAGGATTTTGCGACCTTCAGCACCGTGACCGCGGGCCCCTTGGGCGCGTCGTCATCGGCGGCGCGCGCGGGCTGGGCGGACAGCAGAACCAGTCCGGCGAGAGCAACGAGTTTTTTGGGAAAGGAAC
Source organism: Bradyrhizobium barranii subsp. barranii (assembly GCF_017565645.3). Lineage (NCBI taxonomy): Bacteria > Pseudomonadati > Pseudomonadota > Alphaproteobacteria > Hyphomicrobiales > Nitrobacteraceae > Bradyrhizobium > Bradyrhizobium barranii. The sequence continues at coordinate 695,616 of NZ_CP086136.1, forward strand.
GCGCAGGCAATGGACGCATCGGTCATTCCGGTTGGGGCCTTGACGGCCTCATCGTTAGCAGAAGCAACCGCGGCGGACCATGGGCCGGCCGGATGAGAATGCCGCAGCGCAGGCGGCGCGATGCCGCTTGGTAGATTAGTCGTGGCGCGAGCCAAGAGGTTCGTTGTCTCTTACCCTCCCCTGGAGGGGGAGGGTCGATCGCGCGCAGCGCGAGCGGGGTGGGGTGATCTCTCCACTCGGGGACTGTCGGACGTGGAGGCACCGTCACCCCACCCCGCTATGCATTTCGCTTCGCTCAATGCCTAGCGACCCACGAGCGAGCTACGCTCGTCTCGGACCCCTCCAGGGGAGGGTAGGAAAGTAGCCTCACGGCAGGCTCAAGAACTCCACCCAGTTCGGCTTCTTGCCGGTGGGATAGGATTTCAGCTTGGCGAGCGCGCCGCTGCTCTGGTCGATCGCATAGACCGTCATGCTGTCGGAGAGCTCGCCGACCGCGGCGAGGTAACGCCCCGATGGATCGATGTGGAAGCCGCGCGGCTGCTTCTCCGTCGGCACGCTGCCGATCGTGGTCAGCTTGCCGCTTGTTGCGTCGACCTTGTAGCCGGCGAGCGTGTTGGTGGTGCGCTCGGAGGCGTAGAGGAAGCGGCCGTCCGGGGTGATGTGGATGTCGGCGGCCCAGGGCTTGCCAGTAAAGCCTTCCGGCAGCGCGGTGGTGCGCTGGATCTCGTCCCATGCGCCGCTCTTGGCCTCATAGCTGAACGCTGCGACGTCGCCGTTCAGTTCATGGACGAGATAGACGAACTTGCCGTTGGGATGAAACACGAAGTGCCGCGGACCCGATTTCTCCGGCACCTTGGTCACCGGCGGATCGCTCGGCGTCAGTGTGCCCGCGACTGCATCGAACGCGAAGGTCAGCACCTGATCCGAACCGAGATTGGTCGCGAACACGAAGCGGTTGTCGGGCGAGGGCAGGAAGGCGTGCGCATTCAGCCCGGTCGGAATCACCTGCTTCGGCTCGCCGGCGACGCCGTTCGGGCTGAGCGGATTCAGCGCGACCTTGTTGCCGCCATAGGAGGCGCTGAACAGGAATTTGCCAGTGCTGTCGACGGCGATGTTCGCCATGCTGTCGGCAAGCGGACCATTGCCGAGAGGGCTGAGCTGGCCCGTCTTGGGATCGATCGCAAAGCTCACCGCGAGGAATGGCTGCGAGCGCACGCCGGCAATCAGCACGCGGTGGTCGGGCGTGATCGCGAGTGGTGTCGAGGAGCCGGGCTTGTCGACGCCGGTGAAGGCGGCGGTCTGCACCGGTGTCATCTCGCCGCTCTCGGCCAGCTTGAACACGCTGATGTCGTTGCTGTCGGCGTTGCCGACATAGGCGAAGGTCTCGGCCATGCCGGGGCGGACTCCAGAAACGAGGGTTAGGAAGGCGAGGGTGGTGGCGATCGCAGCGCGTGGCGCGATGCGGCGTGTCGGTCTCGGCATGGGGCTCCTCCTTACAGCGTTACGGCCTTGTCGTTTTGTCCGGAGGATAGCGGGAGCCGTGCCGCCGTACCAAGTTCCGGTTGAAGATCGATCGATGCCGAAATTGTATCGGTCGCGCGGTGGCTACCGCACTGCGGCCGTCTGGCTGCGGGAGGGCAGATGCGGGCCGGACGCAGTGTTGGGTGCCCCGAGCAGGCCCCACACGGCCACCGCCAGCAGCGCGCAGGTCAAAATGGTCCAGGCGACCAATCGTTTCCGCATCAAGCCAAGTCCATCCGTTGTTTGAAACCCCGGGGCCCGCACATGATCGTGCACTGCAAACGGCGACGATCCTATGAACTCGTTCACAGGCACAACATCGCATCGGCATTGCGAACCAATGCCGCGGGAGTGCATTGACCCATATGCCGCGTGAAAACGACCTCGAAGGCAAGCCCGACATGGGCGGCAAGCATGGCGGCCAGAAAGGCCAGCCCAAGCCGCCGCCGCGCCCGCGCGAGGGTCCGCGCGATGAGGACGTCGTCGCAAAGCGCCACACCGGCCAAACCGATCGCACGCCGCCGCCGACCAAACAGAAATAGCGCTGTATTTCGCGCCGGGAACATCAGCCTCGCCTTGCCGTTATGCTGATCCCGCAAGCGGACGAGGTCGAACCGGAGGCTGGCACGTGTTTTGGATTTATTGGAACACCGCTTGGTCGCTCATCATCAGCGGCATCATGTTCACCACCATCGTCACCCATCCCGACGCCGAGTTCGCCGAGATCCGGGCGGCAAAGCAGGCGAAGTGAGCCCGCGCGCCTGAGGCCCGATCTCCAGGGGGTGACCCGTTCGCGGGCAGCGGTGGCTGGTCCGCCGCGGCGTCGAAGACGGCTATCGCGCCGCTCTGCTCGCGCGCTTCCTGACCGCGGGCGCCGGCAAGGCCGCCTGAAGGGCTGCGTCAGCCGCTTGCTTGGCCTCGCGTGCCTCTCGAAGCCGCGCCATGTTCTTGCGAATCTCGATGGACTGCCTTTCGACGTCTGCCAGTGCAAGCGCTCCTTCTTCGGCGGCGAGGCGCCTGCGATTGGAGCGCGCGATGCTTTCGGGTGACAGCTCGGCGGATTTCCTGGCGCTCATGCTTCACTCCGTTGTGCAACCGGCAAAACCCGCTCGATCCGGGGATCGAACGGGCTGGCGCGCGACAATCGCGCGAACACTTTCAACTCCGTCGATGTCTTTGGAAAAGGTGCCCGCAGGCGCATTCAACAACGCACAGCGGCTGATCGAACGCCCTCGATATATGTTCCGTTCAATTTTCTGCAAGGACGGCAAGGCCGATTTGGCTCAGCCAAGCAGCTCCAGCGCCTCGATCGAGGGGCTTCACGCGATCCGGTCGAGGTGCGGCCAAGGCTTTATCGATTGACAGGGCTGCATGAGAGTGGTCACGTGCCAACGCGAAGTTGCATCGCTGTGACAAGCGCATCGACTTGTCCGAAGCTGGCGACGAATGTCGCAGCGCTATCCTCAAAATTCGCAATGAAGCTCCTGCGCAATTGGCTGCCATGCAGGGCGTGTCGCATTTGCAGCCCCAAGCGAGGAGGAGGATCGATTGCAGGTACTCGTCAGAGACAACAATATCGAGCAGGCACTCCGTGTTCTCAAGAAGAAGATGCAACGCGAGGGCGTCTTCCGGGAAATGAAACAGCGGCGTTCCTACGAAAAGCCCTCGGAGAGAAAGACTCGCGAGAAATCCGAGGCCGTTCGACGCGCCCGCAAGCTCGCGCGGAAGCAGGCGATCCGCGAAGGATTGCTGCCCGCGCCGCCGAAGAAGAAGCCTTTTGAGCGCAAGCCGCCCCTGCCGGATGTCAAGGCTCGGGTCCCTATAGCCTGAAGTCGATGCCTCGCAGCACGATGCCGGGCGGCGTGCCTTCGAACTCCGTCGCGCGATATTTGCTCGCCGCGCGTGCTTCGATGCGATCCCGCAGGCGAGTGAACTGGGCCTCACGTTGCTCGGGCCTGACCTGCGGGCTGGGCTCGAGGTAGTCCATCGCCGAGGTCGAGATTGCGCAAGGAATCTCCCTGGCGCCGTCATGCATCGAGAACCGGACGATCATCCGATCGTATTCGTGGCCGATAAAGCGGCCGCTGGTCAATGTCATGGCTTACTCCGTCACCTGATTGCTTCTTGGCATGATTGTCCCTCAAATCATCGCCGCCGGATTCCCGGCTGGCCGGAGCATGGCGCGCGTCGAGACTGCAGGCGGTCGTCGTTTGCCTCAGTCATCCCCCGACAGCCGGACGAAATCGTCCAGCAGCGCCGCCACCAGCGCGCGGTGGCGTGTGTCCTCGGCGGGCAGGCTCGCAGCATAGAGGTTGAGCAGATGGCGCGCCTTCACCGCCGCCTCCGGCCAGGACGTGGCGGGCACCGTCATCATGCGGTTCTCGAGATCGGCCTCGCGCTCGCGCAGCTCCCTGACATTGGCCTCGACCTCGGCCAGCGCGCGGCGCAGGTCTGTCGCCTTCTGCGCAGCCATGCCGCGGTGCTTGTCGAGATCGACGGTGCGGTCAGTCATTCGCCACGCTCGCGTCTGCGGCCTGCGCGTTCGCAAGATCGACCGAGCCGATCGACAGCATCTCCATGGTTCCGCGGGGACCTTCGGCGGGCACGGTGATCATCGTGGCAACGCGGCGATAGGCCGCGAAGGTCAGGCCCTCGATCGCCTCCTCGTCAGTGACGACCTCATAGGCGCCGGCTGGCAACATGCGCTCGACGCCGCGGATGCGGAACGGATGCCTGAAGGTGACGGTTTCACGCCGCGAGCGGATGGTCATGCACGCCTGCCTTTCGCAAGTGAAGCCCCAACCGGTGCCGGCCGTCACGACCATGCGCGCTCGCCGCGGCAATAGCCAGTACTATCGTCGCCGGGCCGGCAAGCGACGATGTCACAGCAGCCATTGTTTCCGCAGCATTTTAACCCTCGCTATTGGCTCGGTGCGGGCGTAGGGTCGCTGCCATCACCGCACGTCTCAACGGCTTCGACCGGTGACTGAGGGGCACGTGTGCTCCCGCCGAAGGCTTCGCAGGAGCGTTCGATGGCGTGCGTTCGCATCGCGGATCGGATCGTGCCGCCGGTGATGGTTCCGCGGTTTCTTCTGCTTCTCGTCGGCGCGGCCGCCATCTTCAATGGCTAGGGCAACAATTGTGCCGTATCTGGTCAGCGGGACCAACGAATACGGCAGCTCCAATCTCGGTCGCGGCAAGGCGACGTTCGCGCTGCGCCTCGCTCGAAAACTGCTGCGCGAAGGCTACATGGACGTCAGGGTCTGCACCCCTCGTGGACGGCTGCTGCAATCGGATGAGCTCGACGAGCTCGAACCAACGGAGAGCGACATGGCAAAGGGCCAGCAACGCGGTAATCGCGAAACCAAGAAGCCGAAGAAGGAAAAATCCAAGGTGATCGCGGCGGCGCCGAGCCGCAAGGAAGCCGCCTGGCAACCGGATTTCGGACCGGCGAAGAAGAAGTAGCGAGGCGTCGGCGAGGGATGGGGTGACTGGCCGCGCTAAGCCGCCACCGCCTGCGCCGACAACAGTTGCCTCAGCTTCGCCGCCGGCACGGCGGGGCTGAACAGCCAGCCCTGCATCTGGCTGCATCCGAGCTGCCGCAGCACCTCGCGCTGGGCTTCGGTCTCGACGCCTTCGGCCGTCGTCGCCATGTGGCGGGCGGCGGCCATGTGCACCACCGCCTGCACGATCGGAGAGGAATCCTCGGACTGGCCGATGTCGCTGATGAAGCTGCGGTCGATCTTGATCTTGTCGAACGGGAAGCGGTGCAGATAGCTCAGCGACGAATAGCCGGTGCCGAAATCGTCGAGCGCGATGCGTACGCCGAGCTCGCGCAGCTGCTGGAGGATCGTCAGCGCCTCCTCGTCGTCGCGGATGAGCACGGTCTCGGTGACCTCGAGCTCGAGCCGTCCGGGCGCAAGTCCTGACTCCGCGAGCGCGGCTGCAACCTTGAGCGCCAGCGTCCTGGCGCGGAACTGCACCGGCGAGACGTTGACCGCGACGTGGATATCGCCGGGCCAGCTCGCGGCCTCGGTGCAGGCCTGCTTCAGCACCCATTCGCCGATCTCGCCGATCAGTCCGGTCTCTTCCGCGACCGGAATGAAGTCGGCGGGCGAGATCATGCCGCGCTCGGGATGGCGCCAGCGCAGCAGCGCTTCGCAGCCGTTGACCACATCGGCCGCGAGATCGACCAGCGGCTGGTAGTGCACCTCGAACTCGCCGCGGGCGAGGGCCTGGCGCAGGTCGAGCTCGAGCTGGCGGCGCAGCCGCGCCTTGGCGTCGTATTCGGGCACGAAGAGGCGGAAGGTGCGGCGGCCCTCGGACTTCGCTGCATACATCGCGAGATCGGCGCGCTTGAGCAGGTCGTCGAGATTGTCGCCGTGATCCGGCGCGATCGCGATGCCGATGCTGGCATCGGTCGGGATCTCCTGGCCCTTGCAGTCCACAGGCGTACGCAGCGCTTTCAGGATATTTTCAGCCAGCGCCGTCAGCTCGGCCCGGTCGCTGGTGCCGGCCTTGACGATGGCGAATTCGTCGCCGCCGAGCCGCGCAACGAGGTCGTTGCCGCTGACGCAGGCGCGCAGGCGGTTGGCGACCTGGCGGAGCAGCTCGTCGCCGACCTCGTGGCCGAGCGAATCGTTGACGCCCTTGAACTCGTCGACGTCGATGTAGAGGATCGCGAACGGCTGGCCCTGGGCAAGCTCCGCGATGCGGCGCTCCAGATGGCCGCGCATCAGCACGCGGTTGGGCAGGTCGGTCAGCGCGTCGTAATGCGCCATATGCGCGATGCGCTCGTCGGCGCGGATGCGCTCGGTGACGTCGTCGTGGGTCGCGAGCCAGCCGCCGGCGGCACCGGGCTGGTTCTTGATCTCGATCAGGCGGCCGTCCGCGGTCTCGACGACGGCGCTCTGGGTTCGCCCGGTATTGCTCAGAATGTCGTCGCAATAGGACGCGACGTCACCGTGGAACGATCCGGTGTCATAGCGATGCTGGATCACGTCGCGGAAATAGGCGCCGGGCTTCACCACGTCGGCCGACAGTCCGTACATCTCGATGTAGCGCCGGTTGCAGACGATCAGCCGCTCGTCCTGGTCGAACATCAACAGGCCTTGCGTCATGGTGTTCATCGCGGTGTCGAGCTGCTGCTTCTCCGCGGCGAGCCTGCGCGTCATCTGGCGGAAGATCAGGAACAGCGTGAGCACGAGCAGGCCGATCGACAGCACGGCGACGGCGACGAAGAATTTTGTCTGCGTCCGCCAGGTGGCCAGCGTCGCGTCCAGCGATTTGGTCGCGACCACGACCAGCGGCTCGCCGGTCAGGAGGCGCGCGGCGACGATGCGGTCCTTGCCGTCGATCGGGCTGGCGAGCTGCGTCGTGACGAAGGTGCGCTCGAACACCGCCATCTGCTCGCGCGTGCCGTTGCGAAAATTCTGTCCGATCATCGCGTCGACATGCGGAACGCGCGCGAGCAGCTGGCCATTCTGGTGGTGCATCGCGATCGAGGATTCCTCGCCGAGCCCGGCCGAGGCGAAGAAGGATTCGAGCTGCTCCGGCGAAATGGCCCGCGACACCATGCCGAGGAATTCGCCGTGGGGACCGGAGACGCGCCGGGCGAACACGATCGCAGCTCCGTTGCCGAACCGGCCGGGCACGACCTCGATCTCTTCCTGCGAGGCCGGATCGTTCCTGAGGCGATTGAAGTAGCCGCGGTCGGCAACCGAAATATCGGCGACCGGCCAGCGCCGCGACGAGTTGATCAGCACGCCGTTGGAATCGAACACGTTGGCGCCGGCGACGTCGGACCAGCCGCTGGCTTTGGCGCGCAGCACCTCGTGCATGGCCAGCGTGGCCATCTCGCTGCGGAAGAGATCGGCGGATGCGATGCCGTGACTTTCAAGCTCGGCGATGACGCTCTTCTGTAGCACCGCAAAGTCGGCGAATTCGCGGTCGAAATGCCGGGCGAGCATGCGCACGGAGTTTTCCAGGCTGTCGCGGCCGCTCTCGATTGCATTTTGCCGGAAACGATCGACGGTGAGCGCGGTGCCGATGGCCATCGCGACCATCAGCACGAAGCCGCCGGCGATCAGCCACGTCAGCGGCGCGCCCTGCCAACGGCGGAGCAACGCGCGCATGCGCGTGGTCCATCGGATTGATGTGCCCATCCAGCCCTCCCGTGGGATGCAAGATGCAGCAAAACCGACAAGAGCCCGTTACCAGTAAGGGTTAGGAAAACATGAATCGGAACGGAATCAGAGGGTTGGTTTCCCTCGATCGGCGAGAGCTCCGCAGGCCGGGGTTACGGTGACGCGATTCCGGTGGATCACCGGCGGATTTCCCACCTCAAGGCTTCCGCATTCTTCTTGGCGAACGTCTCGGGCACGTCAAACTTTCCGGTCTCGAGATCATAGCGGCAATGCCAGCCGCCCAGTCCCTTCATGGCGACGTTCTTGGGATGATTGTCATATTCGCCCGACAGCGAGATCACGAGGTAGCGGTTGTTGGGCCAGTCCATGCCGAGCGAGCGATAGGCCTCTTCCGTACCCTCCATGAGATTGGCCGAGATGTGGAAGTCGAGCTTGGCGAACCTCTTCGTCTCCGGCCGGCCGTAGAAATAGGCCCAGGCGAGATCGCTGAGCGGCTTCTTGGTCGCGCTCGCGAAGGCGCCCTTCTCTACATGGTAGAGATAGAGGTCCTGCTCGCCCGAGCCGGTCTTCTGCATCCGAACCAGCCATTGCGAGTCGCTGGTGAAGCGGAAGCCGGCCCCGTAGCCCTGCTCGGGCTTCAGCTCCGTCATCTGCTCGCCGCGGCGAGCCCAGACCTGCCATTTAACGTCCCAATCCCCGCCGTCCTTCATGTACTGCTCGATCCTGGTGGCGCCATCGGCGAGGTGAAGGCGAGGCCGGCATTGTTGGTGAGGATGTAGTTCGGCGGCGGGCCGGATGCGGCGAGCGCCGGAGAGGCGGCCAGTGTCAGGACAAGCGCCAGCCATGGTGCGGGACGGCAAAATGCGGTCACGGAAAAAAATCCTCAAGAAATGACCGCGATGCGGCCTCGGTGATTTGACGCCGTCGGTGCCCCGCCGGTTCACGCCGGGCGTGCCGGAACGAAAGGTGCATCATCCCAATGATCGACTTGCTGACGCAGCCAAATCGGCGCAATTTGCCGGCCTCGGTTGATTTGCGACCCAAGGGTTCATTGTCTGATGATCACCGCTTCCAAGGCCTTCATTGCATTCTGCCTGCTCGCGGTGGGCGGCACCCTGCTGGTGATCGGTCCCACCGAGCTGCGCCGCCTGCTGCCGGGCGGCGCGCAGACCGAGATCGCCGTCGCCGCCAAGCCGGAGGCAAAGCCCGAAGCCAAAGCGGAGACCAAGCCAGAGCCGAAGCTGGACGAGCCAAAGCTCGCCGCCGCGCCATCGGCGCCCCCGGCCTCCGCGCCGAAGGTCGATGCGCTGGCCGAGACGCAGAAGCAGGCCACGGCGCTGGCCGATCTCGTGCCGGCCAAGCCGCCGGCGGCCACGACCGATGCCGGCCCGCGGTTCGACGTCGCGCGCGTCGACGATCACGGCGAGGCGGCGGTGATCGCGGGTCGGGCCGCGCCGGGTGCACAGGTCGAGCTGCTGCGCGACGGCAAGCCGCTCGATACGGTTGTCGCCGATGCCTCGGGCCAGTTCGTGATGACCCCGCCGCAGCTTCCCGCCGGCTCCTATGAGCTGACCCTGCGGGCGAAAGCGCCTGACGGTACCGTGACGCAGTCGGGCCGCAGCATGCCGGTGACCATCGCCGAAGCTGCTCCGCCGCCCGCGCGGGTCGCGAGGCAGGAGCCGGCCCAAGCGCCGAAGCACGCCGAGAAGCCCGACGACAAGTCTGATGTCGTGGCATCCCTGCCGTCGGCATCGGCGCGCCAGGCATCGGCGCATGACAGGCCCACGGTTCAGCCGAGATTTATCGGGGCACCGAAACCCAGGGTCATGGCGCGGGCGCCCGCGGCCACGACCGTTGCATCGGCCTCGCCGGCGGAAATCATCAGCGGTCCACCGGCCGAAGCAGGCGGCAACCGGGTGATCTCCCGCGGCGACAGCCTGTGGGCTCTCAGCAAGCTCGCTTACGGTGACGGCGCCCACTACGCGGTGATCTTCAACGCTAACCGGGGCAAGATCCACAACCCCAACCTGATCTATCCCGGCCAGACTTTTGTGGTGCCGCGGAAGGCGGATTGAGGTCGCATCGGCAACGCCGGTGCGCGTTGCGACGCTTTGCCCTTCGTCTCTCCGGAACATTCGGTTCCCCAGCGCGTCTTTGTGATGCGACCCACTGCGCGCTTGGCGCTGGGAGGAGGCCGAGGTGGTCAGGTCCGCTTTCATGTCCGGACGCATGGGACTGGCGCTGGCGGGCGCTGCTCTCATGATTGCGGCAGTGCTGCTGCCGAATAAAGCCGAGGCGCAGTTCGGATTGCGCGGCGGCCCGCTCGGTGTCGCGCGCTTTGCCGTCGGCCACGTGATCGGCATGACACGCCTGCGCCATGCGCGCATGGCGGTACGGGGCGGCCGATACCGCTCCGCCGCGCTGAGGTCGCAGGATCCTCGCGGCGCCGAACGCGGCCAGCCGGCCAACCCCTACATCCTGCGTGCGGCGCTCACGGCGCAAGCTGCGCTGTCGGGCTGGCACGGTGGCCGCCGCCCGCAGGGCTGGTGGCGCCACCCCGATGGCAGCTATGGCTGGGCGGGCCCGGTGTTCTGGCCGTTCGCGCATGACGACCTCACCACCGCAATCATCCTGGGCGATACGACCAGTCTCTCGCTCTATGGCTATGGCGACATCTACGCCGCGATCTTCGCGCCCTATGCGGCCACGGAGTTCGCCGCCTACACAGCGCCGCAAGGCAGGCGCGCGCGAAAGGTCCCTTCGGTCGAGGCCGTTTGCGATGCCAGCGACACCGGCGGCCTGCCCGTCGACCGTATCGTCGCCCTGGTGCAGCCGAACGAATTGCAGCGCACAGCGCTCGATGAGCTCGCGACCGCATGGCTGGCTGCGCGCTACACCATTCGCACGGCCTGCCCGACGCAGGCCCCCGCGACCGCCGCGGAGCGCCTCGGCCTGATGCAGACGCGCCTCGCGGCCATGATCAAGGCGACGGATGCGCTCGCGCCGCCGCTCGCAAAGTTCGTCGATCTCCTCGATGCCGGCCAGAAGGCAAAGCTCGACGCGCTGGCCAATGAGCGCCGTGCCGCGCTTGCGGCCGGCCAGCGCAAGGACGCGCAGGCGCCAGCCGCCTGCGAGGCCGGTTACGATCCCCGCTATGATGTTCAGGCGCAGCGGCAATACGAGCAGCTCATGCAGCAGCAATGGCCCGCCGGCGAGATAGCGTCCACGCTGAGGCTTGACGACACAGCTCGCGCCCGGTTGGAGGTGCTCCAGGACACCACGCTGCGCACCATGGAGACGCTGAGTGCCTGCCCGTCCAAGACCGAGCTCAAGGCCGAGCCCACGCCACAGGCCCGCCTCACCGCCGTGAAGGTGCGGCTGGAGACGATGCTGCAGGCGGTGAAGGGCGTCGGCGACGCGCTCGACGATTTCGAGGCGGACTTGAGCGACGAGCAGAAGGCCGGCTTCGAGGCGATCGGGCCGAAGCGCGGAGCGTGATCAGCCGCACGCCCAGTCGAACTTCATGTCCTTGAAGTCGAGCTGCGCGTTGCCGCCGCCGAAATTGTAGCCGCCGAAATATTCCTCGAACTCGATGTAGAACGGGCTCATCTCCGGCACGGCCTGGCACGGCCGCATGGTGCCGCCGAGATGGTTGTGCGCGTGATCCTTGCCCCAGTCGTGCAGCCGGAAATTGTCGCGGCTCGGCACGCCGCCGACATAGTAATAGTAGGGCTGATAACCGGTCGGCGGGTTTTGCCTTGTGTGCTCGTCCTGCGGGCCCTTGCCGGCATTGGGATCGGTCGCGCGCGGCACGAGCGCGATCGCGCGGGTCTCGCTGAGATCGGCGCGCGGCTGCGCGGCAAACAGCTTTTTTGCGTAAGGCGCGGCGGCCTCGAAGAAGGCGCTGGCGCCGCCGACGTCGAGCCAGCGTGGCCGATCTGCTGTCGCAAGCGGAAGCGGTGCCGGTGGCGCCGCGAACGCGCCCTCATATTCGGCTTTGGTCAGCAGCAACGCGGCATATTCGTAGTCGAGAATGTCGGTCATGCGCGAAAGCCGCGGATGCGCTGGTCGCGCCGCCACGGCCTCGCGAATCTCGGGATCATCGGGCGCCCCGCCGTCATTGTGATCGGGCGCGGTGGCGAAGAACGAGACCGCGACGATGTCCTCGCCATGCACGCGATAGTCGTCCGGCAGCTTCAACGTAAAACCGTGCATCAGCGGAAAGCCGGTGACGGGATCGAGCGGCCATTGCTCGCTGCTGATGCCCGGCGGCAGGCCAAAGACCCAACCCTGATCGCGCGCACGATCAGCGGGACGGTCCAGCATCTGCAAATCATACGCGCGCGAAGGCAAGGCAAACGCCACGATCGTCTCCCATCCGGATTCTCGCCTCGCCATCGAGGCGATGGTTAGTCGCGGGGAGGAGGGATGTGGTTCGTGGGCGCGGTGTGGGAGATGATACCATCCTGCCGGTGTTTTGCCCGACGTGTCAAACCGCTCCGGCACCCGCGTAAGTCATTGATCCGACAGTCCCCGCCTACTGTGCATGGGGTTGTTTTCGCGGTTTTTGTTGTTGGCTACCCTCTCCGCCGCGCTGCGGACGCATCCACCACGTTCTCCACTTGCTCGCGCCAGGACAAAATTTCCATCGCCAGCACGGGGTGGTTGAACCCCTTGAGCACGAGGTCGTCGAGCGCGCGGGCTTCGACCCAGGGCTCGACGATGCCGTAGACGCGGCGGCTGACCACGATCTGGTTGGCCTTGGCTTCGTCGCAGAGACGCGAGGCGAGGTTGGTGACGCTGCCGATCGCGGCATATTCCAGCCGCTGCTCGAAGCCGACCTGGCCGAGCGTGGCATAGCCGAGCGCGATGCCGATGCCGAAGCCGAGCGTGTGCCCGCGGTTGCGCCACTTCTCGGTCAGCGGGCCGATCGTGTCGCGCATCTCCACTGCCATCTGCACCGCGCGCCGCGTGTGGTCCTCGAACTGGATCGGCGCGTTGAACAGGATCATCACGCCGTCGCCGGCATATTTGTCGAGCGTGCCCTCGTATTTGAAGATCAGCTTGCCGAGCGCTGCGTGATATTCGCGCAGCACGTTCATCGCCTCTTCCGGCTCGGTCGCCTCGGTGAAGGCGGTGAAGCCGCGCAAATCGCAGAACAGCACGGTGACCTCGCGGCGATGGCTGTCGAGCAGCGAGTCATGACCATCCGATGAAGCGATGAGCTGGGCGACCTGCGGCGCGAGAAAGCGTTCGAGCCGCTTGATGCGGCTGATCTCGCCGAGCTGCTTCTCGACGCGCTCTTCCAGTGAGCGGTTCCAGTTGCGAAGCTGCTCGGTCTGCTCCTGGAGCTTGGCCGCCTGCTGCTGCACGGTGTTATGCGCCACGGCGAGCTCGCGGCCCTTGTGATCGACCTCGGTGAACAGCCGCGCGTTGCGCATCGCCAGCACGGCCTGGTTGGCAAAGGTGCGCATCAGGCCGGTGAGGCTTCCGCCGAACTCGCCGCCGGCCCGGCGCAGCACCACCAGCGAGCCGAGCGTGCCCTGCTGGTCCACCAGCGGCACCACCAGCACCGAGTGGAAGCCGGCATCGACCGCGACGTCGCGCAGCGGCTGCTCGGAGGCCCGGTCGAGATCGGCAATCGCGATCGGTTCGCCGCTCTCGGCGGCATCGCTCAGGATGTTCGCACCCTGCTGGATCGTGACATGCGCGCCGTCGGCCGATTTGTCGATGCCGTTGGATTCGATCAGGTTGAAGCTGCGCGTCTCGGCATCGAAGCCGTAGATCAGCACCGCATCAGCATGGGTGATCTCGATCGCGCGCGCCGCGATGGTCGGCAGCACGGCGTTGGAATCGAGCGAGGAGGCGACCGCACGGCCGACCTCTTCCAGCGCCTTGAGCTCGTTGATCGACTGCGCGAGATCGCGGGTGCGCTCCTCGACCTTGGTCTCCAGGTCCGAATAGGTTTCCTGGAGCTGGCCGGCCATGCGGTTGAACTGGCCGGCGAGGTCTTCCAGCTCGTCGGAGGTGTGGACGTCGATGCGGTGGCTGAAATCGCCTTCGCCGAGCTTGTGCGCGCCGTCGCGCAGCGCCGTGATCGGGATGATCATGCGGCGGGCGAGCAGCGTGCCGGCGAGGATCGCGACCATCAGGCCCATGCCGATCAACAGCGCGATGCGCACGAGCTGGTCGCGGATCGGCATCAACGCCTGCGTCGTCGGCTGCTCGAACATCACGTTCCAGCCGAGCTTCGGCACGGTGCTGGCGGCGCTCATCACCGCATGGCCGTTGAAGTCGGTGCCCGAAGTGTCGGGCTCGCGGCCGGGCGCAATCGCCGCCGCCACCTGCGGCAGCTTCGACAGGTCCTTGCCGACATCGGGCCCTTTCGACGACGTCGCCAGCACGCGGCCGCGCGGATCGACCACATAGGCGAACGCGGCCTTGCCGACCTGGGCGTCGGACAGGAAGTCGGAGAGGAAGCTGAGGTCGATTTCGGCCACGGTGACGCCGGCATTGAAGCCGGAATGCGCCACCGAGATCGACATCATCGGCGTCCGGTCGGAGAACCAGGCCGGCGCGTAGCTGACGCCGCGGGCAACCGTATCGGTGAAGCGCATGTCGCGGGAGAGGTCGGCATTGCCGCCGGTCGTGGTCGTCTGGCGCGAGACGCGCAGCACCTCGCGTCCCTCGCCGTTGAGCTGGAACAGCTGATTGACGACTGAGACCTGGTGCAGGAGCGATGCGTAGTCGGCGCGGCGCTTCTCGAGCGTGTCCTGGCTTGCCCGCGTCACCCAGCTGATCTGGCGCTCGAGCTCGGAGATCGACTGCTCGATCCGCCGGGCGGCTCCTTGCGCCTTGTCGTCGAGCCCGTCGGTCAGCTGGGTCTTGGTGGCGCGATAGGAGATCCAGGTCTCCATCGCGCCGTTGACGGCGAGGACAAACACGACGAGGCCGACGAGGGAGACGACGTACTTGGCGAACAGGCCCTCGCGCAGAAACCGTGTCTTGTCTTTCGCTCCCGCCATCCAGATCCTCTCGCGCCGTCATCGACGCCGGCGCTACGGGCCGTACCGGTCCAGGCGCCCTTCTACCACAATTCGGGCCACGGGACCGTCCCGCGACCTGTGGACCGGCCAGCGTGGTTACCCGCTGTCGAGGGCGGGCTGGGCCGGAAGGGTCGTGAATTGTCGCGGCCTCATCCCTTCGGATGAAGCGGCGGACCGGGAGGCCGATGTAAGGATTGGCGTGGAGTCCAGTACGTTGGTCGGCCAATCATCGATTAAAGAGCTGTCGCAGCACGTCGTTCATCGGCTGGCTGTCCTGCTGCACCACCGCCGGGTCGTCTTGGACCGGAGCCTGGGCCGGGGGCGCGGGAGAAGCCTGCGGAGCGGGGGTGGACGGTGTTGCCGGCAGGCCGCGGCTGCGGCCGGTGCCGGTGCTGGTCCCCGCGCCGCCGGAAAGCCCCTGCTGGATCAAATTGCCGATCGCCTCGCCCAGCGGGCCGCCGAGCGGGTTGTTCTGTCCCGGCTGCTGGGTTTGCGGATTGGCATTGCCGGCCGCGTTGCCGCTGCCCGGCGCGGCGGCGCCGCCCAACCCGAGGCTGCCCAGGAGATTGCCGAGCCCGGCGCCGTCAGGGCCGAACAGGCCCTTGCCCATCTCGCGCAGCTTGGCATAGGCGGCGTCCGGATTGTCCAGCATGCCGGCCATGTCGGGGTAGATCCGCGGCTGCGACCAGCTGCCCTGGATCATCACGGGAATGCCGAAGCCGACCGGCTCCGACGCGCGGCCCTGGCCTTCGGTGGTCATCACGAGCTTCGGCTCGACGCGAAAACCCATCATCTTGGTGTCGAGGGCGATGGTGCCGGCGCCGGTCACGCGCACCAGCGGTCCGATCAGATTGAGATCGGTCGTCACCGCCTGACCCTTGTCGATCCGGAAGGACGCCGAGAGCTGCGACAGATCCGTGCTCTGGGCCTCACTGTCCTGCCAGCCGGACAGCGTGCCCGATGTCAGCGAGCGGATCATCTGCGCGATGTTGATGCCGCGGATGGCGCCGTCCTGGAAATTGACGAAGGCCGTGCCCTGCATGTTCGCCATCAGCGCGCGCTGGCTGGTGCCGGCGCTGCGCAGCGCCAGCTTGGCCTGCAGCTTGCCGTCGATCCGGTCGAACTCGGCAAGGCCCTGGAGCAGCGGCAATGCGCGCACGCCGACGAGATCGGAATGCATGGCAAAGCTCGGCGCACCGCTTGTGGCATCCAGGATCACCTCGCCCGAGACCTGGCCGTCATAGGCGCCGAGATTGGCGGTGCCGGCCTTCAGCACGCCGCCGGCGAGCTTCGCATCGAGTGCCAGCGGCGCGAGGCGCGCATCGCCGATCACGGCCTCGTTCGCGGAGATCCTGATCTGTGCGTCGACATAATTGAGCCCGGACACGTCGATCGGTGCATCGCTCCAGGGCTGTCCCGACGTGCCCTCCGGCGATTTCGCCACCGGAATCGCGAGCCGCTGGAAGTCGAGATCGACCTTGACCAGAGGCTTGCTCGCAATATCGACCGAGGCCCAGCCGTTGAAGGCCCCGTCGCCGAGCCTGCCGTTCACGCCGTTGATCATCACGACATCGCCGCTCAGCCGCATCTCGGCATGACCGGTGAGCTGGGATTTCAGCACATCGGGCATGTCGATGGCGAAATCCACCGGAATGGTCGGCCGGTCGGCTGGCGGCGCCGGCGTCGACGCCTTGATGTCGAACTTGGTCGGGTGATCGCCGACGCGCGCGGTGCCGGCGATGTCGACCTTGCGGTCGCGGCCAACGACGGCGTCGGCGTTGATGGCGCTGATGCGGCCCTCGACACGGTCGCGCACGCGCGCGAATGCGACTTCACCGTCGATGACCTTGACGCGGTCGATGGTCGCACCACCGGTGTCGAGCGCCAGCGGCTTCGACGCGGTGCCTGCATTCGGCAGTCGCTCACGCAGCAGCGGCTGGTGGAGCACGGGATGGGTGACGACGAGTTCGCTGATCTTCGGGCTGCCCGACCATACGCTCGAGAGCGACATGTCGGCCTGCACGCTGTCGACCGTCAGGCGCGTGATGCCGCTGCGGTCCTTCGGGTCCTGAAGCGTGAGATCGTTGAGCGTGACGTTCAGCGTCGGCCACAGGCTGATCTTCGTGGTGCCGTCGATGGACAGGCGATAGCCGGTCGCGCTCTCGACCCGCGAGGCAATCGTCGTGGTCAGGAATCCCGAGGGAATCCTGACCACGAGGAGAAGCCCGATCACGATGATGACGGCGGCTATCGCCGCGCCGGCGAATTTCACTGCTCTCATGTCGACTTTCCAACGACGGACAATCGGCGGCGAATCCCGCAGATGACCGTCCTATGCATCCGTCCTTTGCGCCTGAGTTTATCCCCGGACGGGAAGCGGCTCCAAGCACGTAAAAATAGTCAGGGGGGCTGCAAAGTTATGTGACTTATGACACACTTCGCCGGCGCGGTATTACGCGATCCTGATTTGATGGTTCCAAGCGATTTGCCAGGGAAACTGGCTAAGGAAATTCACAAGGACATTGAAATGAGCAAGCAGGCCGAATTTGCGGTCATCCTGAAGATGAACGCGATGTTCGCCGATCTCGGCGCAGACGAGCTCCAGCGGCTGTCGAATCTCTGCCACACCCAGCATCTGGGGAATGGCGAGGTGCTGTTCCAGAAGGGCGATGCGGGGGACGCGCTGTTCGGCGTGCGCCGGGGCCAAGTCCGTATCGAGACCGGCGTCTCCGACGGCAGCCGTCTGACCCTGAACTTCATGGGGCCGGGCGACCTGTTCGGCGAGGTCGCGGTGCTGGACGGCCAGAGCCGGACTGCGGATGCGACCGCAGGCGAAGCCAGTGAATTGTTCGTGCTGCGGCGCGAAGATTTTCTCAGCTTCCTCGAACGCGAGCCGAAGGTCGCGATCAAGATCATCGCGCTGCTGTGCCAGCGCATCCGCTGGCAGAGCGAGCGCATGGAAGAATCCATGCTGCAACCGCTGCCGGTGCGGCTGGCGCGGCGGCTCTGCGCGCTCGCCGCCGATTTCGGCTCGGAGGTCCACATCTCGCAGGAGCAGCTCGGCATCTTCGTCGGCGCGGCCCGCGAGAGCGTCAACCGCCAGCTTCAGGCCTGGCGCAAGGAAGCGATCCTCGATCTCCAGCGCGGCCGCATCCTGCTGCGGAACATGACCAAGCTGACGGCGATCGCGCGGAACGAGTAGGGTCAACTGATCGGGAGCCTGCGCCGGCGGACACGATCCCGGTCGATGGTGATGATGCTGCCCTGGATTTCGTCCTCGGTCAGGGCGGATAGAACCTCCGCCAGGCGGGTCCGGACGGCGACCTCTGTCCAGTCGCCGCCTCGAAAAAGAATGAGACTTGGGCTGTCGCTGCCCGCGGTTGCGAGCAGGCGAGGATAATCGAGATCCGCCGTGACGACCGTGCGCGCCTCCTGCCTGGCGCGATCGATGATTTCAACGTCACTCGCAGCGTGAAGCCCGATCACGGAGGCGTGGACGGCATCATGCCCCCTCTCTGTCAGCCAGTGCGACAGCACTGGCGAAAGGGGCATGTCGATGAGGAATTTCACTTTGCCGGAACGATGGGATGCAGCTCGACGGCTTCATCCTCGGCAAGGAGGGCCGCGTAGCGCAATGCTTCGTCGATGTCTTCGCGCTCGAGATACGGGTAATTATTCAAAACGGATTCTCGAGTCTCGCCCGCCGCCAACAGGCCAAGTAGTCGTGCGACCGGAAACCGCAGCCCGCGAATACAGGGCTTGCCGGTGCAGACTGCGGGGTCGATCGTGATGCGCGTGAAAGTCATTGGAGTAACATAGCGCCTCGGGGTGCCCTTCGCCAGTACACCCCGTCAGGCCGCTTGCTTGGAATCTACTCCGCCGCGGGGTGCACCATGCCCTTTTTATCCGGCGCCGCGCCGTGATGATCGGCGGTCTCGGCATCCTCGCTGTGCACGATCAGCCGCTTGGCGAATCGCCAGATCAGGGCGCCGAGATCGTCCATCACCATGAACATCGCGGGCACGAACACCAGCGACAGGATGGTCGAGAAGATCAGGCCGCCGATCACCGCGAGCGCCATCGGCGAGCGGAACTCGCCGCCGGCGCCGACCGCGAGCGCGCTCGGCGTCATGCCCGCGGCCATCGCGATCGTGGTCATCACGATCGGGCGCGCGCGCTTCATGCCGGCGTCGATCATCGCTTCCTCGCGCGGCTTGCCGGCGCGGATCGCCTCGATGGCGAATTCCACCAGCATGATCGCGTTCTTGGTGACGATACCCATCAGCATCAAGATGCCGATCCAGACCGGCGTGGTGAGCTGCTTGCCGGTGATGAGCAGTGCGGCGATGGCGCCGCCGATCGAGAGCGGCAGCGAGAACAGGATGGTGATCGGCTGCAGGAAGGTGCCGAATAGCAGCACCAGCACGGCGTAGACCATCATCAGGCCCGCGGTGATCGCAGTGGCGAAGCCGTCGGACAGTTCGTTCAGGCTTTCGGCGTCGCCGGAGGGCGAGACCTTCACGCCCTTCGGCCGGCTCTTCATCACCGGCAGGTCGTAGATCTTCTTGGTCGCGTCGCCGAGGGCGGCGGAGCCGACGAGGTCGGCGGCGACGGTTGCCTGCCGCTCACGATCGTAGCGGTTGATGCTGGTCGGACCCTGGTCGAGCTTGACGTCGGCGATGACCGAGAGCGGCACGCCGCCCTTCTCGCCGCGCTCGCCGAGCGGCACGCGCAGCTGTTCGAGCGTCCTCAGATTACCGCGCGCGGCGTCCTCGAGCTGGACGCGGATCGGCACCAGGCGGTCGCCGACGTCGAACTTGGCGAGCGCGGGCCCGACATCGCCGATGGTGGCGACGCGGATGGTCTGCGACAGGCTTTCCGTGGAGACGCCGAGGCGCGCGGCGAGATCTGCGCGCGGCTCGATGCGCAGCTCGGGCCGCTCGAGCGTGGTTTCCGAGATCACGTTGGAGATCGTCGGAATCCGCTTCATCTGCGTCGCGAGCTCGCTGGCGACGTTGTTGACGATGTTGGCGTCGACGCCGGTCACGACCAGCGAGATGGCGCGCAGGCCGTTCTCGTCGAGGAACCAGAAGCGGATGTCGGGAACGTTCTCCAGCTCCTGGCTGATCGAGAATTCGAGCTCGCGCTGAGTGATGTCGCGGCTGTCCTTGGGCGTGTAGTTGATGATCAAGGAGGCGCGCCGGACTTCCTGGGTGCCCGGCGGGACGCGCCCGCCATCGACGAAGATGCTCTTCACCTCCGGCCGCTTGCGCAGGCGTGCGACGATGTCCTCGGTGACCTTCTC
This sequence comes from Bradyrhizobium barranii subsp. barranii, assembly GCF_017565645.3. Taxonomy (NCBI): domain Bacteria; kingdom Pseudomonadati; phylum Pseudomonadota; class Alphaproteobacteria; order Hyphomicrobiales; family Nitrobacteraceae; genus Bradyrhizobium; species Bradyrhizobium barranii. The sequence goes on from NZ_CP086136.1 coordinate 715,634, forward strand.
GGTGTAGGCAAGCTGGGTGCCCGGCGGCAGCTCGAGCGCCAGCAGCGAGCGCGCGCTGTCCTGCGCCGGCAGGAAGCCCTGCGGCAGCAGCGTGATGCTCCAGATTGAGGCGGCGAACACCCCGAAGCCGATCAGCACGGTGATGAAATGGTGCTTCACCGACCAGGCCACGATCCTGTGATAGGCCCGCAGCACGCGGCCGGGCGGCGGCTCTTCGTGCGCATGGTGCTTGAGGAAGTAGGCGGCCAGCACCGGCGTGACGAAGCGCGCCGCGAGCAGCGAGAAGAACACTTGCACCGAGACGGTGATGCCGAACTGCTTGAAGAACTGTCCGGCGATGCCCGACATGAAGCTCGCTGGCGCGAAGATCGCAATGATCGTCAGCGAGATCGCGATCACCGCGAGGCCGATTTCGTCGGCGGCCTCGAGCGCGGCGCGGTAGGGCGACTTGCCCATGTTCATGTGCCGGACGATGTTCTCGATCTCGACGATGGCGTCGTCGACGAGAATACCTGTCGACAGCGTGATGGCGAGGAAGCTGACGAGGTTCAGCGAGAAGCCGAGGAGGTCCATCGCCCAGAACGCCGGGAAGATCGACAGCGGGAGCGAGATCGCGGCAATGATGGTGGCGCGCAGGTCCCGCAGGAACAGGAGCACGATGATGACGGCAAGGATGGCGCCTTCGAACAGGGTCGAGATCGCCGCGTGGTAATTGCCGTTGGTATATTCGACCGAGGTGTCGATCACCTTCAGGTCGACGTCGGGATAGGCGGCCTTCAGCGCGTCGATGCGCTTCTGCACGGCCTCGGCCACCTTCACATCGCTGGCGCCCTTGGATCGCTTGATGCCGAGCGCGACCACCGGCTCGCCGTTGAAGCGGGCGAAGGTGCGGCGGTCCGCGATGGTGTCGGTGACGGTGCCGAGATCGTCGAGCCGGACCTCGCCGCCGCCGAACAGCGGGATCATGGTGCCGGCGAGATCGCCCAGCGTCTTGGCGCCCGCGAGCGTGCGGATCGCCTGGTCGTTCTTGCCGATCTCGGCGCGGCCGCCGGCGACGTCGACATTGGTGCCGCGCAGGCTTTGGCTGACATTGACCGCGGTCAGCCCCATTGCCTGCATCCGGTCCGGATCGAGCGAGACCAGGATCTCGCGCTCGACACCGCCGATGCGCTCGACCTGGGCGACGCCGCGCACGCCCTGCAGCGCGCGCTTGACCACGTCGTCGACGAAATAGGAGAGCTGTTCGGGCGTCTTGCCGGGCGAGATCGCGGCATAGGTGACGATCGGCAGGCCGATGACGTCGACGCGCTGGATCAGCGGCTCGGTGACGTTCTGCGGCAGGTTCGATCGTACCCGCGTCACCGCGTCCTTGACGTCGTTGAGCGCGCGGTCGGTGTTGGTCTCCAGCGCGAACTGGATGGTGGTCACGGACACGCCGTCGGTGATCGAGGAGGTGATGTGCCTGACCCCCTCGACGCCGGAGACGGCATCTTCAACCGTCTTGGTGACCTGGGATTCGAGCTCAGCGGGTGCTGCGCCGAACTGCGACACCACGACCGAGATCACGGGAATGTCGGCCGAAGGCAGCCGCGTCACCGCGAGCTTGGTGAAGGACACCCAGCCGAGGACCAGGAGGATGATCGAGAAGACGACCGACGGTAGCGGATTGCGGATCGACCAAGCCGAGATATTGAGAGCCATCAGCGTACCCGCGTGCGATCGAGTTCATCGGCGAACATGGTCTTGATCTGGTCGCCGTCATGGAGCGAAGAGCCGGCGTCGGCCACGACGATTTCGCCGACCTCGAGGCCTTCCAGGATTTCCGTCGCGCTGTCGGACGACAGCCCGACCCGTACCTTGCGCGTCTCGACAATATTGTTTTTGACGACCTGAATGGTGAGATGGTCGATCGCGGTCTTGGGGATCGAGACGCCGCAGCTTCGCTTGGCGTCGATCGAGGCGCGGGCAAACACGCCGACCTTGAGCGATGGATTGTTGGTGACGCTGATGCGGACGCGGCCGAGCTGCGTGGTGCGGTCGATTTCGGGCGCGACCAGCCGGACCCGGCCGATCAAATCGGGCGCGTCATCGCGGCTGATGCGCACGGTCGCGCCGGGATTGAGCTTGGGCATGTGCACCGCCGGGACCTGGGCGTCGAGCTCGATCTCGTTGTTGACGGCGATGCGGAACATCGGGCCGGCCTGCGGCGAGGCGGGCGCGCCGACGATGGTGCGCACTTCGGTGACGAGGCCTGGCGCAGGCGCCTTCAGCGAGATCGGGCCTTGCGGGCCGGGTCTTTGCGGCTGGCCGGGGATTTGCGGCGGCGCCGTCAGGCGCGCCAGCTCCTGATTGTCGGTGACCATGGCGCCTTCGGTGACGAAGAGGTCGGTGACCCTGGAGCCTTCCTGGTCGGCGACGACCACGGCCTCGCGGCGTGGCACGAAGAAGCCGGTCACCCGCACGAGGTCGGAGAAGCAGGCGTTGGTCGACTTCGTCACGATGACGAGCGCCTCGCTCGGCGTTTCCTTCGCCTCGGGGCGATGCCGATGCTCGAACAGATAATAGCCGACGCCGAGCGCAACGACGAACACCACGGTTCCGGCAGGCTTGAGATATTCGGAGGCGTTCATCGCCGGATTGTCCTGGCCTGGCTCACGGCCATCCGCACGAGGCCTGCTGAGAGCGTTTCCCTGAAATAAAGCGGCGTCCCGCAAGGCTGCGGGACGCGCTTTTGAAGCAAGACTTTACACCACATCACGACTTGGCACTTCAAAGGATTTGGCACTTCAAAGGATTACGTCGTGCTCTCACTTCGATGCGGTGGTCTTGTTTTCCATGTTGACGACCTGGACCCGACGATTGACCTCCGCCATCGGCTGGGCCGGGTCCTTCAGCTTGCTCTTGCCGTAGCCGACGGTGACGAGATCGGTCGCGGCGATGCCATACTTGTCGACGAGGTAGCGCTTGATCGAATCCGCGCGGCGCTCCGACAGGTCCTGATTATAGCCCTCGCCGCCGGCGGCGTCGGTGTGGCCGGCAACCACGAAGGTCGAGCCCTTCAGGTCGGGGCTGGTCAGCGCGCGACCGAGTGCCTGTACCGAGGCGAGCGACTTGGCGCTGATATTGGCCGAGTTGTAGTCGAACGTGATTTCAAGATCGATATTCGGCTTGTCCTTGGCCACCGACGCGATCTCTTCGCGCTCGGTCGACGAAAGCGAGCGCGTCGAGCGGCCGCGCACGGACTGGATCAGCTTGGTTTCCGCCGCACTGGGTGCGGGATCGGCCTGCGGGGCGATCGAGAGGCCGCGGGTCAACGGCTTCTTCGGCGGCGGCGCTAGCGCGCGGACGATCTCGTCCTCGGTGACGTTCTTGCTGTTGCCGTCGTCGCCCGCGAATGCGAGCGGGGTCGTCAGCGACAGAGCGGCGCCGACCGTGATGATGGACAGGATCGCGGTAAATCCCTTTGCAGCCAATCTCATTGCCAGTCCCTCCTGCGCAGCTGACCGCGCGGTTCCAAAATTCCTGCAATGGCCCCCCGGGAAAGGCCGCCTGCGGCATCCGTCGGTTAGTCTTCCCTGAGCCGCTGAGGGTTCGAGGCGTCTGTCGCCTCAACTCAAAAAAATACTAGCGTACTCCGTAGCTTGCGAACTCCTGAACAATGTTCGGGTCCATCGCCTTGGCATTGGCGATGTCGAGCGCGCCTTCCTGCGCCGAGCCGTTGCGCTGCTTGGCAATCCCGCGGCCAAAGAGCGAGGAGGTCAAGCGCGGGTTGATCTTCAGGGCTGCGTCGAAATCGGCGATGGCGTTCTTGACCGCTCCCGATTTCAGATTGACGAGCCCCCGGCTGTCCAGCGCATCGACGAAATTCGGCCGCAGCCGCAGCGCCTCGTTGCAATCCTTCAGCGCGCCCTGGAGGTCGCCGACCACGGTGCGGGTCCAGCAGCGGTTGTTCAGCGCCTCGACGTCCTTCGCGTTGATCCGAAGCGTCTCGTCGAAATCCTTGATGGCCAAATTGTAGGCGCCCTTGCTGGCATAGACCTGACCGCGCCGGTACAGCGCATTCACGTCATCAGGATTGGCGGCGATCTTGGCTGTCAGGCCCTTGATGGTCGGATCCTCCGCCAGCGCGGCCGCGCTCGGCCCGCTATCCATGCTCGGTGCGGGGGTGGTCTCGGCTGGTTTCACCGGCGGTGGCGCCGGCGGCAAGGCGGCCTCGACCTGCGGTTTCGGTGAGGGCGCCGGAGCAGGAGCAGGTGCTGGCGCAGGTGCCGCTGCCGCTGCCGTGTCCGCCGGCTTCGGCGGCGGAGGCGGTGCGGGCGGAGCCGGCGGCGGGTTGTTGGCGACGACCGGCGGCGGCGATGGCGGCGGTGCCGTCATCGACGGACGCGATCCGCCGGCGCCTGGAATGAAGGAAAAATCCTCGGCGAGCGACGAGGAGATCCACGGCACCTGTTCGCCGCGCGAGGCGCGGGTGACGCCCATCTTGGTGCGGTTCAGCGTCTCCTCGGCCATCAGGTCGGGGACGCGGATCTCCTTCAGGAGCTCCTGGACGAACAGGCTGTGCTCGCCGCCAGCGTCCGAGACCACCGAGGCCAGTGCCGCCGAGTACATCACCAGCGTGCCGTTCGGCGCGATGACCGGCGTCAGGCCGGCCGAGAAGCTACGGAACCGGCGCTCGAAGGGATTGCGCCTGGAGGCGTCGACCAGCGCGATCTTGACGCCCGCGCCGCGGGTATTGAGCTCGCCGAGCACGGTCTCCAGGCTGAAACCGTCGCGGCGCACGTCGGATTCGGTCCAGATCTGCGCGTCGATCGGCAGCATGTAGCTCTGGCGCGCCGACTGGATGCCGAAACCGCTGAAGAAGATCAGCGCCACCGAGCCCGGCTTGATCTTGCCATAGAGCTTGTCGAACGCGCGGCGCATGCCGTCGCCGGTCAGGTTCTCGCCGATTTCAACGGAAAAGCCGTCGCGCTTGAGCTCGTCGGCGACGTCGCGCGCGTCGTTGAGCGGTTCCTTCAGCGGGGCGTCCGCGTCCGGATATTTGGCGTTGCCGATGACCAACGCATAACGGTCGCCGGCGGCCAGGGATGGCGCAACCGGGACGAGCGAAACGAGCAAGGGCAGAAGAAAAAGGAAGCGAATTTTCATAATCAGCGCGGTCCAGCCAAAAAGGCGCCGTTACCAGCTTGCGCCGCGGCGACCTTAACTTACGCAATGTGCATTATCAAACCGCGGAAGGGGGGCGTCAACCGCTTGGAGATTCGGCATTATCGCGACAATTGACCGCGATGCATGGGCGCGCCGGGAGGGGAATAAACGGACTGTCACGGTTGTGCTCGGCGCCATCTGGTTCGACTCTGCGGCAGGATGCTGGAGCGGCCGCGACAAAGAAGATGTGAGGGGTCTCACATAGCAGGCTGGACGCTGTCGCAGCCCTCCGGTGTTTGACCTTTGCTGCGGACAATGGCTTGGTGCGCTCGATCGTCCCCGAAGGTCCAACTCAGAAAAGAAAACCATGGGAAACGCCTACGAAATCTACGCCCTGCGTTATGCGACGATGTCGCCACGCACCCCCAACATGAACTTCCTTCAGCCCGACCCGCATGACAGCGCGGCGCAGGATCTCGACTATTTCGTCTGGCTGATCCGAGGGCAGGGCCGCGAGATCCTGGTGGACACCGGTTTCAACGCCGAGGAGGCGAGCGCGCGGGCGCGCAAGCTGACGCTCAATCCGGTCGATGCGCTGGAGCGCTTTGGCGTCGCGGCGTCGAGCGTTCGCGACATTATCGTGACGCATCTGCATTACGACCACGCCGGCAATCTCGATCGCTTCTCGAACGCGCGCTTCCATCTCCAGGAGCGCGAGATGGCTTACGCGACGGGACGCTGCATGTGCAACGGACTGCTGCGACATCCGTTCTCGGTCGAGCACGTCACGCAGATGGTGCGCCATGTCTATGGCGAGCGCGTCAATTTCTATTCCGGCGACGGCGAGATCGCGCCCGGCGTCACCGTGCACCGTGTCGGCGGCCATTCCGACGGCTTGCAGGTGGTCAAGGTCGAGACCGCGCGCGGGCCGGTGGTGCTGGCGTCCGATGCCGCGCATTACTACGCCAATCTGCAGCGCAAGAGCCCGTTCCCCATCGTCTACAATATCGGTGACATGGCGCAGGGCTGGGAGACGATCGAACGCCTCGCCGGTCATCCTGACAGGTTCATTCCCGGCCACGATCCGATCGTCACGGAGATCTATCCGCGTGCCAGCGACAAGGTCGATGCCTGGGCGCTGCATTTGCCGCCGTCGCGGTCGTTTGCGAAATGACGGAATCCGGGGCGTGTACTTGCGAGTCCTAAGCGCGGCTCAGATCAGGCGGGCCTGATGTCCGCTGCGCTCCTGAAAGCAGCGCGCAAAGGAGCATCGCCGGAGGTTCGATTCGGGCCATTTGCGGAAAAAGGGCCCTGCTATCATAGGTATCTTTAATTTTTGAGTGCCTCCTGATCACATCGATCACTACGCCCTTGGGGCCGAGGGGCCGATGAATCTGTTACGCCCCGTGTCGCCGTGCATTCGCGCTGCTCTAATGCGGGAATGAACGCTAACTTTCCGTTCTTGAAATCGAACGCTCCGAAATAGGTCCAAGTATCGGAAGGTGTTCCGTACCGAAGGGTATCGATGGTGCGCCCTTTTGGGTCAACCATGTAGTCATCATAGGTTGGCCCCAATACCGCGACCCGTCCGTCACCAATGAGATAGATGCTCGTTCTTGGCCAGTGCGTCCAGTCAAAGGCGGACATGCCTTGTCGGATCACACCGGCAGCATTTCTTACGACGAGGTAGCGCCCCGAGTCGTTGCTCCAGTGCAAATAAAACTCAAGTCCGATAGTGGCTTCCGAGTTAGGAAGCACGGTCTCCGCAGTTTCGGCAGGAACAAGCATCGATCTGACGATATACCAAGATACGGGAATAAAGAGCGTCAAGATCGGCGCAGTGATCAGCATAAGAGCGATCAGCAATAGACGAGCTCTCGTTCGCCGCACTCGGGCGACGATTAATATCCATAGAACTGCAACGCCAACCGCGCAGACAATCATAGTTGAGGTGTACTGTTCCCCAAGGATTAGGGTTCCAGCGTCCCGAAGGTTGATCTGCAAGCTCATTGCCTACACCGAAATGCCAAAAAGTCACGCGCCAGGTTGCATACGCCTAGTCCATCAACCTTTATCGGCGTGAAATGCTCAAGTTTGAATGATCGGGGCGAAGTCCGCTTTGGGGCAAAAGCGCCGGTTCGAGCTTCAGCCGGCGACTTCCGGTCTGACCTCTTCTTCGGACATGTTCAGCCTCTGAGACGGGCGGCGGGCGTGGCGTCAGCGAGTGCCGGCAGGATCCCGGCAAGCAACGATATCGCGGGGAGATTTTCGAGCCGCTACCTCCGGCGGAGAGAATACCGCCAGGTATCCTCCGTCCCCTGCGAGCTTATATGTGGCAACCTCGCGATAGCCGACGGCGGTCAATTCGCAGCGCAAGAGCTCAATTGGCGTGCCATGCTTCGACGTCGGAAGCTCAAGATCGACAATTCCGACCCGCGCATCCTGCTTTAGAGCGGCCGCGAGATTGTAGAGGAAGGCATAGGGTTGGGCTATCTCGTGATACATGTGCACGAGGATTGCAGCATCCAGCGAGGAAGCGGGCAGACGCGGGTCGTGTGGTTCGCCGAGGGCGAATTGCACGTTAGTCAACTTCAGACGTTCTGTTCGCGTGGCGAGCTCGATGAGGTAATCCCGCGTGACGTCCTGGGCAACGACAGAGCCGGCGGGGCCGACGAGGTGCGAGAGCCTGACCGTGTGGTAGCCGCTGCCTGCTCCAATGTCGCCCACTGTCATACCTGGTTTCAGTTCAAGAGCACGTGCGATTTGACCGGCCTCATTGAGGGCGTCTCGGCGCTCTTCGGCGGCGCGGCGCGGGCTGACGATCCGTGCAACAGGGCGCTGTGGTGAGGGAAACTCGTCTGCAGCGACTCCGGGGGAAGCCAGATAACCTATGTCAGCGGCGTATGCGCGAGTTGCGGCAAACGCCGCAAGTAGCGCCGTTATATAAGCCAGTGCCGTCACGGACCTGCCAAGCTTTCTCAATCGGCCTCCCAAAAGCCGACGTCTGCACCTCTATGAGTACGCGCCCTAATACGCCTCTTTCGCGTCGGCCTCTTCGCTGGTCTGGACCAGGTCGAGGCTCTGTTCGATCTTGCCGAGCAGGGCCGAGAGCTGCTTCCGCTCCTGCGCGGAGAGGCAGGCGAGGATCTCGTCTTCCCGTCGCAGCAATTGCGGGAACAGCTCTTCGTACAGCGCGCGACCCTTCTTCGTCAGTTGCAGGCGGAATTCGCGGCGGTCGGCTTCGTTCTCGACCCGCTCGATCAGCCCCTGGTGCAGCAGCGTGGTCACGGCGCGGCTGATGGTGGATTTGTGCGTGCGCGTGCATTGCGCGATGTACTGCGCGCTACAGGCATCGTTGCGGAAGCCGAGCGTGGCGATCACGCGCCAGGCCGGAATGTCGAGGCCGTGCCGCTCCTGATATTCGACCGCAAGCGCGGAACTCACCTCGGCCGCCAGCCGGTTGAGGCGGAACGGCACGAACTTGAACAAATCGAGCCGCGCCTTCGGCCGCAATGAAGCCTCGTCCATCTCTTGTCTCTTCAGCGCCGCATCGCTGGATGTCCTCGCCAAGGCTTGCGCTCCGAATTCCAGTTGACGGCCGGCCGGCTCCGGTCCAAAATAGTTGCACGTGAGACTATCTAGCAGATCAGTCCTCTCTTGACCAGAGCCGAGGTTAGCGCATGGCGCAGGCCAATACGCAGCAGGCCAAAACCCAGTTCGGCTATCGCCGCCACCCCGACCAGGATCGTCCCGGCCAGAGTGCGGCCGAGCATCCCGTGGTGGTCGTCGGCGCGGGGCCGGTGGGGCTGTCGCTCGCGATCGACCTTGCCCAGCGCGGCCAGCGCGTCGTGCTTCTGGATGATGCCGACCGGATCGGCGAAGGCTCGCGCGCGATCTGCTTCTCCAAGCGGTCGCTCGAATATTGGGACCGGCTCGGCGTCGGCGACCGCATGGTCGAGAAGGGCGTGGTGTGGAGCGTCGGCCGCATCTTCCATGGCGAGTCGCAGCTTTACCAGTTCAACCTGCTGCCGGAAGACGGTCACAAGCGGCCGGCCTTCATCAACCTCCAGCAATATTACGCCGAGGCCTATCTGGTCGATCGCATCAGCGATCTGCGCGAGATCGATCTGCGCTGGCGCAACAAGGTGACGGCGCTTGAACAGCGCAACGATTCCGTCGCGCTGACGATCGAGACGCCGGAGGGCGCCTATCGCCTGCACGCGCAATATGTCGTCGCCTGCGACGGCGCGCGCTCGTCGCTGCGGCAGATGGTCGGCGCCGAGTTCGCGGGACAGGTGTTCGAGGACCAGTTCCTGATCGCCGACGTCAAGATGACCGCGGAGTTCCCGACCGAGCGCTGGTTCTGGTTCGATCCGCCGTTTCATGCCGGCCGCTCCGCGCTGCTGCACCGTCAGCCCGACGACGTCTGGCGCATCGATCTCCAGCTCAATCGCTATGCCGATCCCGTCGTCGAGAAGAAGCCGGAGAACGTGCGGCCGCGGATCGCGCGCATGCTCGGTCACGACAAGTTCGAGTTCGAGTGGATATCGCTCTACAAATTCCAGTGCCGGAGGATGGATCGCTTCCTCCACGGCCGGGTGATTTTTGCGGGCGATTCCGCGCATCAGGTCTCGCCCTTCGGTGCGCGCGGTGCCAATTCCGGGCTAGAAGACGCGGAGAATCTGTCCTGGAAGCTCGATCGCGTGCTGCGCGGGACCTCGCCCGCGAGCCTGCTCGAAAGCTACCATGTCGAGCGGAGTCTCGCGGCCGACGAGAACATCCGCGAATCCACCCGCTCGACCGATTTCATGGCGCCGAACTCGCATCAGGAAGCGCGGCTGCGCAAGGCGGTGCTGTCGCTGGCTAAGGAGACCGAATTCGGCAAGCGCATGGTCAATGGCGGGCGGCTCTCGGTGCCGTGCAGCTACGACTCGCCGCTGTCATCGCCCGATGCGGAGGCGTGGCGCGGCGGACCGTTGCCCGGCTGCTCCATGCTCGACGCGCCCGTTGGCGAGCAGGCCTATCTGACCGACGCATTCCGCCGGGGTGGAACGGACTTCACCTTGCTGTCGTTCAGCAATGGCGCGGCGATCGATGCGCCCGATGGCGTCAAGGATATCCGCATCGGTACCGAGGGCGGGCTTGCCGACCCCTCGGGCCTTGTCGCAAAGCGCTATGGCGCCGAGTCAGGTACTGCCTATCTGCTCAGGCCCGACGGCTACGTTGCGGCGCGCTTCCGACATCCGACGCGTGCGGCGATCGCGGCCGCGTTGTCGCGGGCCCAAGGCTTGAATTGAGGATTCGCATGCTGCTTTCAACCAGCTCCAACTTCGCGCGGCCCGACGATGCCTTTCGTGCCATCGTCGAGGCGCACCGCGGCTTCACCGACGAGCAGAGCGCCGATTTCGACGCGGCACTGGTCCTGATCCTCGCCAACCATATCGGCGACATCGACGTGTTGCGGGAGGCGATCGTGCTCGCGAAGCGGCGCATGACCGACGGCCAGCAGCAACAACAGCAACAACAATAACCCAAAGACCTGAGGACGAATTGATGGCGAAGAACTTCGCATCCACCGGCGATCTCTCCGAAAAGAAGATCACCTTCTCCGAGATCGGCACCGATCTCTATGCCTTCACCGCGGAGGGCGATCCGAACACCGCGATCATCGTCGGCGACGACGGCTGCCTCGTGTTCGACGCGCAGTCGACACCCGCGATGGCCAACAAGGTGATCGAGCGCGTCCGCACCGTCACCGACAAGCCGATCAAATATGTCGTGCTGTCGCACTATCACGCCGTGCGCGTGCTGGGTGCGTCCGCCTACAAGGCGCAGGGCATCGTGGCATCGCAGGAGACCTATCGTCTGATCGAGGAGCGCGGCCAGCAGGATTGGGATTCCGAATATGGCCGCTTCCCGCGGCTGTTCCAGGATGCCGCGAGCATTCCCGGCCTGACCTGGCCGACGCTGACCTTCGAAGGCGAGATGTCGATCTATCTGGGAAAGCGCGAGGTGCGGCTGATGCAGCTTGGCGCCGGACACACCTCCGGCGACATCGTCGCCTGGGTGCCGGATGCCGAGGTCATGTTCTCCGGCGACCTCATCGAATATCACTCGGCCTGCTATTGCGGCGATGCGCATTTGCGCGAATGGCCGCTGACGCTGAACGAGATCCGCAACTTCAATCCCAAGGCGATCGCGCCGGGCCGCGGCGATGCGCTGAAGGGCACGGCCACGGTGCGCGAAGCCATCGCGATGACGCGCGACTTTGTCACCTCGCTCTACGGCGCGGCCGAAATTTCGGTCGCCAGGGGGCGTACGCTGAAGGAATCGATGGCGGCGACGCGCGAAGTCATGGATCCGAAGTTCCACAGCTTCGCCATCTACGAGCACTGCCTGCCGTTCAACGTGTCGCGCGCCTATGACGAGGCGTCGGGGATCGACGACCCCGTGATCTGGACCGACAAGCGCGACCAGGAAATGTGGGCCGCCCTGCAAGGAGGAGGATAGTCATGAACGTCAACACCTCGCCTGATCAGATCATTCGGAGCTCGGCGCAGGTCACGCCGGGCTACATGTCCGGCTTCGGCAACAGCTTCGAGACCGAGGCGCTGCCGGGCGCGCTGCCGATCGGGCGCAACTCGCCGCAGCGCTGCGCTTATGGACTCTACGCCGAGCAGCTTTCCGGCTCACCCTTCACCGCGCCGCGCGGCACCAATGAGCGCTCCTGGCTCTATCGCATCCGTCCCTCGGTGAAGCATTCCGGCCGCTTCGAGAAGGCCGATGCCGGCCTGTGGCGCTCAGCGCCCTGCCATGAATACGATTTGCCGATCGCGCAGCTGCGCTGGGACCCGGCGCCGATCCCGAAGGAGGACATGACCTTCCTCCAGGGCGTGCAGACCATGACGACCGCCGGTGACGTCAACACGCAGGCCGGCATGGCCGCGCATATCTACCTCATCACCAAGTCGATGGTGGATCAGCACTTCTACAATGCCGATGGCGAGTTGATGTTCGTGCTCCAGCAGGGCAATCTGCGCGTCGTCACCGAGTTCGGCCGTATCGACGGCGAGCCCGGCGAGATCGTGGTGATCCCGCGCGGCGTCAAATTCCGCGTCGAGATTCCGAACGGTCCTGCGCGCGGCTATCTCTGCGAAAACTACGGCGGCGCCTTCACGCTGCCGGAGCGCGGGCCGATCGGCGCCAATTGCCTCGCCAACGCGCGCGATTTCTTCACCCCGGTCGCGCATTACGAGGACAAGGACACGCCGACCGAGCTCTACGTGAAATGGGGCGGCTCGCTGTTCAAGACCACGCTGCCGCATTCGCCAATCGACGTTGTTGCCTGGCACGGCAATTACGCGCCCTATAAATACGATCTGCGCTCCTTCTCTCCCGTAGGCGCGATCGGGTTCGATCACCCCGATCCCTCGATCTTCACGGTGCTGACCTCGCCGTCGGAGACCGCGGGCACCGCGAACATCGACTTCGTGATCTTCCCCGAGCGCTGGATGGTGGCCGACAACACCTTCCGTCCGCCGTGGTACCACATGAACATCATGAGCGAGTTCATGGGCCTGATCTACGGCGTCTACGATGCCAAGCCGCAGGGTTTTGTCCCGGGCGGCATCTCACTCCACAATTGCATGCTGCCGCACGGTCCCGACCGCGATGCCTACGAGCACGCCAGCAACGGCGAGCTGAAACCGGTCAAGCTGACCGGCACCATGGCCTTCATGTTCGAGACCCGCTACCCGCAGCGCGTGACAGCGCATGCCGCGAAGTCGTCGACGCTGCAGGACAATTACGCGGACTGCTGGACGGGACTCGAGAAGCGGTTCGATCCGAACAAGCCGTGACGGTCTTCGCCTCTCCCCTTGTGGGAGAGGGTGGCATAGGCGGCCTCTGGCCGCCGTCTCTTAAGAACGCCGATGCTTTGCATCGGCTATGGCGTAGCGGCGAGACGGGTGAGGGGTCTGTCTCCGCGAGCGAACATCTCTCATTTGGACTCGCGGATAGAACCCCTCATCCGGCGCTTCGCGCCACCTTCTCCCACAAGGGGAGAAGGAAAAAAGGACCGAGCGAAAAGTGACAAAGCACCCCAACGACCCCAGCCTCCGCTCCTTCATCGACGTCGATCCCGCCTCCGACTTCCCGATCCAGAACCTGCCCTATGGTGTGTTCTCGACCTCGGCCAATCCGACGCCGCGCGTCGGTGTCGCGATCGGCAACTACGTGTTCGATCTCTGGGCGCTCGAGCAGGATTGCCGGCTCGACGTCGGCCCGCTCGGCGTGTTCTCCGGCCCCTCGCTCAATCCGTTCATGGCGCTCGGACCAAAAGTCTGGACGAAGACACGCGCGCGGATCAGCGAGCTGCTGCGTCATGATCATCCGGATCTGCGTGACAATGAGGAGCTGCGCAAGCAGGCCCTGGTGCCGATGCGCGATGCAAAATTGCATCTGCCGTTCGCGGTTTCCGGCTACACCGATTTCTATTCGTCGAAGGAGCACGCCACCAATGTTGGCGTGATGTTCCGCGGCAAGGACAACGCGCTGCAGCCGAACTGGCTGCATATGCCGATCGCCTATAATGGCCGCGCCTCGACCGTCGTGGTCTCCGGAACGAAGGTGAAACGGCCGCGCGGGCAGTTGAAGCCGCCGAATGTCGAGCTGCCGAGCTTCGGGCCGTGCAAGCGGCTCGATTTCGAGCTGGAGATGGGCGTCGTGGTCGGCCAGCCCTCCGCCATGGGCGGCATGCTTGGGGAGCAACAGGCCGAGGAGATGATCTTCGGTTTCGTGCTGCTCAACGACTGGAGCGCGCGCGACATTCAGCAATGGGAATATGTGCCGCTCGGCCCGTTCCTGGCAAAGGCGTTCGCGACTTCGATCAGCCCGTGGGTGGTGACGCGCGAGGCGCTGGAGCCGTTCCGGCTGAAGGGACCGGAGCAGGAGCCGGTGCCGCTGGATTATCTCAAGCAGGCGAAGCCGCAGAACTATGATCTCCAGCTCGACGTCTCCCTGCGCGCGGCCGGCGCCAATGCGCCCGCCGGCATCAGCCGCACCAATTTCAAATACATGTACTGGTCCTCGGTGCAGCAGCTCATGCACCACGCTTCCTCTGGCTGCGCGATGAATGTGGGCGATCTCCTTGGGTCCGGCACGATCTCCGGCCCGGAGAAGAACCAGCGCGGCAGCCTGCTGGAGATCAGCTGGAACGGCACCGAGCCGGTGGAATTGCCCGGCGGCGCCAAGCGCTCGTTTTTGGAAGACGGCGACAGCCTCGTCATGCGTGGCTGGTGCCAGGGCAATGGCTACCGGGTCGGGTTCGGGGAGGTCGAGGGGACGATTTTGGCGGCGGAGTAGCCGCGCGTTCCGGTGTCGTAGGGTGGGCAAAGCGAAGCGTGCCCACCATGCCGATCATAGTTGCGGCGACATGGTGGGCACGGCGCTAAGGCGCCTTTGCCCACCCTACGAGACCTACCGCCTCTCCGGCGGCACATCCCGCACCCGCGCGCAATGCGCCGCGACATCCTCCGGGCTGTACTTCAAATGCACCCGCTTGTCGGACGGCACGTGTTTGGTGACGCACACGCCCGGCCGCCATTCCTGCGTCGGCCTGATCGGGCGCGGCGCAAAGCCGCCGCCGCAATTCGGGCAGACGTTGGAGAGTTTCGTCTCCACGCAATCCGCACAGAACGTGCATTCATAGGAGCAGATCCGCGCGTCCGTTGCATCAGGCGGCAGGTCGCGGTCGCAATATTCGCAGTTCGGTCGAAGCTGGAGGGCCATGGCAGAATCTCCGCAGATTGGCTTGATCATCGCAGACGGCGCGTGAAGCGCGAATGCCGTAGTTCCCTCGATTTCAGCCAGCCTTCAAATCCTTCAGCGGCAGCCGCGAGCTTTCCTTGAGCCTGTCGAGCACGATCGAGGAGCGCACATGCGCCACGCTCTGGTGCGGCATCAGCACGTCGTTGACGAGATTGGAGAGACCCTTGAGATCGCGCAGCACGGCTTTGAGCACGTAATCGGCGTCGCCCGTCAGCGAATAAGCTTCCTGGATCTCGTCGATGCGGTTGACCAAGGCGCGGAAGCGTTTCGAATTGTCCGGCGAGTGGGTCGCGAGCCCCACCTGGATAAAGGCGATCACACCGAAGCCCAGCGCTTCGCTGGAGAGATCGGCGTGATAGCCCGAGATCACCTTCTCCTCCTCCAGCCGCATCCGCCGCCGCGAGCATTGCGAGGCCGAGAGACCCGCGAGATCGGCGAGCTCCTGGTTGGTGAGGCGGCCGTCGTCCTGGAGCGCGCCCAGGATCTTGAGGTCGAAGGCGTCTACGGAGATCATGCGTCATTTATCCATTTCATGCACGGATCGTGCATATGATAGCCAAAACGCGCCTCGTTTGCACGCTCATTGCACGCCCGGTGAAGGATAGTTCATGGCAGCAGCAATTGGAGAGCACAATGGGTCCGTTTCCGCACGATGCACCGCCGGCCACCGTCACCGCCGACAATCCTATGGGCACCGACGGGTTCGAGTTCGTCGAATATGCGCATCCCAATCCGGAAGAGCTGCACGCGTTGTTCAAGCTGATGGGTTATGCGCCCGTCGCCCGCCACAAGAGCAAGAAGATCACGGTCTACCGCCAGGGCGACATCAACTATCTCGTCAACGAGGAGCCCGGCACCCACGGCTTCGACTTCGTCGCCGCGCACGGCCCCTGCGCGCCGTCGATGGCGTTTCGCGTGGTCGATGCGAAGGCGGCCTATGACCGTGCGATCGCGCTCGGCGCCGAACCTGCCGATGTGTCGTCGGTGCAGAAGACGCTTGATGTGCCCGCGATCAAGGGCATCGGCGGCAGCCTGCTCTATTTCGTCGATTGCTACGGCGCCAAGGGCTCGGCTTACGATGCCGAGTTCGAGTGGTTGGGGGCACGCGATCCCAAGCCGGTCGGTGCCGGCCTGTTCTATCTCGATCACCTCACCCACAACGTCCATCGCGGCCGCATGGATGTGTGGACGGGCTTCTACCAAAAGCTGTTCAACTTCCGCCAGATCCGCTTCTTCGACATCGAGGGTCGCGCCTCCGGCCTGTTCTCGCGCGCGCTGACGAGCCCGGACGGCAAGATCCGGATTCCGATCAACGAGGACGCCGGCGAGTCCGGCCAGATCGAGGAATATCTGAATATCTATCGCGGCGAAGGCATCCAGCACATCGCCTGCGGCTGCCGCGATATCCACGCCGCCATCGAAGGCCTGCGCGAAGCCGGCCTGCCCTTCATGCCGTCGCCGCCCGACACCTATTTCGAGAAGATCGACGCGCGCCTGCCGAAGCACGGCGAGGATGTCGCGCGGCTCCAGACCAACGGCATCCTGATCGACGGTGAGGGCGTGGTCGATGGCGGTCAGACCAAGGTGCTGCTGCAGATCTTCTCCGCCAACGCGATCGGCCCGATCTTCTTCGAGTTCATCCAGCGCAAGGGTGACGATGGTTTCGGCGAGGGCAATTTCAAGGCCCTGTTCGAATCGATCGAGGAGGACCAGATCCGGCGCGGCGTGTTGAAGGTGGATAACGCGGCGTAGGTCAGGCTGCCGTGGGGTGGGCAAAGCGTAAGCGTGCCTACCACTTCTATCAGAATTGCGGAGCGGTGGTGGGCGCGGCGCTTCGCGCCTTTGCCCACCCTACGCGATCTTTGCCGAGGCTAGATCTACCTCTTCCACGCAGCCATCACCGCACCAATCTCCGCGCCCTCCGGCTCCCGCACCGCCGACGGCGTGCGTGAGAACCGCGGCGCGGGCGCGGGCTGCTTCACGCCGTGGCGCTCGAGGAAGACGTTGCGGGCGACCATGTGCGGATGCTCGGTCGCTTCCGACATGGTGAGCACCGGCGCGAAGCAGATGTCGGTGCCTTCCATCATCTTGCACCAGTCCTCGCGCGTCTTGCTCTTGAACACGGCCTTCAGCTTTTCTTTCAGCGCGGGCCAGGCCTTGGGGTTCATCTGCGCGTCGAAGTCGGCATCGGTCAGGCCCGCGTGCTCGCGCAGCAGCGCGTAGAACTGCGGTTCGATCGAGCCGATCGAGACGAAGTGCCCGCAGGCACATTCATAGACGCCGTAGAAATGTGCGCCGCCGTCGAGGAAGTTCTGGTTGCGCCCCTCGCTCCAGCGGCCGATCGTCTTCATGTCGAAGAAGAACGACATCAGCGATGCCGCGCCGTCGCACATCGCGGCGTCCACGACTTGGCCCTTGCCGGACCTTTGCGCTTCGAGGAGGGCGGCGAGCACGCCGACGACGAGATAGAGTGCACCGCCGCCGAAATCGCCGACCAGGTTGAGCGGCGGCACCGGGGCTTCCTTGGTGCCGATCGCGGCCAGCGCGCCGGTGATCGAGATGTAATTGATGTCATGGCCGGCGGCGTTGGCCAGCGGGCCTTCCTGGCCCCAGCCGGTCATGCGGCCGTAGACGAGTTTTGGATTGCGCGCGAGCACGACGTCGGGGCCGAGCCCAAGCCGCTCCATCACGCCGGGACGAAAGCCCTCGACCAGCGCGTCGGCGCTGGCAAGCAGGTCGAGCACCTCCGCGATCGCCGCCTTGTCCTTGAGGTCGAGCTCGATCACCTTGCGGCCGCGGCCCGCGACCGACTTCATACTCTTCTTCGCACCGACGCGATCGAGCGTGACGACATCGGCGCCCATGTCGGCGAGCATCATGCAGGCGAATGGGCCGGGTCCGATGCCGGCGAATTCGACGACACGGAAGCCCGAGAGCGGGCCGGAGGTGCGGACGGAGGAGGTGGGCGCTGGTTTATCGAGCACGCTGTTGTTTCCTCGGGTCACCGGCGAATGCCGGTGGTCCGGCAATCGCCTTAGACGTTCCTCTTTGGGGACGAGTTAATTGGCTGATTAACTTTTCTCGCCTTCATGTCCGCGTGGCAAGCGGTTTTCATGCATGGGCGCATAATAAAAGCGGCGCGCATTGCTGCGCGCCGCGGAAGATTTGTGTTGAGGCGCTAAGGCGCGACGCGCTGTCGCGCTTTATCGACTCGATCAGCCCGCGGCGGCCACCGCGCGCTGCGCCATCACCTTGACGAGGTTGGCGCGGTATTCCGCCGTGCCGTGGATATCGGCCAGCAATCCGCTCGCCGGAATGCTGACGTTGTCGAGCGCCGACGGCGACCAGTTCGCCTTCAGCGCGGCTTCGATCGCGGGCACCCGCATCACGCCGCTCTGCGAGGCGCCGGTGGCGGCAACACGGATCTCGCCCGACTTCGTCTGCGCGACGAACACGGCGGTCAGCGCGAAGCGTGAGGCCGGATGCCGCATCTTTTCGTAGCCCGCCTTCGCCGGCACCGGGAACGACACCGCAGTGATGACCTCGCCGTCTTCCAGCGCCGTCGTGAACAGGCCCTGGAAGAAGTCCTCGGCCGAGATCGACCGCTTGTTGGTCTTTACGGTGGCACCGAGCGCCAGCAGTGCGGCCGGATAGTCCGCAGCGGGATCGTTGTTGGCGATCGAGCCGCCGATCGTGCCGCGATAACGCACGGCGGGATCGCCGAGCACCGAGGTGAGATAGGCGATCGCGGGGATCGCCTTCTTCACATCGGCATTCTGCATGATGTCGAAATAGGTCGTGCCGGCCTTGATGGTCAGCACGTCGCCCGAGAGCTCGACACCGATTAGCTCCTTGATCTTGCCGAGGTCGATCACGTCGGACGGGCTGGCGAGCCGCTGCTTCATGACCGGCAGCAACGTCTGGCCGCCGGCGAGGAATTTCGCCTCACTGCTCTTGCCGAACAGGGCGACGGCCTCGTCGACCGAGGAGGGGCGATGATAAGTGGTCTGGTACATCTTGTTGCTCCTCTCAGGCCGCGTGGATCGTGCGCCACACCCGGTCCGGGGTTGCGGGCATTTCCAGATTGTTCTTGCCGATCGCATCCGTGATCGCGTTGATCACGGCCGCAGAGGCGCCGATCGCGCCGGCCTCACCGCAGCCCTTGATGCCCAGGGGATTGCCCGGGCACAGCGTCGTGGTGTGGGAGAGGTTGAACGAGGGCAGGTCGTCGGCGCGCGGCATGGAGTAATCCATGAACGATGCCGTGACCGGCTGGCCGTTGGCATCGTAGATGGCGTGCTCGAGCAGCGCCTGCCCGATGCCCTGGGCGAGGCCGCCATGGACCTGTCCCTCGACGATCATCGGGTTGATCAGCCGGCCGAAATCGTCGGCCGCGACGAAGTTGACGAAAGAGGTCTTGCCGGTGCCGGGATCGACCTCAAGCTCGCAGATATAGGCGCCGGCCGGGAAGGTGAAGTTGGTCGGATCGTAGAAGGCGCTTTCCTTCAGGCCCGGCTCCATCCCGTCAGGCAGATTGTGCGCGGTGTAGGCCGCGAGCGCGACCATCGGGAAGGCGATCGCCTTGTCGGTACCGGCCACCTTGAACTCGCCGTTCTCGATGACGATGTCGCCCTCGGACGCTTCGAGCGCATGCGCTGCGATCTTCTTGGCCTTGGACTCCATCTTCTCCATGGCCTTCAGGATCGCGGTGAGACCGACGGCCGCGGAGCGCGAGCCGTAGGTGCCCATGCCGAACTGCACCTTGTCGGTGTCGCCATGGACGATCGAGACCTGGCTGATGGGAACGCCCAGGCGCTCCGCGACGAGCTGGCAGAACGTGGTCTCGTGACCCTGGCCGTGGCTGTGCGAGCCCGTCAGGATCTCGATGGTGCCGACCGGGTTGACCCGCACTTCGGCGGATTCCCATAAGCCGACGCCGGCGCCGAGGCTGCCGACCGCCTTCGAGGGCGCGATGCCGCAGGCCTCGATGTAGCAGGACACGCCGATGCCGCGCAGCTTGCCGTCCGCCTTCGCCTTGGCCTTGCGGGCTGCGAAGCCGGCATAGTCGATCGCCTTCATCGCGGCGTCGAGCGAGGCGTTAAAGTCGCCGGTGTCGTAGGCCATGATCACGGGCGTCTGGTGCGGGAACTGGGTGATGAAGTTGCTCCGGCGCAGTGCGGCCGGATCGACCTTGAGCTGCCGCGCCGCCGTCTCCATCAACCGTTCGATCAAATAGCTCGCCTCGGGACGGCCCGCGCCGCGATAGGCGTCGACCGGCGTCGTGTTGGTGTAGACTCCGACCACCTCGGCATGGATCGCCGGGATGTTGTACTGGCCCGACAGCAGCGTCGCGTAGAGATAGGTCGGGACAGACGAGGAGAACAGCGACATGTAGGCGCCGAAATTGGCGTAGGTCTTCACCTTCAAGCCGGTGATCTTGTTGTTGGCGTCGAACGCCATCTCGGCATGGGTGACGTGGTCGCGGCCATGCGCATCGGTGAGGAAGGCCTCGGTGCGGTCGCCGGTCCATTTTACCGGGCGGCCGACCTTCTTCGAGGCCCACAGCGCCACCATCTCCTCGGGATAGATGAAGATTTTTGAGCCGAAGCCGCCGCCGACGTCGGGGGCGATCACGCGCAGCTTGTGCTCGGGGGCGATGTTGTAGAACGCCGACAGCACCAGGCGGGCGACGTGCGGGTTCTGCGACGTCGTATAGAGAGTGAAGTGCTCTTCCGCCGCGTCATAGTCGGCGATCGCCGCGCGCGGCTCCATCGCGTTCGGGGCGAGGCGGTTGTTGGTGACGTCGAGCTTGACGACATTGGCCGCCTTGGCGAAGGCGGCATCCGTCGCGCCCTCGTCGCCGATCACCCAGTCATAGACCTGGTTGCCGGGGGCTTCGGGGTGAAGCTGCGGCGCGCCGGCCTTGATCGCAGCGTGGACGTCGGCGACTGCCGGCAGTTCCTCGTACTCCACGACCACGGCTTCGGCGGCGTCGCGCGCCAGGTTCTTGCTGTCGGCGATCACGACTGCGACGGCCTGACCGACGAAGCGCACGGTTTCCGGCGCCATCGCCGGCCATGCGCCCATCTTCATCGGGCTGCCGTCCTTGGAGGTGATGGCCCAGCCGCAGATCAGGTTGCCGACCTTGTCGTCGACGATCTCCTGTCCGGTGAGCACGGCGACCACGCCCGGCATGTTGAGCGCGGCGGATGAATCGATCTTCTTCACCTTGGCATGCGCATGCGGGCTTCTGATGAAATGGGCATGGGTCATGCCCTGCAATTTGATGTCGTCGACGTAACGGCCTTTGCCGGTAATGAAACGCTTGTCTTCCTTGCGCACGACGCGCGCGCCGATGCCTTCAACACCCATGTCTGGTCCTCCCGACCGGAAGTTTCTTTGACTGCGCTTTCCCTCGAAAGCGGCAGCGGTGGTTCTTTATTCGAGGCGCGCCGATTTACTCGGCCGCCTGCGAGACCTTCATGCGCCCGGCTGCGTCCAGCACGGCCTTGACGATGTTGTGGTAGCCGGTGCAGCGGCAGATATTGCCTTCGAGCTCTTGGCGCACGGTGGGCTCGTCGAGCTGGCCGCCATGGCGGTGCACGATGTCGATCGCCGACATGATCATGCCCGGCGTGCAATAGCCGCATTGCAGGCCGTGATTGTCGCGGAAGGCGGCCTGCATCGGATGCAGCTCATCGCCCTTGGCGATGCCTTCGATGGTGGTGACGCTGGCGCCGTCGGCCTGGCCCGCCAGCATGGTGCAGGATTTCACCGCCTTGCCGTCCACGTGTACGACGCAGGCGCCGCACTGGCTGGTGTCGCAGCCGACATGGGTCCCGGTGAGGTTGAGGTGATCCCGCAGGAGCTGGACCAGCAGCGTGCGGTCCTCGACGTCGACGGCAACGGCCTTGCCGTTCACCGTCAGTTTGACTGTAGACACGGAATATACCTCCCCGGATTGATTTTGATTGTTTCTAATTAGAGACCGCCGCCCCCTGACATTGCAACTAGGATTTTGGTCACGCCGGTCATGGAAAAGTCATCGATCCTGACGAGCGGGCAATGACTTGGGCCGGCGAAGCGGGTCAATCGCCGCAAAATGGTCGGCCCATGTGGGATGCCAGCCGTCATCCCATCCGGTCGGCCTTTGGCCGATAAAGCCCCGGATTGCACGCGCCTGCCGAATTTACCGCCCTTTATCCATTGTGCCCTAGTTTTGCGCATCCGGGTCCGGGGGCGGGGCGCCTCCGGATCACGGCTGAATAGAAAATGGGGGTTGGAATGTCCGGGCGTATCGCGTCGCCGTCGAAGCGCACAATATTTCCGACCCTCCGGTTCCGCGCCAAGATCATCCTCGGCTTCGCCGCGGTGCTGGTGATCTCCGCCGGCAGCATGGCTTTCTCTTAATTTCGGCTTCGAGCGGGTCTCGGCCGGGGTCGGGTCCTACCGCAGCAGCGTCACCGAGGCCGATCTCGCCCGCAACATCGACCGCGAGCTGCTCGCCTACCGCTCGGCCGTCCGTTATTTCGTCGTCACCGGCAAGGAGGACGATGCCAAGGCAGCGCTGGACGCCGAGACCGGTCTGAAGAGCGCCATCGATCAGGCGGTCAAGAGTGCCCAGAAGCCGGCGCGGCAGGAGGGCCTCAACAAGCTCGCCAAGGAATTCTCCAACTTCTCCGCAACCTTCGCCAAAGTCCTCCAGGCCAAGCGCGACAGCGCGCTGCTGGTGCAGAACCAGCTGACGCGCCAAGCCAATCTCCTGAAGTACAAGCTTGACGATATCGGCAACAATGCTTCCGATTCCGAGGCGCAGTCGATCGAGTTCGGCACCAAGCAGGTCAACGCCCAGTTCCAGACCGCGAGCGCCGCAGCCACCAATTTCGTGCTGACCTCCGACCAGGCGATCGCGACCAGCGCGCTGGCGCGGCTGAAATTCGTCGAGAACTCGCTCGGCGCGGTCTATTCCATGGACGACAAGATCGTCGCCGGCCTGAAGGACGCCAAGACCATCCTCGTGGCCTATCGCGAAGCGCTGGAGAAGCTGATCGCCAACGCCAAGATGGTGGATGAGCTCGTCACCGAGATGAGCGGTTCTGCCGGTGCGATCCTGCAAGGAGCCACCGCGATGAAGGCGGACCTCGTCGCCGAACAGCAGCGGCTGGATTCGGAGTCGGAAGCGACCATCGGACGGACCGAGCAACTGGTGCTGATGCTGGCCGTCGGCGGCACGCTGCTCGGCGCGATCCTCGCCTTTCTGCTCGGCACCGGCATCTCGCGTCCGATGATCGCGATGTGCAAGGCGATGCGCGAGCTCGCGTCGGGCAATTTCGACGTCGTGCTGCCGGGCCTCGGCCGCAAGGACGAGATCGGCGAGATGGCCGGCGCGGTCGAGGAATTCAAGGTTCAGGCCGTGGCCAAGGCCGAGCGCGACGCCGCCGCCAGCGACGCCCAGAACAAGGAACTGGCCACCGCACGCCGTTCCGAGCTGATTCGCTTCGCCGATGACTTTGAAAGCGCGGTCGGTGCCATCTTGTCGAACGTGTCGGCTTCCGCCGTGCAGCTCGAATCGGCGGCTTCCACGCTGACCCGAACCGCCGAAACCACGCAGACCCTGTCGAGCCAGGTCGCCGGTGTCTCCGAGCAGGCCTCGAGCAACATGCAGTCGGTCGCAACTGCCACCGAAGAGCTTTCGGCCTCGGTCGAGGAGATCGGCCGCCAGGTCCGCGATTCCAGCCGCATCGCGGAAGCTGCGGTGGTTCAGGCCAAGGAAACCGACGGCCGGATCGGCAAGCTGTCGCACGCCGCCCAGCAGATCGGCGAGGTGGTCAAACTGATCACCGCGATCGCCGAGCAGACCAACCTTCTGGCGCTCAACGCCACCATCGAGGCGGCGCGCGCGGGCGAGGCCGGCCGCGGCTTTGCCGTGGTCGCCAGCGAAGTGAAGTCGCTGGCCAGCCAGACCGCGAAGGCCACCGACGAGATTTCTTCGCACATCGCGGGCATGCAGGGCGCGACGGCCGAGTCAGTCGCCGCGATCAAGGAGATCGGCGCCACCATCGGCAAGATTTCGTCGATCTCGACCTCGATCGCGAGCGCCGTGGAAGAGCAGGGCGCCGCGACGCAGGAGATTGCCCGCAGCGTCCAGACCGTCGCGCAGGGCACCCAGACCGCCGCCACCGACATCGGCCAGGTCAACCGTGGCGCCGCCGAAACCGGCTCGGCGTCGGAGGAGGTCCTGAATTCGGCCAAAACCCTGTCCAGCGAAAGCACCCGCCTGCGCGCCGAGCTCGACCGGTTCATGGGGAATATCCGGGCGGCGTAGCTGCGCTACGCCTGAGGCCCTCGCGGTCGCTCCATTCTCGGCTGTCGTCCCCGCGTTCGCGGGGACGACAGGCTCGGCCGCGTCACCTAACCGCAAGTTGCGACGCCATAAATTTACCGTGGCTTATCCTTTGCACTCTACCGTGCTCCCGAGTCAGGAAGCGGGCTGCTTCCGGGCTGCGCCTAGTTTTCCGCGAATGGAATGGGGTGGGGAATGCCCGTCAAGTCGACGCCGAACACATCGAAGCTCTTCACCCTGCGTTTTCGTGCAAAAATCATCCTCGGCTTCGTGGCGGTGCTGGCCATCCTCGCCGTCAGCATGGCTTTCGCCTATTTCGGCTTCGAGCGGATCCAGGCCGCCGTGGCCTCCTACCGGGCCAGCGTGTCGGAAGCGGACCTCGCGCGGACCGTGGACCGCGAGCTGATCGCCTATCAGGGACTGGCGCGGGCCTATACGCTGACGGGCGCGACCGATGACGAGACCGCGGCCAAGGCCGCCGAAGAGAATCTGAAGGGCGCGATCGCCAAGTCGGTGGCGGCCACGACCGGCGCGGCGCGCCGCGAGCAGGTCGGCAAGCTCGAGGCCGAATTCCAGCGCTTCACCAAGGTGTTCGGTGAGATCATCACGCTGACGCGCGAGAACAACAAGATCGCCGCCGACGAGCTCAACAGCGTCGGCAACAAGATCCGCTTCAAGTTCGACGATCTCGCCGATACGGCCGCGCTGGCGGGCCTGAACTCGGTTCAGACCACCGCCAAGGACGTCACCTCGCAATATCTCGCGGTCTCGACCTCGGTCAGCGCCTTCGTCGCCAAGCCGGAGCCGAAGACCGCCGACGGCGTGATCGCCCGCATCAAATTCCTGGAGACGCTGCTGGTCTCGATCTATGCCAACGACCAGAAGATCACCGACCGCGTCACCGAGATCGGCAACCTGCTGAAGCAGTACCGCACCTCTTTCTCGAAGCTGACCGAGAACGTGAAGATCATCGTCAAGTTGAACGGCGAGATGACCAAGACGGCTGCGGGCATTCTCAAGCTCTCGGCCGAGCTGCGGTCCGATCTGACCTCGGATCAGCAGCGCATCGAAGCGAGCGCCAACTCCACCATCACCGAGACCGAACGGCTGATGCTGATGATGGCGCTCGGCGGCCTCGCCATCGGTGCCGTGCTGGCCCTGATGCTCGGCAACGGCATCTCGCGCCCGATGATCGCGATGTGCAAGGCGATGCGCGAGCTCGCGTCCGGCAATTTCGACGTCGTGTTGCCGGGCCTGGGCCGCAAGGATGAGATCGGCGAGATGGCTGGCGCGGTCGAGGAATTCAAGGTTCAGGCTGTCGCCAAGGCCGAGCGTGACGCCGCCGCCAGCGAAGCCCAGAACCGCGAGCAGGCCGCAAGCCGCCGCTCCGAGCTGATTCGCTTTGCCGACGATTTCGAGAGCGCGGTCGGCGCCATCGTCTCCAACGTCTCGGCCTCCGCCGTGCAGCTGGAATCGGCGGCCTCCACGCTGACGCGCACCGCCGAGACCACGCAGAGCCTGTCGAGCCAGGTCGCCGGTGTCTCCGAGCAAGCCTCCAGCAACATGCAGTCGGTCGCAACTGCCACCGAAGAGCTTTCGGCCTCCGTCGAGGAGATCGGCCGCCAGGTGCGCGACTCCAGCCGCATCGCGGAAGCTGCCGTGGTGCAGGCGAAGGAAACCGACGGCCGCATCGGCAAGCTCTCGCACGCCGCCCAGCAGATCGGCGAAGTGGTCAAGCTGATCACGGCGATCGCCGAGCAGACCAATCTTCTTGCGCTCAACGCCACCATCGAGGCGGCGCGCGCGGGCGAGGCCGGCCGCGGCTTCGCAGTGGTCGCCAGCGAAGTGAAGTCGCTGGCTAGTCAGACCGCGAAGGCAACCGACGAAATCTCCTCCCACATTACCGGGATGCAGGGCGCGACCGCCGAGTCGGTCGCCGCGATCAAGGAAATCGGTGCGACCATCGGCCAGATCTCGTCGATCTCGACGTCGATTGCGAGCGCCGTCGAGCAGCAGGGCGCCGCGACGCAGGAAATCGCGCGCAGCGTCCAGACCGTTGCGCAGGGCACCCAGACCGCCGCCACCGACATCGGCCAGGTCAATCGCGGCGCCGCCGAAACCGGTTCGGCCTCGGAAGAGGTGCTGAACTCGGCCAAGACGCTGTCATCCGAAAGCACGCGCCTGCGCGCCGAGCTCGATCGCTTTATGGGCAATATCAGGGCCGCGTAAGGCTCGCCGCGCGTCAGGCGCTTGAAGACCTCGCTATCGCCTCATACTCCGCTGTCGTCCCGGACAAGCGCGCCCTTAGGCGCGCGCCGATCCGGGATCCATACTCCCAGCGGATAGTTGAGACGGACGGTGGTAACTCCAAGTCTTCGCCAAACCAGTTTCTGTGGTTAGGGGTCCCGGATCTGCGCTTTGCTTGCCCGGGACGACAGCGGGGTAAAGAGCGCGAGTCTCACTCCCTCCCGAACGTCCGCTTCAACTCCATCTTCGCGCGCTCCAGGTTTTGCGCGAATGTGTCGTCTTTCTGACGTGAGCCATGCGTCAACTCCCAGCGGCTCCATCGGAAACGGACGAGCCCAAGGGCTGTTCCTGCGGGAACCTGCCCTTGCCGCAGGCGTTGTCGCAGGTGGCAGGCGGAATGCCGCACCCCGATGATCGGATCGCCCCCGTCCACACCATGTGAACCGGGGCCGCTTCCATTGGTTAGACCCAGCAACGCGATGGAATTGCAGCAAAGCCCAGCGCTGAATTATGGACCTGCAGTCTCTGCGGCGGTCGCGGCTGACCGCATCATCGAGACCAGCATTCCCGCGCGGCTCGATGCGCTGCCGTGGAGCGGCTTTCATACCCGCGTCGTGCTGGCGCTCGGGATCACCTGGATCCTCGACGGGCTCGAGGTGACGCTGGCCGGCGCGCTCTCCGGCGCGTTGAAGCAGAGTCCGTCGCTGCAATTCTCCAATCTCGATCTCGGTATCGCCAATTCCGCGTATCTTGCCGGTGCGGTGCTCGGCGCGCTCGGCTTCGGCTGGCTCACCGACCGCATCGGCCGCAAGAAGCTGTTCTTCATCACACTGGCGCTTTATCTCTCCGCGACCGCCGCGACCGCCTTGTCGTGGAATGTCGCGAGTTACGCGCTGTTTCGTTTTCTCACCGGCGCCGGCATCGGCGGCGAATACACTGCGATCAACTCGACGATCCAGGAACTGGTGCCGGCGCGCTATCGCGGCTGGACCGATCTCGTCATCAACGGCAGTTTCTGGATCGGCGCGGCGATGGGCGCGGTGGCGGCCATCGTGCTGCTCGATCCCGCATTGATCGGTCCCGATCTCGGCTGGCGCCTCGCCTATCTCATCGGCGCGACCCTTGGCCTTGTCGTGCTGTTGATGCGGATGTGGATTCCCGAGAGCCCGCGCTGGCTGATGATCCACGGCCGGCCCGACCAGGCCCACGCCATCGTGGACGAGATCGAGCGCTCGGTGATCGGGCATGACCGGCATGCGAGCGATGGCCGCTTCACGAAAATACGCCTGAAGATGCGCGACCACACGCCGATCAGGGAGGTCGTGCACACGCTGTTCTTCGTCTATCGTCAGCGCTCCCTGGTCGGCCTCGTGCTGATGAGCGCGCAGGCGTTCTTCTACAACGCGATCTTCTTCACCTTCGCGCTGGTGCTGACCGACTTCTACGGCATCAGCGCCGAGCATGTCGGCTGGTATCTCCTGCCGTTCGCCGCCGGCAACTTCCTCGGGCCGCTGCTGCTCGGCCGCCTGTTCGACACGCTCGGCCGCCGCGTCATGATCACGTTTACCTACGGTGCGTCGGGCGTGCTGCTGGCGCTCTCGGGCTATCTGTTCTCGATCGGCGCGCTGAGCGCGCAGGGGCAGACCATTGCCTGGATGGTGATCTTCTTCTTTGCCTCGCCCGCCGCGAGCGCGGCTTACCTGACCGTCAGCGAGACGTTCCCTCTGGAAGTGCGCGCGCTGGCGATTGCGGTGTTCTACGCAATCGGCACCGGCATCGGCGGCGTGATCGGGCCCGCGCTGTTCGGCGCGCTGATCGACACGGGATCACGCACCAGCGTGTTCGCGGGCTATTTGCTGGGGGCCTTCCTGATGATCGTGGCTGCGATCGTGGCGTGGCGCTACGCCGTCGCCGCGGAACGCAAATCGCTCGAACAAATCGCGCGGCCGCTTGCCTTTATGGAGTAGACTATGAAATCGGAACTCGCGGAATTGGATCAGAAGCGCCCCATGGTTGACGAAGAAGCGCCCGACGCGGTGCCGGTGCCGCATGCGCTCGTGCCGCATCTCGGCGAGACCGCGATCCTGCTCGACATCGACGGCACGCTGCTCGACCTGATGCCGACGCCGCGCGAGGTGTGGGTGCCGCCGGGCCTGTCGGAAACGCTGAACCTGTTGACCGAGCGCACCTCCGGCGCGCTGGCGATGGTCAGCGGCCGTTCGCTCAACGACATCGACCTGATCTTCGCACCCGACGTGTTTCGCGCCGTCGCCGGACACGGCGCGGAGATGCGCCTGTCGGTCGGCAACGAAGCCGACGACGTGCACGCGCCGCCGATGGACAAGGAGCTGAAGCGGCGCCTGGCTGCGATCGCCAAGCTCAGCCCCGGCATTCTGCTCGAGGACAAGGGCTATTCGCTGGCGCTGCATTATCGTCTCGCGCCGCATGCGGAGAAGGCGATCTTCGAAGCCGTCTCGCTGATCCGCGCCGATCTGCCCAATGCGCCGATCGAGGTGCTGCCCGGCAAGTTCGTTTGCGAGATCAAGCATTCCGGCTTCACCAAGGCCACCGGCGTGCGCGAATTGATGAAGCATGAGCCCTTCAAAGGGCGTCGTCCGATTTTCATCGGCGACGACGTTACCGATGAGACCGTGTTCGCGATCATGCCCGACATGAACGGGCTCGCCTTCTCGGTCGGCCGCCGCGCCATCGGCGTCAACGGCCATTTCGACGAGCCGAAGGATGTCCGCGCGTTCCTCGCGCGTCTGCTCGACGACACAAGGTTGGAATAAGGCACCGACACCTCGGGGCCACATTGTCGCTCGCGTCGTTCGCTTGCGCGCGCAATTCATGCTGGGCAACACAGTCACGAAAACTGACTTTGTTGAGCGAAACCGCCGGGTTCCCAGCAGAAAAACTGGTTCCAACGCATGTGCCTGATTTTGGTTTCATTTCGTACAAATGATGGACAGGAACCATATTGATGAACAGCAGTTAAACGGGTTGGAATGAAGGAGGGGACGATCTGTGAATTTAGTCGTCGTTTCAAATCGAGTTGCGCGCGGTAAACCCAACGAGCCGATGACGGGCGGCTTGGCTGCGGCATTGCTTCCCGTGGTGGAACATTCGGGTGCTATCTGGGTGGGTTCGTCGGGCCGTGTGCGCGACGGCCATCAGAAGGAACCGTTCGCCGAGATCGAAGCGCTTGGGTCGGGTGCGATAGCGACGCTGGATCTGCCGGCGGCGCATTACGGCGGCTATTACGAAGGTTTTGCCAATTCGGCGCTGTGGCCGGCGCTGCATTCGCGCAGCGATCTGATCCGCGTCTCGCGCGACGACTATGTCAGCTATCGCGAGGTCAACGCCTTCATGGCGCGCGCCTTGATGCGCTTCCGGAAAGCGAAAACGGCGTTCTGGGTGCAGGATTATCATTTCCTCGCGCTCGGCGCGGAGCTGCGCGATCTCGGCGTCGATGATCCGATCGGCTTCTTCCTGCACACGCCGTGGCCGGTCGTCGCGGTGATGCAGGGCGTGCCCAATCATCGCGAACTGATCACGGCGATGCTGGCCTACGATCTGCTCGGCTTTCAGACTAATGAGGATTGCCAGAATTTCCTCGGCTATGTCGCGAGCGAACTCGGCCTCGCCGTCGAAGACGGCGTTGCGATCTCGCAGCATGGCCGTACGCGTTGCGAGGTCTTTCCGATCGGCATCGATGCGGAAAAGTTCGCGGCTTACGCGGCGAAATCGGCCTCGCATCCCGACGTGTCGCGGCTGCGCCGCAGTCTCAACGGCGAGCGGCTCGCGATCGGCGTCGACCGGCTCGACTATTCCAAGGGTCTCGTCAATCGAATCAGCGCGTTCGACCGGCTCTGGACCGAGCATCCGCAGTTTGCGCGCAGCATCTCGCTGCTCCAGATCGCCAACCCCTCGCGCGGTGCGATCGAGGCCTATGGCAATCTCCAGAACGAGGTCGCGCGTCTCGTCAGCGACGTCAACGGCCGCCACGGCGAGGTCGACTGGACGCCGATCCGCTACCTGAACAAGGGTTTCAGCCAGGCCGTGCTTGCGGGTCTCTACCGCACCGCGCAGATCGGCGTGGTGACGCCGCTGCATGACGGCATGAACCTCGTCGCCAAGGAATATGTCGCCGCGCAGAACCCGGCCGATCCCGGCGTGCTGGTGCTGTCGAAGTTCGCCGGCGCCGCCAACGAACTCGAAATGGCGCTGCTGGTCAATCCGCACGATATCGACGGCATGGCCCGCGCGATCGCGGTCGCGGCCGCGATGTCGCTCACCGAGCGCAAGATGCGCTGGGACGCGATGATGAAGACGCTGCGTGGCCACACCATCCAGCAATGGTCCGCCGACTTCGTTGCCGAGCTGGAGAAGTGCCGGACCGAGAAGGCCGTCGTCGCGCCGCTCGAGACCCAGCCGCCGCAGGCGCTACGCTGGCTGAAGTCGGCGATATCAGGTGTAAGGTTGATTTAAGCTCTCTTGCTCTCCCCGTTCTCGCGGGGAGAGGTGCTCAATAGCAATACGACACCCCGTCCAAAATCGCGCATTGCCGCTTGTTCGGCGCGTTGGGATCGTCCAGCGGCACCATGCCCTTGCCCTGGCCGACGAACACGCCGGGTCCGACATGCACCGAGCTCTTGTTGCCGATGATCACGCTCGGATGCGGCGAGGCGTTCGAGCGCGTCCCGTCCGGCCAGATGATCGCATCGCCCGAAAGCACCCCGCGCCGCCCGTCGTCGCAACTCACGTCGACGCCCTGCCGGGTGCAGACCTGCGCGGCGGCCGACGCGGCAAAGGCGGAGCCAAGGGCCGAAATCAGGCCCAGCGCGACGATGGTCTTTTGGATGGTCATGGCGTCCCCGGTCGTGTTTGGCGGTCTTGAGTGAATCGTCGCGCCAAACCCGCTTCCGGTTCAGCCTTTGAGTGGTTCCGAAGCGCCAGCTGGCGCCAGATATTGTCTTTCAAATACAATATCTTACGGAAAATTCACCCGATTTACCCGCGATCCCTTGCAAAATCATCTGCTCCCCTTCAAGAGAGGGCGCTCCGGAGAGATGGCCGAGTGGCTTAAGGCGCACGCTTGGAAAGCGTGTGTGCGGGAAACCGTACCGTGGGTTCGAATCCCACTCTCTCCGCCAGCCGGCCAAAGTCATTTCGTACTTCGATGCGGAAACAGGTCGAAAATCCTGCCATTTTCCTGCATTTTTCTCGCCAGCGAGACCCCACCGTCGATCAGACTAGGATTTCGATAGGCCCGGAGAACCGAATTTTCTCCGAATCTTAGTACCCTCCGAATCGGTCCAGTACGGCATTTTCGGGCAAACCAAGCGCTTATTGGGGGAGTGGTTTGGATCCCTCTCGCTCACCCGCGCGCGGAACAAATTGGCGCTCGGCCACCCTTCTGCGATCCGAATCGTGCCAATCGAAGGGGGCGGACGGGATCTGCGAGCCCTAGTCACCGACCGGGCTAACGGGGCGTAGGCCTTGGCGAGCGCCGAACGGCAGGCCCATAATTGAGGAGATTGAAACATTTATTCCGCCGACGATCCCATCGCGACGGATCACCCCGTTCAAGGTTGCGATGCAGCAGACGCTGGCGGATTCGCTCAACTTAAGAGGGCTCGGCAAGCCGAATGTTGCACGAGACCGCAAGCGTGTCAGCGGTCTGAAAGAAGGCCGTCAAAAGCTATCGGGATGCCAGGGACCACAACGGCAGGATGACCAAGTTGGCTAAAAGGCTCCGACGAAAGTCGCCCAAAGCGCGGCGTCGTTCCCTGCGAGCCATAGCCGCAGAGTTGGCGAAAGCCGAATTTGTAGGTCGCAGCAGGAAAGCCTTCCACAGGGGCAGCTGTCGCTAGGATGCTGGGTAAGCTATGAGGTGGAATCACCCTACAATCAGTAGTGACACCCGTTCATTGAGCCTCTGCTAGGAAATTCCCCAATATGCCGACCTTGCAATGGCTCACGCGCGACCACGACCTATCGATCGCTGGGAAAGTCCCTTATCGCCTTCTGGAGGAGCTGTCCGATCTCTGTGCTGGCGATCGCGACGCTGGCAACATGCTTATCCAAGGCGACAACCTCGATGCATTGAAAGCCCTAAATTTGAAAATCAATCGTCCGCCAATGTAGCCCTCACCATCCTGACTGAGGGCGCCGAAGAGGGCCTCGACTGTGCTGGGCTCCGTGCTGAGCGTCCCTAGCTTGGTGCCAGCAAAATATCTCTGGGCATCGTTCAAAACGGCTGTCCAGACGCCACGCTTTTGCAGCCCCTTCACGACGCTCTCGGCAGTGTAGTCAGGCAGTACAAGGCGATCCGCCTTGACGGCGCCATCGGTCGTCCGGGTCACCGTAATGTCGCCCTCCGACCATCCCGCCTCAATGCTGCTTAGCGTGGAAGCCACATTGAACACACATGCGGTGGGTGATATCGGCAACTCGGGATCAAAATTGCGGGCGGCTTCCGGCTTGCCCAAGAGTCGCGGTTGTTGTCGCTCTTCGTCGCTCATCCGCTTCAATTGCAAAAGGCGGGGTAGCGCGCTCCGCGCGGCATAAGCGTATTCGGGCTTGCTGCATTCGACGGCAGAAGTTGTCTCGGCATCAGCAGCGCCGCCCATGATTAGGGCAGCGCCAGCAACCAAAATCGAAATCTTCAAGCGCACGATTTGACCTCAGCGAGTATTTCTTGACCTTGCCCAGCTTGAAAAGAAGCGGCGATAGGTGCGGCCGGCTTGGCGCCATGCCTCGACTTCGTCGGCGAGCGCCCGAATAGTCTTCAAGCCTTCGCGCGGCGAAGCGAAGCCGTTGCTGTCGCCGCCTTGACGCTCGATCTCGATCGCGATTTGCTGCATGCGGCGCTCTCGCGCCGTTTTATCTGTTTCCCCCATGCCCGCCAGCGTAGAATAGGCTTAAAGAGTGTCAAGCATGCCGATTTGAGCTGCTGCGCTTGGTATTGATCGCTCTATTTTGGCTTTCGCGCGCGATGCTTGCCGCGGCCTAAGTTTTGGGCACCAAAAAAGCCTCTGCTTCCGTAAAAAGGCGGCTGATGTTTGCTCCCGGCCTGCACGCAGCCATTTCCAGTACAGCTCTCGGATTGTGTCGCACCGCTCTACCGCTATAGGCTCGCTTTGCCTGATCTCCGTTCGCCTGGCGAGCGTGAGACCAATAAGCTGCGGCCCGGCCAGGCCGCAAAACGACGGCGAACCGCACCGCACGACTTGCGGCACAAACCTTCATTAGAACCTTCATACGAAAATTCAGATGCAAACGCTCGGGTGGAGGACAGACTAAGGGTCTTCCAGGCGCAAGTAGAGCCGTTGGAGGTTGTTCAAAATCGTATCGCTCAGCGGATTGGCTATGATGGCTGGCTTATTCTCGGCGATATGAACGATCATCAGCGGTCCCACCTCTCAAAACTGGAGCGTCAGGGGCGGTTGGACGATAAGACGCTTGGCGAGGCGGTGCTTGCTGCCCGCTGCGCTGCCGGCAGGTGATGTCAAGGTGCGCGGTGGGGGGCCAAAAGTTTAGGAGTATGCCGGCGGGACCGGTCTCCCTGGTTCAACTGCAAAATTGAGAAATTAAATACAAAAAGCCATCCGGATCCGCGCGAGTTCGGACGTCTGCCGAGCTTATCGCGCGCGGCAGTCGTTTTCACCACCGAACCGTCGCCTACTTCTTCTGACCCTAGCCACCAGCTAGGGTCAAGAACGACCAGTTCTGAGTGGCTCTCCCACGCGTCGAGCCAAACGTTGGCAAAAAAGGAAAGTCTGAGCAGTTCAGCACCTGGATTTGCCAATTGAAATGAAATTAGCCCTTGCTGGCAGCTAGGGCTGGTCGCTTGGATAGATGGTGGGGGTGGTTGATTCCTCTGGACTTCCCAGCCCGAGGACCGGCCTCACTCTCATTCAGGGATTTTTTTCCTGGTGGCGTGGATTTTTGGAGAGCGCCGTTCGGTGGTTGTGCAAACCTATGTAACGGCAATGGCAAAAAGCCTGTTTGTTCGGGTACTTAGCAAGGCCGACAATTGGATGTCTTGCCGCAGATGTCGTCGCTGCGGCCAAATTTGTCTATTTATTTCCAGTCGATCTGAACTCGCCACCTCGCGTGCAAAACTGTTGCGAAATTAGGTAGGGGGAGGTCAGTCCCGGTCAGTCCTGGAAAAATAGCGGTATCCTCGCAGTGCTTACAATCTGCTCGAAAAACGGTTCATCGCGCTCATTATCTGCATGCGCGGCTCAATGTCTTGGAGATAGATGGTGGTCTGAAGAAACGCGACCTCTGCAGTCTGGTTTGCTTCGTCCACATCGAGGTACCAGGACCGCGGCCTTCCATCGGAGCCATCGCTCCACCGATAGCCCCGTTTCTTCAACACGTCCTTAAATTCAAATGGAGAGTGCTCCGCCCAGATCCGGACAGTCTTGCGGCGCGCCCGTTCGAGAAGGATGGCGAAGGCGGATCGGTTCAGCTTTGGGATGTCCGACGCCAAGATCTCCATCAACGCCCTGCAATCGTCGATGGCGCGATGTGCTTGATGGAATAGACCGACGCCGGCCAAGAGATATCCGAGACGAGATCCATCGAAGCCGTGTTTACGCCACTCGACTTCGGTCGCCGAGCATGCCCAAGGCCTTCGTTCGAAAACCGGCCAATAGCGCTCCGCGAACTTTCGGTCAAAACTTGCATTGTGGGCAACGATCAGCACAGCATCCGCGACGAACGACGCAACGGCATTGGAATCGATGCGATGCCCGGACACCATTTCATCGGTGATCCCGGTGAGTTCGGTGATTTCCTCCGGAATCGGGATCGATGGTTCGTTGAAGGAAGAAAAGACGTCAGTTATGGCTGCTATTCTGTCGTCAGGCAGATAGGTGAACTTGACCATGGCAAGTTCGATGACTTCGTCCTGTGCAGTGTTCACCGGTTGTCTCGACGTCGATGAGAATGCCTGTCCTGGTTACCTGCCCACTGCATGCGGCGAATTCGTTCCGCGGGAGAAGCTTGCAAAGGACGCGGTAATCGGGAGACCGAGTTAGCATCTCGGCCATTTTTGCCAGATCGACGTTTTCTGACGACATGCTTTCGACCGTCTTACGCTTGAAGTCACAATGTTGAGACCTCAAATCTGCAAGCGCGCGCTCCATAGTCAAGGGTATACCGCCTCGCGACGGAGGTTCGTCCGGGTTCACTGCTGTGCCTTTAGAACCGCCGGCGTAGCAGGGCTAGCGCTGTATCTGGAAAGGAGAGCGTGCCTCGGCGAGAAGGGGGACTGCTAGCCATCATTCCGCGCTTGCATTCTAGCTGACCTCCTAGCTAATCGATCACAGGACGGTTCAAACGCTACATTTGACGGAAGCAATGCGCATTATTCCCAACGAACTGTTGTCCTCGTCCGATCTAATCGTCGACGCAGTGTATGAGGGTGGCGCCAGCGGCAATGCCGCTGACGACCCGATTTCGAAGCTTCTGCAAGGGGTTGGGAACCAAGGCGGGTTTCGTGCAGCCGGACGCGGCCAGGACAGGACGCTCGTTGTTCTCTATACCAGCGGTGCTGATCAGGATTGGCCGGACACGTTGGACTTGAACACGGGTCAGTTCGTCTATTTCGGTGACAATAAGACGCCAGGACATGAACTTCATGATACCGGGCGTGGCGGCAATAGAATCCTAAGGCGTACTTTTGAACTCCTGCACGCATCGCCCCCGATGCGTGAGAAGGTCCCACCCTTCCTCATCTTCAAAAAGTATCCAACGCCAGCCAGCAGCCGATCGGTGCAATTCAAAGGTTTGGCGGCTCCTGGGTTTGCAGGCCTGCCATCGACGGCCGATCTCGTTGCCGTCTGGAGAACAACGGAAGGGCAGCGGTTTCAGAATTATCGCGCCGTCTTCACTGTGTTGAATATACCGGTTGTCGAGCGTTCGTGGTTACGGGAGTTGAGCAGCGGAAATAGTGTTAGTTTGCTTCCGCGCCGCCCACCTGGCAGGATTGGGTAAAAACCGGACGTGCGCAAGCCTTGGCGTCGGAGAGTACGACATCAATAAGGAGTGTCGATCAGCAGCGGCCCGATAGCTCCGTGAAGGCAGACATATTGAGAGCGGTGTTCAAGTACTTCGAGCAGGCCCCAGTTGCATTCGAAGCATTCGCTGCTCGTGTCGTAGGGATCGTTGGGATCGATGCCGATCAGCGGATAGCGGGTGATCTCGGCCGCCGAGACCTGCTTGCGGCCGGCAAGCTCGTGACCCGGCGGCACGATGCAATAGAGCTCACCCGAGGCGAGCGGCATGAAGTCGAGCCCGGAATGCTCGAGCCGATAGCTCATCGCCACGCATTCGCCGCGGCCGAGCAGGAGGTAGTCGATGGCCTCCTCGAGCTTGAGGATGTTGATGTCGATGCCGAGATCGGGGTAGCGGCGCCGGACGCGCTCGATCGCGCGCGGCACCATCACCTGGGAGATGCTCGGCACCGAGCCGATGCGCAATTCCGACAAACCGCCGCGGCCGATCTTGGAGATGAGCTCGGAGAGGTCGTCGACCTTCTTGTAGACGCCGTTGATCTGCTCAAAGATGTTCTCGGCTTCCGGCGTCGGAAAATAGCGTCCGTTCTGGCGCTGGAAGAAGCGGATGCCGAGCGTGCGCTCGGTGTATTTGACCAACCGGCTGATCCCCGGCGCCGACACGTTGAGCAGCTTCGCCGCGCCGCCGATGGTACCCGTCACCATCACGGCACGGATCACTTCAACCTGGCGCAGCGTCATCATGTCGTGGGCATCCCAAAGAGGATCGTGGTGGCGATCATCTCACGAGAGCCGTAATGTCATCCAGCGGCAAGTGTGATGTG
This sequence comes from Bradyrhizobium barranii subsp. barranii, assembly GCF_017565645.3. Classification (NCBI taxonomy): domain Bacteria; kingdom Pseudomonadati; phylum Pseudomonadota; class Alphaproteobacteria; order Hyphomicrobiales; family Nitrobacteraceae; genus Bradyrhizobium; species Bradyrhizobium barranii. Next base: position 753,055 of record NZ_CP086136.1, read on the forward strand.
GACGGAGCGGGCGGCGCTTCACCCCCCCTCCAGGGGAGGGTAAGAGCGCAGCTCGCTCACCGGCAACAATTGCTGATTAACTTCGCAGTCAGAATGTTTCGGCCAAAATCGGCACGTTCGAATGGAAGGGCGCCGCTCGCGCAGAACGTACGCCTCACCTGTAACTGTGTTCTAGCTCGCCGGGCTCTCGGGCGACGCGCTGCCGGGCCGCTCCGCGCGTTCGCGCTGCAGCACTTCGCGCGCGTACTCGATGATCTTCTGCTTGTTTGCCGTTTCGCGGACGGCGAAAAACACGCGGTTGAGTTCCAGGCCGAGCACGCTGTTGAGGGCGATGTCCTCGTCTTCCATCGTGATTTTCCCGCTTCAGACGCCATAGGTGTAACTTGACGTCACTTCCTCCACAAGTAGATTAAATCTCGGGTGCAGACGAGGGCCGGTAAACTACGGAAGCAGCGAATTGAGGCAGCTCCCAAATACATGCTATACCGACGGCGAGGCTCAGGAAACGCACCGATGTCCGCCGTAGACGCCGTAGATTATGGCCGGGAAGCGCTCGACTTCATCGAAGGCCTGGGGACCTATCGCAAGGTACCGGACGCCATGAATGCGCTTGAGGCGGCGTTCGGTCGCTTCGGCTTCGAGACCATCATCGTGACGGGGTTGCCGAATCCCGATCAGCGGTTCGCGCAGATGGTGCTCGCCAAGCGCTGGCCGGCAGGATGGTTCAATCTCTACACCCAGAACAATTACGACCGAGTCGACCCCGTGGTGCGGCTGTGCCGGCAATCGGTCAATCCGTTCGAGTGGTCGGAAGCGCCCTATGATGCCGAGCTCGAGCCGAGCGCGGCCGAGGTGATGAACCGCGCCGGCGATTTTCGCATGTCGCGCGGCTTCATCGTGCCGATCCACGGGCTCACCGGCTACGAGGCGGCGGTGTCGCTCGGCGGCGTCCATCTCGACCTCAATCCCCGCAGCAAGCCGGCACTGCACCTGATGGCAATGTATGGCTTCGACCATATTCGCCGCCTGCTGGATCCGGCGCCGCATCTGTCGACGCGTCTCACCCCGCGCGAGCGCGAGGTGATCGCCTGGGCCTCGCAGGGCAAGTCGGCCTGGGAGATCGGCGAGATCCTGCACATCACGCAGCGCACCGCAGAAGAGCATCTTGCAACCGCCGCGCGCAAGCTCGGCGCCGTCAACCGTACGCATGCGGTTGCACTGGCGATTCGCAACAAGCTCATCAATCCCTAAGCGACGTACTGGGAAATTTCCCAATATCGAACCTGCCTCTTTTCGCAGAGGCTGCCCCTCATTCCGGCTGAATGGGGGTTTTCATGATTCACGCAATTTCTTCGGTCAATCGCCACCTTTACGAAGACGTACTCGAGCAGCACTTCCGACTACGCCACGACATCTTCGTCGAGGAGCGGCACTGGGAGACGCTGCGCCGGCCTGATTGCCGCGAGGTCGATTCCTACGACGACGAGGACACCGTCTATCTGCTCGCGCTGGAAGGCCGGCGCGTCGTCGGCGGTCACCGGCTCTACCCCACCACCAAACCCTCGATGATGAGCGAGGTCTTCCCGCATCTGGCATCGGTTCGCGGCTGCCCTGCGAATCCGCTGGTCTGGGAATGGTCGCGCTACTTTGTCGTGCGCGATCGCCGCGACGGCACTCTCAACCTGCAACTGATGGCAGCGGTGCAGGAGTTCTGCCTCGATCAGGGAATCGCGCAGGTCAGCGCGATCATGGAGACCTGGTGGCTGCCGCGCTTCCATGAGGCCGGCTTCGTCGTGACGCCGCTTGGTCTGCCCGAACTGGTGGAGAACGCCTGGACCATGGCGGCGACCATCGACATTCGCCGCGAGACCCTCGATGCCCTGCATGATCGCATCGGCATGGATTCGATCGTACAACAGGACGGCCCGCGTCTGGACGCCGTCACCCGTGCCAACCTCTGCGGCCTTGCTGCCGCGCAACGAAAGAGCGCCTGAAATGTCGAACATGATGCGGGACAGCCAGATCATGGCGGAGACCAAGGACGAAAATCTCGGCTACATGTCCGACATGGCGCTCGAGCTGGCGCAGATGGCGGAAGACACCGGATTGGCAACGCTCGCCTATCTGTTCCGGATGGCGGCGCTGGAAGCCTCGACGGCCAACAGCGTGCTGGCCGAGCCGGATGATCTCCCCCGGCAGATGACGTCGCACTAGACGCCTTCTCCTACTCCGTCGACCTTCGCGCCCTCTCCCAGGCACGCCTGGGGGAGGGCGATCGTTTGGGTGCGGCAGGTTGACCCATGCTGCGCGGCAGCCTTCTTGCAAGGCCAATTTCGATCGCATGCACCGGCATGCAACAAAGTGCATGTCTGGTGTTGAATCGCTCTTGCCTCGGAACGATACTGCCATTACCCATTTTTCCGCCTTGAAGAGGCAGGGGGAGCTCTTTCACTGATGGCGACCGTGTTCGAACATCGGCGCGACACCGCGTGCGCCTGAAAGAGTTTTGATGCTGCTCGTCGTCGAACAGTTCTTGAACGGATTGCAGTTCGGCCTGCTCCTGTTCCTGCTCGCCGCCGGCCTGACGCTGGTGTTCGGGATCATGGATCTCGTCAACCTCGCGCACGGCTCGCTCTACATGATGGGCGCCTATTTCGCCGCGACCTTTGCGGCCTGGACCGGCAGCTTCCTGCTCGGTGCGCTGATGGCGTTAGGGGCGACTTTGGTGCTCGGCATCGTGCTGGAGATGTCGGCACTGCGGCATCTCTACGGGCGCGACCATCTCGACCACGTGCTCGCGACCTTCGGCCTGATCTTGTTCTTCAATGAAGCGGTGCGGCTGATCTGGGGTCCGGCCGGGCTTGCGCTGCCGCTGCCGGCCTGGCTCACGGTGCCGGTGCCGATCCTGCCCGGCATCCACTATCCCGCCTATCGTCTCGCCATCATCGTGGTGGCGCTGCTGGTCGCGCTGCTGCTCTATCTCGGCGTGATGCGCACCCGCATCGGCATGCTGATCCGCGCCGGTGCCTCCAACCGCGAGATGATTGGTGCGCTCGGCATCAACATCAAGCTGCTCTATACGCTGGTGTTCGGCCTGGGCGCCGCGCTCGCCGGCCTCGCCGGCCTGATGCAGGCGCCGATCCTCACCGTGCAGATCGGCATGGGCGAGAACATCCTGATCCTCGCCTTCGTCATCATCGTGATCGGCGGCATCGGCTCGATCCGTGGCGCGTTCCTCGCCGCGATCTTCGTCGGCATGATCGACACGCTCGGCCGCGCCTTCCTGCCCAACCTGTTGCGGCAGGTGCTGAGCGGCGCCGCCGCCTCCACCGCCGCGCCCGCACTGTCGTCCATGCTGATCTATCTGCTGATGGCGATCGTACTGGTGGTGCGCCCGGAGGGGCTGTTTCCGGCCAACCGTCGATGAAGGCTTTCACTGTGAGCAAGGCCGTCACGGCCCTGATGCTGGCGGGCCTCGTGCTGCTGCCGCTCTATTCGCAGCTGTCCGGCAACATCTTCATCCTGACGCTGTTTACCCGCATCGTCATCCTGGCGCTGGCGGCCGCGAGCCTCAACCTCATCATGGGTTTTGGCGGCATGATGAGCTTCGGCCACGCCGCCTATCTCGGCATCGGCGGCTACGCGGTCGGCATGCTCGCGCAGGAAGGCGTCGGCTCCGGCTTCATCCAGTTCCCGGTCGCGCTCGCAGCTTCCGCGATCTATGCGCTGGTGATCGGCGAGCTCTCGCTGCGTACGCGTGGCGTCTACTTCATCATGATCACGCTGGCGTTTGCGCAGATGGCCTATTACGTCGCCTCGGGCCTCGCGCGTTACGGCGGCGATGACGGTCTCACCGTCTACAAGCGCAGCGACTTCTCCGGCCTGATCAACCTGTCGAACCGCACGCAGTTCTATTATCTCTGCCTCGCCTGCCTGTTCGCCGTGATCGTCCTGATCTGGCGCATCGCCAATTCGCGCTTCGGCCTCGTCTTGCAGGGCCTGCGCTCCAACGAGCAGCGGATGCAGGCGATCGGCTTTCCGGCAAAACGTTACCAGCTCGTCTGCTTCGTCATCTCCGGTATGATGTGCGGCCTTGCCGGCGCACTGCTCGCCAACAACACCGATTTCATCAGCCCGGCCGTGATGTACTGGACCCGCTCCGGCGACCTCATGGTGATGGTGATCCTGGGGGGCATGGGCACGCTGTTCGGCCCGGTGATGGGCGCGGTGGTGTTTTTGCTGCTGGAAGAATTCCTGTCGCAGATCACCGAATACTGGGCGCTGATCATGGGCCCGCTCTTGCTGCTGATCGTGCTGTTCGGCCGCGGCGGCATCATGGGCCTGCTCGGGAGGCTCAATCGTGGCTGAACCGCTGCTCCGTGTCGAAAAGCTGGTGCGCCGATTCGGCGGCATCGTTGCGACGGACAACGTCTCGCTCGACGTAGCTAGCGGCGAGTTGCACGCCATCATCGGCCCGAACGGCGCCGGCAAGACCACGCTGATCAGCCAGCTCACCGGGCACCTCGAACCGCATTCCGGCAGCGTCTCGCTCGGCGGTCGCGACATCACCTATCTGCCGGCCTATCGCCGCTGCGCGCTGGGGCTCGCCCGTTCGTTCCAGATCACCTCGCTGCTGCTCGACTTCACCGCCGCCGACAATGTCGCGCTGGCGGCGCAGGCGCATGCAGGCCACTCGTTCCGCTTCTTCGCCAATGCGCGCAAGGAGAAGGGCCTGCGCGATGCCGCCCATGCCGCGCTCGACCGCGTCGGGCTCGGCCATCGCGCCGATGTCCTGGTGTCCAGGCTCAGCCATGGCGAGCGCCGCCAGATCGAGCTCGCGGTCGCGCTCGCGAGCAAGCCGAAGCTGCTGCTGCTGGACGAGCCGATGGCGGGTCTTGGCGTCACCGAATCCCAACGCATGGTGCAACTGCTTCAGGAGCTGCGGAAGGAAGTCTCGATCGTGCTGGTCGAGCACGATATGCCAGCGGTGTTCGCGCTTGCCGACCGCATCTCGGTGCTGGTCTATGGCCGCGTCATCGCCTCCGGTGATCCGGCCGCGATCCGCGCCAACGAGGACGTCAAGCGCGCCTATCTCGGCGACCAGCACGTGGTGACGCACCATGTCTGAAAAGGTGATGGCTGACACGCTGCTCGACGTCGACGGCATCGAGACCTGCTACGGCCTCTCCCAGGTGCTGTTCGGCCTGTCGCTGTCGATCAAGCCGGGCGAGATGGTCTCGCTGATGGGCCGCAACGGCATGGGCAAGACCACGACGATCCGCTCCATCATGGGCCTGACACCGGCGCGCGCCGGAACGATCCGCTTCGCCGGCGCAGAAGTGCGGCATCTTCCATCCTACAGAATTGCAAAACTCGGCGTTGGCCTCGTTCCCGAGGGACGCCAGATCTTCCCGAACCTCACCGTGCGCGAAAATCTCGTCGCGGCCGCGGCCGATCGCTTCGGCAGCAGCAATCCCTGGACGCTCGCCGCGATCTACGTGATGTTTCCGCGCCTCGCCGAGCGTGCCGCCAACATGGGCAACCAGCTCTCCGGCGGCGAGCAGCAGATGCTCGCGATCGGCCGCGCGCTGATGACGAATCCGAAACTGCTGATCCTGGACGAAGCGACCGAGGGTCTTGCGCCGCTGATCCGCGAAGAAATCTGGAACTGCCTGTCGCTGCTGAAGAGCCGGGGACAGTCGATCCTGGTCGTCGACAAGAACGTCGACCACCTCGCCCGCATCTGCGACCGCCACTACATCATCGAGCGCGGCAAGACGGTGTGGAGCGGCACGTCCGTCGAGCTGATGGCGGAGCCGGATCTCCAGCACAAATATCTGGGCATCTGACGCGCTCCTGGACCTGGTTGCCGTATCGTCCGTGCAGATCGCCTCGCGCGCAGAACATCGTCGAGGAGGTCAGTTTCGAAGCTCTCCAAACTGCGCGCAGAGGTCTTGAGTGCGCCGCCGCCAGCCGCCAATGTCGCGGCGTAGCGGATTCGATGCAGGACTTCTACAATCAAATTGCCGGACGGCCTGAAGACGACATCATCGGCTCCGCACAGCGAGGCGCTTCGACAGCGCCTCAATGGCTGGATTTCCCGGGCTGTGTGTTCATCAGAGGTGAGTTTCGCACCGATCCCGATCGGCCCGCAATCGTAGCGCCGGGCTTGTTCATCTCCGTCGCACTCGATGAAGGCGCAGGCCGCGGCATTCTGACGCGCACAACCGGTGCAGGGCAGATGACGGCGATTGCCGTGCGCGAATCCCTCGCCGTGGGAGGCTCGGTTCGCTGCGGCGAACGTCCTGCGATCGGCCTGGCGCTTCCCCAAGCCTCCATCGACGGGCTTGGACTCGGCGACGAGGTTCGGGCGCTGTTCAAGACCGACGCGTTGGGCACGGCCATCGTCGCTCTCACGGCGTCTCCGCGTGTGCAGGCCCTCGCGGCAGAAATGTTCTCGCCACCGGTGGCCGGAAACGCGACGCAATTGCTGCTGTCGGCGCATGCCGCCGAGATCGTGGTCCACGCCTTGTTCGGCGAGCGCGGGATCGCGCTCGATCCTGCAGCCGACCTCCAGCGGGTGCGATTGCAATCGGTCAAGGCGCGAATGGATGCCGATCTCGCTTATCCCTGGAGCATCGACGAACTGGCGCGGAATGCGGGGCTGAGCCGCCGGTCCTTCAACCAGAAATTCCAGATGGCGTATGGCGAGAGCGCGATCGACTATTTGCGGGCCCGCCGACTCGGTGCCGCACGTGACCTTCTGATTCATCAACGGTTGTCGGTCACCGAGGCGGCCTTTCGGGTCGGCTATGCCCATCCGGCCAATTTCGCGACGGCATTCCGCAGGCACTTCGGCTATTCGCCGAGCCACTGTCAGTAAACTTGAACGCCTCCACGTGCGATCAAAGGTGATTTGCGCGCGCGCAAAGGCGGTGTGCGCCTCGATCTGGTTACTCCCGGGTTGTTCGAACACGGAACTCGGGGAAGACAATGACGCGCAACGACGGGCGGATGCTCGGCTGGGAACGGATGGCGAGAACTGGTCTGGGAGCGGCCGGCCTGGGAATAGTCCTGCACGCAACGCCGTCGGTCGCACAGACCTCCGGGACCAATTCGACGTCGACCGCGGCGACATTGCCTCCCGTCACGGTGGAGGCACCGATCCAGGCGCGTCCGCGCACCCAGCCCGCTCAGGGAGCTTCGCAGCCGTCGCGCGGCCGCGTCGCGACGCAACGCAATGCCGGGCCCGCGCCAGCCGGAAATTCGGGCGTGCGCGAGGCGGGTGCCGGTCGCGCCAACGCGTCGAGCGAAAGCAGCTATGTTGCAGACAGGAGTTCGGCGGGTACCAAGACCAACACGCCGTTGCTCGAGACGCCGCAGTCGATCTCGGTCGTGACGCGCAAGGAACTCAACGACCGCGCCGTCCAGACGCTGACGGAGGCGGTTGGCTATGAACCCGGCGTCCGTATCGATGCCTCCGGCTACGATCCGCGTTTCGACGCGATCGCGATCCGCGGCTTCGACATCACCTATAACGGCGTTTATCTCGACGGCTTGCGGCTCGTCGGAGCCGGTCTCAGCGTGTTCAAGACCGAGCCCTATGGGGTCGACAGCATCACTGTGGTCCGCGGGCCCAGCTCGGCGCTCTATGGCCTCGGCTCGCCCGGCGGATTGATCGATCTGTCGAGCAAGCTGCCGACCAGCCAGCCGTTTCACGAAGTGCAGACGGTGTTCGGCGACCGCGATCGCATCCAGGGCAATTTCGACCTGTCGGGCCCGGTCGATGCCAACGGTCAGTTTTCGTATCGGCTGACCGGCGTGATGCGTGACGCGAACGTGTTCGTGCCCGGCGGCAAGGATAACAGGACCTACATCGCGCCCGCCGTCACCTGGAAGCCGGATCAATCGACGACCCTGACGATTCTCGGGTCCTATCAGAAGTCGAAGACGCCCGGATCCATGTTCACCCACTCCACGGGCACCGGCACCGCCACCGACATCTTCACGGGCAGCCCGTCCTACAATTCGCTCGACCAGGAGCAGGGACGCGTGGGCTACCTGTTCGAGCATGCGTTCAACAACGCCGTGACCGTCCGCCAGAAATTCCGCTACGTCGATGTCGACGCGGTCACCCGCTATGTGGGCTTTCTCGGGGCGCCGGTGGGCAATGTCGTCTCGCGCTATACCGGCTACGTCCACGACACGCTGCAATCGGCCATCATGGATAACCAGGTCGAGGCCAAGCTATCGACCGGGCCCGTGCAGCACACACTCCTGATCGGCACCGACTACACCTCGTCGAAGTTCAACGACAAGCAGGGATTCGGCTTCGGCGTCTCCGATCTCAACCTGGCCGCGCCGGTCTACGCGCCGGAATCCATTCCCGATCCCGCGATCTCGTCCTCGACAGCCCAGCGGCAAACCCAGTCCGGCGTGTATGTTCAGGACCAGGCCAGGCTCGATCACTGGATCCTGACATTGAGCGGCCGCAGCGACTGGGTCAGCACCACGGGTGAGGATCTGTTCGCGCTGACCCGGCAGACGCAGTCCGATCAGGCCTATAGCGGGCGCGCCGGGCTGACCTATGTGTTCGATTCCGGTGTTGCGCCTTACGTTGCCTATTCGACCTCGTTCTTTCCCAATCTCGGCGTCGATCCGTCGGGCGCCTTCTTCAAGCCGACCACCGGCAAGCAGACTGAAGTCGGTGTGAAGTACCAGCCGCAGGGGACGAGGAGCTTCATTACCGCGGCGGTGTTCGATTTGACCCAGGACGGCGGCCTGGTCACGACGGGGACGGGCGTGACGGTCCAGCGTGGCGAGATTCAAAGCCGCGGCTTCGAATTGCAGGCGCTTGCAAGCCTGGGCGGTGGTTTCGACATCACCTCGTCGTACACCTATCTCGACATGGTGACCAAGCAGGCCGCGGACGACTCGCTGATCGGCAAGTTTCCCTCGGGCAATCCCCCGCATACCGCGACGCTGTGGGCGAACTATGCCCTGCCGCTGGCCGGACCGTTTGCAGGATTGAGCGTCGGTGGCGGCGCGCGTTACATGTCCTGGAGCTACGGCGATGATGCGAACACGTTCAAGAACAGCTCGGTAACCCTGATCGACGCGGCGCTGAAATATGATTTTGGCCAGGCGGCGAAGGAGCTGAAGGGCCTCCAGTTCCAGGTCAATGCCAAGAACCTGTTCAATCTGCACTACACCACGTGCCAGGTCGGTTATTGCTACCGCGGCGCGCCGCTGACCGTCATCGCAACGCTCGGGTATCGCTGGTGAACCAGCTTGCGCCTGAGAACCCCGGTTATCCGGTCAATATGCCTTACCCAAATCGCTGGCGCCGGCGACTAACGCGCCAGGTGGTGGGTACCGATTTCAACCAAAGTGGTCCGGCAGGACAGGCGGTAGATCAGGCTGAACAATTGAACCCACATGATCGAACTCCACTGTTGATCACATGCACGATATTAGGCCCCCAGTCTTTCCGGCCGTTTTCGAGGGACAGGGAAAATGGCTTCGTCGGCGAGCGCCGTGATGTCGTCGGAACAGACCGGACGAAGTCGCCTCACGCGGGCGTGAGACGTATCTCCGTCAAAACACCTCGAAATATTCGCGGTGCTCCCAGTCGGTCACCTCTGACAGGAAGCGGTCGATCTCGGCATTCTTGATGTGGGTGTAGTAGTCGACGAACTCGGGCCCGAACTTCTCGCGGAAGAACGGATCGTCCTTCAGCGCGGCGACCGCATCGCGCAAGCTCTTCGGCAACGGCGGCGCCTTGGTCTCGTAGGGCGTGTCGGCGGACGGGCCGGGGTCGAGCTTGCGATCGACGCCGTCGAGGCCCGACAAAATTTGCGAGGCCATGTAGAGATAGGGATTGGCGGCGGGCTCGCCGATGCGGTTCTCCAGGCGCGTTGCGGCATCATTGGCGCCGCCGAGCACGCGGATCATCACGCCGCGATTGTCGCGGCCCCAGATCGCGCGGTCCGGCGCCAGCGAATAGGAGCGGTAGCGCTTGTAGCCGTTGATGGTCGGGGTGGTGAACACGGTCGAGGCGCGGGCGTGGTCGAGCAGGCCGGCAAGGTACGCCTTGCCGAACGCACTGAGCGGCTCGCCGCCGTCCTTCGTCATGAACTGGTTCTCGCCGGTCGTGCGCGAGACGATCGACTGATGCAAGTGCCAGCCGCTCGCGAACACATTCGGCAGTTTCGGCCGGCACATGAAGGTGGCGTGATAGCCGTGGCGGTGCGCAATCTGCTTCACGGCAGAGCGGAACAGCACCATGTTGTCGGCGGGCTCCAGCCCCTTCCTCGGCGCGAAGGTGAATTCGCACTGGCTCGGCCCGAACTCGACCTCGACCGAGCGCAAGGGCAGTCCGAGCGCGACGATATCGCGGCGCAGGATCTCCAGCACCGGCTCCATCTGATCGAAGCGCTGCTCGGTGAGGTATTGATAGCCGTGGCTGAGCAGGCTCACCGACGGCGGCGTGCCGGGCTGGCCGGCATCTTCGGGCCGCATATGCGCGTCGTCGAGCTTGAAGATGTGGAATTCAACCTCGAGGCCGGCGACGAAATCGTGGCCGCGGCCGCTGAGATCATCGAGCACCTTGCGATAGAGGCCGCGGGTCGCGAACGGCACGGGACGGCCGTCGCCAAAATAGAGATCGCAGAGCACCCAGCCCGTCGCGGGCGCCCATGGCAGCACGCGGAACGTGGTTGGGTCGGCGACCATCAACACGTCGGCCGCGCCCTCCATCTCCTTCATGCCGAACCCGCCGCCTGACGTGAACACCGGAAACACCGTGCGGTGCGAGGTATCCTTGGCGAGCATGGTCGTGGTGATGGAGCAGCCGCTCTCCAGCGAGGCGATCGCCTCGGCGGCGATGATGGTCTTGCCGCGCAAAATGCCGTGCTGGTCCGGGAAGGCGAGGCGGATGACCTCGAGGTTCTTTTCCTCGACGATGCGGCGCAGGCGCGCTGCGGCGTCCCTCTGCTCATCCGACCACAGCGCATGATGCGCGACGAAAGTCACTCGGTTGCTCCTTAAGTCCGTGCTGTCATCGCCCGCGAAGGCGGGCGATCCAGTATTCCAGAGACGGCGACGTGTCCACGAGAGGCCGCGGCGTACTGGATGCCCCGCCTTCGCGGGGCATGACAGTGGAGTATGCGGCGCACGCCGCTGATTGACGGCATTATCACTCCGCCGCCGTCAGCCGGTGCACGTTGTCCGCGATCTCCTTCGGCACCGGCGCGGCCCAAGGTGCGCCGCGGCGGCGCTTGACGTCGACCTCCATCCAGTAGAGCTCCCAACCCTGGGTCGGCCCGATGCCGTCCATGGTGGCCGGTCCCTGGATGCTGCGCGCCCTGCTCTCGTCCAGGAACAGCATCGGCTTCTCGCCGCCGCCGACCTTCTCGATCTCAGCCCGCAGCAGGCGGCGGTACTGCACGATCGCCTTGTCGCTCGAGCCGAGATGCTCCTTGGTGCGGTCCTGGATCGCGCCCATCGATTCCACCGCCCACTGGTCGTGCACGTTGATGTCGGTGCCCATGCCGGTATAGGTCGCGGTCGCCTGCTCGTGCGGATCGAAGCCGTAATCGTTGCCGCGGTTCTTGCGCGATTTGTAGTCGGGCAGCTCATAGAGCTCGAGCCGCTGATCGCGCATCTTCTGCTTGTCGACCGGGTTGGTGTAGCTGGTGAAGATCGCGTACCAGTAGCAGTTCTCGTCGTCGACCGGCACGTGCCACTGCGTGATCGTCATTTCCGTGCTCATCGGGATGACGAAGCCGTGCGGGAAGAGCTGGTTGGTGACGCGCACATGGGTGCGCTCCTCGTCGATCTCGCGCAGCGCGATCAGCCGCAGGCCATATTCGGTGTGTTCGACATTGATGATCGGCCGGTCGTACTCGCGCAGGATCTTTGTCATCGGCAGGTCGCTGCCGGCGGAGGCGCCGCGGAACTGCTTGCCGTAAGCCGTCGACGTATCCTCGTCCTCGAAGAAGCGGTGCAGATAGGAGGCGTGCGCGGGATCGATGCCGACCTCGAGGGCCTGAAGCCAGTTGCAGGCCATGTGGCCCTTGAACGCAAAAGTGTGCGTGCCGGGCGCGACAAAGCAGTCGAGCTCCGGAAATGCCGGCGGCTCACCCTCGCCGAGATAAGCCCAGAGGATGCCGCTCTTCTCGACCACGGGATAGGAGCGCTGGCGAATGTTCTGGCAGAGTTTTGAATCCTTCGGCTCCGCCGGCGTCTCGATGCACTGGCCGGTGGCGTCGAACAGCCAGCCATGGAAGGCGCAGCGCAGGCCGCCATGTTCGAGACGTCCGAAGGCGAGGTCGGCGCCGCGATGGGCGCAATGACGATCGATCAGGCCGTAGCGTCCGCTCTCGTCGCGGAACAGCACCAGGTTCTCGCCGAGCAGTTTGACGGGACGGATCGGGCGCGTGCCGTCCAGCTCATCGACCAGCGCCGCCGGCTGCCAATAGCTCCGCATCAGCTTGCCGCAGGGGTCCTTCGGACCGGTACGGGTGATCAGGTCGTTCTGCTCCTGGCTCATCATGGCGGGCGTCCTTTGTCGGAGAGGCGTTTGTTCGCCTATTGAACGAATGGGCGAATTATGCCATGCCTTGGTCCGGCGGCAAGCAATATTTTGCAGGATGTTCCCGGACCTATGCCCAAGCTGAAGCGCAGCGAAAACGACGCGCGGGCGACGGATTTCGTCGAGAGCCTCGATCGCGGCCTGCGCCTGCTGCAATGTTTCGGCGCGACCACCGGCCCGATGACGCTGAGCGATCTCGCCCGGGCCGCGGAGCTGCCGCGCGCCACTGCGCGGCGCATGCTGTTCACGCTTCAGCGCGGCGGCTTCGTCGCCGGCGACGGCAAGCTGTTCTCGCTGACGCCGCACGTGCTGACGCTCGCGGCGTCCTACCTGCGCTCCAGCCAGCTCGTCGCCGTGCTTCAGCCGGTGCTCGATCGCGTCGCCACGGCAGCGCAGGAAATCTCCTCGCTCGCGGTGCTCGACGGCGACGACGTCGTGTTTGTCGCGCGCAGCAGCCCGGCGCGGATGTTTTCGGGTGGGCTCGAGATCGGCTACCGGCTGCCGGCGTTCTGCACCTCGGTCGGCCGCGCCATGCTCGGGCAGTTCGATGATGCAGCGCTTGCCGCACGCCTGAAGACAATGAAGCGCGAGATGTTGACGCCGCAGACAGTGACCGATCCCAAGGCGCTGCTGGCCAGCATCACCGCGGATCGCGAGCAAGGGTATTCGCTGGTCGATCGCGAGGCAGAGCCGCATTTCCGCTCGATCTCGGTTCCGGTGCGCCGCTACGACGGCGTGATCGTCGCCGCCATCAACATGGGCGCCCATGTCGACCGCGTGCCGGCAGGGGAGTTGGTCGACCGGTTGCTCCCGCTGCTCCGCGAAGGCGCGGAGTCCGTGCGGTCGCAGCTGCTCTAGCAACGATCGTTGGCGCCGCGCGTCCGCGGGCCTATAATCTCGTCACGCAAGACAACAGGGAGGACGCCATGAAACACACCATGGTTCCCAGTGATCGCGTGGAGCACGTCGGTGTCTACGGGCGCGACGGCGCGAAGCTCGGCTCGATCGAGCGGCTGATGCTCGACAAGGTGACCGGCACGGTCGCCTACGCCGTGATCAAGACTGGCGGGCTGCTCGGCACGCACCACCATTATCCGGTGCAGTGGGGCGCGCTGAAATACGATCCCGCGCGGCAGGCTTTTCGTGTCGAGGTGACGCAGGACGAGCTCGCCAGCGGACCGTGCGAGTTCGACGGCGACGAATTCGACTGGGGCGATCGTTCGCGGCCCTACGCGCACCCGAATTATTGGTCGATCTGACGGCGCGATTGCGGCAGGCGTCGCGCGCTGAGCCGCCTCACTTGGTCGCGGTGCGCCGGCGCGCTCGCTGTGTCAAAAGGCAAAAATGCCGCATGACACACCTCTCATCGCCACCATCGTCGTCGGACTTGGACTAGCTTTCGTACTTGGAACTATAGCGCAGCGGTTCCGCATTCCGCCGCTTGTCGGCTACCTGCTCGCCGGCGTTGCCGTCGGCCCGTTCACGCCAGGCTTCGTCGCCGACCAGGCACTTGCGACCGAGCTCGCCGAACTCGGCATTATCTTGCTGATGTTCGGCGTCGGCCTGCATTTTTCGCTCCAGGATCTGCTGAGCGTCCGGCACATCGCGGTTCCGGGCGCCGTCGTGCAGATTGCAGTCGCCACACTGATGGGGCTCGGCCTTTCATGGCTGATGGGCTGGAGCGTCGGTGCGGGACTCGTGTTCGGACTGGCGTTGTCGGTCGCGAGCACTGTGGTCCTGCTTCGCGCGCTGCAGGAGCGGCGCCTGATGGAGACCGATCGCGGCCGCATCGCGGTCGGCTGGCTCATCGTCGAGGACCTCGCGATGGTGCTCGTGCTGGTGCTGTTCCCGGCGATCGCAAGCCTTCAGGGCGCCAGCGGCGACAAGCCAGCCTTCGAGCCGCTGGCCGCGCAGGCCGGCTTCGGGCTTGCCGGCATCGTGATGCTGACCCTGGCCAAGATCATCGTGTTCATCGGGCTGATGCTGGTGGTGGGGCGCCGGGTGATTCCCTGGATCCTGCACTACATCGCCCATACCGGCTCGCGGGAATTGTTCCGTCTCGGCGTGCTTGCGATCGCGCTGTGCATCGCATTCGGGGCGACGAAGCTGTTCGACGTCTCGCTGGCGCTGGGCGCGTTCTTCGCCGGCATGATGCTGCGGGAATCTCCGCTCAGCGCGCGCGCCGCGCAGGAATCGCTGCCGCTGCGCGATGCCTTCGCGGTGCTGTTCTTCGTCTCGGTCGGCATGATGTTCGATCCGATGAGCGTGGTCCGCGAGCCCTGGCCGCTGTTGGCGACGTTAGCGATCATCATGCTCGGCAAATCACTCGCGGCGTTCATGATCGTGGTGCTGTTTCGGCATCCGGTCGCGACCGCGCTGACGATCTCGGCGAGCCTGTCGCAGATCGGCGAGTTCTCCTTCATCCTGGCCGAGCTCGGCGTCGCCTCGCAGATCCTGCCCAGCGACGGTCGCGACCTGATCATGGCCGGCGCGATCCTCTCCATCATGCTCAACCCGCTGATGTTCGCGGCCGCCACCTGGCTCGCGCCGCGTCTCGACCCGCGCCGGGATTCACCGCAGGCCGCGGCCGCCGTGCCCGAACCGATCCGCACCACGGACCTGACCGACCATACGATCGTGATCGGCTATGGCCGCGTCGGCGCGCTCGTCGGCGATGCCCTGAAGCAGCGGCAATTGCCGTTCCTTGTCGCCGAGGTCGGCGAGAGTGCGCTGGCGAAGCTGAAGCAGGGCGGCATCGAGACCATCATGGGCAATGCCGCGCAGCCCGAAATTCTCGGCGCCACCAATCCGTCACGGGCGCGGCATCTCGTCATCGCGATCCCCGAGGCGTTCGAGGCAGGGCAGATCGTGCAGCAGGCGCGTGGCCAATCCGGACATCCGCATCATCGCACGAGCGCATGCGGATGCCGAGGTCGATCATTTGAAGGGGCTGGGAGCGGATGTCGTCATCATGGGCGAGCGGGAGATCGCGCGCGGCATGATCGAGGAGCTGGAGAGGAGAGTTCCAGATGCTGCCCAGCAAGATCCCCGTCCGCTCGAGGCCGGTTCGGTCGTTTGACCTGATCACGCCGCAGGGCCAGACCTACCGCTTTCCGCCGCCGACATTGTTGCAGCGGTTGTTGCGGTTGCTGTTCGCGCATGCGGAGACGGTGGCGATTTCGGCGGCGATCCTGGCGTTGATCTATGTGGCGGGCTTTGCCGCCGAAGCACTCGACCGTTCGGTGTTCGATGCGTGCAACGATCGGGTTGGGGTGCGCAGGGTGGGTTAGCCTGCAGCTGCGCGGGGTGCAGTCCGCTTGCGTAACCCACCGCGTCCCCGCCTCGCGCTCCGTGTCACTGCCGGTTGCGCATCCAGTCGGCAAGACCGGATATCGCCTTGTCGAGGTCTTGCCGCGCGGCAGCGTCGACGACCGTCTCCTCCAGCGCGCCGCGCATGCAAGTTAGCCACGCGTCGCGTTCGGCGTCGCCGATCGCAAAACCGATGTGTCGCTGCCGCAGCCGCGGATGGCCCTTCTCTACGGAATAGAGCTTTGGGCCGCCGGTCCATTCGGTGAGGTAGCGCTTCAGCACGTCCCTGATCAGTCCGAGGTCATCCGCGTGCATCGCACGGATCATTTTCGCCTCCGGCAGCGTGTCCATGCGCTCGTAGAAGCGGTCGACCAGAAGGTCGATCGTGCCGCTGCCGCCGATCCGCTCGAACATGGAGATTGCGACGTCGCTATCGGTCATTCATCGAGTCCTGGTGTGTGCTGTGTGGCCCTTCATATCGTTTCTGTTTGAGAAACGAAAAGGGACGCAAGGCACATCCGCGCGCGCAACTGCACTCCCTCCCCCCTTGCGGGGGAGGGCTGGGGAGAGGGGTAGCCCAGGAAATGGTGTTTGTTGCTGCGAAGAGAAGAAGAGGCTCCTGCGCGATCGATGGAGTCCCCGTGTGACACCCCTCTCCCTAACCCTCCCCCGCAAGGGGGGAGGGAACGCAGCGAGCGTGCCGTGAGAGATTGCCTTACAGCGCCACGCTGCGCAGGCCGAAACTCCGCGCTTCGTTCTGCAGCACCGGCCGCACCGCATCGATCAGCCTTGCAGCCGCCGCATCGACCGACAGCCCTGCCGTATCCACCACCGCCGTCGCGCGCGAATAAAGCGGTTCGCGGCTCAGCAGGATGTTGCGCAGCTCGGCCATCGCGGAGCGGTCGTCCGCCATCGGGCGCAGGTCGCCTTGGCGGCGCACGCGGGCCATGTGCTCCTCGGGCTCGGCCTTCAGCCAGATCGTGTAGAACGACGACAGGATCTGGTCGAAGGTCAACGGCTCCGACACGATGCCGCCGCCGGTTGCCAGCACCATCAGCTCGTTGCGCGCGAGCAGCTGTTGCAGCGCTGCCTGCTCCATGCGGCGAAAGCCTTCCTGGCCGTAGAGCGCGATGATCTCGGCGACCGAGAGCCCGTTCTGCTGCTCGACCTCCTTGTTGAGCTCCACAAAACTCCAGCCGACCTTCTTCGCCAGCATCCGCCCCAGCGTCGATTTGCCGGCGCCGCGCAGGCCGATCAGCGCGATGCCGCAGAACGGTGCGCGCCGCGGCGCCGACGCGCTGCCGCCGGCGAGAACGTCCTTGGCCTGAGCGATTTGCGCCGGCGTCGCCTTGCGCAGGAGATCGCGAAACATCTGCCAGTCCGGCGTCGGGTCGGCCGAGGGAAGCAGGTCTTCGAGATGCGCACCCATCGCGTCGGAGACGCGGCGCAGCAGCACGATGGAGACGTTGCCCTTGCCGCTCTCGAGCTGCGCGATGTAGCGCTCCGAAATCCCTGATACCTTGGCGAGCACCTTGCGCGACATGCCGCGCAGCGCGCGCATGGTGCGCACGCGCTGGCCGAGCTGTTCGAGAAATCGGGATTCGGCGTCGGGACTGTCGGTCATGGACTGCAGATCATGGGCCTTCTTGAGAGGGTGTCCTGCGGCGCGTTTTAATGAAACATAGTGCCTGCCAGCATTGACAGCAAGCCGCCGCGGTGTCTTTCTATGAATTATAATTCTAAATTCGGGGGAGAAGTCCGTGAGCGAGGGATCCTATAACGCGGTGACCTGGCTGCTCGACCGCAACGTCGAGGACGGCAGGGGAGGCAAGCTCGTCTTCGACGACACCGTCTCGCGGCTCACCTATGGCGAGCTCCAGCGTGAGACCCGGCGCGCCGCCAACATTCTGCGCCGGCTCGGGGTCCGCCGCGAGGAGCGCGTGGCGATGATCATGCTGGACACGGTCGATTTCCCGATCGTGTTTCTGGGCGCGATCCGCGCCGGCATCGTGCCAGTGCCGCTCAACACGCTGCTGACCGCGGACCAATACGCCTACATCCTCGCCGATTGCCGCGCGCGCGTACTGTTCGTCTCCGAAGCGCTCTATCCTGTTATCAAGGACGTCGTCGGCCGCATGCCGGATCTCGAGCACGTCGTGGTCTCTGGCGCCAAGCAGAACGGCCACAAGCAGCTCGCGGACGAGCTCGCTGATGAGAGCGACCAGTTCACCACCGCCACGACGCATCCGGACGAGCCGGCGTTCTGGCTCTATTCGTCGGGCTCGACCGGCATGCCCAAGGGCGTGCGCCATCTGCATTCGAACATGCAGGCGACCGCGGACACCTATGCGAGCCAGGTGCTCGGCATCCGCGAGAACGACGTCTGCCTCTCCGCGGCAAAGCTGTTCTTCGCTTATGGCCTCGGCAATGCGCTGACGTTTCCGATGTCGGTCGGCGCCACCGTGGTGCTGAACAGCGAGCGCCCGACGCCGGCGCGCATGTTCGACCTGATGAACAGGTACAATCCCTCGATCTTCTTCGGCGTGCCGACATTGTTCGCGGCGATGCTCAACGACGAGACGATGAAGGCCGAGCGCGGCGGCAAGTCGCTCCGCATCTGCACCTCGGCCGGCGAGGCGCTGCCGGAATCCGTTGGCAACAGCTGGAAGGCGCGCTTCGGCGTCGACATCCTCGACGGCGTCGGCTCGACTGAGCTCTTGCACATCTTCCTGTCGAACGCGCCCGGCGACATCAAATACGGCTCCTCCGGCAAGCCGGTGCCGGGCTATGCGGTGCGGCTCGTCAACGAGGCCGGCCAGGATGTCGCCGACGGCGAGGTCGGCGAGCTGCTGGTCGATGCGCCCTCGGCCGGCGAGGGCTACTGGAACCAGCGCCACAAGAGCCGCCGCACCTTTGAAGGTCCGTGGACCCGCACCGGCGACAAATATGTCAGGGATGGCGAAGGCCGCTACACCTTCTGCGGCCGCGCCGACGACATGTTCAAGGTCTCCGGCATCTGGGTCTCGCCGTTCGAGGTCGAGAGCGCGCTGATCACGCATCCCGCCGTGCTCGAAGCCGCCGTCGTGCCGGAAGCCGATCCGGAAGGCCTGCTGAAGCCGAAGGCCTTCGTCGTGCTGCGTCCGGGCGCGGCGACGGCGGACTTGCAGGAGATGCTGAAGGAGCACGTCAAGCAGAAGATCGGCCCGTGGAAATATCCGCGCTGGATCGACGTGGTGGAGTCGCTGCCGAAGACCGCGACGGGGAAGATCCAGCGGTTCAAATTGCGCGAGGGCGCGAATTGAGCGTGCAGGCGGCGGACTCGCTTGCTTACCCTCCCCTGGAGGGGTCCGAGACGAGCGAAGCTCGCTCGTGGGTCGCTTCGCATGGAGCGAAGCGCAATGCGGAGCGGGGTGGGGTGATCTCTCCACTCGGGCACCGCATCCGCCGAGAGACTGTCACCCCACCCCGTCTCACATCTCGCTGCGCTCGATGTGAGCCGACCCTCCCCCTCCAGGGGAGGGTGCAGACGGAGCGAACAGGAATACGACCATGACCAACCTCACCCCCACCGGCTTCCTGACCATCGGCAGCGCCAGCCTCGAATACAAATGGCTCGCGCCGCCATCGGCGGACGGTCCCACCATCGTCATGCTGCACGAAGGCCTCGGCTCGGTCGGTCTGTGGGGCGACTTCCCGGAAAAACTTCAGCAAGCCACCGGCGCCGGCATCTTCGTCTATTCGCGCGCGGGCTACGGCCAATCCAGCGCGGTGACGCTGCCGCGGCCGCTCGATTACATGCAGCGCGAGGCGCTGGATGTGCTGCCGAAGATCCTCGATGCGATTTCCTTCAAGCGCGGCCTCCTGCTCGGCCATTCCGACGGCGCCTCGATCGCGACGATCTATGCCGGCGCGCATCAGGATCACCGTCTGCAAGGCCTCCTGCTGATGGCGCCGCATTTCATCGTCGAGGATATCTCGGTGAAATCCATCGCAGCGATCAAGACGACCTTCGAGACCACCGACCTCAAGGCGAAGCTGGCGCGCTGGCACATGGATGTCGACAACGCCTTCTGTGGCTGGAACGGCGCCTGGCTCGATCCGAAGTTCCGCGACTGGGACATCTCGGAATACCTCGCCTACATCCGCGTTCCCATCCTGGTCGTGCAGGGCAAGGGCGACCAATATGGCACACTGCGACAGGTCGATATTGCGCAGGAAGAGTGTTATTGTCCGGTAGATTTGAAAATTATTTCAGACGCGGGACATTCCCCGCATCGTGAAGCGCCGGGGGCGACGCTTGACGCGATTGAGCAATTTGCAAGAGCGGCCCTGCGCGACGATCAGGGACTTCAGGGACGCGCCGCATGATCCTGCGGAGGCACATCCATGAATGTGCCTTCGGATGCGAGCGACCCGTTGCCGTGGCCGCGATGGGCCTATGTGCCGGGCGAGACCGACGGGGTCGACGCGGATTACGAGACGCTTGACCTGGCCAAGGCGCTGGTGCCCCCGGCGTTCAGGGGCTACGTGCCGGCGCGTCATCCGGCGCTGCGCTACGGGCTCGCGCTCAACGACCGCGGCTATTTCTGGGAATCGCAGGAGGTGCTGGAAGCGGTCTGGGCCGCAGCCCCGCAAGGCGGTCGTGAGCGCATTCTGCTGCGCGCCTGTTTGGCGACGCACAGGCAGAGTTGCGGGCGCTGAGCTCGCGCAAGACGGCCGCGGGCGGCGACGGCTTTGTCGAGAGCTTCCCCATTCCGGCGCTGACGGCTCTGCTCCAGGCCAAGCTGGGCCGTTCCGAACTCTCGAAGGCGGACTGGATCACCCTCGGCGCCATTGTGCGGTCTCAATGGGTCTCATGAAACAAAGTGCATGCGATGGCCGTTAAGGGCTAGACGCTTTCAAAAAGATGCATTATTGTGCATCTAACGCTACAGCCAAAACGCATAACCAAGCTCAAGGGTGGCCCATGGCCGGGGAAGATCGGCGCCTCGCAGGCGGCGCGACATTCATCGATTTCCAGACCGAACCGTCCCGCTACAAGCACTGGAAGCTCGCGGTCGATGGCGACGTCGCCACCCTGACCATGGACGTCGACGAGAATGGCGGCCTGTTCGAGGGCTATCTGCTCAAGCTCAACTCCTACGATCTCGGCGTCGACATCGAGCTGGCGGACGTCGTCCAGCGCCTGCGCTTCGAACACCCCGAGGTGAAGGTCGTGGTAATGCGCTCGGCCAAGAACCGCGTGTTCTGCGCCGGTGCCAACATCCGCATGCTTGCCGGCTCCACGCATGCCCACAAGGTGAACTTCTGCAAATTCACCAACGAGACCCGCAACGGTATGGAAGACTCTTCGGAGAATTCCGGCCAGCGCTTCATCACGGTGGTGAACGGCTCGGCCGCCGGCGGCGGCTATGAGCTGGCGCTCGCGACCGACCACATCATCCTCGCCGATGACGGCTCGTCGGCCGTTGCGCTGCCGGAAGTGCCGCTGCTCGCGGTGCTGCCGGGCACCGGCGGCCTCACCCGCGTCGTCGACAAGCGCAAGGTACGCCGCGACCACGCCGATTTCTTCTGCACCATCGAGGAAGGCGTGAAGGGCAAGCGTGCCGTGCAGTGGCGCCTCGTCGACGAGATCGCGCCGAACTCGAAGCTCGAGGCCAAGGTCGCCGAGCGCGCCAAGGAGTTCGCAGGCCAGTCGAAGCGCAAGGGCAGCGGCAAGGGTATTGCGCTGACACCGCTCAGGCGCGTCATCGACGAGACCAGCATCCGCTACGGTTTTGTCAGCGTCGACATCGATCGCACGGCGCGCATCGCCACCATCTCGATCAAGGCGCCGGAGACCGCGCCGCCGGCCGACATCGACGGCATGATGGCGCAGGGATCTTCGTTCTGGCCGCTCCAGGTCGCGCGCGAGCTCGACGACGCCATCCTGCATCTGCGCATCAACGAGCTCGAGATTGCGATGCTCGTCTTCAAGAGCCATGGCGACCGCGCCCATGTGCTGTCATCCGACGCCTTCCTCGAAGCCAACAAGGCGCACTGGCTGGTCAACGAAATCAGGCACTATTGGAAGCGCGTGCTGAAGCGCATCGACGTCACCTCGCGCACGCTGGTGACGCTGGTCGAGCCCGGCTCCTGCTTTGCCGGCACGCTCGCCGAGCTCGTCTTCGCCGCCGACCGCTCCTACATGCTGATCGGCACGCGCCAGGGCGACAACCGTCCGCCGCCGTCGATCGAATTGTCGGCCATGAACTTCGGTCCGTATCCGATGAGCCACGGCCTGACCCGGCTGGAATCGCGCTTCCAGGCCGATCCGTCCGACGTCGAGCGTGCGGAAGCCACCATGGGCACCGCGCTCGACGCCGAGCAGGCGGAAGAGCTCGGCCTCGTCACCTTCGCGCTCGACGACATCGACTGGGACGACGAGGTGCGCGTGTTCCTCGAGGAGCGCGCCAGCTTCTCGCCCGACAGCCTCACCGGCATGGAAGCGAGCCTGCGCTTCGTCGGCCCCGAGACGATGGAATCGAAGATCTTTTCGCGTCTGACCGCGTGGCAGAACTGGATCTTCCAGCGCCCGAACGCGGTCGGCGAGGAAGGCGCGCTGCGCCGCTACGGCAGCGGCCAGAAGCCGAAATTCGATATGACGAGAGTTTAGCGAGTAGGGAGTGGTGAATGGCGAATAGGGATTTCCATTCGCTACTCACCATTCGCCATTCGCAAGCTCACGGTTCGATGCCAATCGTTGAATGAATCAGTCCCCCACGGGAGGTCCACCATGAACATCATGAACGTCGACTACTCGACCAAGATTCCGAACAACGTGAATCTCGCCGAAGACCGCCAGGTGCTGAAGGCGCTGGAAGGCTGGCATCCCGGCTATATGGACTGGTGGAGCGACATGGGGCCGGAAGGCTTTCAGGAGTCGCTGGTGTATCTGCGCACCGCCTATTCCGTCGATCCGCGCGGCTGGGCCAAGTTCGATTATGTCCGCATGCCCGACTATCGCTGGGGCATCCTGCTTGCGCCGCAGGAGGAAAATCGCGTCGTTCCGTTCGGCGAGCATTTCGGCGAGCCTGCGTGGCAGGAAGTCCCGGGCGAGTATCGCGCCATGCTGCGCCGCCTGATCGTGATCCAGGGCGACACCGAGCCGGCTTCCGTCGAGCAGCAGCGCCACCTCGGCAAGACCGCGCCCTCGCTCTACGACATGCGCAATTTGTTCCAGGTCAATGTCGAGGAAGGCCGCCATCTCTGGGCGATGGTCTATCTGCTCCAGAAGTACTTTGGCCGCGACGGCCGCGAGGAAGCGGATGACTTGCTGCGCCGTCGCTCGGGCGATGCCGATGCGCCGCGCATGCTCGGTGCCTTCAACGAGGCGACGCCGGACTGGCTGTCCTTTTTCATGTTCACCTACTTCACCGACCGCGACGGCAAGATGCAGCTGCACTCGCTCGCGCAGTCGGGCTTCGATCCCTTGTCGCGCACCTGCCGTTTCATGCTGACGGAAGAAGCGCACCACATGTTCGTCGGCGAGACCGGCATCACCCGCGTCGTGCAGCGCACTTGTGACGCGATGCGCGAAGCCGGCATCACCGATCCCACCGACATCGCAAAGGTTCGCGCGCTCGGCGTGATCGACCTGCCGACGATCCAGAAGAAGTTGAACCTGCACTATACGCTGTCGCTCGACCTGTTCGGCTCGGAGGTCTCGACCAACGCTGCCAACGCCTTCAACACCGGCATCAAGGGCCGCTATCACGAGACCCAGATCGACGACGATCACCAGCTCAAGAACGCCACCTATCCGGTGCTCAAGTTCATCGACGGCGAGATCAAGCTGGTCGACGAGCCGGCGCTGACCGCGCTCAACATGCGCCTGCGCGACGATTACAGCCAGGACTGCGTCAAGGGCATGCTGCGCTGGAACAAGGTGATCTCGACCGCGGGCTATAACTTCCAGCTCAAACTGCCCAACGTCGCTTTCCATCGGCATATCGGCGAGTTCAAGGGCATCCATGCGACGCCGGATGGTCTTTTGATCGACGACGCCACCTGGGCGAAGCGCAAGGACGAATGGCTGCCCTCGACCGCCGATGGCGACTTCATCACCTCGCTGATGCAGCCCGTCACCGAGACCGGCAAGTTCGCATCCTGGATCTCGCCGCCGAAGGTCGGCATCGACAACAAGCCCGGCGATTTCGAGTATGTGAAGATCGAGTCGTAAGAGTCAGGGTTCGACCCTCGCACAACGCAAATGGTGTCATCACCCGCGAAAGCGGGTGATCCAGTATTCCAGAGGCGGCAGAGATAGATCGAGACGCTGCAGCGTACTGGATGCCCCGGTCAAGCCGGGGCATGACTGCGGAGTGTGACGCGCGCTCTGTGCTGAGACGCCCCGCCTACCCCGCGATCTCCAGCCCGGCATTGGCGTAGACCACGCCGCCGTCGACGGCGATGGTGTTGCCGACCACGTAATCGCCCGCGCGCGAGGCGAGATAGATTGCCACGCCGGCCATGTCCTCATCGGTTCCGATGCGCCGCGCCGGAATGCGCTTTGCGACCTCGTCCGCGTGGTCGCGCGCGGCGCGGTTCATGTCGGACTTGAACGCGCCCGGCGCGATCGCGGTGACGTTGATGTTGTCCTTGATCAGTTTCGTCGCCATGCGCCGCGTCAGATGGATCACGGCGGCCTTGCTGGCGGCGTAGGAATAGGTCTCGCTCGGATTGACGAAGATACCGTCGACCGAGGCGATGTTGATGACCTTGGCGGGCCGCTCATGCGAGGCCGCCGCGCGCAGCGGCTTTGCCAGCGCCTTGGTCAGGAAGAACAGCGACTTGACGTTGAGGTCCATCACCTTGTCCCAGCCGCTCTCCGGGAATTCGTCGAACTCCGCGCCCCAGGCCGCACCCGCATTGTTGACGAGGATGTCGAGCTTCGGCTCCAGCTTGATGATTTCGGCGGCCAACCTGTCGCAGCCTTCGATGGTCGAGATATCGATCGGCAGCGCGATGCATTCGCCGCCATATTGGGCGGAGAGCTCTTTCGCCGTCGCCTCGCACGGTCCGGCCTTGCGCGCGGTGATGTAGACCTTCGCCGCGCCTTGCGCGAGGAAGCCCGCCGCGATCATCTTGCCGATGCCGCGCGAGCCGCCGGTCACGAGCGCGACGCGGCCTTTGAGCGAGAACAGATCGTTGAACATGGTGCCTCCCTTGGTTGACGCCGTTTTGAGCGCGGCGGAGAGGGGAGTCAAGGAAGGCGCGAGTGTGGTGCGGCTGCGGTCCAACTCACTCGGTGTCGTCCCGGCGAACGCCGGGACCCATAACCACAGGGAGTAGTTTGGCGACGACTCGTCGTTCGGTACTTCTACCAAATGTAATCGATGGATTCCGCGGTATGGGTCCCGGCGTTCGCCGGGACGACAGCGTGGCTACGCCGCCGCAATCCGGCGAAAGCCGTTCCACATCGCGGTCGCGGCGCCCGAGGTCAGCACCGGCAAAATTCGCGCGTCCTGGTAATTGCCGTTGAGCGAGACGCGCGGCAGCGCGGTCATGTGGCCGGCGTTCTCGGCGAACAGCATGCCGGGCCGGGTCGTCACCGCGGTCTTGAAGCCGGCCGATGCAGCGAGTGTGAATTCGCGCTCGCCCGCCGCTTCGCGGTCGCCATAGGGGTAGGCGAAGTGCAGCACGGTACGGCCGAGCGCCTGCTCGATCCGCGCGCGGCTTACCGCCATCTCCTGTGCGGCGATCCCCTCGCTCTGCCTGGCGAGATTGCAATGGCTGATGGTGTGCGCGCCGATCGTGACCAGCGGATCGGCGGCAAATGCCTTCACCTCGTCCCAGGACAGGCACAGGCTGCGGCACAGCGCGGCCATGTCGACGTCGTATCTGGCGCAGAGCGCCTCGATCTCGCGCTTGAGATCATGTTCGCCCGGCAGCGCGCGCAGCCAATCGTGCAGGCGGTCGAACGCCATTTGTTTTGCGGCAGGGGTCGTTGCGTCCAGCCGCAGCGCGGAATTTCCGATCTGGATGTCGATCTGTTCGGCCTTGGCGATCACGGTTTCCAGCGCGGTCCACCACAGGCGTCCGGTGCCCTCGGCAAATTCGCTCGCGACATAGACGGCCAAGGGCGCGTCAAATTCGCGCAGAACCGGCAGCGCGAATTCGAGATTGTCGCGGTAACCGTCGTCGAGGGTGAAGGCGGCAAAGGGGCGGGTGAACCGGCCCTGCACCAGCCGCTCATGCAGCTCGTCCATGCTGACGATGTCGATCCCGCGCGAGTGCAAATGGCTCAGCGTGGCGCGCAGGAAATCGGGGGTGACTTCGAGGTGCCGGTTCGGCTGGAACGCGGCCTCGCGGGCCGGCCGCACATGGTGCAGCATGAAAATGGCGCCGACGCCCGACAAGAGCGGGCGCAACAGGTGGTGCGCCCCGCTGAAATAGAGTGCCCCCAGCCCGGCGCGGATGACGTTGTTTCGGAGTTGTTTCATGACCGGCTGGCGAACTCTGGCATTCCACTTTCAACTTACGGAAGAACCCTTGAAGAAAAAGTTATTCCAATTGTCGACGCATGGCCTTCGGAAGGGCATCATTTCCGGTTTGACAGCCCGCCAAGGGTTTGTTTTGTCTCCGGTTCCAGAGTTCGGGTCGTTGAATGCAGAAGCTTTTCAGGTGGGCCAGCAAATGGTGGCCAGGGCTGATCCCCCTGGCCGTCATGTGGGGATTTGCGGCCTGGAATAATACCTTGCCGGTCGAGGCGGACCTGTCCGCCCGCAGCTCGGCGGCGCTCAAGGAGACCGTTCTGGACAAGACCCGGATCGCGGTGGACGGCCGGGACGTCGGCCTGGCCGCGGACGCCTTTTCCGAGGAGGGGCGCCGCGATGCCGTGATGGCGGTCGAGCTCGTTCCGGGCGTGCGCCTGGTCGACGACCGGACCCGCCTTGTTCCCGAAGCAACGCCCTTCGTCTGGAATGCCGAGCGTGACGTAGTGCGGGTGACGCTGTCCGGCTCCGCGCCCCTGCCGTCGATGAAGGCGCGCCTGACCGAGGCCGCGCGCAAGGAGGTCAACGGGACCGAGGTCGCCGATCAAATGGGCCTCGCACGCGGCGCGCCGCCGCGGTTCGAGGCCGCCGCGATGCTGCTGCTCGACCAGATCGGCAAGCTCAAGGACGGCAAGATCACGATCACGGACACCAAGGTCAATCTGTCGGGCATGGCGCGCGAGCTCGGCGGCCGTGAGGCGATCGCGGCCGCGCTCAAGAACCTGCCCGAGGGCTTTTCGGTCGCCGCCAACGATGTCAAGGCGCCGCCCTACATCTTCCAGGCCTACAAGGACCCGGTTGCCGCGACGGTGACGCTGACCGGCTACGTGCCTGACAACAACGTGCACGCGGCC
Organism: Bradyrhizobium barranii subsp. barranii; assembly: GCF_017565645.3. Classification (NCBI taxonomy): domain Bacteria; kingdom Pseudomonadati; phylum Pseudomonadota; class Alphaproteobacteria; order Hyphomicrobiales; family Nitrobacteraceae; genus Bradyrhizobium; species Bradyrhizobium barranii. The sequence continues at coordinate 780,348 of NZ_CP086136.1, forward strand.
ATTGCAACGAGTGCCTCGCGAAAGTTCTTCACCGAAAAGGTCGTCGACAATCTCAAGGCCAGCGTCGGCGCACCCGGCTCCTTCAATACTGCCGTGGTCGCAGCGCTCGGCGGGCTGTCGCGGCTGTCGACCGGTACGCTCGTGGTGTCCGATCGCGAGGTGAAGCTGTCGGGCGACGCGCTCTATGAAGGGGCCGCCAACGACATCCGCGCAGGCCTCGGCAAGGACTTCCCGAAGAACTGGCAGTACAAGCCGGAGATTACGGTGAAGCCTGCCGCGGGCCCGGTCGACGGCACGGTCTGCCAGCAATTGTTCACGGAGCTCCTGAACAAGGGCAAGATCCGCTTCGCAACGAAACGCGCCGACATCGACCCGGATTCCGCCGGCATTCTCGACCACCTGATCGAGACGGCGCTGCGCTGCCCCACCACCAATATCGAGGTGGCCGGGCACACCGATGCCGACGGTGAGGACTCCTTCAATCAGGCTCTCTCGGAGAAGCGCGCGCAGGCCGTGATCGACTATCTGGTCAAGGCCGGGCTGCCGGCCACCCGCTTCACCCCGGTCGGCTATGGCGCCACGCAGCCCCTCGCCGGAAATGACACCGACGAAGGCAAGGCGCAGAACCGCCGCATCGAATTTCTGGTGAGGTGATGATGCCCTATCTCGTCTCGTTCCATCTGGGCTGGCTGATCGGCTCGCTGCTGCTGGGCTTTTGCATGGGCTGGATCTCGGTGGTCCAGCGCGGCAACGGCACCTCGAAGGTGACCGCGCGCTGGCTCGCCGTGCTTGCCGCCGCCTTGGTCGCAGCCTCGTTCGCGCATGTGGTGCCCGGCCGCTTCGGCTATTGGCTCGATCTCGGGCTGGTCATGTTCGCCTGCTACCTCGTCGGCTGCACCATCGGCGCCTGGCTGCGCGACAGGGTGGTCTCGCGGAGCCAGCCGGCGGCTTAGATCTTCAGGTTCGCTCGGAGGGCGAGCCTCTATCCAACATTGCAATAACGGCTTGATCGGCAAGCAAATTGCCGAACGATTGGAATGTGTTTGACATTAATACGTACGTACGTATTGTTTTCCTTATGCCAAAGCCCTCACTCAAAGACGCCATCCTCGATGCCGGCCTGAAGGTCATGTTCAGGACCGGCTATCACGGCACCAGCGTGCGCGACGTCACCGCTGCGGCAGGCGCGCCGCAGGGGTCCTTCACCAACCATTTTCGCTCCAAAGAGGTGTTCGCCTCCGAGGTGCTCGACCGCTACTTCGACACCACGAGGGGACTGGTCGCGGAGGCGCTCGACGACACCTCGCTGACGCCGCGCGCGCGGCTGCGCCGCTATCTCGACATCATCACCGGCCGGCTGGAGGCCGACGGCTATGGCCGCGGCTGCCTGATCGGTGATCTCAGCCTGGAGGCATCAGCCAGCAGCGAAATGCTGCGCGCGCGTCTCGCCGAAATCTTCGCCGAATGGCGCACGCCGTTCGCCGCCTGCATCAGGGACGCCCAGACGTGCCGCGAGATCGCATCCGATTTCGAGCCCGAAGAGCTTGCCGATTTCCTGCTCGCGTCCTGGCAGGGCGCGATCCTGCGCATGAAGGTCGACTGCAATCCCAACGCCCTCGAACGTTTCAAGACCATCGCCTTTCAAACCGTCTTCAGGGAGCTGACATGAGCAAGCCAACTGAAATCGAGACTCTCAAAGCGTCCGTGCTGGGAAGCACGATGGCCTATCGCGAGGCGGGAGATCGCGATGCGCCCGCAGCCCTGTTCCTGCACGGCAACCCGACGTCGTCGCATATCTGGCGCAACATCCTGCCGCTTGTATCGCCGGTCGCACATTGCATCGCGCCCGATCTCGTCGGCTTCGGCCAGTCCGGCAAGCCCGACATAGGCTATCGCTTCGTCGACCACGTCCGCTATCTCGATGCATTCATCGAACAGCGCGGCATCAAATCGGCCTATCTCGTCGCGCAGGACTGGGGCACCGCGCTCGCGTTCCATCTCGCCGCGCGCCGGCCGGATTTCGTGCGCGGCCTCGCCTTCATGGAGTTCATCCGCCCGATGCCGACCTGGCAGGACTTTCACCACACCGAGGTCGCGGAGGAGCAGGACCACGCCGAGGCGGCGAGGGCGGCGTTCCGCAAATTCAGGACGCCGGGCGAGGGCGAAGCGATGATCCTCGAGGCGAATGCGTTCGTCGAACGCGTGCTGCCCGGTGGCATCGTGCGCGAGCTCAGCGACGACGAGATGGCGCCCTATCGCGCGCCATTCCCGACGCCGGAGAGTCGGCGCCCCGTTCTCGCCTTCCCCCGCGAACTGCCGATCGCAGGCGAGCCCGCCGACGTCTACGAGATGCTCCAATCCGCGCATGCGGCGCTGGCTGCATCGTCCTATCCGAAGCTGTTGTTCTCGGGCACGCCCGGCGCGCTCGTCGCGCCCGAATTCGCCGAGCGGTTCGCAGCCTCGCTGAAGCACTGCACATTGGTCCACCTCGGACCCGGGCTGCACTTTCTCCAGGAGGATCACCCCGAGGCGATCGGCCGCTCCATCGCCGGCTGGATCGCCGGCATTGAAGCCGTGCGCCAGCAGCGCGCTGCCTGAAGGCGGGCGAGATGGCTGATGTGACCATCATCTATTGCCGTCCCTGCGGCTACGAGAAGCGCGCCAAGGACGCCGCTGCTGCGCTGCGGCAGCATTTGGCGCTGGAGACGGCTCTCGTGCCCGCCAAGGGTGGGATCTTCCAGGTCAAGGTCGGCGACAGCATCGCCGCCAGCCGCAGCAAGGGCCACTTTCCCGGTACCGACGAAATCGTGGCCGCCGTCACTTCCGCGTGGCACTGATCCGGGGCGGATTCCGATCGCTTCCTGAGGCCGCCACCGTCGCCGCGGCCTTTCGGCCCACCTGAAATCCCTGAACAACAGCGCCGGCCACCCCCTCTTTCGCCAGGCGGGGGCGGCCCATAGATTGACGTCGGCTTAAGTCGTGACGGAACATTGTGCGGTCGAAATCATCAAAACTTCATGGCGCCTGCGCAGGATTGCCATGGAGATTCGCGTCAGTCTTGCCGCCGAAAGCGCCAATCCGTGCATCAGGAGCCCGCAACCCTGCCTAAAATATTGAAGGCACGAGTTTTTGTTCGAATTGCTGAATTCCACTCCGCCCCAAAACGCGCTAGTGGAAGGGCATGGGGCATGCGCGATGCCGGAGCCGGCGGCAAGGGTTCGTTGAATGCCTGTGCGTCGTCCGCCTGTCCGCCGGCCACCCCGGCCGCTGAAGCGTTGTTCGAGGTCTAGATGCTGGAAGCCATACGCAGGGCGATGACGTTTCTGCGCCAGAAGCAAGTCCTGCATAAGCTTGGAGTTGTGATCAGCGTCGCGGTCATCGGCATCGCTTGCTATGTGCTCTACCACATGCTGCGGGGCATCGACGTCAACGAGGTCCTCGAAGCGATCAAGAGCACCGAGCCGAGCCAGATCGCGATGGCGGCGCTGTTCGTGGCCGCGGGCTATTTCACCCTGACCTTCTACGATCTGTTCGCCGTGCGCGCGATCGGTCACACCCATGTGCCCTACCGCATCAATGCGCTCGCCGCCTTCACCAGCTATTCGATCGGCCACAATGTCGGCGCCAGCGTCTTCACCGGCGGCGCGGTGCGCTACCGCATCTATTCGGCCTATGGCCTGAACGCGATCGACGTCGCAAAGATCTGCTTTCTCGCCGGCCTGACCTTCTGGCTCGGCAATGCCGCCGTGCTCGGCCTCGGCATCTCCTACCATCCGGAAGCCGCGGCCTCGATCGACCAGCTTCCGCCCTGGCTGAACCGGATGCTGGCGATGATGATCATCGCGGGGCTGGTCGCCTATGTGGTCTGGGTCTGGACCCAGCCGCGGGTGGTCGGCCGCGGGCCATGGACCGTGGTGCTGCCGGGCGGCCCGCTGACGCTGCTCCAGATCGCCATCGGCATCATCGATCTCGGCTTCTGTGCGCTCGCGATGTACGTGCTGGTCCCGGACGAGCCCAATCTCGGCTTCGTCGTGGTGGCGGTGATCTTCGTCTCGGCGACGTTGCTCGGTTTCGCCAGCCACTCGCCGGGAGGACTCGGCGTGTTCGATGCCGCCATGCTGGTCGGCCTCTGGCAGATGGACCGCGAGGAACTGCTGGGTGGCATGCTCCTGTTCCGCGTCCTCTATTATCTCTCCCCCTTCGTCATATCTGTAATCTTGCTGACGTTTCGCGAGGTTATAATCGGCGCTCGATCGAAGCGCTTGCAGCAGGCGGCGCTCAAGCTCGACCCCGGCCCGGCGCGTGAAGCCGCCTATGTGAGAGAGCGCAGCGACACCGGCGCCTGACCGGCGCATCCCCTTAGGAGAAGCCCGCCCCGATGGCGATCGACGCCCCATCTTCTCCCTCCGCGCAGCCCTGGTCCGACCGGCTGCGGCATTCGACCGTCATCCTGATCGCCGCGGCGCTGGCGCTGTCGGTGGTGGTCTCGCTCGGCGAATTGTCGGTGATGCGGGCGGCGACCGTGTTCCTCTGCATCGCGGCCGCGGCGCTGATCCCCTGGCGGCTGCACGACAACGCCGCCTCGCGCGACGACACCCGCCGCGTCAACCCGGTCGAGAGCGCGGCGGTGGCCGCGGTCGTCGCCGGCATGCCGGATCCGGCGGTGCTGCTCGACCGCGCCGGGCGTGTCATCCATCTCAATGCCGCCGCCGCCCAGCTGGCGCCGGCGCTGCGCAAGAACGAGCTCGCCCAGTTCGCGCTGCGCTCGCCGGAGATCATCACGGCGCTGCGGGAGTCCATTGCGACCACTGAGCCGCGGCGCACGACCTATCTCGACCATGTGCCGGTCGACCGCTGGATGGAGCTGACCATCACGCCGGTGCCGGTGCCGACCTCCTTCGGCGGCGCCGACAAATGCATGCTGATGACCTTCCACGACCAGACGCCGCTGCGCCGGGTCGAGGAGATGCGCGCAGACTTCGTCGCCAATGCCAGCCACGAGCTGCGCACGCCGCTCGCCGCGCTGTCAGGCTTCATCGACACGCTCCAGGGCCAGGCCAAGGACGATCCCAAGGCACGCGAGCGGTTCCTCGGCATCATGCACAATCAGGCGACCCGGATGGCGCGCCTGATCGACGATCTGCTCTCGCTGTCGCGGGTCGAGCTGTCGGCCCATGTGCGGCCCGACACCCTGGTCGACCTGCTGCCGATCATCTTCCAGGTCGCCGACGGGCTCGAGCCGCTGGCGCGGGAGCGCCAGGTCGAGGTCGAGACCCATCTGCCTGAGACCCCGGTGATGATTGCGGGCGACCGCGAGGAATTGCTCCGCCTGTTCGAGAACCTGATCGAGAACGCCCTCAAATACGGGGCGTCGGGCGGACGTGTCATCGTGTCGCTGGCCGCCGCGGCAGCCACTGATGGAGCTCAGGAAATCCGGGTCCTGGTCCGCGATTTCGGACCCGGCATCGCGCCCGAGCATCTGCCGCGACTGACCGAGCGGTTCTACCGGGTCGACGTCGGCGACAGCCGCTCGCAGGGCGGGACGGGGCTCGGATTATCGCTGGTGAAACATATTCTTAACCGCCATCGCGGCCGGCTTTTGATCGAGAGCGTGCCCAAGCAGGGCGCCGTTTTCACGGCCTGTTTTCCCCAGGCGAAGACCGCGGCTCCAACCTGATATTCAAGCGATTTCAATCGCTTGGCCGTGTCATCCAGCTGTCACGAAACCTTCGTAAAAGCACAGCCGACCGCTCCTAAAGGGGCGGCACGGGGAGCGCGATCGGGCGCGGATGGCGCTTCGCTCCCCTGTATGGAGACCACCATGAATTTCATCAAAACTATCGTCGCTGCCGGCTTGGTCGCCGCATCGGCGACGGCGGCGTTTGCTGCCGACATCACGGGTGCCGGTGCGACGTTCCCGTTCCCGATCTATTCCAAGTGGGCTGACGCCTACAAGAAGGAGACCGGCAACGGTCTGAACTACCAGTCGATCGGCTCCGGCGGCGGCATCAAGCAGATCCAGGCCAAGACCGTGACCTTCGGCGCCAGCGACGCGCCGCTCAAGGCCGAGCAGCTCGAGAAGGACGGCCTCGTCCAGTGGCCGATGGTGATGGGCGCCATCGTTCCGGTCGTCAACATCGAGGGCGTGAAGCCCGGCGAGCTGGTGTTCGACGGCGAGACCCTGGCCAGCATCTATCTCGGCAAGATCACCAAGTGGGACGACGCCGCGATCAAGAAGCTCAATCCGAACGTGAAGCTGCCGTCGGACGCGATCACCGTGGTCCGCCGCTCGGATGGTTCGGGCACCACCTTCAACTTCACCAACTATCTCGCCAAGGCCAGCGCGGACTGGAAGAGCAAGGTCGGTGAGGGCACCGCGGTCGAGTGGCCGGTCGGCGTCGGCGCCAAGGGCAACGAAGGCGTGTCGGGCAACATCAGCCAGACCAAGAACTCGATCGGCTACGTCGAGTACGCCTATGCCAAGCAGAACAAGCTGACCTACACCGGCCTCGTCAACAAGGCCGGCAAACCGGTGCAGCCGACGGTCGAAGCCTTCCAGGCGGCCGCTTCCAACGCCGACTGGGCCAAGGCTCCCGGCTACTACGTCATCCTGACCGACCAGCCCGGCGACAAGTCCTGGCCGATCACGGCGGCGACCTTCATCCTCATGCACAAGGATGCCACCGACAAGGCAGCCTCGCAGGAAGCCATCAAGTTCTTCCGCTGGGCCTTCAAGAGCGGCGGCAAGGCGGCTGAAGAGCTCGACTACATCCCGATGCCGGACCCGGTCGTCCAGCTGATCGAGAAGACCTGGGCTGCCGAGATCAAGAGCTAAGCGCTCTGTGTCCCGGACTGGGCGCCGGGATCTCACAAGACCTCCGCTCCGGATCGGCCTCGCGCCGCATCCGGAGCGCAAGACCAACAACAAGACCGACAACAAGCGTATATCAAACGGGCACAGGGGATCGGCGTGGCAGAGATGGCCGTTCAGAGCGATGTAATCGACGACGCCGGACCGTATGACCGCGCCAAGGCCTTGGGCGCCTTCAAGCTCGGCGACCTCACCTTCTACTGGATCACGCGGCTGTCCGCGATCTCGGTGCTCCTCATCCTCGGTGGCATCATCATCTCGCTGATCGTCGGCGCGTTCCCGGCGATGAAGGAATACGGCTTCGCCTTCCTGTGGACGCAGCGCTGGGCGCCGTCGGCAGATCCGCCCGTGCTCGGCGCGCTCGGCCCGATTTACGGCACGCTCATCACCTCCTTCATCGCGATGGCGATCGCCATTCCGGTCGGTCTCGGCATTGCGATCTTTCTGACCGAGCTCTGCCCGCAATGGGCGCGCCGCCCGATCGGCATGGCGATCGAGCTGCTCGCCGGCATTCCCTCGATCATCTACGGCATGTGGGGCTTCTTCGTGCTCGGCCCGTTCCTGGCCAACACGTTCCAGCCCTTCATGATCAAGATCTTCGACGGCGTCCCGGTGCTGGGCGCGATCTTCGCAGGCCCGCCGTCCTATCTCAGCCTGTTCAACGCGGCGCTGATCCTCGCCATCATGGTGCTGCCCTTCATCACCTCGATCTCGGTCGACGTGTTCAAGACGGTGCCGCCGGTGCTCAAGGAAGCCGCCTACGGCGTCGGCTGCACCACCTGGGAAGTCGTGCGCAGCGTGGTGATCCCCTACACCCGCGTCGGCGTCATCGGCGGTGTCATGCTGGCGCTCGGCCGCGCGCTCGGCGAGACCATGGCGGTGACCTTCATCATCGGCAACTCGTTCCGCATCTCGTCGTCGATCTTCGCCCCGGGCACCACGATCTCGGCGGCGATCGCATCGGAGTTCGCCGAGAGCGACGGCCTGCACCAGTCCGGCCTGATCTTGCTCGGCCTGCTGCTGTTCGTGCTGACATTCTTCGTGCTCGCGGCTGCACGGTTGATGCTGATGCGTCTTGAAAAGAAGGCGGGGAAGTAACATGAACCCGATCTACGCACGCCGCCGCCGCATGGACATCGTCATCCGTGTGCTCTGCCTGGCTGCCGCTGCCTTCGGCGTCACATGGCTCGCGCTGATCCTGATGACGCTGCTCTACAACGGCATTGCCGGCCTGAACCTGGAGCTCTTCGTTGCGGACACGCCGCCTCCGGGCTCGACCGAGGGCGGCCTGCGCAACGCCATCGTGGGTTCGATCATCATGACCGTGCTCGGCGTCGGCATCGGCGCGCCGCTCGGTCTGTTCGCCGGCACCTATCTCGCCGAGTACGGCCGCAACGACCGCCTGACCTCGGTGATCCGCTTCATCAACGACATCCTGCTCTCGGCGCCCTCGATCATCATCGGCCTGTTCATCTATGGTGCGGTGGTGGTGCCAATGCGCGGCTTCTCGGCGATTGCCGGCGCACTCGCACTCGCGGTCATCGTCATCCCGGTGGTGCTGCGTACCACCGAGGACATGCTGCTGCTGGTGCCGAACGCACTGCGTGAGGCGGCCTCGGCGCTCGGCCTGCCGCGCTCGCTGGTGATCAAGCGCATCGCCTATCGCGCGGCGCGCTCGGGCCTCATCACCGGCGTGATGCTGGCCACCGCCCGCGTCGCCGGCGAGACCGCGCCGCTGCTCTTCACCGCGCTGTCGAACCAGTTCTTCAGCCTGGGTCTGAACAAGACGATGGCGAACCTGCCGGTCACCATCAACAATTTCGTGCAGAGCCCCTACGCCTACTGGAAGCAGCTCGCCTGGAGCGGCGCGCTGCTCATCACCCTGACCGTTCTTGCCCTGAATATTGGCGCGCGCATTCTGAGCGCCGAGAGGACCGCAAAATGAGTGATCTTTCCGTACGATGAGCGCGGCCGGTGGTTTGCCCCAGGCGCCGGTGCTGCCCGAAGCTCCGGCCAAGGTGACGGTGCGCAACCTCAATTTCTATTACGGCGAGCACCACGCGCTGAAGAACATCAATCTGGCGCTCGGCACCAACCGCGTCACGGCGTTCATCGGCCCGTCGGGCTGCGGCAAGTCGACCCTGCTGCGCATCTTCAATCGGATGTACGACCTCTATCCGGGCCAGCGCGTCACCGGTCAGCTCATGCTCGACCAGACCAACGTCCTCGACCCCAAGCTGGACCTCAATTTGCTGCGCGCCCGCGTCGGCATGGTGTTCCAGAAGCCGACGCCGTTCCCGATGACGATCTACGAGAACATCGCCTTCGGCATCCGCCTTTACGAGAAGATCTCGAAGTCCGAGATGGACGACCGCGTCGAGAAGGCGCTGCGCGGCGGCGCGCTGTGGAACGAGGTCAAGGACAAGCTCAACGCCTCCGGCCTGTCGCTCTCCGGCGGCCAGCAGCAGCGCCTCTGCATCGCCCGCACGGTCGCGGTGCGGCCCGAGGTGATCTTGTTCGACGAGCCCTGCTCGGCGCTCGACCCGATCTCGACCGCCAAGGTCGAGGAGCTGATCCAGGAGCTGTCCGAGAACTACACGATCGCGATCGTCACCCACAACATGCAGCAGGCGGCGCGCGTCTCCGACAAGACCGCCTTCATGTATCTCGGCGAGCTGATCGAGTTCGACGACACCAGCAAGATCTTCACGTCGCCGACCGACCGGCGCACGCAGGATTACATCACCGGCCGGTTCGGCTGAGGAGACGGAACATGGGTTCTGAACATACCGCAAAGGCCTTCGACACCGACCTCCAGGAGCTCACGCGCCTGGTCGCTGAGATGGGCGGCATCGCCGAGCGCATGATCGTCGATTCCGTCGACGCGCTGATCCGCCGCGACGTCGCGCTCGGCCAGCGCGTCGTCACCATCGACGCCGAGCTCGACGCGCTTCAGAAGAAGATCGAGGAGCGCGCCGTGCTCACCATCGCGCGCCGCCAGCCGATGGCGGTGGATCTGCGCGAGATCGTCGGCGCCATGCGCGTCGCGACCGATCTCGAGCGGATCGGCGACCTCGCCAAGAACATGGGCAAGCGCGTCGCGGCGCTGGAGACGGATTTCCATCCGCTCAAGCTGTTCCGCGGCCTGGAGCACATGACCGACCTCGTGCAGCAGCAGGTCAAGTCGGTGCTGGACGCCTATGCCGCGCACGATCTGCCGGCGGCGATGGCGGTGTGGAAGGGCGACGAGGAAGTCGACGCCATCTGCACCTCGCTGTTCCGCGAGCTCCTCACCTACATGATGGAGGATCCGCGCAACATCTCGTTCTGCATCCATCTGATGTTCTGCGCCAAGAACATCGAGCGCATCGGCGACCACGCCACCAACATCGCCGAGACCGTGTTCTACATGATCGAGGGCCAGGCGATCACCGACAAGCGGCCGAAGGGCGACATGACGACCTTCGCCACGACGGTCCCGAACACTTAAGGAGCGACGAACACCATGGGCGCACGCATTATGGTGGTTGAGGACGAGGAAGCTCTCACCGAGCTTCTCCGCTACAACCTCGAAGGCGACGGCTATGACGTCGAGACGGTGATGCGCGGCGACGATGCCGACACCCGCCTCAAGGAGCATATCCCCGATTTGATCGTGCTCGACTGGATGCTGCCGGGCCTCTCCGGCATCGAGCTGTGCCGGCGGCTGCGCACCCGGCCCGAGACCAAGCAGCTCCCGATCATCATGCTCACCGCGCGCGGCGAGGAGAGCGAGCGGGTGCGGGGCCTTGCGACCGGCGCCGACGACTACATCGTCAAGCCGTTCTCGGTGCCGGAGCTGCTGGCACGCGTGAAGGGCCTGCTCAGGCGCGCCAGCCCCGAGCGGCTTGCCACGGTGCTCGCCTATGGCGACATCGAGCTTGACCGCGACAAGCGTCGCGTGGCGCGTTCGGGCCGGCCGATCGATCTCGGTCCGACCGAGTATCGCCTGCTGGAGTTCTTCCTGGAGCATCCCGGCCGCGTGTTCTCGCGCGAGCAGCTGCTCGACAGCGTCTGGGGCCGTGACATCTACATCGACGAGCGCACCGTCGACGTCCATATCGGCCGCCTGCGCAAGCTGCTCAATCTCGGCCGCGAGCAGGACCCGATCCGCACCGTCCGCGGCGCGGGCTACGCACTGGACGATCGCTTTGCGAAGGCGGAGCAGGCGTAAGGGGTTGCTGTGGCAGACGTGATTTAGCGGGCTGCCACCGCATCCTCAATGTCGTCCCTGCGAACGCAGGGACCCATACCCACAGGGAGTGGTTTGGCGACGACTCGGAGTGATCATCCCGCGCAATAACTACGCGCCGGGATTATGGGTCCCTGCGTTCGCAGGGACGACACCGAGTGAGTTGAGCCGTCACGCGTGACGGCGCCGTCTTCGTAGTCAGCTAATCCGATACCTCAGCGCGGACCCGGCTTCGCCGGCGCGCGCCGGCGATCGGCCGCGGGCTGATACGCCACGCGCGAGTGCTGGGCGCAGTAGGGCAGGCCGGAGAGCGCCTTGCCGCCGCAGAAGAAGAAATCCGGGCTCGAGGGATCGCCGACCGGCCAGTGGCAGGTCGCCTCGTTCAGCTCCAGCAGCGACAGCCGCTGGCTCATCGGCACGACGTTGTCGTAGGTGACCGGTTCGGCCTCGACCTCGACTTCGAAGGCTTGCGCCAGCGCGGTGTTGCCGCGTGCGATCGGGCGGGTCACCCGCATCATGTGCTGCGCCGGACGCGCCTTGCGCGGCCGCGGCGCTGCCGATGAAGGGCTCTTGGCGCGGCCCGACAGGCCGAGCCGGTGCACTTTGCCGATTACGGCATTGCGGGTCACATTGCCGAGTTCAGCGGCGATCTGGCTGGCCGAAAGTCCGGCCTCCCAGAGCTTTTTCAGCTGCTCGACGCGATCATCCGACCAGGTCAAAACGGTCATTGCACCCTTTCCTTCGCCGGCGCCTGCCATCCTGGCGGCCGCACGGCGAATGCCTAAGCTTCGAAAAACCCGTGCCGCCAGAATCCCTTAAGGCTCGCCGGGCGCACCAGATGCGCCCGAACGCTTACGCCGGTACATGAGGACTTAGAGGATCAGAGCTGCTGCACGAGATGTCGTATCTGACAAGCCAAACGCTACAATATGGCGTGACTCACGCGCAAGAGTCCGCCGACTCGCTTCCACATGTTCCGTGGCGGAAATACGCAAAATCGCCACCGCAAGACTACGGATTCTGCGTTTCGCGAGGCTTTCCGGGCGGCATTGACACCGGTTTCACCAGGCATAAGATAGTCATACGTGCCGCCCTTAAAAGGCGGCACGTTTCGTTTTCCGGGCCGGTCAATGGTGCGTTGCGCAATGCACGCTCACACCGTCCGCAACATTCAAGTGATCGTCATGACTAACAGCGCAGCGCCGCATTTGCTCCCCGTTTTCGCGAGGTCCGACCTCGGTTTCGAGCGCGGTGAAGGCTGCTGGCTGATTGCGACCAATGGCGATCGCTATCTCGATTTCACCTCGGGCGTGGCGGTGAATGCGCTCGGCCATGCTCATCCTGCGTTGGTCAAGGCGTTGCAGGAGCAGGCCACCAAACTCTGGCACATGTCGAACCTGTTCCAGAGCCCGGACGGCGAGAAGCTCGCCGCGCGTCTGTGCAACGAAAGCTTCGCGGACTTCGTGTTCTTCTGCAATTCCGGCGCCGAAGCGCTGGAAGGTGTGATCAAGCTCGTCCGCCATCATCACTTCTCCAAGGGCCATCCGGAGCGTTACCGCATCATCACCTTCGAAGGCGCCTTCCACGGCCGCACGCTGGCAACGCTCGCCGCGACCGGTTCGGCAAAATATCTCGAAGGGTTTGGCCCGCCGATGGACGGCTTCGACCAGGTCCCGCATGGCGACATCGAAGCCGTCAAGAAGGCGATCGGTCCGCAGACCGCCGGCATCCTGATCGAGCCGATCCAGGGCGAGGGTGGCGTGCGTTCGGCAACGCCCGCCTTCCTGAGGGCGTTGCGCCAGCTCTGCGACGAGAAGGGCCTGCTGCTCGCGTTCGACGAGGTGCAGACCGGCATGGGCCGCACCGGCGATCTGTTCGCGCATCGCCGCACCGGCGTCACGCCTGACGTGATGTCGCTGGCCAAAGCGCTCGGTGGCGGCTTCCCGATCGGCGCGGTGCTGGCGACCGCGGACGCGGCTGCCGGCATGGGGCCCGGCTCGCACGGCTCGACCTTCGGCGGCAATCCGCTCGCGATCTCGGCTGCCAACGCCGTGCTCGACGTCATGCTCAAGCCCGGCTTCTTCGATCACGTGCAGAAGATGTCGCTGCTGCTCAAGCAGAAGCTCGCCTCCGTGATCGATCGTTATCCTGACATCGTTAGCGAAGTGCGCGGCGAAGGCCTTCTGATCGGCATCAAGGCCGTGGTGCCGTCAGGCGATCTCGGCGCGGCATTGCGCAACGAAAAATTGCTCACGGTCGGCGCCGGCGACAATGTCGTGCGCTTCCTGCCGCCCTTGATCGTCACCGAAGCCGAGATCGAGGACAGCGTCGGGCGGCTCGAACGCGCCTGCGCCGCGATCTCGTCCAGTCAGACCAATCGGGCGGCAAGCTGATGAGCAAGTCCCCGAAGCACTTTCTGGATATCAACGAGCTCCCGTTGTCGGAGCTCAAGAGCATGCTCGCGGCCTCCTCCGCCATGAAGGCGAAGCAGAAAGCGCACCAGCCGGTGAAGCCGCTGGAAGGCAAGACGCTGGCGATGATCTTCGAGCGTCCCTCCACGCGCACCCGCGTCTCGTTCGACGTCGCCATGCGCCAGCTCGGCGGCGAGCCGATCATGCTGACCGGCGCCGAGATGCAGCTCGGCCGCGGCGAGACCATCGCCGACACGGCGCGCGTGCTGTCGCGCTATGTCGACGCCATCATGATCCGCATCCTCAATCACGAGGCCCTGCTGGAGCTGGCGGAATATGCGACGGTGCCCGTCATCAACGGCCTGACGCGGCGCTCGCACCCTTGCCAGGTGATGGCCGACCTCATGACCTACGAAGAGCATCGCGGCCCGATCGAGGGCAGGACGGTGGCCTGGACCGGCGACGACAACAACGTGCTGGCGTCCTGGGCGCATGCCGCCGAGCGCTTCAAGTTCAAGCTCAATGTCGCGACGCCGCCGGAGCTTGCGCCGAAAAAGGTGATGCGGGACTTCATCAAGGCCACCGGCGCGCCGATCGTGCTCGGCACCGATCCCGAGGCCGCCGTGAAGGGCGCCGACTGCGTCGTCACCGACACCTGGGTGTCGATGGGTGACAAGGAAGGCGAGCACCGTCACAACGTGCTCAAGCCCTATCAGGTCAATTCGAAGCTGATGTCGCTGGCCAAGCCCGATGCGCTGTTCATGCATTGCCTGCCCGCCCATCGCGGCGAGGAAGTCACGGACGAAGTGATCGACGGCCCGCAATCGGTCGTGTTCGACGAGGCCGAAAACCGCCTGCATGCGCAGAAGGGCATTCTGGCCTGGTGCTTTGACGCGGTGAAGTAATCTCACTTGTAGCCCGGATGGAGCGCAGCGAAATCCGGGTTTGTGTCCGCAGTTGGAGTGGTCCCGGATTGCGCTACGCTCCATCCGGGCTACGCGGGCTATCGCGTAATCCTGTGGCTATGGGTCCCGTATCAGCGCTTTGCGCGCCCCGGGACGACATCGAATTTGCAGGATCCTGTGCGATCATAAGTGCATCCGGAACACACCACCCTTGAGCCCTCTTCCATTTTCCTCCATCGACCCCAGATAAAGCGCCATGGTTTCCCAATCCCCTGACATGAATACCGGGCCTGAAGGCCCGGTTCGCGCACCATCAGCGGTTCCCATCGATGACAACGTGCTGCCGTACGAGGTCGACGCACTCGACGTGCGCGGCCGCCTCGTGCGGCTCGGTCCCGCGCTCGACGAGATCCTGACCAAGCACGATTATCCCGCTGCCGTGGGCAAGCTGCTCGGCGAGGCCATCGTGCTGACGACGCTGCTCGGCTCGGCGCTGAAGTTCGAGGGCCGCTTCATCCTCCAGGCCCAGACCGACGGTCCGGTGTCGTTCCTGGTCGTCGACTACATGGCGCCGGATCGCCTGCGCGCCTATGCGCGCTACGATGCCGAGCGCCTCGGCGAGACAAAGGATTCCGGCGCGCTCCTCGGTAACGGTCATCTCGCCATGACCATCGACCAGGGTCCCGACATGAGCCGCTACCAGGGTCTGGTCGCGCTCGACGGCGGCAGCCTGGAAGATGCCGCCCACGAATATTTCCTGCGCTCCGAGCAGATCCCGACGCGTGTGCGTCTCGCGGTCGGTGAGGAGTGGCGCTCGAACGACGGTGGCAAGCATCGCTGGCGCGCCGGCGGCATGCTGATGCAGTTCCTGCCGAAGGCGCCCGAGCGCGCGCGTCAGGCCGATTTGCATCCCGGCGATGCGCCCGAAGGCGCGGAGGTGCATGCTGTCGCCGAAGACGACGCCTGGGTCGAGGCGCGTTCGCTGGTCGAGACCGTCGAGGACGTCGAGCTGATCGACCCAGAACTCTCTGGCGAGCGGCTGCTGTTCCGCCTGTTCCACGAGCGCGGCGTGCGCGTGTTCAATCCGCTGGTGCTGAAGGCGCAATGCTCCTGCTCGCGCGACGCGGTTGGTGCGATGCTGAAGAGCTTCTCGCCCGACGACCGCGCCGCGATGGTCAAGGACGACAAGGTCGTCGTGACCTGCGAGTTCTGCTCGTCGGTGTACCAGTTCACGCCGCACGAGGCCGGCGTGGAAGACGCGTAGGCGTCGCATCCTCCGTCGTTGCGCGCGCAGCGAAGCAGTCCAGTCGTAGGGTGGGCAAAGGGCAGCGTGCCCACCATCTTATGCGCCACGTTTGGAATGGTGGGCACGGCGCTTTGCGCCTTTGCCCACCCTACGGCGCCGCGCTAGTTCAACACCCGCTTGTTGTCCGGGCTGTCCAGCGAGAATGTCGGCACGTCGATCTCGAAGCGTTCGCCGCTTTCGCTGACCATCTGGTAGCGGCCGGTCATGAAGCCCGAGGCGGTCGCGAGCGGCACGCCGGAGGTGTATTCGAAGCGCTCGCCGGGAGCCAGGGTCGGCTGCTCGCCGACGACGCCCTCGCCCCTGACCTCCTGCTGGCGGCCGGTGGCGTCGGTGATGATCCAGTGCCGCGTCTTCAGCTGCACGGTTTCGTCGCCGGAATTGGTGATGACGATGGTGTAGGACCAGAAATAGCGGGAACGGTCAGCCGACGACTGCTCCGGAACAAAGTTCGGCTCGACGGTCACTTCGATCTGGCGGGTCACGGCGCGATACATGGCGGCCATCATAACGAAAACCCGGCCGGGAACCAACGCCTGCAGGCGGTTTTGGTGACATCGTGCCGCCAGAATTGCCGAGGAAGTAGACCCCAATGTGATCCGGCCGCTTTGCGAGACGAGGGCCGGACCTGTACACTCCTTGACACGTCGCGATTTGCGGAAGGGTTTCGAACCCCCGATGACCATTGCCGACCAAGTGACGGGATCGACGATCGCGGGAACCGGCAAGCCTGCGGAGGCCAGACCTGCGGAGGCGAAGCCGCGCTCCGCCGCGCCGGCCATCACGCTGCCCGCCATCGGCGAGCGCGAGCTCCGGCTCGACCTGTTCCGCGGGCTCGCGCTGTGGCTGATCTTCGTCGACCATCTGCCGCCGAGCCTTTTGACCTGGTTCACGATCCGCAATTACGGCTTCAGTGACGCCACCGAGATCTTCATCTTCATCTCCGGCTATACCGCGGCGTTCGTCTACGGTCGTGCCATGCTCGAAAGCGGCTTCGTCGTCGCCACCGCGCGCATCCTGCGGCGCGTCTGGCAGATCTATGTCGCCCACGTCTTTCTGTTCACGATCTTCCTCGCCGAAATCTCCTACGTTGCGACCAGGTTCGAGAACCCGCTCTACACCGAAGAGATGGGCATCATGGATTTCCTCAAGCAGCCCGACGTCACGATCGTGCAGGCGCTGCTGCTGCGCTTTCGTCCGGTCAACATGGACGTGCTGCCGCTCTATATCGTGCTGATGCTGGCGCTGCCCTTGATCTTGTGGCTGATGAAATGGCGGCCCGACGTGACGCTCGGCCTCTCGGTTCTGCTCTACGCGGTGACCTGGGAATACGACCTGTATCTGTCGGCCTATCCGAACGGC
The DNA here is from genome assembly GCF_017565645.3 of Bradyrhizobium barranii subsp. barranii. Lineage (NCBI taxonomy): Bacteria > Pseudomonadati > Pseudomonadota > Alphaproteobacteria > Hyphomicrobiales > Nitrobacteraceae > Bradyrhizobium > Bradyrhizobium barranii. The sequence goes on from NZ_CP086136.1 coordinate 797,431, forward strand.
TTCTGGGCGTTCAATCCCTTCGCCTGGCAATTGCTTTTCGTATTCGGCGCATGGTGTGCGCTCGGAGGTGCGCGACGCATGTCGCGCATCCTGGCGTCCCGCGTCACGATGTGGATATCAATCGCCTATCTGGTCGCGGCGTTCTACGTGACCCTGACCTGGTATGTGCCGCAGCTCTCCCACTTCATGCCGAGGCGGCTCGAGCAGTGGATGTATCCGATCGACAAGGCCGATCTTGACGTGCTGCGTTTCACGCATTTCCTGGCGTTCGCCGCGCTCACCGTTCGCTTCCTGCCCCGGGAATGGCCGGGCCTGAAATCGCCCTGGCTGCGGCCGCTGATCCTCTGCGGCCAGCATTCCCTGGAGATCTTTTGTCTCGGCGTCTTCCTCGCCTTCGCCGGCCATTTCATCCTGGCCGAAGTCTCCGGCGGCGCAGCCATGCATGCGCTGATTAGTCTCTCCGGAATCCTGATCATGTGGGGCGTTGCCTGGGTGATTTCATGGTACAAGCGCGTGGCTGACAAGAGCGGTGCGAAAACCAAAAACGCCGTCGGCAACGCCGATCTGGCGGGAGGGGGCTGATGAAGGCGAAGGTTCTCCTGAGCCTGGTCCTGCTGTGCGGTAGCCTCGCCGCGCCCCTGGCGCGCGCGGGCGATGCCGTGCCGGCTGCTCCGGCCGCGCCCCCGGCCTGCGAATTGCCATCCTATCTGCTCACCACTGAAAGCCAGCTTCCGAGGGTCGCCGATGCCATCAAGGCCGGCAAACCGCTCGAAATCCTGGTCATCGGCAGCCGTTCGACCACGATTCCGGCCTCGGAGGACAGCTCCTATCCGGCGCGCATGCAGGCCATCCTGCAGGACAGGCTGCTGCCGTCGGAGACCGTGCACGTCTCCGTAGAAATACAGAGCAAGAAGACGGCCGAGGAGGCGGCCGCCACCTTCGTTAAGCTGATGGAAGCAAAAAGGCCTACTTTGGTCATCTGGCAGACCGGGACTGTGGATGCTATCCGAGCGATTGATCCCGATGATTTTCGCGGGGCGGTGACCGAAGGGGTTTCCGCGCTGCAAAAAGCAGGGGCTGACGTCGTGTTGATGAACTTGCAGTACAGCCCGCGTACCGAAACCATGATCTCGGTGCCGCCCTATCTCGACAATATGCGGGTGGTGGCGCAGGAGCATGACATCCCGCTGTTCGACCGTTTCGCGATCATGCGGCAGTGGAATGATCAGGGTCAATTCGACCTGTTCAGCCCGTCCCGCGGGCCAGAGCTGGCGAAACAGGTCCATGACTGCCTTGGCCGGGCGTTGGCACAGTTTGTGATCGACGCAGCCCATCTGGGGCCGGCCCAGCAGCAAAATTGAGGTCTAGCGTTAATGAGTTCTCTCCGCCCTTTTTGGTTGACGGCATGGCTGGCTGCGCCCGCGGCGGCTCTGCTGATGCTGACGCCGGTGTCGCTGGCACCAGTGCAGGCGCAGGCCACGCAGGCAACGCCCGCGCCGCAGCAGGCCGCTAGTCCGGCTTCCGCTTCGCCCTCCCAGACCACCGTCGCCGCGACGTCCCACGAGCAGCGCGGCGTGACCGCCCGCGCCATCGACAAGGTGAAGCAGGTGGCGAAATCCGCCGGGGACATTTTCAGCCGCGTGCCCTGCCTCACGCCGAAGGGTGGCTCGAAGGCGATGGGCTCGCTACCGCATGTCGCGGGCAAGCTCGTCGCCGGCAAACCCGTCGTGATCGTTGCGTTCGGCTCGTCGACGGCAGGCTATGGCGCGAGCTCGCCCGATTTCAACTATCCGAACCGTCTCGCCGCGCAGCTCCGCCGGCAATATCCGACCGCCGACATCACAGTCATCAACGCCGGCGTCGGCGGCGAGGACGCGCCCGAGATGATGAAGCGCCTCCAGAAGGAGGTGATCGACGTGCATCCGGATCTCGTGATCTGGCAGGTCGGCACCAATGCGGTGCTGCGCAATCTCGATCCCGGTGACACCGCCAAGATGGTCGAGGACGGCATCTCCCGCATCCAGGCCGCTGGCGGCGCCGACATCGTGCTGGTCGACCCGCAATATTCGCCAGCCGTCAACCAGCGCAAGGAGAGCGCCGGCAAGATGGTGCACCTGCTCGGCAAGGTCGCCGAGCTCCGTCACGTCGGCATCTTCCCCCGCTTCGAGGTGATGCGCGACTGGCACGAGAATCAATCGATCCCGGTCGAGAGTTTCGTGATCGCCGACGGCCTGCACATGAACGATTGGGGCTATGCCTGCTTCGCGCAGATCCTCGGCGACGACATCATCCGCTCCGTCGGCCAGATCAAGCTCGGCGTCAACGTGCCCGCCGACGTGCGGACGTATCGGCCGATGTAGGTTTTCGCTTCACCCTCCCCTGGAGGGGGAAGGTCGCTTCGCATGCAGCGAAGCGGAATGCGGAGCGGGGTGGGGTGACGGTGCTTCCGCATCGAATACTGCCCGAGCGGAGAGATCACCCCACCCCGCTCGCGCTTCGCGCGATCGACCCTCCCCCTCCAGGGGAGGGTAAGAGCCTCACGCCTTCTCCAGCGCCGCGGTCAGATCCTCGATCAGATCATCCACATGCTCGAGCCCCGCCGAGAAGCGGATGAAGCCCTCGCTGATGCCGAGCGCGGCACGATCCTCCGGCTTGAGGCGCTGATGCGTCGTGGTCGCCGGATGCGTGACGAGGCTCTTGGCATCGCCGAGATTGTTCGAGATTTTTGCAAGCTTGAGCTCGTTGAGCACGCGGAACGCACCCTGCTTGCCGCCCTTCACCTCGAAGCCGACGAGGGTCGAGCCGCCGCGCATCTGCTTCTTCACGAGAGCTGCCTGCGGATGATCGGCGCGGCCGGGATAGACCAGGCGTGAAATCTTCGGATGGCTCGCCAGCACGTCGGCGATGCGTCCCGCCGTCTCGGTCTGCGCGCGCACGCGCACACCGAGCGTTTCCAGGCCCTTGAGCAGGACCCACGCGTTGAACGGCGAGATCGACGGGCCGGTCTGGCGCATGAAATTGTGGATGTGCTCGGCGATGAACGCTTCCGACGACAGGATGATGCCGCCGAGACAACGGCCCTGGCCGTCGATGTGCTTGGTCGCGGAATAGACCACGACGTCGGCCCCTAGCGCGAGCGGGCTCTGCCAGATCGGTGTCGCGAACACGTTGTCGACGACGAGCCGCGCGCCGCCGCTGTGCGCGATCTCGGCGATCCCTGGAATGTCGAGCACGTCGAGCGTCGGGTTGGTCGGGCTCTCCAGGAAGAACGTCTTGGTGTTCGGCCTCAAGGCGCGCTGCCACTGGTCGAGATCGAGACCGTCGACCAGCGTCGTCTCGATGCCGTAGCGCGGCAACAGATCCTGGATGACGTAGAGACAGGAGCCGAACAGGGCGCGCGAGGCCACCACGTGATCGCCGGCCTTCAGCGGCGCCAGGATCGCGGTCGTCACCGCGGCCATGCCGGTCGCGGCCGAGCGGGCGGCTTCGGCGCCTTCGAGCTCGATCATGCGGCGCTCGAACATCGAGATAGTCGGGTTGGAATAGCGCGAATAGATGAAGCCGGGGTCCTCGCCCTTGAACCGCGCCTCGCACTCCTCGGCGCTGTTGTAGACGTAGCCCTGGGTCAGGAACAGCGCCTCCGACGTCTCGCCATATTGCGAGCGCAGGGTGCCGGAATGGACCAGGCGGGTTTCAGGACGGTATTGCGTGGTGGACGCCGGGGACTTCGACATAGGACCTCCTCTGCGTGACCATCGAAAATGGTCACAAAAAAACCGGCCTGGATAACTTCCACGGGCCGGGATCACAGAGGTCCCCGGCCTGTTTAGCGACTTATTTAACGTGGCTGCAAGCCGGCCGGCTCAAATCACCACGGGATAAGTGATGCTCATATTCCGCAATGGCCTTTCCGTCAAGGCGTCCATCGGATAGCCGTAAAAGGCTGCTATTTCCCGCATGTCCGGATGCATTTGCCCCCTGACGAGGACCCCCGGTTGAGCTTCACGGTTGCCGCCGACGCCAATGGTATCCTGCCCGACCGCATGATCGCGGCGATGGCGAAGGCGGGCCTCATCCTGCCCGCTTATGACTTCGTCGAAAGCCAGATCCAGCCGGCGAGCCTCGACCTTCGCCTCGGCGACATCGCCTATCGCGTTCGCGCCAGCTTTCTGCCGGGTCCCGGCGCGACCGTCGCCGAGCGCATCGACGAGTTAAAGCTGCACGAGTTCAGCCTCGCCGATGGCGCGGTGCTGGAGACCAACTGCGTCTACATCGTGCCGCTCCTGGAAAGCCTGGCGCTGCCGCCGGAGATCGTCGCCGCCGCGAACCCGAAAAGCTCGACCGGCCGGCTCGATGTCTTCACCCGTGTCATCGCCGACGGCACCCGACGCTTCGACATGATCGGCGCCGGCTATCACGGCCCGCTCTACGCCGAGATCAGCCCGAAGACGTTTCCGGTGCTGGTCAGCGAGGGCTCGCGCCTGAGCCAGGTGCGCTTCCGCACCGGAGATGCCATCCTCAACATCGACGAGCTCGAGGCGCTGCATGCGACCGAGCGTCTCGTCGATCTCGACGATGCCGATCTCACCGGCGGCGTTGCCGTCTCCGTCGACCTCTCCGGCGAGAAGGCCAACGGCTTCGTCGGCTATCGCGCCAAGCGCCACACCGGCGTCGTCGACGTCGACCGCCGCTCCGGCTATGCGGTGGAGGATTTCTGGGAGCCGATCTCGGCGCGTCCCGACGGCAGCCTGATCCTCGACCCCGGCGAGTTCTACATCCTCGCCTCCAAGGAAGCCGTGCAGGTGCCGCCCGATTACGCCGCGGAGATGGTGCCGTTCGATCCCCTGGTCGGCGAGTTCCGCGTGCACTATGCCGGATTCTTCGATCCCGGCTTCGGCTATGCCGGAGCTGGCGGGCAGGGATCGCGCGCCGTGCTCGAAGTGCGCTCGCGCGAGGTGCCGTTCATTCTCGAGCACGGCCAGATCGTCGGCCGTCTCGTCTACGAGAAAATGCTGGCGCGCCCCGACGCGATGTACGGCCAGCGCATCGGCTCGAACTACCAGGCGCAGGGCCTCAAACTATCGAAGCATTTTCGGGTGTAGCTCCACACTCTACTGTCATGCCCCGGCTTGACCGGGGCATCCAGTACGCCGCAGCCCCTCGATTGACTACTGCCGGGATGCAAGCTGAAATCCGGCTGCATGCGAGGTGGCGAGATGAGTGTTCAATCCGAACTCGACGCAAGAATCCTCGATGACGTCGCGGACGCGCTGATCTATTCGGATCGCTCCGGCACCATCACGCGCTGGAATCGTGCATCGACCACCTTGTTCGGCTTCTCCGCCGCCGACGCGCTCGGCCAGAACCTCGATCTGATCATTCCCGAACATCTGCGTGCCGCGCACTGGAAGGGCTTCGAAGCAGCGCTTGCCACCGGGGCGATGAAGCTTGCGGGCAAGCCGACGCTGACCCGCGCGCTGCACAAGAGCGGACGCAAGCTCTACATCGAGATGACCTTCGCGCTGGTGCGCGATGCCGGTGGTGCCGTGGTCGGATCGGTCGCGATGGCGCGCGACGTCACCGAACGCGTCGAGCGCGAGCGCGCGGCCGGGCTTGCGCAAAATTCGTGATGCGGAATTGACGGGCTGGCGTGCAGGGCGCTCTGCCTGAGCGTCAGGTTGCCTCGCACCGGTCGCGGTGACACACTCGATCAAAACAACGATCGGGAGCGAACATGGCCGCCGCAACAGACGCAGCACAAGAAGCGCAATGGAAGCGCTGGCGCGCGGTCGCCGACCTCTATCACGCCTACTTCACCGGCCTCATCCTCACCGTCGTCACACGGCGTGGCACGGCGGATGCTGCTGAATTCGTCTTCCGCGTGTTTCGCCGCCAGCAGCAGGAGCGCTTCCTGCCGGGGCTCGAAAAGCTCGGTCTCAATCATCTGCCGCCGGCGGTGGCCGCCGCGCAATATCATTATCTCTCAAACTGGATCGGCGGCGTGCATGTCGAGTACATGTATGAGAGCGACCGCAAAGCCTGGATCCGCTATCCGCCGCCGCGCTGGATCTGGAAGGGCACCGCGATCTGCGGCGTGCCGGGTGAGGTCAGCCGCGCGATGCTGCGCGGCTGGCACGCCAACAATGGCGTCGCGCTCGGCGATACCAGGCTCGGCTTCGTCTGCACCAAGCAGAGCGTCGATGGTCAGGATGGGCTCGAAGGCTATTATTATCAGTACGACCACCCGCTCGAGCTGGATCAGCGCCTGGTCTTCGCGCGTCATCTGGAAGCGCCGCTGTTCGATGCGAAGACTGCGCCTGCGCTACCTGTTTCGAGCTGGCCAAAACCGCGGCTGGAAAAAGCCTATCGCAACTACGCGATGGAATATGTGCGCACCGCCGCGCCCGTGATGGTGCAATTGTTCGGCCCGGAAGACGCCGACTATCTCCTGCACCTCACCGGCAAGCTGATCGGGATGCAGTATTTTGACGAGGTCGCGGCGGCACTGTCCATGAGCCGCGGTGGCGCCAGCGAGTTCGCAGCGTTCCTGAACGCTCTGTTTGCCGCGCAGGATGACGCTGCCGAGACGACGGCATCAGAAGGCACGTTTGAATTTCGTCAGCAGAGTTGGAAGCTGATGGATGACGTCGCCGACTATCATCGCGCCTGCACCAAGGTGCTGGAAGGGTTGTTCGAGGGGCTCGCTGCCGGATGCGGGCGGCACATCGGCGTGCACCTGCGCCCGACAGCTGGCGGTCGGCCGCCGCTGGTCTGGACCATTGAGTAATTCCGCCACTTGAAATGCGCTGCCGCAGGGCACGCCTGCATCCGGCGCAGGAGGAATCGGCAATTGCCGTGCTAAGCACGTCGCCGCGCCTTCCGCGCGAAGAAATTTATTGGCACACCTACGCATTGCCGCGCCGCAAATGGCCTGCGCCCGGGAGAGGACATGTCCGACATCGCCGAAATTCCGGTCGATGAACAAGAGCGCCCGTTGCCGCCGCCTCCGCGGCCGGTACGAAGCGCGCTGATGGACGGGCCGATTCTGCGCACGCTGCTCGGCCTCGCCTGGCCGAACGTGGTCGCGCTGTCGGCCGGCACCTGTGTGGTGATCGCGGAGACCTCCTATATCGGCCGGCTCGGCGTCGAGGCGCTGGCGGCAATGGCGCTGGTGTTTCCGACAGTGATCCTGACCATGACGATGTCCGGCGGGGCCATGGGCGGCGCCGTGGCGTCGGCCATCGCGCGGGCGCTCGGCGCAGGCGACCGCGAGCGCGCCGGCACGCTCGCCGCACATGCGCTGCTGATCGGCATCACCTTCGGCCTCGTCTTCATGCTGGGCATGCTGATCTTCGGGCCGCGCGTTCTGGAAATGCTCGGCGGACGCGGGGATGTGCTGACGCATGCGGTCGCCTACACGCAGGTGTTTTTTGGCGGGGCCGTGCTGCCGTGGCTGCTCAACACCATGGCCGGCGTGTTGCGCGGCACTGGCAACATGAAGCTGCCCTCGCTGTTGATGCTGAATTCCGCGGTCATGCAGGTCGTGCTTGGCGGTACGCTGGGCCTCGGGCTCGGGCCCGTGCCGCAGTTCGGCATGCGCGGCGTCGCGGCCGGCTCGCTGATCGCCTATTCCATGAACATCTGTGTGATGGGCTGGTACCTGTTCTCCGGCCGCGCCCGAATCGTACCGAAACTGCGCGGGCTGCGCGTTCAATGGGCGATGTTCTTCGATATCCTGAAGGTCGGCGCCATCGCCTGCTTCTCGCCGCTGCAATCGGTGCTGACGATCTCGATCTTCACCCACATGCTGGCAAAGTTCGGCACTGCGATCCTCGCCGGCTACGGCATCGGCGCGCGGCTGGAATTTTTGCTGACCTCGATCGCGTTCTCGTTCGGCATCGCTTCGGTGCCGATGATCGGCATGGCAGTCGGGGGCGGCCGCATCGCGCGCGCCCGGCGCATCGCCTGGATCGCCGGTGCGAGCGCGTTCGTCGCCGTCGGCGCGCCGGCGTGCCTCGTCGCGCTGTTCCCAGATCTCTGGGTCAACATCTTCACCGACAGCGCAACGGTGCGTGCGACCAGCCATCAATATCTGTCGACGGTGGCGCCGTTCTACGCCTTCATCGGGCTCGCCTCGACGATGTATTTCTCGTCGCAGGGCGCGGCCAAGGTGATCGGGCCGGTGCTGGCGCAGACCGCGCGCCTGATCTACATCGCTGCGATCGGCTGGTGGCTGCCGACGCACGACGCCACCGCGCAGAGCTTCTTCTGGCTGGCCGCCAGCTCGATGGTCGTGCTCGGCCTGCTCTCGTGCTCCAGCGTGGTGCTGACACGCTGGGGGCCGCGCGAGACGAAACCTACGATCAGGCCTGCGCTTTCGGGCGTTGCAGACTAGCGGTGTCTGTGGCGGCGATGGCCGCCGCCGCCGACATCGGCGAGCCGCATCAATTGCGGGATCATCGCCATCATGTCGCTGCCGCCGGAACCGCCCAGCATGCCCATGATGTCGCCGCCACCCATGCCGCCCATTCCGGTCGGTATGTAGCCGCCACCGCCCATCGGCGAGTAGCCGCCGTAATTGGGCGCGCCGAAGCCACCGCCGAAATTGCCGCCGCCGCCCCCCATCATGCCGCCGAGCCCGCCGCCGCCGTTCTCCATCATGCGGCTCATCATCGGACCCATGGTCTGCATCAGCATGGCGAAGCGGCGTTTACCCATCTTCGCCTTCATCATCTCCAGCATCGGCGCCATCTGGGTCATCATGTCCTCGCCGCCGGCGCCTCCGCCGCCGAGGAACTGCGCCTTTGCCGGCGCGCTTGAGATCGAAAACAGCAGCAGCACGACGGCTGCCTGGCAGATCACTTTATCCGCACCTCTCATGGCCTGCTCCTCGCGTGCGTGGCTCCGCCGGGAGAGCGGAGCCAACCGGACGCACGCGGCCATCGTTAGGGCCGGCGAGGGCAGGGCTCTGTGAGAAAGATCACGCAGCCACAGCCGGGAACGCCCGGTGTATCGCGGCGACGGCGTCCTTGGTCTGCCCCTGGACGTAAGCCGCAAGCTCGTTCGGCAGCATGTCGATGATCCAGACAAGGCGGCAGCTCGCCTCGCCCTCGGCGATCACCTGCACCGAGGCGCTGTAATGCCTGAGCCGCTCGTTGTTGATGGCGTAGACCAGCCGCCGCCGCGCATCGTCGCAATCGACCAGCACCTCGCGCGCCACTGATCCATTGGCGAAGGTGACGATGCGCGCATCGCCGTCGAGCGTGCAGGCGGTGACGAAGCCCGGCGCCAGCCGCTGAGGCAGCGCGCCGAAATCGCGCACGGCGTCCCAGACGTCGCGGGCGGGAACGGGGAGGGAAATGTCGTTGTGGATGGAGGCCATGGTTGATCCTTATAATGTGGAGAGACGAGCGATAGGGCCATCATCTCAGGTGTCATCGCCCGACTTGATCGGGCGATCCAGTATTCCAGAGGCCACTGTGATTGAATCGAGAAGCCGCAGCGTACTGGATGCCCCGGTCAAGCCGGGGCATGACAGCGTGTGAGGCGATGGCGGCCGACGCTCACACGCAAACCGCCTCGACATTGTTGCCATCGGGATCAATCAGGAACGCCGCATAGTAGGTCGGGCTATAGTCCTTGCGCGGGCCAGCGCCGCCATTGTCGCGGCCGCCGCTCTTCAGGCCCTCGCTGTGGAATGCCTTGACCGCATCATGGTCCTTGGCGCGAAACGCGCGCGCCGTCGGCCTTGCGTCCCTTGTTCAGGTGCAGCCAGAGCGCCGGCTCGCCCTTCGGCCCGAACCCCGCATAGCCGTCGCCGCTGGAGCACAGGGCGTAGCCGAGCGGCGCCAGCACCGCGGTGTAGAAGCGCGTGGCGGCGTCGAGGTCGGCAACACGCAGTCCGATGTGGTCGTACATGATCGTCTCCATTGCAAAGCGCGCCGCAACTGGCGCGCGCCGGAGACGACCCTATTCAGTTGAGGGTCGCGCGCTCTTGGAGAATCTTGCGCTCGCCCTTCGACGCCTGCCGGAACTTCGTCGGCGACACGCCGGCAGCGCGATGGAAGGTGCGGACGAAATTGGAGAGATCGCCGAAGCCGACGTCATAGGCGACATCGGTGACCGCGATGTCATCATCTGTCAGCAGCCGCGCCGCGTGGCGTAGCCGCGAGCGCACCAGATATTGATGCGGGGTGACGCCGAGCACGGCCGAGAACAGCCGCAGGAAATGGAACGGGCTGAGGCCCGCCTGCCGCGCGGCCTGTTCGAGGTCGACCTCGGCATGCGAGTTGGCGTCGATCCACAGCGCGGCTTCGACGGCGCGGCGGCGGTCGCGTGCGGTGGGCGTGGCCGGCTTGCGCGCCTTGCCCGAGACGACATCGATGAAGCGGCCGGCCAGAATTTGACCGACCTCGTCGAGACCGAGGTCGCTGTTGCCATCTGCCGCCGTCTGAGCGAGCTCGCCCAGCACCATCAGCTCGGGCAGCGGCGGTGTCGCGCCGACCTGCCAGATATCGCGTCGTCCCCCGAGGGCATCGACCAGGTCTTCGCTGAAGAAGAAGCCCAGGCAGACGTCGCCGCTGACATGCTCATGCGTGCAGGTGTATTCCTCGCGGGGAGCGCCGACCAGCATCGAGCCCGCCACCAGCTCGAAGAAGCCGGCGCGGCACTGGCAGCCGAAGCTGCCCGAGCGAACATAGGCAATGGAATGGCCGGTGCGGCACTCCGCGAACGGCTTGTCGTCCGGTCCCGCATCGCAGCGAAACTCGGAGACCGTGATCGATTGCGTGGTCAGCAGCGTGGTCGCATCCATGCCACCTATCTAGGCATGATCCGGACAAGTGTGTAGCGGTTGTCCGACGAGATCATGCCCAAAAAACAAAGCTAAGGTGCGATTGCGATCGCGCCTTAGCTGGGCCTCGGTGGGGCAACGGGCAGCAGCACCTCGAACAGCGTCTTGCTCGCGACCGGATGGGCGCCCTCGAGCGCCAGCAGCCGCCGCTTGGAGATCACCCCGCCGTAAGGCGAGAGTCGGTCGGCATAATTGCCGGCCTCCAGCACCCGGTGGCAGGGCACGATCAGCATGTAGGGATTTTTGGCGATCGCCTGCGCCACCGAATGCGCGGCGCCGGAGGCGCCCAGCGCCTTGGCGATCTCGTGATAGGTGCGGGTCTCCCCGCGCGGAATGGCGCAGGCGGCTTCATAAACGCGCCGGTGGAAGCCGGGGACGCCGCCGGCGTCCAGGCTGACGTCGGAAAAATCAGGGTCGCCGCCCTGCAGCAGGCCCATGATGCCCTCGATCGCAAGCTCGGCATTCAGCGGAGGCTGCTGCTCGCGCGCCTCGGGATGGACCGCGAAAATCCGGCGGCGGGTGTCGATCTCCCGCGCCTCCGGCAATTGCACGGCGACCACGCCGGTGCTGCTCCAGACGATGCCGCAGCGCCCTATGGCCGTGTTGAATATCGTGTAGCCACGCCCCACCATGCACACGCCCCACTCAGTGCACGTCTCTCCCCAGACGCGCGATCATAACACCGCCACAATCCGGCGCACCTGGAATCTTACTGAAACGTTAAGAAGCGTCCGGCCGGGTGCGCCAAACCGCTTGGCGGGAGGCGCCGTCTCGGCTAATCAGAGCGGGCGCTGCATGCGCATAAGCGGGCGTAGTTCAATGGTAGAACGGCAGCTTCCCAAGCTGCATACGAGGGTTCGATTCCCTTCGCCCGCTCCATTCAAAAATTGATGGCCGCTGATTTGGCGTGTTGGATGTTTCTCCGACCCCTGGCCACGTTCATCTTGGCGTATCCGGAAGCATGAAGGGGCCAAAGATCCGCCAAATGGCGTCGGTCTCCCCAGCGTCGGTTCAAGTGGCCAATTTTTGGTGATGGCAATTCTGGCGATGTAACGGATCACCGCTCGCGCTGCATTTCAGAAGGAGCGGCTTATTCATCCCGACGACACGAGATCACCCTGAGGGGTGCTATGCGCGCTGCCAGCCCGGTGCGGATGCGCATCGGTGAAAGACTATTGGCGCAGTTTTGATTGCCTGTCGTGCAGCGGCGCAGCCAACGACGCTCAATCTGATCCTTCATCTGATCCTTCGCGGCTGCATCAAGCGTTCGTCATCTAGGGGCACTAAACTTGCCTTGGACAACAGGGACTCATTGGTGCCGCGTCTCTGTTTCTGATTGTCGTGCAAAACATTCGGACCCGGCCTGTTGCCGGGCAAACGGAGGCATTGATGACGAATTCAGCACCTGTTTTCACCGCTGGCGGTGGCAGCGACGATGCGTTCACGCGCGTGTCGACCAGCGCAACCGGGGCGCAGGCGGATGGCGCGAGTGTCCAGGCAGCGTTCTCGCCCGACGGCACGAAAGTGGCGTTCGCATCCTATGCCGACAATCTGGTGCCCGGCGATACCAACGGTGCACCCGACGTCTTCGTGAAGGACCTTTCGACCGGGGCGATCACGCTCGTGTCGACCGATGCCAGCGGGGTTCAGCTGGGTGGCTACCAGCCGATTTTTTCGCCCGATGGCACCAAGTTGGCGTTCGCAACGGGCGCCGACATCTTCGTGAAGGACCTGGCCACCGGTGCCCTCACGCGCGTATCGACGAGTGCCAGTGGCGAACAGGCGGACGGCTTATCGACCACCAACCCGATATTCTCGCCTGATGGCACCAAGGTTGCGTTCTATTCCGATGCCGACAATCTCGTGCCTGATGATACCGACCACGTGCGCGACATCTTCGTGAAGGACCTGACCACTGGCGCTATAACGCTCGTGGCGCCCAGTCCATACAACGGAGGACCCGGCGGCGGCGGGCTTGAGAATGGCTTTACCTTCCCCCCCCCCCTCGTTCTCACCCGATGGCACCAAAATCGTGTTCGGGTCGGCCACAGTGCGCGGCGACACCACCGAGATCTACATCAAGGACCTTTCCACCGGGGCCACCACACTGGTGTCGGAGAGCGCCAGCGGCGCTCGTGGGGATCGCGGCAGCTTCGACCCGGTGTTCTCGCCAGATGGCACCAAGGTGGCGTTCTATACCTTTGCCGACAATCTTGTGCCGGGTAGTTCTAACAACCTAATCGGCAACATCGTCATTAAGGATCTGACCACAGGCGCGGTCACGCTGGTATCGACCGATGCCGACGGAGTCCCGCAGAACAACGGCGAAGCCCAGAAACCCGTGTTCTCGCCTGATGGCACCAAGGTGGCATTCGAGTCTTTATCCAGCATTCTGGTGCCGGGCGATACCAACCATACCTACGACATCTTTGTAAGAGATCTTACTACGCCTTCCTTCACCGCAGCGAAGCTGACGGACAATGGCGCTGCCCATGTTTCGACATCGCAGGCGGGTTTCTTTGCCGGTGCCCACACGGTCGCGGTGGCACCGCAAGACGGCAATCTCGGCACACTCACGGCCACCATCGACGTTGCCGATGGCAAGGTGACGTGGAGCTATGATGTCTCTCATGCCAACATCGCTCCGCTCGCGGCCGGACAGACCCATACCGACATCTTCATCTTGGTCCTCGACGGCTTCTACGGGACACAGGGCATCACCGTGACGCTGACGGGAATCGATGATGCGCCCGTGATCAGCTCGGGCACGACGGCAAGCTTCGCGGAGAATGGCTCTGGCGTCGCCTACCACGTCGCGGCGACCGATGTGGACAGTCCCGCGCTGACCTATTCGCTGTCCGGCACTGACGCGGCTCTGTTCGACGTGTCGGCGACGGGCGATGTGACGTTCAAGTCCGCGCCCGACTTCGAGGCCCCGAAGGACGCGAATCACGACAACGTCTATGACGTCACCGTCGCGGTCAGCGACTTGACAACAATCACGACAAAGAACGTCGCGATCACGGTCACTGACGTGAATGACACCAGCGGCGGCGGTGGCGTTCTGACTGTCACCGGCTCGACCGGCTTCACGTCGATTGATCGGGCCACGATCAATATCAGCGTGACCGGCAATTTGCACGAGACCGGCCGCGCCGGTGTGATCAGCAACAGCACGATCAACAATCTCGGTTCACTGAGCGAAACCCAGGCGATGCTCGCCTTCGTGAACGATACGATCGCCGGCGGTTCCCTCGGTGCGATCGTCGCCAATGGCGGCACCATCACCTTCGACAACGTGCATCTGGACGGGACGTTGCTGGATGCGACATCAGGCGGACTCATCGAATCCGTTGCAGGCAGCGCCAACAGCTTCAACAACGTGACGCTCAAGGCCGGCGCCGTGTTTGACGACAGTGCCGGAAGCGTTCTGAATGTCAGCGGCACGCTGAACAACGGCGGCAAGATCGAGCTCTTCAATTTCGCGAAAGTCATCCTGACCGGCGACGCCACGGTCATCGGCAATGGCGACATCAAGCTCGATCCGGGCTCCTCGATCCTGAACAGCGGTGGGCATCACACGCTCGACCTTGAAGGCGGCACGATCGACGGCGCCGGCACCATCGGAAACGGAGATCACAGCCTCACTTTGGATATCGGCTTCTCCGGCACGCTCGAGGCGAACGGGTCCCAGCCGCTTGCGGTGAACACCGGCAATTCCGTCACCAGCAGCGGCCTGATCGAAGCCGTGCATGCCTCGCTCAATTTCGACGACGCCGTTCTCAACACCTTTGGAACGATCACCGCCGATCAGGGCGGCACGATCGACTTCACGAGTGGCCTGACCAATGGCGGCATCGTCAATGTGCACGCCGGCAGTGAGGTGGATGTCTCGGGCAACCTCGTCAACAACGCCACTGTCCTGGATAATGGCGTGCTCAAGGTCGACAATTTGAGCGGGACCGGAACGGTCAACGTCAACAACGGGACATTGGTGGTCACCGGTAATTTGAGCAGCAATGTCGTTCTGACGGGTACGGACACGTTTGTTTTCGGGCCCGACGCCCGGCAAACATCCGGTCTCATCTCAAACTATACGCCAGGCACGACGCTGGTGCTGGATGGCTTCGACGCCAAGGTGAACGCGGCCTTCGACACTCAGACCAATATTTTGACGCTGACCGATGCGGATCATCATGCGATGACGCTTCACCTCGCGCCTGGATCCTTGATCCCGCAAGCCCATGGCGCGGCGCCGGATTTTCTTGTCTAGCGAATTTCCACGGAAAGCCCCGTCGAACCCGCCATTTTCCGGCGCCTGTGGCAAGGCGCCGGAGAATTTTCCGCGCAAAGATTCTAATATATTAGCTCCTCGCTCCCGGCACGCGCGTCCAGCCCGGCTTAAGCTCCTCTCGCCCGGATGGGTGCGGTCCTCGTGTCGGGCAATGTTCGGATGAAGACCAGGACCTGCAAAGAGATGGACCAGCAGAAACTCGATCGTGCGATCGGTCGTCGCTTGAAGACGTGGAGGACGCAGGCGGGCATCACGTTGAACGAACTCGCGACGCGCTCCGGTGTCAGCCGGGCCATGATCGGGAGGGTGGAGCGGGCGCAGAGCAGCGCCACCGCTGCGCTGCTCAACAAGCTCTGCGCGGCGCTCGATGTCACCCTCAGTGACGTCGTCGCGCTCGCCGAGAAACCGCCGGAGCGATTGATGCGGCTTGCCGACCAGCCGCTTTGGCGCGATCCCGACAGCGGCTACCGGCGGCGTCATGCCTCGCCGCCGGATGCGGCGAGCGGCATCGAGATCATCGTCGTTGACCTGCCGGCCGGCGCGCGCGTCTCCTACAGCCCCTGGGGCCGCAACGCGTTCACCCAGCAGCTGCTGATGCTGGAGGGCGCGGTCTGCGTGCATATCGACGCCAAGACCGTGCGGCTGCGCGACGGCGATTGTCTCGATTTCGACGTGATGCGGGCGGTGACCTTCGAGAACGAAACCAAACAGGATGCGCGCTACGTCATCATCACGAGGCTCGGCACATCGTACGGGAAAATGTGATGTCGATGATCGTGCGGGACGCCACGCTGGAGGATGCCGAAGATATTTTGGCCATCTACAATTACGCCGCGATCAACACCACGGCGGTGTGGACCGACGGACCGGCTGATCTGGCCTCGCGGCGCGAGTGGATGCGCGCACGGCAAGCGGCCGGCTATCCCGTGCTGGTCGCGATGAAGGGCAGGGACGTCGTCGGCTTCGCGTCATTCGGCGATTTCCGCCCCTGGCCCGGCTATCGCCACACTGTCGAGAATTCGGTCTATGTCGGCGAGCAACATCATCGGCTCGGCGTCGGCCGCTGCCTGATGGCCGCGCTGATCGAGCGCGCTATCGCGCTCAACAAGCACACGATGGTCGCCGCGATCGAGGCCTCGAATTCCGCCTCGACCGGGCTGCACGCGTCGTTCGGCTTTGCCGAGGTTGGCCGCATGCCAGAGGTCGGCTGCAAGTTTGGCCGCTGGCTCGATATGGTTCTCATGCAGAAGCGGCTTTCAAGCGGGGTGAGGCCGTGACGATGCAGGTCCGCACCGGCGACACCTTTGATCCCCGCGTCATTGCGATGCTCGACCATCACGTCGCGGCTGCGCGGGCGCAGACCGCGCCGGGCAGCGCCCATGCGCTCGATCTCGCTGGGCTGCGCGCGAGCGACGTCGCGTTCTGGACCGGCTGGGACGGCGAGACGCTGGTCGCCACCGGCGCGCTGAAGATGCTCTCGGCTGACCATGGCGAGGTGAAGTCGATGCACACGCTGCAAACCACGCGGAGGCGCGGCTTCGGCGGCCGGATGCTCCGCCACATCATCGCTGAGGCCCGCGCGCGTGGCTTGAAGCGGCTCAGCCTCGAGACCGGCTCCTGGGATTATTTCAAGCCCGCGCATGCGCTCTACCAGGCGCACGGTTTTGTGCTCTGCGGCCCGTTCGAGGGCTATGTCGAGGATCCCAACAGCCTGTTCCTGACGCGCGACCTTATGGGCGGCTGAGGCCGCGCGGTGTGACCCGGACCCGAAAACATCGTCGTGCGCCTCAAAATGAGTTGCGTACCTCAAAACACCTCGATAACCTTCAGCCATGGCCGATACTCTCACCGCGACCGCGCTGACGCTGAAGGACATCGCCCGCGAGGCGGGCGTCAGCCTCGCGACCGTCGACCGCGTCCTGCACAACCGCCCGGGCGTGCGGCCCGATACGGTCCGGCGGGTCAAGGCGGCGATCGAGCGCAACGCCTTCCAGCCGCACGTCGCGGCCGCGGAGCTCGCCCGCAGCCGTGCCCGCCGCTTTGCCTTCTTGATGCCGGCGGGGTCGAACCCCTTCATGCAGCAGATCGAGGCCTATCTCGGCGAGATGTCGGCCTGGCTCTCAGCCCGCCGCCTCGGCGTCGAGGTGGTCGCCACGGATGTGTTCGACCCGTCCGTGCTCGCGGCCTCGCTGGAGGCGCTGTCCGGCGATTACGACGGCGTCGCCGTGGTGGCGCTGGACCATCCCGGGGTCCGCGCCGCGATCAACGATCTCGTCGACGCCGGGACCAGGGTCGTGACGCTGGTCTCGGACGTGCCGTCCTCGCGTCGCCACCATTATGTCGGCATCGACAACATTGCGGCGGGACGCACCGCCGGCGCGCTGGTCGGTCGGCTGGTCGGCCTACGGTCCGGCAAGGTCGCGATCGTCGCGGGCTCGCAGGGCCTGCGCGACCATTCCGAACGCATCTTCGGCTTCAGCCAGGTGATGGCGTCGGAATTCCCCGATCTCAGCGTGCTGCCGGTGCTGGAAGGGCGCGACGAAGACGGCCGTTCGGAACAGGTTCTGGCGCAGCTGCTCGGCAGGCATGCTGACATTGTCGGCCTTTATAACGTCGGCGCAGGCACGCAAGGCGTCGCCACAGCGTTGAGCGATGCCGGCCGCGGCAAGCAGGTGGTATTCGTCGGACACGACGTCACCGTACTGACGCGCCGGCTGCTGTTGCAGGGCGTGATGGATGCCGCGATCTCGCAGAACCCCGGACATGAAGCGCGCGCCGCCGTGCGGGTGCTGCTCGCGCTTGCGCGCGGCGAGCCGATCTTGCGCGAACAGGAGAAGATCAGGATCGACATCGTGATGCGGGACAATTTGCCCTAGGGGCGGGTGGATTTCGAAACGGTCCGTTGCGGAAAGGGCGACTTCAAGAGCGCGCACCGCATCAGGCGAAAGGGAGGGCGGCGTGTATCTCGGTATCGACATCGGCACATCCGGTGTGAAAGCGGTGCTCGTGAGCGAAACCGGCGCGATTGTCGCGACGGCCGCGCGCGAGCTTGCGCTGTTGCATCCCGCGCCGCTGTGGTCCGAGCAGGATCCCGACGCCTGGGTCAATGCGGCGGTTGGCGCCGTCGACGATCTCGCCGCCCGCCATCCGCGCGAGGTCGCTCAGGTGCGCGGCATCGGGCTGTCCGGCCAGATGCATGGCGCGACGCTGCTGGACGAGGATGGACGGCCGCTGCGCCCCGCTATTCTGTGGAACGACGGCCGTTCGCACGCCGAATGCGTCGCGCTCGAGCGGCGCTGCCCGTCGCTGCACACGATCGCCGGCAATCTGGCAATGCCCGGCTTCACCGCGCCCAAGCTGCTCTGGGTCGCGCGGCACGAGCCGCAGATCTTCGAGCGCGTGGCGAAGGTGCTGCTGCCGAAGGCCTATGTGCGTTATCGCCTCACCGGCGAGATGGTCGAGGACATGTCCGACGCCGCCGGCACGCTGTGGCTCGACGTCGGTCTGCGCCGCTGGTCGGCGCTGCTGCTGCATGCCGTCGGGCTCGATCTCCACCACATGCCGCGCCTCGTCGAGGGCAGCGAGGTCAGTGCAGTGCTCGCGCCGGAATTCGCGCGGCGCTGGGGCATGGCGAATGATGTCGTGATCGCCGGCGGTGCTGGCGACAATGCCGCGAGCGCCATCGGGCTCGGCGCGATCGCGCCGGGCGATGCGTTCCTGTCGCTCGGCACATCAGGCGTGGTGTTCCGCGTCACCGATCGGTTTGCACCGGCGCCGGCTTCGGCCGTGCATGCGTTCTGCCATGCGCTGCCCGGCCTCTGGCATCAGATGGGCGTGATGCTGTCGGCCGCGGCTTCGTTGGCCTGGCTCGCGGGCGTGATGGAGACGCCGGCGGCCGCGCTCCTGGCGCCGCTCGGCGAGCGTGTCGACGGACCGAGCTCCATAAAATTCCTGCCCTATCTCGATGGCGAGCGCACGCCGCACAACGATGCCGCCGCCAGCGGCGCCTTCGTCGGCCTGCGCGGTGCGACCGGGCGCAGCCAGATCGTGCAGGCCGTGCTGGAAGGCGTCGCCTTCGCCGCGCGCGACAACCTCGCGGCGCTGAGCGCGGCCAGCGGGCCGATCGCGGAGGTCGATCTCGTCGGCGGCGGCTCGCGCTCGCCCTTGTGGGCGCAGATCTGCGCCGACGTGCTCGGCATTCCCGTCCACCGGGTTGAGGAAGGCGAGGTCGGGGCGGCGCTCGGCGCCGCACGGCTCGGCCGGCTCGCCGCCACCGGCGAAGATCCCGCGGAAGTGTGCAAGCGCCCGCGGCGGCTCGCGAGTTTTGTGCCCCGCGCATCCGTCACTGCGGCCTATGACGAGGCCTATCGGCGGTGGCGCGAACTTTATCCTGCGTTGAAGGAGAGCCTTAAGTGAACGCATCAGCCAAATTCTTCGATGCAA
Source organism: Bradyrhizobium barranii subsp. barranii (assembly GCF_017565645.3). Lineage (NCBI taxonomy): Bacteria > Pseudomonadati > Pseudomonadota > Alphaproteobacteria > Hyphomicrobiales > Nitrobacteraceae > Bradyrhizobium > Bradyrhizobium barranii. The sequence goes on from NZ_CP086136.1 coordinate 817,020, forward strand.
GCGCCCCTGTCGCCTTCGGCGGCAAGGATGCGGGAAACACGCCCACCTTCCGATGGTACGACAAGGACCGGCTCGTGCATGGCCGCAGGCTCGAAGATCACCTGCGCTTTGCGGTCTGCCACTGGCATTCGTTCTGCTGGCCGGGCGGCGATCCCTTCGGCGGCGAAACCTTTCTGCGCCCCTGGCATCATGGTGCCGATGCGATGGCGCAGGCACGCGCCAAGGCCGATGTCGCCTTCGAGCTGTTCCGCCTGCTGAGCTATGGCTGATTTTGGGTGACGCGGCCTGATCAGGCGGCGTGGCTTTCAGTGTTCGGAATGACTTCGATTCCGTCGATGAACTTTACACCGGCGATGACTTTCGGCAACTGGTTCGTGCTCTTCAATCGCCGCCAGGTCTTCGATGCGGCGTCGATGAGCTTGAACACCATCAGCTTCGCAGTTTGTTGCGACAGCGATCCCTTGGTCCGCACCGTTCGGTGGCGCACCGTGGCGAAGACGCTCTCGATCGGGTTCGAGCTGCGTAGGTGGATCCAGTGCTCAGCAGGGAAGTCGAAGAAGGCGAGCAGCGCATGGCGATCCTTGATCAGGCACTCCACCGCACGTCCGTATTTGACGTGGTATTTCTCGACGAAGACGTCGATCGCGGTTTCAGCTTCGGCCCGGTGTGGGGCCAGATAGATGTTCCGCAGGTCGTTCTTCATGGGGCCCTGCACGGATTTGGCGACCTTGTCGAGTACGTTGCTCACTTTATGGCACCAGCATCGTTGGTGCCGCGTGCCGGGAAAGGCCTCGTCCAGTGCCTTCCAGAAGCCGAGGGCGCCGTCGCCGATGGCGAGTTGCGGGGCAATCGTAACCCGCGTTGCCGCAGGTCGATCAGGAGTTCGCGCCAGCTCTGCGCGCTCTCGCGCACGCCGACCTGGAAGCCGATCAGCTCCTTCTTGCCTTCCGGCGTGGTGCCAATCAGCACCAGCATGCATTCGCTGTGATCTTCCATGCGGGCCTGCAGGTACACGCCATCGGCCCAGATGTAGACATAGCGACGCGCCGACAGATCGCGTCTCTGCCAGCGTTCGTACTCGACCTGCCAATCGGCCTTCAGGCCGGCGATCACCGAAGGCGACAGGTTCGGCGCATCCTTGCCGAGCAGCGCCGAGAGCGCCTCCTGGAAGTCGCCGGTCGAGATGCCGCGCAAATAGAGGACCGGGATCAAGGCATCCAGGCTCTTCGTCCGCCGCGCCCATAGCGGCAGGATTGCCGAACTGAAGCGGAGGCGGTCGCCTGGCCCGCTCGCTCCGCGGTCGCGGACCTTGGGACGAGCGACCTCCACCGGACCGATGCCGGTCGCAATCTCGCGCACCGGACCGTGCCCATGTCGGACCAGGCGCGCTCGACCGTCGGGCAGCGTCAGATTGGCCGTGCTGGCCAGAAACGCGCCAACCTCGATCTCGATCGCCCTGGCAAGCAGGTCCCGCGCGCCGGCACGAACGATATCGGTCAGTGGATCATCAACCGCGGACGGCTGACGGAAAGCAAGAACATTGGTAGTCTCGGTCATGGCGTATCGCTCTCCTCGAGAGGTTCTGGCAGGCTCGTCACCCGCCTCGATACGCCGCCTTCCTCACACCGTCATCACCCAGATTCCGCCATAGCTCCCGCCTGCTGGACGTGCCCTTCTTCACCTTCCACGACGTCGATGCGGCGCCGGAAGGCACTTCGCTCAGCGAGTCCGTCGCCAATCTCAACGCGGTCGCCGATCTGTTCGAGGCGAAGATGGCCTCCGCAAAAGTCCGCTTGCTCTGGGGCACCGCCAATTTGTTCACGCATCGCCGCTATATGGCGGGTGCCGCGACCAATCCGGACCCCGAAATCTTCACCTATGCCGCCGGCCAGGTCCGCGCCGCGCTGGAGGTGACGCACCGGCTCGGCGGCCAGAACTATGTGCTGTGGGGCGGCCGCGAGGGCTACGAGACGCTGCTCAACACCGATCTCAAGCGCGAGCTCGACCAGCTCGGCCGCTTCATCTCGCTGGTCGTCGAGCACAAGCACAAGATCGGGTTCAAGGGCCCGATCCTGATCGAGCCGAAGCCGAAGGAGCCGACCAAGCATCAATATGATTTCGACGTCGCCACCTGCTACGGCTTCCTGGAGCGCTACGATCTCCTGAACGACGTCAAGCTCAACATCGAGCAGAACCACGCCATTCTTGCCGGCCACTCCTTCCATCACGAGGTCGCGCTCGCCGAGGCGCTCGGAATCTTCGGCTCGCTCGACGTCAATCGCGGTGACGATCTGCTTGGCTGGGACACCGACCAGTTCGCGATGAACGTGCCGGAGCTGGCTCTGGTGTTCCACGAGATCCTGAATCGCGGCGGCTTCACCTCGGGCGGGCTCAATTTCGACGCCAAGATCAGGCGGCAGTCGATCGACCCCGACGATCTGATCCATGCCCATGTCGGCTCGATGGATGCCTGCGCGCGCGCGTTCCTCGCCGCCGCTGACATGCTCGATGCCGGCGCCCTCACCGCACCGCTCGCGCAGCGCTACGAGGGATGGGCGGCACCCGAAGGCCGGGCCATTCTCGGCGGCCAGCGCTCGCTCGCCGAACTGGCCGACCGTGCGCTCAGCCCCGGCTTCGACCCGCGGCCGCGCTCGGGACGGCAGGAATATCTGGAATCCCTGGTAAACCGCTACGTCTGAGGAAGGCCGCTGATGACAAAGGCTGAAGCGACACCGGTCCTCGAGCTGACCGGCATCGGCAAGGAGTTCGGCGCAATCCGCGCGCTGCACGGCGTCGACCTGCAGGTCCAGCCCGGCGAGGTCGTCGGCCTGATGGGTGACAACGGCGCGGGCAAGTCCACGCTGGTCAAGATCATCGCCGGCAATTTCCGTCCCAGCCATGGCGAGATCCGCTTTGCCGGCAACGCGGTCCATTTCAACCGGCCCGTCGATGCCCGCGGCGTCGGCATCGAGGTCGTTTACCAGGACCTCGCGCTTGCCGACAATCTGACGGCTGCTGCCAACGTCTTCCTCGGCCGCGAGCTGAAGCGCAGGTTCGGCCCGCTCGCACTGCTCGACCACAAGGCGATGGCGGCGCGTGCGCTGGAGCTGTTCGGCGAATTGCGCTCGGAGACGCGCCCCGACGATCTCGTCAAGCAGATGTCTGGCGGCCAGCGCCAGGCGGTTGCGATCGCGCGGACGCGGCTGTCCAACGCGCGGCTGGTCATGATGGACGAGCCGACCGCCGCGATCTCGGTGCGCCAGGTCGAGCAGGTGCTCGGCCTGATCCACCGGCTGAAGGAGCAGGGCGTCGCCGTCATGCTGATCTCGCACCGCATGCCCGACGTGTTCGCGGTGTGCGATCGCGTGATCGTCATGCGCCGCGGCGAGAAGCGGGCCGACAAGCCGATCCACCAGACGTCGCCCGAGGAAGTCACCGCCCTGATCACTGGCGCGAAGGAGGCGGCGTGATGGCCATGCCATTGGAATCCCCGGTCAGCTTCTCGAACGTCGGCAAGATCAAATGGTGGCAGCGCGGCATCTTCGCTTCCCAGACCGGCTATGTGCTGCTCGCGCTGGCGATGCTGCTGGTGGTCATGCATTTCGCCAGCCCCTATTTCTTCACCGAAGGCAACATGCAGAACGTGGCGAAGAATTTCTCCTTCATCGCCATCGCCACCCTCGGCGTCACCTTCGTGATCATCACCGGCGGCATCGATCTGTCGGTCGGCTCGATGATGTGCTTCTCCGCCATGATCACCTCGATGGTCATGACCGAGCTGTCGGCGCCCGGCTCGCCCGCAGGCTCGCTGTTCGTGCATATGGCCGCTGACGGCAAGACCGTGCTGGCCAACGTGCCGGGTCTGATCCTGCTGATCTCGATCCTCGCGGGGCTCGGCGTCGCGCTGATCGCGGGCCTCGTCAACGGCTTCTGTATCGCCGTGCTCGGCCTGTCGCCCTTCGTCACCACGCTCGGCATGCTCTCGATCGTGCGTGGGCTCGGCTATGTCGTCTCCAACGGCCGCGGCAGTTTTCCGGGCGGGCCGGACGCTGATTACTTCTACGCGCTCACCTCGGGCGATGTGCTCGGCGTGCCCGTGCCCTTCATCTATCTCGTGGTCCTCGCGCTGGCGATGGCCGTGGTCCTGCACCACAGTTCGTTCGGCCGCCACGTGTTCGCGCTCGGGGGCAACGAGAAGGCCGCCGAGCTCACGGGCATACCGGTCGTGCGGGTGAAGATCGAGGTCTATGTGATCTGCGCGCTTGCCGCAGGGCTGCAAGGCATCATCATCTCCGGCTGGCTCGGATCGGCGCCCGCCAACATGGCGACGTCCTACGAGCTCAACGTGATCGCAGCGGCCGTCATCGGCGGTGCCAACCTCGCCGGCGGCATCGGCGGTCCGTTAGGGGCCATCGTCGGCTGCGTGCTGCTGGAAGTGATCCGCAACGGCCTCGTGCTGGCACAGGTCAGCTCCTACTGGCAGCAGACGCTGGTTGGCGTGATCATCATCCTGGCGGTGCTGGTCGATCGCATCCGCTCGCGGATGATCTGAACTGACGTCGTTCCGGGAGGGCAACGAAAATGTCGCCTGTCCGCTCCCCGGACGATCTTGAGAGGATGGGCGCCAGAGAAGGGTGGAGGAAACAATGAGGAAACTTCTTCTTGCCGGCATCGCGGTCGCGATGATGGCGACGCCGGCGTTTGCCGCGAACTACCGTTTCGTGATCGTGCCCAAGGCGATGAACAATCCGTTCTTCGACTTCGCGCGCGACGGCTGCCTGAAGCGTGCCAAGGAGCTCGGTAACATCGAGTGCATCTACAAGGGGCCGGTGGAGCATGAGCCGGCGACGCAGGCGCAGATCATCCAGGACTTCGTCACCCAGAAGGTCGACGGCCTCGCCATCTCGGTCGCCGACGTTGCGGCCATGACCAAGTCGATCGAGGCGGCGACCGCGGCCGGCATCCCCGTCATCACCTTCGATGCCGATGCGCCTGGCTCCAAGCGGATCGCCTATATCGGCACCAACAACAAGGAGTTCGGCGTCGCGCTTGGCAAGGAGCTCTTGAAGCTGCGGCCCGATGGCGGCAAATACGCGATGGTCTCGGGCGGTCCGGGCGCCAAGAATCTCGCCGAGCGCGTCGACGGCGTCCGCGAGGCGCTGAAGGGCTCGAAATGGACCGAGGTCGCGGGCTCGCCGACCTTCTGCAACGACGATCCGGCGCTGGCGGTCCAGCAGATGACGGATATGCGCACCGCAACGCCCGACCTCGCCTCGATCGTTCCCATCGGCGGCTGGCCGATGTTCGCTCCCGAAGGCTTCAAGGCCTTCGCCTCCAGGAACAAGAAGGACATCGACTCCGGCAAGTTCACGCTGGTTGTCGCCGATACGCTGAAGATGCAGCTCGAACTGCTGCGCGACGGCTATGCCAATGCGCTGGTCGGCCAGCGTCCGTTCGAGATGGGCGAGAAGGCGATGGACACGCTGCTCGCCATCAAGAAGGGCGAGAAGGTGCCCGAGATCGTCTATACCGGCCTCGATCTCGTGACCAAGGACAACGTTGCGCAGATGTTGAAGTAGGAGCGTCGCCAGCCCCGTGCTCCTGCAAGCCTCTCCCGCTTGCGGTTTCCGCAAGCGGGAGAGATGATTGGACGGTTGGAAGGAAGACTTTTGGAAGGCAATGGGAATGAAACGGTCGCGGCTCGGCTCCCTCGACGTCACCTCAATCGGTCTCGGTTCGGCCCCGCTCGGCGGATTGTTCACCGCCGTCAGCGATACCGATGCGCTCGCCACGATCGAGCGCGCCTGGTCGGCCGGCATCCGCTTCTACGATACCGCGCCGCTCTACGGCTTTGGCCTCGCCGAACGGCGGATCGGCGCTTTCCTGCGGCAGCAGCCGCGCGACTCCTACGTCATCTCGACCAAGGTCGGTCGTCTGCTGCGCGCGCCGGATGGCGCGGCCGCCGAGGACGCGCACTACAAGGGCACGTCGCGCGAGCGGCCGGTGTTCGACTTCTCCTATGACGGCGTGATGCGTTCGGTGGAGGAGAGCCTGACGCGCCTTGGGCTCGACCGCATCGATGTCCTGCTCGTGCATGATCCCGATGATCATTATGACGACGCCGTGGCCGGCGCCTTCCGCGCGCTCCAGCGCCTGCGCGCCGACGGCACGGTCAAGGCGATCGGTGCCGGCATGAACCAGTCGGAAATGTTGGTCCGTTTTGCCCAGGCCGTTCCGGTCGACTGCTTCCTGCTCGCCGGCCGCTACACGCTGCTCGACCAGGGCGCGCTGGATGCGCTGTTTCCGGTCTGCCGCGAGAAGAGCATCGGCATTCTGCTCGGCGGCATCTACAACAGCGGCATTCTGGCCAATCCGCATCCTGGCGCGAAGTTCAACTATCAGGATGCCGACGCGGCGCTGATCGCGCGTGCACTCGAGCTCGACGAGCTCTGCCGCAAGCACGGGACCGAGCTGAAGGCCGCCGCGCTCCAGTTCTGCATGGCCCATCCGGCGGTCACAATTGCCGTGCTAGGCGCGCGCAACGCCGCGGAAGTTTCCGACAACATCGCGATGTCGGAGAAGGCGGTGCCACAAGCCTTCTGGCAGGAGCTGCGTGCGCGCAAGCTCGTCGACGCACGCGCGCCGTTGCCGGGCGGAGCGTGAGGGCATGATCATCGACGGCCATCAGCATTTCTGGGATCCGTCGCGCGCCGACTATCCCTGGATGGACGCGCCGGAATTGGCCTTGATCCGCCGCGCCTTCGGCCCCGCCGATCTCGCGCCGCTGTTGAAAGCAAACGGCATCGACGCGAGCATATTGGTGCAGTGCCGCTCCGCGCTGGAGGAGACCGAGGAATTCTTGCGGATCGCGCATGCGACGCCCACGGTGATTGGCGTCGTCGGCTGGGCCGACCTGACGGACGGTGCGCTTGGCGACACGCTTGACCGCCTGCGGGCTTCGCCCGGCGGCGACAAGCTGGTCGGCATTCGTCACCAGGTGCATGACGAGGCCGATCCGGACTGGCTGCTGCGCGAGGACGTTCAACGTGGCCTCACCGCAACGTTCGCCCGCGATCTCGCCTACGATTTTCTCGTCCGCACCCGCGAATTGCCTGCCGCGATCGCAACTGCACAGGCCTTTCCGCAAGCGCGTTTCGTGCTCGACCACGCCGCAAAGCCGCCGATCGCCAATGGCGGAAGCGCCGAATGGGCCGATCGCATCGCGGCTCTCGCGGCCTGCGGTAATGTCTGGTGCAAGATTTCGGGCCTCGCGACGGAAGCGGTGTGGAGTGACTGGGACGCCGAGCGGCTGTTTCCGTTCGTCGAACATGCCGCAACGTGTTTTGGCGAGGATCGCCTGATCTTCGGCTCGGACTGGCCGGTGTGTCTGCTTGCCGGGAGTTATGGCGAGATCAAGGGGGCGCTGGAAGCGTGCCTGGCGAAGCTGGGTCCGAATGTTCGAGAGAAGGCATTTGGTGTGAATGCGAAGAGAGCCTATCGGCTGGCAACTGCAAGCTAAGGGCCGGGCTCTTGCTTACCCTCCCCTGGAGGGGGAGGATCGATCGCGCGTAGCGCGAGCGGGGTGGGGTGATCTCTCCGCTCGGGCATCGCATCGGTGGAGAGACTGTCACCCCACCCCCTCTCACATTTCGCTGCGCTCAATGTGAGCCGACCCTCCCCCTCGAGGGGAGGGTAAGAGACGTCACGCGCCCGCGGGCACCTGGTCCAGAAATCCCGTGATGTTCCTGATGCGGCCGTCCTTCAGCACGGCGAAGTCGGTGCCCTTGATCGGGCCGTCGACACCGTCGGGACCGAGGCCCCATGAGAAGCGGACGTGTTCGCCGTAGCCGTTGGGCTCGCCGATCAGCGTGAACTTGAAGTCGGGAAAGCGCTGCTGCACGCCCGCGATCAGCGCGTCGATGCCGTCCCGGCCGTCGCCCTTCATCAGGGGATCGACATAGCTCGCATCCGCCGTCCAGTTCTCGCTGAGCAGTTCGCGACGGCGGCCTGCGGCGCGCTCGTTCCAGAGCTCGATGTAGCGGCGGGCGATGGTGACGGGGTCGGTCATGGTGCTCTCCTTCGATGGCGCCGTGTTCGGCTGTCTCGACTATCGAAGGTTCGCACGCGCAGATCGATTACCTCGGAGGTCATGCGTACGCAGAAAAGAAGCGCGATGATGCTCTCATCGCGCTTCGGACGTTCGCAACAATCTCAGCGCGAATTTACTTCGCCGCGGTGACCATGATCTCGACGGTGTACTGAGCCGCCGCGAGCTTGGCTTCGACAGTGGCGCGAGCCGGGGTGTTGCCGGGCGAGACCCAGGCGTCCCACACCGCGTTCATCTCGGCAAAGGTCTTCATGTCGGTGATGTAGATCGTGGCCGAGAGCAGCTTCGACTTGTCGGTGCCGGCCTTGGCGAGATGGCTGTCGATGGTCGCCAGGATGTCCTGGGTCTGCTTCGTGACGCTTTCACCGGCGGCCTTGTTGGCGACGACGCCGGCGAGATAGACGGTGTTGCCGTGCACGACGACCTGGCTCATGCGCGGGCCGGTTTCGAAACGCTGAATGCTCATTGGGGGATCTCCTGGTGGGAATGGCGGCCCTGTCTAACCCAGCGCCCCCTGCTCTGCCACCCCGGGCACGCATGCGTTGCCAGGCACGCATGCGTGGCCCGCTGATGCATGCGCCGTTCACGGAAATTGACTGAAAAACGACCAGATCGTCTCGGCGCCGTCGATGTCGCGGTTCTGCGGCCCGAGCAGGCTGGTTGCAACCTTCGGGAAGCGGGCATCCGGAGCGAAGCCGGGCATGCGGTGGCCGCCATGGTTGATGCGATAGAGCACGACGTCGTGCCCTTTGGGACAGCGTGAGGAGATCCGTGTGACCGTAGACTGATCCGCGGGCGCCTTCTCGGGCAAATCGGTCACCTCGGCGTCGTCGGTCTCGCAACCATTGAGCTTGCGCCAAAAAGCCAGCGTCTCTTCGGTGGACCAGAACCCGTCTGCGGCATAATAGCTCGATCCCCGTCCTCCCTCGTAGGGGACCAACGGGTCGGCCGTGCCGTTGATGAGCAGCATCGGCAGCGGCCGCGATGGATGGCAAGTGACTGCGGCCTCATCCGTGAGGTTCATGATCACGCTCGCGCCCGCCGCAAACAGATCGGCGCGCGCGCAAACCAGCGTCATCGCCATGGCGCCGCCATTGGAGATGCCGGCGACATAGACACGCTTCGGGTCCGCCGTGCCGTTCGTCACCAGCGACTCGACCAGCTTTGCGATGAAGGCGATGTCGTCGGTGCCCTCGGGCGGGCCACGCAGCGCTGGTCCAGCCTTGGTCCGCGCATCGGCCCAGGCATGGTTGAGGCCATCAGGGAAGACCACGGCAAAACCTTCGCGCTTCGCGACCTGTGGCCACGCCGTTCGCGCGACCATGTCGGCGCCGCGCTGGGTCTTGCCGTGCAGCACGACCACGAGCGGCACCAGCCGCTTCGCCGGCAGTTGCGCGGTGTAGGATCGCTTCACGCCGTTGACGTCGATCGTATCGGCGGATGCGGCCGAGGCTGCGGCCAATGCCGCAAGAAGCGCCCCGATCTGCATCCACCTCCGCATGATCTAGCCCACGGCCTTCGCCGCGGCGCGGCCGGCATTGCGGCCCGAGAACAGGCAGCCGCCGAGGAAGGTGCCTTCCAGCGAGCGATAGCCGTGCACGCCGCCGCCGCCGAAGCCTGCGGCTTCGCCGACCGCATAGAGGCCGGGAATGACGCTGCCCTCGCTGCCGAACACGCGCGAGTCGAGATCGGTCTCGAAACCGCCCAACGTCTTGCGGGTGAGGATGTTGAGCTTGACCGCGATCAGCGGTCCCTGCGCGGGATCGAGGATGCGGTGCGGAGAGGCCGTGCGGATCAGCTTGTCGCCGATATAGCGCCGCGCATTGTGGATGTTCATCACCTGCGCATCCTTGACGTAGGGATTGGCGATCTCGCGGTCGCGCGCCTCGATCTGCATCCTGACGTGCTCGAGCTTGAGGAGGTCGCTGCCGGCGAGCTTGTTCATGGCCGCGACGAGATCCTCGATCTTGTCGCGTACGATGAAGTCGACACCATGGCTTTTGAATGCCTCCACCGGCGCTAGCGCGCCCTTGTTGGTGGCGCGGCGCAGGGTCATCCGCCAGCTCTTGCCGGTCAGATCAGGATTCTGCTCCGAGCCCGACAGCGCAAATTCCTTCTTGATGATGCTCTGGGTCAGGATGAACCAGGAATAATCATAGCCGGTGGACATGATGTACTGGAGCTGGCCGAGCGTGTCGGAGCCGGGAAACAACGGCGCCGGCAGCCGCGTGCCTGTTGCGTCGAACCACATCGAGGACGGGCCGGGCAGGATGCGGATGCCGTGGCGCGGCCAGATTGGATTCCAGTTCTGGATGCCTTCGACATAATGCCACATGCGGTCGCGGTTGATCAGCCGCGCGCCCGATTTCTCGGTGATGCCGATCATGCGGCCGTCGACATGCTCGGGCACGCCGGAGATCATGAACTTCGGCGGCTCGCCGAGCCGCTTCGGCCAGTTCTGCCGCACCAGCTCGTGATTGCCGCCGATGCCGCCGGACGCCACGATCACGGCCTGTGCTTTCAGCGCGAACTCGCCGACCACGTTGCGCGACGAGCTCTTGCCACGCTCGACATTGTCAGGGGCGAGCACGGCGCCGCTGATGCCGTCCACCGTGCCGTTGGTGATGGAGAGCGCATCGACGCGATGGCGGAACCTGAAGGTCAGCCGGCCGCTCTTCATGGCCTCGCGCGCGCGGCGCTCGAACGGCTCGACGATGCCGGGGCCGGTTCCCCAGGTGACGTGGAAGCGCGGCACCGAATTGCCGTGGCCCATCGCGTCGTAGCCGCCGCGCTCGGCCCAGCCGACCACCGGGAAGATGCGATGCCCCATCGCGCGCAGCCAGTCGCGTTTCTCGCCCGCCGCAAACGCCACATAGGCCTCGCCCCACTGGCGCGGCCAGAAATCCTCGTCGCGGTCGAAGCCGGCGGTGCCGATCCAGTCCTGCATGGCGAGGTCGAAGGAATCCTTGATGCCGAGCCGGCGCTGCTCCGGCGAATTGACCAGGAACAGGCCGCCGAACGACCAGAACGCCTGGCCGCCGAGCGACTGCTCGCCTTCCTGGTCGACCACGATCACCCGCTTGCCGGCGTCGGCGATCTCGGTTGCGGCCACCAGTCCCGATAGTCCCGCACCGACGACGATGACGTCTGTCTCTTCAGCCATAGGTTCCCCCCTGTAGTTACCCGGGATTGAAGCCAGCGGTTGCAGCTGAGATCAAGGGTGTGGCGCATAAGGCATCGTTAACTTGTTCCGCTTTGGGATTAGGGCCGTCCGACTGCAGCGCGGGCGCAACACTGGATTTGAATTTGTTTTGAGCCAGCCGGCGTGCCTAGACAAAACCACGGTTACGACGGACGCTAGCAACGCATCACCACCTGACACGCAGATTCGAATTCGACTGGGGCGGGGGACAATGAAGTTTCTGACGGGGTTGCTCGCGGCGGTTCTCCTGATCGCGGGCATGGGGGCTTCTCACGCAGTGGTTCGGATTGCGGATGACCGCGGTGGCCGGATCGGAACCTACGTCGACAGGTACCAGGATCTGCGCCAGTCAGGCGACACCGTTATCATCGACGGCCTCTGTGCCTCGGCCTGCACCATCGTCCTCGGCGCCATTCCGCGCGACCGCATCTGTGTGACCTCGCACGCGACCCTCGGCTTCCACGCCGCCTGGGATTTTGGCGCCAACGGCCGTGCGGTGACCAACTCCGAAGCGACCCAGATGCTCTATGCGATGTATCCCTCGCAGGTGAAGCGCTGGATCAACCAGCGCGGCGGCCTCACTCCGCACATGCTCTTCCTGAGGGGCAAGCAGCTCCAGGCCATGTACAAGCCCTGCTACCTCGACGCGCAGGCCTCGACCAACCGACCCCTGCGCCGGGCTCTCCCGCAAGCGGAAGAGCTGGAGTCCGCTCGGGGCCAGCTGCTTCGCTGACGTCATCGGCGCGATCTGATTCCGGGAAGTATTCCTTGGAGCTCCCGCGGCGCTTGCCCGGGCCCAGGCCAACGCCTATTTGAATGGCAAGGGAACCGGGGCCTTCGCCCCGATCGTTGTCATGGCTCAACCACTGCACCCGGCCCAACCGCTACAGGACAATTCGCCCACTGCCGGCCGGCTGCCGTTCGTGCTGCTGTTGGCTGGCGCGGGGATCGGCGGTCTGGTCGTGCTCGGCGCGCTGGCGCTCTGGTTCCACTACGGCAGCCAGGTGTTCTTCGAAATGATCAGGACCGGCTTTGCCGCCTGCTTCTGACCTGCGACAGGAAGTTTTCCGCTCATGAGCTCCACCGCCCGTCCGCTGGTGATCGCGACCGCCTTCGCTGCAAGCCTCGTCGTCGGACTGCTGATCGTGTTCTGGGCGATGGGCGGGGTCAGCAAGGTGGCGCAGCCCGCCGCGATCGGCGGCCCGTTCCAGCTCACCGACCAGCACGGCAAGGCCGTCACCGACAAGAACCTGAAGGGCAAGCCGACCCTGATCTTCTTCGGCTATACCCATTGCCCCGACGTCTGCCCGACCTCGTTGTTCGAGATTTCGGAGGTGCTGCGCGCGATGGGCAAGGATGCCGACAAGGTCAATGCCGTCTTCATCTCGGTCGATCCCGAGCGCGATACGCCGGCGACGATGAAGGACTATCTGTCGAGCTTCGACCCGCACCTCGAAGGGCTCAGCGGCGACCCCGCCGAGACCGCCAAGGTGATCACCTCCTACCGGGTCTATGCCAAGAAGGTCCCGACCAAGGACGGCGACTACACCATGGACCACACCGCGCTGATCTACCTGATGGACCGCGACGGGCGGTTCGTATCGCCGTTCAACATGAAGCGGACGCCGGAAGAGGCCGCGGCCGATTTGAAGCGGTATCTCTGAGGGCCCTTTCGGGCGCAGTCCTCTCCACATCGTCATGGCTGGGCTTGTCCCGGCCATCCACGTTCTTCGGAGGGTGCTAATGTTCGTGGATGCCCGGGCCTTCGCCTCGCCGGAGGGGCTTCGGCCCCGCAGGCGGGACAAGCCCGGGCATGACGGCTGAGAGACCTTTACCCATCCCGCAATCGGCGCTCGCGTTCCCGGCGGGATGGTCTATAACGCCTTCCGATCCCAACGAAATTCGTTCATTTCCCGCCGATGGCCCCGTCGCGACAGGCAAAATCGTCCAAAACCGTGTGCCGCGTCCTGACCGGGCTGGTCGTCGGTGCTTGCCTTCTCGCAGGCCTGCCCTCCGCAAAGGCCCAGGCCCCGGCCAAGCAGCCTCCGGCGGCACCCCAGGCCACGCCGCAGGTCGCGCCTCAGGCGGCCCCGCAGGCCGTGCCCGGCTTCTGGGACCCGCGGCGGCGGCCGGAGCGGCCCGACCTGTCGCGCCTGACCGTGATCCGCTTCCTGACCGAGACCGACTATCCGCCGTTCAACTACACCGGCGCCGACGGCAATCCGGCCGGCTTCAACGTCGATCTCGCCCGCGCGCTGTGCGAGGAGATCAAGGTCACCTGCACGGTGCAGATGCGCCGCTTCGAGACCCTGGTCGACGCGCTCTCCTCCAACCGGGGCGATGCCATCATCGCCTCGATGGCGGTGAGTCCGCAGCTCCGCGTCCGCGTCGATTTCACCGACCCCTATTATCGCGTGCCGGCGCGCTTCGCCTCGCGCAAGGATGCGGTGATGCCGGAGATCCGGCCCGAATATCTCGAGGGCAAGAAAGTCGGCGTCATCGCCGGCTCTGCGCACGAAGCGTACCTCAAGGCGATGTTCACCGACGCCGAGCTGCATCCCTATCCCAACGACGACGCGATGCGCGCCGCCTTGCGCAAGGGCGAGGTCGACTTCATCTTCGGCGACGCCATCTCGCTGGCGTTCTGGATCAACGGCACGGATTCCGGCGATTGCTGCGCCTTCTCTGGCGGCCCCTTCGTCGAGAGCCGCTTCTTCGGCGAGGGCATCGGCATCGCCGTCCGCAAGGGCAACGACGTGCTGCGCCAGGCCCTGAACTGGGCCCTGTTCCGCGTCTGGGAGAAAGGCCGCTACACCGATCTGTGGCTGCGGTATTTTTCGGTGAGCCCGTTTTAGTGCCGTAGGGTGGGCAAAGGCGCGCTAGCGCCGTGCCCACCGTCTTTGGCAGTGGTGGGCACGCTTCGCTTTGCCCACCCTACGAATCCACGATAAAGGCGCTGCTACTTTTGCATTCTGCCCGGAAATCGCTATTTTCCGCGGCCCGGAGGCCCCTGAATGTCTGTCATCGATCTTGCCGCGAACCCGAGCGACCTGCGTGCGCTCGCAGAACAATCCAACGCCTGGCCGTTCGAGCAGGCGAAGGCCATTGTCGCGCGGCTGAAGAAAAGCCCGAAGGACGAGGTGCTGTTCGAGACCGGTTACGGCCCGTCCGGCCTGCCGCATATCGGCACGTTCGGTGAGGTCGCGCGCACCTCGATGGTGCGCCATGCCTTCCGCGTGCTGACCGAGGACAAGGTCAAGACGCGCCTGCTGGCGTTCTCCGACGACATGGACGGCCTGCGCAAGGTGCCTGACAACGTGTCGAATAAGGCACCTCTGGAAGCCAATCTCGGCAAGCCGCTGACGCGCGTGCCCGACCCGTTCGGCACGCATGACAGTTTTGGCGCGCACAACAACGCGCGGCTGCGCGCGTTCCTCGATCATTTCGGCTTCGACTACGAGTTCGCGAGTTCGACCGACTATTACACGTCCGGCCGCTTCGACGCGACGTTGCTGAAGATGTTAGCTGCCTACGACAAGGTGATGGCGATCATCCTGCCGACGCTCGGCCCCGATCGCCGCGCGACCTATTCGCCGTTCCTGCCGATCAGCAAGACGACGGGGGTCGTGCTTCAGGTGCCGATGATCCGGCGCGACGTCGCGGCGGGCACCGTGACCTATGTCGATCCGGACACGAACCAGGAAGTCGAGACGCCGGTGACGGGCGGCAACGTCAAGTGCCAGTGGAAGGCCGACTGGGCGATGCGCTGGGTCGCGCTCGGCGTCGACTACGAGATGGCCGGCAAGGATCTCATCGACTCCGTGAAGCTGTCAGGCGCGATCGCCAAGGCGCTCGGCGCCACGCCGCCCGAAGGCTTCAACTACGAGCTTTTCCTCGACGACAAGGGCCAGAAGATCTCGAAGTCGAAGGGCAACGGCCTCACCATCGACGAATGGCTGCGCTACGCCTCGCCGGAATCGCTGTCGCTGTTCATGTATCGCGAGCCGAAGGCGGCCAAGCGGCTGTATTTCGATGTCATCCCGCGCAATGTCGACGACTACCAGCAGTTCATCGACGGCTTTGCGAAGCAGGATGGCAAGCAGCAGCTCGGCAATCCGGTCTGGCACATCCACAACGGCCATCCGCCGAAGGGCGACATGCCCGTCACGTTCCAGCTCCTCTTGACACTGGTGTCGTCGTCGAACGCGGAAAATGCCGAGACGCTGTGGGGCTTCATCGGCCGCTATCGTTCCGGCGTCAGCCCGCAGACGCATCCGAAGCTCGATGCGATGGTCGGCTATGCCATCAACTATTATCGTGACTTCGTGGCGCCGACGAAGCAGTTCCGCGAGCCGACCGAGGTTGAGCGCGCCGCGTTGCAGGATCTGCGCGATGCGCTGTCGCAGCTTCCGCAGGAATCCTCGGCCGAGGACATCCAGAACGTCGTCTACGAGATCGGCCGCCGCGAGCCGTTCCTCGACCAGGTCAAGAAGGGCAAGGACGGCCGTCCGGGCGTGACGCTCGACTGGTTCAACATGCTCTACCAGGTGCTGCTCGGACAGGAGAAGGGCCCGCGCTTCGGCTCCTTCGTTGCGGTCTACGGCGTGCAGAACGCGGTGAACATGATCGACGGCGCGCTGGCGCGCAGCGCGTAGTAGATGCCGTACGTAGCCCGGATGTCGCTACGCTCATCCGGGCTACAGATTTGAAGCGCGCCTCAGATCGAGCGCAGCACGAAGCGCCGGTTGTCCTTCTGTACCGGGCGCGCGTTCATCGGATAGAGCTTTGCGAACGCAGCGACGTCGGTGGCTGACACCTGGATCGGGTCGGTCAGCAGCAGCCATTCGACGACCTCCGAACAGGGCGGGGTCGTCAGCGAGCCGGAGTAGCGGAAGTAGCTCAGCCTGTGCGGCAGCATGGCGTGGGGATCGATCGCTGCATCGGCCTTCACCGCGGGGCCTTCCGCCGCCGGCATGGTCTTGACGATCTTGCCGAAGGCCGTGTTCGGCTTGCCTTCCGCCATCAGCACGCCGACCACGGCGAGCCCGCCGGCATCGTTGCGATGCACGAAGTGCGCTTCCATCGGAAAGTTCTTGCCGCCGATCATGTGCTCGCTCGGCCGGTGGAAGTGCACCTGGAGCAGCTTGTACTTGACGTCGCCGAGCGTGAGCGTGCTGCCTTCGGCGAAGTTGAGCTGGATCGTGTGCCCGTTGTTGACGATGGTGTCGGCGCTCTTGCCCCAGTTCAGCTTCAGAACAGGCAATTGCGACTTGATCGTCCCCTCGATGTCGATCGGCGATTGTTGCAGGCCGACCGCGCAGGCCTTGTTCGCCGCGTCGAGATCGCCCCATTTGGCCGGGCCGCCGGCGCCCTCGTAGCTCCAATGCGTGCCTTCGGCGGCAAAGGCCGGCTTGCACAGCGGACAAAGCGCGAGACCCGCCAGGGCCTTCAATGCGTGACGGCGATTCATCATATCCCCCTGTGATGAATTTGATCGGAAAAATCGGCCGCAACCTATGCGAGAGGGACGGTGAGTCGCAAGGTCGCCGAGGCGAGAAGCGGCGCGGCCGGCGTCATGGTCCGGTCACGACGCAATCACTGGCTCGCCCACACGATTCGCGCGATCCAGCCGACGTCGCTCGGCGCCATCGTATGCTCCGCCTGCGATGCATCGAGCGGCTGCAATTCCAGTGCCTTTGCCGTCCGGCGCTTCAGCGTCGCGACCGTCACCTCGCCCGCCTTGGTCTTCACCACCACGCGATCGCCTCTGCGGATCGGCGCGCGGGGCGAGATCAGGATGACGTCGCCGTCGCGATAGGCCGGGGCAAGCGCATCGCCGGAAATCTCCAGCGCAAAGGCGCGACTGTCCTCGGCGGTGGGAAGCGCAAGTTCGGTCCAGCCTTTGCCGGATGGAAAGCCGGACTCGTCGAAAGCTCCGCTCGCGCCGGCCAGCGCGAGGCCGAGCAGCGGCACCGAGCGGCCGTCGCTGGCGTCGTCACCGGTCAACCCGGCAAAGGTGTCCATCGAGGAGCCGGCCGCCGCCAGCGCTTTCGCGATCGATTCGGTGGATGGCCAGCGCTCACGCCCGTCGGGGGTGACGCGCTTGGACTTGTTGAAGGTGGTGGGATCGAGCCCGGCCCGCTTGGCGAGGCCGGACGGCGACAGGCCGGCACGCTCCGCCAGCCGATCCAGCGCTCCCCAGATCTGGTCGTGAGTCAGTATCCTCTGCGCTTTGGCCTGTCTGACCATGGAAGGTCCAGCCCGTCGCAACTCAGGAAAACTGTCCTCAAATCAACCGGTTTTCCGTTTTTCGCGCAAGGGGTGGCGGCGGAAGCATTTTCAAGCGAAGCGGATACCGGTTCGCGTCAAGAAAACGCGTCAAAACAAGAATTTAAAGCCCCGTTCCGATTTCATCGGAACGGAAATGGCTCTAAGCCTTGAGTTCGGAGGGGGCGGCCATTACGGTCGCGCCCGGGTTTTGAGGACCCGCACGAGACGAAAAAACCCAAAAGACTCAAAGAGCAAACAGGGCTGCGTGAGCGGTGGTCAAGATCTACAAAATCTGTCCGGCCTCGGCCTGGCGCGAGGCGGAACGGCAGGGTGTCTACCGGGGCAGCGCGGACGATTCGCGCGACGGTTTCATCCATTTCTCGACCGCGCCCCAGGTTCCCGAGACCTTGCGCAAGCACTATTTCGGGGTGCGCGCGCTGTTCCTGGTCGAGGTCGACGGCGACGCGCTCGGCGGCGCATTGCGCTGGGAGCGCTCGCGCAATGAGGAGCTGTTTCCGCACCTCTATGGCGAGCTCGATCTCGGCGCGGTGCTGTCGGTGATGAACCTCAACATGCGCTCCGATGGCGGCCACGACGTTCCGGAGCTTATGCCGTGATCCGCGCCTTCGACGCCTTTTCGCTGCCGGTGCTGCGCTGGCTCGATCCGGAGGATGCGCATCGCCTCGCGATCCAGGGCCTGCGCTTCCTGCCGCCGGTCAAGCCGCGGCCTGACGATCCCAAGCTCGCCGTGCGCGCCTTCGGGCTCAACTTCCCCAATCCGATCGGCATGGCCGCGGGCTTCGACAAGAGCGCCGAGGTGCCGGATGCGCTGCTGCGGCTCGGCTTCGGCTTCGTCGAGATCGGTTCGGTGACGCCGAAGCCGCAAAGCGGCAATCCGCGGCCGCGGCTGTTTCGCCTGGAGCGCGACGAGGCCGTGATCAACCGCATGGGCTTCAACAATGACGGCGCTGAAGTCGCGCTGCGCAGGCTCGCGGCGCGCGCGCAGCACGGCGGCATCATCGGGGTCAATGTCGGCGCCAACAAGGATTCGCCGGATCGCGTCGGCGATTACGTCAAGCTGATCGAGACTTTTGCGCCGGTCGCGAGCTATTTCACCGTCAACGTCTCCTCGCCGAACACGCCGGGCCTGCGCAATTTGCAGGAAGGCGCGCTGCTGGACGATCTCCTCGCCAGGGTGATCGACGCGCGCGAGCGGGTGCGCCAGAAGGCCGGCGACACGCCGGTGCTGCTCAAGATCGCGCCTGATTTGAGCCTCGCCCAGCTCGACGACGTCGTGCAGGTGGCGCGCTCGCGCCGGGTCGACGGCATGATCGTGGCGAACACGACGATCGCGCGGCCGAGCACGCTGCGCGAGGAAATGCGCGCCAAGGAGCAGGGTGGTCTGTCCGGCCGGCCGCTGTTCCGCCTGTCGACGCGCATGGTCGCGGAGACCTATGTGCGCGTCGAGGGCGCGTTCCCCTTGATCGGCGTCGGCGGCGTGGATTCGGGCGGAGCCGCGCTGACGAAGATCCGCGCCGGCGCGAGCCTGATCCAGCTCTATTCGTCGCTGGTCTACAAGGGCCTCGGCCTGGTCGACGAAATCAAGCGCGATCTCACCTCGACGCTGCTCCGCACGGGGCGCGATTCGCTGTCCGAAATCGTCGGCGCCGACGCGGCGACACTGACGGCGGAAGACTGGCCGGGGATGTGAAGCGGTCTCGTTCCCCGGATGCAGCGCGTCCGGGACACGAGAGCTACGGCTTCGGAAACGTCACCCGATACAGCGCTGGATAGCGCGCGCCCTGCAAACCGCCGCGAGCGACGTAGAACGCGATCAGCGCGCTCCACAGCCCGGCATTTCCGAACGATTGCAGCGCCCACCAGGCCCCGAGAAAGATCGTGAACGATAACAGCATTAGATTGCGCATCTCGCGCGCCCAGGTCGCGCCGACATAGATGCCGTCGAAGCCGAACGCGAACACGCCGGGGATCGGCGCAAGCACGATGAACGGCAGGAATTCGCGCGCGGCGCGGCGGACGTCCTCGCTCGCTGTCATGACATTGATCAGGTTCGGCCCGAACAGCGCGAAAAGCACCGCGACGACCAGCGCGAAGCCGAGGCCCCACAGCAGCACCAGCCGGGTCGAGTCCGCAAAGCCCCTGGAATCGCGCGCGCCAAACGTGCGCCCGCAGAGCTGCTGGGCTGCGTTCGCAAGACCGTCGAGGAAGAAGGCGCTGACCAGCAGGAAATTGTTCAGCACGGAATTCGCCGCCAGCGTGACGTCACCGGCGCGTGCGCCCTTGGCGGTGAAGAACAGGAACACGGCGATCAGCGCCGCGGTGCGGATCATGATGTCCGAGTTCACCGCCAGCAGCCGCATCAGTTTTGCCCGGTCGAGCAGCGTCGCAAGGGGCACCGCAAAGCCGCCATCCGCATAGCGCCGGCAGACGATCACGCCGAGCACGAAGCCAATTGTCTCCGAGAGCAGTGCGGCGATCGCCGCGCCCGCGATGCCGGTGTCGTAGACCAGCACCAGCAAGATCGTCGCCGCCATGTTGATGAGGTTGATGACGACCTGCAGCAGCAGCGCCGGATTGGCGCGCGCCTGCCCCACCAGCCAGCCGAGAATGACGTAGTTGGCGAAGGCGAACGGCGACGACCAGATCCGGATCATGAAATAGGTCTTTGCCGCGCGCGTGACGCCTTCGCTGCCGCCCATCAGGTCGAACAGCCCGGCGGCCAGCGGCAGTTGCAGCACGATCAGCGCGGCGCCGATCAGGCCCGCGACGATGAAGCCGCGCACCAGGATCACGGTCTCCTCGCGCGTCTCGCCCGCGCCCAGCGCCTGCGCCGTGAAGGCGAGCGTGCTCATGCGCAGGAAGCCGAACAGCCAGAACAGGCAGTCGAAGATGACGGAGGCCATCGCGACGCCGCCAAGCAGCGCGGCATCGTCGAGCCGCCCAATCGCGGTGGTCGAGACCACGCCGATCAGCGGCGTGGTGAGGTTCGCGACCATCGCGGGACCGGCAATGGCGAACACCTGGCGGGAGCCGATCCTGGGATGAACGGGCGCGTGCATGTCAGAACACGAGCACCATGCCGTCTTCGGCGGCGAGATGCGGTACGTCGTCCAGGCGCGACAGCATGTCGTCGCTCATATGGGTGAGGACCAGGCGTTTCGCGCCGATTGCTGGCAGATGCTGTTCCAAGGTCTTCAGGCTGAGATGGTTCTTGACCACCTTCTCGTACATATAGGCTTCAGCAATGAAAAGGTCCGCGCCATGCGCCAGCGGAATGAGTGTCTCCGTCCATTCGGTGTCGGCGCTGTAGGCGAGCGTGCGGCCTTCAACCTCGACGCGGTAGGCCAGATGCGGCCCGCCGGATTCGCCGTGCACCACCGGGTAGGGCGTTACATTCACTCCGCCGAAGGATTGGCTTTGCCCAGGCGCGAGTTCGATGACGTTCAGCTCGAAGCGCTGCTTGGTCTTCGAGGAGTGCTCGAACAGCGCCTCCATCACTTGGGCGAGCCGCGTCTCGAGGCCTTGCGGGCCCGCGATCGTCAGCGGCCGGGTCCGCCGCGAGAATTGCGCATCGAGCAGGACAAACGGCAGCCCGGCAAAATGGTCGCCGTGGAAATGCGTGATGAGAATGAGGTCGATCTCGTTGCGGTCGATCTCGAGTCGCTTCAACGCCGGCAGGGCCGACGCGCCGCAATCGATCAGGAAGTTGGCCGCGCGCCCCGAGACGTGGAAGCAGGTGTTGAGCCTGCCGCCCGAGCCGAAGGCGTCGCCGCAGCCGACAAAGCGTAACTGCATCGGCTGCGGGCTCCCAAATCCTTACCTGTTGCGCGGCGCGCCGAATACGCGCGAGAGCAGCCAGATCGGAACCACGATGACGGCGCCGAGCAGGAAGTAGCGCCACAGCCAGTTCACCGCGTCGAAGCCGAGATCCCAGAGGCGCTGGAACAGCAAGCGGATGCTGTAGATGATATTCCAGGGATCGAAGCCGATCGCGGCGAGCACGACGCCGACCAGGATCGAGAGCAGGACCAGGCGAAACGCGACCGCCAGCGGCGAGCCGCCGAGAAAGCGGTTCAGCCCATCGCTGCGGCCGGCCGGCAAATCTCTGACGTCTTGGACCATCTCAAAACTCCTCGCGGGGATTCGACCCCATTATAGGTCACGGCGGGGCACATGGGGAACCCGCATTCCCTCGTCAATGGCTGTCGGCGGACGCTGCAACCTTAATTGTTGGTAGGGATTCGTCAGCCTTCAGCATCTTTTCCAGCGTTTCCAGCCGGTCGGCCTCGCGCGGCGGCTTGTCCCAGCGCAGCCGGCTGATGCGGGGGAAGCGCATGGCGACGCCGGATTTGTGCCGCGGGGAACGCTGCAGCCCCTCGAACGCCACCTCCAGCACCAGCCCCTTGTCGCGCTCGTGCACGACATGGCGCACGGGGCCGAATTTCTCGGTGGTGTTGCGGCGGACGAAACGGTCGATCTGCAAGAGCTCCTCGTCGGTGAAGCCGAAATAGGCTTTTCCGACCGGCACCAGCTCCTCGCCGGCTTCGCCTTCGGTCCAGACGCCGAAGGTGTAATCGGAGTAATAGGACGAGCGCTTGCCGTGGCCGCGCTGCGCATACATCAGCACGGCATCGATGATTTGCGGATCGCGCTTCCACTTCCACCACTGGCCTTTTGGCCGCCCCGGCAGGTAAGGCGCATCGCGCCGCTTCAGCATGACGCCTTCGACGGCATCGGCATCTTCGCCCGCGCCGGCACTCGCGGGATCGGCGCGCGCCGCGGTCAGCGCCTGCCAGCTTGCGAACGGCACGGTGGGCGACAGGTCGATGCGGGGATCGTCGAGCTTGCCGATGAACGTCTCCAGCCGTTCGCGCCGCTCCGCGAAGGGCAGCTCGCGCAGATCGTTCTCGTCGTCGCCGAGCAGATCATAGGCGCGCAAATGGATCGGAAACTCCTTGATCAGCTTCGGCGAAACGACCTTGCGGTTGAGGCGCTGTTGCAGAACATTGAAACTCTGCACGCGGCCTTCGCGCAGGATCAGAAGCTCGCCGTCGATTGCGCCTGCGAGCCGCAGCGACGGCACGAGGTCCGGAAAGCTTCCCGTGATGTCCTCGCCGGTGCGCGAATAAAGCCGCGCCGTGATCTGCCCGCGCTCATCGCGGCCAGCCACCGCTTGTACGCGGATGCCATCCCATTTCCATTCGGCGATGTAGTCGGCGGGATCGAGCGCGGCGAAATCCGTGTCCTCGATCGCGTGCGCGAGCATCACCGGGCGGAACGGTGCGGGATCGCGATTGACCGGCTTTTCGCCGCGGCCTTCCAGCCAGGCGAACAGGTCGAGATAGGGAGGGCTGAGCCCCGGCCAGATCAGCTCGACCTCGTGCGGGTCCTTGTCGCCGAGTGCGGCGGCCGCGGTCTTCGCCAGCCGCGCGGAGATGCCGATGCGCAGCGCGCCGGTGACGAGCTTCAGCAGCGCCCAGCGGCCGGTCTCGTCAAGCTCGTCGAGCCAGCGTTCGAGCTGCTTTGGCAGCTCGGTCTTGCCGAGCGTGCGCAGCGTGGTGACGACGTCGGTGAGGGTTGGGGGCGGTGGGTTGTTGTGGCGAGATGGGTGAATGGACTCATCAGCATCTCGCCCGCGGTACCCCTCTCCCTGCCCCTCCCCCGCAAGGGGGGAGGGAACGGAGAGAGGCGTGCATCCATCACTCGCTGAATCATGATCAGTGGTCGAGCTCATCTGTCGCCCCGCGCGCAACTGCGCGCCCTCCCCCCTTGCGGGGGAGGGCGGGGGAGGGGGGTGGCCCGGAAAAGACTCTTCGTTGTTTGCGCTGCGCCGCGGCCACATCAGCGCCACCGTCTCCGAGAGATCGCCAACGTAATCGTAGGACAACCCGAACAGCACCTCATCCGTGCGCGCCGCGATCAGATCGCGGATCAGCGCGGGCTTGGCATGCTTGAAGCTCAGCGCGCCGGTCAGCGCCGCCAGCGCATAGCCGCGGTCGGGATCCCCGACCTCGCGGAAATAGCCGGTGATCAGCCGCAGCTTGTTGTTGCGGCCGGGCTCGTAGGCGAGGCGGTCCAGCAGTTCGGCGAAGCGGTTCATGCTTCGGCCTCATCTTGAAGCGGCGTCTCGCTCTCCTCCTCGTCGCCATAGCCGACGAGATCGAGCGGCTGCGCGCGAAGACCCTGCGACTTGCACCAATGCACCAGCGCGTCTTCCTGGCCGTGCGTCACCCAGATCTCGCCGGCGCCGGTCGCGGCGATGGTCGCGGTGAGGCCGTCCCAATCGGCGTGGTCGGAGATCACCAGCGGCAGCTCGATGCCGCGCTGCCGCGCGCGGGCACGCACCCGCATCCACCCCGAGGCAAAGGCGGTGACGGGGTCGGGAAAGCGCCGCGTCCAGAGGTCCGAGGTGGCCGACGGCGGCGCCAGCGTGATGGTGCCGGCGAGCGCCGCCTTCTTCACGCCCATCACCGGCTTGAGCTCGCCGAGATTGATCCCGCGGCTCTGATAGTACTCGGTGATCTTCTCCATCGCGCCATGCAGGTAGATCGGTGCTTCATAGCCGGCCTGCCGCAACAGCGCGATCACGCGCTGCGCCTTGCCGAGCGAATAGGCGCCGACGAGATGCGCCCGTTCGGGAAACAATGCAACGGAGGCCAGCAGCTTCCTCACCTCGCCGGCCGCATCGCCATGGCGAAACACCGGCAGGCCAAAGGTGGCTTCAGTGATGAAGACGTCGCAGGGCACGAGCTCGAACGGCGTGCAGGTCGGGTCGGGCGCATCCTTGTAGTCGCCGGAGGCGACGATGCAGGTGTCCTTGCAGGTCACGGCGATCTGCGCCGAGCCCAGCACGTGACCGGCCGGGTGAAACCTCACGCGGACGTCGCCGAGCCGGATCTCCTCGCCATAGCGGATCGCTTGCGTCGAGCCGGCGAAGTTCTCGCCATAGCGCAGCCGCATCATGTCCAGCGTTTCCTGCGTCGCCAGCACCGCGCCATGGCCGGCGCGGGCGTGGTCGGAATGGCCGTGGGTGATCACGGCCCGCTCGACCGGGCGGACAGGGTCGATGTGGAAGTTGCCAGGCTTGCAGCACAGGCCGTCAGCAGTTGGCAGCAGGATGTCTTGCGGACGCATGCCTGATATATAGGTTGCGACCCCGCATCTTCGAGTCATCCCTCCGTTTCCCGCCCCGGTTCCTCCAATGCCGCTCCGCCTGTTTCACTCCTCCGGCGATCTCATGGCCGACCGCCGTTTCGAGTTCGCGCGCGACCTCCAGCTCAAGGGCGATCTGCCCGCCGCCGCCGACCTCATCGAGCAGGCACTCGAACTCGCACCCAATTTTACGTCCGCGTGGTTCACGCTCGGTGAAATCCGCAGCCAGCTCGGGGAGCGTGACAAGGCCATCGCAGCATTTCGCAAAGCACGCGAGTCCGATCCCGAGGATCAGCACGGCGCCCATTTGCATCTGATACGGCTCGGCGACGAGCAATTGTCCGAGATGCCGAAGGCCTATGTGCAGGCCCTCTTCGATCAATATGCGCCGCGCTTCGAGCACACGCTGATCAACGATCTCGACTATCGCGCACCGTCGCTGATCTTCAAGGCGGTGGTGGCCGCGCGCGTCGCCACCAAGAAGCCGGCCTTGTTCAAGCGCGCCATCGATCTCGGTTGCGGCACCGGGCTCGCCGCCGCCGCCTTCGCAAGACAGGTCGATCATTTCATCGGCATCGATCTGTCGGCCGGCATGATCAAGGAGGCGCGCGCGACAAACCTCTATACCGAGCTCGAAGTCGCCGACATGATCGAAGGCCTGCGCGGCAAGGCCGATGCGAGCGCGAACCTCGTCGTCGCCGCGGACGCCTTCGTCTATCTCTCCGATCTCGCGCCGGTTCTCGTCGAAGCCAAGCGCGTGCTCGTATCCGGCGGCGTGCTCGCTTTCACGCTGGAGACGCATGACGGCAGCGGCATCGTGCTCGGCGAAGGCCTGCGCTATGCCCATTCGGCGGAATATGTGCGCGGCGCGATGACGAAGGCCGGGCTCAAGCTGCTGACATTGGAGCCGGCATCGCCACGCATCGAGAACAACGAGCCGGTGCGCGGCCTCGTCGTCGTCGCCGAGAAAACTTGAGTTTAGGCGCTAAATGCACTGCGATTTAAGCGTCATTGCGTCGCAAAGCGGCGTCTTCCTACTTGCGAGCCGTGCTGCGTTGCCAGCACAATGCGCGCACTAGGGAGAAACAAATAATGACCAAGAATCCATCGCGGCGCGATTTCAGCGCCGGTGCGCTCGCAACCATCGCCGCATCCACCTTGCCCGCGCCGTATGTCTGGGCCGCGGAGAAGAAATACGATGCGGGCGCCAGCGACACTGAGATCAAGATCGGCCAGACCGTGCCGCATTCCGGGCCCGGCTCGCTGTACGGCGTGCTCGGCCGCATCGGCGAAGCCTATTTCCAGATGCTGAACGAGAAGGGCGGCATCAACGGCCGCAAGGTCAAGTTCCTCACCATGGACGACGCCTACAGCGCGCCGAAATGCGTCGAGGCGACGCGGCGCCTGGTCGAGCAGGAGGAAGTGCTCGCGCTCTACGGCTCGCTCGCACCGCGCCGCAGACCTCCGTGCACAAATATCTCAATTCCAAGGGCGTGCCGCAACTGCTGCTCAACACCGGCGCGTCCAAGTGGAACAATCCAAAAGAGTTCAAATGGACGATGGCGGGCCTGCCGCTCTATCCGACCGAAGCGCGCATCCTGGCGCGGCACGTCCTCAGCGTGAAGCCGAATGCCAAGGTCGGCATTCTCTACCAGAACGACGATTTCGGCCGTGACTTCCTCGGTCCGTTCAAGAAGGTGCTGGCGGATGCCGGGGGCACCGCGCAGGTGATCATGGAGCAGACCTACGATCTGACCGATCCGACCGTCGATTCCCAGCTCATCAATCTCTCGAAATCGGGCGCCGACGTCTTCTACAACATTTCCACCGGCAAGGCGTCGTCGCAGTCGATCCGCAAAGTGGCCGAGCTCGGCTGGAAGCCGCTGCAATTGTTGTCAGCCGGTTCGACCGGTCGTTCGATCCTCAACGCAGCAGGCCTCGAGAACGCCACCGGCATCGTCGCCATCCGCTACAACAAGGAAGTCGGCCTGCCCAAATGGGAGAAGGACCCGGACGTGATGGCGTTCGAGGAGCTGCGCAAGAAGTACACGCCGGCGATCGATCAGGACAACACCATCGCCTTTGCCGGCTACGGCCAGGCCGTCACCATGGGCGAGATCCTGCGCCGCTGCGGCGACGATCTCACCCGCGCCAACGTGCTGAAGCAGGCGTCCACGCTCGCAGGCTTCCACTCGCCCTATTTCCTCGACGGCGTCACCTACAGCTACACGCCCGAGGACTACACGCCGATGAAGACGCTCTTCATCTCCACCTTCAGCGGCAAGGACTGGGACATCTCTGACAAGCCGATGTCGGAGTAGGTGCGGGCAGGGAGCCGTAGGGTGGGCAAAGGCGCACTCGCGCCGTGCCCACCATCTCTCCCGGTGCTCGGGGCGAATGGTGGGCACGCTTCGCTTTGCCCACCCTACGGGGCCTCCCACCCCTCGACGAACCCACCCCCACGGCTTACCTGTGATGCCGTGCCGCCCCGCATTCTCAAAATCCCGGCCGAGCCGGCCACGCTGCTGCCCGACCGCTTCCAGGCGTGGTTTGCGGCGCGCGGCTGGTCGCCGCGTGAGCATCAGCTCGCGCTGCTGGACAAGGCGCGCGAGGATCGTTCCGCACTGCTGGTCGCGCCCACCGGCGCGGGCAAGACGCTGGCGGGATTTCTGCCGACGCTGGTGGAGCTCTCGACGCAGCCGGTCGGACGGGACGCAGGCGCGAAGCAAAGCCTCGTCTCCACCGGCCGCGATGTTCGCCGCAGCGATGGCCTGCACACGCTCTACATCTCGCCGCTGAAAGCGCTCGCCGTCGATATCGCCCGCAATCTCGAGCGGCCGATTGCGGAGATGGGGCTGCCGATCAAGGTCGAGACCCGCACCGGCGACACGCCGGTGTCGCGGCGGCAGCGCCAGCGGCGCTATCCGCCCGATATCCTGCTGACGACGCCTGAGCAGGTCGCACTGCTGCTCTCCTCCGACGACGCGCCGTTCCTGTTCTCCTCCTTGAAGCGCATCGTGCTCGACGAGCTCCACGCGCTGGTGACGTCCAAGCGCGGCGATCTGCTTTCGCTGGGTCTGGCGCGGCTCTGGCGGCTGGCGCCGCAGCTGCGCGCGATCGGCCTGTCGGCGACCGTGGCCGAGCCGGACCAGCTTGCGCGCTTCCTGGTGCCGCAGCCCGGCGGGAAGGAGGCGGCCGCCGACATTGTCGTCGCCGGCGGTGCCGCGCCGCCGCTGGTCGAGATGCTGGATACCCGCGAACGCCTGCCCTGGGCAGGCCACAGCGCGCGCCACGCGCTTCCCGAAATCTACGAGCTGATCAAGGCGAACAAGACCACGCTCGTCTTCGTCAACACCCGCAGCCAGGCCGAGATGCTGTTCCAGAATCTCTGGAGCATGAACGACGACAACCTCGCGATCGCGCTGCATCACGGCTCGCTCGACGTCGCCCAGCGCCGCAAGGTCGAGGACGCGATGTCGGCGGGCAGACTGCGCGGCGTGGTCTGCACCTCTTCGCTCGACCTCGGCGTCGATTGGGGCGATGTCGATCTCGTCGTCAATATCGGTGCGCCAAAAGGCTCTTCGCGTCTGATGCAGCGGATCGGCCGCGCCAATCACCGCCTTGATGAAGCCTCGCGCGCGGTGCTGGTGCCGGCGAACCGGTTCGAGGTGCTGGAGTGCCGCGCCGCGATCGATGCGATCGCCGAGAATGCGCAGGATACGCCACCCTTGCGCACCGGCGCACTCGACGTGCTGGCCCAGCACGTGCTCGGCCGCGCCTGCGGCGAGCCGTTTCTGAGCGATGATCTCTACAGCGAGGTGCTCACGGCCGCGCCTTACTCAGATCTCGACCGGCAGGATTTCGACGACGTCGTCGATTTCGTCGCCTCCGGTGGCTACGCGCTGAAGACCTACGAGCGCTTCGCCCGCATCAAGCAGGACAAGCAGGGGCGCTGGCGCGTCGCCAATCCAAAGGTGCGGCAGAGCTATCGTCTCAATGTCGGCACCATCGTCGAGGAGCCGATGCTGAAGGTGCGGCTCGTTCGTGGGCGCTCCACCGGCAGCGGCTCGACCGGCGCCATCGCGCGCGGCGGCCGCGTGCTCGGCGAAATCGAGGAATATTTTATCGAGGGCCTGACCGCCGGCGACACCTTTGTGTTCGGCGGCGAAGTCGTGCGCTATGAGGCGTTGGCCGAGGATCAGGTCTATGTTTCCCGCGCCAACGACAAAGACCCGAAAGTGCCGTCCTATATGGGCGGCAAATTTCCGCTCTCGACCTATCTTGCCGAGCGCGTGCGCCGTCTGCTCGACGACCGCCGTGCATGGAACGCTCTGCCTGAGCAGGTGCGCGACTGGCTGTCGTTGCAGAAAGACGTCTCACGTGTGCCCGGCGTGCGCGAACTGCTGGTCGAGACCTTTCCACGCGGCAACAAGCATTATCTCATTTGCTATCCCTTCGAGGGCCGGCTCGCGCACCAGACGCTGGGCATGCTGCTGACGCGGCGGCTGGAGCGGATGCGCGCCCGGCCGCTCGGCTTCGTCGCCAATGAATATGCGGTGGCGATCTGGGGGCTTGGCGATGCCTCCTTCATGATCCGCAACGGCCAGCTCGATCTCGACGCGCTGTTCAACCCGGACATGCTCGGGGACGATCTCGAAGCCTGGCTCGCGGAATCCGCGCTGATGAAGCGCACCTTCCGCAATTGCGCGCTGATCTCCGGCCTGATCGAGCGGCGCTTCACCAGCGAGGACAAGAGCCGCCGCCAGGTGCTGTTCTCGACCGATCTCGTCTACGACGTCCTGCGCAAGCACCAGGCCGATCACGTGTTGCTGCGCGCCGCCCGTGCTGATGCCGCTACCGGCCTGCTTGACCTGCGCCGTCTCGGCGCCATGCTTGCCCGCATCCAGGGCCGCATCACGCATCGGGAACTCGATCACGTCTCGCCGCTCGCCGTGCCCGTGATGCTGGAAATCGGCCGCGAGTCAGTCTATGGCGAAGCTGGCGACGAGCTCCTGGCGGAAGCCGCCGATGAGCTTGTCAAAGAGGCGATGTCGTAGAGAATTTTACCAGTGGTGCGCGCAACTCCATCCACATCGTCATGCCCGGGCTTGACCCGGGCATCCACGTCTTTGCTTCCGCGGCAAGAACGTGGATGGCCGGGACGAGCCCGGCCATGACGGAGCAAGTGGCGCTATCGATCACTTCAACGCTTGCACTGGATATCGCCGGTGTGACCTTCGCAACCGATCTCTCCGGTGCGCTGTTCTGGGAAGAACAGCGCCTGCTCGTCGTCTCCGATCTGCATCTGGAAAAAGGGTCCAGCTTCGCCACGCGTGGCGTGCTGCTGCCGCCTTACGATACGTTGGCAACGCTGAGCCGTCTCGCTGCTGTCATCTCCCGCCATAATCCCCGAACGGTTGTCGCGCTCGGCGACAGTTTTCACGACCGAACCGCGCATGAGCGGTTGTCGTCCGACGATCGCGATGCTGTTGCCGCGCTCCAGACTGGCCGCGACTGGATCTGGATCTCGGGCAATCACGATCCGATGCTGCCGCGCGATCTGGGCGGGACCGTCGCCGACGAAGTCGCGATCGGTCCGATCACCTTCCGCCATGAGCCAACAGGTGCGCGCGGCGAGATCGCCGGACATCTGCATCCGAAGGCGCGCGTCTCCGCACGCGGCCGCTCGATGGAACGCCGCTGCTTCGCCAGCGATGGGATGCGCGCCGTGATGCCCGCCTTCGGCGCCTATGCCGGCGGTCTCAGCATCCGCGATGCCGCGTTCGCAAAGATCTTTCCCAGCAATGGCTTTGTCGCCCATCTGCTCGGTGACCGCCGCGTCCACGCCATTGCGGCCTCGCGCTGTTGTTGAGATCCCGGCCTCGTGCCAACCGGATTCATCGGGCCCGCCAAAGGAAAATAGGACAGGACTACGTCCAGTACTTATCCGGAATCGCCTAAGTTCATAGGTACCTCTAACTTGCCAATTGCCGGGGCTGGATTTCATCCCGAACACGATTGCAACCGGCAAAGGGGTCGCTGCGAGGCGGCCCCTTTCGATTCCGCCAGTCGGACTTTGTCCCCTGTTCCGGAACAAATTAAGAACAATTTAGCAAGTCTTTGATATATCATTGTGATTCGGCGCGTTGCCGACACAATATCTAGCGTCCGTCAGACTTTGCGAGGACTACATGTCCACCATCGCCTTCGATCAATTTGCCCTCACTCGGATCGCCGATTTCGCGCGCTCGCTGTCGCGGCTGCATCAGGCCGCGCGGCGCTACGCGGTCGATGACGACCAGTTCGACCGCGAGTTCAACGCGGTGTGCCAGTCGATCTGGGGCTACACCATCGACGACGTCAGCGACGATCTGTTCTCGGTCGAGGATCATCTGTTCCTCGACACGCTGGACGAAGCGCATGCGCGCATCTTCGCAGCCGAGCAGGGTTACGATCTCATCGGCGAGGCGGGCATGCTCACCGACTGGTGGGGCTTCTGCTGGATGATCCTGGCCGAGAAGCGCGGCCTGTTGACTCAGGAAAACCGCGCCGCCGCGCGTGCGGCGATCGAGGAGAAATATCTGGCGGCCCCGAACGTGATCGGGGTGATCATCGGGAGATGACGCAGCACTCTCCGTCACTGCGAGCGTAGCGAAGCAATCCATAATCTGTTCGCGGTGACAGACTGGATTGCTTCGCTGCGCTCGCAATGACGACTTTGATTCAGTTGGGGCTTAGTCCAGCCCCGCCCGCTTCGCCGGCTTCTGTGCAGGGGTCTTCGGCACCGTCACGTCAGGCAGCGCCTCGCGCACGATCTCGACTGAGGCCGGCGCATCTGCCGCGACCGTCTCCGCGCGCACCGGGGCCACCTTCATCTCGCCGAGCCGCGCGCGAACCTGCGCGGTGAGGCCGGGGTAGGAGGCAACCGGCGTGAAGTCCGCAGCCTGGTCATTGCCGACGCGGATGCCCGTATAGGCGACGAGGCCGTCGCTGGTCGCGATCACGTCGCCGGCTTTCAGCGAGGAATCCAGCGCGAGATCGACCGGGGCGAGGCCGACCGGCTCGCGGCCGTTGCAGGTGCAGTCGGCGCGCAGCGCCTTGCGATAGGCGAACGCGTTTTCGCTGTCGGCGTAGCGTTCGCCGGTTTGCGAAGCGGCGCCGTCGATCGAAGAGCCGAAATAGACCTTTGTCGTGGTGGCAGGACAGAACGCCTGACACATCTGAGCGGGCGAGGCGAGGCCGCGCATCAGCGGAAAATATTTGCCGTCGCAGGTGCGCACGCAGAAGGCCGGGCCGGAGCCGCCGGCCGCCGCCGCGCGTGTCGGGGGCACATATTGCGGGTTTGCGGGATTCTGCTGGCTGGCGAAGGGATCGGCAAAGGAGTTCGACTGCTGCGGAACCTCACGCTGCGGCCGGGGCCGCTGCATTCCGCCGAAGAAGAAGTCGAACAGGCCTTCGGCCGAAGCCGGGACTGGAGCCGCAAGCAGCGGGGCCGCCAGGCTGGCGGCCACAAGCATCGCGCGACGCGCATGGGACAAGGCTGTACGCAATGCTCACTCCGACGCTACTGAACCGGCCGGAACCTTCCGAGGTCTCGGCACATGATTCACCATAGTGCTGGATGGTAAATGAGCAGTTGAGCGGAGGCGATTTCAAGTCGAGGCCGTGACCTCTTCAAGGCCGGGCACAGCTTCCGGCGGATGGTTGCTTCCGGGCAACGCCCGGGCATGGACGGACTGTCTCGCGGCCTTAAGCCTTCAGGAACTCCGACGCCTTGTACAGCGAGCGGAACGGCAGGCCGGCCGCGCCAAACGTGTCGGTGGCGCCTTCCTCGCGGTCGACCATGGTCAGCACCAGCACCACTTCGGCGCCGGTCTCGCGCACGGATTCCACCGCCTTCATCGCCGAGCCGCCCGTGGTGGTGACGTCCTCGACGATCACGACGCGCTTGCCTTCGAGCGTCTCGCCCTTGGGCAGACCTTCGATCGCGAGCTTCGCGCCGTGCTCCTTCGGCTTCTTGCGCACGAAGAACGCCGCGATTGGATGGCCCTTGATCCAGGAGATCTGCGCCAGCGCGCCGGCCAGCGGCACCGCGCCCATCTCGAGCCCGCCGATGAAGTCGAGCTGGTCGTCCTTCAGCGCCTCATAGGTCAGCTCGGCGAGCAGCGTCGCGCCCTCGGGGTCGAGCATGGTCGGCTTGAGGTTGAAGTAGAAATCGCTCTTGCGGCCCGACGCGAGCGTGACGTCACCGCGGCCGAAGGAGCGCCGGCGGATGATTTCGAACAGGCGGGCGCGGGAGGCAGATTTCGACACGGCGGTCCCTCGGGGCTTTTTGGAGGTGGCGGAATTTATCCGCGACGGCCGCGACATTCCAGAGGGGACCGGTCGAGTCAACAGGGATCGGCCATCCCGGTCCGCCAGTTGTGGGGGTGCAACCTTCTGGAGTAGTTGGATGCCAGATATCTCGGGGAAGGAAATGCCTGAATGACCATCGAGCTGCACACCTGGAACACGCCGAACGGCCGCAAGATCTCGGTCGCATTGGAGGAAATGGGGCTGCCTTACAAGGTGGTGCCGGTGAACATCACCAAGGGCGAGCAGATGGCGCCGGGCTTCCTGAAGCTCAGCCCCAACAACAAGATCCCGGCGATCGTCGACCCCGAGGGCCCGGACGGCAAGCCCGTCAGCATCTTCGAGTCCGGTGCGATCCTGCTCTATCTCGGCGAAAAGACCGGCAAATTCCTGCCGAAATCGCTCTCGGAGCGCATCCCCGTCTATGAATGGCTGATGTGGCAGATGGGCGGCTTCGGCCCGATGCCCGGCCAGGTGCACCATTTCATCGCGCTCGAGAACGAGCAGGATCGCGCCTATGGCCTGAAGCGCTACATGGCGGAGACGCGCCGGCTCTACGGCGTGCTGGACCGCCGGTTGGAGGCCCACGACTTCGTCGCCGGCGACCTCTCGGTTGCCGATTTTGCCATCCTGGGCTGGGCCTGGCGCCACCCTCGCCACAAGGTTGAGCTGGCCGATTTTCCCAACGTCAAGCGCTGGTATGAGGCGCTGATGGCCCGTCCCGCGGTGAAGCGGGGCATGGACGCGAAGCTGGATTGAGGGGCCTTTTTCCCTCCCCCCTTGTGGGGGAAGGTGGCTCGCCGCGCAGCGGCGAGACGGGTGAGGGGTCTGTCTCCGCGAGTCCAGCTGTCTTCGAATGCGCGGAGAAAGACCCCTCATCCGGCGCTTCGCGCCAGCTTCTCCCACAAGGGGAGAAGGAAGAAAAATAATCACACCTTCTTCGCTTCCACCGCCATCCGCACCGCAAGCCCGGCCAGCACCGTGCCCATCAGCCAGCGCTGCACCAGCATCCAGCTCGGCCGGCTCGCGAGGAACAGCGCGATCGATCCAGCCGCGAGTGCGATCATCGCATTCACGCTGACGCTGATCGCGATCTGGATCGCCCCCAACACCACCGACTGTGTCAGCACGCTGCCGGCGGTGGGATCGATGAACTGCGGCAGTAGTGCCAGATACAGCATCGCGATCTTCGGATTGAGCAGATTGGTGACAAAACCCATCGCGAACAATTTGCGCGGGCTGTCGATCGCAAGCTGCTTGACCTGGAACGGCGAACGTCCGCCCGGCTTCACCGCCTGCCAGGCCAGCCACAGCAGATAGCCCGCGCCGGCGAAGCGCAGCGCGTCATAGGCAAAGGGAATGGCGAGCAAGAGCGCGGTGATGCCGAACGCCGCGCACAGCATGTAGAACACGAAGCCGAGTGCCACCCCGCCGAGCGAGACGATGCCCGCCGCCGGCCCCTGCGTGATCGAGCGCGAGATCAGATAGATCATGTTCGGCCCCGGCGTGAGCACGAGACCAAGGCAGACGAGGGCGAAGCCGAGCAGGGCGGAAGTATGGGGCATGCGTGAACCGGCGTGGGAGACGGCACGGTTCTAATATGCGCGCGACGGCGGAGCCATCGCGCAATTGCACGGAGGACAATTCGAGTCCCGCATCTCACCCCAACGTCGTCCCCGCGAAAGCGGGGACCCATACCCCCAGGGAGGAGTTTGAGGCTGGATCGTCATGGGCAATCTTCGCCTAACTCGATCCTGTGGTTATGGGTCCCGGCGTTCGCCGGGACGACACCGTGCTGGTGGAGACATCAGTGCGCCTCGTCCCAATTCTTCGCCGCGCGCGCATCGACATGCAGCGGCACCGACAGGTTCACGGCCGGGAACGGCGCGTCCTGCATCACGTGCTGCACCACCGGCAGCGTCGCCGCGACCTCGGCGTCAGGCACCTCAAAAATCAGTTCGTCGTGCACCTGGAGCAGCATCTGTGCCGACAGCTTCTTCTGGGCCAGGGCATCCTCCATCCGCGTCATGGCGCGGCGGATGATGTCGGCGGCGGTGCCCTGGAGCCGCGCGTTGATCGCGGCGCGCTCGTTGAAGGCGCGCACCGAGGCGTTCGAAGCTTTGATGTCGGGATAGTACATCTTCCGGCCGAACAGCGTGGTGACATAGCCATTGCTCCGGCAGAAGTCGCGCGTCTCGTCCATGTAGGCGCGGATACCGGGGAAGCGCTCGAAATACTTCTTGATGTAGGCGGAGGCTTCCTCGCGCGCGATGCCGAGCTGGTTGGCGAGGCCGAATGCCGAGATGCCGTAAATGATGCCGAAATTGATCGCCTTGGCGCGGCGCCGGATTTCGCTCGGCATGCCCTCGATCGGCACGCCGAACATTTCGGAGGCCGTCATCGCGTGAATGTCGAGCCCGTCCTTGAACGCCTGCTTGAGGACGGGAATGTCGGCGATCTCGGCGAGCAGCCGCAGCTCGATCTGCGAATAGTCGGCGGAGACGAGCTTATGTCCCGGTGTCGCGATGAAGGCGCGGCGGATCTTTCGCCCGTCCTCGGTGCGCACCGGAATATTCTGCAGATTCGGCTCGTTCGACGACAGCCGGCCCGTCGTGGTCGCGGCCAGCGCGTAGGTGGTGTGGACGCGATGGGTTTGCGGGTTGACGTAGGTCGGCAGCGCGTCGGTGTAGGTCGATTTCAGTTTCGAAACCTGGCGCCACTCCAGGATCTTCTTCGGGAAGTCGTGGCCCTGCTCGGCAAGCTCGTCGAGCACCTGCGCGGTCGTCGACCACGCGCCAGTCTTGGTCTTGGTGCCGCCGGACAGTCCCATCTTTCCGAACAGGATGTCGCCAATCTGCTTGGGGCTGCCGACATTGACGGGCTCGCCCGCGATCTCCTGGATCTCGGCTTCGACGCGCGCCGCGGTCTGGGCGAAGTCGCCTGATAGCCGCGACAAGACCTGGCGGTCGATCGAGATGCCGCGCCGCTCCATGCGCGCGAGCACCGACACCAGCGGCCGCTCCAGCGTCTCGTAAACGGCGGTCATGTGCTCGGCGACGAGGCGCGGCTTCAGCACGCGCCACACGCGCAAGGCCATGTCGGCGCCTTCCGCCGACAGCGGTGCGGCCTTGTCGATCGGCACCTGGTCGAAGGTGATCTTGCCCTTACCGCTGCCGAGCAACTCGCTCTCCTTCAGCATGGCGTGGCCGAACCAGCGCTCCGCGAGCGCTTCGATCGCGTGCGAGCCGCGGCCGGCATCGAGCACATAGGAGATCAGCTGCGCATCGTCGGCGTTGCGCAGCGTGATGCCGTGCTGCGCCAGCATCACGGCGGTGAACTTGACGTCGAAGCCGATCTTGAGAATGCCCGCCGATTCCAGCACCGGCCGCAGTGCTTCGATCGCGTCGGCATGCTTGACCTGGTCCGGCGCGAGGCCCGCGTCGAACAGACCGGCGCCGCCACCGGACTGCTTGTGCGCGAGCGGCACGTAGCAGGCCTCGTTCGGCGCCAGCGCCAGCGCGATGCCGCACAGATCGGCCTGCATCGGATCGATGGAGTTGGCTCTCGTCTCGATCGCGACATGACCGGTGTCATGGATGCGCGCGGCGAAGGCGTTGAGCTCCTTGAGCGTCTTGATCGCCTGGTATTTGCCGCGGTCGACCGGCAGCTTGCGCAGCGCCTCTTCGCGCGCGGTAGCCAGTGAAATCGGCGAGCCCTTGAGACCGGCCGACTTGTCGCTCTTGTCGCCGCCTGTTGCGGTCGCGGCTGGAGCGGCGAAAAGATCGCCGGAGGTCTCTGACGTTTTTGCCCTGGCCGCGTCGCCGCCGGCCCTGGCGCCGCTGCTGTTCGACGCATCGGCATCGACATTGGCGGGATCGATCTGCGAATAGTCGGCGACGCGGCGCGTCAGCGTGGTGAATTCCATCGCCTTCAGGAAGGCAATCAGCTTGCGCGCGTCGGGCTCGTGCACCGCGAGGTCGTCCAGCGGCACCTCGAGTTCGACCTTGTCGTCAAGCAGCACCAGCTTGCGCGAGATCCGCGCCTTCTCGGCATTCTCGATCAGCGCCTCGCGCCGCTTCGGCTGCTTGATCTCGGTGGCGCGGAACAGAAGCTGTTCGAGGTCGCCATACTCGACGATCAGCTGCGCCGCGGTCTTGATGCCGATGCCGGGCACACCGGGCACGTTGTCGGTGGAATCGCCGGCCAGCGCCTGCACTTCGACGACTTTCTCCGGCGGCACGCCGAACTTCTCGATCACCTCGGGAATGCCGATACGGCGATCCTTCATGGTGTCGTACATCATGATCTTGTCGTTCACGAGCTGCATCAGATCCTTGTCGGAGGACACGATGGTCGTGTGGGCGCCGCGATCGCTGGCCTGCCGCGCATAGGTCGCGATCAAATCGTCGGCCTCGAAGCCGCCCTGTTCCAGGCAGGGCAAATCGAAGGCGCGCACGGCTTCGCGGATCAGCGCGAATTGCGGGATCAGATCATCGGGCGCGGGCGGCCGGTGCGCCTTGTACTCGGGATAGATCTTGTTGCGGAACGTGACTTCCGACTTGTCGAACACGATCGCCAGATGCGTCGGGCGGTTGTCCGCGGGCATGTCGCGCAACAGCTTCCACAGCATGTTGCAGAAGCCGAGCACGGCATTGACCTGCAAGCCGTCGGACTTGCGGTTCAGCGGCGGCAGCGCGTGATAGGCGCGAAAGATGTAGCCGGAACCGTCGACCAGGAAGATGTGGTCGCCCTTGCCGGCCACCTTCGCCGCGACCGGTTTGGCAGCAGGCTTGTCAGCAGCGGGTTTGGTGTCGGCTTTGGCGGCGGTCTTCGGGGATGTCGTTGGGGAGCTTTTGGGCATGGCCGCAATGTATGAATTTTTGCGGGCTTTGACAGCCTTGAGCGGGGGATTTTTGGGCCGCTGGTGCCGCTATCCCCACCGTCGTTCCCCACATCCCCGCTGTCATTCCCCGCGAAGGCGGGGAAACCAGTACGCCGCGGCTTCTCGGCTCGATCACTGGCGTCTCGGCGTACTGGGTCGCCCGGTCGAGCCGGGCGACGACACCGAGAGGGCGGCTACTCCGCCGCCTGCAACACTGGCCCGGCCTTCTTCGGCGCGATCCAGAACGTCTGCGGCCGTTCGAACAGGAAGCGGGCATTGAGCCGCAATGCGACGTACCAGATCGCGAGCGACCCGAGCACGCCAACGATGGTGACGATCAGCGATACCGTGCCGATGTCGGCAATGACGCCGGTGCGCAGCAGCAGCGTTCGTGTCGCCGCCATCGGCAGGAAGAAGGCGAGGTAGATCACGATCGAATGCTCGCCGCAGAAGCGGAAGAAGTTCAACCACTGTGCGCGCGCGAGCAGCGTGCCCATCGTGATGATGGCGCAGGCGCCGGCGAAGCCGAGCGCGAGCGAGACGATCTTCCATTCGCTGGCGCCGAGCGCGACGAGGCCGGCATTGACCAGCGCCCAGGTCGCGAGCGCCGCCAGCGCGAGTGCGGGATGGTTGCGCGCGCGATCGGACAGCGCGAACACGTATGGTGCGAACAGATATCCCGAATAGAAATAGACGAAGCGCGCGCAGAATTCGTCGATCGCGGTCCAGCCGGTCGAGATGCGCGCCGTCTCCAGCGCGGCAGCGATGAGCCAGATCGCCAGCGGCGGGACTCGCCGTGTCAGTTTTGTGACGACGAAGAAGATCGGCAGCAGGTAGATGAACCAGAGCGTGCCGAACGGTTCGACGAAGGATTCCAGATACAGCAGGCCGGCCTCGCGCCAGCTCGTCTCCGCCGCGAATGCCGGTGCCTTGAAGCCGAACTGGATTGTCACCCAGACGACATAGAAATAGGCGAAATGCACCACCTTGCGGTCGAGATAGGTTCGCCAGTCCCGATCGATCACCAAGGGCAGGAACAGGCCCGAAATCAGGAAGAAGTCCGGCATCCGGAACGGCTTTGCGAAGGCCACGGCGACATGCATGAAACCGGTCTGGCCGGCCGCGATCTCCACCCCCAGCACCGAGTGCATCATCACGACCATGACGATGCAGATGCCCTTGGCATAGTCGACCCAGTCGACACGTGCGGGCGAGGGGGCCTTGGAAAGCCCGCTCGCGGCGATTGTGCCTGATAGTGCCATGGTGTCCCGTTTCGAGGCGCGGTCCGCCCGGCTCTGTGCGGACGTGGCGCAGTGTGAAGCCTTGCGGTTTAAGGTTTCTTTACCGGTACAATTCGCGTGCCGGTTTTTGCATCCGGGCTGTTCTCTCCCCTCAGGAAAATGCTAAACCGCTCAAGTTGGGGTTTCGTTAACCAAGCTGGAACAGGGTTTTTCATGCGAATCGCGATGATCGGAACGGGCTATGTGGGACTGGTGTCCGGAGCCTGCTTTGCGGATTTCGGTCACGACGTCACCTGCGTCGACAAGGACGAGAAGAAGATCGCGGCGCTTCATCGCGGCGAGATCCCGATCTACGAGCCCGGCCTCGACGAGCTGGTCGCGACCAATGTGAAGGCCAAGCGGCTCGACTTCACCACCGATTTGTCGAAGCCGGTCGCGGACGCCGATGCCGTCTTCATCGCGGTCGGCACGCCCTCGCGCCGCGGCGACGGTCACGCTGATCTCTCCTATGTCTACGCCGCCGCGCGCGAGATCGCGCAGTCGCTGTCGGGCTTCACCGTCGTCGTGACCAAGTCGACCGTCCCGGTCGGCACCGGCGACGAGGTCGAGCGCATCATCCGCGAGACCAACCCTGCGGCCGACGTCGTCGTCGCCTCCAACCCCGAATTCCTGCGCGAGGGCGCGGCAATCCGCGACTTCAAGTACCCCGATCGCGTCGTCGTCGGCACCTCCGACGAGCGCGGCCGCAAGGTGATGGGCGACGTCTATCGCCCGCTGTCGCTGAACCAGGCCCCGCTGATGTTCACGGCGCGCCGCACCGCCGAAATGATCAAATACGCCGCGAACGCGTTCCTCGCGACCAAGATCACCTTCATCAACGAGATCGCCGATCTCTCGGAAAAGGTCGGCGCCGACGTGCAGGAAGTCGCGCGCGGCATCGGCCTCGACAACCGCATCGGCACCAAGTTCCTGCACGCGGGGCCCGGCTTCGGCGGCTCCTGCTTCCCGAAGGACACCAAGGCGCTGATCAAGATCGCGCAGGACTATGACGTGAGCTTGCGCATCGTCGAAGCCGTGCTGGCCGTCAACGAGAACCGCAAGCGCGCGATGGCGCGCAAGGTCAGCCAGGCGCTCGGCGGCTCGCTACGCGGCAAGACCATCGCCGTGCTCGGCCTCACCTTCAAGCCCGACACCGACGACATGCGCGATGCGCCGTCGATCCCGCTCGTCACCGGCCTGATCGACATGGGCGCGACGGTCAAGGCCTTCGATCCTGTCGGCATGGAGCAGGCCAAGGGCGAGCTGCCGAACATCACCTATTGCGAGGACGCCTATTCCTGCGCGCAAGGCGCCGATGCGCTCGTCATCGTCACCGAATGGGTGCAGTTCCGCGCGCTCGATCTCGGCCGGCTGAAGGCGGTCATGACCCAGCCCGTCGTGGTCGATCTCCGCAACGTCTACCGTCCCGAAGACATGGAAGCCGCCGGCTTCACCTACGAGAGCATCGGCCGACCGCCGGTGCAGGGCTGACGGTCCACTGCCGCAACGATTTCGTCATGGCCGGGCTTGTCCCGGCCATCCACGTCTGTTTCTAGTCGAAGACGTGGATGCCCGGCACAAGGCCGGGCATGACGAATGGAT
This sequence comes from Bradyrhizobium barranii subsp. barranii, assembly GCF_017565645.3. NCBI lineage: Bacteria > Pseudomonadati > Pseudomonadota > Alphaproteobacteria > Hyphomicrobiales > Nitrobacteraceae > Bradyrhizobium > Bradyrhizobium barranii. The sequence goes on from NZ_CP086136.1 coordinate 857,888, forward strand.
AGGCCTTGCCCCGCAGCTTCGACACGCCCCTCCCGATCGATGCCGTGCTCGACGACCTCTCGCGCACGCTGGAGGCGCATAATTCGGCCGTGCTGGTGGCGCCGCCCGGTGCCGGCAAGACCACGCGGGTGCCGCTGGCGCTGCTGGATGCGCCCTGGGCCGCGGGCAAGAAGATCATCGTGCTGGAGCCGCGGCGTATCGCTGCGCGGGCGAGTGCCGAGCGCATGGCCAAGTCGCTTCGAGAGCGGGCCGGTGAAACCGTCGGCTACCGCGTCCGCTTCGGCTCGAAGATCTCGCGCGCGACGCGCATCGAGGTGGTGACCGAGGGGATCTTCACCCGCCAGATCCTCGACGATCCCGAGCTCTCCGGCATCGCGGCCGTCCTGTTCGACGAATTCCACGAGCGCTCGCTCGATGCCGACATGGGCCTCGCGCTGGCGCGCGACGCGCAAACCGGCCTGCGCGAGGATCTGCGCATCCTCGTGATGTCGGCAACGCTCGACGGCGCCCGCGTGGCAAAGCTGCTCGGGGAAGCGCCCGTTGTCGAGAGCGAGGGCCGCGCCTTTCCGGTCGAGACGCGCTATCTCGGCCGCAAGGCGGATGCGCCGGTCGAGCGGCAGATGGCGGATGCGATCGCGTCCGCGCTACGCGCCGACAGCGGCTCGGTGCTGGCATTCCTGCCCGGCGCCGCCGAAATCCGCCGCACCCAGAATTTCCTCAGCGAACGCGTCCAGGATGCCAGTATCGAGATCGTGCCGCTGTTCGGCGCACTCGACGCTGCCGTGCAGGACCGCGCGATCGCGCCCGCGCCGAAAGGCACGCGCAAGGTGGTGCTGGCGACCTCGATCGCGGAGACCTCGCTCACCATCGAGGGCGTGCGCATCGTGGTCGATTCCGGTCTCGCCCGCGTGCCGCGCTACGAGCCCGACATCGGGCTGACGCGGCTCGAGACCGTGCGCGCTGCGCGTGCGGCGGTGGACCAGCGCCGCGGCCGCGCCGGCCGCACCGAACCGGGCGTCTGCTACCGGCTCTGGGACGAGCCGCAGACGGCCTCGCTCGCGCCGTACACCCAGCCGGAGATCCTCAGCGCCGACCTCTCCTCGCTGGTGCTCGACCTCGCGCAATGGGGCGTCGCCGATCCTTCGGCGCTGTCATTCCTCGATCCGCCGCCGCTGCCGGCCTGGAAAGAGGCGAAAAGCCTTCTCTCCGAGCTCAACGCGCTCGATGGCGACGGCCGCATCACCGCCGAAGGCAAAAGCCTGCGCGCGCTGGCGCTGCCGCCGCGGCTGGCGCGCATGATCGTGGATTCGCATCGCGTGGGCAGCGGCGAAGCCGCCGCCGAGATCGCGGCCATCATCACCGAGCGCGGGCTCGGCGGCGACAGCGTCGATCTCGAGTACCGGCGCGATCAGTTCCGCCGCGATCGCTCGCCGCGCGCCGCGAGCGCGCGCGATCTCGCGCGGCGCTGGGCTTCGCAGGTGGCGGCGTCGGAGAAGGCCGCAACCGGACAGGATGATCTCTCGACCGGCCTGATGCTCGCCTACGCCTTCCCGGACCGCGTCGCGCGCAATCGCGGCAATGGCACCTTCGTGCTCGCCAATGGTCGCGGCGCCGCGGTGGAGCAGACCTCGTCGCTCGCCCGCGCGCCCTACATCGCGATCGGCGAGATGACGGGCACGGCGGCGAGCGGCCGCGTTCTGCTGGCAGCGCCGATCAGCGAGGACGACATCGAGCGGCATTTCGCCGAGCATATCGAGACCGTCGACGAGATCTCCTTCGATCGTGGCGCGATGGCGCTGCGTGCGCGGCGCAAGCGCGCACTGCATGCGATCACATTGTCTGAGGCAACACTCGCGGTGTCGCCTTCGGAGGAGACCGCGCGCATCTTCGCAGATGGGCTGATTGCCGCAGGTCTCGACCGGTTGCCCTGGTCGAAGGCCGCAAAGCAGTGGCGCGACCGCGTGATGTTTCTGCGCAAGGCCGAGGGCGACAGCTGGCCCGATTTGTCCGACGACGGACTGATCGCGCGGCGCGACGACTGGCTGGTGCCGGCACTCTACGACAAGATCGCACTGAAGGACATCTCGGCCGGCGATCTCTCCGACGCGCTGATGGCGCTGCTGCCCTGGGAGATGCGCGCAAGGCTCGATCGCGAGGCGCCGACGCATTTCGAGGCGCCGACCGGCAGCGTGCTCGCGATCGACTACGAGGCCGAGCAGGGGCCGACCATTGCGGTGCGGCTCCAGGAATTGTTCGGGCTCAACACCCATCCGTCGATCGCCGCCGGCAAGGTGCCGCTGGTGCTGGAATTGCTGTCGCCGGCGCAACGCCCGGTGCAGGTGACGCGCGACCTCCCTGGTTTCTGGCGCGGCAGCTACGCCGCCGTGCGCTCCGACCTGCGCGGCCGCTACCCGCGCCATCCCTGGCCGGAGGATCCGGCGAGTGCGCTGCCGACCCGGCGGGTCAAGCCGCGCGGGACCTGAGAAGCCACAAAGGCGTATTAACCCTCCGCTCATCCTTTTCGTCAAAATAGCGACGCTCTGACCGCAGCGTCGCTCGCGGCCAGACGTGTCGCGTGGTGAAATCGAGCTTTCCGGCTCGGAAGTGGTGTGATGCGTAACATAGTGATCCTCGCGGCCATCATGATCGGCCTCGGCACGTTCATGGCGCAGATGGCGGACAGGATGAGTTCCGCCTCCGCGACGTCAGCGCCGCGCACGACGATTGCGGTTGCTGCGACGGCGCCGGCCGGTGGGCGCAGCCTCGCCATCTCCCGCGATGGCCGTGGCCATTTTCAGGCCGAAGGCCGCATCGAGGGCCAACGGATCGGCTTCATGATCGACACCGGCGCCTCCGTGGTCGCGCTGAACGAGAGTTCGGCCGCCCGCTTTGGCCTGCGTCCCTCGCGCGGCGAGTACAACGCCACCGTCTCGACCGCCAACGGCACCATCAAGGCGGCGCGCACGCGCATCGCCATGCTCGAGGTCGGCGGCCTCGTCGTGCGCGACGTTGACGCCATGGTGCTGCCGGACGAGGCTCTGTCGGAGAACCTGCTCGGCCTCTCCTTCCTGTCCCGCCTCAAGCGCTTCGAATACGCCAACGGTCAGATGGTGCTGGAGCAGTAAGCCGCCTCAAAGGCGCTCACCGCGCCGACGAACGGTCGTTCGCACGGATTTTTTCAGGACGGCATTGGCGGAGGTCTCGCGCCGGGCCGCGTTTTCCCGTTACCAAACTGCCGCAATTATAAGCCATAAGCTGCCATTCCCGCCTTCCGCTGCGGCCCGGCATTCGCTAAGGCTGCATCAATTCCCGCCATTTTCACGAGACCGTCTCAATGTTCCCCAAGCCGAAATCCGTCTTGTTGCCCAACACCTATGCCTTCGAATCCGAGCCGATGGTGAAGGCGACGGGTTTTCGCGAATACGACGCGCGCTGGTTGTTCCAGAAGGAAATCAACCTGATGGGGATCCAGGCGCTCGGCATGGGGCTGGGCGCGCTGATTGCGGAGCTCGGCGTCAAGCAGGAGATCGTCACCGGCCATGATTTCCGCGGCTATTCGGCCTCGATCAAATATGCGCTGATTTCCGGCCTGATGGCTGCGGGCTGCAAGGTGCACGACATCGGGCTCGCGGTGACGCCGATGGCCTATTTCGCGCAGTTCGACCTCGACGTGCCCTGCTGCGCCATGGTCACGGCCTCGCACAACGACAATGGCTGGACCGGCGTGAAGATGGGCGCCAACCGCCCGCTGACCTTCGGCCCCGACGAGATGACGCGGCTGAAGGAGATCGTGCTCAACGCCGAATTCAAGAACAAGGCCGGCGGCTCCTACCAGTTCCACGAGAATTATCCGGCGCGCTACATCGCCGATCTCACCGGCCGTCCGAAGCTGACCCGCAAGCTCAAGGTCGTCGCCGCCTGCGGCAACGGCACGGCCGGCGCGTTCGCGCCGCAGGTGCTGGAGGCGATCGGCTGCGAGGTGATCCCGCTCGACACCGAGCTCGACCACACCTTCCCGAAATACAATCCGAATCCGGAAGACATGGAAATGCTGCACGCGATCCGCGACGCGGTGCTGCATCACAAGGCCGATGTCGGTCTCGGCTTCGACGGTGACGGCGATCGCTGCGGCGTCGTCGACAACACCGGCGAGGAAATCTTTGCCGACAAGGTCGGCGTGATGCTCGCCCGCGACATGTCGGCGATCCACAAGGACGCGCATTTCATCGTCGACGTGAAGTCGACCGGTCTGTTCGTCACCGATCCCGTGCTGCAGAAGCAGGGCGCCAAGGTCGCCTATTGGAAGACCGGCCATTCCTATATGAAGCGCCGCACCCACGAGACGGGTGCGCTCGCGGGCTTCGAGAAGTCCGGCCACTTCTTCTTCAACAAGCCGTATGGACGCGGCTACGACGACGGCCTGGTGTCGGCACTCGCGATCTGCGACATGCTCGACCGCGCGCCGGGCAAGTCGATGGCCGATCTGAAGAACGCGCTGCCGAAAACCTGGTCGTCGCCGACCATGTCACCGCATTGCGCCGACGAGACCAAATACGGCGTCATCGACCAGGTGGTGAAGCATTTTGAAGGCTTGCAGGCCAAGGGCGCAAAGATCGGCGGCCAGGCGATCCGCGATCTCGTCACCGTCAACGGCGTACGCGTCACGGTCGAGGACGGCAGCTGGGGCCTGGTGCGCGCGTCCTCCAACAAGCCCGAGCTCGTCGTCGTGGTCGAGAGCCCGGTCTCCGAGCAGCGCATGCACGACATGTTCGAGATGGTGAACAGCGTGCTCCGCACGCATCCCGAAGTCGGCGCGTACAATCAGACGATTTGAGGGCATCAGGGAGCACAACCCGCGCCGCAAATCTCCGCTGTCATGCCCCGGCTTGACCGGGGCATCCAGTACGCCGCAGCTTCTCCGTATCCAATCGCCGCCTCTGGAATACTGGATCGCCCGGTCAAGGCCGGGCGATGACTGCTTGCGTGTGGCGAGGGCGAGCCCCTAAGCCGCCACCACCGCCGGGATCGGCAGCGCGGTGACCGACTTGATCTTCTCCATCGCAAAGCGCGAGGTGACGTTCTTCAGCGGCACGGCGCTGATCAGCTTCTTGTAGAACACGTCATAGGCCTGCATGTCGGCGACCACGACGCGCAGCATGTAGTCGACGTCGCCGGCCATGCGGTAAAACTCCATCACCTCGGGCATGGCGCTCACGGCCTCGGCGAACTTCTTCAGCCAGGCGTCCGAATGGTCGGCGCTCTCGACTGACACGAACACGGAGATGCCGAGCCCGATCTTGTTCTGGTCGACCAGGGCGACCCGCTTCAGGATCACGCCGTCGGCCTCGAGGCGCTGGATGCGCTTCCAGCAGGGGGTCGAGGACAGCCCGACGCGGTCGCCGATCTCGGCGACGGAGAGGGAGGCATCCTCCTGGAGCACCATCAGAATCTTGCGGTCGATGGCATCGAGGCGGCGGCTGGTCTCGGGGAGTTGGACGGCGAGGTCAGTCATTTGAAGAACTTTGTTCCATTTCAGGGGCTGATTTCCCTGATATAGAGAAAATCTTTCCACGGCAAGCCTATAATCTCGGCGTAACAGGGGAACTTCTCTAGAGCCTGCCTCGTAAAAGCTCTTCAACTTCAACGCGTTGTGGGGCGGCCATGCCGCCACCATGGCGGGTGCATTTCAGCGCTGCGGCGGCCGCGGCGAATCGCAGCGCCTCCCGCACCTCCCCCCCTTCGGCGAGGCGAAGCGCGAAGGCGCCATGGAAGACGTCGCCGGCTCCGAGCGTATCGACCGCCTGAACCGGGAAGGCCGGTGTCTCCTCCAGCTCGCCCGCCTCGTCCAGCCAGATCGTGCCACGCGGGCCGCGCGTGGCGGCGAGAAGGGCCGGCGTCAGCCCTGCCAGGCGCTTCAATGCCTCGCCGTCATCGGCGACACCGGCCGTCTCCTGCACCTGGTCGCTGGCGAACAGCAGGTGCGAGGCGGCCGTGAGCAGGCCGTCCTGCAACGACATCGCGCGATCGACGCCGACGATGACGGGAATGCCGCGCCGTCGCGCCTCGGCGCAGAGATCGATGCAAAGGGCGCCGCAGCGGCTCTCGACGAGGACCGCCCGGCAATCGGCGAGCAGCGCGTCACCGTCCGGCAGCTTCACGCTCCACAGACCGGGATCGCGATAGATCGTCAGCGTCCGTTCGCCCGAGGGCTCGATCAGGATGGCCGAGACCGGCGTGGTCAGGCCGGGCATGCGCACGACGTGCGTCGTGTCGATGCCTTCAGTAGCCATCTGTTCGAGAATGAAGCCGCTCGACGCTTCCCGTGCATCGCCCATTGGGCCTGCGAAGGAGACCCGGCCACCGAGCCGCGCAATGGCGATCGCAGCATTGAGCGCGTTGCCGCCGCAGATCTCGGCGAGATGCGTGGCGTTGGCCTTGCTGCCACGCTCGGGCACGGCCTCGACGCGAAAGGTGAGGTCGCGCACGGGAATGCCGATGCAAAGGATGTGTGGCGCGGTCCGTGATGTGGCCACCGGCGGCCCCAGCTTACGCGCCGGTCTTGTCGTGCACCCAGCGGCCGAGCAGGTGGTGGGCGATCGCGAACGGATGCGGGCCGGCGAGCCCGTCCGGATGCGTCCGCGTCAGCATCAGCGCGGCCTCCTCGCGGGTGAACCAGCGCGCGTCCTCCAGCTCGGAATGATCGACGACGACGTCCTCGTTGAGCGCCCGCGCGCTGCAGCCGATCATCAGCGACGATGGATAGGGCCAGGGCTGCGTCATGTAATACTGCACGTCGGTGCAGCGGATTCCGGATTCTTCGAGGATTTCCCGGCGTACCGCGTCCTCGATGGTCTCGGCGACCTCGACGAAGCCGGCGAGGCAGGAATACATGCCCGGCGGAAACTGCTTCTGGCGGCCGAGCAGGCACTTCTCGCCCGAGGCGACCAGCATGATCACGACGGGATCGGTGCGCGGAAAATGCTCGGCCTTGCAAGCAGGGCACTCGCGCTTCCAGCCGCCTTCCTTCATCGCGCTCCGCGTGCCGCAATTGGCGCAATAGCCATGGCGCTGGTGCCAGCTCACCATCGACTTCGCCATCGCGATCGCCGAGAGCTCGTCGGGCGGAATCGCGCCCTGCATCGCCATGCCGCGCAGCTCGGTGACGGTGTAGTCCTCGCGGCCGATCAGCTTCTCGGCTGCCGCCTGCGACATCCCCATGCCGAACACCGCGGCGCCGTCGCGCAACCCTAAGAAGATCGTGCCGGGGTTGGCGCCGCATTTCAGCGCTTCGTCTACTCCCAGCAGCGCGCGCGCCTTGTCGCCCTCGCGCTTCACCAGCAGCGAGTCGCGGTAGACGACATAGGCGCGCGACGATGGCTTCTGCTCCATCGCGAACAGTTTTTCGTCGTCGCGGCGCAGATGCGCGGCGCGATCGAGGACGTGAGTGACGAAGGCCGGTTGTCCCAGCGGAAACGAGTCGAATGCTGACATTTCTTGTTCTCAACCCAACCAGATCTTGCGGCGAAGCGCGCTGATGAAAGTTTGCACCTCGGTGGCGTCATGCGCCAAGGGCTTCATCACGCCCCACACCGGCCGCGGCCAGGCGGCGTCGCTGGTCCGGCGTGCGATGATATGGACGTGAAGCTGCGGCACGAGGTTGCCGAGCGCGGCGACATTGAGCTTGTCGCATTTGGTGATCTCTTTCAGCGCGCGCGAGACGCGGGAGATCTCCGTCATGAGTTGCGCCTGCTCCACCTCGTCGAGATCGATGATCTCGACCGCATCGGGCCGCCGCGGCACCAGCAGCAGCCAGGGATAATGCGCGTCCTTGATGACCAGTACCTTCGATAGCGGCAGGTCGCCGATGTCGATGGTGTCCTCTTTCAGGCGGGAGTGCAGCGACCAGGCGGGATCAGACATATGCGTTTCCGGATGGCCCGATGGGGCCGGGCGTGTTTGGCCGGACCATACGATACGGGGTCAGCCAGGGGAAGGATCGGGGCTCCGCGGTCACTGCATACGCGATCGTCGTCCCGGACAAGCGCAGCGAAGCGGAGCGCCGATCCGGGATCCATAACCACAGGAAGTGGTTATTGCGCGAGCTGGTAACTCCGTATCTTCGCCAAACCCGATCCTGTGGTTATGGGTCCCGGGTTCGCGCTTTGCGCGCCCCGGGACGACGGTCGAGTTTGTGGCAGTGCCGGCGGCTGCTTTACGCCTCCGCAAGCACCCGCGCATTGGCGCGGACGGAGGCCTCGCTGACGCGGATGCCGAGGCCCGGGCCATCGGGCACCACGACATGGCCGGCGCGGTTGGCAACGCGCTCTTCCAGCACGTCCTCGGTCAGCACGTGATGCGGCATGTAGAATTCGCAGCCGAGCGAGATGCCCGGCGTTGCCGCGATCAGCTGCGTCCCGGCGGCAAGCCCGATGCCGCCCTCCCACAGCGTGCCGCCATAGCCGGGCAGGCCGGCGATGGCGGCGATCGCCATGATCGCCTGCGCCTCGAACAGGCCGCCGGCCTTCATCAGCTTGATCGAGACGGCATCGGCCGCCTCGCGGCGCACCACCTCCATCATGTCGCGGCGGTCGAAGCAGCTTTCGTCGGCGAGAACGGGTGTTTCCAGCGCCGCGGTGAGCTGCGCCATCACGTCGAGATATTTGCGCGGCACCGGCTGCTCGATGAAGGTCGGCGCAAACTCTTCGACATCGCGCAAAATCTTGATCGCGCCGAACGGCGCCAGCGCCTGGTTGTAATCGACGCGCAGGTCGACCTTGTCGCCGAACTCCTTGCGGATCGCTTCGAGATGATCGAGATCCTCGCGATGCGGCTTCACGCCGGTCTTGACCTTGTAGATGACGTTGCCGTCCGGAACCATCTTTCGCATGCGCTCGAGATCGGCGGCGAAATCGGGATCCGCGATGGAGAAGGAGAGGGGAATCGTGTCGCGCACGCGGCCGCCGAGCAGGTCGGCGACCGACAATCCTGACGATTTGCCGACGATGTCGAGCAGCGCCATCTCGATTGCGACCTTGGCCTCGGCATGACCGACCAGCGCGCGGTCGAGCTCGGCCATCAGCGCGCGGATGCGGCGCACGGGTTTGCCGAGCACGATCGGCCGCAGATAGATGTCGAGCGCGGAGAAGGCCGCTTCCGGTGTTCCCGTGAACACTTCCCACGGCGCTGCTTCGCCCCAGCCGATCACGCCGTCGCTCGCGGTGAGCTCGATCAGCACGCGCTTCACCGTGCCCTTGACGTTGCCGACGCCCTGGAGGCGCGCCATCTTGATCGGGCTCTCGATCAGGAACAGCCTGATGCGTTCGATGGTTGCTTCGGTCATGTCAGGCCTCCATTGACGTGCCAGACCTGGCCGGTGACGTAGGACGCCTTCGGTGATGCCAGGAAGGCGATGATCTCGGCCACTTCTTTCGGCCGCCCGCGGCGGCGCATCGGGATCAGCGCCTCGGTGGTGGCGATCTGCTCGGGCGAGAGCCGGCTCTCGCTTGGCTTGTCCTTGACGATGAGGCCGGGTGACACTGCATTGACGGTGATGCCGTCTTTGGCGAGCTCGATCGCGGTGAGACGCACCAGCGCTTCGAGCGCGGAGCGGCTTGCCGCGGTAGCGGCAAAGGGTGCGAATTCCGGCCGGATCGCATGCGCGACGAAAGAAGAGATCGCCACGATCCGCGCATCGCGCCCGTCACGCAGCAGCGGCAGCGCGGCGTCGACCAGCCGCGTGAACGCCAGCGCCGATTCGTCCATCGCCTGCCGGAACTGATCCGCCGGCGTGCCGATCGCGCTGCCGCGGCGGGCATGACCGCCGACCAGGATCAATCCGTCGAGCCGTCCGAACGCGCGTTGCGCGGCGGCGACGGCGTCGGTGACGGCTGCTTCCTCGGCGAGATCGCCGAGGCACTTTGCGACCACAGCGCCTTTCGCTTCGGCTTCGGCCGCGGCGGCATCGAGACCTTCCGCGTTCGAGCGGGTGTGGAGCAGAAGCGCGGTGCCGGGGGCCGCGAGCAGTTTTGCGGTGGCGCGGCCGATGCCGCTGGCGGCACCGGTGACGAGATAGGCGCGATCGATGTCAGGCATCACGGTGCTACGTTGGCCGGCGGCAACGCGCCGGTGCGGTGGAAATGGCTGAGGAAGGCGCGCGTCGCGGCTTCCTGCGGATGGTCGATCACCTGCCGCGCCGGACCTTCCTCGACCACCACACCATCGCGCATGAAGATGAGGCGGTCGGCGACCTCGCGGGCGAAGGCGATCTCGTGGGTCACGATCACCATCGTCATGCCCTCGGAAGCCAGTTGCTGGATCACGTTCAGCACTTCGCCGACGAGTTCGGGATCGAGCGCCGAGGTGGCCTCGTCGAACAGCATCACATCAGGCTCCATCGCGAGCGCACGCGCGATCGCGACGCGCTGCTTCTGCCCGCCGGACAGCGTCGCCGGATATTGGTCGGCCTTTTTCACAAGGCCCACTTTGGCAAGCTGCGCGCGCGCGAGCTTCTCGGCGTCCGCCTTGGCCATGCGCCGCACTGTGATGGGCCCCTCCATGACGTTCTGAAGCGTCGTCATGTGCGGGAACAGATTGAAATGCTGGAACACCATGCCGGTGGTGGTGCGGAATTTGGCGGGTGTCTTCACGTCGGGAAGCTTGGCGCCTTCGCCGAATTGGAAGCTTGTGTCGCCGACGCGGACGCTGCCGCCGTCGGGCACGACCAGCAGATTGATGCAGCGGAGCAGTGTCGACTTGCCGGAGCCGGATGGGCCGATCAGCGCCACCACGCCCCCCTTGGCCACGTCGAGGCTGATGTTCTTCAAAACCTCGTTGCTGCCAAAGCTCTTGCGAAGGCTGCGGATCTCGATCTTCGAAGTGTTCTTGGATGGCTCGCTCATTCGCTGACCGCCAGTCGCTTCTCGCCGCGGCGGACGATGATGGTCAGGGGAATCAGGATCGCCGCATAGGCGACCGCGACCGCGGTGTAGGTCTCCAGCGGCCGGTAGCTGTCATGGGCGGCGACCTGGCTTTGGTAGACGAGGTCGGGCACGGCGAGCACCGAAACCAGCGAGGTGTTCTTGAACTGGATGATCGACTGGTTCATCAGTGCCGGGATCATGCGCTTGATAGCCTGCGGCAGCACGATGCGCCGCATGCTCTGTCCCGGCGTCATGCCGAGCGCGGCGCCGGCTTCGGACTGGCCCTTGTCGATCGAGATGATGCCGCCGCGGATGATCTCGGAATAGAACGAGCCGCCATAGAGCGAGAGCGCCAGCGCCGAGGCCGTGATCGGCGTCATCTCGACGCCGGCCAGGATCGGCAGCGCGTAATAGAACCAGATCAGCTGCACCAGGATCGGCGTGCAGCGGAACGCCTCGATGAAGGTGAGGGCGACCAGACGCACCGCCTTGAAGCGCGACAGGCTGCCGAACGCGCCGAACAGGCCGAAGACGAGACCAAGCACGACGATGACCACGGTGAAGCCGACGGTGACGCCGAGCCCGTTGAGAAAGAGCCAGCGATAGCTCCAGAGGATGCCGAGGTCCCACTGATACATGCGTGTTCTTACTCGTACCCGATGTCGCCCAGAAATTCGTCGTCATGCCCGGGCGTAGCCGTCCGAAGGACGGCGTCGCTTCCGCTCGCCTATGTCCCGGCATCCACGTTCTTGGTGCCGCGAGTCAGGCGTGGATGGCCGGGACAAGCCCGGCCATGACGGTGTGGATACTTAAGGCGCTCATCACCTACAGCGAAACGCCCGGCGGAATGTCCGCTTCGGTCACGCCCACCAGCTCCATGTTGGTGATGATCGCGTTGCGGATGAAGCCGAGGCCCTTGTTGAAGTCGATCCAGGTGTTGACGTAGTCGCGGAAGGTCTTGTCGTTCTCGCGGCGGAAGCCGGCGTTCGACGTCGTCGCGAAGATCGGCGTCGGCAGCACGAACTGGCCGAGCGAGGGATTCTTCTTCAGCACGGTCAGCGACAGCATGGTGATCAGGCACTGCGCGTCGACGCGGCCGGTCTGCAGCGCGGCGGTGGCATCGTCCGCGGTCTTGAGCCGCGAGATCTGCGCCTTCGGCGTCAGGCGGCTGACGACCTGGTCGTGCGACGAGCCCTGGTCGACGGCGATCTTGACGTCGGGCGAGTTCAGCTCGGCCCAGCTCTTCGGCTTGAAGTCCTTCTTGCAGAGGATGCCGAAGGCGTTGTTGAAGACCGGCACCGAGAAGTCGACCACCAGCGCGCGCTTCGGGGTCGGGTTGAGGCCGAAGAAGATGTCGATCTTGTTGGACTGCAGATCGAGCACCGAATTGCCCCAGGTGGTCTCGGTGATCTCGAGCTCGGCCTCCATGTCGTCGGCGAGTGCCTTGGCGATGTCGACGTAGAAGCCCTTCCACTGGCCGCTGGCGAGGTCCTTCATATAATAGGGCGCGCCGCCGCCGACCGCGCCGATCCGCATCTTCTTGGTGCGGCGAATGCGGGCAAAGGTCGATTCGTTGGAATCCGCTGCGGTCTGCGCCACGGCCGGTGAGGCCAGCGTGGCCGCAGCCATCGCGCCAAGTCCGACAATCGATGCGACATCACGACGTGTAACCATTTTGAGGAATCGCTTTTCTGGTTGGATGTAAGGTGTGTGGTTGAGCTCGCGCAAAAAATTCGCCCATCAATCGGCGTCGGCCGGCTGAAAAATGCTCTGGATCGGATTTTCGCGCACCCTTTGTCTCGGTTCCGGCAGGATTTCATAGAAAGGCGCTGCCGGGCGGGCCCTGTCAAGACTCGATTGCCTCAGGGATGTGCGTGGCCTCGAAGATGGGCAGGGAGCCCATCGGCCATGACGCTTTCCGAGGCGAACGTCCGCATCAGCACTTCGCGACAGGCGTGCACGGGGATGCGCGAGGGAAGGCCCGGCGAGCGCGTCGGCTCGATCTATTTTCGCGAGAAAATTGAGAGGCTTCGGCGGTTCGCTTTAAAAATGCGAACGGCGCCCTGTCGGCGCCGTTCGCCGAAGACGGCGAGAGGTCGGTGCGGATCGACCGACCCTATTCCGCGGCCTTTTCCGTTCCCTTGGCACGAACGGTCGCGAGGCGCGTCAGCGCGTCGCGGACGCCCGCGCCATAGGCGGGATCGGCCTTGGTGCAATTGGCGATGTGCCGTTCCTGGATCGCGATGGCCGCCGCTCCGACGGCGCGCGCCGTGTTGTCGAACAAGGCCTGCCGTTGGGCTGCGCTCATCTTGCGAAAGAGGTCGCCGGGCTGTCGATAGTGATCGTCGTCGATGCGGTGATCCCAATGGGCGGCTGCACCATCGATCTCGAGCGGCGGCTCGTTGAGATCGGGCTGGTCCGCCCACTCGCCACGGCTGTTCGGGAAATAGGTCGGCGTCCTCCCCTGATTGCCGTCGGTCCGCATTGCGCCATCGCGATGGTAGCTGTGATACGGGCATTTCGGCGCGTTGACCGGGATCAGATGATGGTTGACGCCGAGGCGATAGCGCGCCGCGTCCCCGTAGGAGAACAGCCTTGCCTGCAGCATCTTGTCGGGCGAGAAGCCGATGCCCGGAACGACGTGGGCCGGCGAGAAGGAGGCCTGTTCGACCTCGGCGAAGACGTTTTCCGGATTGCGGTTCAGCTCGAAATAGCCGACCTCGATCAGCGGGAAGTCCGCCTTCGGCCAGATCTTTGTCAGGTCGAACGGGTTAAAGGCAAACGCCTTGGCTTGATCGTCGGTCATGATCTGCACGAACATCGTCCAGCGCGGGAAATCGCCGCATTCGATGCTCTCGAACAGGTCGCGCTGGTGAGTCTCGCGGTCCTTGCCGATGAGGGCTTCGGCCTCGGCGTCGGTCAGGTTTTCGATGCCCTGCTGCGTCCGGAAGTGAAACTTCACCCAGGTCCGCTCGTTGGCGGCATTGATGAAGCTGTAGGTATGGCTGCCGAAGCCATGCATGTGCCTGAAGCTTCTGGGAAGGCCGCGCTCGCTCATCACGATGGTGACCTGGTGCAGAGCCTCCGGCAACAACGTCCAGAAATCCCAATTGTTGTCGGCGCTACGCATTCCGGTCCGGGGATCGCGCTTGATCGCATGATTGAGGTCGGGAAAGCGCAAGGGATCGCGGAAGAAGAACACGGGCGTGTTGTTGCCTACCATGTCCCAATTGCCTTCCTCGGTGTAGAACTTCAGCGCAAAGCCGCGGATGTCGCGTTCGGCGTCGGCTGCGCCGCGCTCGCCGGCCACCGTCGAGAAGCGCGCGAACATCGGCGTCTGCTTGCCGACTTCCGAGAAGATCTTCGCTTTGGTGTATCGGGTGATGTCATTGGTCACGGTGAAGGTGCCGAAGGCGCCGGAACCCTTGGCATGCATCCGTCGCTCCGGGATCACTTCGCGATCGAAATGTGCTAGCTTCTCGATCAGCCAGACGTCTTGCAGCAGCGCGGGCCCGCGGCGGCCCGCGGTCATGATGTTGAGGTTATCGCTGACGGGTGCGCCCGTCGCATGGGTCAAACGTTTCGGCTCATCGGCCATGGGATGCTCCTGAATATGGGGTCATTGGCTATTGCTGCCCGCGTGCGAAATCTCAGGCTCGCATGGGTCCACAGCAGTCGATTTCGAGATCGCACTGTCCTTGCGCGAACGCCGGTCAACCGTGCCAATGCGAGTTGCGGATGACGCTGCAGAAATTGCCGCGATGGAAATGCGGCTCCTTGTCGGCGATGACGTCGGCCTTGACGTTGCCGAACGTCGTGTCAGGCCGATGCTTGATGCCGTCGTAGAAGGCCTGGATGATGTCTTCCTTGAAGTGCGGCGTGCGCGGAAACGCCTTCACGACCGCCTCGCGCTCCGCGTCGGAATATTCGTCGTAAGTGAGCCCGAGCACGTCCATCTCGACGCCCGCGGTCACCAGCGCGACGACGGGGTGCATGTGCTGGGGGACGCCCGGTGTCGTGTGCAGGGCGATCGCGGTCCAGACCGTGTAGGCGTCGGCTTCCGAAATGCCGTGGCTGCGCAGGAAGTCCCGCGCGGCGTGTGCGCCGTCGACCTCGAACCGCTCGTGCTGGCTGCCATGGCCCGGCATCAGGCCGATGTCGTGAAACATGGCGCCGGCGTAAAGCAGCTCGCGGTCGAAGGTCAGCCCACGGCGGACGCCGGCCATCGCACCGAACTGGTAGACGCGGCTGGAATGGTTGAAGAGCAGGTCCGTTTCGGTGTCGCGGATGTATTCGGTGATGGCACGCGCCAGCTTGCTGTCGGGAATGACGGCGGCCTCGGTGATTTCTGACATGAGCAGCTCCTGAAATTTTGGATCGCGTTCACTGTAAATCCGGGCTACGGTGTCTTAAATCGACGTAACACGTCGAAAACGGACAAATTCGGATCGAGGCGGACATGGGCGCAAAGCCGAAACCAAGGACGGTTGTGATCGTGGCGCTGCCAGGCGTGCAGCTGCTCGATGTCGCAGGGCCGCTCGATGTGTTCGCCGAGGCGAACGTGCAGGCCGGCTATCCCGCCTATGCCTTGTTCGTGGCGGGCGCGGAGCCAGGGCCGATCCGCAGTTCCTCAGGCGTCCAGCTGATGCCCGACCGAATCGTCGACCGCGACTTCCAGGAGCCGATCGACACCTTGCTGGTGGCGGGATGCCCGAACGCGGCCGAAGTCCCGGCGGACGGGAGCGTGATCGACTGGCTGCGCCGGCGGGCTTCGCGGACCCGCAGATTCGGCTCGGTGTGCAGCGGGGCCTTCTTCCTTGCCGCCGCCGGTCTGCTTGATGGCAGGCGGGTCACGACGCATTGGGCGGTCGCAGACATGCTGGCCAGCAAATTCCCGTCGGTCACCGTGGACAAGGATGCCATCTACGTCACCGACGGAAAGCTCCGCACGGCCGCCGGCGTGACCGCAGGGCTCGATCTGGCGCTGGCACTGGTCGAGGAAGATCTCGGGCGCGATACGGCCATGAAGGTCGCAAGCCAGCTCGTGATGTTCTTCAAGCGTCCGGGTGGGCAGATGCAGTTCACCCGCAAGGGCGAGGCTGTTCCCGCCGGCCGCGCCGCGCTGCAGGAGCTGCAGCGCTGGGTCGCCGCCAATCCCGCGCTCGACCACAGCGTTGCCAGCCTGGCGACGCGCATGGAGCTCAGCCCGAGGCACTTTGCACGGCTGTTCCGCGCCGAGGTCGGAGTTACGCCTGCGACCTGGGTCGAGGAAGCCCGCGTCAATGCGGCGAGGCGGCTGCTCGAGTTTGGCAATGAAGCCCCGAAGCAGGTGGCGCTCCATTGTGGATTCGCCGATGCCGATACGCTGCGTCGCGCGTTCAATCGTCACGTCGGCGTGACGCCCGCCGAGTATCGCAAGCGGTTTGCGCGAATCACGGAGGTTCCAGCTCGCCAACACTGAGCCGGCTTCCGCGTCCAAATGGGCCGGCGGGGGCCGTCCAGCGGGGTGTGCGGGACCCACGGATACCCGCTTGCTTTCCCGACCTTTTGGCCCCAAATAGGGACCGGGAGATTGGCGGTGGACGAGCCACTCGCCAACCGGGTCAGGTCCGGAAGGAAGCAGCCCTAACGAGGTCCGGATCGGGTCGCTCGTCAGTCTCCTACCTGTTTTTCCGAGCGAATTGCGCCGGCGGGCTTCCCGCCAGCGCGCTCCTTTCCGCAAAAGCCGGGCGAAAGACATTCCATTGCGGATCGACCGATGACCGACGCTGGCGCCCCTCCCAACCCCGACAGCGCCGGCCAGGCCAGCACGCCCTACCGGGTGCTGGCGCGCAAATACCGGCCCTCCAGCTTCGACGACCTGATCGGCCAGGAGGCCGTGGTCCGCACCGTCTCGAACGCGTTCGAGACCGGGCGCATTCCGCAGGCCTGGATCCTCACCGGCGTCCGCGGCGTCGGCAAGACCACCACCGCGCGTATTCTGGCCCGTGCGCTCAACTACGAGATGCCGGACGGATCGGTGAAGGGCCCGACCATCCACATGCCGACCCTGGGCGTGCATTGCCAGGCGATCATGGAAAGCCGGCACATGGACGTGCTGGAGATGGACGCGGCCTCGCACACCGGCGTCGACGACGTCCGCCAGATCAATGACAGCGTGCGCTACGCGCCGGCCAGCGCCCGCTACAAGGTCTACATCATCGACGAAGTCCACATGCTGTCGACGGCGGCGTTCAACGCCTTCCTGAAGACGCTGGAGGAACCGCCGGAGCACGCCAAATTCGTGTTCGCGACCACCGAGATCCGCAAGGTTCCGGTCACCGTGCTGTCGCGCTGCCAGCGTTTTGACCTGCGCCGGGTCGAGGCCGACGTGCTGATGAAGCACCTCGCCAATATCGCGGCCAAGGAAAACGTCGAGATCGAACCCGAGGCGCTCGGCATCATCGCGCGCGCCGCGGAAGGCTCGGTGCGCGATTCGCTGTCGCTGCTCGACCAGGCGATCGCGCACGCGGCAGGCACCGTGAAGGCGGATGCGGTTAGGCAGATGCTGGGCCTCGCCGACCGCACCCGCGTCATCGACCTGTTCGATTCGCTGGCGCGCGGCGACATCGCTGCCGCTTTCAAGGAGTTCCGCGACCAATACGACGTCGGCGCCGATCCGATCGTCGTGCTGTCGGACCTTGCCGAGTTCGTCAATTTCGTCACCCGCGTGAAGATCGTGCCGGCGACCGCCGACAACGTCGCCTATGGCGAGACCGAGCGCGTGCGCGCGCGGGATTTTGCCTCGAAGATCTCGATGCGCGTGCTGTCGCGGATGTGGCAGATGCTGCTCAAGGGCATCACCGAGGTGCAGGCCGCGACGCGCCCCGCTGCGGCCGCCGAGATGGTGCTGGTGCGCATCGCCTATGTCGCCGACCTGCCGACGCCGGACGAAGCGATCAAGATGCTGGAGCAGAACGGCGGCGGCTCGCCGGTCGTGGGCGGCGGAAGTGCCGCGCGCAGCGGCGCGCCGGGTGCGCCGGTGGCCTCCGCGGCGCCGGTTGCCTCGGCTGCGCCCATGCGCGCGCCGACGTCGTCACCGTCCGCGTTCGGCGGCGGCGCCGCCCGGCCGCAGATGGCGGCGCCCGCGCCGGATCCGCAAGGAGCCGCGCCCCAGCTGCGCATCACGAGCTTCACCCAGCTCGTCGCGGTCGCCGGGCAGAAGCGCGATCTCATGACCAAGGCCGCGCTCGAAGGCGACATGCGCCTCGTTCGTTTCGAGGAGGGCCGGCTGGAAGTCGCGCTCGAGCCCAACGCCTCCAAGACCATGATCTCGGAGCTCGCGCGAAAATTCGAGCTCTGGACCGGCCGGCGCTGGACCGTGATCGTCTCCAACGAGCAGGGCCAGCCGACGCTGCGTTCGGTGAACCACGCGGCGAAGCAGGAACATGCGCGCTCCGCCGAAGCCGATCCGCGCGTGCAGGAGGTGCTGTCGCGTTTTCCCGGTGCGAAGGTCGTCGAGGTCCGCAGGCTTGCCCCCGAGGCGCCGGAAACCAATATGAATGCGGACTATGGCAGTGACGATCCGCCCGATGGTTCCGACGGCGACGATCTCTAGAGCATGATCCGGACCCGAAGGGCCGCGTAGCGCAAAGTGTGAAGCGGTTTTCCGATTAGATCAGGCTCAAACCAAAAGTTAAGGCGCGATGACGAGTCATCGCGCCAACCAAGGACAGCACCGATGGTCGATATTTTCGGCATGATGAAGCAGGCGCAGCAGCTGCAATCCAAGATGCAGGAGATGCAGGATCAGCTCTCCAACGTCGAGGTCGAAGGCATCTCCGGCGGCGGTCTCGTCGCCGTGCGCATGACCGCGAAGATGGACGTGAAGGGCATCAAGATCGATCCCTCGCTGATGAAGCCGGAAGAGCGCGAGGTGCTCGAGGACCTGCTCGTCACCGCCCTAGGCGATGCCCGCCGCAAGGCCGAGACGGCCGTGCAGGAGAAGATGCAGGCGCTCACGGGCGGGCTCAGCCTGCCGCCGGGTATGTTCGGCCAATAAGATGGGTTCGGTTGCAGGTCCCGAAATCGAGCGGCTGGTCCAGCTCCTCGCACGGCTGCCGGGCCTCGGTCCGCGCTCGGCCCGGCGTGCGGCGCTGCATCTGATCAAGAAGCGCGAAGCGCTGATGATGCCGCTGTCCTCAGCCCTGCAGGTCGCGCTCGACAAGGTCCAGGTCTGCAAGACCTGCGGCAACATCGACACGCAAAGTCCCTGCACGGTCTGCATCGATCCGAAACGCGATCCTGCCATCATCGTCGTCGTCGCCGATGTCGCCGACCTCTGGGCGCTGGAGCGGGCCAATGCGACCCAGGGGCGCTATCACGTGCTGGGGGCGACCTTGTCGCCGCTCGACGGTGTCGGCCCACAGGATCTCACCATCGACGCGCTGGTCGCGCGCGCGCATGCTGCCGAGGTGCACGAGATCATCCTGGCGCTGAATGCGACGGTCGACGGCCAGACCACGGCGCATTACATCACCGACCTGCTTCAGGACGCCAACGTAAAAGTAACCCGACTGGCCCATGGTGTGCCGGTCGGTGGCGAGCTTGATTATCTCGACGAAGGTACGCTATCGGCCGCGATGCGGCAGCGGACCTTGTTCTAGCCATCCAGACCTACGGAACGGACGACATGACGAAACTTTTCGCCACACGATCGGCTTTGGTCGCGACGATGATAATGCTGGCGACCCCGGCCATCTCCGCGCAGCAGGACGACGGGGCGCCGCCGCCGCCGAAGCCCGGCAAGCCGATCAGTGCCGGCGAGGTGCTCTCGGGCGAATTGAACGCAATGAAGGTGCGCGACATCAAGAACGCCGGCAAGCGGATTGCGATGTACCAGATCACCTCGGAGCCGCGTCGACTGCCGGCGCCGAACGGGCTGTGCAATCTCGAGACCGGCCCTGAGACGTTCCAGCTCGTCACCTCGAGCGACGCGCAGGCCACGCAGCTGAAATCGTTCGTCGGCAAGGCGATCTCGGTCAAGGTCGACGAAGTCGCCTGCGCCAGCGATCCCGGCCAGATGAGCGAAGCCGTGATCACGAAGTGGAGCTTGATCAAGAAGCAGTAGGGGGCGCGGCTCCAGCCGAGCTACCGTAGGGTGGGCAAAGGCGCAAAGCGCCGTGCCCACCATTCTCCCGGCGACGATTCAGGTGGTGGGCACGCTTCGCTTTGCCCACCCTACGGCATCGCGGGCGTGGCGCGTGCCGAGTTTAAACCCTCACCGGCCCCAGCGCCTCAAAGTGCCCGCGCTTCTGCAGCCAGGCCAGTAGCACCAGGCTCGGGATCGCCACCAGCACGCAGATCACGAAGAACAGCGGCCAGCCCGTCGTGTCCGCCACGAAGCCCGCACTCGCTGACAGATATGTGCGCCCGACCGCCGCAAGCGCGGTGAGCAGCGCGTATTGCGTCGCCGTGTGCAGCGGATTCTGGCACAGCGCGGAGAGATAGGCGACGAAGATCACGGTGCCGATGGCGCTGGTAAAGTTCTCGCAGGTGATGGCAAAGGCCAGCGCCCATTGGCTGGTGCCGACGAAGGCCAGCCAGGAGAAGGAGAGATTGGCGAGCGCCTGCACCACGCCGCCGATCCACAGGCTGGTCGCCAGCGAATAGCGCCGCGCGAGGAAGCCGCCGGCAAAGCCGCCGATCAGCGTTGCCGCGAGGCCGACGCCCTTCACGATCGCCGCGTAGTCGTTGCGGGAAAAGCCGAGGTCGATCACGAACGGCGCGGTCATCGTGCCAGAGAAGGCATCGGTGAACTTGAACAGCACGACGAAGGCGAGCGCGGCGAGCGCGTCCTTGCGCGACAGGAATTCCGAGAAGGCCCCGATCGCCGCGTGCAGCACGCGCGCGAGCGCCGTCTCGGTTTGTGTCGCGGCTTCCGCCTGCACCGATTGCTCGGGCTCGGTCGCGGCCAGCGCGGTGATCGTGCCGATCAGCACCATCGCCGCCATCACCACATAGCCCCACATCCAGGCTGACGCACGCGGAATGCCGGTGCCCTCGAAGCCGGACACGATGAACAGCGCGCCCGCGGTCGAGACCAGCATGCCGATGCGATAGGCCGCGACATAGGAAGCCATTCCGGCAGCCTGCTCGCTCTCCGGCAGGCTCTCGACGCGGAAGGCGTCGACCACGATGTCCTGCGTCGAGGACGTCGTCGCGACCAGCAGCGCGCCGAGCGCGACGTAGAACGGCGAGCGCGCGGGATCGGTCAGCGCCAGCAGCAGGATCGCGATGATCAGCAATAGCTGCGAGAACAGCAGCCAGCCGCGCCGCCGCCCGAACGCGCGGGTGAACAGCGGCACATGCAGCGCATCCACCAGCGGCGCCCACAGGAATTTCAGCGTGTAGGGCGTGCCGACCAGCGCAAACAGCCCGATGGTCTTGAGGTCGACCCCGGCCTCGCGCATCCACACCAGGAGCGTCGAGCCCGACAGCGCCAGCGGCAGCCCGGACGAGAAGCCGAGGAACAGCACGATCAGCACCCGCGGTTGCAGGTACACGGCCAGGCCGTCGCGCCAGGAGGTGGGGGCCGTGTCGGGGCTGGCAGGGGAGGTCGCGTCGGGTGCGGTCATGGGGAGGTGTTAGCAGATTCTGGGTGCGCTGCCTCTGCCACAAAACTCGTCATGCCCGGGCTCGTCCCGGGCATCCACGTTCTTGGTGTCGCTGAAGAGATCGTGGATGGCCGGGACGAGCCCGGCCATGACGAAACGGAGTCACTCCCCCGCCTGGAGCTTCCTCGGGAACAGGTCCGCGGCACCGGTTGCCACCAGATGCGGCCCCTCCGGTGCATCGGTCTTGCTGAAATCGAGCTCCTCGATTCGCCCCGCGCGCTTCTCGATCTTGTCGGCGGAGATCAGCACCTGCCGCACGTCCTCGTTGGCGTCGGCAAAATGCTTCTGCAATTTCAGCACGCGGTCGCGCAGGCGTCCCAAATCGTCGCCGAGCTTGATCACCTCGGTGCGGATCTGGTCGGCGGCGTCGCGCATGCGCGCGTCCTTCATGATCTGCTGCATCACCTGGATCGCGAGCATCAAGAGCGAGGGCGACACCAGCACGACACGGGCGCGATAGGCCTTCTGGATCACGTCGTCGAAACCGTCATGGATTTCCGCATAGACGGATTCCGACGGCACGAACATCAGCGCCATCTCCTGGGTCTCGCCGGCGACGAGATATTTGTCGGCGATGTCGCTGACATGCTTCATCACGTCGCCGCGCAGCCGCTGCGTGGCGATGCGCTTCTCCTCGTCGGTGCGGGCGTCGTGCAGCGCGGTCATCGCCTCCAGCGGAAACTTTGCGTCGATGCAGAGCGGCCGCTGGTCGGGCAGGAACACCACGCAATCAGGCCGCTTTCCCGTCGAGAGCGTGAACTGGAACTCGTAGGCGCCCTTCGGCAAGCCGTCCTGGACGATCGCCTCCATCCGCGCCTGGCCGAAGGCGCCGCGCGACTGCTTGTTGGCGAGCACGTCGCGCAGGGTGGTCACCTGCGTGGTGAGGTCGGTCAGGTTCTTGTGCGCGTTGTCGATGATGCCGAGCCGCTCGTGCAGGGCGCGCAGGCTCTCCATGGTGTTGCGCGTCGAGTGTTCCATGGACTGGCCGACTCGATGGGTCACCGAATCCAGCCGCTCGTTGACCGCGCGCGCCATGTCGGCCTGGCGGCCGGCCAGCGCCTGGGTCATGGCGTCGGCTCGGCCGGCAGCTTCGCTCTGGGCGTGCAGTACCTGGCTGAGGCGCTCCTCGAGCTCGTCGGCGCGGATGGCATTGGCCATGGCGAGTTCCGCGCCGCGCCGCCCGGATCGCGCGATCACGACCGCGATCACCACCAGCAGGATGACGACGAGGGCGCCGAAGCCGATCAGCGCATCGATGGTGCGGACCGGCCAGTCGCCAGCCAGGAAAATGATCTCGTTCATGGCGGCCCTTGTAGCCGATTCGACACCCTCCGCGAACGAATAGCGAACGCTTATGGTTAATAGCCCCCTAATTTTTATGGTTAACGAAACCTGAAGTTTTATGGTTAGCGGAGGGTTAACGGAGTTCCTCGCCGCATTGACCGCATCCGGCATGCGGCTTAAATCGCGGCCATGGCCCTCAGAGAAATCATCATCCTGCCCGACAAGCAGCTGCGTCTGGTCTCCAAGCCGATCGAGAAGGTCACGACGGAGATCCGCAAGCTTGCCGACGACATGTTCGAGACCATGTACGACGCGCCCGGCATCGGGCTCGCGGCGATCCAGATCGCGCAGCCCTTGCGGCTGATCACCATGGACCTCGCCAAGCCTGACCCGGACGGCGAGACAAAGCCGGAGCCGCGTGTCTTCATCAACCCTGAAATTATCGCCTTCTCCGAGGATCTGTCGGTCTACGAGGAAGGCTGCCTCTCGATCCCCGAATATTACGAGGAGGTCGAAAGGCCTGCGAAGGTGCGCGTGCGCTTCACCGACCTCGACGGCAAGGTGCACGAGGAGGATGCCGAAGGCCTCTACGCCACCTGCATCCAGCACGAGATCGACCATCTCAACGGCGTGCTGTTCGTCGACTATCTCTCAAAGCTCAAGCGCGACCGCGTGATCAAGAAGTTCGAGAAAGCCGCCAAGCGCGCGGAGTAAGTCATTTGTAAGCACCGGTGCTGCCGCGAACTCCCATGCGCTCCCTCCCCCCTTGCGGGGGAGGGCGGGGGAGAGGGGTAGCCCAGGCGGAAGTCTAACCGGGGCGAAGAACTGGTCCGCGCTCATACCGAGAGAGCGCGTCGTGTGGCACCCCTCTCCCTAGCCCTCCCCCGCAAGGGGGGAGGGAACATACCGAGTCCTTGTCATGCCCCTCCGCCTCATCTTCATGGGCACGCCCGATTTCTCCGTGCCGACGCTGCTTGAGCTGGTCTCGCACGGCCACGAGATCGCGGCGGTCTATACCCGTGCGCCCAAGCCCGGCGGGCGGCGCGGTCTGCAATTGCAGCCGACCCCGGTCGAGGAAGCCGCGCGAAAGCTCGGCGTTCCCGTGCTGACGCCGAAGTCGCTGAAGACGCCCGAAGCGCTCGACGAGTTTCGCGCCTTCGACGCCGATGCCGCCGTCGTCGTCGCCTACGGCATGATCCTGCCGCAGGCGATCCTCGATGCGCCGAAGCTCGGCTGTTACAATCTGCACGCCTCGCTGCTGCCGCGCTGGCGCGGCGCCGCGCCGATCAACCGTGCCATCATGGAGGGCGACGCCGAGAGCGGCGTCATGGTGATGAAGATGGATGTCGGCCTCGACACCGGCGACGTCGCCATGGCCGAGCGTCTTGCGATCACGGACAACATGACCGCGGTCGATCTGCATGACCGTCTCTCCCGGCTCGGCGCCGATCTGATGGTGCGCGCGATGGCCGCGCTCGCCCGCGGCGGGCTCCAGCTCAAGAAGCAGAGCGAGGATGGCGTCACCTACGCCGCCAAGATCGACAAGGCCGAAGCGCGGATCGACTGGACCAGGCCTGCGCGCGCCGTGCTGCGCCACATCCACGGCCTGTCGCCGTTTCCCGGCGCCTGGGCCGAGCTCGAGAATGCGCGCGTAAAAATCCTGCGCTGCGAGCTGGCGAAGGGCTCCGGTGCACCCGGCGAGGTGCTCGACGACCAGCTCACGATTGCCTGCGGCGAGGGCGCGATCCGCATCCTCCAGCTCCAGCGCGAGGGCAAGGCGCGGATGCAGGCCACGGACTTCCTGCGCGGCGTGCCTGTGAAGCCGCCGATGCGGCTGGCCTGATGTCCCGCTACAAGCTCACCATCGAATATGACGGCGCGCCGTTCTTCGGCTGGCAGGTGCAGGACGCGCTGCCTTCCGTGCAGGGCGCGCTCGAAGCGGCGGTGAAGGCGATGACCGGCGCGGATCTGCGCGTGCACGGTGCGGGCCGCACCGATGCCGGCGTGCATGCGCGCGGCCAGGTCGCGCATGTCGACATCGAGAAGCAGTTTCCGCCGGGCCGTTTTCGCGACGGGTTGAATGCGCATCTGCGCCCGCATCCGATCGCGGTGTTGGAGGCCGAGATCGTCCCTGACACCTTCGAGGCACGCTTCTCGGCCGTGAAGCGGCACTACCGCTACCGCGTCGTCAACACCCGCGCCAATCTCGCGCTCGATATCGGCCACGCCTGGCGCGTGCCGCGCCGGCTCGATGCCGATGCGATGCATGCGGCGGCACAACGCCTGCTTGGCAAGCACGACTTCACGACGTTTCGCGACACCGAGTGCCAGGCCAAGTCACCGGAGAAAACGCTCGACCAGCTCGACGTGCTGTGCGACGGCCGCGAGATCACGATTCTTACCTCGGCGCGCTCCTTCCTGCACAGCCAGGTGCGCTCGATGGTGGGATCGTTGGTCTGGGTCGGCGAGGGCCGCTGGACCGCGGACGATCTCTCCGCAGCGCTCGAAGCCCGCAACCGTGCGGCCTGCGGCATCGTCGCGCCGCCTGACGGGCTGTATCTGATGAAGGTGGATTATTGAGGAGCGCATCAGTGCGGAGAGCGCCCGCTCTCGCCGCGCCCACTGCTGTCATGCCCCGGCTTGACCGGGGCATCCAGTACGCCGCGGCTTCTCGGTTCAATCACTGCTGTCTCTGGAATACTGGATCGCCCGATCGAGTCGGGCGATGACAGCGGCGTGCTGGGTGAGGGCGACGCCCTACCCAAAATACCGCGTCAGTATCCCCCGATACACCTGCGTCAATCTCTCCAAATCCACCACCGGCACGCGCTCGTCGACCTGGTGCATGGTCTGGCCGACCAAGCCGAACTCGATCACTGGGCAATAGCTCGAGATGAAGCGCGCATCCGAGGTGCCGCCTGAGGTCGACAGCTCCGGCTTGCGGCCCGTCACCTCTTCGATCGCCGACACCGCAAGATCGGTGAACGGGCCGGGCTTGGTCACGAACACATTCGAGTTCGAGGGCTCCCAGACGATGCGAGCCTTGATGCGGTTGCCGCAGGCTTTCGTCAGGCGCGTCTCGACCAGCTCGCGCAAGGATGCCTGGGTGTGGTTGTCATTGTAGCGGATGTTGAATTTTGCGCGGGCCTCGCCGGGGATGACGTTGTTGGCCTTGTTGCCGACGTCCACCGAGGTGAATTCGAGATTGGAGGCCTGGAATTGCGCGCTGCCATGGTCGAGCGGCTCGTCACTGATCGCCACGATCAGCCGCGAGATATCAGGCACCGGATTGGATGCACGGTGCGGATAGGCGACATGGCCCTGCACGCCGTCGACGTAGAGCGTGCCGGATTGCGAGCCGCGGCGGCCGACCTTGATGGTGTCGCCGAGCGTCTCGACGTTGGAGGGCTCGCCGAGCACGCAATGGTCGAACTTTTCGCCGCGCTCCGCGGCCCATTTCAGCAACTTGATGGTGCCGTTGATGGAGACGTCTTCCTCGTCGCCCGTGATCAGGAATGAGATCGAGCCCTTTCCATCGGCGCGCGGCGTGCCGCCATTGGCGGCGAGATGCTCGAGCACGGCTGCCACCGAGCAGGCGATCCCGCCCTTCATGTCGACCGCGCCGCGGCCGTGCAGAAAGCCGTCCTTCACCTCGCCCGAGAACGCGCCGACGCTCCAGGCGTTCTCGTCGCCGGGTGGCACCACGTCGGTGTGGCCGGCGAAGGTGATGTGCGGGCCTTCAGTGCCGATCCGCGCATAGAGATTGTCGACGTCGGCGGTGTCGGGTTCGGAGAAGGTCACGCGGTGGCAAGTGAAGCCGGCAGCGTTGAGGGCTTTCTCAAGCACGCCCAACGCACCGGCATCGGCCGGAGTTACCGAGGGGCAGCGGATGAGATCGCGGGCAATCGAGAGAGCATCGGTCATGCGCTCCGCTTAACATGCATGCCGCCGGGTGGGCTAGCGCTGGGCGGCACCAATTCGAGCTCGCGTTGCTGGTCCCAGCTTTTTGCAGGGGACGAGCCGTCCTCGGTCTTGGCCAATGGATCAGGACCGAACCGGTTATCGCCGGCGCTGCCTGATACGATGAACATCTCGACAAACCCCCACAGCCACAGGATGGACGCGACCAGCCAGAACGGAAGCATCCAGGTGGAGTTCGGCAGCAGGTCCGAGAACTGGTTGTACAGGCCGGGCAGGAAGAAGAACGGAACGAGCCACCAGCCACTCCTGTCGCGATCATGCAGCCGCTTGATCGCAGTCGCGAGATAGATCCAGAGGAACAGCGACAAGCCGAACGCCTTCAGGATCAGGTTCGTGCGATCAACGGGCGCCAGCGAGCGATAGGCCCGGGGATCGACCAGCTTGAAGAGGTCGTCGAGGCCGAAGTCGAAATCGAGTTTCAGGGATAGCATCAACGCCCCCTCGGCGTTGATGAGGTGGATCACCTGACCGATCACGCCGAGCAGGGCCGCCAGCAGCGCGACGATGAGCAGCGCCTGCCACAGCAAAGCGCGGTTGATGCGGCCGTCGAAGCGGAAGAGGTACCAGGTCCAGTCCATGGCGAAGGTTCCGGGCAGCGGAGGCCGTCCGGTGATTGGTCGCGATGGGGAGAAGGAGGGTTCGATAGGAAAGCCGCCGCGGGCTCGCTTCACCTCGCCCCGCTTGCGGGGAGAGGTCGGATCGCTCTTGCGATCCGGGTGAGGGGGTACCGGTCTCTCGAATATCTCGCGTGTGGAGAGAGGCCCCTCACCCCAACCCTCTCCCCGTAAGAACGGGGAGAGGGAGAGGAGAGAGTCTTAATCCCGCAGCAGCTCGTTGATGCTGGTCTTCGAGCGCGTGCGCTCGTCGACGCGCTTGACGATCACGGCGCAGGCCGTGCTCGGGCCGATCTGGCCGTTCTTCATCGGCTTGCCGGGCAGCGCGCCGGGCACGACCACCGAATATTCCGGCACTTCGCCGATGAAGATCTCGCCGGTCTCGCGGTCGACGATCTTGGTGGAGGCGCCCAGGAACACGCCCATGGCGAGCACCGCGCCCTTGCGCACGATCACGCCTTCGGCGACTTCCGAGCGCGCGCCGATGAAGCAATCGTCCTCGATGATCACGGGCTCGGCCTGCAGCGGCTCGAGCACGCCGCCGATGCCGGCGCCGCCGGAGATGTGCACGCGCTTGCCGATCTGCGCGCAGGAGCCGACGGTCGCCCAGGTGTCGACCATGGTGCTCTCATCGACATAGGCGCCGAGATTGACGAAGGACGGCATCAGCACGACGTTCTTGGCAATGAAGGCCGAGCGGCGCACGACCGAACCCGGCACCGCGCGAAAGCCGGCATCGCGAAAACGGTTCTCGCCCCAGCCCTCGAACTTCGAGGGCACCTTGTCCCACCAGGTCGCCTTGCCGGAACCGCCGGGAATGACACCCATGTCGTTGAGGCGGAAGGACAGCAGCACGGCCTTCTTCAGCCATTGATTGACCTTCCACTTGCCATCGGCCCCGCGCTCGGCGACGCGGGCCTCGCCCTTGTCCAGAATCTCCAGCGCCTGGTCCACGGCCTCGCGCACCTCGCCCTTGGTCGAGGTCGAGATGCCGTCACGCGCGTCGAAGGCGCTGTTGATGGTGGATTCGAGGGCGGACAGGGACATCGGGATTTCCTCTGGGAAATGAGAATTTTGACGGATTGGGGCGCTTTTTCGGGATTTGGCGGGGAGGAGTCAAGGCATACTCCGCCGTCGTCCCGGGGCGCGCGAAGCGCGAGCCCGGGACCCACGGCCATGGGCAGTCATTTGGCGAGGATTCGGAGTTATCGATCTCGCGCCACAACCACTCCCCGTGGTTATGGGTCCCGGGCTCGCTTCGCGCCCCGGGACGACGGCGGCTATTTGGGCGACAGCTTGCCCAAAAACCCCGTCAGGTCATCCGTGACGTGGTCGACATGGGGCGCGTCCCGGCCCTCCAGTTCCCAGTCCTCCCGCACCACTTCCTTGGTGCCGTCAGGCACCACAAGCACGGTGGTCATGCCGAGCGCGTGCGGGACGGTGAGGTTGCGGGCGAGGTCCTCGAACATCGCGGCCTTGGTCGGATCGACCGCATGGTCGGCGAGGAATTTTTGATAGGTCAGCGGCGACGGCTTCGGCTCGAACCCGGCGGCGATGATGTCGAACACGCCGTCGAAATGCGTTGCCAGGCCGAGCCGCGCCAGCACGGCATCGACATGGTCGACCGAGCCGTTGGTCAGGATCAGCTTGCGCCCCGACAGTTTTGCGATGGCCTCGCCGAGCGCCGGGTTCGGCTCCAGCGGCGAGTGGTCGATCTTGTGGACGTAGGCGAGGTAGTCGTCGGCGTGCACGCCGTGCAGGGTCATCATGCCGCGCATGGTGGTGCCGAAGCGCTGATAATAATCCTTCTGGATCTTGCGCGCTTCCTCCGGATCGACGTTCAGCCAGTTGCAGACGAACTCGCCGATCCGCGCGTCGACCTGCTGCCACAGATTGACGTGATGCGGGTAGAGCGTGTTGTCGAGGTCGAACACCCAGGTGTCGACATGGGCAAAGGTGCGGGGTGGATTCATCACTGGTCTCTCAATCACGGCATCGCAAAGCGGAGCGTCTTGCCGCCGCTCGACATGTCCACCACGCCAAAACCCGTCGCCGCGAATCCGCGCGCGCCGCAATCCGCCTGCTCGTTGGTCTCGAACTTGGTCTCGCGCGTGCAGAGCTGCCTGTCGCCGCCCCAGTTCAGCGGCTTGTCCTTCAGCTTGATGACGCGGTTGTCGGCATCGATGGCCTCCGCGAAGCTGAAAATCTGCTTCGGCTGCCCGATCACATCGGGGTGCAGGCACGTCTTGGGATCGATGCGATACCAGCCGCGGCTGGTCACGGACTTGCCGTCGTCGGTGGCGACCGCCGCCATCACCTTGTGCGGCGTGTCGTTGCACCAGGTCAGGCCGGTTGCAGAAGGCGTCTGCACCGCATCGACCATGGTCTTGAAGAAGTTCGGCGACGACATGATGTCCGCCGCCAGTCCGCGGCTCTTCAGGAAGGCGGCCAGTGCTGCCTGCGTCTTCGGCCCGTCGACGCCGTCGATCGGCGCTGCGTCGTAGCCCGCGATCACCAGCAGCCGCTGGATGCCGGCGAGGCGGGCCTGCTCGTCGTCATATTCGGAATCCTCGGCGAGATAGGCCGTGAAATTGCCGTCCGCGGCTTGCGTCGGCGTGATCTGGGTGAACGCGGCCTGGGTCTGGCCGCTGCGGCATTGCCGCGCAGCCGCGATGACGAAATTGTCTTGCGCCACGCACAGCATGTCGCTGCCGTTCTGCGGGATCGGCGAGGCGCCGTAGACGCCGAGCGCGCGGGCGTTGAGCAGGATGCGGTCGGCGGAGAGCGTGCCCTGCACCACGACGCGGCAGGTGGCGGGATCGATCCTGAACCAGCCGCGCGTCGCGGTCGCCGCCTTGTCGTCGATGCCGATCGCGGCCTCGACGACATAGGACATGCGGTTGCAGATTTTCAGGTCGGCCAGGGCGGGCGCGGCGGAGAAGACAAACGAAACGGCTGCGGCCGGAAGGGACATCAGGATACGTGTGAGGGTTGAGCGACGATGTCGCCGAGCCCTCAACTCGTCATGCCCGGCCTTGTGCCGGGCATCCACGTTCTTGGCGCGAGACGAGAGGTCGTGGATGGCCGGGACAAGCCCGGCCATGACGGCTTGCTTTGGCCCGCTCATCATCACTTATGGATCAGCGTTCCCGTGCCGGTGTTGGTGAAGAGCTCGAGCAGCACCGCGTGCTGCATCTTGCCGTCGATGATGACGACGCCCTCCACGCCCTGTTCGAGCGCGTAGATGCAGGTCTCGACCTTCGGAATCATGCCGCCGGAAATGGTCCCGTCGGCGATCAGTTTTCGCGCGTCCTTCACCGAAAGCTGCGGGATCAGCTTCTTCGACTTGTCGAGCACGCCCGGCACGTCGGTGAGCAGCAGCAGGCGCTTCGCCTTCAGCGCGCCGGCGACCGCGCCGGCAAAGGTGTCGGCGTTGACGTTGAGCGTCTGGCCGTCCTTGGAGGTCGCGAGCGGCGCCAGCACCGGGATCAGCTCGTAGCCGATCAGCTGGTTCAGCAGCGTGAGGTCGACCTTCTCGGGGTCGCCGACGAAGCCGAGATCGATCGCCTTCTCGATGTTCGAACCCGGATCGACGATGGTGCGCGTCGTCTTCGACGCCTTCACCATGT
Source organism: Bradyrhizobium barranii subsp. barranii (assembly GCF_017565645.3). NCBI lineage: Bacteria > Pseudomonadati > Pseudomonadota > Alphaproteobacteria > Hyphomicrobiales > Nitrobacteraceae > Bradyrhizobium > Bradyrhizobium barranii. Next base: position 888,970 of record NZ_CP086136.1, read on the forward strand.
TGGCGTCCTTGCCCGACAGCCCCACGGCCTTGCCGCCGGCTTCGTTGATGTAGCCGACGATCTGCTTGTTGACGGAGCCGGCCAGCACCATCTCGACGATCTCGATGGTCGCGGCATCGGTGATGCGCAGGCCTGCTGCGAACTCCGACTGGATGCCGAGGCGCTTGAGCATGGTCGCGATCTGCGGCCCGCCGCCATGCACCACCACCGGGTTGATCGCGGTCTGCTCCAGCAGCACGATGTCGCGGGCAAAGTTCTTCGCGGTCTCCTCGTCGCCCATGGCATGGCCGCCATATTTGATGACGATGGTTTCCTCGTCGTACTGCTGCATGTGCGGCAGCGCTTCGGACAGGATGCGGGCCTGGTCGAGCGGGGAGATGTCGGTCATGAGGCGGATCTCGCTGGCGGGACTGTCGGTGCGCGTTCTATCCGATTGGCGGGCGCGGCGCAAAGTGTGACTGGCATGTAGCTCTCGTGTCCCGGACGCGGTGCGGCGCGTCCGGGGCACGAGACCTACTTCCGCGCCACCACCGCCGCGAGCGTCACCGCCAGCCAGCTCAGGATCATCACCGTTCCACCCGTGGGCGCGGCATACGGAAACAGCGAGTGCCCCGCATATTGCCGCAAGGTGAGATCGCCCGCGAACAGCGCGGCGCCGATCACGAAGCCGAACGCCGCGACGAGGCCAATTCCGCCGTGCAGAAGGCCGCGCGCGAGCAGGGCGACGCCCGCGAGTATGGCAGTTGCGTGAAACAGCAGCATGGCGCTGGCGGAGGCGAGCCGGCTGGCGTCGGCGCCGTGGGCGGAGGCGGCGGCCAGCGCGACGCCGGCGGCGCCCATCAAACCGGCAAGCCCAATCAGCAGGCGGAACGCGAGCGTCACGAGGTTCGCTCTTCCAGCAGCTTCGCCATCGCGGCGCGCAGTTCGGCCATGCCGGTCGAGCTCCGTGACGAGGTCGCGAGCACGTTCGGAAACGCCGCCGGATGTTTTGCCAGCGCGGCCTCGGTCTCGGTGATGCGGGACTCAAGCTCGGACGCCTTCACCTGGTCGGCCTTGGTCAGCACGATCTGGTAGCTCACCGCGGAACGGTCGAGCGTCCCCAGGATTTCGAGATCGACGTCCTTGAGGCCATGCCGCGCGTCGATCAGCACGTAGACGCGCGCGAGCGAGGCGCGCCCCAGCAGGAATTTGTGGATCAGCTCGGTCCAGGACGCGACTTGCGTCTTCGGCGCCTTGGCGTAGCCGTAGCCGGGCATGTCGACGAGGCGCAGGTCCTTCTTGCCGGGGACCTCGAAGAAGATCAGTTCCTGGGTGCGGCCCGGCGTATGCGAGGTGCGCGCAAGCGCGTTGCGGCCGGTCAGCGCGTTGATCAGGCTGGACTTGCCGACATTGGAGCGGCCGGCAAAGGCGATCTCCAGCCCGTCCATCGGCGGCAGCGTCGCAATCGAGGGCGAGGCCCAGATGAACTGCCAGTCGCGGGTGAACAGCTTTCGCCCGGTCTCGATCAGCTTCGCATCTTTGTCGTCGGTCATGCGAAGATCTCACCTCTCGTCATGGCCGGGCTTGTCCCGGCCATCCACGTCTGTCCACACGGTACCCTCCAAAACGTGGATGCCCGGGACAAGCCCGGGCATGACGATGTGGAGGCATTTGCGCCCAACAATGACGGCGCTACGTCGCCTTCTTCGCGAACGTCGCCTTGAGATTGTCGAACAGCTCCACCTTCACGCCGTTGCGGCGCATGATGAAGCTCTGCTGGAGCACCGAGAGCGTGTTGTTCCAGGCCCAGTAGATCACGAGACCGGCCGGGAAGCCCGCCAGCATGAAGGTGAAGATCAGCGGCATCCAGTTGAAGATCAGCTGCTGGGTCGGATCCGGCGGCGTCGGGTTCAGCTTCATCTGGAACCACATCGTGATGCCCATGATGATCGGCCAGATGCCGAGCGCGAGGTAGTGGCCGAACACCGGAATCGTCGTCGGATCGAACGGGATCAGGCCGAACAAGGTGAACAGATTGGTCGGATCCGGCGCGGAGAGATCCTTGATCCAGCCGAAGAACGGCGCGTGCCGCATCTCGATGGTGACGAACAGCACCTTGTAGAGCGAGAAGAACACCGGGATCTGGATCACCACGGGAAGACAGCCGGCGACCGGATTGATCTTCTCCTTGCGGTAGATCTCCATCATCTCCTGCTGCTGCTTCACCTTGTCGTCGGGAAAACGCTCCTTCAGCGCCTGAAGCTGCGGCTGGACCGACTTCATCTTCGCCATCGAGGCGTAGGACTTGTTGGCCAGCGGGAAGAACAGCAGCTTGACGATCACGGTGACGAGCAGGATCGAGATGCCGAAATTGCCGAAGAAGCGGTAGAAGAAGTCGAGGCCGAGGAACATCGGCTTGGTGATGAAGTAGAACCAGCCCCAGTCGATCAACAGATCGAAATGGTTGAGGCCGAGCTCCTTGTTGTAGCCGCCGAGGCCGGCGAACGGGAACACGCCGACGACGCCGGCTTCCTTGGCACCGGCGAACAGCCGCGCGTTCGCAGTCGCAGTGCCGCCGATCGCGACGGTGACGGGGTCGAGCAGATAATCGGTCTGGTAGGTGTGAACGTTGCCGACCGGGTTTGACGAGAAACGCGCCTGGAGTTGCGCACTGGTGTCCGGCAGCAGCGCCGAAGCCCAGTACTTGTCGGTGATGCCGAGCCAGCCGTTGGTGGCCTTGAAGTTCACCGCCTTGGCTTCGTCGATCTTCTTGTAGGCGTATTCCTGCAAGCCATCGAGATAGCCGATTAGGCCTTCATGCAGGATGTAATAGCCGGAGACCTGCGGCGTGCCGTGGCGCGAGATCAGCGCGAACGGGTAGAGCGTAACAGGCGCGTTGCCGACATTGCTCACCTCGTCCTTGAGCGTGAAGAGATAATGGTCGTCGACCGCGATGGTGCGGCGGAAGGTGAGGCCCTCGCCATTGTCCCACTTCAGCACCACCGGCGTCGTCGGCGTCAGGCTGCCGCTGCCGTCCTGCTGCCAGAGGGTCTGGGCGTCCGGCAGCTTGGCCGTCACGCCCGTCGCCGGCACCCAGCCGAACTCGGCGTAATAGGGTTCTGCGGTGCCCGAGGGCGAATAGAGCACGATCGGCGGCGACTTCGGGTCGACCGTCTCGCGGTATTGCACCAGCGCAATGTCGTCGATGCGGCCGCCCTTCAGCGAGATGCTGCCGGCAATCCGCGGCGTGTCGATCTTCACGCGCGGGCTGGCTGCAATCGCGCTTTCGCGGGAAACGACCGGCTGGGCCTGGTTCGCGGCCGGTGTTGCCGGCTGGGCCGCGCTGCCGGGCTGCGGCGCGGCGCCCGGCGTTGCGGAGGCCGTCGGCTGCGGCGTGTTCTTCTGGAACTCGGCCTGCGCCTGCTGCTGGGCGCGCTGCTTCTCCATCGCCGGCACATTGTAGAAATATTGCCAGGCGATCAGGACGAGGCCCGACAGAATGACGGCGAGGATGGTATTGCGATTGTCGGTCATCACTATTGTCTCGTCATCAATCCGGTTTGCGGCTGGTCGCAGGAGCGGGGCCGGGCCTTGAGCCGTCGGTTCTTGAGCCGCGTCCCTTGTGCGTATGCCGCGCAGGCTTCGTGAACGCTATGCGCAGATCGTCGAGCATGGTGGCGAAGTCGCGCGAGAGCGCGTCCCTTCGGCCGACCAGTACATAGTCATGATGGGGCTGCATCGACACCGGGTCGAGCCGCTTCACCAATTCGCGAAGCCGGCGCCGGATGCGATTGCGCTGGGGGGCGTTGCCGTTCTTTTTGGTAACGGTGAAGCCGATCCGGATCGGGCCGCTGTCGTCGCGGCGGCGGCTTTGCAGGACGAACGCGGGACTATTCGCCCGCGCGCCATTGGCAACGGCGAGGAAATCCGCTCGCTGCCTCAGCCGATCCATGATGAAATCCCAAAAATGGGGGTCCGGCTCAGGCGCTCAGACGCTTGCGGCCGCGGGCGCGGCGGGCGGCGAGAACCTTGCGGCCGCCGGCAGTGGCGAGACGGGCACGGAAGCCGTGACGGCGCTTGCGCACCAGTTTGCTGGGTTGATAAGTCCGCTTCACGGGTTTTTCTCCGCTGACCGGGCAATTTGCCTGTAGAATTGATGATAAAGTCCGGAAGATGCGGCCCAAAACGGGCCCTTTTCGGCCCCAAGAGAGCCGCTCCCGGCGTGCGCACCGGGTCATCGCGGACAATTTGCGCGGCTTATATGCGAGCGTCTTCTTTTCGTCAACGTCGCAAGAGCGCGCTGTTCCGGTGAATATCACTGTTTGTGCGGGGTTTTTAACCCTTGAGGTGGCGACTCGCGATATCAGAGCTTACATCCCACCTTGAGAGATTAGCGATCCGTAATTTGACCGGCCCCCGGCCGGGTCGCATCCTTCATCAGCCAGGCTCTATTACAAAGCCAACAGGGGCGAACTTCGTGGCAGCGACAGACCTCCAGCCGGTCCATGATACGGATCAGCCGGGCCAGCCGGCGATGCGGCCGCGTGGGCCCAGCGGGCTCGGGCTATCCGGCAAGCTGCTGCTGCTCACCGTCCCCCTGGTGATGATTGGCGCTGTCCTGCTCTACGTGCCCGCCATCGCCAACTTCTGGGTCAACCGGCTCAATGACCGCGTCGCGGCGGCTAACACCGCCGCGCTGGTGCTCGACGCCGCCCCGCTCGGCATGGTCCCCGACTCGCTGTCGCGCGAGATCCTGAAAAGCATCAATGCGCGTGCCGTCGCCATCAAGATGGGGCAGCAGCGACGGCTGCTCGCCAGCGACAACCTTCCCACGGCCATCGAGCATGACATCGACCTGCGCGACATGACGGTGTGGGAGGCGATCACCGGCTCGTTCCGGATGATGCTGGAGACCGGCAACCAGGCCATCCGCATCGTCGGGCCCGGCGTCGGCAACGCCCAGTTCATCGAGATCGTGACCGATGAGCTGCCGCTGCGGCAGCAGATGTATCGCTTCTCCCGCAACGTCGTGGTGGTCGCGCTGATCATCGCGGTGCTGACCGCGGGCCTCGTCTATCTCGTGCTGCATTATCTCTTCGTGCGCCCGATGCGGCGGCTGACCGCGAGCCTGGCCGGCTTCCACGAAAACCCCGAAAGCTCGGCGCGGATCATCGTGCCGAGCCAGCGCAGCGATGAAATAGGCGTCGCCGAGCGCGAATTGTCGGACATGCAGCGCGATCTGATGTCGATGCTGCACCAGAAGAGCCGGCTCGCCGCCCTCGGCCTCGCCGTCTCCAAGATCAACCACGATCTGCGCAATCTGCTCGCGTCGGCCCAGCTTCTGTCCGATCAGCTCGCCAGCGTGCCCGATCCGCGGGTGCAGCGTTTTGCGCCGAAGCTGGTGCGCTCGCTCGAGCGCGCCATCGCCTTCTGCCAGTCGACGCTGTCCTACGGCGGCGCCCAGGAAGCGGCTCCCGACCGCCGCATGATCATGATCGAGCCTGTGGTGCTGGAGGTGCGCGAAACCGCGGGCCTCGCCAGCGACGCCTCGATCGCCTGGGTCGCCGCGATCGAGCGCGGGCTTGCGGTCGATGCCGATCCCGACCAGCTCTTCCGCGTGCTGCTCAACCTCGTCCGCAACGCCGCCCAGGCGCTGGAAAGCCATTCGTCGGGCGACGGCGGCGCCCAGCAGATCCGGATCACGGGAAAGCGCGAAGGTGCCGTCGCCATCCTGGAGGTCTCCGACACCGGCCCCGGCGTCCCGCAGAAGACCCGGGACCATCTGTTCGAGGCGTTCCAGACCTCCGGCCGCCCCGGCGGCAGCGGGCTTGGCTTGGCGATCGCCGCCGAGCTGGTCCGTGCCCATGGCGGCGAGATCCATCTGGTCGAGGGCACCATCGGCGCCACCTTCCGGATCGTCATCCCCGACCGCCCCGTGGAACTCCTCTCCATCCGCAACGAGCGGCAGAGGGCGTAGTCGGCCAGCGACCCACCCGGGAAATCGTCACCTCTCTGTAAAATCTCCCCCTCCCGGACCTTGCCAATCGAGGCAAGAGCGGTTAGTCAGAGCGCTCTTTCGCACCCCTCCGGCGCTGTCCGGAGGCTGCCTGCGGGCCCAGCCCGCACTGTTTGCGAAAAACGCGCCCGTAGCTCAGCTGGATAGAGCATCAGACTACGAATCTGAGGGTCGGACGTTCGAATCGTTCCGGGCGCGCCATTCCGCTACAAAACTGGGCACTCCAAAACCTCCCATTTCTGCGCCGGGCGAGATCATCGCGCCGCTGCTCATGTTCGTCACCGCGTAAGCCTGGAGCTGGTGACGGCCTTTCCGGCCGGCCTCGGCGGAGCGAAAAATCGCGTGGCATCGCCGAATGTGCGGCCGATGCGCTTGGTCGGCCGCAGCATCATGGCACCATGGCGAAGCAGTCGTGCCCATCTTTATCGGCCGTGTGGCGCCGGTTAGATTGAGGACTCGCCAGAGACGCCGGGACATGTCGGTGAATATGGAGATGACCCATGAAGCTCGCGCATGACGGAATCCAGCTGTCCTCCGACATTGCCGGCGCGGGACCGCTTCAATTCCTGTTCGTCCATGGCCTCGGCGGGGATCGCACGCATTTTGCGCCGCAGATGGAGTATTTCGCCCGTCAAGGTCGGGCATTGAATGCCGAGCTGCGGGGGCATGGTGAGAGCGACAAGCCGCAACAGGCGTATTCGATCGAAGGCTTCGCCGATGATCTCGTCTTTCTGTGCAACCGACAGCAGATCACAAAGCCGATCATCGTGGGTCAAAGCATGGGTGGTAACATGGCGCTCGAAATCGCCGCCCGCTATCCGGACTTTCCTGCAGGCCTGGTGCTGCTCGACTCAGGGGTGCTCTTCCCTGCCTCGGCAGGGACGGTGTTCGCCGGGTATCTGGAGGGCTTAAGGGGCGCGAATTTTGCGGACGAGGTACGGAAAATCGTAGCGGACTCCTGTCTGCCGACCGACCGATGCCGCGCCCATGTTGAACAGACCTTTCTGGCGACGCCACAGCACGTGCTGGTGTCCACGTTCAAAAGTCTGTTTCCCTGGGATGTGCATCGGGCGCGTGAATGCGCCCAAGCGTGCCGGGTCCCGGTGCTCTACATCGAAGCGGCCCATCGGCTCGCGGATCTGGATCGTTTTGCGGAGCTGTGCGCGCAGCTGGTCACGGCCAAGGCCGTCGGCTCCGGACATTTCCTGTCGCTGGAGGTGCCGGAGCAGATCAACCCGATGATTGACCGGTTTATCTCGCTCTACGTGCGAAGACCCGGGTAAGCTTCGTCATCGGCCGTGACGCGCCGCGACCGGCGTCCGTCGGGAAGCCACAATGCGCTGCCGGGCAAGGACGAAACCCTTTGCAGGCCGGGTGAAGCCGGCCGGAAACAAACCAGGCCTAACTTTCCCCGAGCTTTCCCGTCCAACCCGATTCAAGGGAGGATTTTATGAAAGCAGCGCTCTTGGTCCTGTCGCTTCTTGGCCAGCCCACGATTCCGATTTCAGACCGTGTGCCCATCTTCAATGTGGAAGCCCTTTGCCGGGACGTTTCGGCCGACGACAAGGCCTCAGGGCTCACCCTGGCGCAGGACGCCGGCGAGTGCGTGCGTGACGAGACAATTGCGCAGCAACAGCTGAGCTCGACCTGGCTGACTGTTCCGGGCCCCGCGCGCGATAGTTGCGAAGGCGAGGCTGCGGCAGGGGGAATAGAAAGCTATGTCGATCTGCTCACCTGCCTGCAGATGGCAGGCTGGGCGAATCCGACTCCGCCGCCGAAGCCCCCGCTCAGGGGAGCGAGCAAGATGCGGAACGCCAAGAATGAGCTGCGGAACGAATTGAAGAATTAGCTGCGCAGGTGACAATGGGGACGAGAAGACGGCGGAGCAGCTTCTTGGCAGGTCGCGTATCATAGCGTGCGCGTTCGCCGGCAGCGGGGTCCTGCGAGCGATGCGACGAAGTTCCGGGCGCCGGGTGGCGGTCGCCATCAATGATGGGCCGACACGCCCTTGACGCATTGGGTCAACAGATCAACGCTGGCGAATTGGCTGACATCGCCCAGGCTGATCATGCCGACCATCCGCCTGCTCTTGTTGATCACGGGCAGCCTGCGGATTTTCAGCGTCTCCATGTGATGCACGGCTTTCGCCAGATCGTCGTCTTCCCGGCAGCAATGGATGCCTTCGGTCATCACGTCCCGCGCCGTCATGCGCGCGGCGTTGAAGTTCTTGCTCGCGAGGCCTTTGCAGACGATGTCGCGATCGGTCACCATCCCGATCAGATGGTCGTCATCGCCGATCGGAATGCAGCCGATGTCGTGCCCTTGCATCAACTTCGCGATCTCGGTGATCGGGGTGTCCGGGCTGACCCAATCGACACCCTTGTGCATCACGTCCTTGACCTTCATGGAGGACCTCCGTTGCGAACGCAGCCCCCGTGACGCGATTATACTACGAACCGGGCGCGACCGCACGCGCGCCGCGACGAAGGCGCAGGAAAAATCATCCCGCTGCCATGCTGCGTCAACCGTGTGTGCTGAAGCGTCCATGCGGCGCATTGGCCGTCAGCCGTTCGAACTGTGCATGCGTCAGGTGAAGCAGCGTCTCATGGTCGCCGGCTTCGATATAGATCTCGGGCTGCGCCCGGATGCTGTCATCGACGATGAGATCGAGCCCGTAGCATCGGCCTACCGCCGGAACGGCTCCATGCGCGCAGTCCGCGAACAGCCTGTTGATCTCGGTTTCGTTCGCCATCACGAGATCCGCGCCGAGCTTCTCCTTCAAGTCCGGCAAGTTGAGACGGTGCGATGCCGGAACGATCGCGAGCATATAGCCGCCGTCATGGCGCAGCACGACGGCCTTGGCGAAACGATCGCCCGAGACGTGGCAGGCCTGCGCCGTGCGCGCGGATGACATGGTGAAAACGTGCGGGATCTCGACATACTGGATGTTCTCGGCAGCCAGGTATCGGTGGAGCGTGGGGGCAATGGTCATGGCGCAGCCTTTCGGATGGATATGCGAGCCATCCACCGTGAGGCTGCCCCGCCGCACGATGGGCGGCCGCGTGATTGCCGGATGCCAGCATAGGCCTCGCGCTCGAATGCGGCAATCGGGTCAGGGGTTCGGATCGTTCCGGGCGCTCCTTTCCGTTTCGTTTGCCGCCGATCGATTGTGGCTTTTGCTGCGCTTCTCGTGTCTTACGGGATCCTTGCCACAACGTTGGGCCGGTTCTCCCTGAGCCACGCGACGGCCTCGGGTCCATCGACGACGCACGCGAAGGTTTCCCAGGTCGGGTCCTCCAGGGACTCCGATTGCAGTCGCTTCGCCGCATACTCGACGAGATCGTGCAAGCCCTCGTATCCTCGTCGGTGCTCGAGGGACTCTGCAATCGCCGTGCTGGTCCAGCCTCGTCGGGCCAGATCGACGATGCTCGGAGCGTCAGCCTCGCTGAACCAAGGTGTGGCATCGAACTCGATGCAGCGGACATTGTCGGCGGTGTGGCAAGTGGCGTGGATCATGGGGTTCCTCCGTTCGCCGGCTCAGTTTCACATCGCTGCCTCGCACGCGCTCAGACTTTGACCAGATCCCCCAGCAGGTTCGCCGCCACCGTCAGCTTGGCAAGGGTCAGGCCGCTGGCAGCAATTTCTTCGACCGAGCGACGGATGCGCGCCGCTTCGGGGTGAGCCGCAAGCCACGTCTCGACGGCCTGCTGGCCGGACTGGCCGGTTGCCAGCATATCCGCGGCCAGTCTTCGTTCGGCACCGGCGATCTGCTCAACGGCGCGATCGACCGCCATGCGTTCGAAATAATCATTTGCAGGCACGCCGCGCGCGGCGGCGATGATGCGGTCGAGACGGAAATTGGCTTCCGCAGCGAAGAAGGTTGCGGCGGCATCGCCGATAGCGCGCGAGGTGCGCTCGGCGATCGTCACGATATCGGGTGCCGCAATCAGCGCGTCGAGATCGGCGAGCTCACCGGCGAGGCCGGCCGGGACGCCGGCATCGGTGAGCTCCTGGCGCCGCTTGCCGCGCGCGGCCTGCAGGTCCGGCGGCAGGGTGGTGTCGAGGGAGGCCGCGATCTCGCGGATACCCGGGCCAAAACGTCCGATCACCGCCTCGAGGCCGTCCTTGAAATCGACATTGCGCACGTACCAGACCATGCGGGAAATCAGGAGGTCCTGGACCGTCGCGTAGAGGCCGAGCTGCACCTGCCCGTCGATCCGGGTGTCGAGCGCGTCGATCGCGTCATTGAGTCGCCTGAGCTCGTAGATCGCGTCCACCGCCACCTGCGCCATGACGATGGTGGGGATATCGGCGTCGGTCTCGTCGGTCAGGCGCACGATACACGCCGGGCCGCCGCGGTTGATCACGGCATTGACGAGACTGGTCGCGATGATCTCGCGTCGCAGGCGATGGAGCTCGACCGCGGCCGGGAATTTATCGGGAACCTCGCGCGGAAAATACAGGGACAGTCTGCGGGCGAGGTAAGGATCATCAGGCACGCTGGTGGCGAGCAGGTCCTCGTAGAGCGTCAGCTTGGCGTAGGCGAGCAGCACGGCAAGCTCGGGCCGTGTCAGGGCCTGGCCGCGCCGTGTCCGCTCGGTGAGCGCTGCGTCGTCGGGCAGGAACTCCACGGCGCGGCTGAGCAGGCCGCGCTGCTCGAGCGACTGCATCAGGCGGGTGAGGAAGCCGGTCTCGGCCACGCCCTTGCGCTCGGCGAGCGAGAGCGCCAGCGTCTGCAGATAGTTGTTGCGCAGCACCAGCGTGCCGACCTCGTCGGTCATCGCGGCCAGCAGGCTGTTGCGGTCGGCGAAGCTGAGGCGTCCCTCGCGTTCGGGGCGCGCGAGCGCGACCTTGATATTGACCTCGACGTCGGAGGTGTTGACGCCGGCCGAATTGTCGATGGCGTCGGTGTTGAGCTTGACGCCCTTCTGTGCCGCTTCAATGCGGCCGCGCTGGGTGACGCCGAGATTGGCGCCTTCGCCGATCACCCGGGCGCGAACGTCAGTGCCTGCGATGCGGATCGGATCGTTGGCGCGGTCGCCGGCCTGATCGTCGCTCTCTGCCGATGCGCGGATATAGGTGCCGATGCCGCCAAACCACAACAGGTCCGTGCGCGCTTTCAGGATCGCCGTCATCACCTCGAACGGCGTGGCCTGCTCCTTGTCGAGATCGAGCAGGCTGCGGACTTCCGGTGCGAGCGGGATCGCCTTGAGCGTGCGCGAGAACACGCCGCCGCCCTGCGAGATCAGCGACTTGTTGTAGTCCTGCCAGCTCGATCGCGGCAGGTCGAACAGACGCTTGCGCTCGGCGAAGCTGGTCGAAGGGTCGGGCGAAGGATCTATGAAGATGTCGCGGTGATCGAACGCCGCCACGAGCCTTGTCGCCGGCGAGAGCAGCATGCCGTTGCCGAAGACGTCGCCGGACATGTCGCCGACGCCGGCAGCGGTGAACGGCATGGTCTGAATGTCGGTGCCGAGCTCGCGGAAGTGGCGCTTGACCGCCTCCCAGGCGCCGCGCGCCGTGATCCCCATCTTCTTGTGGTCGTAGCCCTGGCTGCCGCCGGAGGCGAAGGCGTCGCCGAGCCAATGGTTCTTCTCGGCCGAGATCGCGTTGGCGACATCGGAGAAGGTGGCGGTGCCCTTGTCGGCGGCGACCACGAGGTAGGGGTCGTCGCCGTCATGGCGCACGGTGGAATCCGGCGGCACGACGGCGTCGCCGTCGAGATTATCGGTGAGCTCGAGCAGCGAGCGCACGAAGATGCGATAGGCCTCGGTGCCTTCCGCGAGCCAGGCGTCGCGATTGGACGGCGGCGGCAGGCGCTTGGGCACGAAACCGCCCTTGGCGCCGACCGGCACGATCACGGCGTTCTTGACCTGCTGCGCCTTCACGAGACCCAGGATCTCGGTGCGGAAATCCTGCGGCCGGTCGGACCAGCGCAAGCCGCCGCGCGCGACCTTGCCGAAGCGCAGGTGAATGCCTTCGACCCGCGGCGAGGAGACGAAGATCTCGTAAAGAGGCCGCGGCGCCGGCAAATCGTCGATCCGCCGCGCGTCGAACTTGAAGGAGATGACCGGACGCGGATGTCCATCGTCGCCGATCTGCCACAGATTGGTGCGGATGGTCGACTGCACCAGATTGGTGAAGCGGCGCAGGATGCGGTCTTCATCGAGCGAGGCGACGGATTTGAGCTGCTCCTCGATCTCGGCAAGCAGGGCCGTCTCGCGCGCCGAACGCTCGCGATCGGTAAGCACGAGGCGCGGATCGAGGCGGGTCTGGAACAGTGCGACGAGGGTGGCCGTGATCGCGGCGTTCTTGCGCAAGGTCTCCCACATGTAATCCTGGGTGAACGGAGCGCGGATCTGGTGCAGATAGCGCGACAGCGCCCGGATGGTCGAGACCTCGCGCCAGCCCAGCGCGGTGCGCAGGATCAGCGCGTTGTATCCGTCGGATTCGGCGCGATCCGTGACCACCGCCATGATCGAGGCTTCCAGGCGATGGCTGAATTCCGGATTGATCTCGATCGGCTGGCCGTCGCTGGTCTCGATCGTCATCTCATGCATCCAGACCGGTTCCGGCCGGTTGCCGGGCACGATCTGATAGGTGCGTTCGTCGACCACGCGCAGGCCGTGATTTTCGATCACCGGCACGCGATAGGACAGCGATAGCGGTGCGGCGTCGGAGAACACCTTCAGGCCGAAGCGCCTGGGATCGTCCTCGCCCTTGTCGCGGTGCACCGAAATCGTCACCGGGCGGGCCGGCGTCAGCTTTTCGATGGTGGCGATGTCGGCGATGGCCTGCTCCGCCTTGAAAACCTCGGTATAGCCGCCGCTAAAGGCCTGGGCATAACGATTGGCGATCATGCGCGCCCGCATGCCGTCGGTCGACGCGGTGAGCGCGGCCTTCAGCTTGTCGGTCCAGGTCGCGGCAATGGCGCTGATGCCGGCTTCGAGCGCGGCGCGCTCGACGACGGGCGTTTTGCCTTCATAGCGCCCGATGATGAAATGGACGCGCGCAAGCGCGCCCTCGGGGAACGATACGTAGGACGCCGACAGGGTCCCCTTGTAGACCTGCGACAGGAAGGCTCCGACGCGCGTGCGGACGTCGGTGTCGTATTTGTCGCGCGGAATGAAGGTGAGAATGGAGACGAAGCGATCGAACTTGTCGACCCGCGCCAGCGCCCGGACGCGCGGGCGCTCGTAGAGGATCAGGACCTCGATGACGAAATTGTAGAGCGTGTCGACGTCGATCTGGAACAGCTCGTCACGCGGATAATCTTCGAGGATATGCATGAGCGCCTTGCCCGAATGGCCGTTCGGGTCGAAGCCGGCGCGCTGCAGCACCCGCGCAACCTTGTGGCGCACATAAGGGATCTGCCGCACCGAGCGGGTATAGGCGCCGGAGGTAAACAGGCCGACGACGCGCAATTCGCCCTCGAGCCGGCCGTCGGGTGCATAGAGCTTGATACCCACGTAATCCATCCGGATGCGCCGATGGACGAGGCTTGAGACATTGGCCTTGATGACGATCAGCAGCGTCGGCTCGTGCATGAACTCGCGGATTTCCGAGGTCATCACCACCATTTCGTTGCCGCGGCGCAGGACCTTCACGTCGGGATCGCGCAGGATGCCGAGGCCTTCGCCGGTGGTGATGTCGTCGGACGCATCGCTGTCGGGCGAGAAGCGATATTCGCGCACGCCGAGGAAGGTGAAATTGTCCGCGCAGAGCCATTGCAGGAACTGATTGGCTTCGGCGACCTCGTCGATCGGCAGCGGCGGCGGATTGGAAGCGAACGTCTTGATTGCCTCCTCGACACGGTCACGCATGGCGCGCCAGTCGGTGACGCAGGCGCGGACGTTGTTCAGCGCTCTGGTGAGTCCGTCGATCAGCTTTTGGCGATCGGCGTCGGCGTCCAGGCGGGTGATGTGGAGGTGAATCAGGCTTTCGCGGGCGCCTCTTGCTCCCTCCGGCAGTGCTTCGCCGTAGAACCGCAGCAGCTTGCCCTCGGCATCGCGCTCCACGGCGATGATCGGGTGGGCGACGAGGGTGACTTCGATGCCCTGCTCGGCGAGCTCCGCCATGGTGGAGTCGTACAGGAAAGGCATGTTGTCGTTGAGAATCTCGAGCACGGAAATCTCGCGCCCGTTCGGCAACGTCGGATTGACCACGCGGATATCGGCGCTGCCCGACGTGCGCCGCTGCACATGCTCCCAGGCTTGCTCCGCCAGGACGGCAAGCGAGGCGGCATCGTAATTGTCGAGATCCTCGATATTGCTGTAGCCGAACAAAGGCTCGGCGAAGGCCCGCGGGCTCTTGCCCGGCGGCACGCTGCCTGCTGCATCGCGGATCAGGGTTGCCCGGGCCTTGTCGTCACGCCACGCCATCATGTCCTCCATTTGCCGCGCCGTCCGACCGCAGTTGCGATCCTCAGCCTAATTCTGGAGTGCATCTCGTCGAGCGCCGCGATCGAGTGGATACGCAAGATCCCCGGTCTCGTGCGTCGGCAGCTTCCGACGACAATACTACGATCCCGGAGCGAAAGGCGCACGCTGTTGTGAGGCGTGCCGGAATTTCCGACGGTGGCGGGCGAGGCCGCCGAATCATCGAGGTGAGAAAATTACGAGCAATTTCAATTGTGTATGAGCTCGTGTTTTTATTCTGAATGGCGCGCTAGAGCACCGTTCCGATTGCGCTGCAGCGGGCTCTAGTGAGTGCGGGTCAGCTCCACGCCATCGACCACCATTTTCCATGTTCCCGCCTCCTGGTGAGGCGGCGTCGACACCTCGAATGTCGTCGAGAGGAATGCAATGCCGACGACGAAATGATCGCCCTCGAACCGCCGCAGCGGAGCGTTGATCGACGTCGTGGTGGTCGCGCCAGCCCGGTTCAACCGAAGGCGCCGATGCCGCGCGGCGCATCGGCACGCGCGTTGACAGATTGTTCATTGACCACGGCGCGCCAGCCGTAACCGCCGGTTAACCATGGATATTTACGGTGTAGCAAGCCTCTGAACCGGGGCTGTCAGTTGATTTCGAGTCCAATCCTATGGCGTTCGGTCGAAGCGCATCTCCGCGAAGCATCGCCCCGACGGAGCCTGCGGCTTCGTGGGAAGCGTCGCGGGCTGCGACGGCGAAGCCTGACAGCGCTGCTCCTGCGCTGATCAAGGGATCGCTGACCGTCACCGGTGCGCTCTCCTTCCTGCGCGAGAATGGCCGGCGCATCCTGACGCTGGCGCTGGCGCTGTTCGCCTTGGGCGTCATTGTCCTGATGGTCTTGCCGGTTCGATATGCCGCGACAGCCCTGGTCGTCGTCGATCCCCGCGAGCTGCGCGTCACCTCGGAGCAGGACGTGCTGCCGGGCATCGGCCAGGATGCCGCAGCACTTCAGAGCCAGATCGAGATCGCCAAATCGGACGGCTTTCTCCGCCCCCTGATCGAGCAGCTCAAGATCGCCGACGACGCGGACATCGCGGGCGGTTACACCGACATGACGCGCCTGCTCGAAAAATTCCGCAACCGTCTCGATATCTCGCGCCGCGGACTGACCTACGTCATTGCGATTTCATTCACCTCGAACAATGCGGAACGGGCCGCGCATTACGCCAATGCCATCGCCGAGGCGTTCGTCGCGAGCCAAGGCCGTGTCCGCACCGAGGCCACGGACGAGGCGGCCGACTGGCTCAAGGACCGGCTGAAGGCATTGAACGAGCGCCTGCGCGTATCGGAAGATGCCGTTGCCGCCTTCAGGTTCGAGCACAAGATCCTCAATGCCGGCAAGGATTCCACGACCCAGCAATTGCGGGTGACTGACCTCAATCAGCAGGTCTCCGCCGCTCGCGCGCGCACCGAGGAAGCCAGGGCGCGTTACGAGCAGGTGCAGCGCGATCTCAAGGCCAATGTCGAAGGTCCGGTGAAGCAGGACCTCCTGAGCATGCTGCGCGCGCAGCGCTCGACCCTGAACGATCAGATCGCGCAGAAGAAAGCGGTGTACGGCGACCGCCATCCCGACCTCGCGATCTCCTACAGCCAGCTGGCTGATCTCAACAGGCAGATCGAGGTCGAGCGGAAGAAGAACATCGACACGGCGAAGTCCGAATATGAGGCTCAGCTCGAGCAGCAGAACGCGCTGGAAAAGCAGCTCAAGACGGTCGAGACGCAGATGCTGGTCGACGGCCAGGCGCTCGTGAAGCTGCAGGAGCTGCAGCGCGACGCCGATGCCAACAAGAACATCTACGAGCAGTTCCTGTCGCGGTTCAAGACGACCAACGAGCAGCGCCAGCTGCAGAGCTCCCAGACCAAGATCGCCTCGCTCGCCATTCCGCCGATGCGCTCGACGCGTCCGCCCCTCGCTTTGCTGCTTGCGGCGCTCGCGATCGGCTCGATCCTGACCTCGACGGCCGCCGTTGCGGCGATGGGAAGCATGTCCGACGGGCCCGCGCCTGCCGAGGCTCCTGCTCAAACTCTTGCGCGCGCGGAAGTGGCGGAGGCGCAAGTCCAGCGTCCGGCTCCGGCTGCGCGCCAGCCCGAGGCGATGCCGAGCCTGCCTGTCTGGGCCCGCATTCCCGATCTGGCGCCTGGCGCCGTGGCCAACACTGTGTGGCAAAGGCCGATCACTGCCTCGGCCGAGCTCGATCTCGGCGCATATCTGCGTCCGCTTCTCGAGCGGATCGATCGCGCGCCGGTGCGTGGCTGCAAGGTCGCCCTCGTGTTGTCGGTCGGCAAAGGTGCCGGCGGCAATACCGTTGCGCGCTCGCTCAATCGCGCGGCGGTGAATCGGGGCATGATGAGCGTGCTGATCCGGCTCCAGCCGGAATTCGCCGGTCACCAGCCTCCGGTGACCGAATGGCAGGACGGCTCGACCACGGCAGGGCTGCAGTCGATCGACGAGCTGCTGAGCGCCGGCAGAAAAGCCGATGCGCGGCCCGAGGACGATATTCGCTCGGAGTTCGATCTGATCGTCGTCCATGCGAGCAATCTCGCACTTCAGCCCGACGCCATTGCGCTGGCCGCACACGCTGATCTGATCATCCCGGTGGTGCGCGCCGGCGAACTCGGTTCGGCGGCGATGCGGCGGGTCGCCGCGGCGCTGTCGAGGTACAACACCGTGCCGACCGGTCTCGCCGTCAATCACGCGCCGGCGGGTTCGGTGGCGCCTCACCCTGAGGGCAGCGCGTTGAGCAGGGCGGTTTGACGATGCCGACCGGTGGCAAGGCTGCGGCTCATGCCTGAGGCGCAGCGCGCAAGCGCACCTGTAATCTGCTTCACACGCAAACGCGCCCAATGACGCTAGATGAACTAGGGCCCGCCTCCGCGCGGCCCGGTTCGGAGCTGGCGATGATGGCTGCACTGGCAAAGGCGATATCCCGCGCGACGAGAACCAACGTTGATGTCGAAACCGTAAAGGTGCTCGTGATCTTCTCGGGCGCGGGCTTGCTGCTCTCTCTCGTGGCCGCGATGATCTACGGACAGGCCCTCAACGCGGCCTTGTTCTGAGATCGCGCGAGTTGATCCCCAGGAGCCCGCCCAAAGCGGGCGTCTCGCAGGTGCCGGCCTTGCATTCGAGCCGTCATTGACGCCGTGAGGCGGCGACCGCAGGATGCAGCGTCTCCACCAATGCACAACTATCTCGGCTCGGGATTGCGGCGATGACTTCTCAAGCTCACTCCGTAACGCTGGTGCTCATTGCCCGAATACCGCCTGAGGGTATCGAGGCCTTCCGCGCCTACGAGGATGCCGTCTTGCCGCTACTCCCTGCGTTCAGCGGGCGTGTGGAGCGTCGTCTTCGAAATCCGGATGGCACGATCGAGGTGCACATCGTCAGCTTCGCATCCGATGCGGACTTCCAGGACTATCGCAGTGATCCCCGGCGCCTTGCGCAAGCCGGGTTGCTGGAAAAATCATCCGCGAAGCTGGAATTGCTTTCGATGGCGGACGTCTCGCAATGGCCGGTGACATCGGCGCAGCGATGATCGATGGGGCAATGACCGAGATGTAACCGGGCGCGCCGGGTATCATCGAACTGTCATGCCTTCGTCATTCGCGCTCTATGGATCGCTGCTCCCTTCGCCGCGCATCGTGGGGGACTGATATGCATCTGAATGAGACAATGTCGTCCGACCGCCGGTCGATCCTGAAGGGCCTCGCGGCCGCAGCCGTCACGTCCCTGGCGGCACCGGCCATGGCAGCCGACGGCCTGCCGGCGCAGCCGACCGGAGCGGCGGCCGCCATCGCCACCGACAATGCCTATTGGGCGGCGGTGAAGGGGCTCTATTCAGTGACGCCGGATGTCGTCAATCTGGAGAACGGCTTTTGGGGCATTATGGCCGAGCCGGTGAGGCGCGAGTTCATTCGCCAGACCGATATGGTCAACTATCAAAACACTTACTACGCGCGGCAGCGCGCGGGTGCGGATTTCGAGGCCGTGCGCATCAAGGTGGCCCAGGCGGTCGGCGCGGCGCCCGAGGAGATCGCGCTCACCCGCGGCGCGACCGAAGCGCTGCAGCTCCTGATCGGCGGCTACAACAAGCTGAAGCCCGGCGACAGCGTTCTCTACGCCGACCTCGACTACGATTCGATGCAGTACGCGATGAACGCGCTTAAGGCGCGCCGCGGTGTCGACGTGGTCAGGTTCGATGTGCCGGAGCCGGCCACCCGCCAGGCCGTGCTCGACGCCTATGCCCGCGCCCTCGAGGCGAATCCCAGGACCAGGCTCCTCCTCCTCACCCATGTCAGCCATCGCACCGGCCTCGTCATGCCGGTCGCCGAGATCGCCCGCATGGCCAGGGCCAAGGGCATCGATACCATCGTCGACGCCGCGCATTCCTGGGGGCAGATCGACTTCAGGGTAGGCGAGCTCGACGTCGATTTCGTCGGCTTCAACCTGCACAAATGGATCGGCGCGCCGCTCGGCGTGGGCTTCCTCTACATCAGGAAGGACCGTCTCGCCGACATCGACCGCGACATGGGCGACGAGGACTTTGCGGAGACCGATATCCGCTCGCGGGTGCACACCGGCACGGTCAATTTCGCGACGGTCCTGACGGTGCCCGCGGCCGTGGCGCTCCATCAGCAGATCGGCGCGGCGGCAAAGCAAGCCCGCCTCCGCTATTTGCGTGATTACTGGGTGAGCCGCGTCCGCGGATTCAAGGACATCGAAATCCTGACGCCGGATGAGGTCGGCTCATATGGCGCGATCACGTCCTTCCGTCTCGCCGGCAAGACCAGCAAGGCGGACAACGACGCTATCGTCGTGAAGCTGAGGGACGGCCACAAGGTCATGACGGTGCGCCGGGCGGGCGTCGCCAAGGGCCAATGCATCCGTGTGACGCCGGCGCTCTTTACAGACGAGGCCGATCTCGACCGCCTCGTCGAGGCGCTCGCCGTCGTCACGGGGACGAAGACGGGGTGAAGCCGGCGTGCGGCGGGCGCAAGGGCTATTTAGCTGCCGACTCTGACCCAGGCTTGCGCCTTCCTCCGCCATTCCTCGTCGAAGCGAGCGATGATGTCCTTTGCCGCATCCTGAGACAGAAGCCGTTCGATGGCGGACGTCCTGACCTCGTCGATGTCAGGTATGCCGGTGTATCCGAGATTGGTAAGCCGCGTGGCAAAAGGCGGATGCGTCGCGTCCGGATCGTGCTCACGCGTCAGACCTGCGATGGCAGCTGCGGCCATCGGCTCCGGCGCCCTGATGTCACCAAGCTGCTCGAAGACACGCTCGAGGGGCGGGCGCGGTGCATTGATTGCGCCCAGGACTTCCTTCTCCAGAGGAGCGTATACGAGATCGGTGAGACGCGTTCCGCACGCTTCCGTCAGCACCAGAGCGCGCGCCATCTCGGCACGTCCAACCTGTTCGGCCGCGCCGAGATCGGCGTAAAGCTCGTTCTCCCGCGACAGCGCGCGATATTCCTTGTCGAGCCATTCGATCATGGAATGGAGCAGGGCCCGGGCAATGCGCCCGGTGACGGTTCGGTCCGGATCGGCGTAGAAGAGGACATTCTCCGAAGCCGCGATGAAATCCGCGAGGTTGATGCTTCCCGAGGTGTGCCGAAGCCGGGCATGTGCCACCTCATGGGCGATGACGGCGCGAAGTGCACGCTCATCCAGGACGATCAGCAATGGCAAGCCGACGGTCATCGTGACGTGTCGCCCGAACAGGCCTGCATATCGGCTCACCTCCCCGATCGAAGCGTTGAAGTCGGTGTCGATCCGCAAGCTGCGGCTTGATCGGGCAACGCTGCGATCGAGTTCCTTCCACATTGCCCAGAGGCCTGGAGCGGTATCCTCGTTCGCCTCGAAACTCCCATGCTTTCGCGAGGGCAGGAGCAGGAGGCCAATTGCGAGCGCCACCGCGGCCATGAATATGGAGAACACGATCGGTGCTGTGGCCAGCGTCGTGATCGTGTAGCGATCGAGGGCCATCAGCCAAATGGCCAGGATCACGCAGGCCAGCGCCACGGCGGGAAGAACGGCGTAGCGACCGAGACGCAGGATGGTCTTCAGAACAACGCGTCTCATCCCCGCTTTGTCACCGGAATGATTCGAATCAGGCCTTGCCACATGAGCCGTTGCTCTGATGTAAGCTGGCGACGTTGGCGCGGCCCTGGCTTTCCGTGACCTGGATCAGCGTGATCGCGCCGGGTGTCACGATTCCCATCTGCGGCTGGGCGGAGAGATAGGTCGTGCTGCCGGCGCGCAGATCGAGGCTCACCTTCTCGCTTCCCTGCCCGAACAGATTGCTGCTCAGCGGCAAATTGTTGACGGCAACCTCGTGGCGGCCTGGAGGCAGATCGCACGCCACGAACCCCGCGGCTTGACTGCCGCCAATCACGCGTCCATCGACGGCATAGTTGGGCTGGACAGCAAATCCCAGGGCCGACGTGCGATAGACCACCAAGCGTGCAGTATTCGACTTGACGTTGTCAGTCAGCGCCGCGCCGCCCAGCGGCCCCGATGCGCACCCCGCAAGCAACGTAGCCACGACAAAAGCCCCCAGACAACCACCACGCATTTTCGCCCCTGATAGATTCCAAATCCCCGGCGGCATCATTGTCAGGGTAGTGGGCGAAGTCAATCGCGACCTCAAGTCGAGCCATCGCAGATCGCGTCAACGCATTGGAGCCTCCTCCCGGACGATCCGCGCACCCTCACGCCGTGGCGAGCGCCGGCTGCACCGGCCGCCGGCCGATCATCAGCGACAGCATGGCTGCGACGATGCCCGTCGCGCCCGCGATCATGAAGGCCTGCAGATAATCACCCTGTGTCGAGCGCATCATGCCGGCGAAGAAGGCGGCGCAGGCGGCGCCGAGCTGATGGCCGGCGACCACCCAGCCGAAGATCAGCGGCGCATCCCTGTCGCCGAAGGCTTCGTTGGCGATACGCACAGTCGGCGGCACGGCTGCGATCCAGCCGGGCCCGTAGAACACCGCGAACACTGACAGGCTGACCAAAGAGAAATCCGAGTAGGGAAGGTAGATCAGCGAAAGCCTGCGCAGGCCGTAGTAGAAGAACAGCAGCTTGCGCGGATCGAAACGGTCGGTGAGCCAGCCCGACAGGGTGGTGCCGAACAGATTGAGAAGATCAGGGTCAGCAAGAGACGGCCTGACTTTCGCAGTGAACCGGTCGACGGTCTCACCGCCAGCCAAGCGCCGGCGCGACGTGCTTCAAGATCGCCTCGATCGCATGGGCGCAATAGTCGACACCGAGCTGGTTCGGGATCGTCAGCAGCAGCGTATCGGCCTCGGCGATTGCCTCGTCCTGCTTGAGCTGCTCGATCAGTGCCTCCGGCTCTGCCGCGTAACTCCGGCCGAAGATCGCGCGCGTTTGCGGGTCGATGAAGCCGATCTGGTCTTCGCCGCCGCGCTCCCCGCCGAAATAGGCGCGGTCGCGATCGTTCATCAGCGCGAAGATGCTGCGGCTGACGGACACGCGGGGTTCGCGAGTGTGGCCGGCCTCCGTCCACGCGGCGCGATAGCTACGGATTTGCGCCGCCTGCTGCACGTGAAAAGCTTCGCCGGTCTCGTCGTTCTTCAGCGTCGAGCTCTGCAGATTCATGCCGAGCTTCGCCGCCCACACCGCGGTCGCGTTCGAGCCGGCGCCCCACCAGATCCGTTCGCGCAGGCCTGCCGCATGCGGTTCGAGGCGCAGCAGTCCCGGCGGATTGGGAAACATCGGCTGCGGATTGGGCTCGGCAAAACCTTCGCCGCGCAACAGGTCCAGAAAGACCTCCGCGTGGCGCCGGCCCATGTCGGCGTCGCTCTGGCCGTCGGCCGGGCGATAACCAAAGTAGCGCCAGCCGTCGATCACCTGCTCCGGCGAGCCGCGGCTGATGCCGAGCTGGAGCCGTCCGCCGGCGATGAGATCGGCGCTGCCCGCATCCTCGATCATGTAGAGCGGGTTCTCGTAGCGCATGTCGATCACGGCCGTGCCGATCTCGATTGTGCTGGTTTTTGCGCCGACGGCGGCGAGCAGCGGGAAGGGCGAGGCCAGCTGGCGCGCGAAGTGATGCACGCGGAAATAGGCGCCATCCGCGCCGAGCTGTTCCGCCGCGACGGCCAGCTCGATGGATTGCAGCAGCGTGTCCGCCGCCGAGCGGGTCTGCGACTGCGGCGAGGGCGTCCAGTGTCCGAAGGACAGAAATCCGATCTTTTTCATGGGCGTCATTTAATGATGGCGGGGGCGGCGTCAACCGCCTGCGCCGGAGGTGCGGGTATGCGACGGGGCTGGCGCGAAATGCTCGGCGCGGTCGACCAGGAGATCCAGAAAACTTCGCGCGCGCAGCGACATCCACTGCGTCTCCGGATAGACCGCGTGCAGGGGCAGCGCGGCGATGGTGTAGTCCGGAAGCACATGTTCGAGCTCGCCGCTGCGAAGGCCCTCGGCGGCATTCCATTCGGGCAGGATTGCGATGCCGAGATGCTGCATCGTCGCCTCCTGCATCGCATCGGCGTCGTCGACGTGAATGGGTCCGTTGATCGATGCGACGTGACGGCCATGCTCGGATTCGAAGGCCCATTGGTGCGCCGGCGACATCCGTGAATAGACGATGCACTGGTGCGAGCCGAGATCGTCAGGTGTCCGCGGCAGCGGGCGGCCGTGCAGATAGGTGGGTGTTGCAACCAGATGGCGCTGCACGGTCCCGAGCCGGCGGGCGACCAGCGTGCTCGCCTCCAGGTTTCCAATGCGCAGCGCAGATGCCTTCTTCCACCAGATTGACGAACCGCTCGCTGAAGCGGATGTCGACCCGCACTTCCGGATAATTCCGAACGTACTCGGCGATGACGGGCATCATGTAGCGCCGTCCGAACGACGACGGCACGCCGATCCGGAGCATGCCGGTCGGGCGGGGTGCGGCCTGTTCGACACTCGACCGCGCCATGTCGAAGCTGTCGAGGATCTGCCGCGCGAGATCGTAGATCCGGTGCGCCTCGGCCGTCGGCTTCAGTGTGCGCGTCGTGCGCGAAAACAGCTGCGTGCCGAATTCGGTTTCAAGCATCGCAATGCGCTTGCTGATCGCGGGCTGGCCGATCCCGAGCTCCTTGGCCGCAGCCGAGAAGCTGCCGCCCTCCAGGGCGCGAACGAAAGCGCGCAGGCAATCGATCCGGTCCATAATTCATTCCGATCTGGAATAAATTATATCCCATTTATTCCGTAGTGCGCAACTCGGCGGGTCGCTAGGCTCCCTCAAAACAAGCATTCACAGGGGAGGAGACGAAATTGGCACGCCATATCGGAATTGTCGGCGCCGGCATCGCCGGCCTGCATCTCGCGCTTTACCTGCAGAAGCACGGCGTGGACGCGACGATCATCACGGATCGACCGCCTGAGGAATACAAGAACATCCGCCTGCTCAACACCGTCGCGCATCACCACGTGACGATCGCGCGCGAGGACTATCTCGGCGTCAATCATTGGAGCGATCCGAAGGTCCACTACTACTATCACGATCACGTCTTCAATTTTCCGCAGCCGCTGAGCTTTCGTGGTGATTTCTCGAAGCCGAGCCGCGCCGTCGACTACCGGATCTATCTTCCTGCCCTGATGCAGGACTTCGTGAAGCGAGGCGGCAAGATCGAATACCGCCGCATCGAGGAGCGCGACATCCGTCCGCTGGTCGCCCGTTTCGATCTCCTGGTCGTCTCGACCGGCAAGGGCCCGCTGGGCCAGCTCTTCACTTACCGGCCGGAGCACACGCCCTATTCGCAGCCGCAACGGCGGCTGTGCGTCGGGCTCTACACCGGCGTGCGGCAGCCCGATCCCATGAACGTCACGCTCTCGGTGTCTCCCGGGCATGGCGAGATGATCGTGATCCCGACCATTACGTACGGTGGCATCGCCAACGCGCTGCTGATGGAGAACGTGCCCGGCGGCGACATGGAGGAACTGGCCACGCTCAGCTACGACGACAACCCGAAGCACTTCTTGAAAGTGCTGCTCGGCAAGCTCGAGAAGCATCACCCGACGACCTACGACCGCATCGACGCCGCGCGCTTCGATCTCGCGCAGCCGCAGGATCTGCTGCAAGGCGGCGTGGTCCCGACGGTGCGCAACACTGTGGTCGAGTTCGACGACGGCAAATGCGCGATCGCGCTCGGTGACGTCCATGCGATCGTCGATCCCATGATGGGCCAGGGCGCCAATGTCGCCTCCTATGCGGCCTTCGTGCTCGGCGAGGAGATCGTCAACGCG
Source organism: Bradyrhizobium barranii subsp. barranii (assembly GCF_017565645.3). NCBI lineage: Bacteria > Pseudomonadati > Pseudomonadota > Alphaproteobacteria > Hyphomicrobiales > Nitrobacteraceae > Bradyrhizobium > Bradyrhizobium barranii. The sequence goes on from NZ_CP086136.1 coordinate 913,645, forward strand.
GATGCGCTCGACTTGCGCCTGTGCGAGAAGATCGAGCTGAAACGACAGGATCGCGTGCTGGCGGCCTCGCGCTGGACCAATGTGATGCTGCAGCCGCCGACGGAAGCGCTGGGCATGCTGATCGGCGCGATGAGCCAGAACCCGGCGCTGGCCAACGAGTTCACCGAGAATTTCAACTACCCGGACCGGCAGTGGGACCGCATCTGCACGCCGCAGCGCATCCAGGCCTGGATCGAGCGCATGTCGGCGCCGCCTGAGCCGGTCAGGGCGATTGCGTGAGGACCGATGCGAGTGGGGATTGACATGCCGCGCGCCAATCCGGCCTCATTCCGCGAGGCCGCATCGCGCTTTACGACCGGTGTCGCGGTGCTGACCGCGCTGGACGAGCACGGCCGCGTCTGCGGCATGACCGCGAACAGCTTTGTCACCGTCAGCCTGTCGCCGCCAACCGTGCTGGTGTCGGTCATGCCAGGACGCATGCACCGGGCGATCTCGGCGACCGGACGCTACTGCGTCAACGTCCTGCCCGAGCATGGCAGGGACCTGTCGCGGCACTTCGCGAGCCAGCCGAACACCGGCGCGGCGCCGGACATCGTCGACGGCCTGCCGCGCCTGTCCGGCTGCATGGCCTGGTTCGCCTGCGAGGTCACACGCCACGTCGATGTCAGCGACCACACGTTGATCATCGCCGAAGTCTCGAGCTGCGACTATCGCGACACCACGCCGCTGGTGTTCTTCTCAAGCCGGTATCATCGAGGGGCGGGGGTGCCGGTGGATCGGTGAGGGTTGCAGCGGTCCGCGGCTTGAGCGGATCTGGTGTTTTCCTGGCTGCATCGGGGCGCTTTGGCGTTACCGCCGGGACTAGCTTGCCCTGGCGTTCTTTGCGCGAGGGGGCGTATCGTTGACGTTGTCGGCGCGCTTGGGATCGTCCGCGGCACGCCATTGTCGTGGCGTCATTCCGGTCCAGCGCCTGAAGGCGTGGGTGAATGCGCTGACTTCGCCATAGCCGAGCAGCCAGGCGGTTTGCGAAATCGGCAACTCGTCCTTTTTCAAATAGCTTTTGGCGAGGTCGATTTTCAGCTCGTCCATAATGCCGGTGAAGGTCAGTCCTTCCGACGCGAGGCGCCGCGCCAACGTGCGGTGGCTCATGCCGAGCCGGCGCGCGATCTCCTCAGCCCGTGCCTCGCGATGGGGAAGCAGTGGCGCGATGGCATTCTCGACGCTCGATCTGAGCGAAACTCCCCCAGGCTTCCGATGTGCAAGCGCCTCCTCGCAGAAGGTCACCAGCAGATCGTTCAAGTGGTGATCGGCACTTTCGATGGGCATCTGTCCCACGGACTGAGGGAAGGCGATCTCATCGACGTCTGATCCGAACTCGATCTCGCAACCAAGGAACGACCTGACCTCCGCGGGCATCGCTCGACGGCGATGGGCGACTTTGACACGGCTTGGCACCACGCGGCGGTTGGTCAGTGCGCGGTTGATTCGAATGATAGAGGTCACCCAGAATTCGATCTGGTGCCGATCCGACCGCCGTTCCACGCCGACATAGCTCAACGCAATCGCCATGTCCTTCGCGGCAAATCGCAGTGAAATTCCCTCGTTCGCGAGGCGGCAATAGCGCTCCGTCTTTGACAAGGCTTCAGCGACTGTCCCGGATGAGGCCGCGACATAGTAGAGCAGGCCGATCTCACGAAGGTCGAAGTCCCGTGCCAGGTGAAATCCCAGGGCGTCGTCGTGCAGCGCCTCGGCACCAAGCTCCAGAAACTTGATCTGGCTTTCAACGCTCAGCCGCGCCTTGCGGTCTTGGATCTGCTCGAGGGTCAATCTGGCCTTGGACAGCAAGCCGTCCGCCTGAATGCCGGCTTCGCGCAGGCGGGCCCACACCAGGCGGGCGATGCCGCCGGTCGCACTGGGCATGGCTTGCAATTGGGGCGAACGGGCAGCAGCCACATCGAACCCTTTCGTCGTTGCCGCTGCGGCCTTGAGTCCTCGGCTCGCGCATCGGGATCGCGGCATAGAAAATCAAGTTATTGGCTCACGATAACAAGAAACCGGGTGTCATGTGACTTAAATCGGCGATCTGTCCCCCTAGGTGCGTCGTCTGTACTCGGGGGCGAACCCACCCCGAAAAAGCCCGAAGGCCTTGATGTCCAGCTGCGATGGCGCGCCGCCTATAAACGTGAAGATATTGCGAAGTTACGGAAAATTGCTCGGAATTCCTCATATCGCTCATGGCCCACGGACGGTTGCGCTTGAGCGCGTTGGCGATTGCGAGATCAACATGTTCGAAACGCTTGAAGCCGGTTCAGCTGCGGCGCCCCTGTTCTGGATGGAGCTGTTCGATCTTCGCGTTCACGCCTCGCGCGACAGCCGCGGATGCCACAACATGAGCGACGCAGTCGCAGCGTTCAACGATTTTGCTTCGCAGGCGAGCCGCCTGGCGGAGGTGCCGCCGTGCGACACCGGCGAAGCCGTAGGCTGACAATTGCCGCGTCCACCGAAAGTATCCCCAGCGGAAAACGCAGCGCTTCTGACGCGCAGCCAGATTCTTGGCTACGACACGGAGCGGATGGCGTTTCTGTTTACGATGACGTATGGCGCCAGCATCGTCGACTGCGAGATAAGCAGCGTCGCGCTGCACGACCTTCACGGCTCGAAGGGCACGCGTCCCGACGAAAGGGAGACCCAATTCAGGCGTCTCCGCGACGCGGTCGAGCGCCTTGCATCATACGCTTTCGAACAGCAGGGCAGGCGGCAGCGCGAGCGGCTCCGCATCTTCTCCAAGCACGTCAAGGCGCTCTGACGACCGCCAAAGCAAGGCCGCCGCCGCAACGGCAACGCATATGCAATTTGTGCCACGTGAGATGCTCGACATCTCCCTCTTAAACATTTCACTCGACCATGGTCTGCAAGACCGGGTTCCGCAGTTGTCGCCGGCTGGGTGTTGCCGCGCCGTGACATCCAGGCACGCTCAGCCGGTATAGACTGGTCGATATCCGGTGCCCCTTCCGTTGCCCGGATGGTGAGTTATCGCGCTCTTGCGTCCAGTTGTGAGTGTTGCCGGTGGTCCGGACGAGTCGCATCAGTGCTCCAGCAGTTTTGTTGGCTTTGTCGATCGCAGCAGTCCTGGGCGGCTGTGCAGGACGTCCGTCGCAGGGCGTGCTTGTTCCGACAGCGCAGGTCGCCCCCGGAAACACAAATGTCCCGATCTACGTCGTCACCAATCGCAAGCGATCCGACGTCGATCCCGGTGAGATGTTCAGCGGGGACCGTTCGGACGAGCTGTCCTTTGCCGAGGTGACTGTCTCGATCCCGCCAGATGCCGCGCGGAAGATCGGCGAAGTGCAGTGGCCCGCGAGCCTGCCCGGCGACCCCCAACGGGATTTCACGACTGTGTCGGCCGACTATCTCGACAAGACGCATTTCGCTGCGTCTGTCGCCGCGGCGATGAAGCAGTCCGGTCGCAACAAGGTGCTTGTCTTCGTCCACGGCTTCAACAACCGCTTCGATGATGCGGTCTATCGCTTCGCGCAGATCGTGCACGACTCCAATGTGCCGGTCGTTCCCGTGCTTTTCACCTGGCCATCGCGCGGCGAGCTGAGGCTGCGCGCGTATACCTATGACCGGGAAAGCGCCAATTTTTCGCGTGACGCGCTCGACAATCTGTTGAGCACGCTCGACGCCTCGTCTGCCGTCGGCGAAGTTTATCTTCTGGCTCATTCGATGGGCAATTGGATCGCACTGGAAGCACTGCGAACGCGGGCGATCCGCGCCCCGGCTGTCGCGTCGAAGCGCAGCAAGCTGAAGAATGTGATGCTGGTGGCACCCGACGTGGATGTCGATGTCTTCCGCTCGCAACTGAACCGGATGAGCGGCGCGCGGCCCCCCATCTCGTTGTTCGTCTCGCGTGACGACGGCGCGCTCTCGCTGTCGAAGACGATCTGGGGAGACGTCGCCCGCCTGGGCGATATCGACCCGACCCAGGAGCCTTATCGAACTGAGCTCGCGCGCGACCGGATCGACGTCTACGACCTGACGAAACTGGCGGTCGCCGGCGACGACGCCCACGACCGGGCTTTCGAGCAGGTAGGCCCGGTTGTCGCAATGATCCGCCAACGCATGGCCCAGGGCCAAGCGCTGGGTGAACAGAAGGCGGCCGCGGGCCCGCTCGCGCGGCTTGCGGAGTAGCGCGAGAGGCAGGCCCTGCCTGGCTTCTTCATGGCGACGTGTCGACGAGGCCGTGACGTCTCAGGCGTAGGCGACCCAGCCGCGGAACGTGAAGCCGATGTAGAACAGGGTTGGGACGGAGAAGCCTGCGTCGCGCAAAATTGCTTCGTCTCGCGCGGGCGCCAGAATGCTCAACTGGCCGTCGACCGCCTTTCGCGCGGCGGCCGCCTTGTCGGGCTCGACTCCGGCTGCGGCGAGAAAGGCGGAATAGCGCGAGAGCCAAAGCGGCCGTTCATCGTCGTCGCCGGGGATGCTGAAATGGGCCGCGACGAACGGCGCGCCGGGCTTGAGGCGGCGGCGGATTTCGGACGCTATTCGCAGCCGTTCCTCGACATCGACGAAGTGCAGGGTCAACAGGCACGTCGCGCCGTCGAACGGCCCCTCCGGTGCATCGTCGATATAGCCTTGGTGCAGACGCGCGCGCGACGCGAGCGGGCCCAGCGTCTGCTTCGCGAGATTCAGCATCGCAGCGGACGGGTCCACGCCGTCGAAGGTCCAGCGCGGCTGCGCTTGCGCAAAGGCATTCAGCTCCAGGCCGCCGCCGGCGCCAAGAACGAGTATTCGCGCATCTTCACGCGCACGCCCGCCCAAAAGGATCGCCGCCATGGACAGCATCGAATTGTAGCCGGGAACAAACCGTGGCGGCCCTTCGGTGTACTTCGCCACCATCTGCGGATCGGAGAACGCGTTTTGAATGTCGGTCACGATGTTGTCCTGCTGAGGGGAATCGGTCACGCGTGATGCGCGCTCATGCTGTGAAGCTTTCGCGCACCCAGGCGCTTGCGCAGATCGTCGCTCAGCATCGCCAGCGTCACTTCGCCAAAGCGCGACAGCAGCAACGCCTCTGCATCGTCAAAGGCCTGATCGAGCGCGGCATTGACGGCCTGCTCGACGAGGCAGCCAGGCGCCTCGGTCCGGTTGCCCATGGCCAGAATCGAGGGGCTGCCGAGCGCGGTGTAGACGTCGCGCAGCGTCACCCTCGACAGATCGCAAGCCAGCGTCCAGCCACCGCCGTGCCCCTTCTCGGAGCGGACGTAACCGAGGTCGCGCAGGCCCGCCATGATGCGGCGGATCACCACCGGGTTGGTGTCCATGGCCTTCGCCAGGGTCTCGGAGGTGAACGGGCCAGGCTGCTGCGCCATGTGCAGCAGGACGTGGAGAACCCCTGATAATCGGCCGTCTCGTTTCATGTAACTTCATATGTTACATGATGGCGCCGAGGTCAACTGGTTTCGGAGCGGGCATAAGGAGCTCGTTGCCATCCTGCGCCTGTTTTGCCCGACGGGTCAGCGTCGCGGCAAAGCGCCTAAGTCATTGATCCCGCTCATGCCGTCTACTGTGCATGGGGTTGTTTTCGACATTTTTGGTTTGAGGGCACAACAGCCGCGGGCTGAACCGGATCTCATCCGGCTCTGCCGCTACTTCATCACCCGCAGGCCCTTGGTCGTGAACCGCTGCGTCTTGCCGCCGGGGCGAACCGGTCGGCGCGTGCCGGCGGCCTTGCCGGTGCCGGGGGGCTGATGCGCGGGCACGAGCTGGTCGGGACGCGAGCCGATCAGGTCGCGGCGGCCCATCTCGATCAAGGCCTCGCGCAGCACCGGCCAATTGTCGGGGTCGTGATAGCGCAAAAACGCCTTGTGCAGCCTTCGCTGCCGCAGGCCCTTGATCGCCTCGACCTTGTCGCTGCCGCCGCGGCGTACGCCGCGCAGCGGGTTGACGCCGGTGTGGTACATCGCGGTCGCGGTCGCCATCGGCGAGGGCAGGAAGGTCTGCACCTGATCGGCGCGATAGCGGTTCTTCTTGAGCCAGAGCGCGAGGTTCATCATGTCCTCGTCGGTCGTGCCCGGATGCGCCGCGATGAAATACGGGATCAGGTAGTATTTCTTGCCGGCCTGCTCGGCCGCGGCATCGAACATCCGCTTGAACTGGTTGTAGGCGCCGATGCCCGGCTTCATCATCTTGTCGAGCGGGCCGCGCTCGGTATGTTCGGGCGCGATCTTCAGATAGCCGCCGACGTGATGGGTGACGAGCTCCTTGATGTATTCCGGGCTCTCGACCGCGAGATCGTAGCGCACGCCGGAGGCGACCATCACCTTCTTGATGCCCTTGGTCTCGCGCACCTTGCGATAGAGCCGGATCAGGTCGTCATGCGAGGTGTTGAGGTTCGGGCAGATCTCGGGGAAGACGCAGGACGGCCGCCGGCACGCGGCCTCGACCTTCGGGTCCTTGCACGCCATCCGGTACATGTTGGCGGTGGGGCCGCCGATGTCGGAGATCACGCCGGTGAAGCCCGGCGTCTTGTCGCGGATTTTTTCGATCTCGCGCAGGATCGAGCCCTCGGAGCGGTTCTGGATGATGCGGCCTTCGTGCTCGGTGATCGAGCAGAAGGTGCAGCCGCCGAAGCAGCCGCGCATGATCGTCACCGAGAACTTGATCATGTCCCAGGCGGGGATTTTTGCCTCGCCGTAGGACGGATGCGGAGCACGCGCATAGGGCAGGTCGTAGACCGCGTCCATCTCGTCGCTGGTCAGCGGGATCGGCGGCGGGTTGAGCCAGAGATCGCGGTCGCCATGGCGCTGCACCAGCGGCCGCGCATTGCCGGGATTGCTCTCCCGGTGCAGCACGCGTGACGCGCGGGCATAGGCTTCCTTGTCCTGCTCGACCTGCTCCAGCGCCGGCAGCCGGATCACGGTCGCGCCCTTCTGGCGCGTTGCGCCCTCGTCGGCGGAATCGAGATCGTCGGCGTGCAGTTCGGAATAGTCTTCGGGCACTCGGCGGAACAGCGCGACGCCTCTGATGTCGCTGAGCTCGCGCGGTGCCTCGCCGTCAGCGAGCCGCTGCGCCACCTCGACGACCGCGCGCTCGGCATTGCCGTAGAGCAACAGGTCGGCCTTGGCGTCAGCCAGCACCGAGCGGCGCACCTTGTCGGACCAGTAATCGTAATGCGCGATCCTGCGCAGCGAGGCCTCGATCCCACCGAGCACGATCGGCACGTCCTTGAACGCCTCGCGGCAGCGCTGCGCGTAGACGACGGTGCAGCGGTCGGGCCGCTTGCCGCCTTCGCCGCCGGCCGTATAGGCGTCGTCGCTGCGGATGCGCCGGTCCGCGGTGTAGCGGTTCACCATGGAGTCCATGTTGCCGCCGGTGACGCCGAAAAACACTTTTGGCTTGCCGAGCGCCTTGAACGGATCGGCCGAATGCCAGTCGGGCTGGGAGATGATGCCGACCCGAAAGCCCTGCGCCTCCAGCAGCCGGCCGATGATGGCCATGCCAAAACTCGGATGGTCGACATAGGCATCGCCGGTCACCAGCACGATGTCGCAGGCGTCCCAGCCGAGCGCGTCCATCTCGGCGCGGCTCATGGGAAGGAATGGCGCCGGCTTGCGCGGGCGCGCCTGCGCCATCAGGGGCTTTTCGGCGGTGATGATCTGGATGTCCATGGCGCCTACGCATAGGGCTCCGGGCGTACGAATACAACCGACGGACGCGTGAAGATTTGCGGTTCCGCCAGGGGCTATCCGGCTTGCGGGAGTGCGTTAACCGTTCGCGAACCCCTGCCGGACCTCGGCAGTCGTGGCCGGCTCGCCGCCATGCTGGCGGACCATCCGCACGGCATTCTCGACGAGGCGGAGATTAGTCACCGTCGAGCCCGGCAGCGCCGCCTCGATCCAGGCCATGCGCATGGCGAGCATCGCCTCGCCGCCCGGAACAGTGCGCGTGCCGCATATGGGCGACCCCTCTTCCGGGTTCTCACTGCGGCCGACATCGGATATCCGATTGCTCCATGGGCAAGGAAATTTCTGACGGCGGTGATGACGCCCGCGCTGCGCCGTCCACCGAGGCCTGGCTCGGTGCGGTTGCGCTGATCGGCTTCATCCTGGTGGCGACCGCGCAGGCCTCAAATCAGATTCTGGCGCGGGGCCTCGCGGGCTCCGTCCCGCCCTTCGCGCTCGCCTTCTTCCGCTGGAGCATCGTTGCCATCGGGCTCGCGCCGATCGCGTTCGCCGAAATCCGCGGCGGCCGCGTGCCACTCGGCAAGAACATCTGGCCGATCCTCGCCGCCGGCTTCATGGGCATGTTCCTCTGCGGCGGCCCGGTCTATGCCGCGGGCATCTCGACGACGGCGATCCACATCGCGTTGATCATGGCGCTGTCGCCGGTCACGGTGCTGATGATCTCTGCGGTGCTCGGCATCGAGCAGGTCGGCCCGCTGCAATGGCTCGGCACGGCGCTTGCGCTCGCCGGCGCCTTGCTCATCATCTCCGGCGGTCATCCGGAGACCTTGTTCGCACTGGAGACCGCAGCGGGCGACGGCCTGGTCGTGATCGCGATGCTCGGCTGGTCCGGCTACACGCTGCTGCAATCGCGCGCGGCGCCCAAGGCGTCGCTGCTGGCGCGCATGAGCCTGTTCGCAGGCGCCGGCGCGCTGTTCTCGCTGCCGCAGGCGCTGATCGAGATGTGGACCACGCCGGCGCAGGTCTTCAGCACGAAAGCGGTGTCGGCTTACGTCTTCGCCGGGATCGTTCCCGGGCTGCTCGCCTATGCCGGCTTTGCCTGGCTCGGCGGCAAATTCGGTTCGGTCCGAACCTCGCTTGTGCTTTATCTCGGACCGATCGCGAGCGCCCTTCTGTCGTTCGCAATTCTCGGTGAACCGCCAAAACTGATCCATCTGTTCGGCGGTGTGCTGATCCTCGGCGGGGTCTGGGCGAGCCTGCGCAAATAGCTCCATCGATCCGAGTTGTGGTTCATTCGCAGGAACCAACCGCCTCCGCGAACATTCTGATCAAGGGACCGATGCGAGCCATGCTCGCGCGCGCCCCGACCATCCCGGCGCCAGTGCCGTAACCGGATTTTGCCTCGACGCTTCGTTTCGGGGCGATGGGGGACTTGTGAGTACGGTCATAGAGAACTTGTTGTCACGGAAGCAGAAGCTTGTGGAACAGCTCGAGAAGGTGCAGTCGATCGACGATCGCGACAAGATCGAGCACCAGCTCGAACAGATCAACACCGCGCTGGATTTTCTGGACAGGCCGGGATCGAAGGACGCGGGGTAGAAGCGCTCAGTCCACCTTCAGCGCCTCCACTTTCAAGGCCTCCACTTTCAAGGCCTTGGCGTAGACCAGGCCGGAATTGGTGATGTGCGTTGTCATCAGTGCTTCGAAGGCCGCGAACTCGCCGAGCGCGAACAGATCGAGCAGCTTGCGATGCTCGTCGAAGGACGAGCGGGTGCGCACGTCGATCGGCGACGTCAGATTGGTGCGCAGCGCCGCGACGCGGCCGGAGACGAGCTGGTAGGATTCGATGAGATAGCGGTTGCTGCAATGCGCGAACAATCCTTCGTGAAAGCCCGCATCGGCGCGGCCATAGGCGATGTTGTCCTTCGCCGCGATCGCCGGCTCCATCGCCGCGATTGCCTCGCTCATCGTCGCAATCGCGCCGTCGCGATCGTGACGAAACGCGAGCTCGGCGGCCTTGGGCTCGAGCGCGATCCGGAAGGTGCAGAGCGCAGTGATGTCGTCCGCGCTCGGCGTGAACACGAAGCTGCCGACCTGCGGCCGGATCACGACCAGGCCCTGCGCCTGCAACTGGCCCATCGCCTCGCGCACCGGCGTGCGGCTGACGCCGAAGGAATTCGCCACCATCTCCTCGGAGATGGCGGCGCCGAGCGCGAACTCGCCGTCGATGATGGCCTGGCGCAGCCGCAGCACCACCCGCTGCGACAGCGATTTCGGCGTATCGAGCTTGAGCGATCGCATCTGCTGTCTCAGATCACCTTGCCGGGATTGAGCAGGTGATCGGGATCGAGCGCGGCCTTCAGCGTCCGCATCAACGCGATCTCGGCTTCGCTCCTGGCGTGGCCCAGCCACTTCTTCTTCAGCGTGCCGATGCCGTGTTCGGCGGAGACGCTGCCGCCCAGCTCGCGCACCAGGCCGTAGATGATCGCGTCCATCTCTTCCTTCGGCTGCTGCTCGACGGAAAGACCGGTGACCCAGGACACGAGATGCAGATTGCCGTCGCCGATATGGCCGTAATAGACGCTCTCGCATCCCTTGATTCCATCGGCGAGCGCGGCCTTGCAGCGGGTGACGAACTCGTCCATCCGCGCCACCGCAAGCCCGATGTCGTAGGAGATGTGCGGACCCAGCACCTGGCCGAACTCGGCGCAGATGTCGCGCACGCGCCAGAACGCCTGCGTCTGCGCCAGCGATTGCGCGACGGCGGCATCTGCGAGCAGCCCGCGCTCCATCAGCTCTTCGAGCCAGGCCTGGAAACGCGGTGCATCCAGGCTCTCGTCGGTGCCTTGGGCCTCGACGAGCACGTAGAGGCCGTGGCCTGCGGCGACCGGTGGCTTCACCCCGGCGCGATTCGTGATCACGTCCCAATAGTCCGGCCACATCACCTCGAATGCCGACAGCAGCGGCCCGAGCCCGCTTCGCGCGGCATCGAGCAGGGCGATCACCGCGGCATAGTCCTTCAGCGCGCACAGCGCCGCCATGGTCGAGCGCGGTTTCGGGAACAGCCGCAACACCACGCGGGTGATGATGCCGAGCGTGCCTTCGGAGCCGATGAAGAGATGCTTGAGGTCATAGCCCGCGTTGTTCTTCATCAGCTTGTTGAGGCTGGTGATGATGGTGCCGTCGGGCAGCGCCACCTCCAGGCCGAGCACCAGTTCGCGCGTCATGCCGTAGCGGATCACGCGGTTGCCGCCGGCATTGGTGGAGAGATTGCCGCCGATCGCGCAGGAGCCGCGCGAGCCGAGATCGAGCGGAAAGAAGAAACCGGCTTCGTCGGCGGCCTTCTGGATCGTCTCCAGCGGCGTGCCCGATTTCACCGTCATCGTCATCGACGCCCGATCGATCTCCTCGATGCCGGTCATGCGCTCGAGCGAGATCGCGACCCAGCCCGGTTCGGGCGAGGCGCCGCGGCAGAGTCCGGTCAATCCACCCTGCGGCACGAAGGGCAGCCGCGCCTGCCGGCAGGTCGCAATCGCATCGGCAACGCCTTGCGCATCGACCGGCCGGATCACCGCAAGCGGCGTTTGCGGCAGGCTCGCGCTCCAGTCGTTGCAATTGCGCGCGGGCACGTCGGTGCCGATCAGCACGGCGGCCGCGCCGAGCTTGTCGCGCAAGGCGCCAAGCAACTGATCGGGCCGCTCAATGGGGCTCACCATGTTCATGCGAGACCTCCTCGGAATCTGGCTGCGTCTCATGCGCGCCGTGATGGTGGAAAGGGTTTGCGTCCATCTTGTATGTAAGGTACAACATAAAAAGTAAAGCAAAAACAAGGCTCGGAAAGCCTCCTAAGATCGTTCGAGATCAGAGGCTTAGTCCGGGGCCGCAGCAATGGGTGGTGAGATGACGGAGGCAATTCGCGGGTTCTGGGTGGCGTCGGCGACGCCGCTGGCGACTGATGGCAGCGTGGACTCCGCCAAGCTCGCCGCTCACGCCAGGCAGCTCTTCGGCAAGGGCGTCGACGGCGTCGTGCTGTTCGGCACCACCGGCGAGGGCACCTCCTTCAATGTCAACGAGCGTGTCGCGACCATCGAGGCCGTGCTCAAGGCCGGCGTCGCGCCCGAGCGGATCGGCATCGGCGGCGGCTTTCCCGCCATCACCGACAGCATCGCGCTGACGCGCACCGTGCTCGGCCTCGGCCTGCGCCACGTGCTGTATCTGCCGCCCTATTTCGACCGTGGTGTCACGCCCGAAGGCATCGAAGATGCTTTTGCTGCGATCATCGACGGCGTCGCCGACGATCGCCTGCGCGCCTCGCTCTATCACATCCCGCAGGTCTCCGGCGTTGCGATCCCGACCGGTGTCGCGGCAAACTTGCGCAAGCGTTACGGCAAGGTGGTTGCGGGCCTGAAGGACTCCAGCGGCGACTTCAAGCAGTTCCAGGCGTTCCGTGCAGCTAGCCCTGATCTCGCCATCACCGTCGGCAACGAAGCCGACATCACCCGCGCGATCGCCGCCGGCGGCGCCGGCACCATCTGCGGCATGGCCAACGTCGTGCCCGAGCTGGTCAAGGGCATGGTTGACGGCAAGGACGTCGAGGCGCGCATGCAAGCCGCGACCGATGTCGTGCTGAACACGCCGTCGTTCCTTGCGACGCTGAAGGCAATCCTCGCCGCACAGACGGGCGACGCGGGCTGGCTCCGCGTGCGCCCGCCATTCCGTGCCTCGTCCGATGGCGTAGCGCTCAAGCGAAAGATTGACGAGCTGATTGCTCCTGCCATCGCGTGAGATATGAAATCTTCGTGACACGTTGCCGCGGATTCGCGTGCAGCGTGTTGCGATAACTGCGACGTCTATTGGTGATTGCCGTTCGGTGCGCTGATGCGCTTAGAACGATTCAATACTAGAGCGATTCAAGCTCGCCTACGGTTCTCTTCGATCCCGCCGACTGTTACAGGCGCACACTTCAATGTTCTTGACTTGAAGTGGAATGAAAGTGCGTGCCCTCGTGGATGGCCAACGCGTCAGCGGCCATCGTCATCATGCCGGCAAGAGCCGTGCAGGTCTTTTCCTCGGCGCAGCGGTGCTGCTCGTCGAATCCCCCTCGAACACGACGACCGCGCAGGCGCAGTCAGCGCTGCCGCCGGTGACAGTGGAAGCGCCGGTGCAGCGGCCGAAGCCGGCCCGCGCATCTGAATCGCCCCAGCGCCGGACGCAAGCCGCCGCGCGCCAGCGCAGCCGGAATGCCGCCGCACCAGCAGCACCGACAATATCGGAACGTGCGGCAGCCGCGGCCGCCGCGCAGCAGGCTGCCAAGCTCGGTTACCGCGCGATGCCGAGTTCGACCACACTGCGCAGCGGCGCCTCGCCCCTCGATACCTCGCAGGCGGTCAACATCGTGCCTGAACAGGTGTTGAAGGACCAGCTCCCGCGGAACATCGACGATGCGCTCATCAACGTCTCCGGCATCACTCAGACCAACACGCTCGCCGGCAGCCAGGACGCGGTGATCCGCCGCGGCTTCTGCGATAATCGTGATGGTTCGATCATGCGCAACGGCATGCCGCTGGTGCAGGGCCGCAGCTTCAATCCCGCGGTCGAAAGCGTCGAGGTGCTGAAGGGGCCGGCCTCGCTGCTCTACGGCATCATGGATCCCGGCGGCATCGTCAACACCATCAGCAAGCGGCCGGAGCTCTATCAGCACAGCTCGGTCACGCTGCTCGGCTCGGCATTCAGTGCCTCGAAAACCGGGGCCGACGGCCTGCTCGACGTTACCGGTCCGATCGGCGATCAGGGCCTTGCCTATCGCTTCATCGGCTACGGCGTCAGCGAGGATTACTGGCGCAATTTCGGCCGTCACCGCGAGATGCTGGTCGCACCGTCGCTGGCCTGGTACGGCCAGGACACGACGGTCCAGCTCAATTACGAGCATCGTGAATTCATCTATCCGTTCGACCGCGGCACGGCGTTCAATCCGGTGACCAAGGCGCCGCTCGCGGTGCCTTCCACGCGCCGGCTCGATGAGCCCTTCAACAACACCTGGGGCACCTCGGACTTGATGCAAGCCTCGGTCGAGCACCGCTTCAACCAGGATTGGAAGCTTTACGCCGGCTACAGCTACAACACCGAAACCTTCAGCGCCAACCAGCTCCGCATCTCCACCCTCAACTTCACGACGGGCGTCGAGACGCGCAGCAACGACGGCACGCAGGGCTCGCTCAGCAATGCCAGCTACGGAACGTCGTACATTTCCGGCAGCTTCTGGCTCGGCAATATGCGCAACGAGGTGGTATTCGGCGGCGACGGCCAGTATCGCACCATCTACCGCGACAATCTGATCCGGCAGGCCACTCCCGCCATCAACGTCTACAATCCCGTCTACGGGCTGGTCGGACCGGGCACGACGGTGTCGAACAGCGATAGCGCACAGACCGACAAGCTCGGCCAATGGTCGCTGTTCTTCCAGGACACCCTGCATCTCACCGAACGGTTCGCGCTGGTCGGCGGCGTCCGTTACATGGACTACGACCAGATCGCCGGGCGCGGGAAACCGTTCATCACCAATACCAACGTGTCGCAAGACAAGGTGCTTCCCCTCGGCGGCGCCATTCTCAAGCTGACCGAGGAAGTCTCGCTGTATGCGAGCTACACCGAGTCGCTGAAGCCGAACTCGACCATTGCACCGATCGGCATCGTGATCGACTCCAATGTCGCGCCGGAAGAAGGCGTGTCATACGAGACCGGCGTGAAGTTCGATCTGAACAAGCGTATCTCCGGTACGCTGGCGCTCTACGATCTCGACAAGAAGAACGTGCAGACGACGAAGACGAACAGCGCTGGCGTGGTGGAACTCCATACCGTCGGCCGCGCCCGCTCGCGCGGCGTCGAGCTGGACGTGACCGGCAGGCTCACCGACAGTTGGGCCCTGATCGGCAGCTATGGCTATACCGACGCGCGGGTGACGGCATCCGAAGATCGGTCGCTCTACGGCATGAAGCTGCAGAACGTCGCGCTGAACACGGCCTCGCTCTATCTGGTCTATGATTTCGGTACAGCTTTGCCGGGCCAGCTCCGCCTCGGCGGCGGCGCGCGCTATGTCGGCGACCGTCCCGGTGATGCGATCAACAGCTTCTTCTTGCCGTCCTATGTGGTCGCCGATATTTTCGCGACCTATGAGACGAAATACCAGAACGCGCCGGTGATCTATCAGCTCAACGTCAAGAACCTGTTCGACACCGTCTATTATCCCTCCGCCGTCAACAATCTGAACGTCGCGATCGGCGATGCGCGCCGCGTGTCGCTGTCGGCAACGGTGAAGTTCTAGCGATGGCGGTGCGGCACAAAGCCATCGCGGTCCTGATCGCGGCGGCGTCTGCCTGCCTTGCTGCCACAGGTGCGAGCCGCGCCGAGGAGATCACGCTCTATTCGACCAGGGAGGTTGCCCTGGTCGAGCCTGTCGTTGCGGCCTTCACGGAAGCCAGCGGCGTCAAGGTGAAAATCGTCTTCGTCGAGGACAGTCTCGTCAAGCGCTTGGTATCGGAAGGTGACACGTCGCCTGCCGACCTATTGATGACGATCGGGCTGGACAAGACGACCCAGCTCTCCACCCGCGGTCTGACGCAAGCCTTCACGTCGTCGCGTCTCAACCAGGTCGTCCCTCCAAATCTTCGTGGTAACGGTACGCAATGGCTTGCGCTTTCCGTCCGACCGCGTGTTGCATTTGTGCGCAAGGACAGCGCGCTTGCTTCGATCGACTATGAAGACCTCTCCGATCCCAGATGGCGCGGCAAGCCCTGCATGCGCTCGCCGCTGCATCAGAACAATGTCGCGCTGGTTGCGGCCTATCTCGTCCATCACGGCGAGGCCGCGACGGAGGCCTGGCTCGCGGGCCTGAAGGCCAATCTCGCCCACAAGCCTGATGGCAAGGACAACGACGTGATCCGCGAGATCGCGCAAGGCACGTGCAAGATCGGCATCGGCAACACCGTGGCATTGGCGCAATTGCGCGACGGACGCGAAGGGGCCGACTGGCGTGCCTGGGCGATGGAGGTCAAGGCGGTGCCATCAACATTTAGGGGCGGCGGCACGCATGTGAACCTCACCGGCGCGGCTATCGCGAAACAGGCGCCGCATCCGGCGTTGGCGCGACAATTCCTCGAATTCCTTGTCACGCCGGCAGCGCAGCGGATCTTTGCCGCTGCCGAGTTGGAATACCCCGTGCTTGCAGCAGCGGAGCGTGCACCGATCGTTGCCGAAATGGGCACGTTCATCGCCGATGCAACGTCGATCGACCAGATCGCCGCACGTCAGCAGGCCGCGATCTCGCTTATCAAGAAGGTTGGCTTCGATGAGTAGGGTGGGGCATCACATCAAGGCCGCTCTGCACCAGATTCACTCGATCGCGGGCCTCGTGCTTGCGCTGCTGCTGGCCTTGATCGCGCTGACCGGCGCGATCATGAGCTTTGAGGACGAGATCGGCGACTATCTGAATAGCGGTATCATGCAGGTCGCGCCGCGCCAGGCGCCGGCGCTGATGCCGGACGAACTGGTGGCCCGGCTGAAGGCGGGGCAGGACCTCGGCAAGGTCTCGGCCGTCACGCTGTCGAGCGATCCGGCCGCGGCGGTGCGTGTCCGCTTCGCGCGTGACGAGCAGGGCGCGCGGCCGACATCGCTCTATGTCGATCCCTACGACGCGCGCGTGCTGGGTGCGCCGCGTGGCGAGGAGTTCTTCGCGACTGTGCGCAGGCTGCATCGCTGGCTGTTGATCCCCGGCGATGCCAAGGGGTGGGGACGCCAGATCACCGGCATCGCCGCGCTCGGCCTGATCGTCATGCTCATCTCGGGCCTCGTGCTGCGCTGGCCGCGCCGCGCCGGCAGCGTGAAGATGTGGCTGAAGCCAAATCTCGACCTCAGCGGCCGCGGCCTGCACCGTTCGCTGCACGCGGTGATCGGCACCTGGGTGTTGCCGGTCTATCTGGTGATGACGCTGACCGGGCTGTGGTACTCGTTCGACTGGTACAAGGATGGGGTGGTCTGGCTGCTGTCGCGCCCAGACGTCACTGCTGCGAAGTTGCAACCCAAGATGTCCGCAAAGGCGCCGCGCGCAGCCGGCCAGGCCGAGCCGGCTCAGCCGGTCGGATTCGATCGTGCATGGACGACGCTCCAGCATGAGGAAGGCAAACATTTTTCCAAAGCGTTGCTGACGCTGCCCGCCGGACCCGGCACGGTCATCCGGATCCGGTCGTGGCCGAAGGATTCGACGCTCGATACCACGCGCGACGAATTCCGCGTGGATGCGGTCACGGGGCAGGTGATCTCGGCGGAGCGCTATGCCGACAAGACGGTTGGCGAGAAGATCATCGCGAATGTGCTCGACATCCATCGCGGTGCGTTCCTGGGCTGGCCGGGCAAGCTCGCCTTCATGATTGCAGCAGCGTTGATGCCGCTGTTCTCGGTCACCGGCATTTTGCTCTATCTGTCGCGCCGCAGGCTGCGGCGTCCCGCGCAGCCGCCGCTTGGCCGGCTGGTTCCGGGCGAGTGAACGGCCGCGAAGGCTAGCCAAGCGCGCGACAATCGTTCAAAAGCCCTTGGCCTTACTTGCCAGGGTTCACGCCATGAAGCTCCCCACCGTCACCCCCGCCGATATCCGCCGCGCGCTGCTGCTCCGCGAGGAGATCGCGCTGCTCGATCTCAGGTACGAGGCCGGCTTCGCCACCGGGCATCCGCTTTTTGCCGCCAACATGGCCGCGGACCGGATCGCGATCGAGGCCGAGCTGCGGTTGCCACGCAAGGACGTCGCGATCGTGCTCTATGATGATGGCGAGGGACTTGTTGCAACCGGCGCCGAGCGGCTTGCCGCGCTCGGCTACACCAATGTCAGCGCGCTCGAAGGCGGGCTGAAGGCCTGGCGCGATGCGGGCTATCAGGTGTTCGAGGACGTCAATTCCTATTCCAAGGCATTCGGCGAACTGGTCGAGGCACGCCGCCACACGCCGTCGTTCAGCGCCGACGAGGTGGCAAAGCTGATCGCGGACAAGGCCAACATCGCCATCCTCGATGTTCGCCGCTTCGACGAATATGCGACCATGAACATTCCGGGCTCGGTCAGCGTGCCCGGCGCTGAGCTGGTGCTGCGCGCAGGACAGGCCGCGCCCGACCCTGAGACCACCATCATCGTCAATTGCGCCGGGCGCACGCGCTCGATCATCGGCACGCAGTCGCTGATCAATGCCGGCGTGCCCAACAAGGTGCGGGCGCTGCGCAACGGCACGATCGGCTGGACGCTGGCGCGGCACGCGCTCGATCACGGCGCCGACCGGCGCGGTGCGATCGGGCCGTTCGAGGGGGGCCCGGCCAATGCCCGCGACGTCGCCTATCGCGCAGGTGTTCGCCACATCGGCGCGAACGAGGCGAAAGCGCTCGCGGCGCAGACCGATCGCACGCTCTATCGTTTCGACGTACGCGACGCAGAGGAGTTTGCGGCCGGTCATCTCCCGGGCTACCGGCATTATCCCGGCGGGCAGCTCGTTCAGGAAACCGACATGGCCGCACCCGTGCGCGGCGCGCGTATCCTCCTGACCGACGACCAGGGCGTGCGTGCCGACATGACGGCATCCTGGCTCGCCCAGATGGGCTGGGAGGTCTACGTCCTCGAAGGCGGCTACGAGGGTGAGCTCGAGGTCGGCCCGCCGCGCGTGCTGCCGAAGCCCGATCCGGCGCATCGCTACCGCCGGCCCTATGAGGGCACTGGCGTCGCCGAGCGCGCGATGCAGGCCTATCTCGACTGGGAATACGGTCTCGTCGAGCAACTCCGGCTCGACGGTACGCACGGGTTTTACGTCATTTGACTGGGCGGCCACCGTAAACACTTACCGCCCCGCCATCTTCTCCCCATATCCAAACCCTATTGTGCTGCATCTCCCCCGCGGTCTATGAGCTGCGGCAAAGCTGTGACCTACGGAGATTCCATGCCAGCCCCAGGCCAAAGCCCCGAGCGGAACGCGAAGGCGCTGTTGCTCGAAGGCGTCAATGACAGCGCTGTCGACTTGTTCCGGAGCGCGGGCTTCACCAATGTCGAGCGGTTGACCAAGGCGCTGGACGGCGAAGACCTGGGGCGCGCGCTGAAGGGCGTGTCGCTGCTCGGTATCCGCTCGCGCACCCAGATCACCGATGAGGTGCTCGCGGCTGCGGACGGGCTTCTCGCGGTCGGCTGCTTCAGCGTCGGCACAAACCAGGTCGATCTCCTGGCGGCGCGCAAGCGCGGCATTCCCGTGTTCAACGCGCCGTTCTCCAACACGCGCAGCGTCGCCGAGCTCGTGATCGGCGAGATCGTGATGCTGCTACGGCGCATCTTCCCGCGCTCGGTGTCGGCGCATGAGGGCGGCTGGGACAAGTCGGCGACCGGCAGCCGCGAGGTGCGCGGCCGCACGCTCGGCATCATCGGCTACGGTAATATCGGCTCGCAGCTGTCGACGCTGGCCGAAGCGATCGGCATGCGCGTGATCTATTTCGACCGTACCGACAAGCTTCGCCACGGCAACACCGAGCCGGTCGAGAAGCTGGAAGAGCTGCTGGCGCAGAGCGATGTCGTCAGCCTTCACGTGCCCGAGACGCCGGAGACATCAGGCATGATCGGCGAGACGGAGCTGCGGGCGATGAAATCAGGCTCGTTCCTGATCAACAACAGCCGCGGCACCGTGGTCGATCTCGATGCGCTCGCGGGCGCCCTGCGGAACGGCCATCTCGCCGGCGCAGCCATTGACGTGTTTCCGGTCGAGCCGTCGTCGAACTCGGATCGCTTCAAGAGCCCGGTGCAGGGCCTCGAGAACGTCATCCTCACCCCGCATATCGGCGGCTCGACCGAGGAGGCGCAGGAGCGCATCGGCGGCGAGGTCGCGCGAAAACTGGTCGACTATTTCATCACGGGATCGACCATGGGCGCGGTGAATTTCCCGGAGGTGCAGCTGCACTTGCGTCCCGCCGGTGCGCGCTTCAGCCATGTCCATCGCAACGTGCCGGGCATGCTGCGGCGGCTCAACGAGGTCTTTCTCCAGCGCGACATCAACATCGTCGCGCAATACCTGGAGACCGCCGGCGACCTCGGCTACGTCGTGCTCGACGCCGACCTGGCAGGCCAGGATTCAGATGCATTGCTTCAGCAGATCCGCGCGCTCGACGGAACGGTCGGCGCGCGGCTGGTGTTCGAGCACTAGGCCGGCGTCACGTTCCAGTTGCATTACGCTGCCAAGGTTCTCTAAACTGTCGTTATTCTCGGCGTGTGACAAATCGCGTCGAATTTGAGCTTCAGTTGCGTGGGTGCCGCCATGGAACGGGACGCCGTACTGATCGATCTCGCGCTTCAAGGTGGCGGCTCGCACGGCGCCTTCACCTGGGGCGTGCTCGACCGTCTTCTGGAAGAGAAGTGGCTCACCATCGCCGCGATCTCCGGCACCTCCGCGGGCGCGATGAATGCGGCCGTGCTCGCAGACGGGTGGATCGCGGGTGGCGCCGACGGCGCGCGCGACGCGCTCGAAAAATACTGGCGCCGCGTTTCGAAGGCTGCCGCCTTTAGTCCGCTCCAGCGCTCGCCGCTCGATCGATTGATGGGGCGCTGGACGCTCGATACGTCGCCCTTCTACATCCTCACCGATTTGATGTCGCGCGTGCTGTCGCCCTACGATCTCAATCCGACCGGCTACAATCCGCTGCGCGCGGTGCTGGCCGAGAGCATCGATTTCGAGCGGCTCGCGAGCTCGCCAATAAAGCTGTTCGTCACCGCGACGCGGGTGCGCACCGGCCGCGGCCGCATCTTCCGCAACGCCGAGATCACGGCGGACGTGCTGCTGGCATCGGCCTGCCTGCCGACCATGTTCCGCGCGATCGAGATCGACGGCGAGCCCTATTGGGACGGCGGCTTCGCCGGCAACCCCACGATAACGCCGCTCATTCGCGAAAGCGATGCGCACGACACGATCCTGGTGCAGATCAATCCGACCGAAACGCTCGAAGAGCCGCGGACGGCTGCGGAGATTCTCAATCGATTGAACGAGATTTCGTTCAATTCGCCCCTGATGAAGGAATTGCGCATGATCGCGCTGCTGCGCCAGGCGGCCGACCCCGGCAGCGGCGAGGGCGCGCGCTGGGCAAAGATGCGGACCCACCGCGTCAAGAGCGACATGCTGGCGAAGTTCGGCGCGTCATCCAAGCTCAACGCCGAATGGGAGTTCGTCTCGATGCTGCGCGCCGAGGGGCGCCTGGCCGCGGACGCGTTTCTCGCCGCGCACGGTGCCGACATCGGCCGGCAATCGACCGCCGATCTCGACGTCCTGCTGTCGGAGTGCTGAGGCATGGGTCTTCTCGGCCTCCTCGTCGGGCTCGCCCTGCTCGTCCTGTTCGCTTTTCGCGGCTGGAGCGTGCTTCTGCTGGCGCCGTTCGCGGCGCTCGTTGCCGCGTTGTTCGGCGGCGAGCCGCTGCTTGCGAACCTGACCCAGGTGTTCATGGTGCATGCAGCCGGATTTCTGGCCCAGTTCTTCCCGATCTTCCTGCTTGGCGCGGTCTTCGGCAAGCTGATGGACGATAGCGGCGCGGTCACGTCGGTCGCCGCCTTCATGGCGGAGCGCCTCGGCGAGCGTCGCGTGATCCTGGCGGTGGTGCTCGCCGGTGCCGCGGTGACCTATGGCGGCGTCAGCCTGTTCGTTGCATTTTTCGTCATCGTTCCCATGGCCCGTTCGCTGTTTCGCGCGGCTTCAATCCCGCGTCGCCTGATCCCGGCTGCTATCGTGCTGGGGACGTCGACCTTCACCATGTCGGCGTTGCCGGGCACGCCGTCGATCCAGAATGCGATCCCGATGCCGTTCTTCGGCACGACGCCGTTCGCAGCGCCTGGTCTCGGCATCATCGCCTCCCTCATCATGCTCGTGACAGGGTTGTGGTGGCTGCACCGCGCTGAAGCCGCAGCGCGCCGTGCTGGAGAAGGCTATGGCGACGATATCGAGGGCGCGACCGAGCGCGCCGCCGCCGACGAGCTCGTGCGCGAGCGCGCCACGACCGCGCGCGAGTTCGATCCGGCGGAACTCCAGCACGGTCAGCGCAGCGAGCGGCCGTCGCCCGTGTGGAGTGCGATCGCGCCGCTGATCGTGGTCGTCATCGTGAATTTGGTGATGTCGCTCGTGGTGCTGCCGCGGCTCGATGTCAGCTATCTCGCCGAGCAGCGTTTTGGTGAAACGACGCTCGCGGCCGTCGCAGGCGTGTGGTCGGTCGCGGTCGCGCTGACTGCGGCCATCGTCACGACCATCGTGCTGAACCGGGCCCGCCTGCCGGCGCTTCGCCGCACCATGGACGCCGGGGCCAATGCATCCGTCCTGCCCGCGTTCAGCGTCGCCAGCCTTGTCGGATTCGGCGCTGTCGTCGCCTCGCTGCCGGCATTCACGATCGTGCGCGACTGGGTGCTTGCGATCGAAGGCGGACCGCTGGTCTCGCTAGCGGTTGCGACCAACATCCTGGCCGCTCTGACCGGGTCGGCGTCAGGCGGCCTGACCATTGCCCTCGACGCGCTCGGCCAAACTTATGTCGAGCTCGCCGCGCGCACCGGCATAGCCCCTGCGCTGATGCACCGCGTGGCGGTGATCGGCTCGGGGACGCTCGACATCCTGCCGCACAATGGCGCGGTGGTCAGCCTGCTCGCGATCTGCGGCCTGACGCACCGTGACAGCTATTTCGACATCGTGATGGTCGGCATCGCGACGTCGCTGCTGGCGCTGGTGGCCGTAATCGCATTGGGCAGCGCGCTGGGATCGTTCTGAAGGAAGGCCAGCGCAAGCGATTGACGGAAGGGCGAAGGTTGCATTGAATGCGGCCAACCGTCGGATACAAAAATAGGGAAAGCCAGGGTGGAAACGATGACGCGAAAGAACGCGAAGCGGTGTGCATTGCTCGTGGGTGCGGCGGTCGCGCTGAGTGCGAATGCCGTGTCGGCGGCGACGCTGGCGGAGGATGCGGAGATGGTCTGCAAAAGCCTCGCTGGCGGCGCCGATGCCGTGAAGATCGTTTCCGCGACATTGCTGGCGCCGTCGCAACTGGCTGTCGCCGAGCGCGGGCCGACGCCGTCTGGGCGCATCACGCCGGCCAATCCCGGTTTCTGCAAGGTGCTGGGTCACATCGACCCAACCGATCCCAAGGCGCCGCCGATTAAATTCCAGGTCAACCTTCCCGTCGAATGGAACGGGCGCTCCGTTCAGTATGGCGGTGGGGGCTTTAACGGCGTGCTGATCACCGGCCTTGGGCTGCCGCCGGCCTATCCGTTCGACAAGCCGTCGCCGCTGGCGCGCGGCTTCGTCACCTACGGCACCGATTCCGGCCATGAGTCCAAGCCAGGCGAGCCGCCGCAACTGTTCGCGCTGAATGACGAAGCCTTCGAGAATTTCGCCCACCGTGCCTACAAGAAGGTGCGCGACGCCGCGGTTGGGCTGATGGAGCGCGCCTACGGCAAGAAGCCGGAGAAGATGTACTTCATGGGCTCCTCCGAGGGCGGCCGCGAAGGCCTCACCATGGCGCAGCGCTACCCCGACGATTTCGACGGCATCTTCGCCCGCGTGCCCGTGATCAACTGGGTCGGTCTGCAGCATGCCGGTACGCGCTCGGGCCTTGTGACCATGGGCGAGGGCTGGATCAATCCGGCGCAGGTCAAGCTCGTGGCCGATTCCGTGCGGCAGGCTTGCGACAAGGCCGACGGCTCCGATAATGCGCTGGTGCAGGACCCCGTAGCCTGCAACGCAGCGTTCAAGGTCGAGACGCTGCGTTGTGCGGCGGGCCAGAGCGGCGATCAGTGCCTCACCGATGCACAGATCAAGGCCGTGAACACGCTGCACGGGACCTACAAATTCCCGTTCGCGCTCGCCAACGGGCTCGACGATTATCCGGGCTGGGGCGTGTCGGGCGAGGATGCGGCGGCGATCGGACCGACCGGTGGCTGGGTGGCGTGGTGGCTTGGCACAGCGCCACCCGCGCAGCCGCCTGCCCCCAACAACGGCATCGCCTGGATCTACGGCGCCGGCGGCATTCAACATGTGTTCGCACGCGATCCCAAGCTCGACGTCACCACCTACAAGGTCGAGGAGCACAAGGCGCGGCTGCTAGAGGTCTCGAGCCTGATGGATTCGACCGATCCCGATCTCAGCCGGTTTCGCGGACGCGGCGGCCGGCTCATCATGCTTGAGCACATGGCTGACTATGCGCAGAGCCCATATGCCGGCATCCGCTATTTCGAGAGCGTCGAACGCAAGCTCGGCAAGGCCGAGACGGCGGAATTCGCGCGGCTCTACACCGCGCCCGGCGTCGACCACGTCGGCTCCGGCGCGCCGGCCAATGTCGACATGCTCAGCGCGCTGGTCGAGTGGGTCGAGCAGGGCAAGGGACCCGGCGACCTCGAGGTCAGCGAGCAGAAGGTCGAGGCGCCCACGTTCGCAACGCTCCGCGCGCTGCCGCTGTGCCGCTGGCCGTCTTGGCCGCACTACAAGAGCGGCCCAGTGACGGAGGCGTCGAGTTTTACTTGCGCACCGTGAGGAACGGCGCGCTGTTGACTAATGTGCCGGGCCGCCGGCCGCTTTGACGCGCCGCGTCAGCACCACCGCGATCGCCGCGAGCACCAGCACCGCGCCGATCACCGCAAAGGCGTCGGAATAGCCCATCACCAGCGCCTGGCGCTTGACCGTCTTGCCGAGTGCGATGATGGCCTGCTCGCGCGCCGCGTGAGGGTCTGGCACGCCGTGGGCCATGAAGTAATCCGTCATCTGCGCGATGCGGGTGCGGACTTCCTCGCGGCCGAGCGTGACCGACTGGCCGATGATGTTGGAGTGGAACTGCTCGCGCTTGGTGATGATGGTCGCGAGCGTCGCCGTGCCGATCGCGCCGCCGAGATTGCGGAACATGTTGCTGATGCCGGAAGCCGCGGCCGCGTCCTGCGGCGCGATGCCGCCTGTCAGCACCGAGGTTAGCGGCGTCAGCACCATGGCCTGGCCGACGGCGCGCACGATGTTCGGAATCCAGAGCTGGTCGCCGGCATAGTCCGGCGACATCGCCGTGTTCATGAAGCAGCTATAGGCGAAGATCAGAAGTCCGGTGATGGCGATGTAGCGCGTGTCGAAGCGCTGCATCAGCTTCGGGATCAGCGGGATCAGCACGAGTTGCGGCAGGCCGGTCCAGGCCAGCACATTGCCGATCTGCTCCGCATTGTAGCCCTGCGCCTGGCCGAGATAGGCGGGCAGGATATAGACCGAGCCGAACAGCGCGAAGCCGACCATCGTCATCGCAATGGTACCGAAGCCGAAATTACGCTGTGTCAGCAGGCGCAGCCGGATCAGCGGCTTCTCGATCGTGAGCTCGATCGTGACGAACAGCGTGAGGCCGACGGCCGCGATGATCGCCAGCTTGACGATGAAGGGCGAGGAAAACCAGTCATCCTTGTTGCCTTCCTCCAGCACGGCCTGCAGTGCCGACAGCCCGATCGCCATGGTGAAGATGCCGGCCCAGTCGCCCTCCTTCAAGAGACCGAGCTGCATCTTCTGCTTCTCCAGCGTCAGATAGAGCGCGGCCACCATCACCGCGGTCGGAATTACGTTGACGAAGAAGATCGTACGCCAGCCGTAATTCTCCGTGAGATAGCCGCCGATGGTCGGTCCGATCGCGGGTGCAAAGGTGACGGACAGCGCGAAGATCGCAAGACCCACCGGCTGCTGCGGCTTCGGCAGCTTGGTCAGCACCAGCGTGAACGCCATCGGGATCAGCACGCCGCCGGCAAAGCCCTGCAGGCCGCGCATTGCGATCATCGACGGCAAATCATGTGTGAAGGCGCAGGCGACCGAGAACGCCGCGAACAGCGTCGCGCTCGCCAGCATGTAGCGGCGGAACGAGAACACGCGGCTCAAATAGTCGGTCAGGGGGATCACGATGATCTCGCCGATCAGATACGACGTCGAGATCCAGGAGCCGTTGTCGGCGCCGGTACCGATGCCGCCCTCGATGTTGGCCAGCGAGGCGTTGGTGATCTGGATGTTCAGGATCGCCATGAACGAGCCGATCATGGCGGCGAGCACGGCGATCCAGATCGCGGCACTCGCGCGGTTCGGGTCGGCTATTGCCGGATCAGGCGTCGCGGCCAGTGTTGCCGGCGTCGAAAGTGAGAGGCTGTTTGACATGGCACGACCCTCCGGAAACGAGCTTCGCCTTTACGTTTGCCTTTGGCGCCGCGGCCGCATTGGCGGTCGGCGCGGTCGAACGTGTTGCAATGGTTGGGATCACGGACATGCCCGGCCGCAGCGCGATCGCGGGACCGTGCGCGGCATCGAGCGCGATCTTGACGGGGATGCGTTGCACCACCTTGGTGAAATTGCCGGTGGCGTTGTCGGGCGGCAGCAGCGCGAATTCCTGGCCGCTCGCCGGCGCGATGGAATCGACGTGGCCGTGCACGACCTGGCCCGGGAAGGTGTCGACCTCGATATCGACGGCCTGGCCGGCCTGCACGTGGGTGAGCTGCGTCTCCTTGAAGTTGGCGACCACATAGGCGCCCTCGGCCGGCACGATGGCCATCAGCTGCGTGCCCGCCTGTACGAACTGGCCGACGCGCAAGGAGCGGTTGCCGACCACGCCGTCGATCGGGGAGACGATCGTGGTGTAGCCCAGATTGAGCTCGGCCTGACGCTGGAGTGCGGCCGCGCGTGCGGCGGCGGCCCGGGCTTGCAATATCTCGGCGTTGAGGAGATCGACCTGCTTCAAGGCGGAGGTGAGATTGGCGATATCGCGCTGGATCGCCGCGTCTGCGCCGGCGTCGCGCGCTTGCGCCTGCTGCGCGTTCTGCACGCTGCCGAAACCCGTTGCCGCGAGATCGGTGTAGCGCTTGTTCTCCTGCTTCGCGAAAACCTTCGCGGCATTGTCGACATCGATGGTCGCTCTTGCCGCCGCGATCACGGCTTGCTGGACCTCGAGCTGCGCTTGCTTGCTCGTCACCGTCGCATTCGCGGCGGCGACATCGGCCTTGGCCTGGTCGAGCGCGACCCGGAAGTCGCGATCGTCGATCCTGGCGAGCACCTGGCCGGCCTTCACATGCTCGTTATCGCCGACCAGGACGCGGTCGAGGTAGCCGCTGACCTTCGGCGCGATCGTGGTGTTGTCGGCCTTCACATAGGCGTCATCGGTGGAGACGAGGTACTGCCCAACGGTCCAGTAGTCGTAGCCGTACCAGCTCGCGCCGGCCAGCGCGACGATCGCCGCGCCCATCAGCAACAGCTTGCGGAGATTGAGTTTTTGCCGGCGGACGCCGGTTGCCGTGGTGGGCAGGACGCCCTCCGGCACGGTTGCTGGAATAGCGATTTGGGTCGCAGCAGATGGGGTGGTGTGGACGGTCATGGCCGGCTCCCCTGAATTAGGAAACTTGACGATTTCCAAAATGAGACTAGCTTTGGAATTGTCAATGGAATGACAGGCGTCATTTAAAAGCATGGCTCAGGCAAAACCTTCAGGTGAATGCCGCCCCCGCGGGCGGCCGCAACTGCGCAGCGACGAGGAGACGAGGCGGATCGTCTTCGATGCAGCGCGCAACGCCTTCGCCGTCGACGGCTATGCCGCGACCAGCACCGAAGAGCTGGCACGCCGCTCCGGCATCTCGACCAAGACGCTCTATCGCCTGTTTCCGGGCAAGGCCGCACTGTTCGAGGCGATGTGCGCGGACAGGCTCGAGCAGCTGCTCTCCGCCGTCGATCTGCAAGGAAGCGACGAGGTCGATATCGAGACCGGCCTGCGTGCCGCGCTGCTGGCCTGCGCCGATCTCGCACTCGATCCGGAGGTCGTGGCGCTGCAGCGCATGGTGCTGCAGGAATCCGCCGCGTTCCCCGAGCTCGCCGCCAACTTCTACAACAACGGCATTTCCCGCACCGTCAGGACGCTCGCGGGCTGGCTGCGCGTCCAGGTCAAGCGCAAGCGCATCGCCATCGACGATGCGGAGGAAGTTGCCGGCATGCTGATCGGCATGGTCGCATCGGCGCCGCAGCGCGCGGCGATCTATGGCGGCATGCCGCTGCCGTCACGCAAGCAGATCGAGCGCCGCGTGCAGACCTGCGCGTCCCTGTTCCTCGATGGCTGCCGCGCCGCGTAGCCGTCTCCCTTTGACAATCCGGTTTGGTTCGGCTATCTATTTCGCATGCGAAATAAAGAAGCCGCAGCGAGGCATCATCGGCTGATTTACCTCCTGAACGTCGCGCAACGCCGTTTGCAGCGCTGGATGGCGGCGCAGCCGCAGAACGAGGTCACGCCGGCGCAGGCGGGGCTGTTGTTCATCCTCGGCAAGCAGGACGGCGTGCTGATGGGCGAGGCAGGCGCGGCGCTCGATATGGGGCCGGCCGGAATTTCAGGGCTCGTCGATCGCAGTGCTGCGGCGAGGCTGGTCGAGCGGCGGGCCGATCGCGAGGACGGCCGGGCCTGGCGCGTATGGCTGACGCCGAAGGGGCGCACCGTGCTGGCGCAGGCGAAGACTGACGCGGCGCAGATCAACGCCGCGCTGACGGATGGATTTACCAGCGCGGAGATCGACATCGTCGCGCGCTGGCTGACCAGCATTCAGGACAAGTTTCCAAGACCTTCAGACGACTAAAGGAGAGACCCATGACCGAGCATGTCCGGATAGAGAACAACAACGGAATTCTCACTCTCACGCTGGCGCGCCCCGACAAGAAGAACGCGCTGACGGATGCGATGTACGGCAAGCTCGCCGACACGATCGAATCCGCCGAGTTCGATCCGTCCGCCCGCGTGATCCTGATCCGCGGCGAGGGTGACATGTTCACCGCCGGCAACGATGTCGGCGAATTCGCCGCCGTGGCAGCCGGCAAGTCCGAAGGCAGCCGCAACGTCGTGCGCTTCATCCAGTCGCTGGCGCGCTGCACTCGGCCGCTGGTCGCGGCCGTGCAGGGCCGCGCCGTCGGCGTCGGCACCACGATGCTGCTGCATTGCGACCTCGTGGTGCTCGCCGACAACGCGCAATTGTCGACGCCCTTCGTCAGCCTCGCGCTGGTGCCGGAGGCCGCCTCCAGCCTGCTGATGCCGGCGCGCATCGGCTACGCCCGCGCCTACGAGATGTTCGCGCTGGGCGAGACCGTACCGGCGAGGTCGGCGCTGGAATGGGGCCTTGCCAATCGCGTGGTGCCGCTCGACAAGCTCGATGCCGGGGCGCTCGCGCTGGCGCAGCGTCTTGCCCGCCAGCCGGCTGGCGCGCTCACGGCCACCAAGAAGCTGATGCGCAATGGCGAGGCGCTGGTCGCGCAGATGCAGGCCGAAAGCGAGCAGTTCGGACTGCGTTTGCGCACCGCTGAGGCGCGTGAAGCCTTCACCGCTTTCGCCGAGCGCCGGCCGCCGGATTTCACCAAGGTTGCCTGATTTCGCTAGTCTTAAAGCGCTTGCAGACCGGGCACTCCCGGCAATTTGACTAAAACCTTAACCGATCCTTGGCATGTCGCGATGCAGGGTGGCCGGCAGTACAATGCAGGCCCCCTGACTCATGGTAATGTTTAAGAAATCGGTAAGCTCGCTTCTCCTGACCTTGATGGCCCTGCTGGCCGCCGGTGCGCTGGCCTCTACGGCGATCCAGATGTTCGGAGCGTTCGGTCGCTACAGCGACAGTCTCGAGACGGCGCGGCTCGCCGCTGCCGACAAGGCGATCTTCCATGGCGTGCTCGCGTTGCGCAACAATCGTGGCGATGCCCAGAGCGCCATCCTTGGCGAGGACGATCCCAAGGCAAAGCTCGCTGAAGCCGAGAAGGCCGAGCAGGGCGGCTA
Organism: Bradyrhizobium barranii subsp. barranii; assembly: GCF_017565645.3. Classification (NCBI taxonomy): domain Bacteria; kingdom Pseudomonadati; phylum Pseudomonadota; class Alphaproteobacteria; order Hyphomicrobiales; family Nitrobacteraceae; genus Bradyrhizobium; species Bradyrhizobium barranii. Next base: position 943,146 of record NZ_CP086136.1, read on the forward strand.
TGAAGGGATCAGCGCTGCACTCTCGACCGTCGAATTCGCACGCCGCGACGAGCTCGCCGGCACGCTGAAGCAGCGCTGGAACGAAGCCGCGCCGCAATTCCAGCTGTTCTACGACGAGGCTAAGCTTCCGCGCGCCGAGCGCAAGATGGAGCGAACCAATTCCTGGTACGATGCCGTCACCAAGGTCATCGACACTGCGAACTTCGCCTCCACCGCGGTGTCGAACCGCGCCTGGATGAACGATCCCTACATCGCCCGCATGATCCAGGTCCGCCGCTTCGCCTGGCAGGTGCGCGACCGCTATGGGGTCCATTGTTCGTCGCTTCGCTCGAACATCAACAGCAGCAAGCCGCTCGACGACGTTCAGAAGCGGTCGGTGGCGCAATGGGACGGCACGATCGCCTCCGGCTGGGCGGGCATGGCCGAGTTGCTGGCCGCGCCCGACGTGACGGCGGAGCTGGTGACCGCAGCGTCGGACGCGAAGACCAAGACCGATGGCGTCCTGAAGCAGATCGGCGATCTCACCAAGAATCTCGACGGCAGCGGCAAGCCCGCGATGCCCGCTTCGGAGTGGAATACGCTCTGCCAGTCGCCGTTCCCGCTCATTGTCGGGGTCGCGACCAAAGCACTGGATCAGTCGATCGCGCGTGCCGAGGCCGTGCAGACCAAGGCGCTCACCAACCTCATCGTGCAGTCGCTCGCGTTTCTGCTCGCGCTCGCCGTGACCCTCGCCGGCGTCTACGTGGTGCGCAATCGACTGATGCGCCCGGTCCGCGCCATCCTCGACGCCATCGCGCGAATCAGCGCCCGCGATTACGCGACGCCGGTGCCGCGGTCGAAATATCCCGACGAGTTCGGCACCATGGCTGCCGCGCTCGAGAGCCTGCGCGAGAGCGCGGCGACCGCCGAGCGGCTGGGCCAGGAACGCGAATCGCAGCAGGCGTTGCAACTCGCCCGCTCCGGCACCGTGGACGACGCATGCCGCAGCTTCGACGACACCGTGCAGGCGGTGATCCACAGCGTCGCTGCGTCGGCGAGGGAGCTCGATGCCACCGCGACCGATGTGCGCACGCTGGTATCAGAGTCGACCAGCCAGACCGCGGCAGTCTCTTCCGCAGCCGAGCAGGCCACCAACAATCTCGAGACCATCGCGGCCGCGACCGAGGAACTCTCCGCATCCGTCGGCGAGATCTCCGCACAGGTGCAGTTGAGCGCCCGCGAGGCGCGCGAGGCGGTGTCGCAGGCCGAGCGGACTAACGCGACGGTCGAGATCCTCGATCAGACCGCGAGCCGGATCGGCGAGGTCGTGAAGATGATCAACGCCATCGCCGGCCAGACCAACCTCCTGGCGCTGAACGCGACCATCGAAGCGGCGCGTGCGGGCGAGGCCGGCCGCGGCTTTGCCGTGGTCGCCGGCGAGGTCAAGAGCCTCGCCGCGCAGACCGCAACCGCAACCGAAGAAATCTCGCGCCAGGTCGAGGAGATCCAGGGCGCGACGGGCCAGGCCGTGACCGCCATCCGCTCGATCGGGGGCGCCATCAGCGGCATCGACGAGAAGATGACGGCGATCGCAGCCGCCGTCGAGGAGCAGCGCGCGGCCACCACCGAGATCTCACGCAACTTCCAGCAGGCAGCCCAGGGCACCCGCGAGGTCACCGACACCATCGGCAGCGTCGCCAGGCTCAACCAGGAAACCGGCAACGCCGGCACGGTGCTGTCCGAATCCGTGAAGAAGATGTCGGGCGATGCCGATCGTCTTCGCGTCGCGGTCGAGGGCTTTTTGGGGGCCGTGAAGACCGCATAACCTCGATCGTCATCCGTCTAGGCGTCGCGCGAACGGCATTGCCGCCGCTTCACGTGGCGGGTACATCTGTGGCGCTGCGGGAGTGCAGCAACAGACGTATCAAGGATGGAGAGTTCGATGCCGGTCACCCCACACAAGGCCCAGCGCCCCTATCGCGGCGTGTTCCCGGTCGCGCCCACCATCTTCGACGAGCGCGGCGAGCTCGACCTCGAGGGCCAGCGCCGCTGCATCGATTTCATGATCGATGCGGGCTCGAATGGTCTCTGCATCCTCGCCAATTTCTCCGAGCAGTTCGTGCTCACCGATGCCGAGCGCGAAACCGTGATGCATGCGGTGCTGGAGCATGTCGCGGGCCGGGTTCCCGTGATCGTCACCACCACGCATTTCAGCTCCGCCGTCTGCGCGGCGCGCAGCCAGCAGGCGGAGGCGGCGGGGGCCGCCATGGTCATGGTGATGCCGCCCTATCACGGCGCGACCTTCCGCGTGCTCGAGAAGGGCATCGTCGAATTCTTCAAGGTGCTCTCCGGCGCGATCAACATTCCGATCATGATCCAGGATGCACCGGTGGCGGGCACGCCGCTGTCGGTCGAGCTGCTCGCGCGGCTGGCGCGGGATTTCGCCAACATCCGCTATTTCAAGATCGAGGTGCCGGGCGCGGCTGCAAAGCTGCGCAGCCTGATCGAGGCGGGCGGCAAGGATATCGAAGGCCCGTGGGACGGCGAGGAAGCCATCACGCTGCTCGCCGATCTCGACGCCGGCGCCACCGGCGCGATGACGGGCGGCGGCTATCCCGACGGCATCCGCCAGATCATCGATCCCTATTTCGCCGGCAAGCGCGAGGAGGCAAAGGCCGCCTATGAGCGCTGGCTGCCGCTGATCAACTACGAAAACCGCCAATGCGGCCTGATCGCCTGCAAGGCCATGATGCAGGCCGGCGGCGTGATCAAATCGGATGCCGTGCGGCATCCGCTCCAGCCGCTGCACCCGGCGACGCGGGCAGGGTTGCTGGAGCTGGCGAAGGAGCGGGATGCGCTGGCGTTGCGGTGGGGCAAGTAGCGCTGTACCCACTCGGTTGTCGCGAGGTCTCTCGGCAGTCCCCGCCTACGCGGGGGCGACGCCGAGTGTGAGGTGCGCGCTGGCCTGATCCCGCCGGTTTCCGTCTGGCTGAGGGCGTCGAATTAGCGCGGTTCGGGCGGTTTTCCGCACGCCGGCGATGACATATTGTACGCTCCTTGCACGCTCGCCAACCAGGTCCGCGGAGCTTCTCAAGACGTCGCTGAGCAGCTCTTCATTATGCCGCTATTCCGAGCCAGGTTGGAGCGAGCCGACGAAACAGGGAGGCAGTGCCATGACGATGAGGCCGGATCCCACCTTCCACGCATCGCCCAAGCTGGCGATGGAAGCACCTGCAGAGAACTTTGCCTACACGCTGCTGCTCAGTCCGGATTTCTCAAAACCGGATGCTCTCGCGGTCATCGACGTCAAGCCGGGATCGCCGACCTACAGCCAAATCGTCCACACGGTGACGATGCCCAACAAGGGCGATGAGTTTCATCACTTCGGCTGGAACGCCTGCTCCTCCGCCTTGTCGCCGCTCGCCGGACATGCCTTCATCGAGCGGCGCTATCTCATCATCCCCGGGATACGCTCGTCGCGGATCTACATCATCGATACCAAGCCCGATCCGACCAAGGCCAAAATCCACAAGATCATCGAGCCCGAGGAAATCTTCAAAAAGACCGGCTACTCGCGGCCGCATACGATCCATTGCGGGCCGGACGGCGTCTATGTGAGCACGCTGGGCGGCGGCGGCAAGGACGGCACCAACGGGCCTCCAGGCGTCTTCATCATGGATTGCGAGACGTTCGAGGTCCTTGGGCGATGGGAGATCGATCGCGGTCCGCAGACGCTGCACTATGATTTCTGGTGGAACCTGCCGCGCGACTACATGGTGACGAGCGAATGGGCGTTGCCGCCGCAGTTCGAGAACGGGATCGTCGCGGAAGATCTGCTGGCGAACAAATATGGCCATCGTCTCCACTTCTGGGATCTCCGCGCCCGTCGCAACGTGCAGACCATCGACCTCGGCGCCAATCATCAGATGGCGCTGGAGGTGCGGCCCGCGCACGATCCGGTTCGCGAATACGGCTTCGTTGTGTGGTCGACACCACCAACCTCGAAGCATCGATCTGGACCTGGTGGCGCGAAGGCGGAAAATTCCATGCGGAGAAGACGGCGACGATTCCGCCCGAGCCCGCGCCAAAGGAGCAGCTCCCGCCGCTGCTGCAGGGATTTGGCGCCGTGCCGCCGCTGGTGACCGACATCGACCTGTCGATGGATGACCGGTTTCTCTATGTCTCGTGCTGGGGCACCGGTGAAATGCGCCAGTACGATGTGAGTGATCCGCGAAAGCCGAAGCTTGCCGGCTCGGTTCACATCGGCGGCATCGCGCGCCGCACGCCCCATCCGAACGGCAAGGCATTTGCGGCCGGTCCGCAGATGGTCGAGATCAGCCGCGACGGCAAGCGCGTGTACTGGACCAATTCGCTGTATTCCACCTGGGATGACCAATTCTATCCCGACGGGGTTCCGGGCGTGGAAGTCATGGCCAATGTCGGCCGCGACGGCGGCCTGGAGCTCGCCAAGGACTATTTCGTGAGCTTCCCCGACGGATATCGTGCGCACCAGATCAGGCTGGAGGGCGGCGATTGTTCGACGGACTCCTTTTGCTACCCGTCGGCCTAGGCTGGCAGCACGGGAGTTGGCCGCTCGGCTGGCTGTGGCTCGCTCTTGTTGCGAGCGGTCTCTATCACGGCGTCAATCCGGGAATGGGATGGCCGCTCGCCGTTTCGGCCGGGCTCATGGACAAGAGCCCGCGCGCGCTGTTCCGTGCGTTGTGGGCTCTGGCGGCCGGACATCTCCTGGCAACACTTCTCGTGCTGCTGCCGTTTGCGTTCCTGCTCGTCCTGGCCGAGTGGCAGCGTTCGATCCAGCTCGGCGCGAGCCTTCTCGTCATCGGCTTCGGCGTCTATCGGCTGATCGAGCGGCGCCATCCGCGCACGCTGGCACGAATTCCGCCAACGCAACTGGCGCTCTGGTCATTCGCCGTTGCCATTGCTCACGGCGCGGCCTTGATGCTCGTGCCGATCTATCTCGGGCTCTGCCAGGCCTTCGAGCTCGATGCCGGCCATGAGGCGGCGGGCGCGCTGATGAAGGCAAGTCTTCTGAAGACGAGTCTCGGGATGGCGGTGCTGGTGTCCCTGGTGCACGTTGTCGCCATGGTCAGTGCCGGCGGATGTCTGGCGTGGCTGGTCTACCGCTATCTGGGATTGAGGTTCGTCGCGCGAAGCTGGTTCAATCTGGATGCAATCTGGGCGACCAGCCTCATTCTGGTTGGCGCCGTGGCGCTCGCCTTCAATCTCGCGAGCTGGCGCTGAGGCCTATTTCGCCAACGCCCACTCGCCGACAAGGCGGAAGCGCGCTTTGGTATCATCCTGCTTGAACAGCGCGATCCGGTCGATCGCCAGCGTATCGAGACCGAGCGCCGCAAACCTCGCGCGCAGCATCTCCAGGATCGGCCCGCGCCGTTCTGCATCCAGCCGTCCCGTCAGCGTCATGTGGAAGCGGAATTCTTCCATCACGTAAGGGTAACCCCAGCGGTCGAGATAATCGCGCTGGCGCTCGCCGAGCTTCTCGGGTTTGCGCCGCGCGCGGTCTTCCGCCGTCATGGGCGCGCGGAAGTCGTCGAATTCGCGGACGCAATCGGCGGCAAGTTGCTGGAGCGCACCCACCGGCTCCGTCGGAATCACCGCGATGAAGCCGCTGATGGAGTCGACGACCGGGCGGATTGACGGCATCGGTCGCGCCTTGCCGGCAAAGGCCGCGCAGGCTGCGACGAGCTCGGCTTCAGTTCTGCCGGGCGCCAGCGCCATCGGCGCCTTCAGCGTGCCGTGGAAACCGTATTTGCGGGGATCGGCCGTGACGTCGCGCCAGTCCGGCGCAACACGCGATGCGTCGGCAGGGAACGGCATCTCGTCGCCGGTGTAGACATCGTAGCCGAGCAGCTCGGCGCCGAAGCAGGTGAGGGCGCTGTCGGCGCCGGCGGCAAAATAGATCGCGTAGCGGGGAAAATCTGTCATCGCCCGAGCATAACCGGTTCAGGCCGCAACAACAGCTTCGCGCGGCGTCGCCGCCGCAGCGAGCAGTCGCGTCGCATCGGTGAGATGCACCAGCTTTCCGCCTGATACCACCGCGATCAGCCGCGGCCGCAGCGGCACGCTGTCGTCGACCAGCAGCATGTCGGCGCGGCATCCTTCCGCGAGCACGCCGCGATCGGCAAGGCCGGTCGCGCGGGCCGGTCCCGCGGACACCAGGTTCCAGGACTCGGTCAACGGCAGCACACCGTCCGCGGCGAGGCGGAACGCGGCGAGCAGTTGCGCGGGATAGTAATAGTCCGACGCCAGCACCGAGCAGAGCCCCTTCGCGATCATGTCGGACGCCCGGGTCCAGCCGGTATGGCTGCCGCCGCGCACGACATTCGGCGCACCGTAGACGATGGCATCGCCCTGGCTTGCAGCCGCTCGCGCGGTCTCCTCGTTGATCGGAAACTCCGCGATGTCAGCGCCCAACTCGCGAAACTCCTGCCGCATCGCCGGCGTCGCATCGTCGTGCGAGAGCATCCGCACCTCGGCCGCGCGAGCAGTTGCGGCAAGCCGCGACACGGAAGCCGGCACTTCACTGGCCCGCGAAAGCACACGCTCGACCAGCCGGTCGAATTCCTCGCCCGAGAGGCCGGTGCGCTCGACCATGCGGTTGCGCTTGCGCGGCTTGGCCATGTCGGCAACGGTGCCGTCCATGTGGTCGTTGAAGGCGAACAGGTCGACGCGGCCCTCGGCGAGCCACTGGCCGATCTCGGCCTCTGCATCGAAATTGTAGGTCTCGTGCCGCAGGTGGAAACGGGTATCGGCGGCGAATTGCGGGCGCTGCCGCTCGATCGCCTCCATCAGGGCGCGCGCATTGCCGGCGCTGCGCAGGCCCGGCTCCCACGAACAGGTCGTGGCGTGAAACACCGTGGTGATGCCGTTGCTGATCGCCTGGCGGTCACTGTCGGCGAGCGCGACGTCGATCGGGAAGTCGACGCCGGCGCGCGGCATCATCTGGCGCTCGAAGGCATCGCCATGCAGATCGACGATGCCGGGCAGCACCAGCAGGTTGCGCGCATCGATCGCCAGCCGCGCACGGCCGCGAGAGGCATCGACCTGCGCAATGTCCGCGCCGGACACCAGAATGGAAGTTTCGACGAGCTCGGAGCCGATCAGGGCCCGGCCGCCCTCAAGGAAGATGTCTGTCAAGCGACCACGCTTCGTTTGCTGGCAGGGGAACGGGTGAGGGAGCTTGCCCGTGCTTCATATGCCGAGAGGAAATCTTCAATCCCGAGTTTGCGGAAATCGGGCAGTGCTTCACGCAATTTGTCGTGATCCCAGTCCCACCAGGCGAGTCGGGCCAGCCGTCCGGCGACGTCTTCCGAGAACCGCCGCCGCACGATGCGCGCCGGATTGCCGGCGACGATGGTGTAGGCCGGCACGTCCTTGGTGACGATGGCGCCCGCCGCGATCACCGCGCCGGTGCCGATGTTGCGGCCCGGCAGCACGATCGCGCCATGGCCGATCCAGACGTCGTGGCCGATATGAACGTGATGCTGGCGCCGCCAGTCGAAGAACTCGGTGTCGTCGCTCTCGCCTTCGAAGTAGGCGCTGGAACGATAGGTGAAATGCGCCTGCGTGGCGCGATGCATCGGATGATTGCCGGGATTGATGCGCGTCATCGCCGCGATCGAGCAGAATTTTCCGATGGTGGTGTAGGTGATCTGGGCGTCGTTCACGACATAGGAGTAGTCGCCCATCGTGACTTCAGTGAGGATCGTGCGCGCACCGACTTCGGTATAGGTGCCGAGCCTGGTCTCATGCAGCTTCGCCGAAGGGTCGATGGTCGGTTGAACCGAGAGCGCCTTGCCGGCCATGCTACATCCGATAGGTCGAGGGCGGGCGTACCTCTTCGAGCGCCCTGATGACAACGTCATGACGATGCGATGACAGGGGAAGAGGTGTGTAGGATCGCCGCACCGCGATCCGCGTGTCACACAAGTGTCAAGTGCCGGCGCTAGCGGTGGCAGCCAGCTACTCTGGAGCCCTCTATGCTGGTGGTTGAAGGTCTGACGTGCCGCTTCGGCGCAAAAGCCGCGGTGGACGACGCTTCGTTTCAAATCTCCCCCGGCGGCTTCGTCGGTGTGATCGGGCGCTCCGGCGCCGGCAAGTCGACCATGCTGCGCATGATCAATCGCCTGGCGACGCCGACGCAGGGCCGTATCCTGTTCGACGGCCTCGACGTCACCGCGCTGCGCGGCAAGGAGCTGCGGCAGTGGCGGGCGCGCTCGGCGATGATTTTCCAGCAGTTCAACCTGGTTGGCCGGCTCGATGTGCTGACCAACGTCCTGATGGGGCGTCTTGCCACGATGCCGGCCTGGCGCTCGCTGACGCAGACATGGCCCGAGCACGACAAGGCGCTGGCGATGTCGGCGCTAGAGCAGTTCGATATCGCCTCGCTCGCCGCCCAGCGTGCCGACCAGCTCTCCGGCGGCCAGCAGCAGCGCGTTGCGATCGCCCGCGCGCTTGTGCAGCAGCCCGACATCATCCTCGCCGACGAGCCTATCGCCTCGCTCGACCCGCGCAACACCAAGATCGTGATGGATGCGCTGCTGCGCATCAACAAGCATTTCGGCATCACCGTGCTCTGCAACCTGCATTCGCTCGATCTAGCCCGCACCTATTGCGATCGCCTGATCGGCATGGCGCAGGGGCGCGTGGTGTTCGACGGCGCGCCGGCCGAATTGACCGACCACGTCGCGCGCGAGCTCTACGATCTCGAAGCCTCCGACGTCATGGGCGGAATGCCCGTGCCGGCGCCTGAGGGCGTGCCGGCGCTCGGAACGGCCGCGGCCGCCTGAGCCGCGCCTGTAGTTGCCAATTTTTGCGTCAACCGACCCCAACCGATGAAGAGGGTATCATGATCACTCGCAGACTCGTTCTTGCCGGCGCCGCCGCGCTCGCGTTCACGACCTCGGCCTCCGCCGACGACTGGAAAGCCAAATATCCCGAACTGACCTTCGCGGTCATTCCGGCGGAAAACGCCTCGGGCGTGACCGAGCGCTGGGCGCCGTTCATGAACTATCTCTCCAAGGAATTGGGCGTGAAGGTCACGCTGCGCATCGCCAACGACTACGCCGCCGTCATCGAGGGCCAGCGCGCCGGCAACATCCATATCGCCAGCTACGGCTCGGCGTCGTTCGCCCGCGCCCGCCTGACCGGCGTCAAGACCGATGCCTTCGCCAACGACATCAACGCCGACGGTTCGACCGGCTACTACTCGGTGTTCTTCGTCAAGGCGAGCAGCCCCTACAAGAGCGTCGACCAGCTCAAGGGCAAGAACCTCGGCCTCGTCGATCCGAACTCGACCTCCGGCAACAACGTGCCGCGCTTCGAGCTCGACAAGATGGGTATCACGGACGCCGACACCTATTTCAGCAAGGTCGTCTTCACCGGCAGCCACGAGAACGCGATCCTGGCGCTGGCGCAGGGCACGGTCGACGTTGCGGCCAACCAGTGGACCAGCGATGACGATTCCACGCTGGCGCAGATGCTGACCAAGGGCATGCTGAAGAATGCCGACGGCTCGCCGATGAAGAAGGACGATTTCCGCATCATCCACAAGTCGGCACCGATCATCAACGGCCCCTACGCCTACAATTCCGACCTGCCGGAAGATGCCAAGGCGGCGATCGCCAAGGCGTTCTTCGACGCGCCGGCCAAGGACAAGGCGGCCTTCGATCGCCTCCAGGACGGCCAGAAGAAGGGTTTTCATCCCGCCACCACCAAGGACTGGGATGGCACGATCGAGCTGATCAAGTTCGTCGATGCACTGCGTAAGAAGAAGGCGTCCTGAGTTTCGGGACGATAGCACTGGAGCCGGGTCGATGGACCCGGCTCTTTCTCTTTGATCGACCACCTTTCCTGGCCAGATGACCGTCGCGGTTTCGATCCTTCCCGAGCAGCAGCTCGCCGTGCTGAACGCGGCCTATCGCCAGGCGGTCGCGCGCAAGCGACTCCGACTCCTGTTGGGGCTGGTGATCTTTGCCGCAGCGCTGTTTCTTGCCGCGATCGGCGCGGAAGTGAACCTGCGCACCTTCTTTGCCCATTTCGGCAATTTCATCAGCTATTTCGATCGCATCCTCACGCTGGACAGCGGCCAGCGGGTTTGGACCGATGCTGGCGAGTGGCTGTGGGGCTGGCGCAAATGGCTGAAGATGCTGGGCGAGACGCTGCTGATCTCCTATGTCGGCACGCTGATCGGCGCGACCTTGGCCTTCGCCTTGAATTTCTTCGCGGCCGAGAACACCTCGCCGTCGCCCTGGCTGCGCTTCGTGGTGCGTCGCCTGCTCGAATTCGCCCGCACCGTGCCGGGCATCGTCTTCGCGCTGATCTTCGTCATCGCGTTCGGCCTCGGGCCGATGGCCGGCGTGCTCGCGATCGCGATCCACACCACCGGAGCGCTCGGCAAGCTGTTCTCCGAGATCGTCGAGAACGCCGACATGAAGCCGGTCGAAGGCATCCGCTCGACCGGCGCGAGCTGGCTCTCCTGCATGCGCTTTGCGATCGTGCCGCAGGTGACGGCGGGCTATGCCAGCTACGCGCTGCTGCGCTTCGAGATCAACGTCCGTGAAGCCTCCGTGATGGGTTTCGTCGGGGCCGGCGGCATCGGCCAGGAGCTCGTCGTCGCCATCCGTAAGTTCTATTACTCCGACGTCAGTGCCATCCTGCTCACCATCATCATCACGGTCTTCATCATCGACATCACCACGGGCTGGCTGCGCGGCCGTCTGTTCGGCAAGGAGGCACGGACGTGACGAGGCCGCAGGAGGTCGACACGCGAGAGCTTCGCGCGCGCTACCCCGATGTGTTCGACCGCCCCGCTTCGGCGCGGCTCGCGATGCCGGCGATGATCGTCGCGGCGTTTGCGATTCTGGTCTACGGCCTCGTCGATCTCGACTTCTCCCCGTCGCGATTCTTCGCAGGGCTGAGCCAGCTCGGCTGGATCAGCCTGATGATGATCCCGCCCGATCCCGGCTCTTCGCTCCCGGTCTATCTGAAAGCGCTGGGTGAGACGCTGTCGATCGCGCTGCTCGGCACGACGCTCGCGGCGGTGTTCGCGCTTCCGGTCAGCTTGCTCGCCGCTCGCAACGTCATACCCTCGCAGATCCTGCGCTTTCCTATCAGGCGTTTTCTCGATTCGATCCGCGGCGTCGATACGCTGATCTGGGCGCTGGTGTGGATTAATGTGGTCGGGCTTGGCCCGTTCGCCGGCGTGCTCGCCATCGCCGTGTCGGATTTCGGTGCGTTCGGAAAACTGTTCTCGGAGGCGATCGAAGGCGCCGACCAGAAGCAGGTCGAAGGCGTCCGCGCCTCCGGCGGCAGCGCTTTGCACGAAATCCGCTTCGGCCTGCTGCCGCAGGTGCTGCCCGTGATCGCCGGCCAGGTGCTCTATTTCATCGAATCCAACACGCGCTCGGCCACCATCATCGGCATCGTCGGCGCCGGCGGCATCGGCCTCCAGCTCGCCGAGCAGATCCGCGTGCTGGAATGGCAGCGGGTGTCGTTCCTGATCCTGATGATCCTGGTCGCCGTCGCCGCGATCGATTTCATCTCGAGCAAGCTGCGCTTTGCGATTATTGGGCGCAGGGCGGTGGCGTAGCTTTCTTCCTTCTCCCCTTGTGGGAGAAGGTGGCGCGAAGCGCCGGATGAGGGGTCTGCCTCCTCAAACTCAGATCGGTGTTTGCAGAGACATACCCCTCACCCGTCTCGTCGCTTCGCGACGCGCCACCCTCTCCCACAAGGGGATAGGGGAAGAGAGCGCCGCTCACCCGTTCTCCACCAGAAACTCCACCCGCTCCGCCGCGAACCGCGAATGCTTCGTCACCAGCGGCTTGCCGGCGAGATCGTGGTCGGTGGCGTCGACCACCAGGATCGGCCGTCCCAGCGGCAAATCGAGCCGCGCGGCATCGGTTGCGTCCACGATGCCGGCGGTGATCCGGGTCGCGCCGCGGCTGTAGTCGCGGACGCCGTAGTGCTCGAGCAGTTTCGTCATCGAGCGCGTCGCGGCGAACACCTCGCCCGCGCCCGGGAACAATTCCGCTGACAGCCAGGTGGTGGAGACGCAGATCGGCGTGCGGTCGGCGAGGCGGATCGCCTCGATCCGCACCAGCGGCGCGCCGGCCTTCAATCCAAGTTCGCGCGCCAGTTCGCGGGTCGCGACATCGTCGGACGCCTCGATCAGCCGGCCATGCGGTTCGCGGCCGTCGGCGCCGACGATCTCTGAGAAGCGGGTGCGCGAGCGCAAAGGATAAGCGAGGCGCTGCGCCTCGACATAGGTTCCGCTGCCGCGTTCGGCGCGCACGATGCCGCGCTCGGCAAGCGCGGCCAGCGCGCGCCGCACGGTGTGGCGGTTCACCCGATAGGTTTCGGCGATCTCCATCTCGCCCGGCAGCTTGTCGCCGGCCGCAAAGCGGCCGTCGGCGATGCCGCGCTCGATGCCGTCGGCAACGAGGCGCCACAGCGCGACGCCCGAAGAGGCTGTGTCCTGCATGCTCATGTCGCCGAGAAGCCTACTTCAGAAATCACACGTTTGTCACGAAACAGTCATGGCGCTTCCGTATCAAGTTGTCTATTATCATAGACAACTTCGATTCGGCAAGTTCTGTCAAAAGCTCGGTGGATTTGGTGACCCAGCACAACAACCAGCAAGTCCAGCGCAAGGCCGCGATGGCCGTGCTGGCGCACGCGGAGGCGGGCGAGATCGCCGCTCGCCTCCGCGCTCTCGCCCTGCCGGCGCATCAGGAGCTGCGCGCGCCGGAAAGCGGTCTCGTCATGCTGCGCGGCCGGGTCGGCGGCGACGGTGCGCCGTTCAATCTCGGTGAAGCCACGGTGTCCCGCGCGGCGGTCCGGCTCGCAAGCGGCGAGGTCGGCTTCGGCTACACGCTAGGGCGCGACGGCGAGAAGGCGCGGCTAATCGCGCTGTGCGACGCGCTGGCGCAGTCCAGTGATTTTGGTGAGGCGGTGGAGCGTGACGTTATCGCGCCGTTGCGCGAGCAGCTTATGATCCAGCGCAAGCAGGCGGCGGCCGAGACCGCCGCGACGAAGGTTGATTTCTACACCATGGTGCGCGGTGAGGGGTGAGGCCATGACCACGATTGCGGAACTACCGCCGGGTTTCGTCGACAAGGTGTTGTCGGCGCAATCGACCTTTCGTTCCGTCATGGACGCGATGGCGCGGCCGGGCTCGGTCCAGCGCATCGTGCCGATGGCGGGAGCGCCCGAGCCAACGATGCGCGGCACTGCCGCGATCGCGCTGACGCTGTTCGATCACGACACGCCGCTCTGGCTCGATGCCCGGATGGCGGAGAGGTCGGACGTGGTGAAATGGCTTAAGTTCCACACCGGCGCGCCGGTGGTGCAGGACTCTTCGATCGCGAGTTTCGCGCTGATCAGCGACGGCGCGGCGCTGCCGTCGCTCGAACGCTTCGCGCTGGGCACGAATGAGTATCCGGATCGTTCGACCACGGTGATCCTTCAGGTCGAGAGCCTGGATGCAGGGCGCAGTTTCGAACTGCGTGGCCCCGGCATCGACGGTGTCGCGACGCTTCAGGCCTCGATCAGGCCTTTCGACCTGTTCGAACGGCTGCAGTTCAACGAAGCGCTGTTTCCGCGCGGCATCGATTTGGTGCTGGTCGCCGATGATGCCGTGATTGCGATCCCGCGCACCACGCGTGTCGTGAACAAGGGAAGCTAGTCGCATGTATGTCGCAGTCAAAGGCGGCGAGCGCGCCATCGAGAACGCCCATCGCCTGCTCGCCAATGCGCGGCGTGGCGACCAGAGCGTTTCCGAAGTCACGCTCGACCAGATCTCGGAGCAGCTTGGGCTCGCCGTGGACCGCGTCATGAGCGAAGGGTCGCTCTATGACCGCGAGCTCGCGGCGCTCGCCATCAAGCAGGCGCGCGGGGATCTGATCGAGGCGATCTTCCTGGTCCGCGCCTTCCGCGCCACCCTGCCGCGCTTCGGCGCCAGCGAGCCGGTCGAGACCGGCGCGATGCGGGTGCAGAGGCGGGTGTCGGCGACCTTCAAGGACATTCCCGGCGGCCAGATCCTCGGGCCGACCTTCGACTACACGCATCGTTTGCTCGATCCCTCGCTTGGCCAAGGCTTTGTGCCTGAAGTGCCGGCGACGGCCGAAGCTTCGACGGCGCCCACGCCGCGTGTGACCGATATCCTGGGCCGCGACGGGCTGATCGAATCCTCGCCGCGGGCCGAAGACGGCGCCAGCGTCGGCGATCTCACGCGCGAACCTCTGAACTTCCCGGCCGATCGCGACCTGCGCCTGCAAAACCTCGCGCGCGGTGACGAAGGCTTTCTGCTGGCCATGGGTTATTCCACCCAGCGCGGTTACGGCCGCAACCATCCCTTCGTCGGCGAGATCCGCTTCGGCGAGGTCGAGGTCGAATTTTTCGCGGAGGACGTCGGCTTCGCGGTGCCGCTCGGCTCCATCGAGCTCACCGAGTGCCAGATGGTCAACCAGTTCAAGGGCTCGGCGACGGAAGCGCCGTGCTTCACCCGCGGCTATGGTCTCGCCTTCGGCCAGAGCGAGCGCAAGACCATGTCGATGGCGCTGGTCGACCGCGCGCTGCGTGCCCGCGAGCTCGGCGAAGAAGCCGTGGCCCCCGCGCAAGATGAAGAATTCGTGATGTCGCATTCGGACAACGTCCAGGCGACCGGCTTCGTCGAGCATCTGAAGCTGCCGCACTATGTCGACTTCCAGTCCGAGCTCGGGCTCCTGCGCAAGCTGCGCAAGGAATTTGCCGAGGCCAATGCGCCCGATGCCATGAAGGAGGCCGCGGAATGAACGCGCCCGCCTACAACTTCGCCTATCTCGACGAACAGACCAAGCGGATGATCCGCCGCGCGATCCTCAAGGCGATCGCGATCCCCGGCTATCAGGTGCCGTTCGCCAGCCGCGAAATGCCGATGCCCTATGGCTGGGGCACCGGCGGCGTGCAGGTGACCGCGGCGATCCTCGGGCCCCAAGACGTGCTGAAGGTGATCGACCAGGGTTCTGACGACACGACGAATGCGATCTCGATCCGAAAGTTCTTCGCCAAGACCGCAGGCGTCGCCACGACCACGGCGACCGAAGATGCGACCGTGATCCAGACCCGTCACCGCATCCCGGAGACGTCGCTGCACGCGAACCAGGTGCTGGTCTATCAGGTGCCGATCCCGGAACCGCTGCGATTCCTCGAGCCGCGCGAGACCGAGACGCGGCGCATGCATGCGCTCGCCGAATACGGCCTGATGCACGTAAAACTCTACGAGGACATCGCCCGCTTCGGCCACATCGCCACCGCCTACGCCTATCCGGTGAAGGTCAACGCGCGCTACGTGATGGACCCGTCGCCGACGCCGAAATTCGACAATCCCAAGATGGACAATTGCCCGGCGCTGCAATTGTTCGGCGCCGGTCGCGAGAAGCGCATCTATGCGATCCCGCCCTATACGCAGGTGGTGTCGCTCGATTTCGAGGATCACCCGTTCGAGCCGTACCGCTTCAACGCGCCCTGCGCGCTGTGCGCGGCCGAGAATTCCTATCTCGACGAGATCGTCACCGACGACAAGGGCGGGCGCATGTTCGTGTGCTCGGACACCGACTATTGCGAGGGCCGTCAAGCCGCCGGCCATCACGGCAGCCTCAGCGCCGCGCCGTACAAGGACAAGGCGGGTTCACATGGCTGATCAAGACATGGCTGATCTCGCCAAGCTCGAAAACGATCAGCCGCTGCTGGTCGCGGAGTCGCTCAGCAAGTCCTACGGCCGCATCGCCGCGTGCCGCGACGTCTCCTTCTCGCTCTACCCCGGCGAGGTGCTGGCGATCGTCGGCGAGTCCGGCTCGGGCAAGTCGACACTGCTGCAAATGCTGTCGGGCCAGCTCGCGCCGAGCGCCGGCCAGGTGTCGTACCGGATGCGCGACGGCGTCACCCGCGATCTCACGAGCCTTGGCGAAGCCGAGCGGCGCTTCCTGTTCCGCACCGACTGGGGCTATGTGCACCAGGATCCCGCGCAGGGCCTGCGCATGGCGGTCTCGGCCGGCGCCAATGTCGGCGAACGGCTGATGGCGGTGGGCTGGAATCACTACGGCCGCATCCGCGATACCGCGTCGGACTGGCTCACCCGCGTCGAGATCGACATCGCGCGCATCGACGATGCACCGCGGACCTATTCCGGCGGCATGCGCCAGCGTCTCCAGATCGCGCGCAACCTCGTCACCGAGCCGCGGCTGGTGTTCATGGACGAGCCGACCGGCGGCCTCGATGTCTCCGTGCAGGCGCGCCTGCTCGACCTCGTGCGCAGCCTCGTTGCCGAACTGCACCTCGCCGTCATCATCGTCACCCATGATCTCGCGGTGGCGCGACTGCTGTCGCATCGCGTGATGGTGATGAAGGGCGGCCGTGTCATCGAGACCGGTCTCACCGACCAGGTGCTCGACGACCCCCGCGAGCCCTATACCCAGCTCCTCGTTTCCTCGATTCTGCCGCCATAAGCCTTCCAAGATGAGTTTTCCGATGACCGCCATGATCGACATCGCCGCCGCGAAAAAGACCTTTACGATGCACCTTCAGGGCGGCATCGAGCTGCCTGTCGTCAGCGGCGTGACCTTCCACGTCAACCCGGGCGAATGCGTCGTGCTCTCAGGCCCGTCCGGGGCCGGCAAGTCGTCGATCCTGAAGATGATCTTTGGCAATTACCGCTGCGACTCCGGCCGCATCGGCATCCGCCATCGCGGCGCGGTGGTCGATCTCGCCACCGCCGAGCCGCGGCAGGTTCTCAACATCCGCCGTTCCACGATCGGCTATGTCAGCCAGTTTTTGCGGGCGGTGCCGCGTGTTGCGACCATCGACGTCGTCGCCGAGCCCCTGATCGTGAACGGCCTGGCACGCGCTGAGGCGCAGCAGCGCGCCGGCGAGTTGCTGCATCGCCTCAACATCCCTGAAAGGCTCTGGCAGCTGCCGCCCGCGACTTTCTCCGGCGGCGAGCAGCAGCGCGTCAACATCGCGCGCGGCTTCATCTCGGACCTGCCGATCCTGCTGCTGGACGAGCCGACCGCCTCGCTCGATGCCGCCAACCGCGCCGTCGTGGTCGATCTGGTCGCCGAGAAGAAGCGCCAGGGCGTCGCCATGCTCGCCATTGTCCATGACGACGAAATCCGCCATTTGATTGCCGACCGTATTGTTGACGTCACCAGCTTTGCCGCCGCGGCCTGAAGGAAATGGAAATGAATGCCAAGCCGAAGGAAACATTGATCGCCAACGCCAGGATCGTGCTGGCTGACCGGGTGATCGAGCAGGGCTGGCTCGCTCTCGCGGATGGACGCATTGCCGAGATCGGCGAGGGCAGGGCGCCTGCGGGTGCGGAGGATGCCGGCGGCGACCTCATCATGCCAGGCCTGATCGAGCTCCACACCGATCACCTCGAAGCGCATTACGTGCCGCGCCCAAAGGTGTTCTGGAATCCGGTCGCTGCCGTCATCTCCTATGACGGCCAGCTCGCGACCTCAGGCATCACGACCGTGTTCGACTCGCTCCGGGTCTGGCGCGAGGACGGCGCCGAGGAAGTCGATGGCCGCGCCGGCGTGCTCGCCGCCGCGATCACGACCGCCCGCGATGCCAGCCTGCTGCGCGCCGACCACTTCCTGCATCTGCGCTGCGAAATCCCGATGCCGAGCGTGGTGGAGGAAGCCAAGGAGCTGATCGACCGTCCCGACGTCAAGCTGATGTCGCTGATGGACCACACACCCGGCCAGCGCCAGTTCCGCGACGAGGTCAAGCTGCGCGACTATTACCGCGGCAAGGGCGGCGGCAAGACCGATGCCGAGCTCGACGAGCTGTTCGCGAAGCGCTTCGAGTACCAGAAGCTCTATGCAGCGGCCAACATGCGCGAGATCGTGTCGCTCGCGCACAAATACAACATTCCGCTGGCGAGCCATGACGACACCACCGAGGAGAACGTCGTGGACGCCGTGCGCGATCGCGTGTCGGTGGCGGAATTCCCGACCACGCTGGAGGCCGCGCGCGGCCTGCATCAGGCCGGCATCGACATCCTGATGGGTGCGCCGAACGTCGTGCGCGGCGGCTCGCACTCCGGCAACATCGCCGCGGTCGATCTCGCCCGCGAGGGCCTGCTCGACATCCTGTCGTCGGACTACATCCCGTCCAGCCTCCTGATGGCCGCGCTGCAATTGCCGGAGCATGTGCCCGCGATCAGCCTCCCGGCGGCGGTTCGTACCGTGACCAAGGCGCCGGCCGAGGCGGTTGGCCTGTCGGATCGTGGCGAGGTCGCGATCGGCAAGCGCGCCGACCTGATCCGCGTGCATGTCGCAGGCGACGTTCCCGTCGTCCGCAGCGTCTGGCGCGAAGGAAACCGCGTCGCATGAGCGAGACCGCGACCATGGCACACGATGAGGCCAGCGGGATCGGACCCGGGCGGCTCGTGCTCGTGGTCGGTCCCAGCGGTGCCGGCAAGGACACGCTGTTGCGGCTCGCGCAGGCGGCCTGCATCGACGATCACGACATCGTCTTCCCGCGCCGTGTCGTGACGCGCGAATCCTCCGAAGCCGAAGACAACATGGCGATGAGCCAGGACGAATTCCGCCGCGCGCGCGAGCACGGCGATTTCGCCGTGCACTGGGAAGCGCATGGTCATTCCTACGCTCTTCCGCTCGAAATCAACGATGACATCCTCGCTGGCCGGGCCGTCGTCGCCAATGTCTCGCGCACGGTGATCGGCGCGCTCCGCCAGGCCTATGCCAACGTCGTCGTGGTCGCGATCACGGCGCCGCCTGACGTGCTGGCGCAGCGGCTTGCTGCCCGGGCTAGGCACAGCGACGGCAATATCGCGGATCGCCTCGCGCGCAGCGTCGACGACACATCGGCCAATGCCGATGTCACCATCCTCAACGCGGGCAGCGCGGACTATCACAGCCGCCAGCTCGTGCGTGTGATCAGGAACGAAGGCTGGCACGAATAGCCGGCGCAACAAGGAGAACGGAATGTCGGTGATTGAAACGGTCGAACAGCTGGAGGCCATCTACGGTGCCGTTGGTGATGCCTCGACCGTGAAAGTCGCCGACCACGTTACCCCGCTCTACCGCATCTTCATCGAGAAGGCGCCGTTTGCCGCGCTCGCCACCATCGGGCCTGAGGGGATCGACTGCTCGCCGCGCGGTGATCTCCCCGGCTTCGTCCGCATCCATGATCCGAAGACGTTGATGCTCCCGGATCGCCGTGGCAACAACCGGGTCGACTCCTTGCGCAACATCGTGCGCGATCCCAGGGTGTCGCTGATGTTCCTGATCCCCGGTTCCGGCAACGCGGTGCGGGCCAACGGCCGCGCTTGTCTCTCCGTCGATCCCGAGCTGCTCGCCTCGTTCAAGGTCGAGGGCAAGGCGCCCCGCAGCGTCATGGTGATGAATGTGGACGAAATCTATTTCCAGTGCGCCCGCGCCATCGTCCGCTCCGACCTCTGGAATCCCGACAAGCGGATCGATCCGAAGACGCTGCCGACGCCCGGCCAGATCCTCGCCGAGATGAGCGAGAACAAGGTCGGTGGCGCCGAGTACGACCGGATCTGGCCGGAGCGGGCTGCTGCGACGATGTGGTAGCGCTCTCTTACCCTCTCCCCCTGTGGGAGAGGGTGGCTCGCCGCGATAGCGGCGAGACGGGTGAGGGGTATCTCTCCTCACGAAAAGGAGCCGTAGGGTAGGCAAAGGCGCACTTGCGCCGTGCCCACCACCTCTCCAACACCGCGATAGAAATGGTGGGCACGCTCCGCTTTGCCCACCCTACGGCTCACGAAGAGCGGTGCGCGCGGAGAGATACCCCTCATCCGGCGCTTCGCGCCACCTTCTCCCACAAGGGGAGAAGGAAAGGCGGCACCATCTTCGCTCCTAGTTAAACGCCATCCCGCCACTCAGCGCGATGGTCTGCCCGGTCATGTAGGCATTGTCGACCAGCAGCATCACGGCTTTCGCCACCTCCTCCGCCGTGCCGAAGCGGCCGAGCGGGATGCGGCTGACGAGCTGGGGCTGGCCGCTCATCATGTCGGTCTCGATCAGCGACGGCGCTACCGCGTTGACGGTGATGCCTTCCTTCACCAGCCGCGCCGCATAGCCGCGCGTGAGGCCCTCCATGCCGGCCTTGGATGCATTGTAGTGCGGGCCGATCGAGCCGGCACCGCGCGCCGCGCCCGAGGAGATGTTGACGATGCGGCCCCATTTCCGCGCGCGCATCTCCGGCAGCACCGCCTGCGTGCACAGGAAGGCGGATTTCAAGTTGACCAGGATGGTGCGGTCGAAATCGTCCTCGGTGAGATCGTCGACGCCGCGCGTGATGGCGATGCCGGCGTTGTTGACGAGGATGTCGATCGGCCCGAGCCCGGCCGTGACGCGGTCGACCATTCCGGCCACGGCGTCGCGCTGCGAGACGTCGGCGGCAACGACAATCGCGCGTCCGCCTTGCTTGCCGATCTCGCCTGCCAACTGCTCGGCCTGCCCGATCTGCTCCCGGCAGTTGATCGCCACCGCTGCGCCTGACGCGGCCAGGGCGCGACAGACGGCTGCGCCAATCCCGCGCGAGCCACCGGTGACGAGCGCGGTGCGCCCCTTCAGATCATCCGCCATGTCCGGATCTCCCCAATTGTCTGTTTTGACGTTGCGCGAGCGTACCATGCCCGCCGCCCGCGCCTGTTGAACTCATCGCGAGATGAATCCGTCTGTTGGTGCTTGCACCGGGAGAAGCGCGCCAGCGCGCTCGTGCGAAATATGGATAGCCATTTCATTGCCCGAACGCGCCAATCGCTCGATATTCGCAGCATCGAAACTGCTCCTCGAGCTTGATGCCGCGATATGAGAACCGATCACCAGCGCAATCAGAACGACATGCATGCGTGCATGACAGCGGCGCTGTTTCTCGACGGCAACTGGCGCCTGTTGTTGTTGCTGATCGCTTCCTAGCAACCTCCCACAGCACAAATCCCACGACAGGAACGCCGAGATTCCGGCGAACGAGCAGTCATGTCCCAGACACAGTCGAACGCCTACATCATTGAAATCCAGGACCGCGCCGCCGGCATCATCACAAGAGATGAGCGCGGCTTCCGCTTCTTCTCCTCCGAGCGCCTGTTCGACAGCCTCGAAGGCCGCCAGTTCCGTTCGGCGCGCGAGGCCGAACGCGCAGCCCGTGCGGTGTTTTCGGAGTGGAGCCGCCGCGCCAATTCCTCACTCTTCGCCAACTGAACCTGACGCAAAGGACCGCAACATGATTGCACGACGACATATCCTGACCGCAGCGCTTCTCCTCGCGACCGCCCTGGCCGCACCCGCACGCGCCGAGGACAAGCCGGCGGAAATCCGCATCGGCACCCAGAAGGGCGGCTTCTTCCCGGCGGTACGCCAGCGTCAAACGCTCGAAAATGCGTTCAAGCCGCTGGGCATCGAGGTCAGATGGATCGACTTCCAGTTCGGTCCGCCGCTGCTTGAGGCGATCAACGTCGGCAGCGTCGATTTCGGCTTCGTCGGCGACACGCCGCCGATCTTCGCGCAAGCCGGCGGCGCAAAAATAAAATATGTCGCGGCGGTGAAGTCCGAGGGCGACAACCAGGCGATCATCGTGCCGAAGGATTCAGCCATCAAGACGCTGGCCGATCTCAAAGGCAAGCGCATCGCCTTCGGCAAGGGATCGAGCGCGCACAATCTCCTGGTCGCCTCGCTCGAAAAGGCCGGCCTGTCCTGGTCCGACATCACGCCCGCTCCGCTCGCGCCGGCCGATGCGACGGCAGCCTTCGTGAAGGGTTCGGTCGACGCCTGGTCGATCTGGGATCCCTATCTCGCGCTCGCCGAATTGAAGGAGAACGCCCGCGTTCTCGTCTTCGACAAGGACGTGCACAAGCCGAACGCCTACTACATCGCCAACACCGACTTCGTCGAGAAATATCCGTCGCTGGTCGCGAAGCTCAACACGACCTTCGCCTCCGAAGGCAAGTGGGCGGAGCAGCATCACGAGGAGGTCGCAAAGGCGCAGGCCGAGGCGACCGGCGTCGACATCGAGGCTGTCAGGCGCTTCGTCAACCGCTCCGTCTACAGCGTGGTGCCGCTCGACGCCGAGGTGATCAGGACGCAGCAGGCCGTCGCCGACCGTTTTGCAAAGCTCGGCCTGATCCCGAAGCCGGTCAATGTTTCGGATATCGTCTGGAAGTGGACGCCGGGGTCGTGAGCGGGCTCAGCCCCTCAACGCCGCCAGCAATTCATCCGGGCGCTCGGCCATGATCATGTGGCCCGCGCCCGGCACCACGACGGTCTTCGCATGCGGGATCGCCGCGGCGAGCGCCTTGCCCGCCTTCGCCGGTGTCATCATGTCGCGTTCGCCGAGGATGAGGGTAGCAGGCACTTTCACGCTCGCCGCAGCAGTCAGCGCATTCGCGTAAGCATTGCAGGCCGACAGATCCCTGAAGAGCACGCCGGGCTCGCAAGACTTCAGCACGGCCTGCGCACCGCCATGCATCCACAGGCCCGGCGCGAGGCTGCCGCCGAGCTCGGCGTTGAAGCCAAGGCCCCAGATCGACACCATGTCGTTGGCGTCCTGCGCGTTGGCTTCGGCCGCTTTCAGGAGATCCGGGCCGACTGTCATGGTCGCGGCGGTGCCGATCAGGCTCAGCGCGGAGACCTTGTCGGGATGACGCGCCGCCGTCTCCAGTGAGATCAGCGATCCCATGGAGTGGCCGATCAGGTGCGCCTTCGCCACGCCGGCCGCAGCGAGCAATGCCGCCGTCCAGTCCGCCATCTCGGCGACGGTTGACAGCGAGGGTCCAGCCGAGCGGCCGTGGCCGGGCATATCAGGCGCCAGCACGCCAAAGCCGTGATGCGCGAACCAGCGCGTATGCAGTGCCCAGGTCGAATGGTCGAAGCCGGCGCCATGAATGAAGACGACCGCGGGCAGGGACTTGTCGAATTCGCGGCCACCGTTTGCGACAAACACCTCGGCGCCGTTGACAGTGAGCTTCATGGTGTCAGACCTTTTGCGAGATGCGCAGCGCCTGCGCAAGATCGTCGATGATGTCGCTTGCCGTCTCGATGCCGACCGACAGCCGCACCAGCTCTTCGCCGATGCCGGCGGCCTTGAGCTGTTCGGCATCCATCTGCTGATGCGTGGTCGAGGCGGGGTGGATCACCAGCGTCTTGGCGTCGCCGACATTGGCGAGATGGCTGATCATCCGCAGCGATTCGATGAACTTTCGGCCGGCGGGCCGTCCGCCCTTGATGCCGAACGAGACGATCGAGCCGGCGCCGCGCGGCAGCAGCGTTTTTGCGAGCTGATAGTCGGTGTGGTCCTCCAATGAGGGATGCAGGACCCAATCGACGGCCTTGTTCGACTTCAGCGCCTCCAGAACCAGATGTGTGTTCTGGATGTGCCGGTCCATGCGCACGCCGAGCGTCTCGACGCCCTGCAAGAGCTGGAACGCGTTGGTCGGGGACAGGCAGGCGCCGAAATCGCGCAGGCCCTCGGTGCGCGCGCGCATGATGAAGGCGGCCGTGCCGAACTGTTCGTCGAAGACGATGCCGTGATAACCGCCATAGGGCTCGGTCAGCACACCGAATTTCCCGGAGCCGCGCCAGTCGAACCGGCCGCCGTCGACGATGGCGCCACCGATCGCGATGCCGTGGCCGCCGATCCATTTGGTCGCCGAGTGCATGACGATGTCGGCGCCGAGCTCGATGGGGCGGCTGAGATAGGGCGTGGCAAAGGTGTTGTCGATCAGCAGCGGAATCTTTGCCTCATGCGCGATTCCCGCGACCTTCGGGATATCGAGCACTTCGAGCCCGGGATTGCCGATGGTCTCGCCGATCACGAGTCTCGTGTTCGGCTTGATCGCCGCGCGAAACGCGTCGAGGTCGCGCGGCTTGACGAAGGTCGTGGTGATGCCGAAGCGCGGCAGCGTGTGCGCCAGCAAATTGATGGTGCCGCCATAGAGCGAGCTCGACGCCACGATATGGTCGCCGGCATTCAAGAGCGTCGCGATGGCCAGATGCAGCGCGGCCATGCCGCTCGCGGTGCAGATCGCGCCGACGCCGCCTTCAAGCGCCGCGAGCCGCTCTTCCAGCACGCCGGTGGTGGGATTGGAGATGCGCGTATAGATGTGGCCGGCGCGCTCCAGATTGAACAGCGCGGCAGCGTGGTCGGAATCCTGGAACACGTAGGACGTGGTCTGGTAGATCGGCACCGCGCGGGCGCCGGTCGCGGGATCCGGATGCTGGCCCGCATGCAGGCTTAGGGTCTCGAAGGCAGGCGGTTTCGGCGCGGGCATGCGTGGCCTCGTTGGTCGGTCGGCGGAGGCGGCTGTTGTGCCATAAAATGGCGGGGAACGTCAGCCCATTGACAGCGCCGGGCGGCGGCTCGCAGCGCGCAGTGTGATGCGAGCCGTGGCCGCAGCGTCAGTGCGCTCCCTCGCCCCGTTCTTACGGGGAGAGGTTGGGGCGAGGGGCCTCTCTCCGCACGAGAGGTCGCCGCGGGACCTGTACCCCCTCACCCGGATCGCACCGGACGATGCTTCGCATCGCCGGGGGCGATCCGACCTCTCCCCGCAAGCGGGGAGAGGTGAAGCGGCACCGTCCGCGCTAGCTAACGTTCCCGCCGATCGCCCGCTCGATGATCCGCGCCTCCCGCAGCAAAATCTCCGCAACCTCCTGCTCGCGTCGCGGGCCGAGCCTCGTCCGAACGGCGGAGACGGTGATCGCTGCGGCAGGCTGTCCGTCCGGGGTCTTGATCCAGGTGGAGATCGATTTCGTGCCCTGCACGAGGCCGATCTCCCTCATGCCGTACCCCAGCCGTCTCGCGGCGGTGACCTGGCCGAGCACCGACGCGACGTCGGTCCGGTAGGCCTCGAATCGCTTCTCGTTGGCCGCGACGATTTTTCGCGCGTCCTGAGCCGGCATCGCGGCGAGGATGGCGACGCCTGCGCTGCTGACGCCGAGCGGCCGCCGCGCGCCGACCTCGATCGACAGCACCTGGATCGGATAGATTCCGATCCTGCGATCGACGCACAGCGTGTCGTTGCCGGTCCGCACCGTCAGAAACAGCGTGTCGCCGATCTCGGTGGAGGCACGCCGCAGCGACGGATTTGCCGCGACCAGCAGCCGCGACGGCCGCGGGCGCGCAAGTGCGAGCTCCGGCACCTGGTTGCCGATCGCGTAGCGGCCGGTTCGCCCGTAACGTTCGACGATGCCTTCCTCGATCAGCACGTGGACGATGCGATGCACGGTCGGGCGGGTGAGGCCGGTCGCGCGCACGACCTCGGCCAGCGGTACGCCGTCTTCGCGCCCTGCGGCAAGAATACGCAGCACCGCGAGCGCGCGTCGGATCGCCTGCGCGCCCTGTCGCGGCTCCGCCGTTCCGCGGGCGGATCTTGCGGAGTTTGCTCTGTCCATAATATGGACAAGAACGCCACAATTCTCTCGACAGGTAAAGCGCTCATCTGGAGATTGCGCGGCGATCGAGCGCCATGCGCAACGTCAGGGCATTCGATGCGAATTGGAAGCGCCGCCGGGAGGTTAACATGAGATTAATCTGGATTGCCATAGCTGCTGCCACTGCGATGCTGGCGGGACCCGCATCGGGCCAGCAATGGCCGGCGCGCAGCGTCAAGCTGATCGTGCCCTATCCGGCCGGCGGCAACGTCGACAGCGCGGCGCGCATCGTCGCCGACAAGCTCCAGGAAAAGCTCGGCCAGCCCTTCATCATCGAGAACAAGGCCGGCGCCGGCGGCATGATCGCGGGCGAAGCCTTCGCGAAATCGGCGCCCGACGGTTACACGCTGTTCGTCGGCGCCAACGGCCCGGTGCTGTTCGCGACCGAGATCAACAAGCGTGAAGCCTATAACTGGAAGAAGGATTTTCTTCCGATCTCGACGATCTCGATGACGCCGCTGGTGCTCGAAGTGCACCCGTCCGTGCAGGCCACGACGTTCAAGGAATTCATCGAGCTCGCCAAGCGCGAGCCCGGCAAGCTGACGATGGCCTCGCCCGGCCCCGGTACCACCAACCATCTGCTCAGCGAGCTCATGCAGTCGAGCCTCGACCTGCAATGGGTTACCGCGCATTACCGCGGCAACGCGCCGGCGATCAACGATCTCCTGGGTGGCCAGGTGCAGTTCGCATTCGACCAGCTCACGGTCAGCCTCCAGCACATCAAGGCCGGCCTGTTCCGCGCGCTCGCCGTCACCAGCCCGCATCGCCTGAAGTCACTGCCTGACGTGCCGACCTTCGCCGAGCTCGGCTACAAGGACTTCGACGGCCAGACCTTTACGGGCCTGTTCGCGCCTGCCGGCACGCCGGCGCCGATCGTCGACAAACTTCACGAGACGCTGGTTGCGATCCTGAAAGATCCCGGTGTGATCGACAAGTTCGAAAAGCTTGGCGGCGAATCCACCCCGATGACGCCGGACGAGTTCAAGGCCTATCTCGCGCGCGAGGACGCCAAGTGGATTCCGGTCGTGCGTAAGGCCAACATCAAGGCTGACTGAGCGATGCGGATCGACCCCACCGAGCTCGGCGCGGAGCGCATCTACCGGCTGATGACCGGCGTCGTGGTGCCGCGCCCGATCGCCTGGGTCACGAGCCTGTCGCGCTCCGGCGCGCTCAACCTCGCCCCCTTCAGCGCCTTCACCTTCGTCTCGCAGAAGCCGCCGATGCTCGCCATCAGCGTCGGCCGCAAGGGCGCCGACTACAAGGACACCGCGCACAACATCCTCGACACCGAGGAATATGTGATCCACATCGCCGATACCCCGCTGATGTCCGCAGTGCACGACAGCTCGGTCGAGCATCCGCCTGAAATCAGCGAGGTCGAGCATCTCGGGCTGGAGACGCTGCCGTGCGAGCGGATCAAGGTGCCGCGGCTTGCGGCGGCACCCGTCGCGATGGAGTGCCGCTTCCGGCAGTGCCTCGAATTCGGCGAGGCCCGCAGCCGGCTCATCGTCGGCGAGGTCGTGATGTTCCACATCCGCGACGGCCTCGTGAACGACGGCAAGGTCGAAACCGCGGCGCTCGACCCGATCGCGCGCATCGGCGGGCCGCGCTACGCCCGTCTCGGCGAGATCGTGACGCTGAACACCGTCTTCCAGACGCCCAAATCCAAAGACTGAGCGCGCGGCCCATCGCGCGGGCCCTCGTGCCTGAAGACCATTGGAGAACACGACAATGCGACTCGTAAGCTATCTCTTGGACGGAGAGCCGCGCTATGGCGCGGCGGTTGATGGCGGTGTCGTCGATCTGACCAGGCGGATCGGACGCGACTTCTCCGACGTGAAAGCGCTGATCGCGGCCAACGCGCTTGCGGACGCGCAGGAAGCGGTGGCTGGACAAAAGCCCGACCACGCGCTGGAAAGCCTCGTCCTGCTTCCTCCAGTGCTGGCGCCGGAAAAGCTCTGGTGCATCGGCGTCAACTACGCCGAACGCAATGCCGAGTATAAAGACAGCTCGGACCTGCCCAAATATCCCAGCCTGTTCGTGCGCAGCATGTCGTCGATGACCGGCTCCGGCCAGCCGCTGGAGAAGCCCAGGGTCTCGGATCAGCTCGACTATGAAGGCGAGCTCGTCATCGTGATCGGGCAGGGCGGCCGTCACATCCCGCGCGAACAGGCCTTCGCTCACATCTTCGGCATGACCCTGTGCAACGAGGGCACGATCCGCGACTGGCTGCGCCACGGCAAGTTCAACGTCACCCAGGGCAAGAATTTCGATCGCTCCGGCAGCATCGGGCCGTGGATCGTCACGTCTGACGAGCTCGATCCGCGCGGGCCTCATGACATCATCACGCGCGTCAACGGCGAGGTGCGGCAGCAGGACACGACCGAGCGGCTGATGTTCCCGTTCGATTTCCTGATCTCCTATCTCTCGACCTTTGCCACCCTGAAGCCCGGCGACATGATCGTAACGGGCACGCCGACGGGCGCGGGCGCGCGTTTCGATCCGCCGCGCTGGCTTAGGGTGGGCGACGTCGTCGAGGTCGAGTCGAGTCATATCGGCGTTCTGCGCAACACCGTCGCCGCGGAGCAGTAAGCCATGCTCGATACCGCCACGATCGAACGCCTCGCCGCGCGCCTGGATGAGGCCGAGCGCAGCAAGACCCTGATCCCGATGTTCTCGAAGGAATATCCCGACTTCGCCATCGAGGATGCCTACGCCATCCAGCGTGCCTGGACGAAACTTCAGCTCGGCCGCGGCCGCGTCATCAAGGGACACAAGATCGGCCTGACCTCGAAGGCGATGCAGAACGCGGTCGGCATCTCCGAGCCCGACTACGGCGTGCTGTTCGCCGACATGTTCTATGCCGACGCCACGCCGATTCCGTTCGACCGCTTTCACGCGCCGCGTATCGAGGTCGAGCTCGCCTTCGTGCTGAAGGCGCCGTTGCGCGGGCCTGACTGCACCATCTTCGACGTGCTCAACGCCACCGACTACGTCACGCCTGCGCTCGAAATCCTGGAGACGCGTATGCATCGCGTCGACCCTGAAACGGGCAAGACGCGGAAGGTGATGGACACGATCTCGGACAACGCGGCGAACGCCGCGCTGGTGCTCGGCGGCCGGCCGTTCCGCCCGATGGATTTGCGCTGGATCGGCGCGCTGCTGTTCCGCAACGGTGAGGTCGAGGAGACCGGGCTTGCTGCCGGCGTGCTCAACCATCCCGCCAACGGCATCGCCTGGCTCGCCAACCGCCTCGCGCCGCATGACGAACATCTCGCGGCCGGCGAGGTGGTGCTGGCGGGATCGTTCACCCGTCCGGTCGACATCCGCCGCGGCGACACGTTCCATGCCGACTATGGCGCGTTCGGCTCGGTGTCGTGCCAGTTCGTCTGAATCAACACATAAGAGAGAGCGCATCATGACGAGTCAAACGCGGCGCAAGAGTATCCACATCGGCGGCTTCAAGCACGCCAACCCGATTCCCAACGCCTGCCGCATCGGCAATCTCGTGATGTCCGGTGTCATCCTCGGCCGTGATGCGGCCGGCGTGATGCCTGCGAGCCTGGACGCGCAATGCGCCAACATGTTCGCGCATATGAAGGCGACGGTGGAGGCCGCGGGCGGCACCACGGACGACATCATCAAGATGACGGTGTGGCTGAAGGACCGCACGCAGCGCGGCCCGGTCAATGTCGAGTGGCTGAAAATGTTTCCGGACGAGCATTCGCGCCCGGCGCGCCACGCGCTGCCGATGGACAACATGGACGGCGGCGCGCTGGTGCAGTGCGACTTCACTGCCGTGATCGACTGAGGGAGCTTTGCGCATGCCGACTTATCTGCCGTTCGATCCGAATCCCCGTCGCCCGGTCAAGACGCCGCCGCCGAAGACTGTCGACAGCCAGTTTCACGTGCTCGGACCCATCGACAAATATCCGGAGCGCCCCGGCGCGGCCTATCGGATGCCGAGCGCGACCTGGGAAGCGGCGCTCCGCGTGCACAAGACGCTCGGCATCGAGCGCGGCATCATCGTGCAGACCACGACCTATGGTGCGGATCATTCCGTCGTACTCGACGGCCTCGCCGCGATGGGCCCGAATTATCGCGGCTGCGCCAACGCACTGGTGTTCGCGGAGGCGAACGACGCTTATCTCGCCAAGCTGCATGACGCGGGCGTGCGCGGCGCGCGCTTCAGTTTCCGCCAGGAGCTTGGCGCCGTGCTGTCGGATGCCGATTTCGCCCGCGCCATCGCGCGCATCCGCGAGCTCGGCTGGTACGTCAAGATCCAGCCGGAGAAGGACGGCATCGTCTCCAGCGTCGCCAAGTACGAGAATCTCGACGTCCCCGTGCTGATCGATCACATGGCGCGGCCCATGCCCTCGAATGGCAAGGATGATCCGAACCTGCGCAAGATGCTGGAGCTGCTCGAGAAGGGCAATTTCTGGGTCATGCTGTCGCTCGGCGAGAAGACCTCGCAGGCCGGCCCGCCCTATGACGACGTGATCCCGATCGCGCGCGCCTATATCGAGGCCGCAATCGACCGCTGCGTCTGGGCCAGCGACTGGCCGCATCCCGTCTCCGTCAAGCAGCCGCCCAACGACGCCGACCTGCTCGAGCTGATGTACCGCTACGCGCCCGACCAGGCCGAGCTGGAGAAGATCCTGGTGCACAATCCGGCAAAGCTGTTCGGCTTTCCGGACTAGCAAGACCCTCATGGTGAGGAGCGCGGTACGCGCGTCTCGAACCATGCAGGCCCGGCTGTCGCCCGAGGCCATCCTTCGAGACGCCCGCCTTTGGCGGGCTCCTCAGGATGAGGTCTCGTATCGTGGCAAAGTCTTAGACCCTCATGCTGAGGAGCCGCTAACGGCGGACGTCTCGCACCATGAAGGCCGGGCGCTCTCACAGGCTCCAATTCTGGCGCTCACACCGCCGGCCGTGCCGCCAGCCGGTCGCGCACCTCGGCTGCGATCTCGAACGAGCGCAGCCGCGCGGCGTGGTCGTAGATCTGGCCCGTCGTCATCAGCTCGTCCGCGCCGGTCTCGGCGATCAGCGCCTTCAGCTTCTCCTCGACCGTTTCGGGCGAGCCGACGGCGGAGCAGGACAGCGACTGGCCGACCATGGCCTTCTCGGCCGGCGACCACAGCGCATCCATGTCGTCGACCGGCGGCGGCAGCGGGCCGGGTGTGCCGCGGCGCAGATTGATGAACTGCTGCTGGAGCGAGGAGAACATCCGCTGCGCTTCCGCGTCGCTCTCGGCGGCGAACACGTTGACGCCGACCATCGCGTAAGGCTTGTCGAGCTGCGCCGACGGCTCGAAGCGCGCCCGATATTCGCGCAGCGCCGGCATCATCATTTGAGGCGCGAAATGCGAGGCGAACGCGAACGGCAGCCCGAGCATCGCGGCAAGCTGCGCGCCGAAGGTGCTCGATCCCAGGATCCAGAGCGGCACTTTCGTCCCAAAGCCGGGCACGGCGCGGATCGCCTGGTTCGGCTGGACATCACCGAGCAGCGCCTGCAGCTCCAGCACGTCATGCGGAAAATTTTCGGAAGTCGTGGCGAGGTCGCGCCGCAATGCCCGCGCGGTGAACTGATCGGTGCCCGGCGCGCGGCCGAGCCCGAGATCGATGCGCCCGGGATAGAGCGACTCCAGCGTGCCGAACTGCTCGGCGATGACCAGCGGCGAATGGTTCGGCAGCATGATTCCGCCGGACCCGACCCGGATCGTCCTGGTCCCTCCCGCGACATGCCCGATCACCACCGACGTCGCCGCGCTGGCGATGCCCGTCATGTTGTGATGCTCGGCCAGCCAGAATCGCTTAAAACCCCAGCCCTCGGCATGCTGGGCGAGATCGAGCGAATTGCGAAATGCCTGCGCCGCATCGCCATCCCTTCGGATGGGAGCGAGGTCGAGTACGGAGAATGGGATCATGTTTGGCGTACCGGGTGGGAGCGCGATGTGCGCTGCGGCCTCACATGTAGTGGCTCATTATGGAAATGTTAGCGCGCGCTTTTCAGTCGGTCGAGATGTGGCCGGCACCTTTCCCGTTGGCGGCAGCTACAGCAAGCCGCGCTTGTGCTGGATGATGATGATAACGCGAATGATGCAGTCCGATACTGACTCGCCAGGCCGGCGTGCCTTGTGCAGCATTTGCCACGTCACCTCATCGATCTGTATCTGCCATTTGCCGCTTGCCAGGCGTTGTCCGGTATCGTCGGACGGGAACTCGGCCGCAATCAGAGCGCGGCACTCGTCGGTGATTTCAATTTCCGGCATTGTTGGTCGTTCTCGCGGACGGTGTGCTCGCGTGCAGCCCTCGCCCGATCCGGAGAGATCAGCCAGTTAAATCGCGGTAACAACCGATCCAGCCGAAGCCGATGCCGATCGTCCTGACCATGGACGAGGAGCGCGACATCTGGACGCAGTCGCGGCAGGGCGCTGCGGCGCCACCAGTGGATGCCTGCCGAGTATTGAGGGACGCGGCGCTGACAAGAAGGATCATTCAATGGCTTGGGTCTCGTTCGCGCAGCCGTGACGCTTGAGTCGTCGGGCTCCCGTCGTCGCCGGACATTGCCGATCCTTCACAACCTTAATGCGATTTAACGAGGTTTCCGTAAGCGGTGTGGGTAAACCGCGAGTCGCGGGGGCGTCCTCCAGACACGAGATGACGCCGTGAAGTTTGACGAACAGGAACGCACCGCGCTGACGGACGCTGGGTTTTCCGTCGCCGACAACAGCAAAGCTGCCTACGTCGAAGCCGTCGTGGTGATCGCCGCGTACGACGCCGAAACCTATTGGCTGACGTTCGCCCTGCCGAATGATGCCCAGATCGTGTGCGTTGTGCCACGCGACCAGATTGCCGACGCGATCGCAACTCGTAACTACGCAGCTCGGCGGAACCCACTTCAGTGAAGCTGACCTTCCCTCATGCAAGGCTGAAGGCGCTCTGGAACGAGGCCGTCCGGCAATGGCCGGTTTCGGTGCGAGCCATGAACGGTCGAGATTCACCCGGTTTCTGGCTTGTCGGTGGCCAAGGCATCTATCTCGTGCATAACGGCGCCAGGCCTCGGGGCAGCGTGACTCTGGCCTACGCAAACGAATGCGACCCGGTCAGGGTGCCGGTCCAAAGTTGGTTGGGTATCAAGCGCGCCATCTTCGGCGATAACGATGGGAGGGAATTCGTCGATCTGGTGATGATCGGCACTGCCGTCGATGCCGGCGCCGACCTCGAGGTGACCTTCGAGCCCGACACGATGACGGTGGCTGTCGTCGAAAAAGGGACGGCGAGCATACGACTGCAATCGCTGCGCATCCGGGACAAAAATGACACCACGTCAGGGCGCAGTTGTCGGGTTTGAGTCTGAATCTCGGCTAAGGACCAGACGCGGTATCTTGGCCCGCTACTCTCTCCAAGCCCTGCACATCGTCGTCCTCCCAGTCCTCCCATTCCACGTTGTTGGTTTCGAGATAGCGGGCGACGGCTACGCCGATTGTCGGGAAGAAGTAATTCTCTCCAAGCTGCGCGAAGAGGCCAAATCTTTTCAGCTTGTCCTTCACGGGATCTTTGAGTTCGGCAAAACAAAACTCTATGCCTTGCGCGTGCAACGATCGGTCCAGTTCGGCAACCACGTCGCAGGCGGTGACGTCTACGCTCGTGACCGGCTCCGCGGCAACAACTAGCCAACGCACGGGTGTTGGCGATGTCGCTACGGCATCCAGGACGCGTTCCCTGAAGAATTCGGCGTTGGCAAAAAACAGAGGTGCATCCCAGCGAAACAGGACCAGCCCGGGGACCCGGCGCGCATCCGGATATCGTGTGATGTCGTGATAGCCTTTGACGCCGTGGGCGCGCCCCAATACGGCGGAGTGTGGGCGCCAACCGTCCCACAGGAACTCGATGATAGCGATTGCGATCGCAAGACCAATTCCTGGAATGACTCCGAGCACTGCTACACCGACAAAGCAGACGATCGCCAGCCAGAATTCCCACCGTTGAATGCGATAGATTCGTTTGAGGTCGGCAACTTCAATCAAGCCAATCGCCGATGCAATGACGACGGCGGCCAATGCGGCGGTGGGTAAATGTTGGAGCAGGCTCGGCGCGACCAGGAGGAGCAACGCGATGGCAAGCGCGCCTACGACGCTGGTGAGTTGAGTGCGGGCACCGGCGGCTTCCGCAACGGGTGTCCGTGAACTACTGCTGCTGATCGGGAAGCCCTGGAAAAATCCCGTCGCCAGATTGGCGGCACCGAGCCCGACCATCTCTTGGTTGGGATCGACCCGAGACCCCAATCGCGCAGCGTAGGCACGTGAAAGTACGCTCGTATCGGCAAACGAAACCATCGCTACTGCACAACCGCCGATCAGCACCGGCACGAGGTCGCTGGAGGTGATCCATGGGACAACGAAACCCGGCAGGCCCTGGGGAAGGGGGCCCAGCACCTTGACGCCGTATTGCGTCCCGAGATCAAGCACCCCGACGACGAGCGTAGCCCCAACGACCGCAATCAGAAGGCCCGGCACCCGCTTGTTGTTCCTGAGAAGCAGGATCACGATCAACGTGGCGAGGCCAATCGCGAACGCGACCCAGTTTATCCGCCCCCCAAGGATCGCGCTGACAATCGCCCACAGGCTTCGCAGTGGCCCCTCGCTCTCGATGGAAAAGCCGAAGAGCTTGGGCAGCTGGCTGATCAATACGGTCAGGGCAATTCCGTTCATATACCCGTAGCGTATCGGCTTCGAGAGAAGCTCGGTGATAAAGCCAAGGCGCGCGACACCTGCCAGGATACAGACCGTCCCTGAGACAATCGCCATCATGCCCGCGAGTGTCACGGCCCGCAGGGGATCGCCCTGAGCCAAGGGAGCGATGACTCCAAGGAGTATTGCCGCCAGCGCCGAGTCCGGGCCAAGGACGAGAATGCGGCTTAGGCCGAACAGCGCGTAGGCGAGCAGCGGCACGATCGTTGCGTACAAACCGTAGATGCCCGGCAGGCCCGATGCAGCTGCATAGGCAATGCCGACCGGGACCAGCATTGTCGCCAGGACGATGCCGGCGAAGATATCGTGCGGAAGCCATGCTGCTTCATATTGACGGAGAGTGTCGAGTCCGGGCAACCAGCGCTTCATTGATGGTTTCTCCCAGCCCGCATTGAGCAAGTTTGCCCCGCATGATGTGTTGGACCGATCAGGCTATTACGCCCGCACCAGGCTGAACAGTGGCCCGGCGCTATGGCCGAAGCAGCACAGCGGGCCATGGGTGCCAGCCGGCACCAAGTCTTCCCTGCGCCCTCTTCACGGACGAGGGGGAAGGACCAAATCCGAACTCGGGCGTTTCATGCCGCGAGAATGGCGTTCGTTCGCGGCTGTTTGAGTGGCCTGTGCCTCCGTTCACAACCCTGTTATTGCGACCTGGTGCGCCCTCCGACTCAACTGGGCGTCTCGCGCTTGTTGTTGTACCCTCGGCGGAGCCACTGCACGGGTCGCGAGGACGAACTGACATGACCATGGTCGTACTCAACCGACGCTATCTCCTCGCCGCCGGCGGCTCGGTCCTGGCGGCCGGGATGTCCGGGCTCCTGTTGGCGGCCCGTGCCGAAGGCCTCGCACCGACCGAGTCGATGTCGGGTGGCGCGAACAATTACCGGAAGGGCGCGGCGATCGTGGACCGGATCGGCAAGGGCGGCTTCTGGATGAGCGGCACCGTACGCCGCGCAGGCGACGGGGCTCCACTTGCCGGGCAGCGCATCCAGATCTGGGCGCACACGACCGAAGGGCAGGAACACGAGCCGCAGAGTCACGGCGCCACGCTCACCGACAAGGACGGCAAGTTCCGGCTCGAGATGCCGCAGATCATTCCCATCTTCGGCCAGCCGCATGGTCACCTCGCCTATGACAGCGGTGAGTTCAAGACCGTCTTTCTGCGGCCGGTGATGCGGAGCGCGAAGGAGACGAGCCTGGAAGCGCACTTCGTCCTGCAGACGGCCTGACCGGGTTGCGAATGAAGGGGTGGAGACTGGCCCGGGTGATCCTGATCTGGGTCGCCCTTGCTTTCGCCATTGGCGTGCCGATCGCCGCGGCAGCGGGAAGCGAGCAGCTCGCATGGCGCGGTCCGCTCTACATCATGGCCGGGTTTGCGGGGATTGTTGCCCTCGGCCTCGTGCTCGTTCAGCCGCTGCTGATCGGCGGATATCTGCCGGGATTCCCGGCCTATCGTGGACGGCGTGCACATCACTGGATCGGCGGCATGCTTGTCGCTGCGATCGTGATCCATGTCGTTGGCCTCTGGATCACCAGTCCGCCCGACATGATCGACGCGCTGACCTTCTCATCGCCGACGCCGTTCTCTCCCTTTGGCGTGACCGCGATGTGGGCCATCTTCGCGGTCGCGCTTTTGGCCGCCCTGCGCCGGCGATTGGGACTGCGACCGCGAACCTGGCGCTTCATTCACATGCCGCTGGCGATCGTCATCGTCGCAGGCAGCGTGGTCCATTGCCTGCTGATCGAGGGGACGATGGAGACGATCTCGAAGGCGGCGCTCTGCGCGCTCGTCCTCGCGGCAACCGTAAAAGTCATGATCGACCTGCAGGTGTGGCGAAAGCGAAGGACCTTGCGCGGCGAGAGCACTGCGCCGCAGTGACATGGCCGCGCGTAGCGCATAGTAGAGCGAAGCGAAACCCATCGCACTTTGTCTGCGCGGAAGCATGATGGGTTTCGCAAGCGCTCTACCCATCCTACGAAACTTTCGCTGACCGCCTTGTTCAAACACGTTCGGCGTCGTCAGCGCCGATCTCCGCTCCGCTTGTCGCAGATAGCAACGGGGCGTATCCTAGTGCGATGGTTGTCAGTGCCCCCGAGCTGAAAGCGTTCCTGCTCGCGACGCCGTTCTTCGGCGGTCTTCCGGACCCGAGCCTCGACCTGCTGATTTCGATGCTGGTCGAGTGCCGCTTTGATGCCGGCGCGACCGTCGTGGCGGAAGGCGAGCCGGGACGCTCGCTGTTCATCGTCAAGTCCGGCCGGCTGGCGGTGAGCAAGCAGGCGAACTCGGGGAGTGTCATCCCGATTTCCGTTCTGGAGGCTGGCGATTTCTTCGGTGAAATGACGCTGATTGAAATGCAGAATCGCTCCGCCACGGTGGTGGCGGAGAGTCCGACGGTGCTGTACGAGCTGACGGCGCAAAAGCTCTACGCCTGCTACAAGGCCGATATCCACGCCTATGTGATCGTCCTGCAGAACATCAATCGCGAGCTATGCCGGCGGCTGCGCCGTGCCGACGATCGCCTCACCGGACACCAGGCGGACGAAGACGAAACCCCCGCGAGATGACTGTGCTTCTCTGCGCCGCCGCAAGTTCGCTCCGCGGCTGACGGTCCCGGATTACGCTCGCGCTCCATCCGGGCCACGCCACTTCGCGTGGGACGTTCAGCCCACCGGTCCCGGGATCCAATCGTCCCCTGAAAGTGGGATCACCCTTACGCCAACAATGACTCCGAGTTCCAGGCTTGGATCGAAATGGCGCATCGTCCGCTCGTTGAGGTCGATGATGCGGCCAGGCCTTAATGGCCCCACGTCATTTATCTTGACGATGACCTTCTTGCCGACGGCCTCGACGAGGGCATATTTCGGCCTCGCGCCAAATTGGACCCCACCAAATTTCCCGCGCAAATTCGTCTTGATGGCAGCCGCCCAGACTGAGGGATCATAGCGCTCGCCGGAGGCTGTGTTCGGACCGCCCTCTTCCTTGCCGGGCTTGAACGGATTGTACATGGATGCGGCGCCAACGATCGCCTCCCCGGAGGTGGCATCGACGACGGCGCTTGAGTGAACTTCACACGCTTCACTTCGATCAACGGGAACAGAAACGGCAAGCGCAACCAGGGCGCCGCAAATTGCGGCGCTCGAGCGGAACAGCATTATAACTCCTGTGATTTTTTCGATCGTCCGGTTCCGACACCGCAAACATGGTCAAGCGAACGCGGAAGCGTTCACGAACTTGCACCAGTGCTTTGCGGATTCGAGCCAACCCCTGGCTACGGAACCGATGTGCGAACCAGAGCGGTCCGCACGCAGTGTTTTAGGTTGTCCCCGTCTAAGACAGAGAATGCGTCAGCAGCATGACCTGATGGAACCTGCGGCGAGTGACAAATGCGATGTCGCCAAAAGCCGACACGCTCGCGCTAATTGATGCGTCGGGCAAAACACCCGCCGCTCGCACAAACCCGTCAATCCTCTGCAGTAAAAATATTCCACTTTACCGAAATTCGGAATTACGGCATTCTCTCCGCCATCCCGACCCGAGAAGAGGGGCGATCGTACGTCGTCACGAACGTGGGCCGGGGTGCGGTGGACGCGGCAGTGCCGGGCACGCGAAGGCAGGACCAGGGCGAGATGAACCTCGTGAGGGCCTTGACTGCGTGCGGAACGGACGGCGCCTGTGTCTGGCGAAGCCCTTGGGCGGAGCTGGATCGCTGCGTACGGCGAAAACGCGTGGTCCTGACCGTCGTTGCTACGGTCAAGCCTTGCGGAGATGGATCGGGGCTCTACCGGGTTTCGAGGCATCGTCAATTCGCGAGGTGACGGAGGCCAGAAGGAACTCGGCTCCGGGGAGAGCGCGCATAAGCCGTCAGACCATCGCGCAGGGAAGGCCGGGTGTTTTTCCGGCCCACCTGTTTCCCGCCTGCGCATTTGCGTGTGCAAATTCCTGGCGCCGCGGATCATGGGTGTCAGCCGGCACCCGGCCTTCCCTGCGCCCTCTTCACGGAAGAGGGCGCAAGAGGAGAGCAAAACTCGGGCGTTTCATGCCGCGAGAATGCCGCTTCATGCGTGAATTGAGAATCGTGTTGCCCGATGGGATTGATCGAGACGCGGGGTGCGTGTCGTTCAAAATCCACATGCGTTCGTAATCGCCAGCTTAGGTGCCTCAAACGGTCGCATCCGCGGACGCGATATCTTTGCGATGGCCTGACCAGGTTCCATAGTGTCAGCGATGATTTGCAACTGAGGGGCGGGGTATCAAATGACAGCGCGTAAATGTTTCATCGTGGCCGCGGGATTGATGACGGCGAGCGCCGCCCATGCCGAGGACGTTCCCTCCAACGCCGAACTGTTTCGCATGCTGAAAGCGCAGCAGCAGACCATCTCCGAGCTGCGCGCCGAATTGAAGCAGGCCAAACAGGAGCGGCGCACGGTCACTCCGCGAGAGGCGACTGCACCGGCAGCCAAGCCAGCCGGACGCGACGCTGCGAGGGAGACGGTTGCGGTAGCACCGCCCGCGCAGGCTTATGCGATGTACAACAAGGGACCCGCAGTCGCGCCGGCGCGCACCGGCGGTGCCTATGTCGGCGTGTTCGGTGGCGGCGGCAGTCGCGGCGGCACTGACGTCAGCCAGCTCGGCACCGTCTTTTTCGTTGAGGCCGTCGGGGGCCCCTTGGCTGTCGACGCCACAGGGCGGACCAGCAGCGGCGGCGTCGGGTTCGGTGGCGCGCATCTCGGTTATGAATGGTCGTATGGTACGTATCTGCGGCCCGCTTTGGAGATCGAAGGTTTCTATCTGGCAGGTAACCAGCCGCGTGCGACGTTGGTGACCCCCACAGCCCGATTTGCAGAGCACTCCTTCGACACGACTTTCCCGACGCGCACCACGGTGCTGCTGGCGAACATGGTTGTCGGCTTCAACACGCCCTATCAAGGCATCACGCCCTATATCGGTGGCGGGATCGGGGCCGCGAACGTCTCCATCAACGGCGCCACGTCCACACAGACCGACCCGGCCGAGCCTGGCATCAACCACTTCAACGCGCGTCCGGACTCCTCAGCCTGGACCTTTGCGGCACAGGCCAAGGCCGGTGCACGCTTCGCCCTCGGCAACAGCGGCGCTTACCTGTTCGGCGAGTACCGCTATCTGTACGTCGGCGATGTGAATCAGGTTTTCGGCTCCACCGTGAATCCCGCTCATGCTGCGACCAGCCCGTGGACGGCCAGCTTCGGCGGCACATCGCACCATCTCGCAGCCGGCGGCATCGGCTTAGGCTTCTAGCTGAGCTCGATCACTGCGAGAATCGGAGGGGGCGGACGACACGTCCGGCCCCTCCCAGGAGGCAACCGGGCAACGGAAGAAGGCGATTTTCTGAGGAAACTGGTGCTGCCAGACAGGATTGAACTTAGGCCGCAACCCTGCTTCAAATTGATTTTATTGACGTTTTCGATCCGGCGATCTGTCTTTGTGTGGCACTTTTGGGGGCCACTAGTCCAACCACTACATGACTGCCGCGAGATACGCGAGAGACAAATTGGACACTGGTTGCTGACGACGGGGGAATGAGCGGACCACGCGGGTCAAAATCAGCACAGCGCTCGGAACAACGCGAATGGATCACGCTGCAAATCCGTTCCACAATCAGACGCCCACTAGCCATCAGCTTCTTTGTCCGCCGGCTCGTGTTCGACGATAAAGCGAGCGCGCTGCAACAGTTCGTCAAAAGTCAGTATCTCCGGTCGCCAAGTATTCTTGCGATAAAGCTCAAACGAACGAAATTTGGAGATGTTCACGCCGTTCTCGGTCTTGAACTCATCGAGACTGCCAACAACGAGGCAAGATCGCGGCTCGATGCTGAAAACAATTTCTCCCGTTGGATCGCCCAACTCGTCTTCGAGCGATAACTTGTGACCGATTGCCTCCACAGCTGCATGAACGGTCATTTGAGTCTGAGCCACGCCGCCCACCAATTCGGATGAAGGCGGCCATGCTCCTGAGCGGTACTCACTCGGTCCAAGCAGCGGCGTGTCGTTCCGCTTAATCTCAACAAAGCAGAGAGAACTCACGATGCCGCGCGTTTTCATCAGCGCGTCTGCTCGCTTGCCAGGTCCGGTTAAGTCTCGTCCCCTCACAATTCGCTCAAGCTTGCCTTCATCGAGTTTCGAAGCGAACTGGTAGGATAGGCCGTACCCAAATATCCAGGTGTTGGCCTCGAAAAACTGTTGCCACAAAGCCTCGGGCTTGCAATCGAGCCGATCTTGCTCGGCAGCAAAAAATTCCCGATCTCTTAGCAGTCTCTCGAAGTAACGAAGTTGCTTGCGTCTGTATCCGATGGCCACCAAGTCCCGTGTCAGGTCTTCCTGCTGAGCAAGTTGCAAGAATACCTCCGAATTCTTGGCGAAGATGCGTCGAGCCTGCCCTTGATCAAGAATGATGTCGCGCAATATGTCATCGGGAAGATGCACCTTCGATCCATCATCGAATGGCACCGTCTTCAGGCCTGCCACGAAATTCAAGAGTGTGGCGATTTCCGATCCGACAAATGAGAAGGACTGCTTTTCAATCGGGCCGGTTCGCTTGCTGTACTTCTGAATCGTCAGCGTTCTTACCGACCTGTCGTCCTCGACAAAGGTCGCCTTTATTTCGTATCGTCCAGACGGCGTCTGCCGCAGGACAACCTCGTCCTTCACCTGCGCGAACGCGAGGCCGGAATCGCCCTGCACAATGTGCGTAGCGATGCGGAGCATCTGTCCCGAGGGGGCGCTGGGAAAGCGCTTGCTGATAATCGTCTTATCAGTGCGCCTTTCGAAGAACATCTGCCTTTCGTCATAGTCGTCGGACACGGCGCTCCCCCGCGAGTTGGGAGTCAATCCCATACCACAAGTTGAGAGCACTCTCCATGGTTTACGGAGAACCGGCGCTCGCGGAGGCGCTGGGCAAAGGTTTGGACGGTGCGGCCCGACGTCCGGTAAAGTCTTTGCATGCGTCTGATATGGCCTGCAGGAGCGGTTCGAAACCGGAGAAGTTGATTGTAGCTCGCTCGGGCTTCACAACCTCAGTTGCGAACTCGACCTTGGAGTACCACTTGCTTCGATCCTTCTCCTTGCCGGTTCTATCGAAGTTTTTGCCCTTGATGGTCCTGGCAAGAAGCGCCGGTTCGAACAGGTCCTCGATGGCTGCCTCAAGGGTTGTTATGCCCTTCGGGACTGGCACGACATAAAGGTTTGCGCAAACGTAGTAGAATGGATCGAGCCCGCCGACGACCCTGCCGAGCATCTTGGTCAATTTCCTAAACAGATCGGCTGATCCCTTGTCGTTGTCGACGATCATGATCACGGGTTGGTCTGGCGAGAGCTTGAAGGGCGACACTCTTGCGGCATAGTGCGACAGGAGCTTGGATAAGTCGTTGGTGCCACCGGATAGATCCTGAAAGGTGGCGGCCGCTTCGGTGTAGTTGAAAAGGTCGACCGTGAGACCCACCAAGGGATCTGGATGGATAAAAGCCGGAAATCTTGCTCTCAGTCTCTGGAACGCGCATCGCAGATAGATATTGTCGGTCTTTCCCTCGCAAATGATTTTGGGGCGTGTGATTCCGTGGAACGCCCGGTAATCCAAAAACTGCCGATATAGCTTGAAGAAGCTGTTTTGCTCACTCTGCCAATCTTTGGTCTTGAGTCCGCGTATTTGGCGAATGAAACCCATCGTCCCGTCCAAGGCGTCATCGAATATGGGCTTTCGATCTTTATCTGAGAAGCAGAAGCCGTTTTTGAACAAATGGTCGCACTTGGCGCGGGCTGTCTTATAGTATTCGTTGCGGACGTTGACCTTCTTGTTGACGATGAGACCCGTCGTGTCCTGGCGTGAGTCCCGTCGCTGCATTCGCGTCTTGTCGTAGTTCAGCGAATAGCCGGATGAATACACGCGCTTGACGAGACTGTCCCCCGGAACCCACTTGTCTGTTGAACCACGCACCAGCCTCGCGATCGAGGACGGGAATTCCTTTTCATTCGTTGAGAACGTGATGTCGTCCACGTAGCGGGTGTATGTGCACCTACCGGCCCGAGCTAACCTATTGAGATGAATATCAAGGATATGAGCTATCAGATTTGATATCACTGGCGAGCACGGGCTTCCCTGAGGCAGCTGATTGTCGCGGCAAGCGATCTGCGCGATTATAGTCGCGACCTTTGGATCGAGTGAAAAGTTATTGTCCCACTGGAAGAAGCCGCGAACTCTGCCGAAGTTAATTGAGGGAAAGAAGTCTTTCAGGTCGGCGTTGAACACGAACCGCTTGTTTCGGTGCGCCGTGGCGTTCGTGACGATAGAAAGGCCCCTCTTGAAGCCGTGTGCCAGCTGGCACTGACTTCGGGAGCGGGACTGTTCTAACTCAACGTGAATGTCCAAAAGAAGATCAGCCAACTTTGTCTGAATCATCTTGAGGCGGGGCTTGGGGGCCGTGATTAGTCGCCAGCCGCCTCCTTTCTTGGGTATAGTGAACTGCTCGTACTTTTGCTGATCAGGCAGCCAGTACAAAACGAACGACAAGGATGCTGGTTGGACTCCTAAAACTCGTGCCAGTTGGGGGAGCGTTTTGACGCCTCTGAGTCTAGCCAGTTGTGTCATGAGGAAAAAGGCTTGCGGATACTCGTACGCCAGATCGGACGCATAGTCGCAGCGAACTGCAGGGAGCGCGCATTCCTACGCGCATTCATATCAACTGTCGCGAAGCACAACAGCAAAATCTATCCGCAAGCCTTAGTTGCAGTTGATCAGCCCACTCGTGCTGGAGCAAGGCTTGCGGCTACTTATCAACAAGAGCATCAAGCTGTCTGAGCGCTCCCTAAATCAGGCGCGAAGGGCGACGACGTTGCTATCCAGGGGAATGCAGGACGGTTTTTCGAGGCGCGCGGCCCAACACGGGCGACACTTGGTGTCGGTGCAGCAATGCACCGCGGCTTTGTACCAACCGACGCAGATTTGAAGGTCGCGCTAGACGTTGTCCAGGGTGTCATGGCTCCCATCTTTGGACATGCGAACGAAGCGCGCGCTGGTCGGGTGCGTGCCGCCCGGGAAGAAATAATTCAATGGCGAGGCAGCTTGAGGTTAGGATGGATAGGGTGCTTGATCAACGGGGGGTAGAATGCCAGAACCACTTTTTGAGCCGATACCTATTGCGTACAGAGGACTGCTTGCCGATCAGCATTTCGTGGACGCTCAGCAATTCGGTCGATCACTCATCGGCGCAACTAAGCTCGCCAATAGCATCTGTCACGAACTCTTTTGGGAGAACATCACACACGATCCGCGCTCCTACCACATAAGATTCTGTGTGGGACCGAGCCG
Source organism: Bradyrhizobium barranii subsp. barranii (assembly GCF_017565645.3). Taxonomy (NCBI): domain Bacteria; kingdom Pseudomonadati; phylum Pseudomonadota; class Alphaproteobacteria; order Hyphomicrobiales; family Nitrobacteraceae; genus Bradyrhizobium; species Bradyrhizobium barranii. The sequence continues at coordinate 986,710 of NZ_CP086136.1, forward strand.
CGAGAACGGTTTGCTACAAGAAATCTTTGCGATCTCCAATTCTGGTCAGCTTCCGCTTTACAGTCCGATCCTCATTACAGTCGCGAAGAAGTTCATCGAACTTTCGATCAAGGCGGTAATCGACAAGGTCCTTTCAAAGAAGGACAGCAACAACGCCGTCGATCGTATCCACGAACTTGCCATGACCCACCACGAGTTCGCGAAGCAGGTTCACGAAGGTCATATGCGGGATAAGGCTTGGCTACAGCGTATGATCACAACGATGGCACGCGAGAACCGAGCCTCGATCAGGCAGCTTCCCGACCCTGTCGGAAGGACCGTCAATCACATGCAGATCGGTGGGGCCAGCGTCGCTAATGTAATAGACGAGCCGGCAGCGGAAGTGCTCAGATCGCCGGACATGCTCAGTCTCGGTGAAAAAGAGGAGTATGTTGTTCGCATTCACGGCGTCTTCAAAACGAATGGGGCCTGCCGTGTCGAAATCCTGAACGCGCCAAAGAAGAAGATCGTCTCCGGAAAGATCGCAGACGATGAGCTTTTGAAGCCGGGAAACATATACACCAGGGCACTCAATGAGGGGCTTACCCTTAGGGTCGTTGCGCAGCCCACGATCAAGGATCGGAAAATCAACCGGCTGTTCATCACACAAGGCGAAATCGTCGATAGGCAGCTAGTGTAAAGACCCGTGCGATGGGCGGCCTGCTTGCAAAGAGGTACAGGCCCCCGTTGGACCTTGCGTTATACTTAGCGTATATTCTTTCGGAAGATTCCCTGGACGCCGCGCGTTTCGAGATGCGTCACCCAAAGGCGCTAAATGCCGAGCAACGCTGCGTGCGCCCCTACCTATGAATGCTGTGCCGGATGAACATCGCCGAAATCGTAATGCAGCTTGCCGACCTCGTGAAGGAGCCATTTGACCAAGGCGAGTTCGCGTTCCGAATGCTGGAAGTCTACAACGCTCCCAAGGCGACACTCACGAAGTTGCGCTCAGGCACCCAAAATAAGGGCGAGAAGCCGAGCGATGTGCTCTGGTCGCGAAAGCTTTATTACCGCGCCGCGCCAGTCGGAAAAGTTGCAGAGACACTGGACCAGCTCAGGGAAAGCAAGGCCGCAAAAACGCAGAAGCCGCGCTTCCTTCTTGCGACCGATGGGCACGAGGTTGCCGCCTACGACACCAAGACCGACGACACCTGCCACTGTGACTTCGACAAGCTCAACGATTGCTTCGACTTCTTCCTGCCGCTCGCCGGCATCGAGAAATATGAAGCGGTCGCGGAGAACCCGGCCGACATCAAGGCTGCCGGCCGCCTCGCTAAGCTCCATGACGAAATCGAACTTCATAACCCCGATTGGCTCGTTCCCGAGAAGCGGCACGTTCTCAATCTCTTTCTGACGCGCATCCTCTTCTGCATGTTCGCCGAGGACACCGGCGGTTTTGACCAAGACCTCTTCGTCAAAACCATCAGCGATCATGGAGGGAGTGACGGCGAGCATCTTCAAGACCTTTTGAAGCGGTTGTTCGACGTGATGAACGTTCCCGACGACCGTCGTGGTGAGGTGCCCGCACATATTCGAGCTTTCCCTTACGTGAACGGCGGTCTCTTCGCGGACAGCACGGAGGTGCCCGCCTTCAATCGGCGCGCCAAACGCATGCTGGTCGAGGCCGCTCAACTCGACTGGCGCGAGATCAATCCCGACATCTTCGGATCGATGATCCAGGCTGTCGTCGATACCGACATGCGCGGCGACCTCGGCATGCATTACACGTCCGTGCCGAACATCATGAAGGTATTGCAGCCCCTCTTCCTGATGTCACTCGAAGAAGAGTTTGAGCGGGCGCGAGGTCACCGCGAAGAACGCTCACTGCTACGAAAGCTCCTGACGCGCATTTCGAAAATCCGCGTGTTCGATCCCGCCTGCGGCTCCGGCAATTTTCTGATCATTGCGTACCGCGAATTGCGCTCGCTGGAGATGCGTGTCTTTCAGCGCCTCGACGAGATTGGCGGAGGACAGACGACGTGGCGCGAGCAAAGCGGAGTCAAGCTTTCCAACTTCTATGGAATCGAATTAGCAGACTTCGCAGTGGAGACGACCAAGCTTTCGCTCTGGATCGCCGAATACCAGATGAACCAACGGTTCAAGAGTCTGTTCGGCGAAGCGCCGAAGAGCTTCCCCCTCAGGGAGGGCGGCCACATCGTCTGCGGCAACGCCTTAAGGCTTGATTGGCTTCAGGTATGCCCTCGGCCGATGAAGACGGTTCAAAAGGAAAAGATTTTTGATTTGGCGCGCGTGGAGAAGGTCCACGCGACCGAGCAAGTACCGGACGAGGAAGCCGAAATCTTTGTGGTCGGGAACCCGCAATTTGAAGGAGCGCGCGAACAAACCAAAGCTCAAAAGGACGATATGCGGCACTGCATGCCAGACTATGAGGGCGTCAACAGTCTCGATTACGTTTGCTGTTGGTTTGAAAAAGCCGCCCAGTTCATGCAGTCAACGAACTCAGCGGCCGGCTTTGTGGCCACCAGTTCAATCTGCCAAGGTCAGTCAGTCTCCCTTTTTTGGAAGCAGCTCAGGTCAAGGGGCGTCGAGATTGCTTTCGCGCACCATCCCTTTAAGTGGCGAAACAACGCCAAGAATAACGCTGCTGTTAGCTGCATCATCGTGGGCCTTACACTTAAGTCAAAAGCGCCAAAATTCTTATACGACGATGTCAACCGAAAACGAGTCAACAACATATCGGCCTATCTCACTGAGAATGAAGATGTCTATGTTGAGAAGCTGATGAATCCGTCCGACGGGCGTCCTGAGCTGGTTCTCGGAAACCAGGCGATTGATGGAGGTCATCTGATTTTGTCGAGCGACGAGCGCGACAAACTCCTTATTGCCAACCCGGAGATTGAGGCATTCCTTCGTCCACTACTCGGCAACAACGATTTTTTTCAAGGGGGAAGACGTTATTGCATATGGGTTCACGACCGGGATTATCCCAAGGCCAACTCTATTCCGGAGCTTGCGGAACGGTTTCGAAGAGTGGCTGAATATCGCCGCACGGGCGGTGAAGTCGCCCGATCGCTAGTTCATATCCCTTATCGATTCCGCTATGTCCACGAGGCTAACCCGTCTTATTCGCGAGAGGGCGCCTGAGAGGCTGGCGAGCGTGGTGTAAAGCGCTGATGCGGCGTAGGATTCGGTTGCGAAGCCACCCCATCACCTTCAACCGCGAACGCCACGCCCGCCATGACCGATGATACGATTTCAGACCACTATCGAGAAGCAAGAATTCAACACAAATAAAACCTCTGCCTCGCGCTCGATCTCTTCATGCTTGATAGTCTCGTTTCGGAGGCTGATCACCTACCGCGTCTAATAGGCCGCTCGCGCCGGTTTCTTTGGACGCGGCACGACCGCGACTCCACGTTTCGGCACAGAAATGATCGGGAGTCACTCAATCTTTCTTCAACTTAACCCGTCTTATTCGTAAGAGTGCGCCTGAGGGGTAAAGCGCTGATGCGGCGTAGGATTCGGTTGCGAAGCCAACCCCATCACCTCCAACCGCGAACGCCACGCCCGCCATGACCGACGATACGATTCCGCCCTTCTCGTTTCCAGCCGTTCACGCCAAGAAAGTCACAGCTGCCTTCGATGGTGGGCGCCTAACCTCGAACGGGGGCGTGATGCTTCTGGCGATGGCCGAGCGGCGTCTCGGTTTGGCCAACAATCTGGCCCGGGTGTTCCCGGATCGGCGCGATCCGACGCGGGTCGTGCACAGCCTGGTCGATATGCTCCGCGCTCGCATGTTCGCGATCTGCTGCGGCTACGAGGACGCCGACGACCTCGATCATCTGAGGTCCGATCCGGCATTCAAACTGGCCTGCGGACGGCTGCCGGACACGGGCCGGGATTTGTGTTCCCAGCCGACGCTGTCGCGGCTGGAGAATGCTCCGCGCCTGCGCGACGTGATCCGGCTGACCTACATTTTGGTCGACGCATGGATGGATAGCTACCCCCACGAGCCGGCATCCGTCACGCTCGACATCGATGATACCTGCGACGTCGTCCACGGCCATCAGCAGCTCTCGCTGTTCAACGCTCATTATGACGAACGCTGCTTCCTGCCGATCCACGTCTACGACACGGAGAAGAGCCGGCCCGTGGCCGTCGTGCTGCGGCCCGGCAAGACGCCGGGCGGCGTCGAGGTGCGTGCCCATCTGCGCCGCCTGGTACGGCATATCCGGACGCGATGGCACAACACGCAAATTACGTTCCGTGGCGACGGGCACTATGCCCGGCCGGAGGCCATGGCGTGGTGCGAGACCAACGGCATCGACTACATCTTCGGTCTGTCCGGCACCAAGCCTCTCGCCAGAAAAGTCGACGAGGTCGCCGACGACATCCGCACGCGACGCGCCATCGAGAACCTGCCGGTTCTGCGTGGCTATACCGAGACGCGCCACAAGGCAAAGTCCTGGGATCGCGAACGGCGCACTGTCGCCCGTATTGAGGCGACGATGCTCGGCCTCGACATCCGCTTCGTCGTCACCAGCCTCGATGTCGGCTCGGCCGAGTGGATCTACGACAGCCTGTATTGCGCGCGCGGCCAAGCAGAGAATCTGATCAAGCTGCATAAGACACAGCTCGCCTCCGACCGCACCAGCTGCCGTTCGGCGCTCGCCAACCAGGTCCGTCTCGTGCTCCATACGGCCGCTTATTGGCTGATGCTGACCGTGCGCGACGCCATTCCCAAAGCCCGGGAATTGGCCGCTGCCGAGTTCGCGACGCTGCGTCTTCGTCTCTTGAAAATCGCTGCCCGTGTGGTCGAGACCACGAGCCGCATTCGCCTTGCGTTTGCCGCGGCATGTCCCGAAGCCGACCTGATCCGCGGCTTGCCAGGCGCGTTGCTGCCGCTCGGTCCTTGACCGGCGGGGCGTCCGCCCCCCGTTCGCCCAACCTATACCTCAAGCGCGTTGCAAAGTACGGGTCGTCAGGCGGTGAAAAGCCGAAGGCAATCCTGTGCGCCTCGTCAGACAAGATGTGCGGCCGCATCAATCGGGCCAAAAAGCCGCACTCTCACGAATAGGACGGGCTAAAGACAGCATCTTGCTCATACCCCGCTACACGACGGAACGCCGTTTCTATCTCCCCGTAGGGATGCTCGACGCTTCTGTGATCGTGACGGATACGGTTCAGGTTACCTACGACCCGGAAACATTCTGGTTCAGCATTCTTTCCTCAAGGCTCCATGTCATCTGGATGACCGCCGTCGCTGGTCGACTTAAGACCGACCCGCGCTATTCAAATACGCTTGTTTATAACACCTTTCCGGTGCCGCCTCTCGATGCGTCCCAAAAGGCTACGCTCGAAGGTCATGCTTGGAGCATCATCTCGGCGCGCGAGAGCTACCCCGGCAAGATACTTGATTGGCTTTACGACCCAGACACCATGCCCCAATCTCTTCTCGATGCTCATACTGAGCTCGATGATACGCTGGAAAAGATTTACATCGGACGTGCCTTCAAGAACGACACCGAGCGACTCGAACATCTTTTTAAGATGTACGCGGAGATGACTTCCGTCGAGCAGAAGGAGGTCCTGAGTGCCTGATTTTGTGCATGTCACCTACGGGCAGACCGGCGCGAGCCAGAAGCAGGACGCGATGGGCATGCGCGCGATGCAGGCGCGCGCCTACACCGAACGCGGCTCCCAGTATCTCCTGGTCAAGGCGCCGCCTGCCTCCGGCAAGTCCCGCGCTTTGATGTTCATCGGGCTCGACAAGCTGCAACATCAGGGCATCCGCAAAGTCATCGTCGCCGTTCCCGAAAGGTCGATCGGCGCGTCATTCCGCCCGACCAAACTCACCGACCACGGCTTCTTTCGCGATTGGCTCGTCGATGAGGAATGGAACCTGTGCACGGCGGGCGGCGATGCGGGCAAGGTTGGAAGGTTTCAGGTGTTCATGGAGAGCGACGCCGAGGTGCTGATTTGCACCCATGCCACCTTGCGCTTCGCTTATGACAAAATCGGCGCGGACCCGTTTGCCAATTGTCTGCTCGCCGTTGACGAATTCCACCACGCCTCGGCCGATGCGGATAGCCGTCTCGGCGAGGTCGTTCGCGGCCTGCTGGCCGATGGCCGCGCCCATATCGTGGCCATGACCGGCAGCTATTTCCGGGGCGACAGCATTCCCGTACTTCGCCCGGAAGACGAAGAGCGCTTTACTCGTGTCAGCTACACTTACTATGAGCAGCTCAACGGTTACACTTATCTGAAGAGCCTCGGCATCGGGTACCATTTCTACCGCCGCCGCTATCTCGATGCGATCAACGAGGTCCTCGATCCCGACAAGAAGACCATCATTCATATTCCAAGCGTGAACGCCGCCGAGAGCACCAAGGAGAAGTACGAGGAAGTCGACCGTATCCTCGATCACCTCGGCGACGTGATACAGACCGACGCGGCTACCGGGCTTCATCATGTCCGGCACAAGAGCGGCAAGGTTCTCAAGGTGGCCGATCTCGTCGAGGACGACGAGAAGACCCGTAACCAAGTGATGGAAACGCTGCGCAACATCAAAGATCGCGACGACGTCGACATCATCATTGCCCTTGGCATGGCCAAGGAGGGCTTCGACTGGATTTACTGCGAGCACGCCCTTACCGTCGGCTATCGCGGCTCCCTTACGGAGATCATCCAGATCATCGGACGCGCCACGCGCGACTGCCCCGGCAAGTCGCACGCCCAGTTTACCAACCTGATCGCCGAGCCCGACGCATCCGCCGACAACGTCGCCGACGCCGTTAACAACATGCTCAAGGCCATCGCCGCCTCGCTCCTAATGGAGCAGGTGCTCGCCCCAAACTTCAAATTCAAGACGCGCGCCACCGATGACAACATCGACGGCGGAACCAAGATCGTCGATATCGACTATACGAACAGTGAAACCACCGTCGCCATCAAGGGCTTTGCCGAGCCCAGCACCCCGCGCGTGCGGCAAATTCTCCAAAGCGACCTCGTCGATCTCACCGCCTCGGTCATGCAGGACGAGCGCGTGCTGCGCGCGGCGATGAACCCCGACGAGATTCCGCCGGAAGTCGTGACGCAGGTCTATGTCCCGAAGGTCATCGAGACCAAATACCCGGACCTCACGCCCCAGGAAGTCGAGGAGGTCCGCCAGCATGTCGTCGCCAACGCAGCCTTCAAGGCGAGCAGCAACGGCGGCCTGCCGGAGCTGAACGACAATCTCATTAAGATGGCGGACAAGTTCATCAACGTGAAAGACCTCAACATCGATTTGATCGACAGCATCAATCCCTTCCAGCTCGCCTACGAGATCATGTCGAAGTCCGTCGATGCCGATGTGCTGAAGCGCATCCATGGCGCCATCACCGCGCGGCGTATCCAGATGACCGAGGAGGAAGCGGTAGCGCTTTGGCCGCGCATCAAGAGTTTCAACGAGACGCATGGGCGCGAGCCGAGCCTCACGGCGCAAAGCCCGATGGAACGCCGCCTCGCCGAGGCGCTCGAATGGATCAGGGCCAAGAAGCGCGAGCAGATGCGCGCCCAGCAGTCAGGGTAAGCGGCCATGCCCAAGCCGACGTTGGATGATCTCTTGAGCGGTAGCGATCCGTTGCTGGATGTGAAGCCGGCAGCCATCAAGGCGGCTTCCAGCGAGCAGCAGCGGATTCTCGACACCTTCGTCGAAGTCAACAAGTTCATTGACCATCACAAGCACAAGCCGGGCGATACCGAGAAGCCCTCCGTCTCCGAGCGGGCCTTGCGCATGAAGCTGAACGGCCTATTAAACGATCCAGCCGTCCACGACATGTTGTTGCCGCATGACCGGCACGCGCTGCTTCCGGTCGCCCCGGTGAAGCCGCCGCAGACGCTCGATGAGATATTTGACGACGACCTGCTGAAGACGCCGCAAGACGACATCTTCGATCTCGTCCATGTTAAGCCAGCCGTTGCCAAGCCGGACGAGATCGCCGAGCGTCAACTGTGCGCCGAGTTCGATAAATTCAAGCCGTTGTTTGAGCAATGCGTCCGCGAAATGACGGATGGCAAGCGTAAGGCCATCCCGTTCGCTAACGAGCAGGAAATCCGCGCGGGGGAGTTCTTCATCCTGAACGGCGTGCTCGTTTACGTCGCGGAGGTGGGCGAGACACACATCCGCAACGGCAAGAAGAATGCGCGACTGCGACTCATTTTCGATAACGGAACCGAAGGCAACAACCTTTTACGTTCGCTTGCGACCGAGCTGTACAAAGACCCCAACGGCCGCCGGATCACCACCACCGACATGGGGCCGCTCTTTACGGACACGCCTGCTGCGGGCGACGCGCAGACGGGAATGATTTACGTAGTGAAGAGTCTTTCAGACGACCCGGAAATCCGCAAATTGGACGGCGCGCTCCACAAGATCGGCTTCACTTCTGGCAAGATGGAAATCCGCATTCAGAATGCCAAGGACGATCCAACGTTCCTGATGGCCCCCGTACATCCAGTGACGACCTACACCCTCTACAACATCGACCGGGTTAAGCTCGAACATTTGCTGCACGATTTCTTTGCATCGGCGCGGCTCGACATCGAGATCACGGACCGCTTTGGCCAGAAGGTACGGCCCCGTGAATGGTTCTTGGTGCCATCCTTCATTATTGGCGAGGCGGTTGCGCGATTGAAGGATGGGTCGATCGTCAATTATTTCTACGATCGTGATGCGGGTGCGCTCGTGCCAATCGCTATCAAAGGCGACTAACGATAGCAGACAGTGTCTGCGCGAATGGCCTATGTCGTTCGCGACTGCAAAGAGGATTGAAGTGTCGGAACTACAACGCTTCGCGAGCCTGATTACGGAAGTTCCTGAGAGCGAGATTGCCGCCGACGTCACGCTTGGTGGTCGACTCCTTCTCGCGCAACAGCAGCCGCTGGCGATAAGCTATGCGCCCTTCGAACATATTCAGCATGGCGCCCGGATTGCCATCGTCGGGATTACTCCGGGAGCCCAACAGGCCCGGAATGCGTTGGGCGAATTACGACGCCAACTCATTGCGGGTGCTGATCACGGTACCGCCCTTGGAGCAGCAAAGACGTTCGCGAGCTTTTCGGGGCCCATGAGAGCGAACCTAGTGGCGATGCTGGACTATATCGGGCTTGCGGGTTGGATGGGCTTGGGCAGCACGGCGGAGCTTTGGACGTCGCGGAGCGATCTTGTTCACTTCACCAGTGCTATCCGATACCCGGTCTTCATCAATGGAGAGAACTACGGCGGCTCGCCGTCGATGATCACCACGCCGCTGTTGCGGCAGGCGTTGCTTCAGTATCTGGCAGAGGAAGTGTCCGCATTGCCGAATGCGGTGTGGGTTCCTTTGGGGCCAAAGGTGAGCGAAGGACTTGCATTGCTCGTTAAGCGCGGGCTTCTGTCGGCAGATCGGCTGCTGGTCGGTTTGCCCCATCCGAGCGGAGCCAACGCTGAGCGGATATCCTACTTCCTTGGTAGGAAGGACAGAGCGTCGTTATCGGCGAAGACGTCTCCAGACACGATCGATGCGCACCGGGCCGCACTCTTCGATCTAATTGGTAATCTGCCAAGATGATCCTGCGGGCCTATGGTCAAGGAGCTACATCGCTCTTGGTGCTATCGAGCTTGGATCAGTGGAGCCGGGGCGCACACCGGCTGCTCTGACGATCCAAACGCGCGTCACTGACTCAGCATCGTTACACCGGGCCGCTCGGCAGAGTGGTTTCTGGTTCAAAATTTGACGCCCGCGCGGGTTCGTGATAGGCCTTGATCCATCATCGCTGTAATTTTTGATCGGAAGCCCCGCCGTAGGTGGGGCTTTTTGTCGTCGACCTGTCCGACGCCTCGGCAATCCCGCCGGGGCGTTTTTGTTTTGGAGGAACTATGACTAACCGCCTTTTCTACGATCCCGATACCGCACGGCCACATGTTGGCTTCAGGTTATCAGCGCACCAACTGGCTGCGCTGGATGAAGCACGCCTGAACCTGCGTCAGGGCAGATCTGAGTTCGTTCGGCAGGCTATCGAGGAACGTCTGCAACGGCTCCAGGCCGCCGCGAAGTAACCAGCGCCAGAAGCGAGAAAGCCCCAGCGCGCCAACGCCAGGGCTTTCGTAATCAATCATCCTTTGGATGCTCAACCCTCGAAGATCGAACTGAAACAGTATGCCTGAAAAATCCGAAAAAAACAACAGCAAGCGCACATCTACGAAAGACAAAATGTTCACGAATCCGGATGGATCACCTTCCATCACGGCCGGCAGCAAATGCGCCTTCATGAACATGATCTTCGCGATGGATGGCGAGGGATGGACTCCTGCGACGAAGACACTCGCCGTAACGTATTTCGACCTCTCCGAGAAGGAAGGGCACGCCTTCGCTGGCAGGAAATATCTGAGCTTCAGGACGAAGGTTTCTCTCGACACGATCAGCACCGCTAACGGCGTCATCAAAAAATCCGGACTGTTTTCGATCAAGCAGCGCGCCAACAAGTCGGTCCTGGCCAAACCGAATATGGCCGCGATCGAGGCGGAGTATGAGAAGTACGTAGCTGACCATGCCGAATATAAGCGGCGCGAAGCCGAGTCATGGAGCGATGAAGACGATCGCGATGAGGAATCTGATGCCGGTGATGACCGGAACGACGTGCCGGAACCACCGGAATCTGGTGCCGGTACCACCGGAACGACGTGCCGGTCGGAAGACGGAAAATCCGACTTTGGTGGACGGGATTTCCGACTTCGGTCGACGGAATTTCCGTCCCATAATCGCTCGAAGGAAGCGCTCCACCGAACCCCTCCATATGAACCCAAAGAAGAAATTCCTGGTCGCTCCGCTCCGGGCGTGTCTGCGCACTCCTCTGAGAAGGAACACGCCTGCGGCGCTGACCGACATGGCAATGATCCTACGAGCGACAACCGGCACTTCCAAGCCGCCAGCGGTGACGACGATCTCAACCGAGGCGTTGAGGTTGACGTCTAGCCCATGACCGCCAGCCGGTGCTCTGCCTCCACCAGAGGCGCCACCGGCTGATCATCACCCACATCACGATCATCTCTCCCATGCCGGGCCGCCAAAGCGAAAGACATTCATGACCACCACGAACATCAGCCGGCCGACACGACCGGCCGGAACCACCATCCGCCGCCGCTCCGACATCGACGACAAGGCGGCCGACCGGGACAAGCTGGCCGCGTTCGCCGCGACCATCGGCGCAGCAAAGACCAGCCTCAGGCGGGACGCCTGTGGTGACTGGCGCATCACAGGCTTGATCGGCCACCTCTCGACGGACGGCCGCGAGGTCTATGCGCATCTCGCATGCTCCAGTGCCAGAGCATGGACCAGCGCCAAGCAGAAGCTCAGCTTCCTCACCATCCAACAAGACGGCGACGACGAAGGCACCCTGAGACCCGATCGACCGCTCACCGTGGATCAGGCAGAGACCCTGAGGACGACCCTCCGGGTACGAAAGGCACGGGCAATGGACGGAGCGGCGCTTGAAGCGCTGTGCGCCGCTCGCCAGTGGCGTGAAAACTCCCGTTGCTATCAGGCCTGATAATCGACCTTCTGTACGTTATTCAGAGCGGGAGGCTCCAATCCCAGGCAAGCGCCCCCGGCCTCTGTACGGGCCTCCTGCACGTCATCGGGGATGATCGATCAAGGGCGATGGAAAGGTCTGCCGACTCGCGGGTCGCCTTTTCTTTAAAAGATGAATTTCATTTCCGGGTCCGATTTGCATTCCGAGCCAAGTCGCATTGACTTTTTCCCCATATCGTGAGACTATGTTGGCTACATTGGCACCGGATTGAACGATAGGGCTCCCGCGAGGGAGCCCATCGCTTTTCTACACCACTGACACCCAACCCGCTCGGCAACTTGCCCGGCGGGTTTTTGCTTTTCTACACCCCTGGAAGAACACCATGAAGAAAACCGACCCCTTCGCCCCGGATGAGCTTGTCTGCTCACCGATGGTACACGTAGCGCTGAAGCTGCCCAAAATCCTGCTCGACAGGATCGACGCTGCCGCCGCTCAAGATGATCCTTCGTGCGCGAACCGTAGCTCGAAGATGCGCCGATATCTGATCGCCGGCCTTCGCCGCGAACATGAGGCAGCCTAAGATGACCACGGACGCAATTGAGGACGCCGTCGTCTCTGCCGCACGCGCCAAGGGCTACGCGCTCAACTCCACGACCATGGCGACAGTCGCAATCGACCTCGCCGGCAGCAAGTTGGACGGTGACCTGATCACGATCCCCGGCAAGGGCTCGCTGTCCGTCCAGGACTATCTTCGCGACCTGCATGACCGGGCTCCGAGCGGGTTCGGCCGACTGCAACAGCCCGACAAGCCGGACGCAGAGCGGACAATCACCGAGATGCGTCGGAAACGTCCACTCGACGCCGCGTGGCATGCACGCCATGCCAGAGCCACCGGCATCACCAAGACGATGATGGACGACATCATGAGGAACCGCGCATGACCTATCGAAGATTACGAAGTGCAGTTGCCACAAGGGAGGCCATCGAAGCGATTCCGCCTGATGCACGGGAGCAACGGGCTCAGCATCTCGTGGCCCGCGAACGGGGCCAGCGACTTGCCGCCGCTCAGGCCGCCGTGGCAGCCGCGCTTGAGGCGCATGAACGCGCACTGGCCAGTGTTCCAGCGGCCGAGGCTGATCTCAAGGCCGCCCGTGCAAAGCTCGACGAAGTCGAAAGAGAGGTAGCAGCGGCAGCGCCGGCTGCCTAAATGTTTGGACCGCGGTTTTCAGCTTCTCCAGAGTCGCCGCGGTCCATCGGAGGCGCAACAGATGATATTGAGACGACTCGCAGGACTGCACGCACTCGCGTTGGCTCTCACTGTTGCGCCTCCCGCACTTGCCGGCCCGTACTGCGTACCCGTCGACGGTCGCGACCAAATCGCCAAAGCCGGCAGCGTGTGCCCGGTCGGGTATTTGGCGTCGGGACCGTGCTGCATCGCGCTCCATGTGGACACGCCACGCGCCTTTGCCCGTCTGCCCGCCCGATCGTGCCCAAGCGGGACGTTCACTAGCGCCGTCAGCTATTGCGTGTCACTGCGATAAACGCGCGAGAACTCGCTGAACTTGCACGGCCTGCCACTTTCCGTTGCCGAGCGCAGTCGGAATGCCGGCCTCATTCAAGCCATCTGCAATCGACCGTAGCGACGTTGCGCCGTCCGCCTGTAGCTTGCGGATCGTCGGGCCGATATCTGCCGCATGTTTCGTCGTGCGGTCCAGTAGGGCTTTCCGGGAGGCGTCCTGCATCTTCGCACCGGGGACAACACCACGGTTGCCGCCAAGCTTCTTCCCTCGACGCTTGGCCGCCGCCAGTGCCGCTTTGGTGCGGGCTGAGATCATGCCGGCTTCCAACTCCGCCACTGCCACCATCTGCTGAAGAAGGAAACGGCCGGTAGCGCCTTCGATCACGGGCAGGTCCGCGAACCGAACGTCAACGCCGGCCTCAAGCAGGCGGGACAGGAAGGCGACAGAGCGAGTAAGGCGGTCAACCTTGGAAACCACCAGCGCGGCCCGATGCAGTCGCGCGGCGGCCAGTGCCTGCTCCAGCGCGGGCCGGTCAGATCGCTTACCCGACTCCACCTCGGTGAACTCGGCAACGATCGTCCAATCGCCACCGTTGAGATAGGCAGCAACCGCGGCCCGTTGAGCCTCGATGCCGAGACCAGACTTACCCTGCTTGCCGGTGGAAACTCGGTAGTAGGTGACGAACTTCCCATTGTGCTGCGCCATGGCCCGCCTGTTACGAATACTTCAACGTCCGTTGACGTATCTGTAACGAGTAGCCCAAGTCTCCGTCAACACAAATCTTGTACCCGTAACAGACGGCGGACCGGCGGTTATCGCCGGTCCAGCCGCCTTGCAGCACCAGCTATGCCACGATCGTTTCGCTCCGGTGCAACACGCCCGCGTCTCGGCACCAGCGCTGCACCGCCTCCAGATCGCCAGCGTCCAAGATGGAGTTGCCTTCGATCAAAGCGAAGCGGCTGCCGTGCAGGCCCTGCCGCTCCCGTGGCGAGAGCGCGCAAATTTTGCTGCGGTAGTTCTGCGAGCGTTCGAAACGACGCTGGACGGCTTTGAGTGTGACTGTCGTGCTCATGGCATGATCCTTCCATGGGCCGGGCCAGATACGGCACAGCCCTTGTGTTGATGATCGATGCGGCGCGTTGCGATGAGCACGGTCCCCGACGAAGCGGAGGCGCACAGGTCTCGTGACGAGACTTCGCGGCAACACATAGGCTCAGCATCTTCCCTGCGCAAGGCCTTGCTCGCGTTGCGCATGCCACCGGGCTGCCAAGGTTTCCCAGCGCTCGCAAGCGCGGGAGGGTGAAGCCGCGAATTTTTGTGCCGCATGGCCCCGGCATTGGCTGAGCGGTTTTCCTTAGCCACCAACAAAAAGCGGACTTACGACCACCCCAGACCTTCGGGGATGTACCCCCACACGCGCGGGAGGTTCATGCATCCGCACCCCCACCCCCGAAATCATCGGGCGTCACCATTTCACGCGCAATATGAGCGCATTTTCCAAAAGGCGATTTACGCCGTCACCGTCCGCGTGCTCGGTCGCGCCAACGAACAAGAGAGACCATGTCAGAGAACCTCCTACTCCACGTCCAATTGAGCGCGACCGACAGCATGAGCCCTGTGGTCGCTGGCCTCCAAAAAAACCTCCAGAAGCTTAAGGCGGTAATCAACTCCATCAACGGCATCTCCGCGCCTAAGCTGTTTCCAGACAGCCTATCGGCAGGCCTACAGAAGTTCACCGACGACGCTCGCAGGGCTGCGTCGGCCTATCGCACTGAATGGAAGTCGGCCTATGCAGACAGCCTGCGTGACGCGCGGGCGTTCCATCGTGAACTGGATCGCCTCGACCGGCAGACCTACAACCGCAGGCAGGCTGAGCAACGCGCCGTTGGTCGTGGTGCCAACTCCGGCGGCCGTGGCGCGCTCCCCCGTGGCATTTCGCCAACCACCGCGCTCATCTCAGGGGGCATCACCATCTCCGGCGTCGCATCCGCCTTTAAGAAACGAATGGAATCCGACGTGGCGGAGACGAAGGCACAAATTTTCGGTGGTCTGTCCGCAGCGGAAGTGAAGCGGCTTCGCGGTGACTGGTCAGATCAGGTTGCGATCAGGTTTGGCGAATCCGCAGCGGCTGTTCTGGACAGCTACACCGAGGCGCTTAAGCAAGGCTTCGACGCCACCGCTGCAAAGAAGGTCACGGAAAACGCCTTGGAGGCGTCGTCGGCGCTGGAAATGAACATCGGCGAGCTGATGAAGTTGGCCGGCAAGACCGCAACCAGCCTCTATGGTAACGTCCGGAACGCCGATCCGGCCCGCGTCGCCCGGATGATGACCTCGGTGGCCGTCGCCGCCGCTGCGACCGCCGCAGACCCGAACGAGGTGGTAGAGGCGAACAAGCGTGCGCTGTCCGCCTTGAGCACCACGAAGATGAAGGAAACCGACCTGTCCGCGTTCACGTCGGTCGGTATCTCGGCAGGCTTACAGCCGAACAAGGCCGGCACGTTCGTTGGCTTCCTGACCTCAGAATTTGCGAACGCCGGAAATGCTCGCGGCGCGCGCGCGAAGGATCTGGATCAGGCTGCACGTATGATCGGTTACGGCGGCCGGGCGCAGATGGCTCAGAGATTGGCATCGGCTCCAACCGAGTTCATGTTGGACATGTTTTCGAAGATGAGGAACATGTCTGAGCAGAGCCGGGCTAAATTCGCGAACCTTGCCGGCATGCGGGAGTGGCGGGACGAACTGGTGCAGATGGCCAAGGCTGCCGACCAAATCCGGGAGACGTTGAAGGAAATCGACCAGAAGAGCGATGCGGTCTCCGCGTTCTCCCGTACCAAGCTTAACTCGCTTCAGAAGCGCTGGGACCGCATCAAGGCGATGTTTGGTCTCGCATGGGAGAAATTCGGGAGCGGCTTCGAGCAGAGCTTCATCGAGGTATCCGATTGGTTCGATCGACATACCGGCATCTTCACCTCCAGCAAGATCGCGGAGAAGTCCCGAGACCTTGTCGAGCGGCTGAAGAAGGCCTTTGGCGTCGCCAACATGGGCGACGCACTCGACAAGATCGCAGCGAAACTTTCGTCCATCGACGTGGACAAGATCATCGGCTTTGCGTCGGGCTTCGTGAACGGGCTCAAGTCAGTCTCTGACACCATCATCAGCATGCTGAAGGGCGTTGCCACCGCCATGGGAAAGGACGGCAACAGCGCTGAAGTCCTGGGTAAGCTGGTCGGCCAGATTGTTGCGCTCTCCATCGCGCTGGGAACGCTCGCCCCGCTCATGGCCGTGTTAGCTGGCGTTGCGAACATCATCAGCCGCATCGCGGGCCTGCTCGGTGGTCGGGCGTTGCTAGGTGCCGCCACCGGCAACCCTGTTGGCACCGCTGCCCTGCTCGCGTGGGCCCTCGCGGAGAACAACGATGCCGGCACATCGGATGCCTCAAAGAAACGGCCGGGAGAAACGACGAGCCAATGGCGAGAGCGTCAACGCCAGCACAAGAAAGAGCTGTACCAAAAGCAGAGTGGCGACGGCTTCAACCCCGCGGACGTTCACCCGATGAGCTTCATCGGGAACAAGCTCGACAACCTCGGCGGAAAGATCGAGCGAGCTTCGTTCATGGGCGCCACGGACTTCAGCTCCCGCAGCCGTGCCGGCGGACTCCAGTATGCCTATCAGGGCGCTGCGTCTTCTGGCGGTGGAGATGGAGGTATAGGGCGCCTGCTCAGCGGTGTCGGCACTCCCGACGCCCTGATCAAGGGCGCTACGCCGGGCGGCATGCTTCCCAACTTCGGTGTTGGGTCGGGCGGTATCATCCGGCGCGGCGGCAAGGTCGGAATGAGCTACAGCACTCCCAGCGTTGGGACCGAAATCCCCGCGGGTGGAGCTGCCGATATGAGTGTCGGCGCAGGTCTCGCAGGAAGCGACTTCCTCGCTGCCCGACGCGCTCGCTTCGGTGAAGAGTTGAAGAATGATCCGACCCTGAGAATGCACCTCGCAGCCATCCAAGCTACCGAAGGCATCAGCAAGGGGGGCACCATCGAGAGCCTCATGAACCGTGCTGACATGCAAGGCAAGACACTGCGTCAGATGCTCGGCTTCTCAGCCGATGGCGTTCGCAGCGTCAATCCGCGAACCGGCAAGTATAACAGCTTCTACGGGCCCATCCGTCGTGGTGAAATATACGGAGCGATCGAACGACTGAAGAGAAATCCGAAGCTGTTCGAAAATTACGACGCCTACACAAGGCGTGCTCTGGCTGGAAGCCATGTTATCGGCGGCTACACTGATCAAGGCTTGGCAACCGATCCCAACGGCTCGGCGCAAACCGGCATCAAGGGTTTTAAGATCAGCCCGAAGGACGGCAACGAGTTCACTGATTGGGTTGGTCCGGGATCGAGCTACGGCAAGGGTCGCCAAGGTGCGATCAACTACCGCAAATTCATCGAGCAGAACATCAATAACGTGCCGGCCCCCGCCGACGCGATCAAGAATGTTCCTGCTGCCCCGACGTCTGGCGTCCCGATGAGGGGTGACTTTGGTGGTGCCGGCCGCGGCTCTGTCGCGATCCACATCAACGGCAACAGTCACGACCCGGAAGCCCTCGCAACGCTGGTGCAGCGCCGGGTTGACGAGTCGATGAACTGGCGTGTCCACGACTCAGAGAGCGAGTACACCTAACGCACGGCCGGGAGGGAGAGTCATCATTGCGAGGCGGACGTACCCTCGCTTTGATGGCTCTCTCGTTTGCATTCGTGCGAATGCAACAGCCTTGAAGCAAATGGAGCCTCCTGCATAGTGCCTCCGGCCAACACACAGAGAGGACTCAGGTGGACTATCGCAACTACAGCATCATCAAAGAAAGCAGCCGCTATGTCGCATTCGATCCGAATGAGCCGGAGATTTTCAGGATGCGCTCGGTGAGCCTGAAGCGGCTCCACAGAGGCATTGACGCAATGTGGCTGCCAACGGTCGGTAGTTCGGGCAGACTTATCGATGAGATGGCTGCTCCGAGATGGCGCCGCAAATGGTCGATGAATCCGGCTGGCGAAATCGATCTTGATGCAGAAAATGCGCGCGGTGCCTGCTGACCTCGGCTCGTTCTTAGCTCGGTCAAGCCGGCCGGGGGGCGTTCTCATTTGGTTCGCGTGGACACTCCAAAAAGCGATACCTCATGATCACCCTCAATCTTGCGAGGAGAAAAATATATGACTGAGCTTGTCACCACGCTGTCGACGTTCGTCGCGATGGCAAACGCAAACAAGACGCTGATGGACGGCACGACGAAACCCGTCCGCCAGATCATAGAGGACAACGACGTGGTTTTAGCCGTATGGCAGGACTTCGCTCAGCCTTTTGGAATCGGAACACTGACTATCAAAGGCGCCGCGGTCCTTCGCAATATCAGCGCCGATGGCGTCACGTCCTTTTGCCGGGCGAACGCGATCCCGTGCGATAGCTACGAACAGGCGGTGGCATTGTTGGAAGTGCTCGGTGAACCGGACACGCTGAACTAGATTTTGCCAACCGACCTTTATCAACGCCCTCAGCCAATCCGGCCGGGGGCGTTTTTTGCAATCCGAGGAATAGCATTGATCACACGGGCCATGGCGATTACCGACACGTCGCCGTAGTCCTCGCCAGATGTTCGGGCTGCGTGGCCCTGAATGGCATCGACGACTCGCGGATCGAATCCGAGGTTGCGGCTAACTGACTTGAGGCGGTGCCGCCATGCGTGGTTAGGCTGGACTCGTTCGTCGGTTACGACTGCCCGAACAAAATCAAGAACACGTTTGTAGCTGCCTTTCGCGAACAGCGGGCCGTTGCCCGAGCCAGCGACGAAGCGCAACAGTCCGAGTTCGATCAGGTGTGGATGGACTGGGACCAGCCGGTAAGTCCCGGTCTTGATGCTGCCAGCAAGTGGATTGAGATCAAAAACATGGTGGCCCGACTCGTCGCGAACATCCTCCTTGCGAAGCTGTAGCGCCTCCGCAATCCGGCAGCCCGTGTAGCAGGCGATCAGCGGTGCCCACCGCTTGGCGGCGGCGGTTCTCGGGTCCTCTTTCTGCTTCTGCACGTATGTACAGCAAGCGTCGAAGATTGCGCCGGCTTCCTGATCTGTGAAACCCTTCGATCGAGTCCGGATTTTCTTTTCCGCCTTGACCTTGATTGCGTCGGCTGGATTGTTCGTCAGCTTCCGATTGTCTACTGCCCAACCAAGAACGGATTTGATCCCCGGCAGATCACCATCCTTCAAGGTCTTTGCGGTCACGACCTTCAGACGGGCATCCTTGAATGCAAGCATGTCCTGCTCGGTCACGCGGTTGGCATCGTCATGACCAAGATGCTTAACCAGTCGATCAACGGCCCCCTTATAAGTGTCATAGGTGGTCCGACTGCGGCCAGTTGCTTTGGCTTCAGCCCACCACAGGTCGAGCAGGCCGGTGATCGTCTGCCGCGGCTTGATCGCTGCGACGCTTTCGATCGCTGGGAAGCGCTGCGCTTTCGGATCAGGACTGTAATCACCCTCCGCATTGCGCCGTAACTGCCAGCCCGCATCAAGACTGGCCATGCCGACCAAGCGCAAGAATCGTTGCCGGTCATTCGGGTTTAGGTGGATGCGCTGACGGATCAGCACCCAATCCGCGAGAAGTCCGAACCGATCTTCAAGCGCGTCATACTGGTCGGCCGGGAAGGCGTTGACAGCCGCAGTCAGATCACCAGTCCCAAACAGTTCCGTCGCGGTGTTCACCTCGTTCGGCATCAAGGCCGCTGGCGGTGGGTTTTTGATGCGACCTTCAAGGGCTGCGCGACTGAGCGCTTTGTGATACATCCATGCGTCGGGTTCGCCGGGGTTGTCGCGGTGGATTTCCTGATACAGCCGATAGGTCTCGCCGCTCAGCGCGACCATGTCTTTGTGACTGAGACTGATCGGAGCCGCTTCGGTCAGATCAAACAACCGGCGAAGATGATCCAGAGCGTTGGCCTGTCGCGCCTCCGCAATATTCCTGTCGTCCGTCCCGAGACTAAACGCTACGTCGCTTCCGATGGTCACCGTCCGGACGAACGGATAGTCGTCTGGTGTGCTGATGCTGAGCAACACGCGCTTGCCGCGTAGTCGATCGACGATCTTGGTGGGAACACGAATGCGGAATTGGGGAACGGTCGAGCCGGCACGTTGGGACATCGAGAACTTCAGAGAAACCATGGTCTGTGTGGCACTTTCGTGTGGCACTCAGGACCGAAATTTCAAGAAAATCAATGCATCCAATAGGATGGCTGGTGCTGCCAGACAGGATTGAACTGTCGACCTCTCCATTACCAAGGGCGTTGCCCGACATCAGTTTTAGCCTATTTTTCACGCCTTTTTCGCCTTCCGCTTTTTCGTCTCCCCGGATTTTCCCCCAGGGAGGTTGTCGATCGTGTGCTGAAGCTCTCCGACGTTTACGTGCGCATATCGCATCACCATGCGCTCGCTCTTCCATCCACCGAGCTTCATCAGCGCGCCGAGATCCCTGTTCTTGGCGTAGTGCCATGTGGCCCAGGTGTGACGGCAGTCGTGGGGATGGAAATCGACAATTCCAGCGCGACGGCAAGCCGCCCTGAAGGCTGTCTTGATGCGAGTCCCGGCCGACGTGTCCGCGTCGTTCCGAGGGCGGCTGTAGGCCAAGCCATCGGGCCGGCGGAAAACCTCTGCTGATCGGCCGCTGATGTTCGCTAGGGCGGCTATTGCCCTTCGGTGGAGCGGGACGCCGCGCGCCTCGCCGTTCTTGGTTTTCGGAAACTGGACATGGGCTCGCGACAACTCGACGTCACGCCAATCCAGCCACAAGGCCTCACCAGTGCGGGCGCCCGTGTAGAGCATGAAGATGACCAGCGGCCTGAGATGGTCGCTGCACGCAGCAATCAGGCGATCCGCTTCATCGATTGTGAGCCACCGAACCCGGCCCGCTGGAATATCCGGGCGATCGATAATCGGCAGTGTGCACCAACCGCGTTTCGCCGCATGATGCAAAATGGCCGAAGCGATCGCGTAGAACTGCCGGTTACGTGTTGAAGGCGAGGCCTCCGGATAGAGCTTCTTTGCCCCACGATCGAGCGCGTCCTGATCGATGCGAGCAAGCGGCGTCGTTCCGAAATGCGCGATCACCTTGGCAGTGAACCGCTTCGATCCGCCGTTCTCTAGATAGCTCAGCGCGGCCGCGGCGAACGTTGCGGTAGCGCGACGACCGTAGACTGATTGGGCGAGTATTTCCGCCTCACGCTTGGCGCGGATCTCTTCGGCGACGGCTCGGTTGCCAGTGCCAGTGCTTTCTTCAACACGGATTCCGCGGAGGGTGCCGCGGATGATCCAGTTGGGTGATTTTGGACGCCTCTTAAGTTCGAGGGGCACGGTAGAGCCTCATAAAGCTGGTTGCAATCTTCGGGACTAAAAACGATGGCGCGGCCCATTTTTCGGCCGATGCCGTTCTTTCGCGCAGTCTGTAGGATGACCGCTTCACTGACGGGAAAAACACTACCAGCCAAATCGCGAGCCATCGCGAAACTCGGCCATGCTGTCTCGGTGCCGATTGATCGGTGCTTCATGTCGCGGCCTCACTGCACCGACGACTGCTGTCGCTCGGCGTATGCCCGCGCGACTTCGTCTTGGTACGATGTGATGGCCTCGCCAGCCTGGACGATCAGATCGTCGCCTGCGAGCAGGTCGATGATCTTCGCCCGCTCAGTTTCCAAAGTCCCAAGCCCGCTCGCGACCTTTTCGAGCAGTGAGACGGCTTCAGCAAGATCGGGGCGGCCGATCTCAAGGCAAAGGTCCATGATGCGATCTGTCAGGATAGCGAGAACATCTCGTGTCGTGCCGCGACTCTCGTTCATGCCGCATCTCCCATGCGTTCACGCACCATGCGCAGCGCCTCCGCACGCGGATACACGATCTCGCCGCGCGGCCCGCGAACGAATTTGACCTGACCGGCTTTGCGCAGCTCGCGCAGGCCGTGCTGCGAAAAGACAAGCGGAAAATCTTCGAGAAGCTTCGCTTCGGGTACGGCGCTTTGAAGCTCGACGGCCAAGGCGTTGTATTCGGCGTCCATGGAGATCTCCAACGCAAAAAGCCCGCGCGGAATCCGGGCGGGCTGATGACAGACAGGGTGTGAATGGGGAAATGGCCGGAGCCAAAAAGAAGTTCGCCCGCCGCGGCGGCTGCCGGGCGGGCTTCAGCAGGACGAACTTCCCACGGTCTGCACCTTGTCAAGTGATTGCCACTAAAGCAAGCCGTTCTTGATTGATCTTGAAAGGGTTTTAGGTTTTCCACAGGGATTGCCCGATTCGTCAATTATTGGAGGGGAGCCCAAGGGCGAAGCGTGCGTCCCTGGGATCCCCCCTCTGTTTAGGCGAGACGAGCGACAGCCTCCGCGAGCGGCTTGCCCAAGATCATCGCACCATGGTGCCGGTTGCCGCTGTACTCCTCCGTCTCGACATAGGCGCAAAGCACACGCGCCAGCACCGCCACGCCAGCTGAGGTTTTCGGCTCGATTGCTGCAACCTCGCGAGCAAGGTCGTCGATTGCCTGAGAGGCGAAGAAAGCCGCCTCATATGCTTCCGGCAATCCCGATCGTTCTATGGCCGCAGCGCGATCGCTTTCATAGCGCTCCGCCAACGCGATCTTTCGCTTCACCGCCTTCCCGAACGAGGTGCGGCCGTCGCAATGGATAACCCCGTCCTTTATGAGGTTCTTCAGTGAGGTCGAGTCGATGATCTTTTTCGGCCGCGCCGCTCTCGAATAACCGTCACTATCGACGACGAAACCTCCTGGTAACGGGCTGTCGTCGACGTCCCTCAGCTCGTAGGAGCATCCGGCCCAAAAGGTGGAAGAATAACAAACGATCTCCTCCGGCACGTCCGGCACGAGCGACCTCGCTAAGGCCTTGGCCTCCGCAAGTTTGGCTTGCGCCGCCGCGAAGGCATCGACCAGGCCACCCAGGCGCCGGCCGGCGTCGACCAGTAAGGGATCCTCCTCAGGAGCCGCCAGGGCGGCGGTGAGCATGACAGGGGTTGTGGCGCTGGCTCCTGCCAGCACCGCGGCTGCGCGCCCTAGGAAGCTACGGCGGCCGATTGCGATAGGGGTGCTCATGCGGTCACCCCTTCGTCTTCCGACTGCTCCTCGACGTCGTAGCCGGCGACGCGGTCCCGGCTCGGCAGGTGAAGGACAACCGGCCCGGCCGGCTCGATTTCGTGAGAGCGGAGCGACGGCCCCGCGCAGCCGCCGTCCTCGAGGTCTGGGTCGACCTCGATGCCGTCTAGGTACTCGATCAGCATCTCGACGAGCTCTCGGCAGTTCTCGGCGTACTCGCTGTTTGGGTCGTTGTCCTGATTGTGCTCCAAAACCCATCCTAGGCGCTCGCATACGCGCTCACCGACGTTGGCGAGACGGATGACGGCTCGCTGCCATGCGGGCTCAGGAGCTCCGCTGGCGTGGTGGGAGGCGTCGAAGGCGCCCTTACAGGCAAACGCACGGCAGTGGCCCGTAACGGGCGGGAACATGGGTCTGTTAAATGTCATTGGGTGGTGCTCGCGGTTTAACCGGCTGTCTAGGCCGGGCTGCCAGCGACGGGCTGGCACCGGGAGCTAGACAAGGCCACCGCGAAGCGGCCCGCACACGACCTTCCCCCGAAGGGTATTGTATAGCCGTGGCACTCCCGGCATAATGAGCCGGTCGCAGCCCACGGCAAATGGGCGCGTCGCTATTTCGGCGGGTGATAGGGCCGGCAAGCCCGACGGCCCGCCTATCGCGGTTGAAGCCCATTCCCGGCAAGGAACGGCTTCGGGTGTGTCTAGCACCGCGACCATCCCATCACTGATTTGGTTAAAAATCTAGCGCTCCCCCCTTGAACTGGGCCCTTCTGACCTAAAAATTAATCTGCAGTGGAACGGGCCTCAGTAGTTGACCGTTAACGACCGGTAGGTTAGTTCCTACTGCATACAGCCCCTGGCAGTACGCCTTCCGATCGACCATGGTCGAATATTTCGGGGAGGCCGAGCCCAGGGGCTTTGCCGTTTTGGAAAAGTCTATGCATCCCCACCGTGTTGCCGTGATGGTCGACGGCGGCTTTTTTCTCAAGCGATTACGTCATCAGTTCCCTGATGTGGATCCCAATGATCCGGCCGTCGTTGCCCGACTCATCCATGCGCACGCTATCCGGCACAAATATCAACGGACGGGTAAAGACGAACGAGGACGAGACGTCTTCGAATCCTATGATCTGTATCGCATCTTCTTCTATGACTGTCCGCCCCTCGAAAAGAAGATGCATCGGCCTGTCAGCAAGAAGGCCGTCGACTTCGCAAAAACCGATCAAGCTATTTTCCGCAGATCGCTGCACAACGAACTTCGTAAAAAGAGGAAGGTGGCGCTTCGTCTCGGGCACCTGCTCGCAACGACTGAGTGGCGCCTCAAAAGCGACGTCCTCACCGAGTTGCTGAAGGGTAACATCAAATACGATGAATTGAGCGACGACCACTTCATCCTCAATACCGGACAGAAGGGCGTCGACATGCGCTTGGGTCTCGACGCCGCGGCCTTGTCTTACAAGAGGTTGGTAGATCAGATCGTGCTCGTTATCGGCGACAGCGACTTCGTTCCGGCCGCAAAACTCGCGCGACGAGAAGGCATAGACGTCATTATAGATCCGCTTGGCCAACGGTTGCACGACGAGTTGTTCGAACACACTGATGGCGTACGCACGCCCATTCGACGATCCTTGCGAAAGTTGACGCCAGAAATGGCTGAATCCGGTCTTTCTGCAATCGTTCAAGAAGACGACGACGACTGAATCCCAGGACGCCACCTCCTCAGCTTAAATCCGGCCGAGAAGCTAGCGAGCGCCTTGTCGCGTCCTGAATGAGCAATGGTCGCGATTGCGAACTTCTCCCCGACTTCGCCTTTTGGCGCGCTTCCTTGCGCCTAGTGGTTGCGATAGGATGCGACCCATCCAAATGGGGGAATCGCTACTGTGAAAATGACCGATGGTGAGAAACTGATCGTTCTAATGTTGACCGACATCTCGAAGCGCCTGAAGGGCGAGCCGGATATTGATCCCAAGTTCGTTGAGCAGACGATATATGCTAACCAGCTTTGGGGTTTCGATTGGGAGTTCACCGGCATTCCATTCGAGCGGTCGGACGAAGATCCTCCCGTAGTCATGGAGACGGTCGACATCTTAGAAATGTTCAGCCTGACCATGTTTCATTTCAAAGAGCTGCCGCAATCAGAGCAAGAGCACGTGCGGACCGAATTGGGATACTCTGCGCACGGGCTCGACAAGTTTCCCGGCTTTGACGGCAACAATGATGAGCACATTGGTGTTGCACGCTACTTGGTTGAACAACTGAAGCGATTCAAGGATCTTCCTGGAGCCACGGCCAATTCGCACACGCAGACGTCTCTCCCACGATACCGGAAGATGCTAAGCGTCTATCTGCCGATGCGCGAAAAGCTGGGTAGCGGCCGGCTCACCTCCAAGCAGATTATCGAGATTTTCTCGGCTTGATCGGCGTTCGAGGCGAGGAAAAACCCATCGTGCCAAACTCCGGTCTCTGACACCGCGCACCCTCTTGACCAATCCATTGCGATCGACCGGCGATGACCCGCAAGCCCCCAGCGGCTGGCCGCTGGCCCGGCGCTTGAGGGCCGCCGCCGCTCAGAGACTCAGCTCGCCCGCCCACGCCACTCGCCGTCGAGGAGGAGCTTGGTCAGCTTGCTGATTTCATCTGGTGGGAAAACCTTCCCGCGTCGAAGGGGGTTCTGCCCAGTCAAAAGGCTTTGCAGGCTTTGCGCCGCGGCGTCGCGAGCAGCTTCGTACCAATCAACCTGCTCAGGCCACGAAAAATGCTCCTGCTCGGAGAGTTCGACTAGACGGGTGCGGACGAACAACTCAAATTCCTGAAGCCTTTCCGCGTTGCCGTCGTCGACATAAGCCGCCATCTGGTCGGTCCAAGCTCTGCCCCACCAGTCCGCCTCAATTTTGAACTTTTTATCCATCGACTCACTCCTTCAGAATGCTAGAAGTTGGTCATGTCGAGCAACGCCGCAGGCTATTGCTGGACTGTTGGGAGGCTAGGTTCCCAGCCCTCGGACGGTGGCGGGATGATTCACAAGAATAATTTCGACCTGATGCGACTGATTGCAGCCGCCGACGTCGTCATGCAACACATCGGTCACCTTGGGGTCAAATTGCCGTCGTGGGCCTCGATATCGGTCGTCTCCCTAGCCACCGGCGTTCCGATGTTCTTCGTCATTAGCGGATTTCTCGTGACGGGCAGCTTGCTAGCGAGCGATGGAAGCCTGAAGCGCTATTTCCGAAACCGAGCATTGAGGATCTACCCGGGATTATGGTTCAACCTGTTGTTCATCCTGTCTATGCTCATCGCCTTCGGCGTCGTTCAAATACCGACGTTATTCGCAGTAGGTGCCGTGGAATTCTGGACCGCGATACTGGCCTCCGGATCGATCATCCTCGCAGATCGCACACATTCGTTTCCGTTTTACTGGAATGATGCGGTTAAGTTTTGGCCAGGCGGCGCGCTCTGGACGATCTCGGTAGAGCTCGGCTTCTACCTGCTACTGCCCTTGCTGCTCCCGCCGGTTGCCCGTTCGCGAAGATGGCTCGCGGCAGGCACCCTTGGAGGCTGCGGCATCGCCTCTTACGCATTCAATGGTATGGTCCCAACAGACAGCATCTGGTTTTTCGCCAGCCCGATTCCGCATTTCTGGATTTTCGCGATCGGAGCAGTTGCACGACTGTTCTGGTCCGAGATTCAAGCTGCCTTCGAAGGCAAGTTTTTATTTTGGTTCGCGATTTATCTAACCGTTCATTTCGTCTCTGGCGATCAATACGGGCCGGCCTACTTTCACCCCGGCCCGCTCGCTACCTCGCTGACGTTCCTCCTCGCCGGATGCGTGCTTTCGTTCGCCTACACCTGGCCAGGAGTCATCAATCTGCACCGTTACGATATCTCCTATGGTGTATACCTACACCATATGCCTGTTCTGATGCTGTTGCTGGCATTTGATTTCCGTGGAATAGTTGGTGTTGCCATCCTACTGCCAGCCACCATTCTCGCCGCCGCGGTCTCATGGATCTTCATTGAGCGGCCGGCACTCGCTCTAAAGCATCAGTTGCCGAAGGAGCAAGTCCCCGTGTCCCAATTGGTTTGACAAACGAAGCCGAGACCCGCGCGCAAGCGCGCGTGAACTCTGAAATTGTTCACGGTCGAATTGTTGATGATGTCCCCGACGATTTGGCTTGCATCGACGACGCAATATTGTGCGTGATCAAGCGTCAGTTGCCCACCGATCTGCTCGACGCGCAAAACAACGTCCTCCGACGCAGGATGAACGGCAGCGCCGCCACCGGTGCCGCCCGAGATCGTGACATTACCGACGGTTCCACCGGCTTGGAAGAAGCCGCCGCCTGTCATCACCAGATGGATACAACTGCTGAAATAACCGGAATTCGCAGAGCCTCCGAAAATCTGTGAGTTGTTGATGAAGTTGCTTCGCGTCCCGCCAGTGTGCAAATCCCCGATGAACGCAATCGTGTTAGCAAAATTAGCCCCGGCATCCGCCGTGCAATACAGGCTGTCGAACGTCGAATAGCCTGCGACGACTAGCGCCGTCGATTTCACCGTGAATGCAGAGCCACCGGTCGAACCCTGCGCGACGATAGTCATATGCTCCAGGCCGATATTTTGAACACCAACAAAATTGAAGCATCCGCGCGACGCGTCGGCCTCATTGTAAGCACGGCTAATCGCCGTGACGCCCGGCCCGAGAATGCCACGGCCTGCCCCGATCAGCCGAAACGGCTGCGTGATGTCGGGCAATGCCGTGGAAAGCTTGAACAGGCCAGGGGCAAGAACAAAGACAGACAGCCCCTTCGTGGCGGCAAACGCCATCCCGCGCTGGAAAGCGGCATTGTTGTCGCTCGCTCCCGTGTCGTCGGATCCGAATTGTGAGAGAAAAATCGCGCCTTCCGGCGAAGGTTCAAAATATCGACCGTTGGTCAGAATATATTCGCCGTGTGCAGGCGCCACATTTGGCGAACATGGGGTCCAGTAGCCACGGCCTTTTCCGGCCGCCACTCGACCGTCCGTATATAGATACGGCACATAAGAGGGTGTTGCGAAGGCCGTTGCGGCAGCTTTGGTCGGGAATGCCCAGAGGGCCGTCGTCGAGGACGCCGCCGCCAGGACAGTATCTCTGGCATCCTCTGCTGCGTCCTTGGCAGCCACGGCATCCGCAACAAGAGCATCGCCATCTAGTGCGCCGACCGCCACCAGCAACTGGTAATGGTCGGTTGCCCAGCACATGAGCGCGGCGCTACCCATGATAAGCGACCCGCTCGCCAGGTTGGCGTTCAGTGCGTTCTTGATCGGGACCGCGGGCGTTCCGTTGATGGCAATGGTCGTCGACCCCGTGTTGTTTGCGGTCGGGACGAGCAGATAGAGATGCCGACCAGGCGCAAGCGGCGTCGAAGGCGCCGTGGCCACGATCGCGTTGCCGGTACCGCCGGTCACCGTCAGAGGAATAATAGCATCCGGCAAGTCGCCGATGCGCGACCACGAGCCCGAGCCTGAGGTGCCGGACTTCACATAGATGCCGTTGTTGGCCGCCGTGCTGTCGGCGTAGACCATCGCCAGAGTGTTAGCACCGTGTGCCAGGTCGGCGTCGAGCGCGGCCTTGGTTGCGTAGCCGAGACCGAGTTGCGCAAGCAGCGACTCCAGCATCGAGCCCCATTGAAGCACATCGCGCTTGTTGACGGGATGGGGACCGCTGCCCGGAACTCCGTCCGTATTATAAAGACGCCAGATTTCCCGCGCGGACAGTATCGCATTCATGGTCGAGCAATCCTCTTTATCTACACGTACCGAACATCTTCAGCGCGCGACTTTCCGCTTCGCGGGTCGTGCGTCACTTCGTACAGAACCATGTCGCCAATCCGAGGGATGATGCGATTGCGAATGTCCCTGATGTGCGCGAAGCAATCAGCGCTACCGTCATCAGGTTTGATGAAGCCAAAGCCGCGGTCATCATTCCACGAAACAATCTTCCCTCTGGCCATCAGTGCACCGTTGCAGTTTTCGCTTCGGCCATTGTGCCATCGACGATCTCTTCGGCCGACTTGAACAGATCACGTTGAATATTACGAAGGGCATCATCTCGATATTTCTGCCAGGCTGGGGCCATCTCTTCGAGCCACGCGTCAATTTGTTCGCGCGATTGTCCTGCCTTCGCGCGGGAGGCAGCAGCATCGACAATAACCTCTTTGAGTCTATTGATAAGGCAGCGACTCAACTGTTCGCGCAACATTTCCATACCTTCATCGCTCTGTCGGATCAGCAGAAGTGCGGCTGCTTGGGTTTCGGTCATCGCGCGTCACGCCCCCGTTTTACAGCCAACCTGAATCCGCTATCCGCATCGCCTGGCTTTTCTCCAGGCTGCGTGTCCCGCTGAGCGATGAAATACGATCCGCCGTGTGTGACACCGTGGCCGTGCTTGTAGCCGCGATCCTGAGCCCAAACGCCGGCATCTTCGAACACCGGCCGCGCTTCGAGAGCTTCAATGCGTCGGTTCAAGGCTTTCGTGGTATCCTCGACAAGCGCCCGCAAGCGCATTTCAAGATCATGGCGTCGATCGCGCCCGAGCAGCACCAGGGTTCGTATCTCTGTCGCAAGCTCAGCAATTGCCTTCACAAGGCCCATGTGCGTCGAAAACTGATACCGCAGCTGCGTGTCCAGCTTCCCGTTGCTCTCCGTATCTGTCTTCACGAGTTGCATAGTCTGCATAATCTCGCTGACGCTAAACGATAGGAGACTATTGCTGAACTTTGCGAAGTCGCCTTTCGCCATCGGAACGCAATCCAAGCCCGCGCGCGGATCTGGCGCATCCAGCGCAATGATCGGTGGCTCGTACAATTTGTTCGGGTCAAGCGTCATCGAACCCGCTCCGTCTCCGCCACGATCGCGTCCAATACCGGAATGGATCGCGGCAATTCCTTATCGTGCGATCCTTCTTTCGCGAGAGTCGTCATGATGGCGTTGTACCGGCCAACTGCCGCATAAAGCGCCTCGCGCGCCGCGGCGATATCAGCCGCGTACAGGGCGCGAGCCGGCTCGAGCGCCTCCGCTACGGCCTTCACTGAGTCGGGTCGGATGGCCTCAACACCGCGATGAAGATCAAGGGCCGTCTTGCGAAGCGCACCGATCGTAGCATTCAGTTCTTCAACGCGGCGCTGCGCGCCGCAGCGCTGTTCGTCCGACATTGGATTGGAGACCGATCGAAACTGCAGTCTGTCACGGTGGCCGGCTAGCTCATTGTTAGCGGCGTCGAGTTCCGCATTTGCTTCGCGAAGCTGACGCTCCAACTCAGTCAGTTCGGGGTGCCTGGCATGGGCGGCAACCGCGGCGACATCTGCATAGGCATTCATCTTTGATCTCCTGCGAAACAGCATCAATGCACCGTCGGCAAAACAATCTGGACCGGCTCGTCCTGCCTCACCGTCGTGCGAAAATTGTAGGTTGCCCCGCTGATGTTCGTAATCTCGACACCCAACACGACACCACCCTCTCGGACTAAAGGCATTGCCTGCTCTGCGGCATCGCCAGTTGATACGATCCAGAGCAACGCCTCCACGACGCCGTTAGCGGTTGCGGGATCAATGTGATGTTCGCCGGTTCGCAGCGCCTGGATGACGAAATCTTTGCTCGCGTCGCGATGATCCGCGTCGGGCTGTTGGCGAAGAATATCGCCCCACCGCTCCACGATCGCGTCGATATTGCCGCAAGGCACTTGCGCTGTGAGGTTTGCCTCACCAAGCTCTGCTCGAAGTTGGAAGGTTTCCATCGTTCTAACCTATGAACAACATTTGATACTTCTTCGGCTTCTCGGTCGCGGCGAGTGTTGCCATGCCGACGGACATCGCGAGCGAAACCGCGCCATCGATGCGTGACGTAGCCTTGTCTTTGGCGAACATCCGGTGACCTGTTCTGTTTTGCTCATAGATGACGCCAGTCATGCACATGCGCTGAACCGGGTTGGTCTCGATGACAATCCGCTCCTCGACGACGGCCGCTTCCAGTTTATTGATGCTGTCCGGCATCCAGAGATAAACCTCTTCCGCGCCGGTAGAGGTCTTGCCCTTCTCAGTCTCAGAGACGACGCGACGCTGGAAGCCTTGCGGGTGAACAACACACGGCAGCGAGAGACCACGCTCAGTTAACTGGTCGCGGAGTTGCTCCAGGCCGTACTGGTCGCACCCGATCGACACAGGCTGGTATTTCGCGCAAATGCTGCCGAGCGCGTCGGCCACCCAGCCGTAGCCGATCCGCTTACCCGGCACGGCCTCCATGAAGTTATCCTTCACCCAGCCTGCATATGGCGCGCGATCGATCTTGCCGCGCTCCAGGAGCGTATCCTTCGGGGTCCAAAACCAGGTTTTGGCGGCAAATCGCCACTTGTCCCTGGTCGAATCGAGAAGCCACGTGAGCGTGAACGCGGTCAGGTCTTTCGCGCGGCTGAGATCGAGGCCGCCGTAGCATGGCCGTCCGCTTTCGGACAAAGCATCGGCGTCAACCGCGCCGAAGATGAGCTCCAGCGCGGAGCGCGAGAAGGCCGACGTCTCGGACTCCGTCCACTCGCAGAAATGCAGGCGCCGAACCATCGCTTCCTTGCTTGGCATACCTTTCGCTTCGTTCACCTGTTCGCGGATGAACTGCGGCTTGATGGTGGCGCCGAGCGTCGGATTTGCCTTTGGCCAGCAAGTCTCATCCTCGAACGGATCGTCACCTTCGTCGAGCGCGCAGACATAGGAGAACCAGGCGTCGTTCTCCTCATCTCCGTGCGCGACCTTGATGGAGTATTCGTGCTCCTGCCAGCACACCGATTTGCGATCGAAGCCGGAATTAGTGATCTCGACGATCAATGCGTCCTGGTTGGCCTTGGTGCCGGCGCGGAGCATCTCGATAACGGAGTTGTCGAAGTGCTCGTGGATCTCGTCGACCAACGCACAGAAAGGCCGAATACCACTCTTGCCGCGCTTGTCGGTCGATATCGGTTTGAAGAAGGACGACTTCGAGACGTCGGTCAGCTGCCACACCGGGTTGACACCTGACGGCACGAGCCGCTTGTTGAGCTGCGGCGAGCGCTCCCACATTGCCACGACATCGCGGAACAGGATCGCCGCCTGGTCCTTATCAGTTGCCGCAGAGTAGACCTCTGCACGGAGCTTGTTCTGCGATAGGAGCATGTACAGGCCGATGCCGGCGGCCATCGGGGATTTGCCGCTGCCCTTGCCGGCTTCGATATAGGCGCGGCGGAATCGTCGGAGGCCGCTTTCCTGCTTCCAACCGAACAGGGATCCAACGATGAATGCCTGAGACGGATGCAGCAGAAAAGGCACGGCCTGGCTGACGATTTGGCCGTCATCATCGGTCCGCTCAACTTCAACTGTGAGCACGTCCCGGAAGAAGCCGATCGCGCGCTTCACGGCTGCCTTATCCCACACCAGGCCGCGGGTCTCGCAGGTCTCCAGATCGCGAAGATGGCGCGCGCAAGCCGCCCGCACATGCGGCCCCGCGACCACCTTACCGGCGATCATGTTGAGTGCATAAGCCGTCGCCGGATCAGGCGAAGTACTTCTGCGTCGGGTCGTCGGCTTCTTCGCCATTCGCCTTCACTCTGGACCTTGAACTGGGTGTCATTCCGAATTCGGCCAACCAAGCGCGGATGCGCCGATCGGCATCGTTTTTTTGCGCGACAGCCGGATGCACGCGGTGCATCTTGTCGCCGGTGGCGGTGTCGGTCGTGTAGTAGGAGCTGCCAAACGTCTTGAGCTCATCGCAGGCGGCGAGGTAGTCGGCATAGGCCTCAGCCAGTAGCTCGAGAGCCATGGCGTCGACCTCAGCAAGCACACCCATGCGGTCCAGCAGACCCGTCACATAGCCGAAAGTTTCGCGCGCCTTGGCGCTCATGTGAGCCGGCGCAGAAGGTCGTGACCTAGCAGCCTTGGGCTCACGACCATTCAACGGCCGCCTACCAGGGTTGCCGGTAACCAGTTTCAAATGGGTCGGCTTCGGCTTCCTACCCCTCAAGACACTTTTTTCCTTTCAATTTCGCGACTGTGCGTAGAACTCGTCCGCGCCGGAGGAGGAGCCGCGCCCTGTAGAGACCGACCAGTCCCCCCCATACCCTGGATTGCCTCCATAGCGCGGCATGCGTCGAGGTAGCTGTCTCGGAGCAGTCGACGTGGCACATGGATGCCCGACGCCGACACGGAGCGCGCCAACGATGGCCACGCTGGATCGGGCAAGCTAGTCATGCGGTCGACGTGGTGAAGCAGTCCGATCTCGATCGCCACGACAAGATGGAGCGGATCCTCGGTAAGCATCTCTTGCCTGGACCAGTCTGGGTCTGCTCCCGCCCTCCACCGAAGCAGGTCAACTAGGTCCTCATCGCTCTTGGTCAGGCCATTCAACACGTCGAGCAAAGCCGTAGCCGTGACCATGGGAGGCAAGGTGTCGCGCTCGCGCCTGGTCTGATGCAAGAGCAGACAAGCATCGGATGACGCGCAACGCAGCGATGCAGCTAGTAGAACGTCGATCGCAGCGGATTCACATTTGCCGCGAACAAACGCCGATACCGGCAATGGCTGAGCTCTCAGCGCTGTATAAATCCGATGGGCCTCGGCGACTTTACCGCCAGCACTCGTGATCCTCAGGTGAATGTGCTTGTAGCACCGAATCAGCAGCCGATCCCTGATCGATGCGAGGCTGAGTTCTGCTTGCTCGCCGATATCGCCAACCAAGTCTAGGACCAGCGTCTCAGGGGTGATCAACGCTTCGTCGCCGATCTGCTTGCGAACAGCCTTGCCGCTGGCCTGCAGAGCCGCAAGATCAATCGTGCCTTTGGCGATTTCTTCACTCATTGAAGCGGCCACCCGTCGGCGCCAACGCCTTTAGCGAGAGGACGGCCGCGCTTCTCCGCCGCCTGCTTGGTGGCGTCGTGATGCGGCTTGCAAAGAGACTGGAACGGCCCGCTCCAAAACTTCACGGGATCGCCGCCATGCGGCTCCACGTGGTCTACGATCGTCGCAGGCTCGATGACTTCCGCGTCTAAGCAGAATTTGCAGAGCGGATGCACCTGCAACTGCTTCGCGCGGAGACGCTTCCATCGCGCCAAGCCGTACCATGGCCTGTAGGCCTGTGCTTCATCGCTTCGATTGTCGGTTTTCGATCGCATGATTCGAGAGATATCGGAGATCGAAACGACGCGCCTAAACGTTTACCGGGCGAAGTAGCGGCTTTTTCACGTGAAACGATCAGGCCTTGATCTCCTTCGGATCGATGCCGGCCAGACGCATGACGCCGAGTCCGATCGCCCTAAGATCGCGAGCTTCTTCCTCCTCGTAGGTGATCAGACCCCTTGCTCGCAGCTCCGAAGCGAGCTCGGCGGTGTCGGGGATCGGTAGCTTTGCCGGATCCGGAGCGGCCGAACGCGCCTCAGCAGCCTCGTGATTGTGATAGTCGCTCTTGCAGTTGCTATCGCAAAAAAACGCGCCACGGCGCTTGTGGCTGATGTCTTTGCCGCATCCTGGAGCCTTGCAGGTGCGGGAGATCGGTTCCGCGGGAGAACCGATCGCTGGACGATCACCGCCGTCCATTGTGGCCTCCCAACAGCCACTCGCGAAGCACCATCGCAGCAGCGTCCGCCTGCAGGTCGGTTTCGAACCGATAGGCCGAAAGCCACTTGTGAACCGCATTGGAGTAGCCCACGGCGAAGCGCTTGGCCCCGTCCGGCTCGTTGAACGTCAGAACCTGGACGCGAGCGTTGAGCGTCCGCTCGGCGATCTGATGCGCAAGCAACAAGCGCTGTTCGCTCATGTGACCTCGCTAAGCACGTAGCTTTGACGACGCCGGCCGACCACGTCAAAATGGATAACCCGCAGAGCCGGCCGAGAGACGCGCCAACAGCGACCAATCTCGGCCGCGTAATCCGACAGCAACCGACTGCGGATGAATTCCGAGGGCACGGAAAGCACTAGCTCTGCGCCGCCGCGGTCTTCGAGCACATCGAGCCTCTTGAACCAGGATGCGGCGATACCTGCGCCATACCTGACCAACAGAAGTTTGCCGGGCGACCCAAGGTGATCCAGGTCGACGACGGCCGTCTTGACTTGCACCGCCCCCAAGCTCGACGCCGCTTCATCGATCGCATCGAGCACGGATTTAATCGGCGGTAGGAAGCCGTTCGCTTCGATGAGCCGATCGCTTGCTCGCGCCAGCGTCGCCACGCTGGGTCGCCTTACTAAAACCAGTTCCAGGAGTTTTTCGGCATACGCGGCAAGGTTTTTTTTCGGAGCGTTCGGGAAGCATTCGATCAGCGCCGTCAGCGCATCGAGGATCTCACCGCGTTCTGCCTGCAGGTCGGTATTGGATTTGATCACGCGGAGCGGCTTCATCGCAGCGCCTCCAAAGCAGCTAAGGCACTTTCCACGCCTACCATTGCCGCAGCGGGCTTACGCTTCAGGCAGCCGCTGATGAAGGCGACGGGATCCTGCGCCTCCTCGCTCTGCGCTCGTTTTACGGCTTCGAATATCTCATCGTCGGCGTGCTCGCGTCGCCACTTGCCGACAACGCTGCGAGCATTGCGATCGGACACGCCAGCGGAGACCTGGAACTTCCTGCACTCGCCGAACAGCGCTCCCACGACGGTGGTTAGCTCTGCCGCTGTCGGAGTTTTCGCCTGTTCGGACTTCTGCCTTGGAAGTTCGATAACGTTGCTGGGAGGGCTCGCGCGCGAAGTGCAGCTCTCTTCAGAGAGCTGAGAGTTATTATTATTATTTATTATTATACTTTGCGCCGGTTTTTGATCGGATGGTGTGCCGTCTTGCGTGCCAAGTTGCGCTTCATTTTGCGCATCAACTTGCGCGCCATCGCCACTCCCTTCAGAACTCGTCTTCTTCTGGAAAACATCGTAATTATGGATAGTTACGATCGTCCCGTCACGAGTGGTCTGCGTGCCAATTAGCGGGCCATCTTGCGGTCCGTTTTGTGGGCCATTTTGCGTCGTCGTCTGCGTGCCGTTTGCGTGCCAACCGGAGATGCGGTCGAGAAAGCGCCGGACGGCCTGTTCGGACCATTGCCAGCGCTTCGCCAAGAACCTAACCGACACCAGTAGTTGCCCACGCTGCAGGTCGACGAAGCCACGTGCAAGGCGCACTCGCTGCGGCCTCCAAGCCGCCCTGGCAATCATGTCGACGAACGCCTGGACCTCCGTAAACGGCTCCCGCGCGAGCCGGTCATCATCCAGAAGCCAGCGGGGGACGGCGACATAGCCGGCATACTTTTCCGGTCGTGTCATGGCCGCACCGCCTTCCTCGCCAACGCGGCCGCGTAGGCGGCCGCCATGGCGGTTCCGGATTGCGCCTCCGGTGACTGGCTGCTAAATTCCGTGGTGCTAGCCCGTCCTATTCGTGAGAGTGCGGCTTTTGGGCCCGATTGATGCGGCCGCACATCTTGTCTGACGAGGCGCACAGGATTGCCTTCGGCTTTTCGCCGCCTGACGACCGGTACTTTGCAACGCGCTTGAGGGATGGGTTGGGCGAACGGGGGCGGACGCCCCGCCGGTCAAGGACCGAGCGGCAGCAGCGCGCCGGGCAAGCCGCAGATCAGGTCGGCTTCGGGACATGCCGCGGCAAACGCAAGGCGAATGCGGCTCGTGGTCTCGACGACACGGGCGGCGATTTTCAAGAGCCGAAGACGCAGCGTCGCGAACTCGGCAGCGGCCAATTCCCGGGCTTTGGGAATGGCGTCGCGCACGGTCAGCATCAGCCAATAAGCGGCCGTATGGAGCACGAGACGGACCTGGTTGGCGAGCGCCGAACGGCAGCTGGTGCGATCGGAGGCGAGCTGCGTCTTATGCAGCTTGATCAGATTCTCGGCTTGGCCGCGCGCGCAATACAGGCTGTCGTAGATCCACTCGGCCGAGCCGACATCGAGGCTGGTGACGACGAAGCGGATGTCGAGGCCGAGCATCGTCGCCTCAATACGGGCGACAGTGCGCCGTTCGCGATCCCAGGACTTTGCCTTGTGGCGCGTCTCGGTATAGCCACGCAGAACCGGCAGGTTCTCGATGGCGCGTCGCGTGCGGATGTCGTCGGCGACCTCGTCGACTTTTCTGGCGAGAGGCTTGGTGCCGGACAGACCGAAGATGTAGTCGATGCCGTTGGTCTCGCACCACGCCATGGCCTCCGGCCGGGCATAGTGCCCGTCGCCACGGAACGTAATTTGCGTGTTGTGCCATCGCGTCCGGATATGCCGTACCAGGCGGCGCAGATGGGCACGCACCTCGACGCCGCCCGGCGTCTTGCCGGGCCGCAGCACGACGGCCACGGGCCGGCTCTTCTCCGTGTCGTAGACGTGGATCGGCAGGAAGCAGCGTTCGTCATAATGAGCGTTGAACAGCGAGAGCTGCTGATGGCCGTGGACGACGTCGCAGGTATCATCGATGTCGAGCGTGACGGATGCCGGCTCGTGGGGGTAGCTATCCATCCATGCGTCGACCAAAATGTAGGTCAGCCGGATCACGTCGCGCAGGCGCGGAGCATTCTCCAGCCGCGACAGCGTCGGCTGGGAACACAAATCCCGGCCCGTGTCCGGCAGCCGTCCGCAGGCCAGTTTGAATGCCGGATCGGACCTCAGATGATCGAGGTCGTCGGCGTCCTCGTAGCCGCAGCAGATCGCGAACATGCGAGCGCGGAGCATATCGACCAGGCTGTGCACGACCCGCGTCGGATCGCGCCGATCCGGGAACACCCGGGCCAGATTGTTGGCCAAACCGAGACGCCGCTCGGCCATCGCCAGAAGCATCACGCCCCCGTTCGAGGTTAGGCGCCCACCATCGAAGGCAGCTGTGACTTTCTTGGCGTGAACGGCTGGAAACGAGAAGGGCGGAATCGTATCGTCGGTCATGGCGGGCGTGGCGTTCGCGGTTGGAGGTGATGGGGTTGGCTTCGCAACCGAATCCTACGCCGCATCAGCGCTTTACCCCTCAGGCGCACTCTTACGAATAAGACGGGCTAGACTTTTGATTGCGATCTGGGCTGCCATTCGCCGTGGCGGCCCTTCGCTTTTCTGAAGAACAGCTATCGAACAAACTCCCCGAGTTTTCCCCCACGATTCGACGCAGGTTCGATCTCCGTTCACCGCCCAGCAGCGGGGGAACGGGGAGTGCTCGTTTCGAGAAGTGCTGTTTTTCAAGGGGTTTGGTGGTGCTGCCAGACAGGATTGAACTGTCGACCTCTCCATTACCAATGGAGTGCTCTACCACTGAGCTACGGCAGCATGTGCTGGGATAAGAATCGGCCGCCAAGGGGGCCTACCAAGCGGGCCGATATCTGCCACAAGCCCCCCTCCTGTGCAAGCTTGCTAGCTCCGCCAAAACGAGAAAATCGGGTCGATATCGGGGCCAAAATGCCCGTTTTCAGGTGAAAGTATCGACTTCCCGCCGATTTCGGTTCCGATATCCCCGGCCAACTGGCCAGTTGGCCGCGGCATGGCATTCGGCACATTTTGGATTTCGCACGAACAGTTCGCGAGGGGCCTCTTGAGCTGCCGCATTCTCCGGGCATGTTATCGCGGATCGCTGGTATGGACCGCTGATGGCTGACGAGAACGACAAGAGCACGAGACAGGCGAGGGGGGCGCGGGACGACCGGCTGAAATCGGCGCTGCGCGAAAACCTGAAGCGACGGAAAGTGCAGGCGCGCGAACGCGCCGCAATCACCGACCCCTCGCAGAACGACGATGCTTCCCTAGATGAGGGGACCCGCCGGCAAGACCGGCGATTGAAGACTGGCGATTAGAATTTTTGGAGTGCATGGACGTGGCAACGGGGCAGGACGAGCAGCAACGAAACGATGGTGACGCGCAGATGTCGCGGTTCACGCGCCCTGAGCAGACCTTTCCGGCGCTGACATCGGCCGAGATCGAGCGCATGCGGAATTTCGGCGAGGTCCGCACTTACGCTGACGGCGAATTCCTGTTCGAGACCGGCAAGCCCGGACCGGGCATGTTCGTCGTGCTGAAGGGCCACGTCGCCATCACCCAGCGCGACGGGCTCGGCAATGTCACCCCGCTGATCGACCAGGGGCCGGGGCAATTTCTGGCCGAGCTCAGCCAGCTCTCGGGCCGGCCGGCACTGGTCGACGGCCGCGCCGAAGGCGAGGTCGAGACACTGCTGCTGCCGCCGCCCCGCCTGCGCGCGCTGCTGGTCGCCGAGGCCGAGCTCGGCGAGCGCATCATGCGCGCGCTGATCCTGCGCCGGGTCAATCTGCTTCAGGCCGGCGTCGGCGGTGTGGTGCTGATCGGTCCCTCGTATTCGGCCGGCGTGGTGCGCTTGCAGGGCTTCCTCACCCGCAACGGCCAGCCGCATCATCTGCTCGATCCCGAGCGTGACCGCGACGCCGCCGAGGTGATCGCGCGCTATTCGCCGAAGCCGGAAGACTGGCCGCTGGTCGTCGCGGCGAGCGGTGAGGTGCTGCGCAACCCCAGCGAAACCGAGGTTGCGCGCGCGATCGGCATGATCGGCGGCCCCCGCAACGACCGCATCTACGATGTCGCGATCGTCGGCTGCGGACCCGCCGGGCTGGCAACCGCGGTGTATGCAGCCTCCGAAGGGCTCTCGGTTGCCGTGCTCGACACCCGCGCCTTCGGCGGCCAGGCCGGTGCCAGCGCGCGCATCGAAAACTATCTGGGCTTTCCGACCGGCATTTCCGGCCAGGCCCTGACCGCGCGCGCGTTCAACCAGGCGCAGAAGTTCGGCGCCGACATCATGATCCCCGTCACGGTGAAGTCGCTCGACTGCACGCGCAAGGACGGTGCTTTTGCGGTGACGCTCGACGGCAGCGATCCCTTGCGCTCGCGGGCAGTCGTGGTTGCGAGCGGCGCGCGTTATCGCCGCCCCGAGATCGAGAACCTCGACAAGTTCGAGGGCCGCGGCGTCTGGTATTGGGCCTCTCCGGTCGAGGCGCGGCTCTGCGCCGGCGAGGAGGTGGCCCTGGTCGGTGCCGGCAATTCGGCGGGGCAGGCGGCCGTGTTCCTGTCGGGACACGCCAAGAAGGTGCTGATGATCATCCGCGGCGGCGGCCTGGGCGCCAGCATGTCGCGCTATCTCATCGAGCGCATCGAAGCGACACCCAACATCGAATTGATGTTCAACACCGAGATCACCGCGCTCGAGGGCGACGAAGCCTCGCTGCTGCGGCGCATCCGCTGGAAGAGCCGGCTGTCGAGCGATGAAGACTCTGCCGACATCAAGAATCTCTTTTTGTTCGTCGGTGCCGATCCCGCCACCAACTGGCTCGACGGCTGTGGCGTCACGCTCGATCGCGGCGGCTTCGTCGTGACGGGCGCGCAGTCCGAGCTGAACCAGGGCAAGCTGGTGGCCCCACTGGAGACCTCGGTGCCCGGCGTCTACGCGGTCGGCGACGTCCGCTCCGGCTCGGTCAAGCGCGTCGGCGGCGCCATCGGCGAAGGCGCGCAGGTCGTGGCCTCCCCTGCACGGCTATCTCGGCGACGCCGCAAAACCGGCGCTTTAGTCAAGGACAAGACAAGCAGACGGCAGACGGAATCTCACTTGCCATCTTGCCGTGTCCCACGGACTATCGCCCCGTCGCGAGGCCAATCGCGCGTGGAAGAACAAAAGATTCACAAGGGAGGACTAAATGGCCGAACTCGTCGTGCTCTACAAGACGCCCAAAGACGCCGCCGCCTTCGACAAGCATTATGCCGAGACCCACATTCCGCTCGCGAAGAAACTTCCCGGCCTGAAGAAATACGCCGTCAGCACGGGCGCAGTCGGCTCGCCCGCCGGACCATCGGGCGTCCACCTCGTCGCCATTCTCAGCTTCGACAGCGTGGGCGACATCCAGAAGGCCTTCGGCAGCGAAGCTGGCAAGGCGGCCGCGGGCGACGTGCCGAAATTCGCCAGCGGCGGCGCCGATCTGCTGATCTTCGACACCAAGGAAGTCTGAGCGCGCGCGAAGCGTCTCGCCAAATTCGATTCAACTTTCGTCGAAGACCTGCAAGCTCGTAGCCCGGATTTAGCTTCGCCCCATCCGGGCTGCAAACTGCTCTCGTTTGTGACAGCGGTGCAAAAAATTCAGTCATGCGTTTGTCGATTCGCACGACGGCGCATGGCTCCGCACGAGCCT
Organism: Bradyrhizobium barranii subsp. barranii; assembly: GCF_017565645.3. NCBI lineage: Bacteria > Pseudomonadati > Pseudomonadota > Alphaproteobacteria > Hyphomicrobiales > Nitrobacteraceae > Bradyrhizobium > Bradyrhizobium barranii. The sequence goes on from NZ_CP086136.1 coordinate 1,028,042, forward strand.
GTGACATCGCGCATGTAGCCATTCAATGAGGGCCGTAATACCATCCAAAGCTTCCAAACGGAGAGAGTGAGATGATGCTTGGATTGAGCCTGCCCGCCTTCACGTTGGTCCATGTCATCATCAGCCTGATCGGCATCGTCGCCGGCCTGGTCGTGATGTTCGGCCTGCTCGGGTCGAAGCCGATGCCGGGCCTCACTGCGATCTTCCTGCTATTCACGATCCTCACCAGCGTCACCGGCTTCCTGTTTCCGTTCAAGGAGCTGCTGCCCTCGTACATCATCGCCGGCATCTCGCTGGTGCTGCTCGCGATCGCCTGCCTCGCGCTCTACGGAATGAAGCTCAAAGGGGTCTGGCGGCCGGTCTACATCGTGACCGCAATGATCTCGCTCTATTTCAACGTCTTCGTGCTGGTGATCCAGTCGTTCCTGAAGGTGCCGGCGCTCGCCGCGCTCGCGCCTGCCGTGCCGCCGAATCCGCCGGGAGGCCCCGTCTTCGCCGTGGTGCAGGGCATCGTGCTGGTGTTCTTCGTGGTGCTGACCATCGGCGCCTGGCGCCGATACAAGCCGATGACGTTTGCCTGATCGCACGTTCACGGTCGGTGCGCGGCATCGACCTCGTGACATCGCCCGACCATCTCCGGATTGCCGGCTCGCGTTTTGCGAGCCCCGGATTGATTTTCACTGAAGGAGCCATTCATGCCCACCATCACCACCAAGGACGGCGTCGAGATCTTTTTCAAGGATTGGGGTTCGGGCCAGCCGATCGTGTTCAGCCATGGCTGGCCGCTGTCGGCCGACGACTGGGACACGCAGATGATATTCTTCGCCAATCACGGCTACCGCGTCATCGCCCATGACCGCCGCGGCCACGGCCGCTCCTCGCAGGTCGCCGACGGCCACGACATGGATCACTATGCCGACGATCTCGCGGCGGTGACCGCGCATCTCGACCTCAAGAACGCCATCCATGTCGGCCACTCCACCGGCGGCGGTGAAGTCGTGCACTACATCGCGCGTCACGGCGAGAGCCGGGTGGCGAAGGCTGCGATCCTCTCGGCGGTGCCGCCGCTGATGGTGCAGACGGCGACCAATCCCGGTGGCCTTCCGAAGAGCGTGTTCGACGATCTCCAGAAGCAGCTCGCCGCCAGCCGCACCGGCTTCTACCGCGACCTCGCTTCCGGTCCTTTCTACGGCTACAACCGTCCCGGCGCAAAGCCGTCGGAAGCGGTGATCCAGAACTGGTGGCGCCAGGGCATGATGGGCGGTGCGAAGGCGCATTACGACGGCATCGTCGCGTTCTCGCAGACCGATTTCACCGAGGACCTGAAGAAGATCAGCGTGCCCGTTCTGGTGATGCACGGCGACGACGACCAGATCGTTCCCTACGCCGATTCCGGCCCGCTGTCGGCCAAGCTGCTGAAGAACGGCACGCTCAAGACCTACAAGGGCTTCCCGCACGGCATGCCGACCACGCACGCCGAAACCATCAACGCGGACCTGCTCGCGTTCTTCAAGGGGTGAGGGAGTCTTCCTTCTCCCCTTGTGGGAGAAGGTGGCGCGAAGCGCCGGATGAGGGGTCTGCTTCAACGAGTCGAACTGCAAGAGTTCACGCGCGGAGACAACCCCTCACCCGTCTCAATCGCGCGAAGCGCGATTGATCCACCCTCTCCCACAAGGGGAGAGGGGAAGAGCGTCACTTCAAGATCGCCCTGATCGCATCGAACGTGCGCTTCACGAAAACCTCCGGTTTCTCCCGCACATCTTCGCCGATCCAGTTTTCGCCGCCGACGCGCATCGCGCCGGTGGCGATCATGGCGACGAGCCGTGCCTTCAGCCTGTCCGATTTGGTTTTGGCACGCTGCGAAAGCCCTTCGGCCAGTGCGCGCTCGAGCTTCTCGTATTTGAGCTGGTCGCGCGCGTGAAGCGCGGGATTGTCGCGCTTGAGCCGCGACATCGCCGCGGCTTCCGCCGGGTCGATCCGCCTGACCGCCGCCGCGATCGCATTCTCCGCCGCCGTCAGCATGGTTTCGCCCGCTGGCCGCGCCACGACCTCTGCGACCAGCGCGCTTGCTGCGCCCTCCTGCCAGGCGGCGACCACGTCCTCTTTCGACGCGAAGTAGTGGAAGAAGCTGCGGCGTGACACGTCGGCCGCGGTCGCGATGTCGTCGATGGTCGTGGCCTCGAAGCCGCGCTCCAGGAACAGCGCCATCGCCGCGCGGGTCAGCCGCTCGCGGGTCTCTTGCAATTTACGCTGGCGCAGGCCGGGACCATCAGGGGATTTTGCTCCTGCCGGCAATGGCTTGGCGCCTGTCCTGACCGATTTCCCGCCGGGCTTCGAAGCCTTCAAATTATTTCACCTCTTGCAAACTTGCACTCAGTGCACATTTAGACCGGTCGCGGGGCTTTTCCAGCCCCGAACGGAGATACGGCATGACCGACTGGAGCATGGCAGACATCCCTTCCCTCGGCGGCAAGACCGCCGTCGTGACCGGGGCGACGGGCGGCCTCGGCTACGAGACGGCGATGGCGCTGGCGGGCGCCGGTGCCATTGTCATACTCACCGGACGCAACGACGCAAAGGGCCTGCGGGCGATCGAGGGCATTTGCGAGCGGTTTCCCAACGCATTGATCGCCTACGAGCATCTCGATCTCGCCAGTCTCGCCTCCGTCGCCGATTTTACCAGGCGCTTTGCCGCCAGCAACGAGCAGCTCGATCTCCTGATCAACAATGCCGGCGTGATGGCGCTGCCGAAGCGGCAGCAGACGGAGGATGGTTTCGAGATGCAGCTCGGCACCAACTATCTCGGCCATTACGCGCTGACGGCACAGCTGTTGCCGCAGCTCCGCCGCGCGAAAGCGCCGCGCATTGTCAATCTGTCAAGCCTCGCGCACCGCTCCGGCGCGATCAATTTCGACGATCTGCAAGGCAAGCGTTCCTATCGTCCCTGGCGCGCCTATTGCCAGTCCAAGCTGGCGATGCTGATGTTTTCGCTGGAGCTGCAGCGCCACAGCCTCGCCGCCGGCTGGGGCTTGACGAGCCTTGCTGCCCATCCCGGCTACGCGCGGACCGATCTCATTCCGAACGGGCCGGGCGCCGACACCTTCCAGTCGCGTGTCAGCCGTTGGCTCCAGCCTTTCATCAGCCACTCTGCAGCCGAAGGCGCGCTGCCCACGCTGTTCGCGGCAACCTCTCCGGCTGCAGAGCCCGGTGGCTATTACGGTCCGAACTGGTTCTACGAATTGAAGGGGCCGCCCGCGCCGGCGAAGATCATGCCGCAGGCGAAGGATTTCGCCGCGGCCGCCATGCTGTGGGATGTCTCGGCGACGTTGACCGGTGTATCCTTCGACGAGATCGCGGTCGCCGCATGAGCCGCGGGCCGGGTGGGGACGTCACGATGCAAGTCATCATCTTTGGCGCGACCGGGATGGTCGGGCAGGGCGTATTGCGCGAATGCCTGATCGACACCGGCATCGACCGCGTGCTCGTGGTCGGCCGCAGCCCGACCGGCGTGCGCAACGCCAAGCTCACCGAAATCACGCACGGCGATTTCACCGACTACTCGGCGATCGAAGCGCAGCTCACGGGCTTCGATGCCTGCTTCTTCTGCCTCGGCGTCTCCTCGATCGGCATGAGCGAGGATCGCTATCGCCATCTCACCTACGATCTCACGCTCGCGGCGGCGACGACGCTCGCGAAGCTCAATCCGCAGATGACGTTCGTCTACGTCACCGGCGCCGGCACCGATTCCACCGAGCAGGGATCGCGGATGTGGGCGCGGATCAAGGGCAAGACCGAAAACGATCTGCTCAAGCTGCCGTTCCGGGGGGCCTACATGTTCCGCCCCGGGGCGATCCAGCCCCTGCACGGCGCCCGCTCCAAGACCGCCTGGGTGCAGGCCGTGTATGCCGCAACCGGGCCGCTCTGGTCGGCGCTGCGCCGGATCTCGCCGCGGCTCGTCACCTCGACCGAGCAGATGGGCCGCGCCATGATTCGTGTCGCCCGGGAGGGGTATCCGCGGAAGGTGCTGGAGATGGAGGATATCAATAGCCTCTAGCCGGCTAGCCCGTTAGTTTCACGGAAATTTCCGCGTCCGCGCGCGTTGAGCCTTATCGGCCCCCGAGGAGAAATGCCGGCGATGTCTCCCCAGCTCAAACTGATCGCGCTCGACGCCGACGATCTCGCCGTGATCTCGACCCATGTGCAGGACGCCCGCGTCCAGGCCGCCGACATCATCTGGCGGCAAAGCGAGAAGCGGCTGGTGGTCGGGATGAGCCGGCTGGATTGGGAGCAGTCGCTGGACGGCGAGGCCGAACCCCGCCGGCTGGTCGCCGCGCTCCGCTTCGACCGCGTGCTCGCCTGCAAGTCGCGCAACATCGACCTCGGCGCACCGGACGAGGTTCTGGACCTCGTCGGCATCGAGTTTCACTCCCAGGACGGCCGCGACGAGGAGCCCGGGGGCAGCGCCCTGCTGCTGTTCGCCCATGGCGGCGCCATCCGCCTCGACGTCGAATGTCTGGAATGCGAATTGACGGATCTGGGGGCGGACGAGCTCGGGGCGGGACTGGGCATCGAGGAGGAGGGGTGAGTTGGCCGGTATACCAGTCAAGCCAAGTCGGGACGCTGCCGGAACGGCATCTCCCGAGGGTTGACGCAGCTTCCCCGCCGCGCCATTGAGCAGGGGGTCGGGTGAGCCAAGCCGCCCCAAAGACCAGCCGGAAGCCAAGCCAAAAATGCCCGTTCGTCTCGACCGCAGCAGCGCCGATTTTGACCAGCGATTCGCGGCCTTCCTCGCCGCCAAGCGTGAGGTCTCGGCCGACGTCGAGGCCGCCGTGCGCAGCATCGTCGACGACGTCGCCAGGCGGGGCGATGCGGCCCTGCTTGAGGCCACGGCAAAGTTCGACCGGCTGAAGCTGGATGCATCCGGCCTGCGCGTCACCGCCGCCGAGATCGAGACGGCCGTGAAGGCCTGCGATGCCGCGACGCTGGATGCGCTCAAGCTCGCGCGCGACCGCATCGAGACCTATCACCGCCGCCAGCTTCCGAAGGACGAGCGCTTCACCGATCCGCTCGGCGTCGAGCTCGGCTGGCGCTACACCGCCATCGAATCCGCGGGCCTCTATGTGCCCGGCGGCACCGCGGCCTATCCCTCCTCTGTGCTGATGAACGCCGTACCCGCGCAGGTCGCCGGCGTCGCGCGCCTCGTCATGGTGGTGCCGTCGCCGGACGGCAAGCTCAACCCGCTGGTGCTGGCGGCCGCTTCGCTTGGCGGCGTCAGCGAGATCTACCGCGTCGGCGGCGCGCAGGCCGTGGCGGCGCTCGCGCACGGCACCGCCACGATCGCGCCGGTGGCCAAGATCGTCGGCCCCGGCAACGCCTATGTCGCCGCCGCAAAACGGCTGGTATTCGGCAAGGTCGGTATCGACATGATCGCCGGCCCCTCCGAGGTGCTGGTGATTGCCGACGACACCGGCAATGCCGACTGGATAGCCGCTGATCTGCTGGCGCAGGCCGAGCATGATGCCAGCGCGCAATCGATCCTGATCACGGATTCCGCGCACCTCGCCGCCGATGTCGAAAAGGCCGTCGAAGCGCAACTGAAGACATTGCCGCGCGCCGCAATTGCCGGCGCCTCCTGGGCCGATTTCGGCGCCATCATCATGGTCAAGAATCTTGCCGACGCCATTCCGCTCGCGGATGCGATCGCGGCCGAGCATCTCGAGATCATGACTGATGATCCCGATGCGCTTGCCGCAAAGATCCGCAACGCCGGTGCGGTGTTCCTCGGCGCGCATACGCCGGAGGCGATCGGCGATTATGTCGGCGGCTCCAACCACGTGCTGCCGACGGCGCGCTCGGCGCGATTCTCCTCGGGCCTCGGAGTTGCCGACTTCATGAAGCGCACCTCGATCCTGAAATGCGGCCCGGACCAGCTGCGTGCGCTCGGACCTGCCGCGATGACGCTCGGACAAGCGGAGGGGCTGGACGCTCATTCGCGCTCGATTGGATTGCGCCTCAATCTGTCATGACCCAGCCGCCGGAACAGGACGACTCGACCAATCGCATCGTCGCGGTCACCCTCGACGAGGACTCGATCGGCCGTTCCGGGCCCGACATCGAGCATGAGCGCGCGATCGCGATCTACGATCTGATCGAGCAGAACCTGTTCGCGCCCGATGGCGCCGACGGGAAGGGGCCGTTCACGCTGCATATCGGCATCACCGGCAGCCGGCTGATGTTCGACATTCGCCTTGAGGACGGCGCGCCCGTGGTCGCGCATCTGTTGTCGTTGACACCGTTCCGGCGGATCGTGAAGGACTATTTCATGATCTGCGACAGCTACTATCAGGCGATCCGGACGGCTACGCCGGACAAGATCGAGGCCATCGACATGGGCCGCCGCGGCATCCATGACGAGGGATCGCGCACGCTCCAGGAGCGGCTGAAGGGCAAGGTGCGGGTCGACTTCGAGACCTCGCGCCGGCTGTTCACGCTCATCACCGTCCTGCACTGGAAGGGTTAGGCGCATGATCCCGAAAAGTGGGCACCGGTTTTCGGACCAGATCATGCGCGAGACAAACGGCTTAATGGCCCGGAAAAATGTGCAGCGGTTTTCCGACAAGGCCATGCCCTCTTTCAAAAGAGGCTAGGCGCGATGGCGGCGCCGCCACGCGCACGCGATCCGCAATCGGTGCTGTTCGCCTGCGCGATGAACAGCGTGCGCTCGCCGATGGCCGAGAGCCTGCTCCGGCACATGTTTCCGCAGGGCCTCTACGTGAAGTCGGCCGGCGCCAGGAAAGGCGAGCTCGATCCCTTCGTGGTCGCCGTGATGGACGAACTGGGGCAGGACATCTCCGCCCACAAGCCGCAGACCTTCGAGGAGCTGGAGGACTGGGAGGGGCTCAATTTCGACCTCATCATCACGCTCTCGCCCGAAGCGCACCACAAGGCGCTGGAGCTGACCCGCACGCTCGCCGCCGACGTCGAATACTGGCCGACGCAGGATCCCACCACCATCGAAGGCAGCCGCGACCAGAAGCTCGCCGCCTACCGCGATGTCTGCGACCAGCTCCTGATGCGCATCCGCAGGCGTTTTGCGAAGGTCGGCGCGGCGAGCGGTTAGCCGTAACACCGGCGTCACAGACCAAGGGCACACGCATGTTGGACGCCTCGAATCAGTAAAGTCCGGGTTCCCGGGTTGTGAAATCAGCCCCCTTCCGATAGGTTCCGCGCGCAATTCACCCCCTGCTTCATCCCCCAATCACCTGATGCTCGGCCGCCCCAAATTCGTACTTGCCTCCGGTTCGCCGCGGCGCCTGTCGCTGCTCAACCAGGCCGGCATCGAGCCGGACGCGCTCCGGCCGGCCGACGTCGACGAGACGCCGAAGCGGGGCGAGCTGCCGCGCGCCTGCGCCAACCGTCTCGCAAGGGCCAAGGCCGATGCGGCGCTGAAATCGGTGCAGCTCGACGACGAGCTGCGCGGCGCCTTCATCCTCTCAGCCGACACGGTTGTGGCGGTCGGCCGCCGCATCCTGCCCAAGGCCAACCTCGTGGACGAGGCCGCGCAGTGCCTGCGGCTGCTGTCGGGCCGCAACCACCGCGTCTACACGGCGATCTGCCTGGTGACGCCGCGCGAGGCCTTCCGCCAGCGCCTGGTCGAGACCCGCGTCCGCTTCAAGCGCCTCTCCGAGGACGACATCCAGGCCTATATCGGCTCCGGCGAATGGCGCGGCAAAGCCGGCGGTTACGCCGTGCAGGGCATCGCCGGCTCCTTCGTGGTCAAGATGGTCGGGTCCTACAGCAACGTCGTCGGCCTGCCGCTCTACGAGACCACGACGCTGCTCGGCGGCGAAGGTTTTCCGATCCGCTTCGGCTGGCTCAACGCCACGGCCATCTAGCGCGCCGACAAAAATCTCGAAAACAACCCCATGCACAGTAGAATGGCTCCGCCGGACCCGGCCCGCGACGCCTGCGCGACCGCCCGAGGAACCGATTTGCCGACAGGCTCTTGAACGCCTTCACCCCGAGTAAGCTGCCGACATCATGGACGACCACGTCAAAAAGCCCGCCGGCCCGCTCAAAACCTGCCCGATCTGCGGCAAGCCGCAGTCGGAAGCCACCCGCCCGTTCTGCTCCTCGCGCTGCCGCGACGTCGACCTGAACCGCTGGCTGAAAGGCTCCTACGTCATCCCCGGCCGCGACGACGAGGCGGATGGCGAAGAATAGTTACTAATATCAATTGCTTAATCCGATGGTCGACGCACCGCGCGCCAGCCGCAGCAAGCCCGCCCCATCTTGTGCACAGCCGGGCCGCGCCCGGCGAAGCCTCTTGGCGAAGCCGGGTGGACATGCCGCTTCTAGCCCACTATAAACCGCCCGCTCGATGGGCCTTGGCCCCTCTTTGGAGCACGCCCAGGTAGCTCAGTTGGTAGAGCATGCGACTGAAAATCGCAGTGTCGGTGGTTCGATTCCGCCCCTGGGCACCATGATTTCAAGGGGTTACCTCCCTTGATAGGCGTCTGGTTAGACACTTTCCTTGGCTAGTTAGACACTTACGTTCGCGTTTTGCTCCCCAAGGGGTCCAGCCGACCGACCACCTCCCGCATTTTTTCGGAGGTATTCGCTGACTGAGAGTAGTGGATCGCCATCGCGAGCGTCTTCTGACCAAGCCAACGTCGCACCGTGTCGATGTCGTAGCCTGCTTCAATGAGAAGCGTGCCGACTGTGTGACGAAGGCCGTGAAAGGTGAGACCGGGGCCAATCTTTCCTGCCTTCTTGAGGGCAGCCATGGCCTTGATGAAACTCGAATTGAAACCGCTCTCGGTCCATGGCGTGGCGTTCCTCGTCGCCGCGATGGTGATCGCATTGTGTTGCGGCGATGCAGCGAGGACCTGAGCCAGGTCTGGGTGAATTGGAATCGATAGCTCCTGGCCGGTCTTACTTGTTCTGCGCCAAATTCTGCCGTCACGAATCGCGCTCTTCTTGAGCTCCAATACGTCACCTTTTCGAAGACCGGTGAACATCGCCAGTGCGACAGGTACTTTCAATTGGTATGGCAGTTCGGTCAGGACAGTTCTGCATTCCTCGATGGTCCAAGGTCTGTTGGCTGCAGGAGCGCTCCGCGACCGTCTCACCCGCTTCACGCCCTTCACTGGATTATCGCGAACGATCCCGTGCTCCTTACCGTGCTCACATGCAACGGACACGACTGCCATTACATAGTTTGCCTGCCTGCGACCGTGTCTCTCTGCTATCCGATCTCGCAGCCCAGCGATGAATTGCGGTGACAGTTCAGCAAGGGGCATCTCATCGAGTGGCTTGAGCAAATCCATCATCCGCAAATAGCCTTGCTTCGTCGACGAAGCGAGGTCGGTATACGCTGCAGATTTTCTGTAGAAGGAGAAAAGCTTTCCAAGCGTTCCAGGTAGAGGCTCGAGTTTTTTAAGCCTTCCTTCCACCCCGGCCAACTCCGCGACGAACTCAGCAGTGCCGAATTCGGACTTGAGCCTCGTGCCTGACTTCCGGTGGTAAGCGTACCAGCGTCCTTTCACGCGATATCGTTTTAGGCCCTTAACCCTGAGTACGGTCATTGTTACGATCCAATTCGGCTAGCCAATCCACTTTTGCGGGCTGTCCCTTTCCGAGATCGTCGATCCATTCGTCCAATATCTGTCGGTCGTATCGTTGAAGCTTCGGCCCCGGACCGAGGGCAATAGGTCTAACTGGGCTGAGATTCCGGAAACTCGGAACACTAATGCCGCAATACAGAGCTGCTTCACCAAGCGTTAGAAGGCGGGGACCAATGCGACGCTCTTTCCGTTGCATATTAGAAGCATCCTGGCGGCTGGGTCGGGTGCGCTGCAATCATGATCTCGGTAGGGCGGAAAACGGTAGTTCTTTCCTTGCTGCTCGCAGTCCACATTGACGCGTTCGAAATAGAAGGCAGGCAGGCATTAACACTGAATCTGGCAGTGACCCCTTCATTCGCGTAGCGATGTGCTGTACCTTGTTCATTCATCTGTCATTCAACTGTGATTTGACTAGAGGCGCTGCCTAGCCGCTGCCGCTGGATCTGACTCAGGTCCAACAGCAACGTCTCGCAGCCGTGTTCTGAGCACGTGCGCCATGGCTAATAATGCGATCAACGGTCCTGACGAAATGAATAAACTGACGGAAGCGTCAATCGCGAATCGCGCTGCTGACCCGGCAGTGGACGAAGTTGTTACTCTTCGCGAGGCGGCCATCCAGTTGGGTATGCGCGTACCTCCCAAGAAGAAGCGAGAGAAGATTGCGGACGCCGAATTGCTGAAACTACTAAGGGCTGAGAAGGTGCACGCAGGATTTCACGCGCCCGGGGTCGGCCCGGTTTGGGTGCCGATTCCCAGCAAATATTGGCTTAAGATATCGGGTGCGACTTTCAGGAAGATTCGAGTCGGACAATCGAACCGGCTAAAGGGTGAGTACAAGGTCCGTCTTAGACCATTCGCCACTGAGTATGCTGCAGCTCGTCGTGGAACTGATAAGCAGCCGCCTTCGGCCGAGCACCTCTTCTGCGACCTCCTTGAGCATGAGAGCGATTTTTTCGAGGTGATGCTGCCAATAAGTGAGTGGGAGGATTATAAGCGGAGCTTGCCGGAGATGCTCACAGACTTCGTTCAGGACGATGGGAGTGGGGGCAAGAGCGGCAGGAATAAACTTGAATCATGGAAGGACGTCAATGCTCTCTTGGCCGCCTATTTATTGAAGCGGGAGATAAGGTCGTCGGAGGACGAGAGTTGCGAGTCGATAGCGCGTAATGTCCTCGACATCGCTAGACGCATACCCGGCAAGCTTCGTCTTCCAGCGATTGCTACTGTGTTTCGGCATGGAATAAGGACCCCGTATTCGGGGTAATCGGCATCCAATCGGGACCCCGGGACAAGGGTCCACAGTGGCTTCCATCAAGTCATGGAAGCCGAGGTTGGGATGCTGGTGGTGGAGACGATTGCGAAGATCCGTCGCGCTTATTTTGTTCATGGTCAGCCGATCAAGGCGATCTGCCGGGAGCTTGGCGTATCGCGCAAGGTGGTCCGCAAGGTCATCCGCTCGGAGGCGACGGAGTTCCGGTACGAGCGAGAGACGCAGCCGCTTCCGAAGATGGGCCCGTGGAGTGCCGAGCTTGACCGGTTGCTGGCGGCGAACGAGAGCAAGACGACGCGCGAACGGCTGACGCTGATTCGCTTGTTCGAAGAGCTTCGCGGCCTCGGATATGCCGGCGGCTACGACGCGGTTCGTCGCTATGCGCGGCGGTGGAGCCGAGAGCGTGGCGCCTCGACGACCTCAGCTTATGTGCCGTTGAGCTTTGCGCCCGGCGAAGCCTACCAGTTTGATTGGAGCCACGAAGTCGTCCTGTTGAGCGGAACCACGGTGGTCGTGAAGGCGGCGCATGTCCGGCTTTGCCACAGTCGGATGCTGTTTGTTCGGGCCTATCCGCGCGAGACGCAGGAGATGGTGTTTGACGCCCACGACCGGGCGTTCGCACTGTTCAAGGGGACTTGCCGGCGCGGCATCTACGACAACATGAAGACGGCGGTGGAGACGATCTTTGTCGGCAAAGGCCGCCTCTACAATCAGCGCTTCCTGCAGATGTGTAGCCATTATCTGGTCGATCCGGTTGCCTGCACGCCAGCGTCGGGCTGGGAGAAGGGACAGGTCGAGAACCAGGTCGGGTTGGTCCGCGAACGCTTTTTCACCCCGCGACTGCGCTTCAAGACATTGGACGAGCTGAACGCCTGGTTGCTCGATAAATGTATCGCCTACGCCAAGGCGCATCGGCATCCAGAGTTCGCCGACCGGACTGTCTGGGAGATCTTCGAGGCCGAGCGACCCAATCTCGTGCCTTATGCAGGTCGGTTCGATGGCTTCCATGCCGTCCCGGCCTCGGTCTCCAAGACCTGCCTGGTGCGCTTCGACAACAACAAGTACTCGGTTGCGGCAAGCGCGGTCGGGCGGCCCATTGAGGTCCAGGCTTATGCGGACCGCATCGTGATCCGCCAGGACGGCCGGGTCGTTGCCGAACATCCGCGATCATTCGGTCGCGGCGAGACGGTCTACGACCCTTGGCACTATGTGCCCGTGCTTGTGCGCAAGCCCGGTGCCTTGCGTAATGGCGCTCCCTTCAAGGACTGGGTGCTGCCCGCAGCGATTGAGCGTGTACGGCGCAAACTCGCCGGTGCCGACGATGGCAATCGACAGATGGTCGATATCCTCAATGCGGTGCTGACAGACGGATTGCCCGCGGTGGAAGCCGCCTGCGCCGAGGCGGTCGCTCATGGCGTTCATTCCGCCGATGTCGTGCTCAACATCCTGGCTCGTCAACGTGAACCTGCCCCACCGGCCAACATCATGACGCCGGCCGCCTTGACGCTTCGCCATGCGCCGATCGCCGATTGTGCCCGCTACGACAACCTCCGGAGGACAAACTGATGGAACGAACCCAAATCTTCGATCTCATGGGCGAGCTTAAGCTCTACGGCATGAAGGCCGCCTTCGACGAGATCATGGCGACCGCCGTCAAACGCCAGCACGAACCCCAGCGCATCGTCGGCGATCTGCTCTCCGCCGAGATCAACGAGAAGCAGGCCCGCTCGATCAAATACCAGCTCACCATCGCCAAGTTGCCGCTTGCAAAGGACATCGCAGACTTCCAGTTCGACGCCACGCCGATCAACCAGACGCTTGTCAATGATCTCGCCGGCGGCGGCTTCATCGCCCAGCAACGCAACGTCGTCCTGGTCGGTGGAACGGGCACCGGCAAGACCCATCTGGCCATCGCTATCGCGCGAAGCTGCATCCGATCCGGCGCCCGTGGCCGCTTCTATAACGTGGTCGACCTCGTCAACCGCCTCGAGACCGAGACCCGCAACGGGCGACAGGGCCGGCTTGCCGAGCACCTAACCCGCATGGACTTCATTGTCCTGGACGAGCTCGGATATTTGCCCTTTGCCCAGTCCGGCGGTCAGCTTCTCTTCCACCTCGTCAGCCGGCTTTATGAGCGCGCCTCCGTCCTCGTCACCACCAATCTGGCATTCGGCGAGTGGCCGAGCGTGTTCGGCGATGCCAAGATGACGACCGCGCTGCTCGACCGGCTGACTCATCACTGCGACATCGTCGAGACCGGTAACGACAGCTGGCGCTTTAAAAGCCGCGACGACGATCAAACAACCCGCGCTCGCGCCGTCTCCGCAACCCCGGCCAGCTCCGACGCCGCGAGCGCTACCATCAAGACTCGCCGATCAAAGGGGTCCCCTTTGGACGCCGATCGGGGGTCCCAGTCCAACGCCGATTGACAACGTGGCAGCGCAAGCAGAAAGCCGTCGCGGAGCTGGAAGACTGGCGCTCTCGCGTTACTACGATCCTGCGCTGGCGGCGTTGTGGATGCGCAGTTCGCGCCCCGAACTCGGCGGAAAATTGCCCTCGGACTTCACTTGCGACGATGCAACGCGCGACCGGTGCGCGAGCTACCTGCCAAAGAAACGATCACGACGCTGAGCTCGCGTCACTTCTTGTTCATGGCCTGCGTGAGGAGCCGGTTGAGATCGCCATGACTTCCCCAATTGTTCTTTGCGGTCAGCCGCTCCGCTTTCGGCCATTTTCGCAACGAAAAGTAAATTGCACTCTGCATATAGGACGAAGAGGCGGTATAGACCCCGAGCAGCGTATGGCGCCGCGAGTGATCTCCGAACCGACCAACGAAGATCGCAGCGACAGCTCTCAATGTCTCGTGCCGAGAGGCATCTTGCAGTATATCCAGCGCAATCTTGACAGACGCGTCCTTATGCTTCTCCGCCTGCGATAGCGCCGCTAAGATCCACATTTTTTGCCAGTCTGACAACTCGATGTCGACAAGCAACGCGAGTAACGCATCCAGAACGCTTGGGGACCGTAGGAACTTGGCGACGTACGATGCATAGATCTGAGCCATCGACGGCCGCTTCTTGAACGACTCAATGACGTGTTGCAGCGCGTAGTCAGATTCCGCTTTGGTGAACAAGGGCAGACAGAAACGCTCGATGTTTTCTTCCTGACCCAGGTACTTTCCGATCGAATTGAACAACAGCTTTGTTGCCTTCAAATCGAGGTCGTCTTCGTCGTCATCCTCAGTCTCGTCATCATCATCGTCCTCATCGTCACCGTATTCCATTCGGACTGAAACCCGTAGTCCGCGTCAAAGTCTTCATCATTCATTTGGTCTCTGATCTCGTCGACGGCATCGTCGAACAAGGCCTGGAGATCGGGTTCTTCGGTGTGAAGCTGCCGTTTCGGGATAATCATGCATTTCGCCTCGTTCAAAACGAGATCGTAGTAGCGCAGCTTGGGAATCAGCTGGCCGAGCAGTCTGTCGGCAGCTTCCACGGAGTCGAGGAAGATGTAGATGTCGTCGACATATCGCGCAGCCCTCACTCCGTACTCCTTGAGGAAGCGATCGATCGGCTCCATGTAGAAATTTCCAAACAAGTCCGACGGGAACATGCCTTGAAGGATTCCCCGAGAGCTTCGCTGGCTCGTATAGCTGGTCAAAACCGCTTCAAGGCGGCCGGATAGCTCACCGACATATCCAGAGTCGTTCAACACGTTGATCAAAGTATGCAGGTTCATCGAACCAAAATAGTTCGCGACGTCGATCTTCAGGATGTATTTGACCTCGTCCGCCTTTGAATGATCGAGCAGCGCGGTTTGCAAGGCATTCCAGCAGGTTCGGGTGGGGATGAACATCGACACGCTGTCTGGACGTGCCAACTGATGGCTAAAGGATCGCGAGTGATCGGTTTTCTCAGCCACGATGGGCGCTGCCTGATCAGCCAGAGCCTGATACAGGAGTCGATCGTGCGGGAGCAGGATGCTTCCGGGGCGAGAGAAGCTTGGACCCAATCGTTCAGGCTTTACGGCAACGCGAATCCGGAAGGACTTCGGAACCTCAATGGTTATCGGAACCCCCGGACTGTACTTCCCACTCGCCAAGGCACTTTGAACCTCCTGGATCAGTTCCTCTCCAGCCTTGGCGTAAATGAAGCCAATGTGAGGAGCGTATATAAAGTCCGAGCGGAGATCGTGGCTGACCCGCGCGAGGGCGAGCTTCCAGTTGATCTTGGACATCACGGCGCCGTCCAAGCCGAAAGGTATCTTCAGTTCCGCCACCGCATTTTCCTCGCATCTTCCGCGCGTGGATCGATCATAAAGGTCCGAAGCTTGGAATCATAACCGCGCGGGCTATGCTCAATCTCAGCTATGGTCGCCTCTGCGAAGCATTTGTCCGTTCCCCGCGCTGCTTCAGGGCTCCCGGGGCGGCTCACGTACCTCGCTTTGACCGCGAGGGTTGGGAGAACGGAGCGACCCTCTTCTATGAAACCCATGGAAGCAGCTTAATTTCATGAGGCTCCAACTGAGCCGTCACGACTGGCAACTTCCTGCACGAACTCGTATAGCGCTGCAATCTCGTGCGGCTCGCAGTATCGTTCGCTGGTCTCGCTCTTGCCGCCGTGTCCGAGCAGATCGGCACGATCCTCCTCCACCACGGACTTTTTCTTGAGCTGCGCGCCGAACAGGTGACGCACTGCGTGGGACCCAAGCCCCTCCTCCGTCACGCCAGCGGACGTCTCATCAGGTCGAGCCGGGACCGGTGGCCAGAGTCTTGCGATGACTGAACTGCAAACCTTGCGCCACGTCAGCGTGCGGCTGCATGACGCCCGGTGCGGCGGCCCACGGCACCAGGCTGCAGCACGCGGCAGCTCGCGGCAATTGCTACCTTCCAAGTAACGGGGGAGTTGGGCGCCTGATCTTCACAGGGTTGAAGTCCTCGCTCCAACGCCGGACACCATAAAACGCGATATTGGCGCCCTTCAATTTGTGGTCATAGAGCCACTGCCAGTAGAATGGTTCATCGCTAGGGACGATCGCGATCACTTGTTCGCAGTAGGCGGCCAGACCAACCACAGTCGTCAAAAAGGCAGATTCCCGACTGGAATATTCAGCAGGATCCGTGTAGGGCCCAAAAATCAGCACGGCCGTCAAACGTTCGGGGTCGCTCTCTCTGGCGAACAGAATGTCCGCAGGCGCACGACGATGCTGGCGATCGTCGACCTGCTTGAAATCAGGATCGAGCTGAGAAGCAACCCAGCTCTGCACCTGCGCGCCGAGCTTATGTGCATACTGTTTTCCAAAAACCTGGCTCGTGCTGCTTGCGCGAGCCTTCTTCTCCTGCTCCCGCAATTTTTCGACCGACCATCGGCCCCCACCGATCACGCGCGCCGCCTTTATCGCTTTCACAGGATCGTAGCGGTGCCACCGGACAATCAGTTCGACCGCGGCAACGGGTACTGCACGCAGTTGTCTCACGTATTCGACGTAATCTTCGTCTGTGTCGTCCTCGATGCGCTCGATGTTTTCGAGAGCGCGGATCCAACTTCGAACGGTCTGATCCTTGGGCAGCGAATCGCCTAGGTGAAAGCCCGGCTCACCACCGAGGGCTCTGATCACCGCCTTCTCGATGTCCTTATCGGGCAGCGATCGCAATTCACGACGCACGAGATCGGCCGCCGTGGCCCAATCCGTAATCCCTGGACGTCCAGGCTTCGGCGCGCCGGGACTGTGGTCGCTTCTCCTGCGCCTGCTCTTCAAACCAACCAATCCTTCGGTATTAAAATACCAACAACAGAAGCGACTCGACCCAAGTGTATACAAGAAGATCGAATCTTTTCTTGGCGGTCTCCTCCTAATGCTCGCGCGATGGGCACCAAATCACGCGAGACCATTTACGGTGGGTCGGTCCGGGCAGCGGCAGAACGGGCGACCGAAGCGCGGAAGGAGGCCGACCGGCTCGCCGTTGCGGCGTGGAACGCGCGCATGCTCGGTTTCCAGGGGCCCGCGCAACCGTCGCCCACGCTCGGCGATGCGCTTAATGCCGGTTACCGCTACCTCGAAGTGCGCTGCCTTGGCTGCGACACGCACCAGACCGTCGCCCTTGGACATCGTGCGGCGACCGAAGGCGACGCCGGTTCATGAACTGGAGCGCTACATGCGGTGCAAGGACTGCTCGGAGGTGCGCGGCTAAAGGAACCCGAACCGACGTGATATATCGACGGTCGTAACACAAAGGATGTCCTGAGCGTTCGAAGCTTTTTGTCCGTCGTCAGATAATTTGAGACTGGTCAGGCTTTTTGAGAAGGGAGGCTCTGGTTCATCAGGGTTAGAGTTTAAGCGACCTGCAGTTGATGCTGCAAGCGGCGGTTCGCGATGGTGTCGCGCTTGATGCGGTTTCGTTCTGCGAGGATCGCCTCAGCCCTGCCGAAGTAGACATCGGCTGGCGTGAGGTTGTCGATGCTCTCATGATAGCGGACGTGATTATAGTGTTCGACGAAGGCTCCTACTTGACGCTCGACTCGATCTTTCCCTGGGTCTGAGGATGGTACGGAGCGCCGCGCACATGCTGCATGCCCTTCTGGTCGAGCCACTCGGCCAGATCATCCGCCACGTAACTCGAACCATTGTCGCTGAGAAGCCTTGGCCAGTGCGCGACGGCGCCGTCGTCTTGTCCTCGAACTCGTTCGCGGCCTCGATCACCACATAGGCCGGGCTGGTGATGAGGTCATGCGCCTTCAGCAGCCGATAGACCGACGCCTCGGATACAAAGTACTTTCGTTCGTCGGTGAACCGCACGGCCAGCTCGCGTGGCGACAGCTCAGGTAACTCCAGCGCCAGGTCGATGATCTGGCCCCGCACATCGTCCGGGATGCGGTTCCAGACCCGGTCTGGTCGAGACCGATGATCGGCCAGCGCCTCAACGCCTCCCTCGCGGTAGCGATCATACCAGCGATAGAATGTGGCGCGCGGGATCCCGAGCTTGTCCAGTGTGCGCTTGGCCGGAAGGTGCGATTGCTCGACCAAATGGATGATCTCGGCCTTCTCTGAGGCGGGATACCTCATGCCTCGTCCTCCCCATCTCCGTTCATACTTGTTTGAACAGACGGTTCTCCAGGGGCAGATCGGCGACGGCCTCCTTCAAGGCGGCGGCCTCCCGGCGGAGGTCCTTCACCTCGCCGGAGGTCGTAGCTCGTGCCGTGTCGCCGGCCAGGCGGCGCTTGCCGGCCTCGAGAACTCCTTGGACCAGCCGTAGTACACATCGAGGCGGCAATGCCTTCTCGGCGACAAAGCTCGGAGATGTTCTCCTCGCCGCGCAATCCTTCCAGCACGATGCGGATCTTCTCTTCCGCCGAATACTGCCGGCGGTTCTGGCGCCGAATGTCCTTTCGCACTTGGTCTGCCGACGCTTTGCCCGGTCCGGATTTCTGTTTCATCTTCGCTGCTGGTGGCTACGATGAACCAGAAATCCTTCCAGGGCTGCGTCCTTACGGACACGCGAAAGGAGTTCTGGGGTAAGCCGGTCCGTGGCTGCGCCGCGGACCGGCTACAAAATGCCTTTACAAGAGCTCCTCGTGAGAGCTCAGGGGGTGGCAGGACCATTTCTGCTCATCCGGGTTCCAAACACACCAAGGCTGACCGCCGACAGCGGCGCACGCATCTTCGAAAGTCAGTTCGGTTACGCCATAATCTGAGATATCCATAGTTGTTTCCTTTCCTACAAGGCGTCAGCTGCCGCTGCCGCAACGCAGAGAATTCAAATCGCGTGCCGCGCAGCGGAGTGGCGATAGAGGCGCCAAACAGGCCTTTTTTGCCGGAGCGTATGTGAAAAGCGCGGCGGTCTCTTCGTGCCAACGTCGTCTGCTGGACATTCATGTCGCGGCGCGTATCCAGCATTCCCTTTCGTTGTGCCGACGCGCATTCCGATGTCGGCTTTCCCTCGCCGTCCCTAATTCATCTTCCGCTCGAGCCACTTCTTGATGCTGTCGCCGGCGCGTGTAGTCAGGCCAAGCCTGTTCTTTCCGGCCGTCGAGCGGTTCTTTAGTTTCAGGCAGAGCCATGCCGCAAAGTTTCTTGCCGACTTGAACCCGCGCGCATCCACGACCTTGATCGACAGCAGCTCGCAACGATCGAATCGACCCCCGAGATAGCCGGCAGCCGTTCACTCATCTCTTTACTCCGGCGGAGTTGCATGAGCTACTTGCCGACCTTTGCGATCTGGTCCTCGACGTGCGCCAGTTCTGCTGCCAGAGCGTCCACCCAGCTGCTTTGTAAAGTCGGAGACTTTGCGTCGGCCTGAATGTCGATCAGCAACCGCGAAAGCCCCTTAGGCGCGGCAAAGCCGTATTCCGCGGCGTAGCCGCGGATTGAATTGGCAAACCGGGTCCGCCTGCCGATGAACTGGTTGCGCACACGCTCCAACATTTGTGCGCCCTTGCTCGGGACTTTTGATGGGCACAAAGTTCTTACGCAGTTTCGGCCGGCTTGCCGCACGCAAATATATTGCGATCGGCATCATCGCCACTTCATGTCGGTTTGATTGCAATTCCCACGCCTAACAATGCGATGCCCGCAGGCCTCCAGAGCCACAAGCGCACGCGGCAGCGCTTGAAGAACTTCTAAACCAGCCCGCGGCTCAATTTAAGCCGCAAAACCGGCTGCTCGTTCCCATCAACGCCATGCAGCTGAAACACACTCTGGACGTATGCAAACCGACGCGAACAATCGCTTTTATGCGCCCCGACGCGTCGCACTCTGCGCCGTTCTTTGCCCAAGCCTGCCAAGCGATTTGGATTTGATCGCTCAGCTCGCCCCGCTGCTTCTTTGATGATACCGAAAGCGACCTAGTGGGGCCGCGGCGACATCCGCATTGCCGCGATGCCGAATGAACCTCTCGCGCAGCCAACCCTGAAGGCCATGGAGTCGTTTCGGGGCGTTCAGGCGACTTGAACGTTTCACCCCGCCCGCCACCACGTAGTCTTTCACCGAGATGGCTGCAGCCCAGCTGCCGCGGAATCCGCTTCAGAGCCAGCCGCACGCCCTCAGGCGCAACACGTCCGCCACGTCATCCGGCGTCTTCATCACCTGCCCCCCGTGGATCAATCCACGAGGAGCCTTCCGTGATTCGTTCCTCGTTCATTCGCTCTCTCCTCAGCTATCCAAGAAGGGGCAATTGCTCGTGACGCTGAGGGGGCATGACCTTTTGCCCCTAAGTGTTATCAAGTCCTGAGTTCGCCCCGGCTGTTGGATTTGCCCAGGTTGGGCGGTGGTAGCGACGTGAGCTGGCGGATAGCTCGAAGGCTTCCTGAAGCATGCCGTGTTCGCCCTGTTCGATTTGTCGCATTTGCAACCACAATGATGTTCGGGCGGTCTGCCGCACATTTGCTGTTTAGCATCATAAAAGCAAGGAGAGCGTTTTCTGCCGTTCCTGAGCAGTTGGCACGAGACTTGAAGTTGCTACGGGGTCGGCAGCAGTTGCTGGTCGACCACACTCACGGCTATTGAAAAGGAAACAACATGAGAAGCTATATGTCAGCTTCCGGAATTGACTCCTGAAGAAGCATGGGCAACTGCGGGAAGGAAGGTATCGCTCGGACGTGGCGCGGTTGCGGTTGGGAGGTTCGTCCCATTGAGGGCGGTGGTTGCAGCATCATTCCAATTCCTTGCCCTGAGGAGCCTAGCCCTTAATTGCAAAAGTGTCTGCAGCCTGCCTGCGGCGCCAGGCAGGCTCTTCTTCATGCCGCCCCGCGAAAGTTTCGTGCCGGACGAAAGGTCTTTGGGCGCGCCGCGGTTGAACGTTTGAGAAATTCCGTTCAACGGCTCTGTCGCGGGCGCAACGATAAGACTTCACCGGCGTGCGGGGGCTCTCAGCTGAGTGGCAGGATCGAATGCAAATCAAATACAAAGCGGCTGCTCTGGATTTGTTGTGGAGCAATCGCATGATCGCTCCACACCTCTTTTCGGGTAATCAACGAAATTGGCCGAGCAGCACCAGCGAGTGTTCCACATCTGACAAGGAGATAACAATGAAAGTCGATACGTTAGTTGGCTACCCTTAGGTGTGAAGGACAATAGCTGGCGCACCTTCCCCGTGCGTCGCTCAATCCTGATGAGTCGTTTGGCACTGCCAATCGTCGTAATCCGTGACAGGGCTGCTATGGCTGATGTAA
The DNA here is from genome assembly GCF_017565645.3 of Bradyrhizobium barranii subsp. barranii. Taxonomy (NCBI): domain Bacteria; kingdom Pseudomonadati; phylum Pseudomonadota; class Alphaproteobacteria; order Hyphomicrobiales; family Nitrobacteraceae; genus Bradyrhizobium; species Bradyrhizobium barranii. Next base: position 1,049,104 of record NZ_CP086136.1, read on the forward strand.
TGCTGCCTCCGGAGACGGTCTGCTACACTGCAGAGAGCATCCTATCGCGAGAATCAGGACGATCTTTGGCGATCTACAAGATAATTGTGTTGTCTGTCGTTGCGACGTTTGTGTCGCTGCCAGTCATCACCGTGACGCTGTCTGCTCAAAGTGCCGGTACCATTCGTCCCACAATCGAGAAAACTCCTCTGATAGCACCCGTCTCCGGACGAATTTCTCGTGTTCTTGCCGTCGAGAACGATCTCGTTGCACAAGGACGAGAGATCCTAGCTCTCGACGATGTGGTCATTAAGGAAAAGATCGGTGCGCTTACAGGCGAAATCCGTCTGAAGCGCGATCGTGCCAGCGACCTCCAGGCCCTGATCTCTTCCGGCGCACAGTCCGACGCCCCAGTCCGCCTCCGCTCGGAGTTCGCCACGGCCGAGCGCCTGCATTTTCTCAACCTGTTGCGGGAGAACCAATATGCCCGCAGCAACGCCGCGGCAGAACTCGAGCGCGCTCAGCGACTCGTCGCGGTTGCTGCAGCGCCCACCAAGGCGGTTGAAGAAAAGGCTTTCGCGTTGCAGAGCCTCGAGGTGAAGGGCGAGATCCTCGTCCGGAGCAAATCCGCCGAATGGAATCAGCAGCTCTTCGATACAAACCTCCGCCTTCAGGAACTCACCGCCAGCTTGCACCAACTTGAGAACGAACGCGACTTGACCCAGATTCGCGCTCCCGTGTCCGGCGCACTCGAGCAATTCAACGGCGTCACCCCAGGCAGCTACGTCCAGGCGGGGCAAACTGTCGGTTGGGTCTCGCCCGACGGCGAACTGGTGGCGGATATCTACGTTTCGCCCAAAGACATCGGCTTCGTGCAGCCTGGCCAGGCGGTGAGGCTCCAGGTCGATGCCTTCAACTACAATCAATGGGGGATGATTGACGCGACAGTGCTAGACGTCGCGCAGGACTTTACCCTGCAGGAGAAGAGCCCGGTCTTCAAGGTTCGCTGCGCGCTTTCTCGCAGTTACCTCGAGCTCACAAATGGCATCATTGGTCATCTGAAGAAAGGCATGACGGTGAGAGCCCGTTTTCTCGTGGCGGAGCGCACTCTGCTGCAACTTCTCTACAATGAGATTGACGATTGGCTCAACCCGGTCCTAGCGGCTCGTTAATTATCCATTCCAAGAAGCCGGTGAGCCGCCATGTTGGGTCAAATCATCAAAGTCAAGCAGCGCGACATCACGGATTGTGGGGCTGCCAGCCTCGCTTCCGTTGGAGCCTTCTACGGTTACAAGTTGCCATTGTCGCGCATTCGCCAGTATGCGTCGACGGACCAATCGGGCACCACCGTGTCGGGTCTTCTGCTAGCGGCTCATCAGCTGGGGTTCATTGCCAAGGGCGTCAAGGGCGGCTTCGACAGCTTGTACAAGATCCCCAAGCCGGCCATCGCGCATGTGATCATCAAGGATGTCTTGCACCACTTCGTAGTGATCCAGGCGATCGACACGAGGTGGGTCACCGTCATGGACCCCGCGTACGGCGAAATCCGCAAGCTATCGCATGAAGAATTCAAGAGGCAATGGACTGGCGTCCTGGTGCTCCTGGTTCCGGCCGACACCTTCAAGCGCCGCGATGAGACCACCTCACCTCTTCTCCGCTTCGCCCGGCTGCTTGCATCGCACAAAGCGGCGCTAACGCAGGCTCTCGTCGGCGCACTGGTAACCACCCTCCTGGGGCTGTCGACAGCCATTTACGTCCAGAAGATCGTCGACCACGTGATCACAGCGGGCAACCGCAATTTGCTCAATCTCATGAGCGTCGTGATGCTGCTGATCCTGGTGCCGCAGATCGTAATCAACCTGCTCAGAAACCGGCTAGTCCTGCAAACAGGTCAGAAGATCGATGTCTGCTTGATCCTCGGCTACTACAATCACATCCTAAGCCTACCACAAAAATTCTTCGACAGCATGCGCATGGGAGAAATCGTCTCCCGGATGAATGATGCGGTGAAAATCAGGAGCTTTCTGAACGACGTCTCGATCACCATGTTCGTCAACATGCTGGTCATACTGTTCTCGTTCGGCCTGATGTTCATCTACTCGTGGAAGATCGCCTTGGTCGTGGCTATCTCCATCCCACTATATGTCTTAGTCTATTGGACCGTTAACCGACTCAATAGGAAGCGCCAGCGCGCGATCATGGAGAATGCCGCCGAACTGGAGGCGCAATTGGTTGAATCACTCGGAGCTGTTTCCACGGTCAAGACTTTCGGCGTGGAGAGCTTCGCTTGCCTTAAGATGGAAACTCGCTTTGTCAAGACCCTGCAATCGGTCTACAGCTCCGGCCTCATCTCGATCGTCGGAGACAATGCTTCTACCTTTCTCTCAACTCTCTTCACAATCCTGCTAATGTGGTTTGGCGCGACGCTTGCTATGGATCAGGCCGTGACTCCGGGTGAGTTACTTTCCTGCTACGCACTGCTCGGCTATATCACCCGGCCTGTCGCCAACCTGATCCAAACCAACAGAATCGTTCAGGACGCGTTTATCGCGGCGGATCGCCTGTTCGAGATTTTCGACCTTGAGCCGGCACGCAGCGGCGGTATTGATGCCACCAAATCCGAGCTTGGTGATATCCGCCTGGAGAACGTCACCTTCCGCCATGGCTCGCAGCCGAAGCTCTTTGAAGATCTTAACCTCACCTTTCGTCGAGGTGAAATGACGGCCGTGGTGGGAGAAAGCGGCTCAGGCAAGAGCTCCCTTGCGGCGCTGCTGCAGAACGTCTACCCGCTCGAAAGCGGCCGCATTCGGATCGGTCCCTATGACCTTAAAGACTTCTCGACCGTATCCTTGCGTAGGGTTATTGCTTCGGTACCGCAGTCGACGGACGTATTCTCAGGCTCGCTGATCGAGAACATCGCGCTCGGCGAGTTCGAACCGGAGATCGACAGGATCATGAAGGTCTGCGATCAAACTGGGCTGCGGGAGGCGATCGAGAATTGGCCGGGAGGCTTCCAGGCCTATCTAGGCGAAAACGGCGTACGGCTCTCTGGCGGCGAAAAGCAGCGCCTTTCGTTGGCCCGAGCTCTGTATCGGGATCCGGACATCCTGATCCTTGACGAGCCTACCTCTTCTCTGGACTCCGTTGCCGAAGCCACCATTCACCAGCTCCTTGATGATTTGCGTGGCGCCGGCAAGACCATCGTGGTCATCTCTCACCGACCCAGCACCATCCGCACTGCCGAGAAGCTTGTCATGTTACACAAGGGGCGGATCGTTGCTGAAGGCAGGCATACTGATCTGCTGGGTGAAGCCGCTTACCTTCGCTTGTGGCAGACGCAAACAGGGGTCAGCTAGAGTTGCAGAATTTGCTGTGACCTCCTCCGAATGAGTGGACACCTGTAGTAGGCTCATTGAGCCCGGAGGTGTCGAATGGAACGTCAACGTCGATCATTCACCGAAGAGTACTGACCTGGCCTGGCGCGCACTGCGTGGACGCCCCTCCAATCTGCCGAGCTTCGCATCCGGGCCATGCTCGCGCGGCATCCGATACCGACAGCCAAGATCGTCCAACAATATTTCGCTCCCGTGAGCGATTGATTACGCGCGAAGAACCGGATGCGGGTAATTCGCTCGTCCGGGTCTGAGAGGAGCGGGGATGGCAACATTCCCGCCTCCAGTTGCGGTCCTTCGTTGCGGCGCGTCGTAAAGCTCGCCGCAGCGCCACGACCATTCCCTATGACGCACGAGAGGCTGCGCCAATCATCATCTTCAACGGAGCACACCTATAACCACGCCAACACCTGTAGCTGCACCGATAATGGCTCCTACTCCGGCAATTATTGCCACAATCGGCCAAAACCCTCCCGCGGTCGAAGATGATTCTTCAGGCGATAGTTCGGTTACACCGAGCTATGGCGGAATCTGGGTGATGACGGTGTGAGGAAGGCGGCGTATCGAGGCGGGTGACGAGCCTGCCAGAACCTCTCGAGGAGAGCGATACGCCATGACCGAGACTACCAATGTTCTTGCTTTCCGTCAGCCGTCCGCGGTTGATGATCCACTGACCGATATCGTTCGAGCCGGCGCGCGGGACCTGCTTGCCAGGGCGATCGAGATCGAGGTTGGCGCGTTTCTGGCCAGCACGGCCAATCTGACGCTGCCCGACGGTCGAGCGCGCCTGGTCCGACATGGGCACGGTCCGGTGCGCGAGATTGCGACCGGCATCGGTCCGGTGGAGGTCGCTCGTCCCAAGGTCCGCGACCGCGGAGCGAGCGGGCCAGGCGACCGCCTCCGCTTCAGTTCGGCAATCCTGCCGCTATGGGCGCGGCGGACGAAGAGCCTGGATGCCTTGATCCCGGTCCTCTATTTGCGCGGCATCTCGACCGGCGACTTCCAGGAGGCGCTCTCGGCGCTGCTCGGCAAGGATGCGCCGAACCTGTCGCCTTCGGTGATCGCCGGCCTGAAGGCCGATTGGCAGGTCGAGTACGAACGCTGGCAGAGACGCGATCTGTCGGCGCGTCGCTATGTCTACATCTGGGCCGATGGCGTGTACCTGCAGGCCCGCATGGAAGATCACAGCGAATGCATGCTGGTGCTGATTGGCACCACGCCGGAAGGCAAGAAGGAGCTGATCGGCTTCCAGGTCGGCGTGCGCGAGAGCGCGCAGAGCTGGCGCGAACTCCTGATCGACCTGCGGCAACGCGGGTTACGGATTGCCCCGCAACTCGCCATCGGCGACGGCGCCCTCGGCTTCTGGAAGGCACTGGACGAGGCCTTTCCCGGCACGCGGCACCAACGATGCTGGTGCCATAAAGTGAGCAACGTACTCGACAAGGTCGCCAAATCCGTGCAGGGCCCCATGAAGAACGACCTGCGGAACATCTATCTGGCCCCACACCGGGCCGAAGCTGAAACCGCGATCGACGTCTTCGTCGAGAAATACCACGTCAAATACGGACGTGCGGTGGAGTGCCTGATCAAGGATCGCCATGCGCTGCTCGCCTTCTTCGACTTCCCTGCTGAGCACTGGATCCACCTACGCAGCTCGAACCCGATCGAGAGCGTCTTCGCCACGGTGCGCCACCGAACGGTGCGGACCAAGGGATCGCTGTCGCAACAAACTGCGAAGCTGATGGTGTTCAAGCTCATCGACGCCGCATCGAAGACCTGGCGGCGATTGAAGAGCACGAACCAGTTGCCGAAAGTCATCGCCGGTGTAAAGTTCATCGACGGAATCGAAGTCATTCCGAACACTGAAAGCCACGCCGCCTGATCAGGCCGCGTCACCCAAAATCAGCCATAGCTCGGTTACACCATACGCTGACACATCCGTCTTCATTTTTTTCTCCTTTCAGTGATGCCGGTCGACCGCTCTGGCGGCCGCACGAAGGAGGACTCAAGAGTCGTGCCAACTGTGGAGTGAGAACCCAAGACTCCTCAGTCTGCCTCGTTCAGCGCCGCCTAATTGCGAGCAGGCGCGACAATCTGCACCTGTCAGTGAACGCGCCCGCTCAGCGCCTAGCTTGGCAGCCACACGTGGCTTGGCAGCCACACGTGCCGCTATAGGAACGCTCGATTGACTCGGCTCCATACGACCAAGCCCGCTTCTAGAGTTGCCGTTCAAAACGCACAGGCGCGGCAGCATCCCGCGACAGCTAGGACCACATTCGCTTTCTTGGCTTCAAGATTTAGGCAAGAGGCCGCCAGCGGCGATGGATGCCGCTAGGCCCGCCAACACTGCCACAATCGTCCACAACCAACCTCCCGAAGTTGCAGATGCTTCTTGAGGAGTTAGTTCCGTTACGCCATAGGCTGACATATCGGTCTTCATTGTTGTCTCCCTTTCTGTGTGGGCAGCAGCTATCAAAGACCGTGCCAACTACGTCAAAGAACGCTGTTCGACAGCATAATTGAATGCCTCGCTTCGGCCTTTTAGTTAGGCGCAGCAAGCTATGACAAGATGGTGGAGCCTGCCATCGCGCCGGCCTTTCGTTTCTGGGATCTGTTTTTCTTGCCCTGTTGGGTCACTCGGATTTTGTCTGCCAATCGCCAATCGCAGTTGCCTTATGCCCTGGAGCCGCACCAACAACAAATGAGGTCGCGTTTGCGACGAGAATGCTATGACTTTGACATGCGACGTAATGTTCGCGATCTACGAGATGTGAGTACCCTGCGCTGGCGGCAGCAGTTCCTGACCGCCGAATTTGCGAAAGCAAGAAGCATCAATAAGGTTCGCGAGGTGAGCTACATGCTCAAGGCGATTCATGCCCAGGAAATTCGTGAGTCGGCTGACGGAAGGCGCGGGCAGCGACGAGGATCTGCGCACCGTCAGGATCGCAAGGAGGCCGATCACATCGCGCAGAATGTCCATGAGAGAGTCTGAACAGAGTTTCCGCGTCGATAGGTGGAGCCTCTGCCGGGGTTAGGCCGCCATGCGGAGTGGCAGCGGGGTGAAGTAGGCTTGATCCGGCGTGCTGCCGTCAAGACCCGAATGGAGACGCCTGCTGTTATGGAAGTTGAGATATCGGCCGATCGAGCTGCGCGGACGCCTGCACCCTTGTGGCTGCCGAGATTATCCATGACGACAACGTCACCTTCCCGCAATTCTGGAACGAGCACCTGGTCCACATAAGCCTGGAAGGCGAGCCCGTTGATCGGCCCGTCGAGAACCATTGGCGCTACCATGCCCGACAGGCGCAGGCCTGCAACGAAGGTCGTCGTCTTCCAATGGCCGTGCGGGATGGAGGCCCGCAGCCGCTGGCCACGGGGCGCACGCCCGCGCATGCGCGCCGTGTTGGTCGACGCCCATGTCTCGTCAATGAAGATGGGCTTGGCAGGATCGAGGCCAATCTGGCCGTCGCTCCACTCTTCCCGCTTCTTCAGGACGTCCGGCCGCTCTTGCTCAGTGGCATATACGGTCTTTTTTTGAGCGTGATCTTCCGACGCTGGAAGAAGCGTGACAACGCGGAGACGCTGAAGGTGTGTCCATCGGCGGCGAGCGCCGCCTTCAGTTCCTCAGAACGTGTTGTCGGGCTTGGCCGCTATCAGTGCGAGGATGCGCTCAGCCTGCCCTTCGATCGCCCGCGAACGTCGATCGCCGCCCTGTGGCTTCGGCGTCACCTCACCTGTCCTTCGAGCTTGCGCCACCCACCGGATCGCGCTCGACACGCCCACTCGAAAGTGCGCCGCAGCCTCTCGACACGACATGCCGCCCGCGACGGCAGCGACCACACGCTTGCGCAAATCAATAGAAAGAGCTAGCGCCATACCTTGCCAGCCTCCTTCGCCAGCAGGCACCTTGAATCAAAACCGGCCTGATTTGGGAATCTGGAGGGTTCTGTGAGGTCGCGCAGACGTGAACGTACGGCAGACGCCTGTGACGCGACCTCATTGAAGCCGGATTGAACGAAGGCGCGGAAGGGTGGGCACGGTGGTGAGGCTATGGGGATTGTTCGAGATCGCAAGCAGCTATCGGCAGACTGTGTATCTGAAGCGGAGACGTGCTGGTTGCGCATCGGCGGCAATTTGAGACCGGGAGCGTTTTGCAGGTGGTCGCGATCGATGGGCCGCTACATTGAATGGTTGTCGTCGCGCGGTGTGAGCGCACGGCTTCGACAGCGTCGGCGATGATCGAGACGCTGGGAATGATGATCGTCGTGCAGGGCACGAACTGGCTCACGATGTGTCGCATCGGAACGGTGGGGTTCGAGGGTTGGAGCGGCTGCAGCTGTGTCGAAAGCGCTCGATGATGCGCATGACGCCACCACAATCAGGACAGGCGGGAACCTTGGCCGACGTCAGAGCGTCCGAATCCACAGGCGATGGCTCGCCATCGTTTGGCGCTGTCCGCTCACGATCGAGAAGTTTGCGGCAAAGGGCTAGTTTGGCAGCGCAATGACCGTTGCCCATGAAGCCGAAGTGGCGGATGCGATGGAAGCCATCGGGCAGCGTGTGAAGAAGGAAGCGGCGGATGAACTCGTCGGGCTTGAGCTTCATGATCTTTGTCGCGCTGTTCTGGCGGTAGTCCTTCCATGAGAAGGTGACTTGATCGTCGTCGAGGGCGACGAGCCGGCTGTTGGAGATGGCGACGCGATGGGTGTAGCGGCCGAGATAGGCCAGCACCTGTGCGGGCCCGCCGAAGGGCCGCTTGGCGTAAACAACCCAGTTGATGCGTCGCATGGCGTCGAGATGGGCCGCAAAGGCAGCCGGCTCGGCCAGAGCTCCGAGATCGCCGAAGAAACGCAAGGCACCGGAGTTGAAGGCTGCCGACAGACGTTTGAGAAAAAGTGTGCGAAATAGTCTGGACAGCGGTTTGACGGCCAAGAAGAAGTTCGGTCGGCAAGCAATCCAGCGCGCGCCATCGGGCGAGAGGCCGCCACCCGGAACGACGCAATGGACGTAGGGATGATGCATCAGCGCCTGTCCCCAGGTGGGGAGGACGGCGACGCCGCCGATCGCACCGCCGAGCCGGCGTGGATTGGCGGCGAGCGTCGTCATCGCCTCGGCGGCAGCCTTGAACAGGATGGCATAGACGACAGCCTTGTTCTGGAAAGCGATCGGTGCGGGAAGTGTAAAGACGACGTGGAAATAGGGAACCGGAAGCAGGTCAGCTTGACGCGCGGCGAGCCACGCGGCTCGGGCTCTCCCCTGACACTTCGGACAGTGCCGGTTGCGGCAAGTAATGGGTGATGCCCATTACTTGCCTTATGGGCAAAGCCAGTAATGGGGAGCTGGCGGCAATTTGATCGCGCTCCTGCACCAATCACCGCCAACCCCGCTCTCCATTACGAGGTACGCCTGAGGAGTTCGATCAGCTGGTCGGTGGGCTGGAAGACGCCGCGCCGCAGGTGGGGCGGCACGATCGCCTCCATCGCATCGAGCTTCTCGGTTGGATCGCCGCGCGTGTAGACCTCGGTGGTCGTCAGCGTAGCGTGGCCCAGCCACAGCGACACCTTCCGGATGTCCCGGGTCGCTTGCAGAACGACCATCGCGCAGGTGTGCCTGAGCACGTGGGGCGAGACGCGTTTCTTGGCGAGACCGGGCTGCTTGCGAGCCGCAGTCGCGGCGTGCTGCCTGAGCAGATAGGCAAAGCCCCATCGGCTCAGCGGCTCACCACGGGCGTTGACGAACACCTCGGGTGTCGCGACCTGCCCGCGGATGGCCAGCCAGGCACGCAGTGCAGCAGCCGCCGGCTTCCACAACGGCAGCGTCCGCTCCCGGCGTCCCTTGCCGAGCACGCAGATGCTCATCGAAGGCAGGTCGATGTCATCGACCTTGAGGCCCGTCAGTTCGGAGACGCGCAGCCCTGCGCAGACGGCCACGTGCAGCATTGCGCGATCGCGGATGCCATCGCGTGTCGCCGGATCGGGAGCGTCGAGCACGGCTTTGAGCTCTTCGCGCAGAAGGTAGGGTACCAGGCGCGTGTCAGTTTTCTTGAACGGGATCGCCAGTACACGGCGGATCTGCTCGAGCGCCGCCGGCTGCCGGTACTCGAGGAAGCGGAAGAACGACTTGATCGCCGCCAGGCGAACGTTGCGCGTCACGGCCGCGTTTTTGCGCTCGTCCTCAAGATGCTCAAGGAAGGCGCTGACGAGCCCGGCATCGATCTGTTCGAGCGTCAGCGCCGAAGGTTTGACCTTGAGCCGGTCGGCGGCGAACACGAACAGCAGCTGGAAGCTCGAGGCATAGGAGTCCCTCGTGTGCTGGCTGGCGCCCCGCTGGCAAGCGAGTGTGTCGCGCAGGAACGTCTCGATGAGGGGAGCGATCGGCGTCATGCTGACCTCCCTTCGGAGATGAACGCTTCGCCGGCCATGGCGACATCGCGCAAGAGGTCGGGCGTGGCCTCGAGATACCAGTAGGTCGCATAGATGTTGACGTGACCCATGTAGGTCGCGAGTGCCGCCATGTGCGCCCCGCACCGGCCCCGGCCGGTAGGGCTGCCTTGCAGCGCGCGCACCGCAAACGTGTGCCGTAGATCGTGCAGGCGAGGACGGCGAGCCGACGTCGATCTGATGCCAACCTTGTCGACCAGCCTGTCGAAGGTCTCCTTGACGGCAATGTAGCGTAGCGGCCGACCGGGCTTGTCGATGAAGACCGGATCATCGTCTGAGCCGAGCCCGCGACGTGCCAGGTATCGCTGCAAGCCGGCAACCGCCGTGTCGTGCAGCGGCACCAGTCGGGTCTTGCGGAACTTGGTCTCGCGGATCAGCAGACCGTCGCGGGTCACGTCCGCGATCGTCAGCTTCAGGGCTTCGGAGATCCTGAGCCCGGTGGATGAGAGCAGCGCGATCAAGGTCGCTTGCGTGTGCGGGCGTGCGCGTTTCGCGGGATCGTGAGCGCGGATTTCAGGGGATCGTGAGCAGAGATTTCAGACGATCGTGAGCAACGATTTCGCGGGATCGTGAGCAAGGCTTTCGGAGCCTTGCAGCGCTTCGGCCGACAACTCAACCGGCTTAGGGATGACCTCGTGGTTAACGAGGAAGTCCAATGCCTACCCAGAGATTGTCGATGCGCCGGATCAAGGAAGTCCTTCGGTTAAAACATTTTCAAGGCCTGCCAGAGCGGGCCATCGCGCGGAGCGTGGGCGTCAGCAACGGCGTTGTGCACAGCTACCTGAGCCGCGCCCGCTCTGCTGGGTTGAGCTGGCCGCTTCCGGAGGGAATGACCGATGAAGACCTGGAGCTTTTGCTTTTCCCGGCCCCACGACCAGCGTCTCAGAGCCCGCAGCGGCCGGTGCCCGACTGGAGCTACATCGATAAAGAGCTCCGCCGGCGCAACGTAACCCGTCGCCTGCTCTGGGAGGAGTATCGCGCCGTTAATCCCGACGGTTTCGGGTACACGTGGTTCTGCACTACCTACGAGGCCTGGAAGGGGCGGGTCCGACCTTCGATGCGGCAGATTCATCTGGGCGGCGAGAAGGTGTTCGTGGATTTCGCCGGCGACACCATCGACATCGTCGATCCGCTGACCGGGGAAGTGCAGCCGATGAAGCTGTTCGTCGCGGCGATGGGCGCTTCGAACTACACCTACGCCGAGGCCTGCCCCAGCGAGAGCTTGGCCGACTGGATCCGGGCCCACGTCAACTTGTTCACGTTTTTGAGCGGAACGCCGACGTTCGTGGTCTGCGACAACCTCAAAGCCGCCGTCAGCAACCCCGACCGCTACGATCCCGGCCTCAATCGCACTTATGCCGAGATGGCGAGCCATTACGGCACGGCCATTCTCGCCGCACGGCCGCGGCGCCCAAAAGACAAGGCGAAGGTCGAGGTCGCGGTGCAAATCGCCCAGCGCTGGATTCTGGCCCGGCTGCGCAATCAGCGCTTCTTTTCCCGGGCCGAGCTCAACGCCGCCATCAAGACACTCGTCGACGAACTCAATGCTCGTCAAATGCGTGGCTTCGGCTCAAGCCGCGCCGAACTGTTTGCCGAACTCGACAAACCCAAGCTAACCCCGCTGCCAGATCAGCCTTATGCCTTCGCACGCTGGAAGCGCTGCCGCCTCGCTCCCGATTATCATGTCGAGGTCGACGGCCATTGGTACTCCGCGCCGTATCGTCTGATTGGCGAGCTGGTCGATGCCCGTATCGACGATCGGACGGTCGAGATCTTCCACAAGGGCCAGCGGATCGCCAGCCATGCCCGCGCGCCCAACCGACGCGGACACACCACCATCGCCGACCACATGCCGAGCGCCCATCGCCGCTACGGCAAATGGACCCCCGCCGCGGTGATCGCCGCCGGCGAGCGGATCGGTCCTTCGACAGCAGCGTTTTTCCAGGCCGTGATCGACGCCCGGCCCCATCCAGAACAAGGCTTTCGAACCTGCCTTGGCATTCTGGCGCTCGTCAAAAGCTACGGCGCCGAACGCCTCGACGCAGCCTGCCGGAGGGGCATCCTCATCAAGGCGCGCTCCGTCGCCTCGATTAGATCGATCCTCCAGAACGGCCTCGATCGCACGTTCTTCGACGAATCTTTCGAGCACCAGCCCCTGCGCCACGGCAATATCCGCGGACGCGACTACTTCCACTGAAGCAAGGAGAGACCCGGCATGCTTAACCACCCAACCCACGAACGGCTGATCGAGCTTGGCCTGACCGGAATGGCCAAGGCCTTCGAGGAGCAGCGCCGATCGCCCGATCTCGAAGCCCTGCCGTTCGAAGATCGCATCGGCCTGTTGGTCGACCGCGAAGCCGCCGAACGCGACACCAGGCGGCTCACCACGCGCCTCAAGATCGCCGCACTGCGCCAGACTGCTTGCGTCGAGGACGTCGATCTGCGCACCCCGCGGGGCATCGACCGCGCCGTTTTCGCCAAACTCGTCGAAGGTCGCTGGATCGATCGCCACGAGAATTTGCTCGTCACCGGGGCAACCGGCCTGGGCAAAAGTTGGTTAGCCTGCGCGCTCGGCCACAAGGCCTGCCGCGACAACCGATCAGTCCTCTATCATCGCGTTCCAAGGCTGTTCGAGGCGCTCGCGCTCGCGCGCGGAGACGGACGTTACGCTCGGCTCCTCAAAAGCCTCGGCCGCGCTCAGCTTCTGATTTTGGATGATTGGGGACTATCGGTGCTCACCGCCGCGGAACGCCGCGATCTGCTCGAAATCCTCGAGGACCGCCATGGCCGCGCATCCACCATCGTCACAAGTCAGCTCCCCGTGGACACCTGGCATGGAGCCATTGGGGACCCCACGGTCGCCGACGCCATTCTCGATCGCCTCGTCCACAACGCCCACCGCCTCCAGCTCACCGGAGAAAGCATGCGAAAACGCAGCGCCAAAACCATCACCCTTGACGGCCAACCAGAACACTGACTCTATCTCCCATCGGCCGTAGCGGGCTGCTCACGATCGTCTGAATTCAGTGCTCACGATCGCGCGAAATCGATGCTCACGATCCGTGAAATCCGCATGCGGGCGCAAGCCGCGCGTTGGCCGAAGCCGCAGCGCAGCTTCGACCAGCCGACTAATCTCGTCTGTCGTGTAGATGTGCGGCGTGCGACGCTTCTTGCGGGCGCCGAAGTGATTTGCCGGCGGCAGCTCGTGCCCGACTTCCTCCACCCGGACATGGCGTACGAAGCGACAGACGGCTCTGAGCCGTGCATCGCGTTGCGCGACGGATGGTCCGAGCGCGGCCCAGTCGATCGCTGTTTTTGTCTCGACGTACGTTTGTCCGCGCTCGGCCGCGAAGGCGGCAAAGCTCTTCAGCAGGTGCTCCGCGGTCGACATCGCGAAGCCCGTGGTGCGGCGGAGCGCGAGATAGGTCTCGATGGCGTCGAGCATCAGAGCGCCTCCGGCCAAGGCTGAGCAACCTGCTTCAGCAGCGCGACGTCGGCCTTTGCGTAATAGGCCGTCGTGTCGATGCCGCGATGCCGAAGGACGAGGCCGATCTTGTCGAGCGGCACGCCATGGCGCAGCATCTCGGTCGCCGCGGTGTGCCGCAGAGTGTGGGCCCCTTTGACCGGCGCCACAATGTCGGCCCGCTTCATGATACGCTTGACCACCGACGAGATGCCGTCGCCTCGTCGGAATGGCCGGCTCGGCGCGATCGTGCGCAGGAACAAGACATCGTTCCGGCCGGTAGACGGCCGGCATTCGAGGTAGGCGGCGATCGCATCCCCGACGTCTTGCGGTAGCGGCAGCCGGACCTCGTAGCGCGACTTGCCGCAGACCCGTAGCGATCCCGTTTGCCACTCAATATCCGCGAGACGCAGTTGCGCCACGTCACCGGCCCGCAGGCCGAGGCGCACCAACAAAAGTACGATCGCACGATCACGCCGGCGCCCACCGACGTCGCCGTCACAGACAGCGATCAGCCGGTCGACCTGCTCGGTCGACAGATACCGGGGCATGTCGGCAAGCTGCCAATGAGCGTAGGCTGGAACGGCGCCGTCGAGACCTGCCTGACAACGGCCTGCGACTGCGAGATACCGCAGGAAGGCCCGCAGGCTCGTTGTCATCTTCTCGATCGTGCCACTCCCGCTATTGCTCGCCCGCTCCAGGAAGTAACTGCGGACATCGTTCGGCCTCCAGCCGTCCGGGTCAGATCGAAGATGCATCATCAGGCCCGCGGCGTCGCGGGCGTAGAGCCTGATGGTGGCATCGGATGCGCCGCGATGCTTGCGCAGCCACGTTTTGAAGTCGGCGACCAGCTGCGGCTCGGCGGGTGCTGCCGCCACCGCGGACCGGCAAAGGCCGAGCTCGACGAGGTGCCGACGAAAGAGCCTGGCACCGTAGATGGTGTGGTGGTTGCGCCGGCCGCCTTTGGCGCGTGGACACCGGCAAGTGCGCAGGTGCTCGCCGAACGCGGCGAGATCAACGTCCGTCAGGCCCGCGCCTTGCTCGGCCATAACATGACCGATGTGAGCCGCCGCTCGCAAATAGCGTACCGCTGTCTCGGGGCCATAGCCCTGCCGCTCCAGCGCCGCTGCAAACCCGTCAAGGTAAGGCCCGCTCGGCCCACTGCGCAGATGCCCCAGCATCTTCGCTGCCGAGAAGTACGTCTCCAACATGTCCGTCTCCGTATGTGACCGGCCATCAGTGGCCGACCCAACGGGGCCGCACGAGCGACTTGTAATGGAGAGCTCGAGAGCGGCAATCCACAAGAAAATACGGTGATCGCGATTGGCAGCTCCCCATTACTGGCTTTGCCCATACGGCAGGAATTATAGGCAACGCGTGTCGTGCCGCAGTCGTCGCAAGCCTCCATGTGGCCGCCGAGCGCCTCGGTCCGGCACGCAACGATCGCGCTCATCACGCGCCGCTCGACCCGCCCCAGATGACCGGCATGTACACGGCGATAGGCGTCGCCATGCCGGCGCAGAATATCGGCAATCTCGATGGCGGGCCTGTTGCCGCGGCTGTCGGGGCGGATCATCACCCGCATCCCGCCGCGGATCATCTAGGTGGCGTCACCTCCAGCGACAGGCGATCGAGCGGGCTCTGCGTCGCCCGGATCGTATCGGTGGCGACCTGCGTGTAGCGCGCTGTCGACGACAAATTATTGTGCCCGAGCAAGACCTGGATGATCCGGATATCGGTTCCGTTCTCGAGAAGATGCGTCGCGAAGCTGTGGCGCAGCGTGTGGAGCGTGACGCGCTTGGTCAGGCCCGCAGCCTTCACCGCCGACCGACAGGCGGCGTGCAACACGGTCTGATCGATCGGATGATCTTCGTCACGACCAGGGAACAGATAAAGCCGCGGCCGGGCGAGCCGCCAGTAGGTGCGCAGGATGCCCAGCAGCTGGGGCGACAGCATCACGTTGCTATCCTTCGCCCCCTTGCCGTGGCGCACCTGGATGACGCCACGGGCGCTGTCGATGTCTTCGATCCGCAGTCCCGCAACCTCCGAGGCCCTGAGCCCGGCCGCATAGGCGGTGGTGAGCGCGGCGCGGCTCTTCAGGCTCGATACCGCTTCAAGAAACTGAACCACTTCGTCGGCGCTGAGCACGACCGGCAGCTTGCGCGGTTCTCGCGCATAGGGAATGCGCTCCGGGATGAGCGCCTCGCCGAGCGTGACACCGTAGAAAAACCGTAGCGCGCAGACGATCTGGTTCAGCGCCGGCCATGAAATGCCGGTCGAGACCAGATGCACCTGGAAGGCGCGGACGTCTTCCAGCTCTAACCGGTCAGGTGATCGGCCAAAATAGCGGCTGAACTTCGAAACAGCGCTGATGTAGGATCGCTGCGTCGCTGGCGACAGATTGCGGACGGTCATGTCTTCGATCATGCGACGGCGAAGAGGGCTCAAATCGGCCATCTCGATACTCCTGTCTGAGGGGGTGGGCTCCAACACCCACATCCTCTCAGCCAGGAGGCGATCTACGCCACCTTGCCCCTTACGCCGCGGCAGCGGCTTCGTTCAATCCCAAACGATTCAATCCGGTCGGGAACCGCTCTAACAACGCCGCTGGGCGCACCCGCCAAGGACATCGGGGAAGGTTCATTAAGGCGCCCTATCTGCGAGTTCGGGTAGCCGAGTCCGCTGAGATGGTGCCCTCACGCCGACCGTGCTAAGGATCGAAGGGTGGCGCCACTCAAGAGTGCCAGCACTGATAAGGTTTCAGCTATTTCCTTATCAGTCGGCGACTGACTCCGTTTTGTTAGATTCCTTATCAGTCCGCAGACTGACCGCGATTGTGCAATTACCTTATCCGTTGATCAAAGGCGTCTGCAGCCAAATCTTATCAGCTGGCGGGATAGTTCCATTGGTCGGTCTGCACAAATAGCAAGACCAATGACTTCGCTCGCAAGCAATTCCGACCTCCATCAATTCGATGACCCGCTCAAGTTAAACCCTCTGCTAAGCGTGCCTGCAAATCCGCTCCCACCCGTTTGAAACCGAGTAGCCGAGCGACTGTTTTGATAAGCTCCTCGTTTTCGCCCCCGCCGTTGTCCTCACGGGCTATCTTAAACGCGGCTTGTATTTCCAGAATAGAGATGCATGCAGCCTTGAGAGTTGCACCGCTTTCGGCAGAGCGGTCGCGAACCGGAGGCGCATCCGACTGACCTCTTGTGTACCAGAATTGTCCATCGGTAAGTAGATCGGCACTCCCTTTTCGGGCGACTGACAACGCGGATTCTGTCGCAGTTAATATTCGCGATCCCGCCTTTTCCTTGCCAAAGCAGGAGGCCACGCGCCGAGCGATCTCTTCCACATGAATCGGACCCTCGGCGTCCACGATCTTTCGGGCCAAATTCGCGAGCACAGAAACGGGCGCCTCGTGCGGCTCGTTCGAAGTGCTGACGCGAAAGACCGCCCGCTGATATGCAGGCATCTGCCGAACGACGACCTCGGGAACTAAGATTGGCGCGGCTTCGATTTCGGTTGGCTCGGCCGATCGCCCCTGATTTTCGCCCTCGACTCGCAGCCCTTTGTCAGAACTCTCCCGTGCATCCAGGAGCGCTTTGCGCAGTCGCTCTATCTCAAAGTGACGATTATAAAACCAGTCGGTACTCCAAATTCGATGAAACCGCCAACCGAGGTGCTCGAGCACGTCCTGACGTAAACGGTCCCGTTCCCTGGCCCACAGAGCACTATGGTACGTCGCACCATCACACTCGACGGCCAGGATATAGCTACCCGGCTTATCAGGGTGACGAATACCCAGATCGATTCGGAAACCAGCAGATCCGACCTGCGCATCTGCGAGGAAGCCATACCCCCGCACAACATCAGCAACATCTTCTTCGAAAGGCGAATCTGCATCGAGGCCAGTCGGCGCGTCTTCGTCCAGACGACCATTCTTCGCAAAATCAAGAAAGCGCTTGAGGATTCGCGGGCCTTCTTTTGAGGTGCGATTCAAATCAATGTCGCCGGGATCGAAGGATGCAAACACCTCGCAGCGGATCCTAGCACGAGTGAACAGTACATTGAGTCGTCGTTCGCCGCCTTCTCCGTTAACCGGGCCGAACGACATGCTGTTCAACCTTCCGCCGGCTATAGCGGGGCCATAGCCAACACTAACGAGAATGACGTCGCGCTCGTCGCCCTGCACGTTCTCGATGTTCTTGACAAAAAGATCTTCCGATTGCCCCTCGCGCAGAAATTGATCTAGCGTGGTGTCTTGGCGACGACGAAGCTCGAGTAACTCTGTTATGAGGTTTCGCTGCGCAAACGAGAACGTGACCACTCCGAGGGAATGCGTTGGATTTTCTCTCGCGTGCTCCGCTATTCGATCGACAATGGACTCGCCTTCTTTGCGGTTATCCCGCTTTCCGCCCTTGTCGTAAACCCCATCGACCCGGGTAAAGCACAGGCCGTAGGCCGGATCTTTCTGTAGGGGGGACGGCGGCAGAACGAGGTCGCTGTCATAGAACTCTCGATTCGAAACTTCGATAAGCGATGGATCACGTGATCGATAATGCCATTTCAGCATTCTACCTGCGAAGCCGCGCGCCTCGCAAAGAGTGAGGATACTCTCCATACTGCCAATTGTTGCCGCGCCTTCCAGCAAGTCCGGGCCGACGTATTCATTGTCGCCTTCCTTGTCATCCTCTTCGTCCGCCAAAACCCGATCGAAGAAGGAGGATGGCGGAAGCTGCTTCTTGTCACCCACCACCACAATTTGCGTAGCTCGTGCGATCGCTCCAAGCGCGTCCTCTGGGCGAACTTGCGAAGCCTCATCGATGACCAGAAGGTCAAACGAGATCGTGCCCGGCGGCAAGTATTGAGCGACCGATATTGGGCTCATCAACAAGACGGGTTTAATACGTTGTATTGCTGTGCCGGCCTTTTCGACCAATCGTCGCAGTGCCATATGGCTGCGCTTTTTCCCAATCTCGCCACGTAGGACTTTCATCTCCCCCATGGCGCCTTGAGGTACCTGCGCGAGGTGGCCGGCTAGAATCGTGGTTACATTGTCCTTGAGCTGCTGACGCTCTAGCGTCGCGAAGGTGTCAACCAGATCATGGCGCCGTTCCAGGCCAATCTCGCGGAGGTCGGCGTTTTGCTCAAGAGCGCCCTTCCAAAGGCGTTCGGCACGGGCGTAACGTAGCTCGATTGCTGCTGCAGCTCCATCGAGCTCGCCAGATCGCATCCGCTCCTCAAGGCTGGACAATCCCGCAGACACAAGCGCCTGCCGACGCCGGGCGAGTTGGGTCCACGCCGCATATCGATTAGTCGAAGCAGCCATAGCTCCAAAGCGCGCAGCGACAGCGTTGAGTTCGGTGTGCTCAAGACCTAGATCACCGAAACTGCCAAGATCAAGATCGAGCAGTTTCACAATGGCTTGCAACGCCGAGCGTGCTGCTTGCGCCGCCTCTCGCAATGCCCGTAGCATCGCAGTTAGGGCGTCAACCTGAGCGGCTAGTGCGATCGACTTGTCCGAACGCACGGAGATTGGGGCTTTGGAGAGCCTCTCACACCATTCGGCGACGGCAACCAATTTCCTAAAGTCGGATTTTTCTCCGCGCCAGGCATCACCGAGAATACGACCGCAATATTCTCGATCGTCTTCCCATTCCGATCTCAGCGAAGTCACTGCGGTCAGTTGGTCGATCCGCGCAACTCTCTCGGTCGCGGTTTTGGGTAAGCCTCCACGCAACAGGCCGGCAAGTTCTCGTGATGCGCCACGGTAGCGGCCACCCCAGCGGGCAAAGAACGAACGAATACCCGCCGCCAGCGGAGCACGGAGATGGTTAGAAGAAGCGCTGAAGGCGGTTTCGACAAATGCTTCTAACGCTTGGTCGAGCGCATGCCGCCACGCCATGCCGGCACGCAGGGCTTGGTGAAGGCGAGGAATGTCCGGTGCGTCGAGCACCTTCTGCGCAATGTCGGCCGCGTTAAGGGGCAATCCTTCGAGGCGCCCTAGTACATCGGCCAGCGGAGCAACAACGTCGAAGGCTGCGGTGTTAGGCAACGCAAGCGCGTCGACGGGCATGCGCAGTGACTTTGCAAGCGAGGTCACGGCGACTTGAGCTTCAGTCAGCGAAATTGTCAGTCGAGCTAAGTCCACCGGCTGAAGATGAAGATTGCCCGTGCCCTCGAAGGGATGCGAGGCTGTTCGGCCCTCTTCCGCGAGGAGCGCGCCATATTCTTCGATCGTCGCTAGCAAATCGATCTCTTGCTGCCGCGACATTGAATGCAGGCTTTCGACCTCCAGAGTTGGGGGCGACATGCCTTTCCCAATAAACTGAGATTGCCGACCAAGCACGCTATAGGCCGTCTCTCCCGTAGCTCCGATTGGGCGATGTAACGCTTCTGCAAGACTGTTCAGTCGATCGCGGCCTTCTCTCAAAGCCGTTGGCGCTCCCGGCACTCCGGGCACGACGCTAGCCTGCGACAAGGTGCGCGCCAGTTCGCCAAGGACTGCTTTCTTATTTGCACTTCTCGAATGTAGCTCAAGACATATATCACGTAGCCCGACCTTCACGAGCCGATCGTTCACCACAGTGAGCGCAGCCATCTTTTCGGCAAGGAACAGGACTCGCTTACCTTCCTTGGCCGCAGCCGCAATAATGTTCGTGATTGTCTGAGACTTGCCTGTTCCAGGTGGCCCTTGAACGACCAGGTTCCGTCCTGACCGCACCTCCTCGATCACCTTAGCTTGCGACGCATCCGCATCGACAACATGGAAAAGCTTTTCTGGCGGCAGGACCTCGTCCAACTTGTCATTTGAGGTAAATAGCGGCTCCTCGGGTTCAAAGCCTTCGTAGAGTAGACCACGAGTAAGCGCATGGGCTGCCAGTGCGTCGTCGGGCCACGCCTCGATGGCCAGGTCACGATACATCAGTAGCTTACTGAAGCTGAAAAATCCCAACTGCATAGCATCGGGGTCGAGCTTCCAGCGTTCCCGCGACCTGGTCACCTGTTGCACTTCGGTAAAATAGTCGGACGGCTTCCAGTCTTCTTCGATTTCTAGCTCGGGAAGCTCGATTCCGAAGTCGTCTCTCAACCGCTGCTGGAGCGGCAGATTTGTGAGAGCGTCTTCGTCTCGCACTCGCAGGTCGAATGTCGAAGTCCTCGCGTTGCGCACGAGTTCGACGGGAAGGAGAACGAGCGGTGCTTCACGTGGTAAGCTCGACGCCTTGTCCTCGTACCAGGTCAGGAAGCCCATCGCGAGGTACAGGACATTGACGCCGGATTCCTCCTCCGCAGTTTGGGCTTCCCGCGCTATCTTCAACAGCTTCTTCTGCAGCGCGTCGGGACCGAGCCGCGTCTCAAGCCATGAATCGGTGCGGCGATCTTCTTCGGACCGTTGCCCGATAACGTTAGCGAGGACGACTTCGCCGCTATCCTCGACCTTGTCCTTCCCGAGCGCGAAAAAGCGCATGGTCTTGCCACCAGAAAGCAAGGCATGAACATCATCGGAATGCTCGTTGACGATATTCAGTACGTTACCGCGCGTGTTAGCGCGATTGACGTGAATAAGGCGATTGCGGGTCCCTGTCTCGACCAACCTGCGCCGCGTATCATCAAACAGCCTTGTAACAGCCGATCTAGCTTCCTGATCCACGCCTTTCGGCCGCGTGCCGATGCTCGCCAATCTAACCGTCCCCCGCGAGCCACTCTGGAAATTGGTCTGACGCGTTAGGGCTCATCTCCGCCGCGCCGCAGATTTTGAGCTGGTCAGGATGGCTGCGGGTGCTCCGATCGCTTTGCGCTCGCCATACCCCGTCCCGACCCCAGCTCCTCTTCTGGTTGTGAATGATTATAGCGAGAAATGAGGCGCGTCATCTCCCTTCCGCGGTACTTAGACAAAAGGCGATTGTGGACAAAGTCCCAAGGCCCACGTATCCGGGATGCTACGAACGTCTATGCTCGAGTGCCGCTCGAAATTCGCGACAATGCTACATCTGACCGAATGGATCGAGCGCTCGTACAGGCTAAGCGATGATGCAAGTTCCTCGCATGAAACCTTCACTCAAGTCTCTTTGCCGGTGCTCCAGTGGTTGAAGATCGCGACGGCCTTGCAACAAATGTTAGGCGCTCAACGTGAGCCCAAATTACCGCAGTTCGTCCGCACCCCGGTCCGCCCCGGACGCCGACAGGATAGCATACTAACACCGCGCCGCGGGCCTATTGCGGTGCACCTCGGTCCAAACGGACATTTACTCCGCGGCTTCAGCTGCCGAAGCTTTAAGCTCCGCAAATTTCGTCGCCATCGTCGGATTTCCACGTGTCAGCTTCTTGATCGTCACGTCCTGGGCCTTGTCGTTCGCGAGGCGAAGGTTGCGGTCCGCACCGATTAGCGCGTCCTTCGTCTTCTGCAGATGGTCGATAGACTTGTCGATCTCGGCAATCGCCGTCTGGTAGTGCCTGGAGGCCAGATCGTAGTTCTTCGAGAACGCGGTCTTGAACGTCTCAAGCTGGTTTTCAAACTGGGTGATGTCGATATTCTGCGCCTTCACGAGCGCCAGCTCGGTCTTGTACTTGAGCGAGTTGATCGCCGCATTCCGAAGAAGCGTAATCATCGACAGGAAGAACTGCGGCCGGATGACATACATTTTCGGATAGCGGTGGAAGACGTCGACGATGCCGGCGTTGTAAAGTTCGTTGTCCGGCTCAAGCAATGAGACCAGGATGGCATACTCGCAGCCCTTCTCGTTCCGGTCCCGATCGAGCTCCTTGAGGAAGTCCTCATTCTTGCTCTTCGTTGCGGTTCTGTCGCTTTCGTTTTTCATCTCGAACATGATCGAGATGATCTCGGTCCCGGCATCATCCGAGTCCCGGAAGATGTAATCGCCCTTGCTGCCGGTCCGCGCATCGTTGTCCTTCTCGAAGTACGCCCGCGGAAAGGCCATCGACCGCACGCGGTTGAACTCGGTCTCGCAGTGCTGCTCGAGGGTCTCGCCCACCATTTTGGTGGACAAGCGGGCCTTCAGATCTTTTAGGCGCTCGATCGCGTCGTCGCGATCCTTGATCTGCGTCTCGTACTTGTCCTTCAGTGACTTCTCCGAGAGCTGTTTTTCAAGCTGGACCTGCTTGATGCCGTTCCTCAGCTCATCGCGCTCCTTCTCGATGACGCCAACCGCCTCAGTCACTGCAAACTTCTTCTCAAGCTCAACAGCCTGGACCTTGGCCTTCAGCTCCTGGATTTCCTTTTCCTTGGCGGCGGTGATCTTGTGCTGCTCGCTCGCCAAAAGCGCTTCAGCGAGCTCCGAGGCCGCCTTCTTTTCACGCTCGGACTCAGCTAGCGCGTTTGCGAGCCGGTCGCGCTCCTTCTCGACAGCACTGAGCGCTTCGGTCACGGCAAGCTTCTGCGAAACCTCACTCCCTTCAAGCTTGGATTTTAATTCCAGGATCTCGGCGTCCTTGGCGGCTGCAATCTTCTGCAGATCATTGCTCACCCGGGCCTTTGCCAATTCCACAGCGTTCTGCTTGTCGCGCTCGGCCAGTTCCAAACGTTCGTGCAGTTGTTCTGCGAAATCGGCGTCGCGGACCTGCTTCAGGATATCCGCGTAACCGGACTCATCGACCTTAAAGGCCTTGTCACAATGGGGACAGATGATCTCGTGCATGGTTCCTGTCCGGATCAGGGCGGCTGCTGTGGTCGTTCATAGGCGACGCCGCGGCTCGCAGAATCGGCCTCGGCCCCATTGAGAACAAAATTAGAACATGTAATTTCAGTGGGTCAAGCCGGAAGCCGCGGTCTTGGGCGTTTTTGGCTGAGAATCCCCCGATTTTCAATGTGGGAAGGCCGGTGATCCAGAGCGGACCGCTTACCCGAGCAGTCGACCGGTTGGCGTGGCTGCTACCGAGCTCAGCTCATCCGACTTGAGGCTGTTCGTGTCGACGACCATCCGCTTAAAGCGCTATCGCCTATCTTACCGAAGCCTTGTGAAACAAGCTTAGGGAATGAAGAGGACAGCATGGGCCCTTGTTGACCACCACGTGACGAGCGGCTCGGGGTTGAATCCGCCTGATTACTACGCTGTCCTTGCGACCATCATTCCCGACTTTCCTTTTCCTAGTGTCAATCGGCGTTGGACTGGGACCCCCGATCGGCGTCCAAAGGGGACCCCTTTGATCGGCGAGTCTTGATGGTAGCGCTCGCGGCGTCGGAGCTGGCCGGGGTTGCGGAGACGGCGCGAGCGCGGGTTGTTTGATCGTCGTCGCGGCTTTTAAAGCGCCAGCTGTCGTTACCGGTCTCGACGATGTCGCAGTGATGAGTCAGCCGGTCGAGCAGCGCGGTCGTCATCTTGGCATCGCCGAACACGCTCGGCCACTCGCCGAATGCCAGATTGGTGGTGACGAGGACGGAGGCGCGCTCATAAAGCCGGCTGACGAGGTGGAAGAGAAGCTGACCGCCGGACTGGGCAAAGGGCAAATATCCGAGCTCGTCCAGGACAATGAAGTCCATGCGGGTTAGGTGCTCGGCAAGCCGGCCCTGTCGCCCGTTGCGGGTCTCGGTCTCGAGGCGGTTGACGAGGTCGACCACGTTATAGAAGCGGCCACGGGCGCCGGATCGGATGCAGCTTCGCGCGATAGCGATGGCCAGATGGGTCTTGCCGGTGCCCGTTCCACCGACCAGGACGACGTTGCGTTGCTGGGCGATGAAGCCGCCGCCGGCGAGATCATTGACAAGCGTCTGGTTGATCGGCGTGGCGTCGAACTGGAAGTCTGCGATGTCCTTTGCAAGCGGCAACTTGGCGATGGTGAGCTGGTATTTGATCGAGCGGGCCTGCTTCTCGTTGATCTCGGCGGAGAGCAGATCGCCGACGATGCGCTGGGGTTCGTGCTGGCGTTTGACGGCGGTCGCCATGATCTCGTCGAAGGCGGCCTTCATGCCGTAGAGCTTAAGCTCGCCCATGAGATCGAAGATTTGGGTTCGTTCCATCAGTTTGTCCTCCGGAGGTTGTCGTAGCGGGCACAATCGGCGATCGGCGCATGGCGAAGCGTC
The DNA here is from genome assembly GCF_017565645.3 of Bradyrhizobium barranii subsp. barranii. Taxonomy (NCBI): domain Bacteria; kingdom Pseudomonadati; phylum Pseudomonadota; class Alphaproteobacteria; order Hyphomicrobiales; family Nitrobacteraceae; genus Bradyrhizobium; species Bradyrhizobium barranii. The sequence continues at coordinate 1,073,419 of NZ_CP086136.1, forward strand.
AAGGCGGCCGGCGTCATGATGTTGGCCGGTGGGGCAGGTTCACGTTGACGAGCCAGGATGTTGAGCACGACATCGGCGGAATGAACGCCATGAGCGACCGCCTCGGCGCAGGCGGCTTCCACCGCGGGCAATCCGTCTGTCAGCACCGCATTGAGGATATCGACCATCTGTCGATTGCCATCGTCGGCACCGGCGAGTTTGCGCCGTACACGCTCAATCGCTGCGGGCAGCACCCAGTCCTTGAAGGGAGCGCCATTACGCAAGGCACCGGGCTTGCGCACAAGCACGGGCACATAGTGCCAAGGGTCGTAGACCGTCTCGCCGCGACCGAATGATCGCGGATGTTCGGCAACGACCCGGCCGTCCTGGCGGATCACGATGCGGTCCGCATAAGCCTGGACCTCAATGGGCCGCCCGACCGCGCTTGCCGCAACCGAGTACTTGTTGTTGTCGAAGCGCACCAGGCAGGTCTTGGAGACCGAGGCCGGGACGGCATGGAAGCCATCGAACCGACCTGCATAAGGCACGAGATTGGGTCGCTCGGCCTCGAAGATCTCCCAGACAGTCCGGTCGGCGAACTCTGGATGCCGATGCGCCTTGGCGTAGGCGATACATTTATCGAGCAACCAGGCGTTCAGCTCGTCCAATGTCTTGAAGCGCAGTCGCGGGGTGAAAAAGCGTTCGCGGACCAACCCGACCTGGTTCTCGACCTGTCCCTTCTCCCAGCCCGACGCTGGCGTGCAGGCAACCGGATCGACCAGATAATGGCTACACATCTGCAGGAAGCGCTGATTGTAGAGGCGGCCTTTGCCGACAAAGATCGTCTCCACCGCCGTCTTCATGTTGTCGTAGATGCCGCGCCGGCAAGTCCCCTTGAACAGTGCGAACGCCCGGTCGTGGGCGTCAAACACCATCTCCTGCGTCTCGCGCGGATAGGCCCGAACAAACAGCATCCGACTGTGGCAAAGCCGGACATGCGCCGCCTTCACGACCACCGTGGTTCCGCTCAACAGGACGACTTCGTGGCTCCAATCAAACTGGTAGGCTTCGCCGGGCGCAAAGCTCAACGGCACATAAGCTGAGGTCGTCGAGGCGCCACGCTCTCGGCTCCACCGCCGCGCATAGCGACGAACCGCGTCGTAGCCGCCGGCATATCCGAGGCCGCGAAGCTCTTCGAACAAGCGAATCAGCGTCAGCCGTTCGCGCGTCGTCTTGCTCTCGTTCGCCGCCAGCAACCGGTCAAGCTCGGCACTCCACGGGCCCATCTTCGGAAGCGGCTGCGTCTCTCGCTCGTACCGGAACTCCGTCGCCTCCGAGCGGATGACCTTGCGGACCACCTTGCGCGATACGCCAAGCTCCCGGCAGATCGCCTTGATCGGCTGACCATGAACAAAATAAGCGCGACGGATCTTCGCAATCGTCTCCACCACCAGCATCCCAACCTCGGCTTCCATGACTTGATGGAAGCCACTGTGGACCCTTGTCCCGGGGTCCCGATTGGATGCCGATTACCCCGAATACGGGGTCCTTATTCCATGCCGAAACACAGCCACGTCTCGCGTTCGAGGGCGAGTTCGCGAGCTTTTCGATTGAGCGCGTCGATCGCAGCGTCGAAACCTGTCGGACTCGATGCCATCTCGAGCGGTGTCTTGCCGTCCAGCGCTGGGTGTTCGGTTCAGCCATGTTGCCGCGAGATCGCCGATGTCACGCATCGCGCGGGCTCTGAACTGCGCCAATCGAGCCTCGGTCTCTAACTGTTCCCTTTCGTGCCTGGCGCGTTCGCGTTGTTCGGCTTCGTCGGCCTTCTTCTTGAGCATCCTACCGAGTGCGCCCGCGCATGGCAGGCCGAAGAGTTGCAGGTTGCTTCGCGGGGAAAATCGGGTGTTGGTCCGGATGTGCGAGATGTCCCGACACAAAGCCGTCCAAGCGGCCTCTTCGCCTTGAATGGCATCAGCGACTGATCCTTGGCGGCCGGGCAATGGGCTTGCAATCCACACATCTAGCATTCGCGCCAGCTTTCTCATCGTCTTGCATGTTGCTATCCCGAATAAGTACTGAACCTGCCGTGCTTCACACCGCGAACGTACCCGCGCGACACGCGCTCTTCCATCTCGCGCTCTAAGAACTCGTTCGCAATCAACAGCGCCTTCACAGCCTCGCGCACGTCACCGCCGCAAGCTGCAATTGCCTGATCGGCGGCAGCTTCCAGCGCCTGCGGGTCGGATTGCAGGATCAAGGCGGCTGCTTCAGGCATGGGGAAAACCGAACTATGTCACTAGCCAATGTTCTCATTTTGTTCCAAGCAAGTCAAGCGTGTAGCGATATAGAGATTAGCGGCATGACGGCGGACGACGCCACCGATGAGCGAGCTTTCCGCGAGAAGCAGCAGCGGGTCTATGCGTTGGTCGGTCACTGCATTTTGAGATTCCAACACGTCGAGGACTATCTTGAGGATGTCTTCGCCAGCGTCCTTGGCGGAAGTAGACCGCGAGCAGACGCCATCTTCGCATCGGTCCGAGGCATTGATCGAAAGACTGAAATCATCAGAGCTGCGGCAACGGATTTGTCCGGTGAACCTTGGGATCAACTCGCCCCATTGTTAAGGCGAGTCAAGGAAGCGTCGGACGTGCGCGGCCAGATCGCTCATGCCAACCCCGTCCAAAACGGCGGATTGACCCGCATCAAGATCAAAACCGGAAACGGACGGGTCACGGAGGTCGTCAGCGTAGAGCAGGTAAGCAGCAGCCACTGGGAACTGCATAAGAAGGCAAAGCAGACAACTATCTTCACCGAGGAAGAGTTGCTGAGCGAGTACAATCGTACGGACAGTCTCTACGGAGACATGATCAAGTTTGTAGCATCCGTGAAAAGTCTGTCGGTATGAGGCGCTCCGCTTTTCCTGCAGTTTCACTTTAGCTGAAGGCCTTTTTGATGGACATGCTCTCAACCCTGTTCGCGTTGGTCGGCTATGTAGTTGTGGGAGTCGGCGCGGTTGGCGCGTTCGTCTGGTGGCTGTTCCGCACGTTCAGCGAAAAATGGCTGAACGCAAAATTCGAGGAGCGCCTAGCTGCCTACAAGCACGAACAGCAAAAGGAGCTTGAGCATTTAAAATTCGAGATCAACGCCCAGATGGATCGCGCCACAAAGCTACACCAAAAAGAGTTTGAGGCGCTTCCTGAAGCCTGGGCTCGCCTGATGGATGCTCACGGAATGACAGTCAGCTTGGTCTCCCGCTATCAGTCGCATCCCGACTTAAACAGGATGCGGCCTGACCAGCTCGAAGACTTCATCGTGCACAGCAAGTTGGCTGAGTGGCAGCGCCAGCTTGTAAGGGATGCAGACGACAAGACGAATGCGTATCGAAACCAGATTGAGCCCTTCAAAATTGCGCGTACAAGAAAGGCGAGCCGCAAGTTCTATCTGTATTTTCGTAAGAACGGCATCTTTATTCGAGAGCCGATCAAGCAGAAGTTTGAGGCGCTGGATCAATTGATGCTTTCTGCGATGTCCGAGCATGAGATGAATTTTCAGCACAAGACCCGCGAGTTCAAATCCATTGATCGCCTCGCGTCGGACGGCGAGAAGATGGTGAAGGCGTTAGAGGGCGAGGTGCAGAAAAGGTTGTGGGACTCGACACGCCAAGAAACCGATAGTTCAAGCGCGGTCAGTGACAATGTCATATCTAACGTCTAGGCGGATGGAGAAGATTGAGCAGCGGCTCAGCGACATTGGGGCGAGATATAACCGCTTACTCTTAGCGGTCTCCCATCGGAACTATTTGAAATGAACAAGTGGCCGAGTATGCTCGGCACAGATATGCTAGCTCTCTGCAAAGCTACGCTGACGCGCCGATCTAGGGCGCGTACTCATAAATGCGGAGCAGTAGCAGCGTTTGGCCGATTTCCGCTTCGATCCAAGAGCAATGTTCGTCGCCGCGGAGCGAACACGATGGGCCGGACTCTGACATGTGACGGCCCGATGAGCTGCGGACAAGGTCGGTAAGATTGTGAACGCTCATGGCAGCGGTTCGACCTTCGCCGCCATATCGGGAGCGCGCGTGACGCTGTAGGTTGCGTTGCTGCACTTGAGGACCCACACGGCGCGATCTGGGCGGGAGCGTTTGGTATCTCTCGATGCACCAAGCGGCTTGTCACAAGTGAAACCTCATATGCGAATTTGCGCCGACAACATCGAGTGCGGAGTGTCGCCCTGGATTGCCGTCCCCTGTTGCGCCCGCACCGATGAGCTGACAAGAACACTTGCCACGGCGAGGAGTGCTAACCCAAGCGGTTTGTGCATGACTATCGTCAATTTCGAGGTTCGATGAAAATTCCTCGCCGAACCTCACGCTCGTCTGACAGCCACGTACTCAGCAGCCAGCAGAGTAGTGAAAAGTAGATGCAAGATAACAGCGGGCCATAGCAGCACGCCCACCAGGTTTCCCACGATACCCAGATAAGCAAGATAGATGGCTGCAAGAAGATTGTAGGCGAGCATTGCCCGCACGACCGGCCGAGCCGGGGGGAACGGCCAGGACGTAAGCGCAAATCCAAGCAGGGCAATCCCAGCGAGCCGGCCGAGCGCTTGACCGGAATCCGAAATGTCTGCCGAAAAGACCAGCCGCCCGAACAGCACCGGGCTGAGCAACAGGATCAATCCCGTGCCTGCGATCTCAACCGCAACAAGCCGCGCGCCCCACTTCATCATTTCCCTCCAGCGCGGCGAACAGCCGGTCAAGCATACTGCCCGACACCAAACTCACCCCGTCCGCTTTACCGGCGGAATCTTGTAGCTGCCGTCGAGCAACGGCTTGCTCGGCTGGTACGCGCGGATGGTCAAGTTGAACGGCAGGCTCGGCGGGCAAGGTAGCCAGTTCGTCTCGTTGTCCGCACCGGGCGTTGTGGCCTGGATATAAATATCCAGCGAGCCATCCGCATTGTACTTGAGAGGCATTCCCGAAAGGATCCCATAGCGGTTCAGCGAATTCCGTACATAGAAATTCTCGCGATAGGGCGACACCGACCAGACGCCGCTGGCCGAGGGCGGAAACTCGTCCTTGCCGAAATGCAGAACATATTTGGCGGCGCCGTCCAGAACGTTGCCATCGCCATCCACGAAGGCGCTGGGATAGACCGCATCGTCCGAGGTCAGCGCACCAAGCCCGAGCCACGCGATAAGAGCCCGGGTGTTGTAATCGGTGCCATATCTGCCGAGATTGAGCATGTTCAGCCAACCGTTCACGGCAGGCGTATCGTAGAGCGCAGCCTGAAATTTCAGCCATACTTCCGCAGGAGCCGCGTTCAGTCCCCTGATGATGGCTGGATCAAGCTTGCTGGTATCGAACTCCTTGCCCGGCTCGATGCCAAATTTCCTGAGCTTGTCGAGCATCCCGGTGTCGGCCGGATACGGCGGGTTGTCCTTCAAGAGGCGCGCCAGGCGTTTGAAGAACATCTCTCCCGTCATCAACCGTACCTGATCATACGGGGTCGCCGTGAGGTCGACGGCGGGATCGACGGGAACGTTGCTGGGCGGTGTATACGGCTTGCCCCATGCGCTCAACGGTGTGATCTGGAGCTGATCCTGCAATGCGTGGATTTCCGGAAAATCCTGCGGGCCGGCGGCCGACATCTGCACGAGCAGCCACGCGAAGCGCGTGGGGCATCGATAGACGTCCTTGACGTCCGCTGGCGCGGTCCCGTTCCATTTCGGTCCGGCGATGAGGAATTTGCCGGCACCCGAACCGGTGGTTCGGCTGCCGATCGAGGCAAAATCGTCCGTCCACATATTCATCAGCTGCAACACGATGTAGCGCCCCTTCGTGTCGGGGTGCGAAGCGATCATGGGCTCCTTGTCGAGATCCAGGATGGCGAACGACCACACCGTGCTCACGCTGATCCGCACGACATCCTTGAAATCCGGGCTGACGTAGCCCCTCATCCGGCCGAACTGGTTGAACGGCGCCTTGTATTCTTCGGACTTTGAGGTTGCCGTAACCACGCCATTGGTCACGTCCATCAGGACGAGCGGGAAGCCGTAGACGTAGCATTCCATGCCGAGCAGGTACGCAATTTCTTCCTTTGCGTCGCCCTTCAGGTCCTTCAGCTCTCCCAACTCTCCCTTCAGGAATTGGCCCAGCCTTTCGGCTCGACTCTCCGCCGCGCTTGGTCGCAGCAGCGCCGCGGCCGCGCCCAGCGCCAGAGCGCCCAGGCCCAGATCGCGGCGCCGCAGGCTGATCGACTTCATCCAATGACCGTCGCCCATGGCTGTCTCCTTCTTCGCGCGACGCGAGCGTCGTCGGTTGCTACCTTGCGTTCTTGGCCCGCACCGGGGAGGAGCCGGGCTTCGTCTGTTCGATGGGATCCGGCTCCGGCGCCGGCGTCGCTGCGAGTTCTGCCTTGGCTTGCGCCGGGTCCTTCACCTCAGGCTCAAGCTTGAACGTCAGCCTGTTGATCGTGCCAGTGAACTTGAACGGAGGATCGTAGCGATACTCGATCATCGCGACGCCGGTGCGGGTGTCCTGGCCGACGTCGAAGGTTTCGTCCTCAGGGAACGTGACCGGGGTGCCGTGTTCTAGGGATTTCCGGTCCACTTCCTTGCCGTCCACGGAGAGAACGCCCGTTCCTCCCTTGCCGAGGCCCGGACCATCCGACTTGAAGTCGAAGACGATGGTGTGCTTGCCGGCGCTGAGCTCCGGCCCCGACCAGATCGTGCGCTTGAGATTGAGCAGATTGTAGAGAAACACGGGCTTGCCGGAACGAATGCCCGCGACGCCTTTGCTCAGGAACAGACCGTAGCCGCCGAAGCGCCCGCCCTCGGTGACGATCATGCCTTCCGCACCGCCCTGGGGAATCTCGACCTCGGCGGTGATGGTGTAAGACTTGTTCAGGATGCTCGGCGCTGCGCTGGCCGGCACGCCGGTCAGCTCGCCCGAATAGGTGAACTCCGTTCGTCCCGCCGTCAGGCTCGGGCGCGGCGAATTCCAGCGCGGGAGCGTCGTGTTGTCGAGTGGCAGCACGTTGTACTTCTTCGCTTCGGAATCGAAGAGGGCCTGCATCTCCTTGACCTTGTCGGGCATCTGGGCTGCAAGTTCGTTGAACTGGGTGGGGTCATCCTTGACGTTGTAGAGCTCCCACTTGTAGCCGTTGACGACATCCGGAGGCGGTGCGCTGCTCAGCTCCCACGGCAGCGTCAAGGGCGTGGTGGATGCCATCCACCCGTCGTGATAGATGCCGCGATTGCCGAGCATCTCGAAGTATTGCGTCGTGTGCTGCGTTGGGGCTTCGGCATTCGCCTTGTCCCAGGTGTATGCCATGCTGACCCCCTCGATGGGGCTCTGCTTGATGCCGTTGACCGTCTCTGGTTGCGAAATGCCGGTCGCTTCGAGGATGGTCGGGACGACGTCGATGACGTGATGGAATTGGCGGCGGATGCCGCCGACGTCGTTGATGTGGCTGGGCCAGGATATGGCCATGCCCTGGGCGGTGCCGCCGAAGTGCGACGGCACTTGCTTCACCCATTTGAACGGGGTGCTCATCGCCCATGCCCAGGGCGCGGCGAAGTGCGGGAAGGTCTTGTCCGAACCCCAGAACGGGTACCAGAGATACTGGGCCTTCACCGGCACCGGAACGCCGTTGAAGGTGGTGAATTCGTTCGGCGTGCCGTTCAGCATGCCTTCCGCGCTCGCGCCGTTGTCGCCGCTGATATAAATGATAAATGATCAGGGTGTTGTCGAGCTGGCCGAGGTCCTCGACGGCCTGGATGACCCGGCCGATTTCGTGGTCCGCGTAAGCGAGATAGGCGCCGTAGACGTCGGCCTGCTTGATGAAGAGCTTCTTCTCCACCACGCCGAGCGAATCCCACTGCGGCAGCTCTTTCGGCCACGGCGTCAGCTTGGCGTAGTCGGGCATGACGCCCAGACGCTTCTGGTTGGCGAAAATCGTCTCGCGCAGCTTGTTCCACCCGTCATCGAACAGGTGCATATCGCTGATCTTCTTGATCCACTCCGGCGTCGGATGATGGGGCGCATGGGTGGCGCCGGGCACGTAGTAGACAAAGAACGGCTTGTCGGGCGCAAGCTGCTTGAGCTGCTTCATGTACTGGATGGCGTCGTCGGCCATCGCCGTTTCCAGATTCCAATCGGGATTGCCTTGGAACGGATAGATGGCGGTCGTGTTGCGGAACAGATTCGGTTGCCACTGACTGGCATCGCCTCCGACGAAGCCATAGAAATATTCGAAGCCCATACCATTCGGCCATTGATTGAACGGTCCGGCTTGGCTCGATTGGAACGAAGGCGTGTTGTGGTCCTTGCCGAACCACGAGGTTGCGTACCCGTTTTCCTTGAGGATCGTACCGATCGTGGCCTTCTCTATCGGGATGATTGAGTCGTAACCTGGGAATCCCGTTGATATTTCGCCGACCACCCCGTTACCAACCGAGTGATGGTTGCGTCCCGTGATGATCGCCGCCCGCGTTGGCGAGCAGAGCGCGGTTGAGTGGAAATTCGTATAGCGCAGCCCCCGCGCGGCGATACGGTCGAGAGCCGGTGTAGGAACCACCCCGCCAAATGTGCCGGGGGCACCGAAGCCGGCATCGTCAGTCATGATGAGCAGCACATTGGGTGCGCCCTTCGGCGGCACAACGCGCGGAGCCCACCACGCTGTCGACTCCGAGGCCTTCTCCTTGATCACCCCGCCGAAATTCGGCTCAGGTGGCGGAAGCTGTTGTCCGGTAATCGTGGTGGTCGCAGCTGGGGAGCCGGGGACGCCGGTAACCTGCTGAGCCGATGCCGAGGCGCAACCAAGAGCAAGAAGACCAGCGACCGAAATGATGCTGCGACTAATTTTCATGGCAGAATACTCCCGTTGAGAGCTGTGCCGTCAGAAGAGGGTCGTGCAATAAGAGAGGATCGTGCAATTCGAGCGAGACTGCTCGCATTGACGGGGCCATGCTTTGATGCAGGTCAAGTGTCTTGGTTGGACAAGGTTGGAGCCCACGGCTGAGATGCAGCTGTTGGACGTCCGCTCGTCAAAGTGCAACTTGGTGGGTAGGGCAGTTTGGGCGCAGAGCGGACCACCTCGGCAGCCGCGGTCAAATTCCGCCGAGGTGCTTGGATCGCGACATGGTGGATCAGTCGTGCGTCCTGGCAGTGATTCAGAACTACGGGGAAAATCGTGATCCGAAGGTTGCAGACAAAGTGACGCAATTCATGGCACGATATGTTGCAGCATCTGGCGGGCCTTGCAGGTCAGCAAGGTTTGCGTCGAACTCGGAGCCGGCATTGATGAGGTTTCGGACCGTTCTGAAGGCCGCACTCGGCGTCGTCCTGATTTGTCCGGCGGCGAGCTCGTTGGCCGCTGATACCGACGACGATAGCGATGGCGATAAAAAGCCGACCGTGCCGACGATGTACCTCGATCTCAGAACCTATTACGCGCAGATCCCGGCGGGATCCTTGGCGTTTGGCTTTGGTCATCCCTCCTTCTTCACCGCGTTGCCAACGCTTACCGGATCGAACAGCGCGGCATTATCGACCGGATTGCCGGCGGCAAAATCACTCAACGTCGATCTTCCATTTACGATCGATGTCACCGATCGCGTCTCGCTCTACGCCGGTGTGTCCGGCAGTTCGACGCAATTTGCGGGCAGCGGATGGTCTTCATTTGACATCACAAGCTGGAATATCGGTTTCCAGGCCGACATCTAAAAGCAGAATGGCGGGACCTTCCCGACCGTGACGCTGCAATCCACGATCACCCAGTCGATTCCAAACAGCCCTCTGACCGCGACGTCGTTCAGCAACATTCTCGAGTTCGATTATGCCCTGGACAAGGACGAGACTCGCGGTTTTCTCATGGGCGTCCAGCACACGCGCGTTGATGTAGACAACGCATCGGTGAGAATTAACCCGAATACGATCGGTTATGTCGGCGGCTACTATCAATGGCCGAATAACTGGAAGTTTACGGGGCGCATCGGAGTACAGTCGTTCGGAGGCGCCCAGCTGCTAAACCTCGCGCCGATCCAGTCGTTCACCCAGCCCATCGTGCGGCTCGATCTGGACCGCATGGACGACAATGACAACCGACTGTTTGGTTTGACCGCCGAGATCATGTGGCTGCCGAAACCAGCCTACCAGCTCACGCTTAGGACGCCGCTATACGCGGTACGAAACTAATCGAGCTGCAGATCTATCGAAGCCGTCTACCGCTTGAGCTGCTTGATGAGATCTTCAATCTCGCGATTGCTGGGCATCAAGCGCGAGAGTCGCTCAGCATAACCCAAGGCGGACGCGGAATCTCCTTTTTCGCGGCTCAGGGCGAGTGCCGCAGAAAGGGTGTCATGATCGTTGGGATGTGCTTGCAAGCTGGTTCTTAAAACGGCAAGGGCATCGTCGCGACGGCCAGAGGAATTCAGCCCCACGGCATAGACGTAAGCATAGCGCGGTTGACTGGGGTCCAGCTCTGCTGCTTGACGCAATTCATCGAGCGCCTCACTGGCGCGCCTTTCCCGCACGAGCACGAGGCCGAGTGCATGGTGAAGCGAGGCGCTCTGCCCAGAGTTGGACAGGGTCTCGCGAAGCACGCGCTCGCCATCACTGTCGCGCCCAAGTTGCCGATAGAGATCGGAAAGATTGATGGCGGCAGGCGAGAACGATGGGTCAAGCCTGAGGGCTGCCCGATATTCGGCCTGGGCCTCAGCGGCGCTGGCCTGTCGTGCTAGAAAGTTACCGAGCGCAGTCCGGGCGTCCGGACGATCTGCATTCAATTTCTGCGCCGCCACGAATTCGGCGGCGGCTTGCGTGAACTTGCTGCGATCGGCCGTCGGTTGGCGCGATGGCGGAACGGATGCAAGAAGCTCGGCGGCGCGGATGCGCGCGCCGCGCACCGGGTCCGTCAATTGGGGAGATGCAAGCGTCCAGAGCTGGTCGGCCGGAATTCCCTCCAGCGCATCGAGTGCGCCCAGCCTCACGAGCGGATCGGGATCGGAGAGCGCGCGACGGGTCAGGTCGGCATCGGGCGCGGGCATTTCGGCGAGCGCGCTGGCGCGGACAATTCCGGGTGCGTCGCTTGAGCCGACGACGACTGCAAGGAGAGCTTGCGCATCGGGTGCATCGGTCCATGCCGCATGAAATGCCCCTGCATAAGTCTGAAAACCGTGCCGCTCCGGACCGAACCAGGTCTCGATCTGCTGTGCCGCCCATGCGGCGGGCTTGTCGCGGTGGCAGTCGTTGCAGGCATTCGGTGTGCCAAGCTGCACCGAGAGATCGGGGCGGGGGATGCGGAAGCCGTGATCGTGGCGGCGATCGACGACCATGTAGCGACGTTCCGGCATATGGCAGGAAGCGCAACCTGGCGGCGGCGACACATTGGCGTGCTGCCGGTGCGCGGCAGAGTCATACTTGGACGGCGCATGACATTGCGCACAGACGCCATCGCCGGGCGCCTTGAGCGCTGCGCTGTGCGGATCGTGGCAGTCGCTGCAGGTGACGCCCTTGGCGAACATCTTGCTTTGCTTGAAGGGGGCGTAGTTGTAGGTCTCCTCGTCGTCGCGCATCTGGCCGTCGGCACGGAAGTGTTGCCGGTCGAGCAGCGACACCCGATGGGTTTCCGACAGGGGCTTGCCCGGCACCCAGTCTTCGGAGAGCTGTCCGCGACGCGCATGGCAGCGCCCGCAGGTCTCGACTTCCTTGCGCAGGGTTGCTGCAGGTGCGCTGCGCTTCGGAGTTAAAGTCCCAGCTTCGGCCGACCAGGTGATGCCCGCGCGTTCGTCGAATCGGACAAGCAGCCCCTTATCCGGGCCGCGGGCGGCAGGCTTCTGGTGCGCCCATGCAATATGTCGCGAGCCTGCGCCATGACAAGCCTCACAGCCGACGCTGATCTCGGAGAAGCTGGTGGCGAAACGGTCCTTGGCGGCGTCGTAGTTCTTGTGCACGTCCGTCGAGTGGCACTCGGCGCACATGAAATTCCAGTTCTGGTTCAGCCTGGTCCAGTGCAGGGGATCGCTGCTGGTGACCGCGGCATCCGGATAAAGGTGAAACCAGCGCTGCCCACCCTGATCCTTGGGCCGCGTGTCCCAGGCGACGGACAGAGCTTGGATGCGACCATCCGGAAATTCGATCAGATATTGCTGCAAAGGCTCGACGCCGAAGGTGTATTTGACTTCGAACGTCGCAAGCTTGCCGTCCGGACCGTCTGTCTCGACGAAAAATTTCCGGTCCTTTCGGAAGAAGCGCGAGCGCGTTCCGGCATATTCGAACGCGGCATCGTTGAAGTCGCCGTGGACAGACGCATCGGTCGCGTGATCCATGGCGTGGCGATGTTGCGAGCTTTGCCATAGCCCTGTCTCCGCCTGATGGCAGCCGCTGCACGCTTGGCTGCCAACAAAGCTCAGCTCTGCTACGCTGGCCGGCTGAGACGAGGTATCCGACGTCTTGAACCAGGACAGCCCGCTTGCAAGCAGAAGAAACAGCGCACCCGACCCGATTGCCAACAGCGCAGCAGTCCGCCAGCGCAATGTTGGCGCGGAGCGTTGAACAGGGGGCGAACGGGCTTGTTCAGGCCGCGCCGTCGCGGGGGCCTTCTGACGCCTGTGGCTCTTGCGAGAACCCTTCGTCACGTCCGATCACCCCTCGCATGCCCTGGAAGACTTACACGCGCAGATCGTTGTCGTGAAGGGCAATTCGGGTCTCGCGGGCGAGGTCGACGAGCGAAGCGCAGAACGTCAGCAGCGCGGCCATGAACAGCAGGGCCACGCCATATTCGTGGGCGACATTGAACAGCGCACTGATGAAGGCAACGATGATGATGAGCGCGGTGAGGATCGCAGAGAGGATGGAGCAGAACAGCGACCTGTTCAGGAGCGAAGCCCGGTGTCGCAGCCGGGGAATATCCGCCTTGAGGTAGTTCTTTGAGGTATCATCATCAGTGATGCCGTGAAGGAATTGAGCCCGGTCGACGACCCGGTTGATGCGGGAAATAAGGACTGAGATGAAGGACGCGACGGCCCCCAGCAGAAAAGCCGGCGCCGCGACGTTGCCGATGATCCGGGCCAGTTGGTCGATCGAAGGCGTTACCGGCACCAGCTGGATCACGTTGTCCATCTTTGCTCGATTCTCCTGGTGGCACGAATGAAAACTAAACTGCTCGCTGCATCGGGGGCTGTTTCCACTTGCCTTCGAGCGCCTCAGCTTTCGGCCAGTAGAGACGCATAACAACGAAGAAGCCACCCTTGGGTGCGGGCAGCCAGTTGGGTTGCCTGTCTGCTGCCGGAGCCTCGTTCTGGATGTAGAAGGTCATTCCACCGTCCGCGTCGCGCTTGAACTGTGACAGCATCGGCGAATTGAGCAAATAGCGGTTAATCGGATTGGCCGTGAGCAGGCTCGACGGCAGTTCGTACATGGTAAGGGACCAGAAGGCATTTACCGGTGGCAACTGGCCCGGTGCAAAGCGCACGGTGTAACGGTTCGCCCCGTCGAATTTCTTGCCGTCCGCATCTACGAGATACATCGGATACATCGCTTCCTGCTTGGAGTTGCCGTAGATGCCAAACACGGCAGCGGCCATGCGGTAGAGATAATTGTTCTTCAAATATGCGCGGGTGCCGAAGGTGTCCCCGCTGGTCACTTCCCCAGCATCCATTCGTTTTTGCAGTTGGGCCAATGCCTGCCAGGCGTCGGCCATACCCTGTTCGACGGCGGTGTTCAGTTCGGGCGTGAGATCGCTCGCGTTGAAGTTCTTTCCAGCACCAACGCCAATCTTGGCGAACCGCGCCATCAGTTCCTTTTCGGAGGGGTTTGTGGGGCAGAACTGCAAGAGGAAGTTGACGATGTTGAAAAACTCAAGTGAGGTCTTTTCGGTCTCGGGCGTCAGCGCCTTGATGAAATCAATCGCCGGGGCGGCCTTCGGCGCTGGCGCGCCAAGGAAGGCCGAGAGCGTCTGCACCTTGTAGCCGGCTTGCACCTTCTTCACATTGTCGATGTCGCCGGGGTTGAAAAGTTGCGTGCGGTACGCGGCCAGCGCAAATTCGGTCTCGGCACGTATAACCTTCGTCACACCTTTCGGGGTTGAGCCATTCCAATGAGGTCCGGCGATGAGGAAACTGCCGCCATTGTTGCCGGTGCTACGACTACCGATGTAGTCGAAGTTGAACGTATAGGCGTCAATTAGCTGAATGCTGAAGTAGCGTTCCTTTTCAATCGCAGGAACGGTGAGCACGATGGGCTCCGTACGCAAATCCATGCCGAGGAATGAGTAGGGTGTGTCCGAGTTGGGCGTTTGGACTGCCTTGTCTTCCGGGGTGAAGACGCGCGAGAAGTTGCGAAGCTGGTTCCATGGCGCCTTAAATTCGGGGCCATTCGCATCGATGAAATAGGCATATTGAATGCGGTAGCTATCCACCATTGGGAAGCCGTAGATATAGGCTTCCTTGGCAATTGCGCGGGCTTCGGTGGGACTGGCGGCGGTTTGCGCGCCCGCAAGCGCGGGACGGAACGACGGGAGCAAAGCTATCCCGCAGGCAAAAGCTCTCCGTGTTATGGATTTCATTGTCGCAATTCTCCTGTCAGAAAAGCCAGGACGGCCGCAGCGTGGACGGCCGGGATGACCCCGATCGGTCGCGCTCTGTCAGCGGCAGACGCGCACCCCGTTTACAATCGCGCAGGCCGGGCGCACCACGGGTGCGACGACTGGCGCCGAGACGGCCGGACGGGGAGCGACAACCGCGCCATTGGGACCGGCGCATCCCGCACGAACCACACCGCGAGCGCAGACGACAGCATTAGCCTCTCTCGCAACACCGAGCGTGGCCAGGATCAGCAACAGGGCAGCGCATATCTTGGTCATGTTCCATAGCTCCATTTCAGTCGCGGTTTCAATTCCGGGCTGGCCAGGACAAGTCCTTGCCTGCCTTAGGCTCCACGTCGTTCAGCTGCTCCGGACGCGCCGAATAGGCGGGATCTTGAACGTGCCGTCCTTGAGGGCCGTCTTGGGCTGATAGACCCTGACACTGAGATTGAAGGGCAGGCTCGGCGGACACGGCAGCCAGTTCGTTTCCTTGTCGGCGCCTGGTGATTGCGCCTGGATGTAGATATCCAGCGAGCCGTCCGGATTGTATGTGATCGGCATCGCCGAAGTTATGCCGTAGCGGTTGATCGCGTTTCGAACGTAGAAATTCTCGCGATAGGGCGAGATCGACCAAACCCCGCTTTCGGAAGGGAATATCTCGTCCTTCTCCAGATGGAGAACGTATTTCGCCGCACCGTCCAGCACGTTGCCGTCGCCATCGACAAAGGCGGTTGGATAGACCGCATCATCCGACGTCAGCGCCCCCAATCCAAACCAGGCGATGAACGCGCGCGTGGTGTAGTCGGTACCGAAGCGACCGATATTCAGCGCGCCCTGCCAGCCGTTCACGGTCGGCGCAGTGTAGGGGCCTGTTTCCAGCTTGTACCAGACCTCGGCCGGCGCCCGGTTGATCCCTCGCAGAATGGCCGGATCGAGCTTGGACGGATCGAAGTCCTTGCCGACCTCGATCCCGATCCGCTTCAGCTTGTCGACGGTCTTGGTGTCGTCGGGGTAGGGCGGATTGTCCTTCAACGCAGCGGCGAGGCGCTTGAAGAACATCTCGCCGGTCATGAGCCGCACCTGATCGTACGGCGTCGCGGTTGTATCGGCACTGGTGTCGATCGGCACATCCGACGGCGGCGTGTAGGGCTTGCCCCAGGCGCTGAGCGGCGTCAGCTGCAATTGATCCTGCAGCTTGTTGATCGCAGCAAACTCCGTGGGGCTATGGCACGCGATCTGGACCAGCACCGAGGCGTAGCGGGTTGTCGAACGGAACGTCTGCTTGATGCCGTTGGGCGCAACACCATTCCATTTCGGGCCGACGATGAGGAAGTCTCCGGCGCCGGTCCCCGTGGTCCGGCTGCCCGCCGAGGCGAAATCGTCGGTCCACATGTTGAGCGCCTGCATGACGACGTAGCGCCCCTGGGTATCAGGCTGCGAGTAGACGAAAGGCTCCTTGTCCAGGTCGATGAACGAAAACGCCCAGAGAGAATTGACGCTGATACGGACGCAGTCCTTGAAATCCGGATCGACATAGGTCCGCATCCTGCCGAACTGGTTGATGGGCGCTTTGTACTGCTCGGACTTCGAGGTGGCCGTCATCACCGCTCGCGTTGCATCCATCATGACCAGCGGAAAGCCATAGACATAGCATTCCAATGCAAGAACATACGCCAGCTCTTCCTCGGCATCGCCCTTCAGCTCGCCTAGCCCGCGCAGAAGGGGGCCGGCAGCCTCGCTCGTTGCTGGCGACAATGCCGCGCCCAGCCCGGCACCGAGCGCGCTTGCGATCAAATCGCGGCGATGAAGCGAAATCGATCCCTGTTCGGTAGAAAGCATAACTGACCTCCACATCGTTGAGACCGCGCGCGGGCGGGTGATGAAAGCCGAAGCGGCGGAAGTTCTGAAAGACTCAGTTGGTGCCAGTATCGTGGGACGCGATCAGGTGCGGGGAGTTGCTTGACTCCCCGCGCCGTCTTACAGCCGCGGCCTCACTTCATGCAGTTTCGGACGAACTGGATCCTCTCGATCATCCCCACACCCAGCGCTTCTGCCTGTTTGCGACAGCCCTCGCGCTTATCGAGGCGCAGCTCGACCTTTTGCAGCACGCTGAGGCCGATATCGCCCGAGACTTGCGGCGCACCGGCCTCGGCGGCGGCTTTGCCGGCATCGGCAGATGGCCCATCGCCAGCGGCCCTTGCCGCGGCTTCTAGACGCTTGATGTCTTCCGGACTCAATTTCGGCCGGTCGATATTCAGCGAGATCTTGTTGAGCGTGCCGGTGAAGGTGAACGGCGTGCTGTAGTCGTTGTCGTCGACCGGCGTGCCGGTGTCGGACCCGATGTCCAGCGCCTCATCCCACTGCAGGATGAAGGGAAGCGTGTGCTCCATCGTCTCGGTTGCGACCGCATTGCCGTCGACTTTGAGGACGCCGGTGCCGCCGCGGCCGATACCGCTATAGTCGCCAAAGGCCATCGTTGCCGCACCGAGACCGTCATACTTGAAATCGAACTCGATGACATGCTTGCCCGGTGTCAGTTCCGGTCCCTCCCAGCGTACGCGCTTGAGGTCGACCAGGTTCCACGTGAACACCGGCTTGTTCTTGAGAACATAGAAGCCGTATCCGCCGAATCGTCCGCCCTGGGTGATCAGCATGCCTTCGGCGCCGCTCGGCGGTATTTCGACATCGATCTTGAAATTATAGGAGGCGTTGAGGACGCTCGGCGCGTCACCGTTCGGCGTGCCAGTGAGCGGCCGCGTCCAGGTGAAAGAGGTGCGGCCAGCGCTGAGGCTCGGCCGTGGTATAACCAGCCGGCCAGCCACCGAGGAATCGAGTGGCAGAACCTGATATTTCTGCGCCTCTTTCCAGAACAAATCCTGCATCTCCTTCAACTTGGCAGGATTTTTGGCCGCGATATCCTCATACTGCGTCCAATCGTTCTTGAGATCGTAGAGCTCCCAGGGGTAGTCGGCAGGGTCCGGCAGCTTGACGCCAGCCGTCACCCACGGCGGCCGCAGTACCTTGGTGCTGGCGATCCAGCCGTCGTCGTAGATCGCGCGATCGGCGAACATCTCGAAATACTGGGTCTTGTGCGTCGAAGGCGCGTTCGCGTTGTTCTTATCGAAAGTATACATCATGCTGACACCCTCGATCGGGCTCTGCTTGATGCCGTCCACCATGTCGGGCTGCTTGATGTGCGCGGCTTCGAGAATGGTCGGCACGACGTCGATGACATGGTGGAATTGACTACGAATGCCGCCCTTGTCTGTGATGATTTTCGGCCAGGAGATCGCCATGCCCTGGCGGGTGCCGCCGAAATGCGACACGATCTGCTTGGTCCAGGAGAACGGCGTGTCGAACGCCCAGGCCCAGCCGATCGACATGTGGTTGTAGGTGCGGTCGGTGCCCCAGGCGTCATAAAAATACTTCAGCTGCTCCTCGACCCCAGGGTTGGCTCCATTGAACATCGCGACTTCGTTCGGCGTGCCGTTCGGTTGGCCTTCGGCGCTCGTTCCGTTGTCGCCGTTGATGTAGATGATCAGGGTGTTGTCGAGTTTGCCGAGGTCGTCGATCGCCTGGATCACGCGACCGATCTCGTTGTCGGCGTAGGCGACAAAGGCAGCGAAGACTTCGACCTGCCGGATGAAGAGCTTCTTTTCGTCGGCGTTGAGCTGGTCCCACTCCTTGATCAGGTCTTTCGGCCAAGGCGTCAGCTTGGCGTCCTGCGGAATGACGCCCAGCTTCTTCTGGTTGGCGAAGATCGTCTCTCGCAGCTTGTTCCAGCCGGCATCAAACAGCTTCATCTCGCTGATCTTCTGAACCCATTCCTTGGTCGGATGATGCGGCGCATGGGTGGCACCCGGCGCGAACTTGATCAGGAAGGGCTGGTCCGGCGAGAGCGCGTTGATGCGGTTGACGTAGTCGATCGCCTCGTCGGCCATCGCGGTCATCAAATTCCAGCCGGGCTTGCCGACGTAAGGATAGATCGGCGTGGTATTGCGGACGAGATTGCCTGGCTCCCACTGATTGGTATCGCCGCCCATGAAGCCGTAAAAATATTCAAAGCCTATGCCGGTCGGCCACTGATCGAACGGTCCGGCCTGGCTCGCCTGGTATTCCGGAGTATTGTGGTTCTTGCCGAACCACGCGGTGTGGTAGCCATTGTCCCTGAGGATGCGTCCAATCGTGGCCTTGTCCTTGGTGATGACGCTGTCATAGCCCGGATAGCCGGTCGCCTGTTCGGCAACGACACCGTAGCCAGCCGAATGATGATTGCGGCCGGTGATCAGTGCCGCACGGGTCGGCGAACACAGCGCCGTCGAATGGAAGTTGGTATAACGCAGGCCGTCCTTCGCGATCCGATCGAGCGCCGGGGTCGGGATCACTCCGCCGAACGTCGACGGCACGCCGTAGCCGGAATCGTCGGTGATGATCAGAAGAACGTTCGGCGCGCCTTTGGGCGGAACGACACGCGCAGGCCAAAATGGTGTCGACTTCGTCGCATCGCGCTCGATCTTGCCACCGAATTTCTGCGGCGGTGGTGGAAGCTGATCCCCGGGAATGGTGATGGTTGCGGCCGGCGAGCCCGGCGGCGGCGTGGTCGGTTGCGCTTGCTGTGCAAACGCAGGGACGGATAGCGACGATGTCAAGAACAGTATGGAAACGATCGCACGAAAACTCATTGCAGCCCTCCCGTGAGGCGCGCGCAACCGCGCAGACGTTTATCACTCTCAACGACGAGGCAAGAAGTGACGTTGACGCAAGATCAACCTCCGCAAGAACGGTACCTAAGGGCAGATTGGATCGCCTGGCTGAGCTATCCGGCGGCACGCGCTCAATTTTTGTAGGAATTTGCAGGCGTCACGTCGATCAAGCATCTGCAAAAATCCATCTGATATTGAAGAGCAGAACACGCGCTCACACTCGTCATCATGCTGCACGGACTAAGTCGAACGGCGGACCTTGAGCGAAATCAACGGGAAGAAATGTCTGGGGCTCACACTTCAAATGACAAGCTTCCGGGTCTTCACCTTGGATCGACAGCATGCTCGCTCACAAACTCAATCATCCTGTCGCCGGCGCCGTGCTCGCGATCGCCTTGGTCGCAGCAATTTCATTGGTTCCTTGGCCGAAGCTTCCTGCGAAGCCTAGGCTTGCGATCAAGAGCGATCGTCTGGAGCAGAGCGATCGCAGCGAGCTTGGGAATAGCGGTACGCAGGCCGCATGGCCCTATGGACGTGGCTGGCAGCTGCCGCCGGAAAGACGAGAAACCAAAGGACATTCACTCAAACGGCGGCAAGGGCTGTTTTGGTTTCTCTCATGATCAAGCCCGAGGTGTTCCTGCGCTCCGCGCGACGCGGAGTTCACTAGCACTACTTTGGGTGCGCCGGGAGACCGGCAAGGAATAGATGGTGGAAGTCCATTGCGATGAAGGTGTAGCGAACCACATCGGCCCCGAGCCGTGCGCAGGCGTCCGCGAGGGTGTCGGCGAAGCGTCGGTAGGGGAGCATGCAGGCCAGCCATTGAGCCGCGAAACAGTGTTATCTCGGGAGCCGACGCTGTCCAAAGAGCGGAAGGCAATATGGGCGAGTGCGCAAACGCGAGCACCCGTCCAACCCGGCGTGGTCGTAGACCCTGGCATGTATGGAAGCTCCTTGTACGGGAACCGGGATATCTCCGGGTCGGCCATCTTCCTTCTCGGAGGAGATGGTCCGCAGCGGGAAGGCGAGGAGCTGTAGCCGCTGATGCACGACACGGAGAAGTCTGACTCTGGCATAGTAGCTGAGAAGCCAACGAACAAAGCCGGATTACTGGCGGCGGAGTGGGCGGAGCCAAGGCCGGGGACCAAGGGAAACGCGGAACAGCAGCGCATGCACCGGACACAGGGCCGGGCTCGCATGACCCAGTCGCTGGACCGCGTACGGACAGCCGCAAGGCTGAGGAAGAAGGACCGGTTCACCGCGCTCTTTCACCACATCAATGTCGATACACTGCGGGCGGCGTTCTTTGCGCTCAGGCGTAAGGCTGCTCCCGGAGTGGATGGCATGACGTGGGAGGACTACGAGGAAGATCTCGAGCCCCGGCTCGCCGATCTGCACAAACGGGTCCAACGAGGAGCGTATCGCCCGCAACCGTCTCGCCGGACGTACATACCAAAGGCAGACGGCAAGCAGCGCCCGTTAGCGATCGCGGCTCTCGAAGACAAAATCGTCCAGGGCGCCACCGTCATCGTGCTCAACGCCATCTACGAAGGAGACTTCTGTGGCTTTTCCTACGGGTTTCGGCCCGGCAGAGGACCACATGATGCGTTGGACGCGCTCTGCACAGCGATCGAGACGCGGAACGTGAACTGGATCATTGACGCCGACATCCAAAACTTCTTTGGCGCAGTCAGTCAACCTTGGCTGGTTCGCTTCTTGGAACATAGGATCGGCGACAAGCGCATCATCCGCCTCATTCAGAAATGGCTGAAGGCGGGTGTTCTCGAAGACGGCGTCGTAGCCGCTGATGACAGGGGAACGGGTCAAGGTTCGGTGATTTCACCGCTTCTCGGCAACATCTACCTGCACTACGCTCTCGACCTGTGGGCCAAACGCTGGCGACAGCGCGAGGTCTCCGGCGGCATGATCATCGTGCGTTACGCGGACGATGTAGTAGTCGGCTTTGAGCGCGAGGATGACGCACGTCGTTTCCTTGACGCGATGCGCGCGAGACTGGAGGAGTTCGAGCTGACGCTCCACCCGGCCAAGACCCGCCTGATTGAGTTTGGTCGCCATGCGGCGGCTCAACGCAAGCAGCGCGGACTCGGAAAGCCGGAAACCTTTGCGTTCATGGGGTTCACGTTTATCTGCGGCAAATCACGCCAAGGGCGCTTCCAGCTTCAACGGAAGACCCGTAGCGACCGCTTGCGAACCAAACTCCGCGAAATCAAGGAGGAGCTAAGGCGCCGAATGCACTGGCCGATCCCTGCACAAGGGAAATGGCTGAGGCAGGTCTTGACCGGCCACTTTGCGTACTTTGCTGTCCCGACGAATGGCCGAGCGCTCAATGCGTTTCGGTTCTATCTGACCGATCTCTGGAGGCGGACGCTTCGGCGGCGCAGTCAGCGGACCTGTCTGACCTGGGATCGCATAACGCAGATCACCGATGACTGGCTCCCCAAGGCTCGCATCCTTCATCCATGGCCGAAGCTGCGCTTCGCCGTCAAACACCCGAGGTAGGAGCCCGGTGCCTTAATTGGGCTCGCCGGGATCTGCGCGGGGGGCGCCCAGTGATGGGTGTCCCTACCGCGAACAGAATGTGTTTTGGCCGCTGTTTTTCAAGGATTTGCTTTCGGCAATATGGGCATTGCTGAGGCGGCGGCCGAAGGATGAGATCGACGATGGCATGGCGTACGGCGGGCATGGTTGGTTGAGGCGGAGGCCCGTTGATTCTTTTTTTTCCGCCCCGCGTATGCGAGGCGACGATGTTGCAGGAAGGCGTAGGCAATCATTGTCATAAGGGCGTGGCGATGAAGACCTTGCCATGATCGCCCTTCGAAGTGATCAAGTCCAAGCTCCTCCTTCAACTGTTGATGCGCCTGCTCACAAATCCACCGTGCCTTGATGGTGGCGGCCAGCGTGCGCAGATCCGTCGTCGCCGGAAGATTGGCGAGATAGTATTTGCTCTCCCCGGAGGCACGTTGCTCGCCAATGAGCCAGACTTCGTCGCCTGGGAGATGCTGCTGACCTTTATCCCATATCCGCTGCGGAGGGCCGTCGGCGGTGCGGACACGGAGGGCAGCAAATCGGGCTTTGAGCCGACCTTTCGTCCCGCTACGCCAACTCACGGTTTTCCATTTGGCGCTGGCCAGCATTTGTTCTGCCGCAATCGATAAGATATCGGGCACGTGGTGCTTTCGTGGTTTGCCACGGACTTTGGTGATCGGCCAAATGAGCTTCACATCGACGGGATACACTTTCTGGTGCCGAGGGATACCGACCGCCCAGGCCAGCCCGCGCTCTGTTAGCCCTTGTCGAAACGGTGCGCTGAGGCCGTATCCTGCATCCGCCAGCACACATCCAAAGCGCATGTTGGCTGCCATCGCGCGGTCAATCTCGGCCAAAGCGATCTCCGGCTTGGACCGTGGCGTTCGGTGTTCGATTGGCACGCGAGCGCGCTTCAAACGGGGCATGTCGCTTGTCCAGCTGTCAGGCAGAAAGAGACGTAACGCGACCATCACTGGCACTTCGCCGCGCGCAAGCGTTAAAGACACCAGCGTTTGGCAATTTGCAGTTTTACCGAGAGCCGATGCGTATTGCGCCGCAACACCGACCGATCGCTCACCCTTCTTCGGCAGTGAGGTGTCATCAATAACCAGCACCGCATCCCTGCCGCCGACGAGTCGGTCCGCCTGGTTGAGCAGCTCTGTCTCCAGCGGCGTCGCGTCCCAGACACCGTCGGCAATGAAATGGTGCAACTGGTCGTAGTTGCTCGTGACAAGGCGTTCCGCCATCGGCTGAACGCTCTTGCGATCGCCAGGACCGATCAATCCCGCAACATACAGAGGACACATCCGCTGCCGGGTCTTATGACCCAGCCGGTCCAAGAACGGCATCAGCCAGCGTTCGAGTTCGTCTTCCCATCCCGGCATGGTCAGCCCTCCAAGAGCCGACCACCCATGAATCATTGAAAAATTGATTCGGGAATCTGGAGGGTTCTGTGAGGTCGCGCTCACGCGAGGGCGCGGCAAGCGCTTATAACGCGACCTCATTGAAGCCGGATTGAACGAAGGCGCGGGAGAATATGCACGGTGGTGCGGCTATGGGGATAGTTTGAGATCGCGGGTTGCTATCGGCAGACTGCGGAGCTGACGCGGCGACGTTTTGGTTGCGCAATGGCGGCAACTTGAGACAGAGAGCATTTTACCGGCTGTAGCGATCGATGGCCCGCTGCATCGAATAGTTTCCGGCGCGCTGTTTGGCCGCACGGATTCGGCAGCGTCTGCGATGATCGAGACGATGGGATCATAATGACGAATGACGATCTTCGTGCACGGCATGAATTGGCTCACGATGTGTCGCACCGGAACGATTGGGTTGGAGCGCCGGAACGACTGAAGCTGTGTCGAAAGCGCTCGATGATGCGCATGACGCCACCACAATCAGGACAGGCGGGAACCTTGGCCCACGTCAGAGCGTCCGAATCCACAGGCGACGGCTTGCCATCGTTTGGCGGTGTCCGCTCACGATCGAGAAGTTTGCGGCAAAGGGCGAGTTTGGCAGCGCGATGGCCGTTGGCCATGAAGCCGAAGTGGCGGATGCGATGGAAGCCATCGGGCAGCGTGTGAAGAAGGAAGCGGCGGATGAACTCGTCGGCCTCGAGCTTCATGATCTTTGTCGCGCCGTTCTGGCGGTAGTCCTTCCAGGTAAAGGCGACGTGATCCTCGTCGAGGGCTACGAGCCGGCTGTTGGCGATTGCAACGCGATGGGTATAGCGGCCGAGATAGGCCAGCACCTGCGCGGGGCCGCCGAACGGCCGTTTGGCGTAGACGACCCAGCTAATGCGCCGCATAGCGACGAGGTGAGCTGCGAAGGCAGCAGGCTCGGCCAGGGATGCGAGATCGCCGAAGAAGTTCAGGGTGCCGGCGTCGAAGGCGGCGGTCAGACGTTCGAGGAACAGGCGTCTGAACAGCCGGGCGAGCGGTTTGACGGCCAGGAAGAAGTTTGGTCGGCTGGCGATCCAGTGCGCGCTATCGGGCGAGAGGCCGCCGCCCGGCACGACGCAGTGGACGTGGGGATGGTGCGTCAGCGCCTGCCCCCAGGTGTGGAGGACGGCGACGACGCCGATCCCGGCGCCGAGCCGGCGTGGATTGGCGGCGAGCGTCGACATTGCCTCGGCGGCGGCTTTGAACAGGATCGCATAAACGATGGCCTTGTTCTGAAAGGCGATCGCGGCGATCGGAGCGGGAAGTGTAAAGACGACGTGGAAATAGGGAACCGGAAGCAGGTCAGCTTGACGCGCGGCGAGCCACGCGGCTCGGGCTCTCCCCTGACACTTCGGACAGTGCCGGTTGCGGCAAGTAATGGGCATCACCCATTACCTGCCGTATGGGCAAAGCCAGTAATGGGGAGCTGCCAATCGCGATCACCGTATTTTCTTGTGGATTGCCGCTCTCGAGCTCTCCATTACAAGTCGCTCGTGCGGCCCCGTTGGGTCGGCCACTGATGGCCGGTCACATACGGAGACGGACATGTTGGAGACGTACTTCTCGGCAGCGAAGATGCTGGGGCATCTGCGCAGTGGGCCGAGCGGGCCTTACCTTGACGGGTTTGCAGCGGCGCTGGAGCGGCAGGGCTATGGCCCCGAGACAGCGGTACGCTATTTGCGAGCGGCGGCTCACATCGGTCATGTTATGGCCGAGCAAGGCGCGGGCCTGACGGACGTTGATCTCGCCGCGTTCGGCGAGCACCTGCGCACTTGCCGGTGTCCACGCGCCAAAGGCGGCCGGCGCAACCACCACACCATCTACGGTGCCAGGCTCTTTCGTCGGCACCTCGTCGAGCTCGGCCTTTGCCGGTCCGCGGTGGCGGCAGCACCCGCCGAGCCGCAGCTGGTCGCCGACTTCAAAACGTGGCTGCGCAAGCATCGCGGCGCATCCGATGCCACCATCAGGCTCTACGCCCGCGACGCCGCGGGCCTGATGATGCATCTTCGATCTGACCCGGACGGCTGGAGGCCGAACGATGTCCGCAGTTACTTCCTGGAGCGGGCGAGCAATAGCGGGAGTGGCACGATCGAGAAGATGACAACGAGCCTGCGGGCCTTCCTGCGGTATCTCGCAGTCGCAGGCCGTTGTCAGGCAGGTCTCGACGGCGCCGTTCCAGCCTACGCTCATTGGCAGCTTGCCGACATGCCCCGGTATCTGTCGACCGAGCAGGTCGACCGGCTGATCGCTGTCTGTGACGGCGACGTCGGTGGGCGCCGGCGTGATCGTGCGATCGTACTTTTGTTGGTGCGCCTCGGCCTGCGGGCCGGTGACGTGGCGCAACTGCGTCTCGCGGATATTGAGTGGCAAACGGGATCGCTACGGGTCTGCGGCAAGTCGCGCTACGAGGTCCGGCTGCCGCTACCGCAAGACGTCGGGGATGCGATCGCCGCCTACCTCGAATGCCGGCCGTCTACCGGCCGGAACGATGTCTTGTTCCTGCGCACGATCGCGCCGAGCCGGCCATTCCGACGAGGCGACGGCATCTCGTCGGTGGTCAAGCGTATCATGAAGCGGGCCGACATTGTGGCGCCGGTCAAAGGGGCCCACACTCTGCGGCACACCGCGGCGACCGAGATGCTGCGCCATGGCGTGCCGCTCGACAAGATCGGCCTCGTCCTTCGGCATCGCGGCATCGACACGACGGCCTATTACGCAAAGGCCGACGTCGCGCTGCTGAAGCAGGTTGCTCAGCCTTGGCCGGAGGCGCTCTGATGCTCGACGCCATCGAGACCTATCTCGCGCTCCGCCGCACCACGGGCTTCGCGATGTCGACCGCGGAGCACCTGCTGAAGAGCTTTGCCGCCTTCGCGGCCGAGCGCGGACAAACGTACGTCGAGACAAAAACAGCGATCGACTGGGCCGCGCTCGGACCATCCGTCGCGCAACGCGATGCACGGCTCAGAGCCGTCTGTCGCTTCGTACGCCATGTC
Organism: Bradyrhizobium barranii subsp. barranii; assembly: GCF_017565645.3. Lineage (NCBI taxonomy): Bacteria > Pseudomonadati > Pseudomonadota > Alphaproteobacteria > Hyphomicrobiales > Nitrobacteraceae > Bradyrhizobium > Bradyrhizobium barranii. The sequence goes on from NZ_CP086136.1 coordinate 1,099,662, forward strand.
CGGGTGGAGGAAGTCGGGCACGAGCTGCCGCCGGCAAATCACTTCGGCGCCCGCAAGAAGCGTCGCACGCCGCACATCTACACGACAGACGAGATTAGTCGGCTGGTCGAAGCTGCGCTGCGGCTTCGGCCAACGCGCGGCTTGCGCCCGCACACGCAAGCGACCTTGATCGCGCTGCTCTCATCCACCGGGCTCAGGATCTCCGAAGCCCTGAAGCTGACGATCGCGGACGTGACCCGCGACGGTCTGCTGATCCGCGAGACCAAGTTCCGCAAGACCCGACTGGTGCCGCTGCACGACACGGCGGTTGCCGGCTTGCAGCGATACCTGGCACGTCGCGGGCTCGGCTCAGACGATGATCCGGTCTTCATCGACAAGCCCGGTCGGCCGCTACGCTACATTGCCGTCAAGGAGACCTTCGACAGGCTGGTCGACAAGGTTGGCATCAGATCGACGTCGGCTCGCCGTCCTCGCCTGCACGATCTACGGCACACGTTTGCGGTGCGCGCGCTGCAAGGCAGCCCTACCGGCCGGGGCCGGTGCGGGGCGCACATGGCGGCACTCGCGACCTACATGGGTCACGTCAACATCTATGCGACCTACTGGTATCTCGAGGCCACGCCCGACCTCTTGCGCGATGTCGCCATGGCCGGCGAAGCGTTCATCTCCGAAGGGAGGTCAGCATGACGCCGATCGCTCCCCTCATCGAGACGTTCCTGCGCGACACACTCGCTTGCCAGCGGGGCGCCAGCCAGCACACGAGGGACTCCTATGCCTCGAGCTTCCAGCTGCTGTTCGTGTTCGCCGCCGACCGGCTCAAGGTCAAACCTTCGGCGCTGACGCTCGAACAGATCGATGCCGGGCTCGTCAGCGCCTTCCTTGAGCATCTTGAGGACGAGCGCAAAAACGCGGCCGTGACGCGCAACGTTCGCCTGGCGGCGATCAAGTCGTTCTTCCGCTTCCTCGAGTACCGGCAGCCGGCGGCGCTCGAGCAGATCCGCCGTGTACTGGCGATCCCGTTCAAGAAAACTGACACGCGCCTGGTACCCTACCTTCTGCGCGAAGAGCTCAAAGCCGTGCTCGACGCTCCCGATCCGGCGACACGCGATGGCATCCGCGATCGCGCAATGCTGCACGTGGCCGTCTGCGCAGGGCTGCGCGTCTCCGAACTGACGGGCCTCAAGGTCGATGACATCGACCTGCCTTCGATGAGCATCTGCGTGCTCGGCAAGGGACGCCGGGAGCGGACGCTGCCGTTGTGGAAGCCGGCGGCTGCTGCACTGCGTGCCTGGCTGGCCATCCGCGGGCAGGTCGCGACACCCGAGGTGTTCGTCAACGCCCGTGGTGAGCCGCTGAGCCGATGGGGCTTTGCCTATCTGCTCAGGCAGCACGCCGCGACTGCGGCTCGCAAGCAGCCCGGTCTCGCCAAGAAACGCGTCTCGCCCCACGTGCTCAGGCACACCTGCGCGATGGTCGTTCTGCAAGCGACCCGGGACATCCGGAAGGTGTCGCTGTGGCTGGGCCACGCTACGCTGACGACCACCGAGGTCTACACGCGCGGCGATCCAACCGAGAAGCTCGATGCGATGGAGGCGATCGTGCCGCCCCACCTGCGGCGCGGCGTCTTCCAGCCCACCGACCAGCTGATCGAACTCCTCAGGCGTACCTCGTAATGGAGAGCGGGGTTGGCGGTGATTGGTGCAGGAGCGCGATCAAATTGCCGCCAGCTCCCCATTACTGGCTTTGCCCATAAGGCAGGAATTATAGGCAACGCGTGTCGTGCCGCAGTCGTCGCAAGCCTCCATGTGGCCGCCGAGCGCCTCGGTCCGGCACGCAACGATCGCGCTCATCACGCGCCGCTCGACCCGCCCCAGATGACCGGCATGTACACGGCGATAGGCGTCGCCATGCCGGCGCAGAATATCGGCAATCTCGATGGCGGGCCTGTTGCCGCGGCTGTCGGGGCGGATCATCACCCGCATCCCGCCGCGGATCATCTAGGTGGCGTCACCTCCAGCGACAGGCGATCGAGCGGGCTCTGCGTCGCCCGGATCGTATCGGTGGCGACCTGCGTGTAGCGCGCTGTCGACGACAAATTATTGTGCCCGAGCAAGACCTGGATGATCCGGATATCGGTTCCGTTCTCGAGAAGATGCGTCGCGAAGCTGTGGCGCAGCGTGTGGAGCGTGACGCGCTTGGTCAGGCCCGCAGCCTTCACCGCCGACCGACAGGCGGCGTGCAACACGGTCTGATCGATCGGATGATCTTCGTCACGACCAGGGAACAGATAAAGCCGCGGCCGGGCGAGCCGCCAGTAGGTGCGCAGGATGCCCAGCAGCTGGGGCGACAGCATCACGTTGCTATCCTTCGCCCCCTTGCCGTGGCGCACCTGGATGACGCCACGGGCGCTGTCGATGTCTTCGATCCGCAGTCCCGCAACCTCCGAGGCCCTGAGCCCGGCCGCATAGGCGGTGGTGAGCGCGGCGCGGCTCTTCAGGCTCGATACCGCTTCAAGAAACTGAACCACTTCGTCGGCGCTGAGCACGACCGGCAGCTTGCGCGGTTCTCGCGCATAGGGAATGCGCTCCGGGATGAGCGCCTCGCCGAGCGTGACACCGTAGAAAAACCGTAGCGCGCAGACGATCTGGTTCAGCGCCGGCCATGAAATGCCGGTCGAGACCAGATGCACCTGGAAGGCGCGGACGTCTTCCAGCTCTAACCGGTCAGGCGATCGGCCAAAATAGCGGCTGAACTTCGAAACCGCGCTGATGTAGGATCGTTGCGTCGCCGGCGACAGGTTGCGGACGGTCATGTCTTCGATCATGCGGCGGCGAAGAGGGCTCAAATCGGCCATCTCGATACTCCTGTCTGAGGGGGGGATGGGCTCCAACACCCACATCCTCTCAGCCAGGAGGCGATCTACGCCACCTTGCCTCTCACGCCGCGGCAGCGGCTTCGTTCAATCCTATAAAACGCGGCAAAATCAACAATCTGCCAAAGTAGTGCTAGGGCGTGTACTCATAAACATCGGCTTACCAACGTAGAGCCGAAGTCTCCACCTTGAGCGTGCTCGGCAGCTAATGACCCTGGCTGTGTGAAAACGCTGCGCTTGATGTGATTCGCGCGATATGATTCCCGCACGATTTGCGGGGGGCTGGAATGAAGCGCTTCGTTGCGGAGGCGGATCGTGGGCAGTCGACGTTGTTGCCCGAATGCCTCGACGATTTCATTGATGAGAGCAACCCTGTTCGGGTGATCGACGTGTTTGTCGATGCGCTCGATTTGGCCGAGTTAAGCTTCGAGGGGGTGGAACCGGCGGCGACCGGTCGGCCGTCATACCATCCCTCGGTTCTCCTGAAGCTTTACATCTACGGCTATTTGAACCGGGTGCAGTCGAGCCGGCGGCTCGAACGAGAGGCCGGACGCAATGTCGAGGCCATGTGGCTGCTGGGCCGGCTCGCTCCCGATCACAAGACGATCGCGGACTTCCGCAAAGACAATGGCTTGGCGCTACGCAAGGTATGCGCGCGCTTCGTCGAACTCTGCCGTGAGATGGGTCTCCTCACGACGGCGAGCGTCGCCATCGATGGCAGCAAGTTCAAAGCCGTGAACAACCGGGACAGGAACTTCACACGGGCGAAGGTGGAGCGGCGGCGCGCCCAGCTGGAGGAGAGCGTCGCGCGCTATCTGAGCCAACTTGACACGGCTGACCGGCAGGAGCCGGCGGAGGTGCTGGCAGCCAAGGTGACGAGGTTGACCGAGAAGCTGACGAAGCTGAAGGAAGAAATGGGCAAGCTTGCTGCCTACGAGAAGCAGATGCTTGCTTCGCCCGATCAGCAAATCTCCCTGACTGATCCCGACAGCCGTTCGATGGCCACGAGCGGCCGCGGCTCCGGGGTCGTCGGCTACAACGTGCAGGTCGCCGTCGACACCGAACATCATTTGATCGTGACGCACGAGGTGACGAACAGCGGTTCCGATCGGGCACAACTCGCCAATATGGCCAAGCAGGCGAAGGCTGTTCTAAAGACCGAAACGCTCGAAGCTGTAGCCGATCGCGGCTACTTCAACAGCCCGGAGATCCTCGCGTGCCACGAGGCCGGCATCACGGTAACGCTGCCTAAGCCGCAGACGTCGGGCGCCAAATCCGAGGGGCGCTTCGGTAAGCAGGACTTTGCGTATTTGCCAGGGGAGGACGTCTATCGCTGTCCGGCTGGGGAGCGATTGCCGTATCGCTACACAAACGAAGAAGAGGGCAAGATGCTGCGGCGTTACTGGACCACAGCCTGTCAAAATTGTTCACTCAAATCGCAATGCACGACCGGGCCAGAGCGGCGGATTACGCGATGGGAGCATGAGCATCTGCTCGAGGCTGTGCAGCAGCGCCTTGATGCAAACCCACAGGCAATGCGCCAGCGTCGTGAGGCCGTCGAGCATCCGTTCGGCACCATGAAGGCCCGCATGGGAGCGACACACTTCCTCACCAAAACCCTCCCAAAAGTAGCCGCCGAGATGGCTCTCTCGGTCCTGGCCTATAATCTGACGCGGGCCATGAACATCGTTGGGAGCAAGCAATTGATGGCTGCGATCGGCGCCTGAGACAGGGCGCGGTCCCTAGCTCCGGACCGACGCCCATTGAAGCCGTTTTTACACGGCCAAGACCCTGAACGGACTTCGCGTTAGTTTCGTCTAGCCGAGGCAGAAGCGGGCACTCTCCGGTCTCATGCCTGATCCGTCCTGGCGTTACGCCTTGGCGGCGTTCTTTGCAGCCTCGAATACGTGGCGTGCGGACGTCGTACCCGCTACGTGCTCCGTCCCCTCCACTCCGAGGTCCATCCATCCTGCATTCACGGCCTCAAACATTTCTTCGGCCGGTCCGGTGTGGCCCTTCGGGATGCCGAATTGCTCGAACGCCGCCGCCCACCCGGCCCGCGGGACGGCGAAACTAACGAGACCGCCCTGAAACAGACAGGCCCTTCTTCCAAGGTTGAATTGTCATTACCACGAGGTATAACGGCGTTCGGGGGCTCGCTGCATAGAGTAGCGACAGGCTGTGCGATGGTCGGGCCGCCACGCGGAAGGCGTGCGCCCCATGAATGATAGCTCTTTATTTGACGATCTGCCGAAAAGCCCAGCGGCTAGCAGAACAGGCCCTCAGCACTCTCCATAGGTTCCTGCATCTTGAGGCTGTCAGCGGTGCCGTGCTCCTCGTTGCTGCCGCTGCTGCACTGATCTGGGCCAACTCTCCGTTGGCTTATAGCTATCACGCCTTTTGGAACCTTCCGCTCACAGTCGGTGTCGGCCGACACGTCTTCTCCAGGTCGTTGCATTCCTGGGTCAACGATGGACTGATGACCGTCTTCTTCCTCGTCGTGGGCATGGAGATTCGGCGCGAGGTCCATGAAGGCGCACTAAGCAGACTCGACCAAGCCACTCTGCCGCTGGTTGCCGCGACAGGCGGCGTCATCGTGCCGGCGCTCATCTATCTGAGCCTCAACAGCGATCCGGCTAGAGGGCAGGGCTGGGCCGTGCCAACCGCGACAGACATCGCCTTTGCAGTCGGAGTGCTCGCGCTGCTTGGACGAACGATCCCGGTCAATGTGCGGGTCTTCCTGCTTGCTCTGGCGATCATCGACGACATCATCGCGGTCCTCATCATTGCGTTGTTCTATACCGCCAGTCTTCAACCTGGCGGTTTCATCATCGCGTCAATTGGCGTTCTCGCGGCTTTAGGATTTCAGCGGATCGGCATCGGTTCTGCGCCGTTTTACGTATTGCCCGGCTCTTTGGTTTGGATCGGGTTCACAGTAGCCGGGATCCATCCAACCCTTGCGGGTGTCGTGCTCGGGTTGATCACCCCGGCACGCGCCATACCGATGCGGGAGCCGCCGCTGAAAGTTGTGTCGCGAGTGCTGAAACAGCTGCGAAGCAGCGATGCGGTGAAAGCGAGGGATACGCATCTGTTGGAGCAACCGCTGCGAGACCTTCGTGTCGCTCACCGCGAGTTGTTGCCGCCGGTGTCACGGGTGCAGATGGCAATGCATCCGTGGGTGGCTTACGGCGTCATGCCGATCTTCGCGCTGGCAAATGCCGGCGTCAGCTTAACCGGCACTGATCTCTCCGCAGGGGGCCACTTGGTGATGATGGGCACTGCGCTTGCCTTGGTCGCTGGGAAACCGCTTGGCGTCGTCGGTGCGACTTGGTTCGCGGTACGAATGGGCTGGTGTCGCCTTGCTCCTGGAGTTTCGTGGGGTGGCGTGTGTCTGGTCGGCCTGCTGGCTGGCATCGGTTTTACCATGTCGATCTTCATCTCGATGCTCGCCTTCTCCGATGAAGGACTATTGGCGGCAGCTAAACTGGGCGTCCTCTTCGGTTCGCTTGTCGCCGCCACACTCGGCCTTGGCTGGGGCGCCACCTACGTGCGACGTCAGTGAAAGCGGACTCAAATGTCTTTCAAAGCTCCCCACGTATCTTTTGTATCGTTTGCCTTCGAGATTCTGCCCTCCGGGGTTACCCAAGCGATGATCGTAGAAACTGGCTTGCATCTAAATCCGAAGCATCCCTCGTACAATAAATCCGCCGTAGAAGGTCTCATTTCGGCCGCGCAGGAATATGTTAGCGTCAACATAGAAGGTCCTGCCGCTATTCGGCTTGTTTCGACCCAAAGCGGGGAGATCTGATGGTCTGCTCCCGTTGTTCGTCGGAAACGGCTCTATTGCGCTTCGCCGTCCCGCCAAATGTTTAATCCGCCGGTAGATCGTCAATGAAAGATGACAAACTTCTATTCGGGCTTTCAGTAGTCGTAGGCCTCCTTGCGCTCGGATACTCGCTCCACCTTCTCTATTTTATTTTCGGGTGAGAGTGGATCTCTGGCTCCGCAATTGCGATGTTTGGGGAGGTCGGCTGGTGACCCAACTCGGAATTAGGGTGAGGTGCACTAACGCCCCGCTATCAGTGGCAGAGCGGACCTCATGCGAAGTGCAGCGCGGGTTTATGAGTACACGCCCTAGCCCGTCTTATTCGCGAGAGGGCGCCTGAGAGGCTGGCGAGCGTGGTGTAAAGCGCTGATGCGGCGTAGGATTCGGTTGCGAAGCCACCCCATCACCTTCAACCGCGAACGCCACGCCCGCCATGACCGATGATACGATTTCAGACCACTATCGAGAAGCAAGAATTCAACACAAATAAAACCTCTGCCTCGCGCTCGATCTCTTCATGCTTGATAGTCTCGTTTCGGAGGCTGATCACCTACCGCGTCTAATAGGCCGCTCGCGCCGGTTTCTTTGGACGCGGCACGACCGCGACTCCACGTTTCGGCACAGAAATGATCGGGAGTCACTCAATCTTTCTTCAACTTAACCCGTCTTATTCGTAAGAGTGCGCCTGAGGGGTAAAGCGCTGATGCGGCGTAGGATTCGGTTGCGAAGCCAACCCCATCACCTCCAACCGCGAACGCCACGCCCGCCATGACCGACGATACGATTCCGCCCTTCTCGTTTCCAGCCGTTCACGCCAAGAAAGTCACAGCTGCCTTCGATGGTGGACGCCTAACCTCGAATGGGGGCGTGATGCTTCTGGCGATGGCCGAGCGGCGTCTCGGTTTGGCCGACAATCTGGCCCGGGTGTTCCCGGATCGGCGCGATCCGACGCGGGTCGTGCACAGCCTGGTCGATATGTTCCGCGCGCGCATGTTCGCGATCTGCTGCGGCTACGAGGACGCCGACGACCTCGATCATCTGCGGTCCGATCCCGCATTCAAGCTGGCCTGCGGTCGCCTACCGGACACGGGCCGGGATTTGTGTTCCCAACCGACGCTGTCACGCCTGGAGAATGCGCCGCGCCTGCGCGACGTGATCCGGCTGACCTACATTTTGGTCGACGCATGGATGGATAGCTACCCGCGCGAGCCGGCATCCGTCACGCTCGACATCGATGATACCTGCGATGTCGTCCACGGCCATCAGCAGCTCTCGCTGTTCAACGCTCATTATGATGAACGCTGCTTTCTGCCGATCCACGTCTACGACACGGAGAAGAGCCGGCCCGTGGCCGTCGTGCTGCGGCCCGGCAAGACGCCGGGCGGCGTCGAGGTGCGTGCCCATCTGCGCCGCCTGGTACGGCATATCCGCACGCGATGGCACAACACGCAAATTACGTTCCGTGGCGACGGGCACTATGCCCGGCCGGAGGCCATGGCGTGGTGCGAGACCAACGGCATCGACTACATCTTCGGTCTGTCCGGCACCAAGCCTCTCGCCAGAAAAGTCGACGAGGTCGCCGACGACATCCGCACGCGACGCGCCATCGAGAACCTGCCGGTTCTGCGTGGCTATACCGAGACGCGCCACAAGGCAAAGTCCTGGGATCGCGAACGGCGCACTGTCGCCCGTATTGAGGCGACGATGCTCGGCCTCGACATCCGCTTCGTCGTCACCAGCCTCGATGTCGGCTCGGCCGAGTGGATCTACGACAGCCTGTATTGCGCGCGCGGCCAAGCCGAGAATCTGATCAAGCTGCATAAGACACAGCTCGCCTCCGACCGCACCAGCTGCCGTTCGGCGCTCGCCAACCAGGTCCGTCTCGTGCTCCATACGGCCGCTTATTGGCTGATGCTGACCGTGCGCGACGCCATTCCCAAAGCCCGGGAATTGGCCGCTGCCGAGTTCGCGACGCTGCGTCTTCGTCTCTTGAAAATCGCTGCCCGTGTGGTCGAGACCACGAGCCGCATTCGCCTTGCGTTTGCCGCGGCATGTCCCGAAGCCGACCTGATCCGCGGCTTGCCAGGCGCGTTGCTGCCGCTCGGTCCTTGACCGGCGGGGCGTCCGCCCCCCGTTCGCCCAACCTATACCTCAAGCGCGTTGCAAAGTACGGGTCGTCAGGCGGTGAAAAGCCGAAGGCAATCCTGTGCGCCTCGTCAGACAAGATGTGCGGCCGCATCAATCGGGCCAAAAAGCCGCACTCTCACGAATAGGACGGGCTAGTTTGGCCGCTGCCCCTACCGATGCCGAAATGACAGCGGCTCGAAAGGCGCTGGAGCAATGGCAAACGCCTGAAGCTTTCGTATCGAAGGTTGAGAGCTTTGCTCCTCTCGTTAAGTCATCCGTTCTTTTCAACAGAATGCGAGATTTTTGCTCGACGCCATTCCAATTGCTGAGTTATCGAAGCACCGCCCGTTAGAGTCGGTCCGACTATCGGAGCAGCATGATGCTGAGGTGAAGGACCAAACTGGAACATTCGATGTCGAAGTGACCGAAGTGCTCGAACCGGGTAGAAAACGCGGCGATGAATATCGCTCGGGAGCGCCGCAAGTCACACACAGCGCATTTGATCCTAATCTAGGCGAGACTATCGCTACAGCGCTCGCGGACGGGATAAAAAAGAAAGCCGAAAAGAACTACGCGGCTAAGCCTCTTCTGTTGGTCTACTTGAATATCAGCACCGGAGGAAAGTTTAGCGACGAAGTCGAAACGAAAATCAATGAACTGAAGGCCCAATACGCGGACAAGTTTCGGGAGATTTGCGTCCTGTGGGCAGGCAAGCTTTATTAAGCAGGGTTTATAGGTACCTAGATCGAACGAGCCTGTCTCGCACTCCGGCAAGTCTTCGATCTGCTCTCTTACGTTGGCCTCGATCTCCGCTCTGCGCTTGGCGGGCCGCTGTGGGTAACTGCCTGAAGCTTTGCGCCTCATTGCGAACAGCTTAAGATTGTCGCCGGGTTACGAGGATTCGGACGGGGCATGGCGAATCAACCGCGCATAAAGAGCCTGGCGATCAGGAGATTTCGGGGCATCGAGCTACTAGATTGGCGGCCAAATGCCGGCATCAATGTTCTGCTTGGTGGCGGGGATTCCGGCAAGAGCACAGTGCTTCACGCAATCGCTCTCCTGTTCAATCCGACCAACGCGGTCCAGGTGCTCGAAACCGACTATTTCAATCGATCAACCGGCGAGGGCTTCTCCATCGAGGCCGTAGTGGACATCCCGCCCGAGGTCGGAATCGCGGATTTTTCTTCGCTATGGCCGTGGGAATGGGACGGCAACGCAGCGGTCCTTCCCGACCCGGAGGCGGAGAAGGTGCCCGGTCATCCGGTTTTTCGGTTCCGCGTCCGTGGGACTGAGGACCTCGAACTGGTGTGGGAGGTGGTGCAGCCGAACGCGGAAATCGCGGCGTTGTCCACCGGTCTGCGCCGCCGGATCGGCGTTGTACGCCTGGCGAACGACGACCGGAACGATCGTGATCTGCGGCTGGTCACGGGTTCTGCCCTCGACAGATTGCTGTCCAAGGGGAATCTCAAATCGCGGCTCAACAAGCAGATCGCCGAAGCCGATCTTTCGGCTGCGTTGCTTGCGGATGAAACGGGAGCTCTCGAAGCTTTGGGCGCAACGTTTCAAAAGGCTGGGCTGCCGCACAACCTGGAACTCGGGCTGACGAGCAGCCAAGGACTTTCGATCGGAGCACTCATTGGGCTGCTCGCAGACAAGGCTGGCGTAAAGCTGCCGCTCGCCAGCTGGGGCGCCGGCACGCGCCGCATGTCCGCATTGGAGGTGGCTGGCGTAACGGAGGCCGCGTCTCGTTTAACGGTCATCGACGAGATCGAACGAGGACTGGAGCCGTATCGACTTCGCCAACTGCTCGCGAAACTGGTCAAGGACGGTGGCCAATGTTTCGTCACGACCCACAGCCCGGTCGCGATCAAGGCGGCAACCAAGGCAGCACTCTGGTTCATCGACGCAAAGGGAGCTATCGGCGCTTTGCCAACTGCTGCCATCGCACAGCAGCAAATTCGTGATCCCGAGACGTTCCTTGCGAAGCTACCTGTTATAGCGGAGGGAGTGACGGAGGTCGGCTTCCTGCGGTTCCTGCTGCGAGATGCTTTTATAGCCGCGCCTGAGGACCATGGCATTCGTGTATGCGATGGCGGAGGCAACGAATCCATGCTCGGCTTGTTGATGGCGCTACGCGACGCGGGGCTGATGCTTGGAGCCTTCTGCGACAACGAGGGCAAGTCGACAGGCCGATGGAAAAGCGTTGGCGAGGCGCTTGGGCCGAGGTGTTTTCAGTGGCACGCCGGCTGTCTGGAAGCAAATGTCATCGCGCACGTGGAAGACGCCTCATTGCTTGCGCTCGCCCGTGATTCCGAAGGAGCGTCTGGCGAAAGATTGCGGACGCTGGCGGATCGCCTCAATCTGCAGGCCAAGGATGAAGACAGTATCCTGGCTGCGTGCGGAGCGCCCGAGGAGCGCTTCTCAAAACTTCGTTCGATCATCATTGCTTCGGCGACCGGCGACAAGGAGGGGGCGCCGGACGAAGACACGGCTAAGGACTGGGCCAAACATAGCCGACGCTGGTTCAAATCCGACGAGGGTGGATACGAGCTCGGAAGAAAAATGGTGGAGCTTGGCGTCTGGCCGAAACTCGAGCCGGAGCTCCTCCCGTTTGTCAACGCGCTGCGTGTCGCCCTTGGACAGCCCGCGCTGGCCAGAGGAAGGCTCAAGCTGTGAGCGATAAGGCCGTCGCAGATCTGCTGCGATCCGATTTGTCACTCGTTACGGTGGAAGCCGCCGCTGGATGCGGGAAAACCCATCAGGGAGCCCTATTTGCGACAGATGCCGCTTCGCATCTCACCATCGGGCGGGTCCTGATCTTGACGCATACGCATGCTGCGCGGTCAGTCTTTGCGCAGCGGACACAAGCGGTATCTGGTCGCGTCACTATCAGAACGATCGATAGTTTTCTGACCGAGATCGCCAGCATCTACCATCAGACCCTCGACTTTCCCCCTGACGTCGGGACCTGGGCGCGCGAGAACAATCGATATGATGAGGTGGCCAGCCGCTGTCGTCACCTTCTGGAAGGGGCCTCGCTGGTCGCCGAAGCGGCAGCGCAGCGTTATCCTGTCATTCTTTGCGATGAACATCAGGATGCAAGCGCTGATCAGCACCGGGCGATCATGGCGGTCCACAAGGCAGGGGCACGCCTGCGCATCTTCGGCGATCCGATGCAGGTGATTTTTGGGGGGCAGGATACCGGCATTCGCGCAACGCTGAGACGTTGGGACGACCTCAAAGGAGGTAGCGCATCGGGGGAGCTCCTCACCCCGCACCGATGGTCGGGATCATCGGAACTTGGAGAGTGGATTTTGGCGGCCCGCAAGGCGCTTAAGGATGGAGGGGCGGTCGATTTGACGGGGCGATTGCCAAAGGGGTTGTCGGTCCATTTCGCCGAGAACTCGGCGCCCGTGCCACACAGATCGTTCAGCATGACGAACGCACATAGGAGACCCATTGACGATCTCCGACGCCAAGGAGGCCAACTGCTCGTCCTGACCGAAAGCAATGACAGGGTTGCGCATATCAACGCGTTCTTTGATCGCTCGATGAGAATTTGGGAAGGACACACGCGGGAAAACTTGGCTCGTCTCATCGCGAGCATTCGACAGAGTGCTGGTGACACCAATGCCATCGTCGGCGGATTTCTTGCATTCGTTGAGGCGACGGGAAAGGGCTTCACGCTGTCCTCTCACGGGAAACGGCTCAAGGCAGAGGTGACGGAGCGTTGCTCCAAGGTGACCCGCGGTGTGATGCCGGCCCACCTCCAGGCGGTTGCGAGGCTCCTGATCGCAGAGCCGGATCATCGCGGGATCGCTCGCGCGCTAGCCTATTTGGTTGACGTCGTCGATCGGGGGGAAACCGGCTTCGGCGAGGTTGAGTTAGATCTGAAGAGCGAGATCCGTGATGCCATTCGTCTTGGTCAGTTTCAGTCGGTGGATGAAGGGTTCGCGGAAATTACCCGGCGCAGAACCTTCTCGCACCCCCACCCCCCGCGCCGATGCTTGAGCACAATCCATAAGTCGAAGGGGCTCGAGTGCGATAACGCGCTAATGTTGCTATGTGATCGCGTCTCATTTTCGAGTACGCTGTACAAGCGACGATTGTTCTACGTTGGCATGAGCCGCTCGAAGAAAACACTGAGTCTGGTACTTTCCAAGAATAATCCTTCGCCGTTGCTGAGATTCTGAGGCCTCGCGCATGGACACTGATAAGAAATGGCAAAATGGCGCCAGTCGCCGACTGGTAAGATTTGGTCGAAAAATTTGCTAGTGCTCAAGTGAGCATATAGCTCCAATCTATTCCGCCGCCTCGCCCTTCGCCTCAATCATCAGCAAATCAAGGCTCTCGATCTCCTGCATTGCCCGGCCGGCAATTCCCTGAAGATCGCCGTAGAGGCCCGCGGTGGAATCAAGCACGCCGCGAAGTTGCTCCTCGCGCTTGGCCCAAAGCCGCATCATCGTCTTGCGCTCGCGGTCGAGGTCGGCCTGCATGTCGGTGAAGTTCTCGACGATCGCGTCGATGCGGTGGCGGAAGCGGGGGCCCGTCAGGTAGGAATACATCATCTCCATCTTGGTTTGCTGGCCTTCCTGAGCCTGCCGGCTGCCGGCAAGATCGATCAGTCCATGTCGGAGCACGATCGCCAGGGGGACGGCGAACCGGGGCTCTGCCACCCAGACGTTGTCGACAAGACCGAAGGTCTCGACGTCCTTTGGCAGGACGCTGGAAACAATGAGGGCGACCTCCGCTTTGGCGGCGCGCTGGTCGCTCCTAAGCTTGGTCAGCCAGTCGTCGCTCCAGCGTTTGGTTCGCTTGGATTCCCAGAGGATCGTGCCGCAAGTCTGCCCACCAGGACCGGAGACGCGATGCAAAACATCGCCTCCAAAGTCGCCTTTCGGGACCGGCTCAATGAGGTCGCGCGGAAAATGGTTACGGAGCAGAGATTCCAGTTCGAGCTCGAGGGCTTCGCCTTGCAGCTGTTGGGAACCCTGTTCGGCCCGCCGGCGGAGCTCTTCGATCTGCCGGTTCATGCCGGCGATCTGGGCCTCCTTCTCGGCGACCTTCGCCTTGAACGAGTCCTCGGCATCAAGCTTCGCCTTGTCGCGCACGGCAGCAAGCGCCTCCTGGACCTTCGTCTCGACCGTGAGCTCGACTTCCCGCCTGGCGTCGTCGAGCTCGCGTTCCTTGCGAAGCATGTCCGCCTGGATCTTCTGGGCTGCAGCCAACTTTTCGCCATTGGTCGTGAGCATCTGCTGCAGATCGGCCAACTGCTGGTCGCGGGTGCTGAGCTCGTCGGCGACCGCCAGACGCGCTCTCTTGGCTTCTGCTTCGGCGATGTTCGCTCGCTCCGCTTTCAGCTTGGCCGCCACCTGCTCGTCAACGTCCTCACGAGCTTTCGCGATTTCTTCTCTGGCTTGCTTGAGGAGGGCATCGCGCCGGCCAAAGTCTTCCTCTTTCGCGGCAAGCTGCTGGTCGAACTTGCGGCGCGTCTCGGCGATGAGGGGAGCGGCAAGCGATTCGGTCAGCTTGATTTCGGTGCGGCAGTTCGGGCAGACGATCTGGGGATCGGTCACGGCATCGGTCCTCTGAGAATTGATCGGGATAGTACCGGGCGCGAGCGCGCCACTTAAGCCCTGCGGGCGGGTTATCCCGCGCAATTGCGGCGGTCGAGGCAATAGTGGCCGCGTCTTTCCGTTGTTCTGTTCCTCCATGATCAGTTCCTCGATGCGCGGATGTCGCGCTCGCGCAGGACAGCCTCGACAATGCGGCGCAGGCGCCGCACCGAGCCGCCGGGCCAGTGCTTCGCGACGGCTTCGCGCTCAACGCCGTCGAGCGGTGTCATCCAGCTCTGGTCGAGGCCGCGTTCCTTGGCGAGATCAGCGATCACGGCTGGCAGCAGCGCGTCCAGGTCATTCGCGGTCGGCTTGGGAAAGGTCACGATGCGGAAACGGTCCCTGATTGGACTTGGCAGCGGATCGAGACGGTTGGCGGTGGCGATGTACGACACCTGCGACAGATCAAGATTTGTCTGCAGCGCAGGGTCGGGATAGCGCGCGCACGTTTCCGGCTCGAGAAAGCACAAAAGCGTGTCCCAGAGACGGCCATAGTCGGACCTGGTCGCCGCCTTCTCGATTTCGTCGATCAAAACAAGCGGATTGGCGATGCGCCCTTGTGCAATGGCAAGGAAGGCGTGGCACGGTTCGGCCGAGTACCAGCGGCGATCCGTACCTCCAAAGACGGCGCCGTCCGAACGGCCACCGTCGGTGCGCCAAACGCTGACACCCAACACCTCGCCAAGGCGCCGGGCAAACCGGCTCTTGCCGCCGCCGGGCTCGCCGACAATCAGGAGGGGGCGCAGACGGACTGTGGTGCGCCCAACAAGATCCGCCAGCGCAAAATCGATTACGTCGACGGCGTGCGGGAACTCGGACTGCAGAACGTTGCGCGCCTCGTGGAGTGGCGGCGCCTCAACGAGCGGCAAAGCAGTGTTAATGACGTCCTTCAGCGGGCCGAGGATTTCCTTGAGTTTGATGTTCTTCATCTCCGCCTCGGACAGACGCGCGACGACGAGATGATGGTCGGGAATAAGTTCAGGGTTCGGGACGGCGTCCTGCTTGACGGCTCCGGTCCGGTCCTCGGCTTCCCGCTTTTTCCGGCGGTCTTCCTCCTCCTTGAGTTGGAGCCGTAACGCGGCCTTGGCCGCGGTGATGCGGTGCTCGGCCATACGGTGCCCGAGCACTGACGCGTTCATCGCAGCAGAGAACTTCTTCGGCAGAAATTGCGTGCAGGCCGGCAGCGCGGCCCAACCATAGGTGAACCGTTCGAGATCGCAGCAGACCTTCTGTTCGACGCGTAGCGAATTCACCTGAAAGGCCTTCACCAGCGCCTTGGCGACCCTGCGATGCTGCTGGAAGTGTTCGTCATCGCGTGGCGTCGGCAAGCTCACGAGCCGGACGCTATCAGCAAGGCTCCTGAGAGCCGGCTCATTCTGAGCGGCCGCGCATTTGTCGAGCTCAGCGGCGAGCGCCAATGCAGCCTCCAACGACCTGCCGGTGGCCCATGCGGCATTGTGGGACAAGTGAGGGCAGAGCTCTTCGATTTCTGCGATAAGCCGTTCCTCAATGTGTTCGGCCCCATCGACGACGAGCATCGCATAACGCAGGAGCCTCGGTAGACCCTTAAGGCGCTCGTCCCAATCGGCCGAATCGGCCGCCGCGCCGATCAAGGCCGCGTCCTCAGCTGCCGGCAAATCGTGATCGTCGCCGTCGTCGCTTGTGGCGCTCATGCCTCGGCCTCCGCGCGGTAGCTGGCTGAGCCCACCACGATGGTCTTGTCGAGACCGGAGTTCTGGAGGGCGCGGCCTGTGTCGTCGCAAGAAGGGCTGGCGACGCGCGTGCACCACAAGGTCGACAACTTGGTTGCGAATGGATGGTCCAGTTCGCTGCAGTGAAGGAGGTTCGCAACGACCATGGTGGCTGTCGCGTCGCCACCGAGGGCGCAGCGCAGCAGCGCCGTCATGGCGATGTCGACCGTCAGTGTCACCCCGTGGATGGGCAGCAGCGAGAACGCCACACCGACCGCGGCTGCGGCGTCACCGCGCAGCGCCGCAGCAAAATCGTCGTGCCGGTCCATCACGTAGATCGTGTCGAGCGTGTCGATCAGCAGCAGATGCTCAGCATCGCGGAGGAGATAGGATGGCAAGGTCCGCCACCACGCGAGTGGGGAGAAGTCCTGAGCGGCGAAAGGCCGCCCCGAGGTGGCCGACCCTGAGATCTGCCGGGCAAGATCGGCAGTATTGCCGGTCGGGCCATCGGGGCCCTGGTGCCGGCGCTCGCGCGCCGGCGCTTCCACTTTGTTCGACATGATTGATCCCTCAGCCCGCGATCAAGATCGGCTCGGGATAGCGGCGATTGACCCACTTGCCGCTGCTGACGTGGGCGCCGGTCACGACCTTCGCCGCGATGGCGGCCGATGGAAAGCAGACGGCCACGCGGAGGCGCGCCCGGTCGTCGATGCCGGGGATGATGGCCAGTGCGTCGGCCGCAGCGAGTTCGGCCCGGCGGGTGCGCAAGATCGGGTTGACGCTCGGATTCACGAGGCTGCGCACCTCCGAACCGGCCGTCACTACAAAACCGTCGCGGACCGGGTAGCCCCGAGCCCAGAGGTCGCCATAGGCGAGCTCGAGTTCACTACCGAGCGGGGGCAAGCCCGTCACGTCGATCTGCATCGGCCCGGTGTCTTCCGGCCCGATCGCCATATCAGTATCGACCGCTTCCGCCTTGCGGCGCTGGCTCGCGAAGTTACTGCGCAGCACACGGCATCCGGCGTCGAACAGGAGGCGCTCGCCGTGCTCGACGAAGTGGTCGAGCGAAGCGCGCTTGTGATTGGGCAGCTCCAGCACTTGCGGGTTCGTCCCCTTCAAGATGTCGACCAGATCGGCCTGCTCGGCAATTTGCGTGAGACGGAACTGCAGGTAGATGGCCGCCGTCTTGTCGAACCAGGCGCGCTGGTACCCCGAGATGACGTAGACTTCGCGGGCGAACGCCTTCGACGGGTCGCCGGAATGCTCGCCGAGCCTGCGGCCGGCATTGCCGGTCTCGCCGATATAGGCCGTCGCATGATCCGCAAGGATGTAGCAGGCCGGCACAGCGGCGAGGGTGAGCGAGATGTCTTTCACCATCGCGAACGGGAAGACCGAGACGGTGAGGCGGCCGACGTCGTCGTGGACCTCCCGAAGGCCGGCGATGCCACCCATCGGGCGGTGGACGTTGCTGGTGCAGGCGGGCTGCGCAGAGTGGTTGTTGAAAAAGAAGGACATTGTATATCTCTCTGGGTTGAGAGATCGCGGGACCAACGTCGTTGAAGTGGACCGGACCTTTGAGCCGTCGCTCCTGCACCGCGGATATCCGCAGTAAAAGGTGTTCGGCATATCGGCTCTTCGATTTGCGCCTTCAGCTGCGGTGAGAGCAGATGCACTACATCTGCAAGCTCGGCCGGAGCGTGGGACGAAAACCGATCAGTCCATGTGACGCATCTGCGTCACACGACGTAGGGCCTTGCGATCTGGCTTAGCCGTTGAACAGCTGGGTGATGAGGGCGGTCGGGTCGGTCGCCATGGCCACCGGATTGTCGGTGGGCGCACAGCCGACGTCGGTCAAATTGGACCGGGCCTGAAACACCAGAGAGGAAGAGGGCAGAGGCGCCGAATCGGCGCTATAGTCCAGGAGAGCTGGCCCCGGTTGTTTGGACAGCGCCCCGCTGGATTTAAGTGGATTCCTGCCGGGTTATGCTGAACGCGGGGCTTTACGGTTTTGTCGTTGCGTCGGGAGGGCGTAGCCCGACCAGAGCGACGACAAAACCGTCGGCGACGGTCATGCGGCCATCACCATAGCTTGCGTGCCGAAGTAAGCCTCGTCGGGCGTGCGCCCGTCAAGGCTCGAGTGAGGGCGTCCCTGATTGTAGAAGGCCAGATACTTGGCAATTGACGCTCGCGCCTCGGACACGCTGTCGTAGGCGCGGAGATATACTTCTTCGTATTTGACCGTGCGCCAGAGCCGCTCGACAAACACGTTGTCGCGCCAGGCGCCCTTGCCGTCCATGCTGATGGCGATCTTCGCGTCCAGCAGCACATCGGTGAACTCGAGGCTGGTGAACTGGCTGCCCTGATCCGTGTTGAAAATCTCGGGCCTGCCGTGCTTCGCCAACGCCTCCTGGACCGCTTCGACGCAGAAGGCCGCCTCCATTGTGATCGAGACGCGATGGGCCAGGACCCGTCGGCTGAACACATCGACGACCGCCGCGAGATAGACGAAGCCACGCCGCATCGGAATGTAGGTGATGTCCATTGCCCACGCATGGTCGGGCCGCTCGATCTTCAATCCGCGCAACAGGTACGGGTAGATCTTGTGACCCGGAGCCGGCTTGCTCGTGTTCGGGCGACGATAGACCGCCTCGATCCCCATGCGCTTCATCAGCGTCGCGATGTGGCGGCGACCGGCGTATACGCCCTCCCGCCGCAGCAACGATCGCAGCATACGCGCTCCCGCGAAGGGATAATCGAGATGCAGCTCATCGAGCCGACGCATCAAGGCAAGGTCCTCGGCCGAAACTGGCCGAGGTTCATAGTAGACCGTGCTGCGAGCCAGCTTCAGGACCTTCGCCTGGCGCACGATAGAAAGATCATGATCGCGGTCGATCATCGCTTTGCGCTCAGCAGGCCCGCCTTGGTGAGCGCGCCGGACAAAAAATCGTTTTCCAACGCCAGCTCGCCGATCTTGGCATGTAACGCCTTCAAGTCGACCGGCGTCTCGGCCGATGTCTTGTCATGCCCAAACACGCCGGCGGCGCCTTCCAGGAGCTGGTTTTTCCAGATCGTGATCTGGTTCGGATGAACATCAAACAGTTGCGCCAGCTCCGCCAGTGTCTTGTCGCCTTTGACCGCAGCCAAAGCAACCTTCGCCTTGAATGCCGGAGAATGCGTCCGGCGGCTCTTCTTCGTCATCTTCGCTCCTGATTCGCAGCAAGAATCCTCGCCGCTGTCAGGCAGAAAATCCACTCAAGCTACTGTCCGAATTTGCGGGGCCAGCTCTATCACGACTGCGGCTATATGGCCGGACGGGTTTTGATCTAGAGCAAGTGGCAGTCGCCCCACGTCGTGCAGCATGTGTGTTTGCCGGGTTTTGTATCGTCCTCTCAGGCTGAGAAGCCGCCGCTTGTGGTCAGTTGGGCAGGCGGGCATGTTTATGGGTGTGCCGATTGTTAGATTGGACACCGGCCTGCGCTCGACCTGCTTGATTCACGTCAACCAATTTGGCCCGCGTTTAGTCTATTGTGATTGGGAGGCTTTGATATGCAGCTACTCAATTCAGACAAGAACTACGGCGCTATTGCGCAGACCCTGCACTGGTTGACGGTCATTCTTGTCATTCTTGCTTGGGCGCTTGGCATTTTTGGCGATGTTTTGCCGAAGGGCGAACCCCGTCAGATCGGCGTTGGCATCCATGTTGCGGCCGGGATCGCAATTCTCGTCCTGCTTGTGGCCCGCGTGATCTGGCGAGCGGTCAATCCACCGCCTGTATCGGAAGCGACCGAATTTGGGGTCTGGCTTGGGAAGTGGGGCGATCCTGCCGCCGCGATCGCGCACTATACTCTTTACGCGTTGCTCGTCGCAGTGCCAGCCGCCGGGATTGTGCTTCAGTTCGCGCGTGGTGATGCATTGCCATTGTTCGGTCTTGCCGCCATTTCGTCACCTTGGCTCAAGGATGCGGCCTTTGCTCACGATGTGAAGGAAGTGCACGAAGTTCTGGCGCATGCGCTGGTGGTCATCGCAGCGTTTCACGCGATCGCCGCGCTCATTCATCATTGGGTATTTCAGGACCGAACCCTCATCCGGATGTTGCCTCACTCCAAAGATTGAGACGTCTTACGATTCGCAGACGTGTCTGCCTGCTCATATCTCGGTGCTGCCCGCGAGATGCTCGATGGCCGCGATGCCAATTTTCTATTCGATTGTTCTGCTGACGCTCGCGAACGGGTCGCCGGTCGTGGCCAAGAAGCTCTTCGGTTCTCGCTTCGCGCTCGCGCTGGACGGAGGGCTTCTGCTCTTCGACCGCCGACCGGTATTCGGGGCCTCGAAGACCATTCGCGGCATCGTTGCGTCAATCGCCGTGACCGCGGTCGGCGGGATCCTCCTTGGACTCGGTTACGAGTTGGGAGCTCTCGTGGCCATCGTCGCAATGGTGGGAGACTTGTTTTCCAGCTTCTTGAAGCGGCGCATGAATATGCCGCCAAGCAGCCAGGCGTTGGGCTTGGACCAGGTTCCGGAATCGCTGTTTCCACTTCTGGCTTGCCAGGAAAGCCTCGGGCTGAGCTACGCTGACATGTTCGTGGTTGTCCTGATGTTCTTTGTCGGCGAGCTCGCGATTTCCCGCGTGTTGTACGTGTTGCGCATCAGGGATCAGCCCTATTGAAGCGGTAGGCGGGTCGACACAATCGATGCAGCGTAATTTCCGGCGGGCAGTTGAAGCGGACGGCCACGACGCTCGATCCTGCGCCCACGGAGGTGTAGCCGACCATGTCGTGATAGCGCCAGGCGCCGGCTCCCAACCGACGCGGCAGCACCGAATCGAGCGTGATGGGGATCGAACCCGGAAGGCAGATCTGCCCTCCGTGCGTGTGTCCGCTCAATAGCACATCAAAGCCGGCATGCGCCGCTTGTCGGTAGATCTCCGGCGTGTGGGACAGCAGGATTGAGAATGCTCCGTCGGGGATTTCCGATCCGACCTTCTCGATGTTGTCGACCCTGAAATAGTGCGCATCGTCGATCCCCGCGACGAATATCTCCTGATCGCCGCGTGAGATCGTCGTGCATTCGTTCTGGAGCATGCGTATGCCCATCGCCTCCAGACCGGGCAGCATTCTGATGGTGTCGTGATTGCCGAGTACCCCGAGAATGGGTTGCTTGAGGTTGGCAGTCACCCGTGCCATGCCTTCCAGCGCAGTGTCGAACGCTCCGAAAGTCTTGCCACGATAGTCGCCGGTCAGGACGCATAAATCATAGCTCAGGCCTGAGATCAGTTCGACCAGGCGCCGCATGGCGCGCTGGCTCATATCTACGTGCGTATCGCTGATGTGAAGAATCGTGAAGCCGTCGAACAACGCCGGCACATTTGCGCATTCGATATTATTGTATTTCACGGTAACGCGCGCGGCGTTTTGGCGCCCGCGCCAATAGAGCCCGGACAGCTTCAGAACGTTTCGTATCAACGAATGAACGGAGTACCAGTTCTCGATATGAAAGAAGTTGAGGCCCTGGCCGAAGATCTGGGCTTCATGATCAGTTTCGATTCCAAGCCGCTGCCGCGCGTGGATCCGCCCTAGGCGCTGCTCCAATTTCGAAAGCAGTTCATCTTCCACTCGGTGCGCCTTTTGGTTGACGGCAGTCAATCCCTTGTGAGACGAGGGGGGTGTAGAGTTCGCCCCGCGAAGCCGTCTTGCCGCCGACTAGGCCGACGTCGCTCAAACCGATTTCAAGGAACGCTCTGATATACGAGGACATGGAGGAGCTGTTCATGGGACGGCTTTTTCCGCTTGAGGTAGGTCAAGCCCTCCAACGGCTTGGGAGGGCTTCCTACAAGCTGTCGATGACCTTCCGTAGCAGCGTCTGGACATGCTGGGCTGATGCTTTGAGCTCCGGATTGTCGATTGCCTGCATCGACGCGACGGGATCAATGGCCGCGATCTCGGTGCGATCTTGAGCGATCTCCTGCACCACGACATTGCACGGCAGCATCGTGCCGACCTTGTCCTCGAGTTGCAGGGCCTCGTAAGCGAGCTTCGGATTGCATGCTCCGAGGATACGATAGTTTCGAAACTCGGTTCCAAGCTTTTCCTTGAACGTTCGTTTGACGTCGATTTCCGTGATAATGCCGAAGCCCCCCTGCTTGAGCGCTTCTGTTGCGCGCTGCGACGCTACTTCGAAGCTGGCGGGCAGGGTTCTGCTGAAATAGTAGGCCATTTTGGGAATTCCTCCTCGCCAACCGCATGGACCTGATCGCTGCCTGGATATCAATCGTCTCGGGGACGCGACGTCGAGATGTGTAGGACCTTAACTGGCTATGTGCGCCATCTCGTTGAGATCCATCAACAGAGATCCGGGTTCCGCGTATCCCGCCGCTATGGCGTGACGCCCATCGCGGTTGCCGCCCGGTCGCGCCGGATTTGCAGCAGGGTCAAGGTGAGGGCAAGCAGCAATGGACCGAGCACCACACCCGGTGTCCCCATGAACACCAGTCCGCCAACGACGGCGATGAAAGACAGCATCGTGTCCATCCGAAGCCTGCTGCCGACCAGGATCGGGTACACGATGTTGTCGATGAAACCGACGACGAAAGTCCCCCACACCGCTAGAATGATTGCGGATGTGTAGGCGCCGCTCAACGCGAGATAGACGGCGGCCGGTGCCCAGATGACGAAGGCGCCGAGAAACGGAACGATAGCCAGAAGGGCCATCAATACGCCCCAGAACACCGGAGCGGGCAGGCCCAGCCACCAGAACATCAGGCCTCCCAGACCGCCCTGCAGCGCCGCGACGGCGACGGTACCGAAGACGGTTGCGAAGATGGTATCGGCAAAGCGCCCGGCGATCAGCGCAAATTCCGGCTCCGAAAGCGGCAGATGGAGCCGCGCGGCCTCCGCAATCGCCTCGCGGTCGCGCAAGAGATAAAACAGAAAATAGAAGGTGAGCAGAAAGTTGGCCATTCCGGAAAAGGACGCGCGGAGCACGGAGCCGCTCCACGTCGCGAGCGCGGAAGTCGCCGTTCGCATCAGATCCGGAAAATCCACCTTGTCATGGACCCACTGCAGCGCTGGGGCAAGCCAGCGATGCTCGTCCATGAGACGCGTCCAGTCATCGACGTCGAACATCGGCACGACAATCGCTCCACTGCGGACGGCCTCGTTGAGCAAGGTGCCTGCCACCAGGATGGCAGGAACGACCACGATAAAGGCGGTTACTATGACCGTGATCAATGCCGAAAGGTTGCGAGACTTGACGCAGCTGCTCACAGTGCGGTCGAATGGTGTGAACAGGACCGCGATCGTCGTCGACCAGACGAGCGCTCCCAGGAATGGCGCCGCCATGACGGCAGAGATGACAACTCCTAGCACGATGGCGACCGCGAGAGGGACCGAAGCCGGTGCTCGATCGGGAGATTTTGGGCCTGAAAGCATTGATCGGGTCTGCCTCAATTTTCCATCGAATGCGCTATCGCGAGACGAGCGCGTTACCGATCATCAGGATGCATGCGGCGAGGCGTGGACATGACCATCCTCTCCGGCACTGACGGGATAGTGGCGAGTTCGGCATAGGAGGCGGCCGTGAGAGCCATGAGCGCGGCCGCCAATGCGAATCCGCAAGACGAGTACATCTGCGCGTGATCAGCGACCGCGCCGATTAGGACGTAGATCCCGGCTCCTACGGTCGCTCCGGTGCCGTAGAGAACGAGCAGGGGCAGTCCAATACGCCGCCGTAGGCGTGCCGGAGGTGCGTTCGGATATTCCGGCACAGCTTCCACTTTTAGCCATTTTACGAGGAGCGACTGACGACCGAAGCTTATCGGGCAATCCTAGGTACGGCCGGTTGATTTGCGTCAACTCGGCGGACCCGAGGTGGTGGTGTGGGCCGGCGATCAGAAATTTGATGGCAGGGGCCGGACCGGAGACGTTCTGACCTAGATCAATCGACCCAGACCCGGCGTTGGTATCGTGTCAAGATTGCAATTTCGGAGACACGCGATGGCCATCAGGGACGTTCTGCTCACCTTGACCAGCTATCCCGAACCGACGCCGGTTTCGGTCATCGACCGCGCCGTACCGCTGATATCACCATTTGCCGCGCACATCGCGGCGATCTCTTGTGAAGTCCATGTGCAGATACCCGGGACTTTCCTGTCAGGGGTCGGCAATGTCGGATCAATCGTGGCCGGCGAGGCCCACAAGAGCAGGAAAAATGCGCAGGACCTGCTGGCGACGTTTGAAGCGGCCTCCACGAAATCAGGGCTGCTGCACGAGATCATTCTCGAGCGTTGCCTGACGTCCGAGGTCCCGGACCTCCTGGTAGACTATGCTCGGCTGCGTGATCTCACCATCGTGCCGGTGCCGGAATCCTACGACCAATGGTACGCTGAAGCGATCATCTTCGGTTCGGGAAGACCGACGCTGGTGCTGCCGGAGGCCACCGCCTCAAAGGAGGCCGAGCTTAATAGAGTGATCGTTGCGTGGGATTTCAGCCGCGCGGCAGCACGTGCCGTCTCCGATGCGATCCCGATCCTGGAGAAGGCGCGAGAGGTGTTTATTCTCACGGTGACCAATGAGAAGGCGATTTCGAGCCGGCGCTCGTCGTCCGAACTTGCGAAGAATCTCTCGCGTCATGGCATCGATGTGGTCGTCGAGGAGGTCGACGCCGCAGGACGGGCCATCGGCGATGTCCTCGCGTCTCAGATAGCTTCCCGCAGGGCGGATCTGCTCGTCATGGGGGCGTATGGTCATAGCCGCTTACGAGAGTTCATATTGGGAGGCGCGACCCGCAGCATTCTCACGAGGCCGCCAATCCCCGTGCTGTTGTCGCACTGAACCGATCAGTGATTGGCCAAGCTACTGAAGGGTGCCTGTAAGTTTCCTGAACATCCCGGCGGCCTGGACAGCCCGACGTCCGGCGAAGCTCCTCTCCGTCTTGGCGAACGGAGATCGGAGGGGCGCGTCGAGAGCAGTGGCGGCCCGTCGACAGCCTCATCGCGGAGATGGACAAGGCCGCTCAGTCAACGGATGCGTGGCACCGACGAAACTGCGAAATTGACGTGCGTCAACCGACCGCCCCCGGAACCAGTCAAACTCGCCTGGCCACAACCGTCAGGAGCTTGCCATGCGCGCATTGACCCTCGCCGCCGCGCTACTCGTCTCGGCCATCGGGTATTCTGCCTGGGCCCAATCGGACGCCGAGCACCAAGGTCACCATCCCGACCAGAAGGAGCAACAGAAGCAGCCTGAGCCCAAGGCGGCTCCGCCCGACAAGGCCGGCTCTCAGCGCATGCCGGGTGCGGGAATGATGGGCGGCGGCACGATGGACATGATGGGCGCCAACATGCCGATGTCGGACATGATGCGGATGATGGGCATGATGCGGCAGTCCGGCGGCGACGGAATGGGCGGCATGGAGACCATCGATCGCGTCGAGGGCCGGATCGCTTTTCTCCGGACCGAGCTCAAGATCACCGAAGCGCAGACCTCCGCCTGGAACGCGTTCGCCGACGCTTTGCGGACCAATGCCAAGACGCTCGGAGGGATGCGCGGTTCGATGATGATGCCGCAACAGGGCACCGGATCACCGGACCTCGTCGAGAAGCTGTCGCTCCAGGAAAAATGGCTCGCGGCGCGCCTCGATGGCACCCGTGCGATAAAGTCGGCGCTCTCCAACCTGGCCGGAACGTTTTCCGAGGAGCAGAAAAAGACCGCGGACGAACTGCTCGCGCCGCACATGGGCATGATGCCGATGATGTCGGCGATGCGGGGCGGCGCTACGACGGGCATGGGGATGCCGACCGGCAAGTCGCCGAAGTAGCCTCGGTCGAAGGCGAGGGTGGCTTCGCCGTTCCTCATTTCGCCGGCCGAGCAGGTAGGTCCTTGGCGCCATCAGGCGTCGGCTTGGATTCGAGTTCGGCGATCAGTCGCTTCATCTCGCCGATCTCCCGGACCTGGGCTTCGATGATTCCGTCCGCGAGCTTGCGCACCCTCGGATCCTTGATGTGGGCCCGTTTGCTCGTCATGACGGCGATCGAGTGGTGCGGAATCATGGCCTCCATGTAGGAGACGTCACCCACCGTCTCCTGGCTCCGCACCAGGCACAGCGACCCGGCGAACGCGACGGCGGCCGCCAGCACGATGGCCGCGTTCGTCCTCGACTTCTTGTACATGCTCCACATGAAGCCCGAGCATGATGACGGCCATCACGGCTCCCATCATGGTTGATCTGCCTCAACAATGATGGCGGCGGCAGCGCTAAGCTTCCAGCAGCCATAGGAGCGTGCCGATGTTGGTGCAGAACCATTCCGGATATCGAGAGCGCCCTCAGGAGGGCATGTCTACCAAAGCCAAAGGCGGCTTGGTCCTGATAGGTTTCCTGGTCATCGCCGGCGCGCTTCTGTTCACCGAGCATAGGGCTCATGTGCTCGGACTCCTGGTCTGGCTGCCGCTCATCGCCTGTCCGCTGATGCACTTCTTCATGCACGGGGGACACGGGCACCATGACGGCGGGGGCCGGCTGAACGATTCAAGGAGCGCGTGATGCACGACACGGCGCCTGCCTACGGCCTGTGGAGCCTCGTCATCGTCAATTCGGCGGTGTTCATCCTCTTCGTGTACAGCTTCTTCAAGCCGCAGACATCCCGCGACTGGCGCTCGTTCGGGGCTTTTAGCGCCTTTCTGGTTGCGCTGTTCGTCGAAATGTACGGCTTCCCGCTCACCATCTACTTACTTTCCGGCTGGCTTCAATCGCACTATCCCAACGTCGACTGGTTCTCGCATGACGCGGGCCACCTGCTTGAGATGATGTTCGGCTGGAAGACCAATCCCCATGCCGGACCGTTTCACATCCTGAGCTTCATCTTCATCGGCGCAGGCTTCGTCCTGATCTCCGCCGCGTGGAGGGTGCTGTACGATGCGCAGCAGACCCGCAGCCTTGCGACCACAGGCCCCTACAGCTACGTCCGGCACCCGCAGTACGTCGGCTTCATTCTGGTGATGTTTGGTTTCCTGTTGCAGTGGCCGACGATTCTCACGCTGGCGATGTTCCCGGTGCTGACGATCATGTACGTCAAGCTGGCGCGTGACGAGGAGCGCGAGGCCCTGACCGAGTTCGGCGAGGCCTACGCGAGGTATGCGGCCGAAGTCCCTGCGTTCATTCCCCATCCAAGCCGGCTGTTCGGACAGGGCTCTTCGGGCGGCTATCGTCACGGCTGACTTTCGCTGGAGATGCCGTCGAACGGCCGTGGCTCGAAAGGACGTCGATGAGCGAGCTCGTTTTCACGGCAAAGCAGCTAACCAAGACCTATGTCTCCGGCGAGGTGACGGTCCATGCTCTCAATGAAGTCGATCTCGAAATCGCCGAGAAGGAAGTGGTCGTGCTACTCGGACCGTCCGGCAGCGGCAAGACAACGCTACTCAACATCATGGGCGGTCTCGACCGACCGACGAGCGGCAGGCTGTTCTTCCGCGACCTGGACCTGACGGACCTCGGGGACCGCGAGCTCACGAAGTACCGCCGCGACCACGTCGGCTTCGTCTTCCAATTCTACAATCTGGTGCCGAGCCTTACCGCCTACGAGAACGTCGCGCTGGTCACCGAAGTCGCCAAGAACCCGATGCGGCCCCCCGACGCGCTCGCGCTGGTTGGACTCGAAGAGCGAATGCACCACTTTCCCGCGCAGCTATCCGGCGGCGAGCAGCAGCGCGTCGCCATCGCCCGCGCGATCGCGAAGCGCCCGGCGGTGCTGCTCTGCGACGAGCCGACCGGCGCGCTCGACTCGAAAACCGGCATTCGCGTCATCGAGGCGCTGCTTGGCGTCAACCGGCAGCTCGGCACGACCACCGTCATCATCACGCACAATGCCAGCATCCAGGATGTCGCCGACAGGGTGCTGTTCTTCGCCGACGGCCGGATCGTCCGCGTCCGGACGAACGAGGTCCGCCGGGAAGCGGCCGAACTCGTCTGGTGATGTCATGAGAGCGCTCGACATCAAGCTGTTTCGGGACGTCAGGCGGCTCTGGGCGCAGGTCCTCGCCGTCGCGCTGGTCGTCGGCGGCGGGGTTGCGACGCTGGTGCTCGCCGTCGGATCGCATCGCTCCTTGGAAGAGACACGGATCGCGTACTACGAACGTTACGGCTTCGGCGATGTGTTCGCCCAGGCGAAGCGGGCACCCAAGGCGCTCGCCGACAGGATAGGCGAGATTCCGGGCGTCGCCGCCGTCGACACGCGCATCGCCAAGCAGGCGTTGCTCGACATCCCAAGCTTCTCCGAGCCGGCCAGCGGGCAGTTCGTTTCGCTGCCCGACAGCGGCGAGCCGCATCTCAACCGTCTCTACGTGCGTTCCGGACGGCCTCCGGAGCCGGGGCGGACTGAGGAGGTCGTCGTTAACGAGCCGTTCGCCCGTGCTCACGGCTTCTCGGAAGGGGCGCGGTTCTCGGCCATCCTGAACGGCAAAAAGCGCGAACTCGTCATCGTCGGCACCGCGCTGTCACCCGAGTTCGTCTACACGGTCGGACCGGGCGACCTGATGCCGGATGATCGCCGCTACGCGATCGTCTGGATGTCGGAGAAGGCGCTCGCCGGCGTCTACGATCTCGACGGTGCCTTCTCGGCGGTGTCGGTCAAGCTGCAGCCGGGCGCCTCCGAGCGCGAGGTGATCTCGCGCCTCGACGCCCTGCTCGACCCCTATGGCGGGCAGGCGGCCCATGGCCGGAAGGACCAGACCTCGCACGCCTGGCTCGATCATGAGCTCGACATGCTCAACAACATGAGCCGCACGCTGCCGCCGATATTCCTTCTGGTCGCCGCCTTCCTGGTCAATCTCACCCTGACCCGGCTGGTCGCGCTCGAGCGCGAGCAGATCGGGCTCCTGAAGGCGCTGGGCTACGCCGACAGGACCATCGTGCTGCACTACTTCAAGTTCGTGGCGCTGATCGTCGTGATCGGAGTCATCCTGGGCGGCGTCGCCGGCACGTGGCTGGGCTTGCGCGTCACGGCGCTGTTCGGCGACTTCTTCCACTTCCCGTTCCTGGTGTTCGCGAAGGCGCCGGACCTGTACGTCACCGCCGGCGCGCTCAGCGCGGCCGCCGCCGCGATCGGCGCGCTGCGGGCGCTGCGCGAGGTGGTCAAGCTGCCGCCCGCCGTCGCGATGCAACCGCCGGCTCCTCCGGTGTACCGACGGCTGCTCCCGGCGAGCATCCAGCTCGACCAGGTCGTGTCGCAGCCGACGCTGATGATGATCCGCAACATCGCGCGCCATCCGGTCCGGGCGGCCTTCACGGCGCTTGGGATGGCGCTTGCGACCGCGATCCTGGTTGTCTCGCTGTTCACGCGCGACACCATGGAGCAACTGATCGACGTGACCTACTTCCTCGCCGACCGGCAGGACGCGACCATCGGTTTCGCCGAGAAGCGGATCGAGAACGTCGTGCAGCAGGTGAATCGGCTGCCGGGCGTGCTGACGGCCGAGCCGTTTCGTGAGGTGCCTGTCCGGATCCGCCATGGCAACGTCGAACGCAGGATCACCATCAGCGGCCGGCCCACTGACGCCGATCTGAGGCGCATCATCGATGCTGATCTTCGGCCAGTCGCGCTCCCCGGGACAGGCCTCGCCATCTCCGCCATGCTCGGGCACATCCTCGGGGTGGGGGCCGGGGACACGGTCGAGGTCGACCTGCTGGAGGGCGCCCGTCGCACGGTCAGCATGCCGATCGTGGCGACCGTCGAGGACTATTTCGGCATCAGGGGGATGATGGATATCAGGGCGCTCGGCAAGTTGATGCGCGAGGCGCCCGTCGTGAACAGCGTGAACCTCAGCCTCGACGAGAACCGCAAGGAGGACTTCTACGCGGCGGTGAAGTCCATGCCGACGGTCGGAGGCGTGGCGCTGCAGCGCGTCTCGCTGGCGAACTTCCGCAAGACCGTCGCACTCCTCGTCACCACGATGGCAAGCATCTATACCGGCCTCGCCGCCGTGATCGCCTTCGGCGTCGTCTACAACAACGCCCGCATCTCGCTGTCCGAACGGGCGCGGGAATTGGCCAGCCTTCGCGTGCTCGGCTTCACGCGCGGCGAGGTGCTGCGCATCCTGCTGCTCGAGCTCGCGATCCTGACCCTGATCGCGCAGCCGCCCGGGTGGCTGATGGGCTATGGGCTCGCTTGGGTCATGAAGACGAACCTCGCCGGCGAACTGATGCGCGTCCGCCTCGTCGTCGAGCATTCGACCTACGTGGTCGCCACCTCCGTCGTGGTACTGGCGGCCATCGCTTCCGCTGCGGTCATCCGCCAGCGCATCGACAACCTGGACCTCGTCGCGGTCCTCAAGACGCGAGACTAGCCATGCCGGCAAAGTGGACCAAACGCATGATCGGCGCCGCGGCCCTGGCCGCGATAGCGGGAGGGCTGGCCTGGTTCGCCTGGCCCCGGCCCGTTCTGGTTGACCTTGCGACCGTCGCGAAGGGGCCCATCGAAGTCACGGCGGACGACGACGGCAAGACCCACGTCCGCCACGTCTACACCGTCTCGGCGCCGATCGCCGGAAAAGTGCTGAGGATTTCGCATCCGCTCGGCGAACAGGGCCCTTCGCTCCACGTCGGCGACGAGGTCGTGGCCAACCAGACCGTCATCGCCCTGATGCAGCCGACTCTGCCGGGCTTCATCGACGTGCGCTCGCGCGACCAGCTTCAGGCGGAGGTCCTCGCGGCGGATGCCGCCATCCAGCAGCAGGAGGCCGAGGTGAGGCGGATCGAAGCCGCGCTGGACTTCTCGCGGACCGAATTCCAACGGGCGCAGACGCTGCTGCGGACGCAGTCGACCTCGGCTCAGGCCTTCGACAAGGCGAAATTCGAGGTGGCGACGAGCGAGGCCAATTTGGCGAGCGCCAAGGCCCAGGTCGAGATGCGTCGCGCGGTGCGGACCAGCCTGGCCGCCCGGCTCATCGATCCCGCCAGCACGAATCCATCAGCGGAGCCGACCTGCTGCGTCCGGGTGCTCGCGCCGGCGAGCGGACGTGTCCTGAAGATCATCCAGGACAGCGAGGCGACGGTCCTGCCCGGCGCGCCCCTTGTCGACATCGGCAACCCTCTCGATCTGGAGGTCGTGGCCGACCTGCTCTCGACCGACGCGGTGCAGATCAAGGCCGGCGCGCCGGTCTGGATCGACGGCTGGGGCGGGGCGCCGATCACGGGAAAGGTGGTGCGTGTGGATCCCGCCGGCTTCCTCAAGATCTCGGCGCTCGGCATCGAGGAACAGCGGGTACGTGTGACCATCGACTTCAGTGACCCGCCGCAGGCTTGGTCGCAACTGGGACACGACTACCGTGTGGTCGTCCACGTGACCACTTGGAGCGCTCAGGGCGTCGTGGCTGTGCCGGTAAGCGCCCTATTCCGACAGGCTGATCAATGGGCCGTTTTTGCCGATGAGAACGGCCGTGCGCGGGCCAAGCCAGTCCAGATTGGTCACCGCAACAATCGGTTCGCCGAGGTGATGTCTGGATTGACTGAGGGGGATCAGGTCGTCGTACATCCGAGCGACCGAATTGCCGACGGAAGCAGGATTGCGCAGCGAGGCGTACCATAAGTAGACGTGCCTCAGACCTTCAAATTGCAGTAGCATGCAGCGATATAGCGTTCCTCGGCGCCATCGTGCACGCAGAACGCCGCATCCGGTCCAGTGGCCGTCGCTGTTCGCACCACTATGCCGAGCGCGTCCAATCCTGCAGCCATTCGCCGAGAGAGCGATCTTGAGACTGGTCTGGCTGCGCTCGCTTTTGGCGACCTGAACGAGCGGTGGCTCCGCGGCAGCACCTGCTCCGCGCACGGCTAGTCGAGCGGATCGTGCCGATCGCACTCCGGGCACCGACCGTCCTCGGCGGTGCCGAGCTGACGGCCGAACTCTTCCCTGAGAGCGTCCGATGGCCAGGCCTCACCATCGCTCCTAACGATTCGTTTGGCGCGTTCGAAGGCATGGCTCTCGGCGGCATCGTCACCCACGCGGATGACCACCTCCTCATGGAAAGGGCAGACCATCGTGGCCCGGGTGGTCTCGAGTGCATAACGCACGACTGCAGCGAGGTCGTCCGTGTGAAGGTTGGCGGACATCATACGGTTCTCCTGCTCGAGTGCCCCCGATTGCACCCTTTTGTTAGTCGGCAGACGGGCCTCGCCTGCCACAGCCGGTTGCCCCGGCTTGCACCGCCCGGATGCAAGTCAGCCCCGGCTTCCAGAAGGAGCGCCGCGGCCGATTTCCACTTTCGTTCAGTTCAGGGCTTCGGCGGTCCAACCGGCAGGGCCGCCCGTAGTGCTACCGAACGGGCCGACGGAGCTGCTCTAGGAGCCGACCCATGGTCGCGGTCGAAGATCCAAGGAGTCCGAGGCTCCGCAACCGTAACGGCACCGGCGCGCGCGAATGCCATTCGGTGCAATTTAAGTATAGGCTCGAGCCGGCGGTTAGCCTTGACCTGCCTCAAGCCACGATGAGGACGGCAGGGCCGCGCAAACAAGATCGTCCTTGCGTAGCCGGCGGACAGAAACACGAACTGTGCTGCCAAGTCGAAAGAGGGAACGCCTTGCAAATAGCTTCCTCTTCTGGAGCTCGGTCGCGAGGTCCCTGATCAACTCAACGCGCAGCATACCTCAACCACGCCGATGCGTTTCGGCTTTTCTTACTTGAGTGAGCGGATGTACTCGGCCAAATCCGATATTTCTGATCGCTGGAGCGACAGGCTTGGCATATTGGGGTGCGGCTTGAGCAGCAGGAACGCGAGTTTGTTCTGATCGAACTCGGGCATTCGCGCGATTTGGCTGAATGGCGGCGCATGGTCGATGGCACTCGTCTGGCCGGACTCGACGACATGACAGATTGAGCACCAGCGTTTTGCGATGTCCTTGCCGTGTTGGGGATCGGCCACCGCGGATTGCGCCAGAATCGCGAACACGAGCAATACCAAGAAGGAGGATTTGAGTGCTTCGGACATAGTAGGTCTTTTACGTTTCGGCTAGATGGCTTATCAGCCCTTCTGCATTTGGTCGGCGTATTCGCTATTAGGAACCTTATGGCCAGAGAAAACGCGGCTACTTTCGTTCGGCTTCAGCCTCTTGCTCCAGCCGCAGAATATGTGCGCGTAGCGCATCGAACCGCTCTTCGGCAACATCGCTGAACAGCGGATCCTTAAGACCGGTTTCCGCCGAGGCGATCTCGGTCCAATCCTGTGGCTTGAGTGCATTAAGCGCAGCGGGAAAGAAATCGCGATCTTCCATCATCACGTGACGGCGCTCGTGCGCGATAAAATCGCGAACGATGATATCCACATTTTCACGAAGGATTTCCCGATCTGCGAGTACGTTGTCGACCGCCCGAGCGACGCGGCCTAAAAGCTGGGCCCCTTTCTGGTGTTCGCGAGCCAGATCACCGACCTTCGCAGCAGCAGCTGGATCGCGTGTTTTTAGCTTGGCAAAGACGCGGTCTTCCTGGGGATGGTGATAAACTTCCGGGTAGACTTCGAAATAGCTAATCACCGCGCGAATGACCTCGTAGTCGGGACGTTCTCCGCGGTCGAACACCTCGAGTTCCCGCTCGAGGATGGCGAGCAGCGTTTCGATATTGCGATGCTCTTGGGATAGGCGTTCGATGATCATGGCAACACCCCACTGAGTGAACCGTTTTGAAGAATGATCCTCTGGCCCGTATCTGCTTTGCGACAGATCAAATCTGGTCAGATTTAGCATGCAGCCACGCGCTGAAATGAGCTTTGCCCGGGCAGGCTCGGCGACCAGCCGCACGCCATCAGGAGACCGTACACGAAGCCGGGATCGATTGTTTTGGATTAGGTGCTTCTAAATAGAAGTCATGTGGTCGAGGACTGCGCCTCTACGTCAGCTGCCGGAGAGCGAGCAAATCGTTGATCTAGATCATTTCGCCATACTGCCAACATCGCATGCTGCGCACCGGACATGAGGGAGGTTCCATATGGCACCGGTCTCAGCACTACACAACGAAAAATGCCCTCGCTGTGGTTCCGGGTTAGTGCACCTCGAGTGGCACGAACGCATTACTGCTCAGGAAGCCCAAGAGCTCTGGCGCTGCTGGAATTGTAAAAGCGAATTTGTCACCGCTGTCGAGTCGGACGGGACGGAGTCGTCAGCTGCCGACATCACCCAACCATTCTTTACGAACCTGCTTGTCTGATCAAATAGGCCCGATCCGCTCCACAGGGATGCTATCGTGCCCCATCCATTTCAAGCGCTGCCATGAAGTTACGGACTCTGATGATCGCCGCGATTGCTGCGATGCTTCCGCCATTCAATGCGGGAGCACAGGTGAATTTGCCTGCCGGCAGCACGTCAACCCAACTATCCGACCTCATGATCGCGCTGCAATTCCAACACATCAAGTTGTGGTTTGCCGGAAAGTTCAGCAACTGGGATTTGGCGAATTATGAGCTTCGACAGATCCAGATAAATTTGCGGAGGGCAATGCCGTCTCCCTCCGAAAGCTTGCGATCATCCCAAGCCACCGAACAGCTGCAAGCTCTGGATCGCGCCATCCAACAGAAAGATGGTGCAGCTTTCGCCAAGGCTTATTCGGATATCACGAACGGATGCAACGCCTGCCACCGGGCCAGCGGATTCGGTTCGATCACCATCCAGGTGCCGGCCAACTCGCCGTTCAGCGATCAGCTGTTCGCGGATCAGATCGCGCAGGGGCGCGCGCTCGCCCACGGGGCCTGCGGCCTCTGTCACGTCATCTCGGATTCTTCAATGGAGACGCCGGCCTTTCGTTTCCCCGCGCCAAGCTTCAGCGAAATTGCCAGCCGCCCATCTTTTTCAGCCAACGATCTCCGACAACTATTGACGTCAAACCACCGTCGCGTGGGCCCGAACCAGGCAATGCTCAAGCCAAAGCTCGTCGAATACCAGATTGACGCGATCGTGGCGTTCTTCGAGACCTTGCAAGCCGACCGGGCTCGCTAAGACCTCAGCTTACGGTCACGGTTTGGGCCGATCTGCCTTCTAATCCTGAGGCTTTAGGCTAAGGATAAAGTTCGAGAGAGCATCGGTCGCAGCTCTTTAGCACGCGATAAGGTCGGTATGTCCAAATCCCCTTGAGTAGTCCAGCAGCGAGACGATCGTGGGTGTCAGGCGAAAGACGCAGACCTCGGATGTTTTCGGCATGGGGAGATCGAGGCCTTTCTGGTTCGGATATCGCGAGATCAAGAGCCGCAAGGCTTTTTCGAATTCGGCGGGATCCGTCACAAGCTTCGCACGTGCCGCCATCGATAGACCCGCGATGTCCATCACCTGGGCGGGATCGTCGTCCACCGTTAGCGAGACCCGATCGTCCCTCGCAAGGTTGGCGGCCTTCTGGCTGTCCGCTCCGCAAAGAAAGTAGATGACGAGTCCATCGTTGGCGTAGCCGACGGTGGTCACCTGGGGCCAGCCGTCAGGTCGTACCGTAGCGATCCTCGTGGTCCGGTGCTGATTCAAAAGCCGAAGGATGTTCCGCCTGAACTTTTCGTCCATTGGTCGCCTCTGATTTAGACCAGTTTAGCTCCCGAGCCGCGGGCGCGTTTTGAGGCAGGTCAAGTATCAATGAAGCCGGCCGCCAAGTCTGGGCGCAGTCGGCCTATTCATACGCCTGAGGGCAATTGTGCCAATGCTCCCGGAGGAGGCGCTGCTATTTGGCGGGTACGTTTGTCGCTATAGCGGACCCATCCACCGAGCTGACTCGTTGAGCTGCATCAAGCTGGCTTTTAACAGCGGTGACATCGTGCGAGTAGGGAGGGCTGCTCTGATGCGCCGAGTTGCCCTGAAGGCTCTATTTACGGCCTTGGCTTTTAGAAGAGTCGAGAAGGAGCGAGTCGATTGGGATCGAAATATTTTGATCTTCTCGACGGCGGTGACCGTCGGGTTGGTTGCGCTCTATGTTTACGGCAAGACAACCTCGCGCTGGTGAACTGTTTCGCGGGAACGACTGCGACGATGCGATGCTTACTGATACTTTCGACAATAGTTCTCTGGTCGAGCACCGGCGCCCGCGCGCTCGACGAGGAACAGCAACATGGTAAAGAGTTGCTACAAAGAATGTGCGCACGCTGTCACTCTGTTGGCAGGACCGGGGCAAGTCCTAACAGGCAAGCGCCGCCCTTTCGCAGCTTTAGCGAAACCAAGCTCTACGATAGCGACTTCCTGGAGCGACTGCAGGAGGGCTACAGCAGCATTCATCCCTCGATGCCGACCTTCCGCTTCAACAGGGAAGATGCGATAGCAGCTCTGAACTACATGAAATCAATTCAGGAACCACCTAAACCGGGACGCAAGTAGCTGCGGAATGAGACCATGTCGTTTGAGCGGGTTCTGCGATGGGCCCTGGTTGCGATCGCAATCGCGGGATTGACCGCGGGTATTCTTGCGCGAGCCGCGGGTCGGCCTGATCTGGCCGGCCTCGCATGGGCAATCGGCACGGCGCCCGTGATAGGAGGACTGGCGGTCTCGATCGTCAGGGATCTACTGAGCGGTCGCCTTGGTGTGGACGCTATTGCGCTGTTGTCCATGAGCGCGGCGTTAGCCCTTGGCCAACCGCTTGCAGGGGCCGTGGTCGCGTTGATGTATTCCGGCGGCAACGTGCTGGAAGACATCGCGGTCGCTCGCGCGGAGCGCGACCTGCGGTCGCTGGTGGATCGTGCTCCGCGCCAGGCCCATCGCAAGAGCGGCGAACGGATTGAAGATGTTCCGGTTGATGCAATATCGGTCGGCGAAGGACTCCTGGTCCGGGCCGGTGAGATCATTCCGGTCGACGGAATCGTAGGCTCGGCTTTGGCCACCATCGACGAGTCCGCCGTTACTGGCGAACCAATCCCGGTCGAAAAAGCGCGTGGGAGTGCCGTTCTGTCAGGTTCGCTGAACGCGGGTGAGACTTTCGAATTGACCGTGACTGCGCCGGCCGGCGAGAGCACCTACGCTGGCATCGTGCGTATGGTGACGGCGGCGCAGACGGCAAAGGCTCCCTTTATACGGATGGCCGATCGCTATGCTCTGATCCTTCTACCGGTGACGCTCGTCATCGCCTTCGTGGCGTGGCGCATCTCGGGAGATCTGACCCGCAGTCTCGCCGTGCTGGTGGCGGCGACGCCTTGCCCGCTGATCTTGGCTGCGCCGGTCGCTTTCATTGCCGGCGTCGCGCAAGCGGCGCGCCGCGGCATCCTGGCCAAGGGCAGTGGGGCGCTGGAGGCGCTGGCGCGCGCGCATACGGTGCTGTTCGATAAAACGGGCACCCTGACCGTCGGAGGGGCGCGGTTGCTTTCGATCGAGGTTGCACCGGGAGGGGACCCGGATGAGGTTCTCAGGCTCGGGGCATCGCTTGAGCAGGCTTCGCATCACGTGCTTGCCAAGACCGTGGTGGCGGCGGCCGTCGAGCGCGGCCTCGAGCTGAAAGCACCCGAACAGGTCAAGGAGGCGATGGGCTCCGGTATGAGCGGCCTGATCGATGGACAGCAGGTCATGGCCGGCGCGCGACAGATGTTACCCTCGAATTCAGAGCTGTCGCCGTGGGAGCTGCGAGCAATTCGGCGCGCCTCGTGGCGCTCGGCGTTGATCGTCTTTGTCGCCGTGGATGGGCGTACAATCGGTGCGTTGCTTCTGGCGGACGAGCTGCGCGCCGATACGCCGCGGGCTATCCGGCTGCTGCGCGATGCGGGCGTCGCGCGCATGGTGATGGTCACCGGCGATCGCGCCGCGGCGGCGCAGGCCATCGGTGCGGCACTCGACCTCGATGCCGTGCTGGCCGATCGCGTCCCTTCCGACAAAGTCGAGGCGGTGCGGGGCGAGCAACGGCTGCGTCCGACCATCATGGTCGGCGATGGTATCAACGACGCCCCGGCGCTGGCCGTAGCCGACGTCGGGGTCGCGCTCGGGGCGCGGGGCGCCAGCGCTTCGTCTGAGGCGGCCGATGTGGTGATCCTGGCTGACCGCCTCGACCGCGTGGGCGAGGCGATCCTCATTGCGCAGCGGGCGCGGCGGATTGCCCTGCAAAGTATTGTCGTCGGCATGGGGTTGTCGCTCGTCGCGATGGTCGCTGCCACTCTGGGTTGGCTCGCCCCGGTGCCGGCGGCGATTACGCAGGAGGTGATCGATGTCGCCGTTATTCTGAACGCGCTACGCGCGCTCACTCCGGCCCTCGGCGCTGGTGGCCGTCGCATCACCCCGGAGCAGGGGCTGACATTGCGTCACGATCATCAGACCTTGTTGAGGGACCTGGACCGGCTGCGCAAAATCGTCGATGCCCTGGACGACGTGACGCCCGAATTGGCCGGGACGTTGATCGGGGAGGCCCAGCGGCTGGTTCAGAGCAGCGTCGTGAAACACGAGCGCGACGACGAAGACAGCGTCTATCCGAAGCTTGCGCAGGTGCTGCGCGAGCGCCATGGCCTCTCAGCCATGAGCCGCGCCCATCGGGAGATATTGCATCTTGCCCGGCTGCTCAGCCGAATCGTCGAGGACATGCCCTCGGAGAAAATCGACCGCTATATCGTGCGAGATGCGCAACGGGTGATCGAGGCCATCGAGACGCTAGTGCGCATGCACACGGCTCAGGAAGAGGACATCTACGAAGCCGTGGCGGCTTAGGCCCGGCTTAGCGACACAATATGTCCGTTCGGGCGCAAAGGAGGTTAGCCATCGCGAAGAAGGAAGTCGTTGGCCCGCTGATACTCCCGAAATTTCCGCATGCTCTGTCCGTGACGGAACTGCTCGGGCAGTTCCGGGTGACCGGCACGGAGGGGCTGTCCGAAGCCGAGGTCAACGCACGGAGAAAGCATTTCGGTGCGAACACCATCGCCTCGCGGCGTTCAGCCGGCGTGCTGCGCCTGCTGGTGCACCAGTTCAAGAGTCCAGTCGTCTATCTCCTGAGCGGCGCAGCCGGCCTGGCGTTTTATTTCGGCGAACTCGAGGAGGGCAGCGCCATCTTTGCGGTGCTTGCCATCAACACGCTGATCGGGTTCGTGACCGAGTTGAAGGCGGTCCGATCGATCGAGGCTTTGCGCGCGCTCGGCACGCGGACCGCCCGTGTCCGACGCGAGGGGCGGGTTCATGTGATCCCGGCCGAGGAGCTCGTTCCGGGCGATGTCGTGGTCTTGGAAGCTGGTGATGCCGTATCGGCCGACCTGCGCCTTATCGAGACATCTCGGCTTTCAACGGACGAGTCGTCGCTGACCGGAGAATCCGTCGCCGTCGACAAGCAGTTCGAGCCGGTCAGCGCAGACACCCGTCTCGGCGATCGCGCGTCGATGGCGTTCAAGGGCACCGCGATTACGCGCGGCACCGGCGCTGGTGTCGTGGTCGCGACCGGAATCATCACGGAGCTCGGGCGGGTGACGCGGCTAGTTCTCGAGGCCGATCCGGGTCATTCACCCCTTGAGCGCAAGCTCGAGCGTCTGTCGGTGCAACTCGTCTGGGCGACTATCGCTGTCGCCGCCATCATCGGTGGCATTGGTCTATTGAGTGGCAAAGACCCTCTCCTGATGATCGAGGCGGCCATCGCGCTCGCCGTCGCCGCGATTCCGGAAGGTCTCCCCATCGTCGCGACGCTTGCGCTTGCCCGTGGCATGTGGCGCATGGCACAGCAAAATGCACTGATCGAACGTCTCTCGGCAGTCGAGACGCTTGGGGCGACAACGGTCGTTCTCACCGACAAGACCGGTACCCTGACCGAAAATCGGATGACGGTGCGACGGCTCTGCACACCCTCAGGCGAGATCGAGTTCGGGACCGGCGCTCCAGAGGGGGGCGAGGGTCAGCAGGTCGCAGGCGATCCGCAGGCGGCCGAATTGCTCCGGATCGCGGTTCTATGCAACGACGCGCATCTCGATGGTCCCGAGGAGCGCGGCAGTGGCGATCCCATGGAGATCGCGCTTCTGCGTGCTGGGCTACGCGCCGGCTTCAGGCGGACAACCTTGCTGGAGGGGCGCGGCGTCGTGCGCAAGCATGCTTTTGATCCCCTCGCCAAGATGATGGCGACCGTTCATGAGCATGGGGAGGGTGTACTGATCGCCGTGAAGGGGGCGCCCGAGGCGGTCCTGGCGGCGACGACGCGCGTAGCCGTCGGCAATGGCGAGGTCGCGCTTGATGACACCATGCGAGCGGAGTGGCTCAGCCGAGCCGATCGGCTCGGCCATGACGGCCTGCGGGTGCTCGCCTGCGCGACGAGAATCGACCAGGTGGCCGATGCCGCACCCTATGACAGGCTGGTGCTTGCTGGTCTTGTCGGCTTGGAAGACCCCGCCCGGGCCGACGTGCCACCGGCCATCCAGGACTGCCGGCAATCGGGAATTCGCGTTGTCATGGTCACGGGCGATCACGTGGTGACGGCGAAAAGTATCGGTCGAGCCGTCGGTCTTGGGGAGAACGTTTCGAATGTCATGGAGGGCAAGAATATCAGGCAGATGATTGAAACCGGGCAGCCTGCCCTCCAAGACATCGGAATTTTCGCGAGAGTAACGCCAGATGAAAAACTCGCTCTCGTTCGGACGTATCAGGCTGCGGGCGAG
The DNA here is from genome assembly GCF_017565645.3 of Bradyrhizobium barranii subsp. barranii. Lineage (NCBI taxonomy): Bacteria > Pseudomonadati > Pseudomonadota > Alphaproteobacteria > Hyphomicrobiales > Nitrobacteraceae > Bradyrhizobium > Bradyrhizobium barranii. The sequence continues at coordinate 1,140,329 of NZ_CP086136.1, forward strand.
ATTGTCGCCATGACGGGGGACGGGGTGAATGACGCCCCCGCTCTGCGGCAGGCCGATATCGGAGTGGCGATGGGCTTGCGCGGCACCGATGTCGCGCGCGAAGCGGCTGCCATGATCCTGCTCGACGATGCGTTTCCAACCATCATCAAGGCGATCCACGAGGGGCGCGTGATTTTCGCCAATATCCGTCGCTTCGTCGCCTACCTCTTGTCCTGCAATCTCAGCGAGGTGTTGGCGGTCGGCCTCGCCGTGTCGCTGGCGCTTCCTTTGCCACTCCTGCCGCTGCAAATTCTGTATCTCAATCTGGTGACGGACGTATTCCCCGCTTTCGCGCTTGCCATGGGCGAGGGCGAGGAGGGCATCCTCAAGCGGCCGCCGCGGGATCCAAAGGAGCCGATTCTGGGCCGCCGGCAATGGATCACCATCGTCCTGCACGGGGCGGCGTTGACCGCAGGCACTTTCGGGGCGCTGGCTGCGTCGGCCTGGCTCGCTCTCGATGCCCGATCAACAGTCACTATCACGTTCCTCACGCTCGCCTTTGCCCAGCTCTGGCACGCGTTCAACATGCGTGATCCGCGCTCGCCGCTCTTGGTCAACGAGGTGACGCGGAACTCCTGGTTGTGGGGCGCGCTTTTGCTATGTGCAACGCTGCTTGCTGTGCCACCCTACCTACCGTCGGCTGCGGATTTATTGCAGCTTGCGCCTCCAAGCTCTGAAATGTGGTTGATCGTGATTATCTTCAGCGTGGTGCCGCTAATCGTCACGCAAGCTGGCAGCGCGGTCGTCGGATGGATTGCGAGAGTGCGATAGCAACAAAGGAAGCTATTTTTCCTTTCGTTTTCGAAACTTCTTCGGCCGCGGGGAAGCATGCAATTACTTGTCGAACGCGCGCCGACTGTGGCGGGGCTGCGCGGCTAAGGCGTCACCCTGATGAGGTCGCACCTTGTGATGCCTATACGTACCCAAAACTGCAAACACTCGGGAGGTTGAGGTGAGGCCAATGTTAAGCTACTTGCTGCCTCACATGATTGGCGTCATCTGCATCGGGGCTGTCATCTGGCTGATTAGTCGCGGATAACGTGTGGGCGCGCTGCGTTTCTGACCTTCGAGATGGGAGAACGACGAGGGTACAGGGCCTATCCGAACAGGTGGGCGAGCCAGTACGCTGCTCCGGCGGCCAATCCGCCTACCAGCAACGTCTGCAGGGCAGACTTGGTCTTGTTGACGCCGGTGAAGTGTCCTTTGACGGCTCCGAAGCAAAGCAGGGCGGCGCCAGTCGCGGCGACCGAGATCTGCAGGGCCGTTCCGATGTTCTGAGTGAACATGTAGGGCACGAGCGGAATCAGGCCGCCGACCACATATGAGCCTCCGATAGTCGCGGCGCTGATCGGCGCGCGCTTCGGATCCGGACGCTCCAATCCCAGTTCGAAGCGCATCATGAAGTCGACCCATCGCTGACGATTCGCCGAGACCGCGCCGACGACCGACTTGAGCGCATCTCCTGCAAGGCCGTACTCCCGGAAGATCTGCTCCACCTCCTCGATCTCCCGCTCGCGAAGCTGATCGATCTCACGGTGCTCGCGCTGTTCCTCGGCAGCATAATGTTCCGCGTCGGTGCGCGCAGCGAGATACCCGCCGAGGCCCATCGCGATCGCGCCAGCGACAACTTCGGCCAAACCGGCGGTGACAATCACGTCTGTGCTAGTGACGGCGGCCGAAAGACCCGCCGCCAGCGCGAACGGGACCGTCAAGCCGTCGGCCATCCCAATCACGACGTCACGTACGCTTCCAGTGGCGGTGAAGTGCTTTTCTATGTGAGGGGTGGCTGGCACAGGGACGCTCCTGGTTGCGGTTTCGGTTTGAAGAGAGCTGCCTAATCAGCAGTTCTCTTGCGGCCGGAGATCATGGAAGCCACCAAGTTCTCGCGATGCTCGAAGCTCGCGATGAGCACGCCAAGGACATGCGCCACGACCAGGCCGACGGTTAGGTTGGCCTGGAATTCGTGGACGTGTTCGATCATCTTGGAGCCCCAGTAGGCGTCCGTCGTCATCATGTAGCCCGTCGCGCACGTGCCGACCAGCGCGGCGAGGAGCGCCACGATCATGGCACCGCCCGCGGGGTTGTGCCCTAGGTAGCGGGTAGCTCTGAGCATTACGACATCACGAAGATAGGCGAGCACCTCGCGCGGCGGACGAACGAAGTTCGAAAAGCGCGCATGCCTCGGGCCGACGAACCCCCAGATGATGCGGAGCGTAAGGAGGGCGGCGATCGCGTAGCCGGCCGCGAGGTGGACCCGCTCGATCTCGTCGCCGGTGGCGTAGGCGATCACGAAGGTCGCCACCAGCGACCGATGGAAGATCCGGACGAACGGATCCCAGACCTTGACCGTGGCCGGCGGCATCGCGCCGCCGGCTTCGATGGTGTTGCTTACGGTTCTCATTTGCGGACCGCTACATCTGGCCGATGATTTGGCCGTTGGTCGGGTCAACGAACAGCTCGACCCGATTGCCGTTCTTGTCGAGCGTATAGAGCTCGCCGCAGGCGTTCTTGAGTTTGGCTTTCTGAACCTTGTATCCTTGGGCCTCGACCTTGGCCTGCAACTGCGCCATCGGCAGCCACTGGGCTTCGGGGGCCGACGTGCAGGGCTTGCCGAGGCTGCCGGCCTGGGCGCTGGCGGCGGTGAGGGTCACGGCGGCGACGGTAAGAATGGCGATCTTGCGCATAGGTATCTCCTGACGGTTGCCGGCCGCACCATGCGTCGGCGATGCGGGCAATCTGCCAGAAGCGGCCTGACCGGAGCCTGTTGAGCGAGGTCAGCGAATTGTCAGCTGATATCTGGCAACCATATCTACCCGATGACGAGCTGCTTCATGAATTTGTGCCCGCCCCGAATTTGCGCCCTTATCCTTGCGACCGCGCTTGTGGTCGCAGGCAGCGGGGCGCCGGCATTCGCGCGCGACCATGACGACGCGCTACGCGCCGTCAAGGCCGGCGAAATTCGTCCGCTCGCCGATATTCTGAGTGCGATAAAGGAGAAGCTTCCCGGCGACGTCGTCGGCGTGAAGCTCGAACGCGAAGCCGGCGTCTGGATGTACGAGTTCCGCGTGATCGACGACAAGGGGCGGCTGTTCGACATCCACGTCGATGCCCGCAGCGGCGAAGTCGAACGGACCAAGGAGAAGTGATGCGTGTGCTTGTTGTCGAGGACGACCAGCGGATCGCGTCGGATGTCTCGCGCACGCTCGAAGCCTCCGGTTACGTGGTCGAGACGGTTGCGAACGGCGAGGACGCCTGGTTTCTCGGTGATACCGAGGACTACGGGGCTATCATCCTCGACCTTGGTCTGCCGGGCATGGATGGCCTTGCGGTCCTGAAGCGCTGGCGCGCCAATGGCCGCCACATGCCCGTCCTCATCCTCACGGCACGAGGCAGCTGGGCCGAGCGGGTAGACGGGATCGACGCCGGCGCAGACGACTACCTACCGAAACCGTTCCGATGGAGGAACTGCTGGCACGCCTGCGGTCGATCGTGCGGCGTGCAACGGGGCACGGCTCCTCGGTCATGACCGCCGGCGAAATCACTCTGGACGAACGCCAGATGAAAGTGACGCGCCGTGGCGTGCCGATTACGCTCTCGCCGCTCGAGTACCGGCTGGTGGCCCATCTCCTCCGGAATCGAGGGCGGGTCGTCTCGCAGCAGGAGCTCGACGAGAACGTCTACGGTCACGGTGAAGACCACGACTCGAACACGCTTGAGGTGCTGGTCGGCCGCGTGCGCAAGAAGCTAGGCGCTGACGCAATCGAGACGCGGCGAGGGTTCGGTTATCTGATGCCGGAGGAGCCCGCGTGAACCGGCATTCGCTCCGGCTGCGACTTGTCGCCGGCGGCATCGTCGCGATCCTGATCGCGCTTGGGATCGCCGGCGGCGCGCTCGTTATCCTCTTCGAACGCCATGTTTCGCGCACCCTCGCTCAAGATCTGGACGTCCATCTGAAGCAGCTTCTCTCGAATATCGATGTCGACCCCCAAGGCAAGTTGGTGCTGACGCAGCCTCCCGTCGATCCACGGTTCGCGGAGCCTCTTTCCGGGCTCTACTGGCAGGTCGGCGATGATCACGGGCAGTTGCTTCGCTCGCGGTCGCTGTGGGATTCCGTAGTAGAGCTTCCGGCGGATCGGTTGAGCCATGGCGAAACGCACCAGCATGAAGCGTCAGGACCCGGAGGCCAACGCGTTCTGGTGGCCGAGCGAGCGGTTACGCTTTCTGCGGAGGGGAAGCCGGTCACCGTCCGCCTTGCCGTCGCCGAGGATCTCGGAAGGATGTCAGAGGCAAGCTCGGCGTTCGCCAAGGATCTTTCGATCGCGCTCGTCCTGCTCGGCTGCGCGCTGGCGCTTGCGACATGGGTCCAGGTCGGCGTCGGTTTGCGTCCGCTAGTCGCGCTGCGGCGCGGAGTTGCCGATATCAGAACGGGGCGGATTCGGCATCTGCCGTCCTCCGTCCCGACCGAGGTCCACCCTCTCGTCGAGGAAGTCAACGCACTCATCGATGCGCAGGAACACGAAATCGAACGGTCCCGCGGTCGTGCCGCGGACTTGGCGCACGGGCTGAAGACGCCCCTTGCTGCTCTTGCGGCCGATGCCTCGCGCCTCCGGGAGCGCGGCGAGCACGATATTGCCAAGGACATCGAGGCTGTTGGCGAAGCCATGGGGCGCCACGTCGACCGCGAACTTGCCCGCGCCAGGGTTCGTGGGCGCGCCAGAGGCGGCGTAGCGACATCAGTTTCCGTGAAACCGCTCGTGGGGTCTATCATCGCGACTGTGTCCCGCACGCCCGAGGGTGCGCGAGTAAGATTCGAGAACCTTGTCGCCGACGATCTTTGCTTACCGCTGGACAGGGCCGACCTTGCGGAAATCCTCGGTAATCTGATCGAGAACGCCGCCCGCCATGCTGCAGGATGCGTCCGTATCACCGCCGATGACAATCGGCCGCTTCTTGCCGTTGAGGACGACGGCGAAGGCATTGAACCGACCTACCTGTCACACGTGATCGAGCGTGGCACTCGCCTCGACGAGCGAGGAGGTGCCGCGGGCCTCGGTCTTGCCATCGTTCAGGACGTCCTGGACGCATACGAGTGGAGATTGGAACTCTCGAAGTCGGAGCTTGGCGGGCTGAAGGCCACGATCGCTTCGAGGTCTGCGTCTCGAGCACGATGCCCTTCAGGCCCATATCCCTGATTTGGAGCCGCAGCGACTGACATCGCATTTGGTCAACGCTCAGAAATCCAGTCGGAGAGTCCTCGCTTGGATCCAATCACTCGTTTTGGCTGAACGGGGTTTATTGTCCCGGCGGAAACGCGAAAGGCACTATCGAGGATCATCCGCGCAAATGCCTTCGCCTCAGCTTCTGTAGGAAAGGTCTTGGTTTCGCGCCGGTAAATGCGGTCCTTTCGGCAGCTGGCCGGTTCAAATGAGATGTACCACTTCGGCTCCATAGCCGGTTTCTCCAAGCGCGCAAGTTGACCTACCGGTTCTACGCTCCGGCCTGGGTCACGAACCGAGATCCGTTCCAGCGAAGGATCCGTGGTGCTCCGCTCGAGCGGTCTTGTACCTCCAGAAAGGCGGCATTTCGCTCGCGCACCAGGCGGACATCCTGAGCCCGCAGAGCCAGCACCTTCCGATATCGTCCCCGGGCTGCCACATACACTTCGTACAAACACCCTGATGCATTGCAAATGACCCCTCTGTTGCGGCACTGGAAATCATCGAAGTGAAGAGCAACGAATTGAGTGCCAAGAGTTGTGAGGTAAAGCGCAAATTGTTGCGTAGCGGCGATCGGGGCGCCACACGCGGCCTCCCACTTTTTTGCCTGGTCTCGTATCTCAGGAGGGAGATTGGTCAGGTGCGCAGGATTCCATGAATCTTGCCGAATGCCTCCATGGGAGGACGCCGATTGGGGCAAGGCCAATAAACAGAGAGCGAATACGGTCGCCGCAAGAGCGCGGTTCTTCGGCAGCACGGCGTTTTCTCCTAGGTACCTGACTGCTATCGCGGAGGCGCGATTAGCAATCATCATCGCAGATCTGACCTTACAAATTGCTGACATGGATCAACAGCTTCCAGTCAGTGAGGGTGCATCATAAGCGTTGCGTGGAAGCGCTCCGCTCCGTGCACCCGTTAGCGTCAGATTGCTGACGGGGCCGTGAGTCTTTGACCTGCAGAGCGCCGACAGTCGGTCTACGCCCCAAGACCTCAGTTTTGGTTACTGCAATGGGATCTTCGCAATGTTTCTGAGTTCATCAGCGCTCTTATGGCTGAAAAGGACCCGCGTCCTGATTGCAATAGCGTTCCTGGCTTTACCGTCCAACTCGGTGGCCGAGGACCAACTAAAGCTCAGCACCGAGCAGGCAACGAGCCTGGGCATTCGCGTCGTTCATCCCATTGCGAGTCCGACCGACAAGACGCTCCCTTATCCCGCCCAGATCGTCATTCCTACCCCGCAATTGTGGGTCGTTAGCGCTCCCGTGGCCGGAATGGTGACCAATCTTTCAGCGGCGCGGGGCGATCGCGTTGTTGCCGGACAGCCGCTCGCCACTATGGAGAGTCCAAGCTTTGTGTCGCAGCAGCGTGACTATTTACATGCTGTTGCGCAAGAAGTTCTGGTTGCCCAGCAACTCAACCGTAACACCCAACTGTTCCAAGGCAATGCGGTCGCACAGCGCGTTCTTGAGGCGAGCCAGGCGGAAGCCCGACAGGCAAGCATTGTAGTCGCGGAGCGTCGGCAGGTTCTCCGCCTCAGCGGCCTTTCGGATGAGACAATCTCAAGACTTACCAGCGAGGCAGCGATCAGCGCGACCCTAACGGTCGCCGCGCCACGACCGGCCACCGTGATCGATATTGCTGTTTCTCCCGGCCAACGTGTGGAGCAATCGGCACCGCTGATCAAGCTCGCACAGCTTTCTCCACTATGGGTCGAGATCGCGGTGCCTGCATCGAATATCAAAGCCATTCAACAAGGCGCGAAGGTGGAGGTCGACGGCTATGACACTCCAGGCCACGTGGTGCTGGTTTCTGAAACGACCGATCCGGCTACACAAACCGTGCTGGTCCGAGCCGAGGTGCCGAACTCAGGCGATTTGCGTCCGGGGCAGACTGCTGCTGCTCGGATCTCCTTTGTTTCCAAGCGGGAGAGCGCTTGGGAACTCCCTTACACTGCGCTGATCCGGAGGGGTGAGCAGGCCTCGGTGTTCGTGGCAATGCAGGACGGATTCCGTCTGGTGCCGGTCACGCTGCTTGAGGAGGACCAGGACCATGTCGTGATCTCCGGTACCATCACAGACAAGGACGAAGTGGCGGTCAGCGGCATCTCCGCGCTCCGCGGAATCCTGCTCAAGCTGGGCGCAGGCTAGTCATGCTCGCACGCCTTGTCGCATTTGCGCTTTCTCAGCGGCTTTTCGTCGCGCTTAGTGTGCTCCTATTGATCGGTGCCGGGCTGGTTGTGTTGCCCAGCCTGCCGATCGACGCCTTTCCGGATGTCTCGCCCGTCCAGGTCAAGGTCATCATGAAGGCGCCGGGTCTCACCCCGGAGGAGGTGGAACAGCGGGTCACAGTGCCGATCGAGCTCGAACTGCTTGGGTTGCCAAACAAGAAGATCCTGCGCTCTACCACCAAGTACGCCCTGGCCGACGTCACAGTCGATTTCGAGGACGGCACAGACATCTATTGGGCGCGTAACCAAGTATCCGAACGCTTGGCCAACATCACCCGTGACTTGCCAGAGGGGGTGGCAGGTGGGCTTGCCCCGATCACCAGCCCGCTCGGTGAAATGTTCATGTTCACCATCGAAAGTGCAGAACTTTCGCTGGCCGAGCGGCGGAGTCTGCTCGATTGGGTGATCCGTCCGGCGCTACGGACGGTGCCAGGAGTGGCCGACGTCAATGCGCTCGGGGGGTATGTCCGGGCTTTTGAAATCGTCCCGCTTAGCGATGCGCTTGCAGCCCGCGGCATTTCCTACGAGATGTTTCGGCGCGCGATCGAGACGAACAGCCGCAATGACGGCGCCGGTCGTGTCAATCAGGGCGAAGACAGCGCTCTCGTGCGTATCGAAGGCAGCATTCGGACCATCGACGACATCAGGCAAATCGTCGTCGATACCAAAGATGGGGTTCCGATCCGGGTCAAGGATATTGCCCGCGTCCAATTAGGGGCACTGACACGGTACGGCGCTGTCACCGCGGATGGTCGTGGCGAGACGGTCGAGGGCCTCGTGCTTGGTCTGCGAGGCGCCAATGCACGTCAACTCGTGGCCGACGTGCAGGCACGCCTCGACGAGATTAAGCAATCACTCCCTCAAAGTGTCAGTATCCAGGTCTTTTACGACCGTGGCCGGCTGGTTGACCGCGCGGTTGGCACCGTTATCCGCGCACTTGGCGAAGCAACCGTCCTTGTCGTCGTCCTTCTCCTGCTATTTCTCGGCAACTGGCGAGCCTCCCTGGTGATCGCCCTAAGTTTGCCGCTCGCGATCGTGATCGCCCTTATCGTCATGCGCATGGTCGGCATGTCAGCAAACTTGATGAGCCTCGGCGGCCTTGCTATCGCTATTGGCATGCTGATCGACGCTCTGGTGGTGGTGGTCGAGAACGTCGTCGGAAATTTGAGTAAGGAACCGCAGGGAAAGGCCGCGCCGCTAGTCCATGTCATCTACCGCTCCGCCTCCGAGGTGCTTCAACCGGTCGCCTCGGGCGTGCTGATTATCATGATCGTATTCGTGCCGCTGCTGACGCTGGAGGGGCTTGAAGGGAAGTTATTCATCCCTGTAGCGCTCGCGATCATCTTTGCGCTCGGCGGGTCGTTGCTCTTGGCGCTCACGGTCATTCCCGTAGCAACATCGTTTCTCCTCCAGACTACGTCGCATCAAGATCCGTGGTTGATCCGAATTGCGTCGCGGCTTTATGCGCCTGCACTTGCTTGGGCTCTGAAGAACGAGCGTAAGGTGGTCATCGCGGCAGTCGCGGCCCTCGTCGCTGCCGGCTACGCCTACACCCAGCTCGGCAAGACGTTTATGCCGACGATGGACGAGGGCGATACCATCGTCAGCGTCGAGGCGTTGCCATCCATCAACCTCGACGAAATGATTGCGATCAACGCCAGACTTCAAGCGGCCATCCTCGCGAAGGTCCCTGACGTCAAGAGTATCGTGGCCCGGACCGGGTCCGACGAGCTCGGGCTTGACCCGATGGGACCTAACCAGACCGACACATTCCTGGTTCTAAAGCCCGCAGAAGAGCGAAAGACAATCGTGAAGTCTGCCCTGATTGAAGAGCTGCGGCAGGTGCTCGGCAATTTCCCGGGACTATCGCTCAGCTTTACGCAGCCGATCGACATGCGCGTGCAGGAGATGATCAGCGGCGTCCGCGGCGATGTCGCGGTGAAAATCTTTGGAGCTGATATCGGCAAGCTCAATGAGATTGCGAGCAGGCTATCCGGCATTTTGTCAAGCATCGACGGCGCTGAAGATGTCTACACCACACTCAACGAGGGTGCCCAATATTACACGGTCGCCGTGAATCGGATGGAGGCGGGACGCCTCGGCCTGACGGTGGACGCCATCTCCACTTCGTTACGCACCCAGATCGAGGGACGCACGATAGGGACGGTGCTGGAAGAGGGGCGCCGTACCCCCATCCTCGTTCGCGGCAGCGAAACGACGCGCGAGGCGCCGACACTGCTCGCGAACCTGCCGCTAACGCTTGCCTCGGGTCAGCACGTGGCGCTCTCACAAGTCGCCCGCATTCAGCGCGTCGACGGTCCCGTTGTGGTTAATCGCGAGAATGGGAGTAGGATGAGCGTTGTGCGAGCCAATGTGCGTGGCCGCGACATGGTCGGCTTCGTCGAGGCGGCCCGGCAGAAAGTCGCTGCGGAGTTGCCCCTGCCGGAGGCTTACAGGCTGACTTGGGGTGGTCAGTTCGAAAATCAGCAACGCGCGGCGGCGCGCCTCTCGATCGTGGTGCCAGTGGCGATCGGGCTGATCTTTGTGCTGCTCTTCACGACCTTCGGTTCGATCCGACAAGCGCTGTTGGTCCTCGTCAATATCCCGTTCGCCGTGATTGGCGGCGTGTTTGCCTTGGTGCTTACCGGCGAATACCTTTCGGTTCCGGCGTCCGTCGGGTTCATCGCGCTTTTGGGAATTGCGGTGCTAAACGGCGTCGTTCTGGTCTCCTATTTCAACCAACTGCGTGCTCATGGCGTACCGGAGGGTCGCATCGTCGTCGAGGGGGCCATGCGCAGGCTCAGACCGGTTCTAATGACGGCGAGCATCACGGCCTTGGGCCTGATCCCGCTGCTGTTTGCGACCGGTCCAGGATCCGAGATCCAGCGCCCGCTCGCAATCGTGGTGATCGGTGGTTTGCTCTCCTCGACAGCCTTGACGCTGATCCTTTTGCCGATCCTATATCGCCGATTTGGCGGCATGAAGGAGACCAAATGAGTGCCGAATTCGTCTGTCTCACACTGATCGCCGGCCGGGCGCTTCGCGACGAATTGTTCGACTTCCTCAGCCAGCAGCGCGATCTCGTTTCCGGCTTTACGGCCTCGGACGCCGCAGGGCATGGTCCCGACGTCCGATTGCAGACGTCGACCGAGCGGGTCAAAGGGCATGCCGACGAGTTGATGGTGCGGACCGTCCTTGGAGTGCAAGAGGCGGCGCAGTTGCTCGAACGGCTGAAGGCGACCTTCGCCGGATCCAGGATCGTCTACTGGATCATGCCCGTCGCAGAATTTGGCGTGATCGATGCCCCCAATCGATAAGGCTTCTCTGATCTTTGGACGCTACGCTTTAGATCAGCATGAAAATGTAGATGACCCGCAGGGGCCGCATGCTCCCACAGGCCATGTATGGCCGTTCTTTCTTGTGACTACGCATGCTTCTTACCCACCCGAGCGGTATTGGTTGGGGGCTCATGCAGCTTAGTATCAAGCCACTCCGCAAAACTCGTTTGACCTGATCGCAATGGCCTCGATGGCTGTTTTGCTGCAATTCCTCCGGATCGGGTGCGCATCGAGGTAACGCTCAAGCGTCCCAAGGCCGCTAATCAGCGGCGCTGTCGCTTGCTACTCTTGCTGAATGCGGCTCAGATAATCGATAACAGCGAGGATGCGTTTTCGCACGACGACTTCCGGGCTTTGCTCCGGTCCAGCCATCTTCCAATAATACGGATCAACATAGTGAGGCAAGTTGACGACGGGGTTGAATCGCTCTCCCCAAATTGGCATTTCGCGAGTGCCGTGAGCTGGAATTGTCTTCAATCCCTCTACGGTCTCATAAACAGCGTTCGTGGGAAATACGCCGTTGTTGTTCTTGGCTAACATCGTCAAATCGGGAGGCGGTATCTTAAGTTGGTTGCTAACCGGTCCTTTGCCCCTCGCATCAGCACCATGACAGCTGGCGCACGAAGATTGAAACTCTGATCTACCCATGTCGAGGTCTTCAGCCTGGGCTGCGGCGGCGAAACCAGCGGTCAGACCGGCCATTACCAAACATTTTCCACCAAAGCTTACCATGTCGCACTCCGACGCTGGTTGGGAAGATGCAAACTATTAGCGGTTTCGCATCCCGACAGTTTGACGCACATCAAGGCTGGCTTTCGGCTTAAGCTCATAAGTGGTTTGAAATGCCGCACGCTGGCGGCAGCAGGCGCTCTCGCATAGCGGAACGGCGCGTCTCGTGCCCGCATGACAACCTCCGTATCAAGCGCTCGATCTCAACTATCGACATTTTGCCGGATTGAGAGCGGCCGAGATTGATCGGGATCAAGCAACAGGAGCGTCGAGCGGTCAGAATGGAGGCTGTGTAAGGAGGAGATCCCAATGATCAAGATACCGCATCACGCCGTGGTGTTCGTCGGCGATGGGCGAAAGGCTCTGTTCTTCCGGAACGAAGGTGACGAAAAATTCCCGAACTTGAGGGTGGAAGCCGCCTTCGAGGATCAGAATCCGGCAACCCATGACCAGGGAAGCGACCGGCCGGGCCGGGTGAGCAAAGCCGCGCATAGCGGGCAAAGAAGCGCCGTGGAGACGAGCGATTGGCATGAGCTCGAGGAGCGCCGCTTTGTGAAGCAGGTGGCGGTTGCCGTGGAGCGCATTGTACGCGGCGAGCCATCGACGGCGCTGATCGTCGTCGCACCGCCGCGCACTCTGGCGGCGCTTCGGTCGGACTTCCATCCCGATGTGAAACGCCGGATCGTGGCGGAGCTTGCCAACGACCTCACCAGGCACCCGGTCGGCGACATCGAAAAGCACTTGTTGCGCGAGTAGGGCAGATCGTGTGGGGCAACTTGGCCGAGGTCGCCTCCGAGCACAAGCGATTCGAGGGCGGACGAGAATATCCCGCTTGATGTGCGTCAAGTCTCATTCGCTTGGCTGCGGACGTGGGCGCCGACCTCATCGTTACAGGAGGTTATGGACATAGCCGGTTGGGCGAATGGATGTTCGGCGGCATGACGAATAGCCTTCTGCAGCAGGCGCGAGTCTGCCTGATGATGGTCCACTAGGCCGCGATGCTCGGTCTCGACAACGGCGGTTCGACGCTGCAATCGAGAAAGCCCGGCTCGCGATTTTGATGGGAGACAGGCAATGCGGGCATCAGATATCATGCGGAGGTCGTTTGCAACCGTGAAGCCGGAAGCGCCGCTGCTGGAGGCGCTCCATCTCCTGCTCGAGACCAATCAGCGCGGCCTGCCGGTCCTCGATGATGAAGGGGCCTTGGTCGGCATCATTGCCGAAGGCGACTTCCTCCATCGTCGCGAGTTGGGCGTCACCTATCCCGAAGGGTGTTGGCTCGAATGGTTACTGGGGAAGCAGGAGGGCGAGCTCGCTCGTGAGCGAACCAGGGGACTGCGGGTCGAAGCAGTCATGAGCCGTCATCCTGTTTGCGTCGACGAGAATGCCACGATCGATGCTGTCGTCAAGGAAATGGATGTCTACCAGATCTCGCAGGTGCCGGTGCTCCGCAAGAGAAAGGTCGTGGGTATCGTTGGCCGAATGCAGATGCTCACAGCGCTGGCAAGCTGTCTTGGGGAGCCTGGCAGGGCTTAAGGGATAGGGTCAGCCGAGCGGGGGTATTTCGAGCACTTGCGATGGGTCCACTCCACAAGATGCCAGACCGCGACATTCGGCTCGATGCCTGCAGAGGCATTGCACTCTGGTTCGTCTTCATCAACCACATACCAGGGAATATCTGTAGCTGGCTAACGTTGAGCCATTATGGATTCAGCGACACCACTGAAGTCTTCATGTTTGTCTCGGGGCTGACGTGCACGATGGCATATGGACACGTGTTCAGAAGCGCCGGGACTTGGGCGACGATCTGTCATACGGTTCGGCGGAGCTGGGAGATTTATTCGGCATTTCTGCTGTTGACGCTGTTTCTGGTCGTGGCAGTTCATTGGATGGATGCTGACCTCGCAGACGAGGCAAATGTGGCGATCGTCCTGCAGAAGCCGGGAGAAGCGCTGTCGCGTGCGGCGATCCTGCAATACCGTCCCGTCAATACGGACGTGCTGCCGACCTTCGTGCTCTTCCATTTACTGTTTGCGCCGTGGCTCCTGCTTTTGCTCAGATGGCCAAATGCGACCTTGGCCGCTTCGGCTCTGCTGTACGGCTTGGTCCAGACTTACGGCTGGAACTTTCGGGGGTGGCCGACGAACGACTGGTATTTCAACCCGTTCGCCTGGCAATTCCTCGTCACGATCGGTGGATGGTGGGCGGTGGTGGGGCATGGGCGGTTGGCGCCATTCGTGATGTCGCGTCCGGCGATCATGCTTTCGGCCGCATACCTGATTTGGTCACTGGCTGTTACAATGAGTTGGATCAATCCGGCTCTTGAGCTCGTAGTTCCTCAATTCCTGAAAGCCTTGGTCTATCCGATAGACAAGTCGGATCTTGATCCGCTGCGGCTTCTGCATTTTCTTGCGCTTGCGGTCTGCGTCGCCAACCTCGCGCCGGCGCATTGGAGCGTCATGCGGTCACGCATGCTCTTGGGAGCTGTTCGTTGCGGAGAGAATTCGCTAGAGATCTATTGTGTGGGGGTCTTGTTGTCCCTTGCGGCATATCTCGTTCTGAGAACCATATCTGACGGCATGCTCGCTCAAGTCATCGTCAGCGGCACAGGCATCGCTCTTCTTACCGTCTTTGCCACATTGCTGACCGGGTTCGCTGGCCTTGCCGCGCCTCGAATAAGGCTACTTTGATCAGGTACATCTTCGACATTTCGGACCGGCTCACATGCCTTCAAGCGCTCTGCGCAATTTTCGGATGATCACGCCCCGTGATCGATCGTCTGCGGCCGCTTCGATCTGGTCATTGATATCGAGAAGCAGTTTGGACATATCGTTGTGCCAATCGAGGCTGACGACTGCATCGGGAGCGAGCCTGCGGCGGCGAGCAACGTCGATCGGTGTCGGCGCGGCTGTCGATAATTCGTAGACGTCGTCCAGCATAGGCGTGAAAATCTGCGCGGTCGGAACGGTTCGCTCGGCGACCCGGTGCAGAAGGCCTCCGAGCGCGTGCTCCTCCCCATGCACGATGAACAGACCGCGATGAATGGGTCGCCGCGCGGCAATCCAGCGCGCGAGTTCCGGACCGTCGGCGTGCCCTGAGTATTCGTCGATATATCGAATCCTCGCAGCGACTTTGATCTCTTCGCCCTGTATCCTCACCGCTTTCGCGCCATCTCGCAGAAAGCGGCCTAGGGTACCTTGTGCCTGGAATCCCGCGAGCAAGACCGTGCACTCCCTGCGCCACAACCATCGCTTCAGATGATGGCGGATGCGGCCGGCGTCGCACATTCCACTTGCGGCAATGATGATATGGAAGCCGGAGAGCCTGGCGATCGACTTGCTCTCATCAACGGTTTCCGTGAAGTGCAACTGACTGGAAGTCAGAAGCCGGTCCAAATCGACGCTCGGATCGAGACTGGCCGTGTTATTCCGAAAGACTTCCGTCGCACGGATCGCCAAAGGCGAATCGAGGAAAATTGGTGCGGTCGGAATCTCACCGCGGGCCATCAAGTCGGCCAGATCGACGATCAGCTCCTGGGTCCGTTCTACCGCAAAAGCGGGGATTAACAGTGCGCCGCGTCCGCTGGCGGCATCGCGCACCTCCTGGGCGAGATGCGCGCGACGCAGTGCGTGAGTTGTGGACGGGCGGTCGCTATCGCCGTAGGTCGACTCGGAAAATACGTAGTCGAGGCTGGTCGGTGCCTCCGGATCCGGCTCCAGCAGTTTGGCGTCTGGGCCGATGTCACCCGACATCAGGACACGCAACGGCCCTCCGTTTCTGCCTTGCTCGGCGAATTCCAGCTCGATCGAAGCCGAGCCGAGCAAATGTCCGGCATTCCAATAGCGGGCGCGGACGCCAGGTATCACCGCGTACCACGCCTGGTATTCGACGGGCCGAAAGGCATCCAGGGTCGCAATCGCATCGGCTTGTGTGTAGATGGCCGTTACAGCGCCCCGCCCTCGGGCGGCGTTTCGGCGGTTCAGGGCGGCAACCTCCGTTTCCTGGATGTTGCCTGCGTCGGGAAGCATGTAGGAGCAGAGGTCGATGGTGCCGCGCGTCGCCAGGATCGGGCCTGAAAAGCCTTCACGCTTGAGCTTCGGCAGGAGCCCGCTGTGGTCGATGTGGGCGTGCGTCAGCAAAACGGCGTCGACATCCGCCGGGCGGAACGGGAACGCACCGTAGTTCAGCGCTTTCAACGTTTTCGGTCCCTGAAACAACCCGCAATCGACCAGGAATTGTCCTTTCGGCGTAACAAAGAGATAGCAGGAGCCGGTAACGGTGCGGGCGGCGCCGCAAAACTGGATGGTGACGCTCACGGGGGGCTCCCAGTCTCCGGCATGCCAACAACTCCCGCCGCAACGCGCGGGCGAGAAGATCGTCGAGGCGGATGGCGTTGGTTGGATGTGGCACGCTGTTGGTGGATCGGACGGAACGAATGCCGGCGCGACCGAACTCTGTCATAAACGCCGGCGGAAATAGTGCATGAACGATAATGGCCTCGATAGAAGAGGCTCCTGACGCGGCAAGAGCTTCCGCGCAGGCGGTAAGGGTCCCACCGGACGACACGATGTCGTCGATGAAGAGCA
The DNA here is from genome assembly GCF_017565645.3 of Bradyrhizobium barranii subsp. barranii. Lineage (NCBI taxonomy): Bacteria > Pseudomonadati > Pseudomonadota > Alphaproteobacteria > Hyphomicrobiales > Nitrobacteraceae > Bradyrhizobium > Bradyrhizobium barranii. The sequence continues at coordinate 1,156,464 of NZ_CP086136.1, forward strand.
CGGGACGCCCGGCGAACAGCGTCGTGTCCGGGAATGCGATCTGCACCGATTGATCAGTCCGGCGTACTTTTCGCGCCACGCTGTACGAAAGTCCGAGACGGCTGGCAATGTCGGCCACCCAAGATCGCGACTCCTCATCGGGGCCGACCACGACCGTCGTGGGCGCGACTGTGTCGGCACGAAGCACAGCTTCGATCGCAGGAGCCGCCGACAGGTTGTGCGCTTCAATGCCAGGAAAGACGCCGGCGAGATTGGGCGTCCGATGGAGATGGGCATCAAACGTGATGACGCAATCGAAGGTGTTCGCCAGAAGGGTACCGATTGCGCGCTGACTGATCGCCTCGCCGGGATGGAACGCTGCGTCCTGGCGCATGTAGCCGAGATAAGGCGAAACGAGCACGAGCCGCTTGGCTCCATCGCGCCGCAAGGCTTCTGCAGCAAACAACAGCGCAATCAGCTTTTCATTGGGCTGATTGAGCGAGCAACAGACTATCGTGGTGGTTGCCGCTGGGCCGACGGTTGCCCGCAGCTCGCCATCGGGAAATCGATGCAAGATGATTTCATGGCCGACAATACCCAGAGTTTCAGCAAGCCGAGGCCCGAAATGGGTGGAAGTGGGCAGCCATTGAACTGCACTCGGGATCATGCTGCTGCCCCGGTCTGCGGTTCGACCCGGTAAGCGGAGTCTTGCTGGGCCATGCCGACGGCAAGGTCAAACCCCGACGGCTCGAAGGCGTGAATGCGATAGAGCGGCTCGCCTTGCTCGACCCGATTTCCGATCTTCTTGAACAACTTGATGCCGGCGCCCTTGTCGAGCGGGGCGCCTGCCGTTCGTGCCAGCCGGTTGAGCCGCAAGCAATCGATCGCGGAGACGACACCATCGCTTGCGGCGTGAATGTCGAGGGTAAGGCTACCGATTTCGCTGGCGGAGGGCGCGGGGCCCTGGGCCTCAATGATCTTTTCCATCTGTCGAAGCGCCGCCCCGCTCTCCAGGAGCTCGCTTGCGCGTGCATAGCCTGTGCCACCGCGCAAGTCAGGGTCGTGTTCCAGAAGGTGGGCGGCCAGGCGCAACGACTTCTCACGAAGATCGCGCGGGGCCTGGGGCTCATTGGCGAGCACTGCCATCACGTCCTGTGCCTCAAGCGCCGGGCCGATGCCACTGCCGATGGGCTGCCGTCCATCGGTGGTCACGACCTCCACTTCGAGGCCAAACCGATCGCCGACGAACTGAAACAGCTTGCGGAGCCGCATGGCCTGCGATGCGGTCGTAAGCTTGGCGTTAGGCCCCACCGGAAGGTCGATGAGAAGATGCGTCGAGCCGGCGGCCAGCTTCTTCGACATGATGGATGCAACCATCTGTTCGTGCGTATCCAGCGCCAGTGGTCGCTCGACGCCGATCAGGATGTCGTCTGCCGGAGACAGGTTGACGTGTCCGCCCCATGCAAGACAGCCATTGCACGACGCGACGACCTCTTTCATAGCTTCGACGCTGAGGTCGACCCGGGCCAGCACCTCCATGGTGTCGGCCGTTCCGGCTGGCGACGTGATTGCGCGTGACGACGTCTTCGGGATTGTCAGCCCGTGTGCGGCTACAATCGGCACCACGATCATCGACGTGCGATTGCCGGGAATGCCGCCAATGCAATGCTTGTCGACGACAGTCTTCGTATTCCATCTGAGCTGCGTCCCGGCTCTGGCCATGGCCTCTGTGAGCGCGATCAACTCCCCGGATGTCATGAAATTTGCGGAGCTGACGAGGAATGCAGCGATTTCCATGTCCGAATAGCGGTAATGCACGAGATCGTCGACAATTGCGCCGATCTCGGGAGCTTCAAGTGTCTTGCCCTGAATCTTGGCGCGAACCGCGTCCAAGCTTGGCGGGGAGGGAGCAGGGGTAACTGCAATGTAGGTGCCTGCCGGCTGTCCAAAGCGCCGAAACGCCGGCTCCGCCATGCCAAGCTGGTCGGGCCCGACCAGGCCGTCATCATCGGTGAGAAGCACCGTCGCCAGTTGCGTCTTCGAGCCGCTGCGCAGCTCGACCCTGGAAAAGCCTCGAAACAGGTCCGGCCGGAGCGCCGTTGACCGGCGGGAGATCACGACGACGCTTTCCCGGCCGGTGTCGAGATTGACACGGCGGGATCTGAGCTGGGCGCGGCCGGGTGGAATGACGTTCATCGATGAAGACTTCTTTGTCGCGGTGAAGCGAGGATAGGGCTCGCCCAGGAGCCCCGATTTGCGACAGATCAATCCATCGCCGGTCCTCAAGCACGGAGAGGTCGTGGGGCGCCGGCGATGCGGCTGCCTCAGTGAGGCCGATGCGCACGTACTGTCTCCAGGTACGCGGCAGGTGAGTGGGGGCACTTCCGACTTGATCCGCGTCAAATGACGGGCATCGGAAGCAGCTAACGTTAGATCGCCAGCGGAGCAGTGATATGCTGCCTTTCTCTGTCGAGCAATTTTTCGGGGTCTTCGCGAGCTACAACAGAGCGATCTGGCCGGCGCAGATCGTTGCCTTGATGATAGGGGGCTTGGCGTTCGCACTGGTATTCCGCAGGTGCAAGCGATCCGATGAGATCATCGCCGGTGTCCTTGCTGCGATGTGGGCGTGGACGGGGCTCATCTATCATTTGATATTTTTCGCGCCCATCAACAAAATGGCCTATGCATTCGGTGCGCTGTTCGCAGTTCAGGCCATGGCGTTTGGATACGTTGGTGTCATACAGGGTCGAATGACTTTCGGCCGGAGCAACGGTCCGGCGGCGTGGATTGGCATTGCATTCGTTCTCTATGCGGCTGCCATCTACTGGCTTCTTGGAGTGGCGGTCGGTCATGACCTTGCGGAACTGCCTGCGTTCGGTGTAACGCCATGCCCCGTCACGATCTTCACGTTCGGGATGTTGCTGCTCACAATCCGGCCGATTCCCCGCCTGCTGCTGATTATTCCTATCCTCTGGTCGCTCATCGGCGGCAGCGCGGCAATCCTGCTGCGTGTGCCGCAGGACTGGGTGCTGCTCGTGAGTGGAATTGTATCAGCCGCTTTGCTCGCTGGCGGTGATCAGAGGCTGGCGTCAGCCTCCTCACGGTGAGCGGTAGCGTTCTGCAATCTTGCTTCAGTGCCCGTCCCTGGCCTGCCTCAAACGCAGGTCTCCGCTCCTCCTTTCAGCGTCACGGGAATGGTGAGATAGCGTACTCCGTTGGCTTCGGCAGGCGGAAATTTGCCGGCGCGGATGTTGACCTGGATGGAAGGCAGCAGCAGCCTGGGCGCTGAGAGCGTGGCATCGCGTGCCTGGCGCATGGCCACAAACTCATCCTCGGTGACGCCTTCCTTGACTTGAACATTCTTCTCGCGTTCTTCGCGCACCGTTGTCTCCCAGGCGTAGGTGTCGCGGCCGGGAGCCTTGTAGTCATGACACATGAACAGCCGCGTCTCGGGCGGCATTGCCAGGATTCGCTTGATTGACCGGTAGAGCTTGTGCGCGTCGCCGCCGGGAAAGTCGGCGCGTGCCGTGCCGTAGTCCGGCATGAACAGCGTGTCGCCGACGAACACGGCATTCCCGATCTTGTAAGAGATGTCGGCCGGCGTGTGCCCGGGCGTATAGATCACCTCCGCCTCAAGTTCGCCGACCTTGAAGCGCTCGCCGTCCCGGAACAGGTGGTCGAAGTCGCTGCCATCGGTCTTCAGGTCCGTGGCGTTGAATATTGGTCGGAAGATGCGCTGCACGTCCTTGATGTGCTCGCCGATGCCGATTTGCGCGCCGGTCGTGGCCTTGATGAAAGGGGCGCCCGAGAGGTGGTCGGCATGGGCATGCGTCTCGAGCGCCCAGTCGATGGTGTTGCCTGCATCTCTTGCAGCCTTCAGCATCGCCTCGACCGAGCGCGTATCCACCTCACCCGAGTTGTGGTCGTAATCGAATACCGGGTCAATGATGGCGGCCCTCCTGGTCGCCGGATCGGCAACCAGATAGCTCACCGTGTTGGTGGGTTCGTCGAAGAACGCTTGGATGATGGGTTGTCCTGACATGGCCTGAACCTCCTGGATCCACCTGTCGGTTGATCTTGACATATATATTAGCAACAGCTAAATAAGCAATATCTAAAATAAGGATGCGGCCGATGGCCTCCCCAGCATTCGATCTGGAGGCTTTTGAAAAGCAGGCGGTTGAAGTTGCCGGCATTCTGCGCGCGCTCGCCAACGAGCGTCGACTGATGATCCTGTGCCAACTCGTCGAATGCGGCGAGAGCAACGTGAATGCGCTCGCGGAAGCCGTGGGTCTGTCGCAATCGGCACTGTCGCAGCATCTCGCAAGGATGCGCGAGGAGGGCCTCGTCACCTTTCGGCGCGAAAGCCAGACACTCTGGTACCGCATCGCCGATCCGCGCATCGAGCAACTCTTTGCCACGCTGCACAGGCTGTTTTGCAAGCCCACCAAGGCGAAGAACTAATTCAGGAAAGTAGAGGAGCTAATCATGTCACTACCCGCAATCAAGCCAGCCGAAGCGCGCCGCCTTCTCGACAGCGGCGCCCTCCTGATCGACATCCGCGAAGTCGATGAGCACGCCCGCGAGAAGATCCCAGGCGCGCGGCATCTCCCCCTGTCGAAGCTCGACGAGATCGACCTCGCCGTGCATCAAGGCAAGCCGGTCATCTTCCACTGTAAAAGCGGCGCCCGCACTCAGACCAACGCGCCGCGGCTCGCCCGGAAGCTCGGCGACGCCTGTGAAGCCTTCATCGTCGAAGGCGGGCTCGACGCCTGGCGCAAGGCTGGCCTGCCGGTCGTGACCGACCGGCGCCAGCCGCTGGAGCTTCAGCGCCAGGTGCAGATCGGCGCCGGCAGTCTTGCTGTCACGGGTACGCTCCTCGGCCTCTTCGTGTCGCCGTGGTTCTTCGCGGTGCCGGCCTTCGTCGGCGCCGGGCTGATCATAGCCGGTGTCACCGGCTTTTGCGGCATGGCCCGTATTCTCATGCGCGCGCCCTGGAACCGTAGCGTGTACGGCTCGCCCGCGCGGGCCGCGTGAGCGGAGCTTAAAATCAGGAGTCGTCCACTATGCTGGCGTTGACCCAAGGTGCGCTCGGTCTCGCCTCCGGCTCGTTGGTCGGATTTTCGCTGGGGCTGGTCGGAGGTGGCGGCTCAATTTTGGCCGTGCCGCTCCTCGTCTATCTGGTCGGCGTGTCGGATCCGCATGTGGCGATCGGCACTAGTGCGATCGCAGTTGCGGCGAACGCTGCAGTGAACCTCGTCAACCACGCTCGGGCTGGTAACGTGAAGTGGCGTTGCGCCTCTGTGTTCGCGCTCGCAGGCATGGCCGGCGCCTTTCTCGGCTCTACCCTCGGCAAGGTCATCGAAGGACAGAAGTTGCTGGCTTTGTTCGCTATCGTCATGATGGCGGTGGGCGCGCTGATGCTGAAGGGCCGCGCCGGCGCGGGCGAGCCATCGGTCCGGCTTAACCGAGAGAATCTGCCGAAACTCTTCGCCCTGGGGGGGCTCTCGGGAGCCTTGTCCGGCTTCTTTGGGATCGGCGGCGGCTTTCTGATCGTACCGGCGCTGATTGCGGCCACTGGCATGCCAATCCTCTATGCGGTCGGTTCCTCCCTTGTGGCGGTGACCGCCTTCGGCCTGACGACGGCGGTCAACTACGCCCTGTCCGGTTTGGTGGATTGGTATCTCGCTGCGTTGTTTATCTCCGGCGGAGTTGTTGGCGGGATGCTCGGCGCCGGCTCGGCAAGCTCGCTCGCCGCGCGCAAAGGTGCATTGAATGCCGTATTCGCGGCCCTGATATTCGCGGTGGCGATCTATATGCTGGTCCGCAATCTCGGCTTCACGTGATTGGGGACTTCGAAACAAGCGGTCGATAGACCAAAGCGCCCGCACGAATGAGGGCAACCAGTATGAACCCAAGTAAGGTTTCGCTCGGGCTTCAGGAGGGATCAATCACAGCAGTCACCGGTCGACGCAGTGAGGGGGGCAGTGATGCGCCGCGACCAAATCGCACCATCAGATCCGGGCGCCGGACGCCAAGCCCCAGATAGTCTGCAATCTGCGGACGCAGGGAAGAGACCTCGATCGGCTGATTGAGAAGAGCATTTCGAATCCCGAGCATCGTCGCTTGCAGCGCGAAACGCTGATAGGCGCGTCCGGCAGCGACCCAGCCAGCCTTGTCGTTACGCGGACTGACGAAGACGGCAATGCCCGCTGACGAGCGAACATCCTCGGCATACTTGTCATTCTCTCTCTTCTCGGTCAGCGCGAACTTCAGGAGGCGACGCGCGAGCCAAGCCGGCAGCGCCGGATTGCCGGAGCTCCGCACGGCAAGCCCGTCCAATTGCTCGATCGCCATGGAATCATTGAAGCGGATCCAGGAGATGAGCTCTGCCATGAACGCGGGATCGCGCATCTGCATCGTGTTGCCCTGAATAATGTAGTCGAGAATTGCCTCCATGCGCGGTCGCTCGGTCACAATGAAACACTCGACGCCACTTAGCGCGCCGGCAGTCTCGATCGTGCGTAGGTCCTCCGAGCTCACGGCACGGCCATCATACTTGGCGCGCGTGCATTGGCGCTCGGTGATCGCATCTGCGAGCGCGTGGCGCGACGGCGCAGTGCGGTCGAGAGCGATGGAGACCGAGCCCGGATTGGCGGTATCGACTGCAACATTGGCGTTCAAACCGAGCATCGGGGCAGCCTGCACGATGTTCTCAGCTGCGCAGCCAAGTGAAGCAAAAAGGTGATGATCGTCGGGATCGACCACGGGGCAGCGACGGACGAGGTCCGGACGGATGGTGATGACGTTGTCGGAGAGGATGAACCGCCAAGGCTGCGTGTTGTGGCTGTTCGCGGCCAGCGTCGCTGCGCGCACGAGCTCGCGAGCTCCGCGCGCCGGGTCGAGCGGACGCCACACAAGTTGCACGGCCTCCTCGTAGGTCGAGGGCTGTGAGGCGCGGGCCATTGGCATGCGGGCTGCGTACATGGCAACCGTTCCGAAAAGCAGAGATCTACGATTCATTCATGCCTCGCAGACAGTCAGCGTAGACACAGCGACAGATGGCCGATGAATCACAATGGCCGCAATCCGGAGCGAACGCCGCGCCTTTACGAGCGCAGGCATTAGCCTTCCGGTGCTCGACTGGTTTCCGCTCGGCGATCGCGGGCGGAGCGCATGGCAAGCTGCTCAATCGACGAATAGAAGAGCGTGATCTCGAGCACGCCATACAGCGCCAACATCATCAGCGCTTTGATTGCTTCGCTAGTCATCTCACGATCCTCCAGGCGATCTAAATCGGATGCCTCTCACGTTGTACGATCTCTGGAAGAGCATGGTTTGAACGGGCTTCGTAGACAGTCTGGGCCGTCGCCTTCTGCACGTCTATTTCCGGATGGGTCAGGCGGGCGGTTAGTGTGATCGCCACGATGGCGATGCCGGCGAGCAGCACAGAGATGACCACCTTCAGGTGCGTTGCCCTGTCAGCCGAGTAAATCGAGTGGTTCATTGCAGGCCCCTTTGTCAACGAGCCAGATGCGTGCTGGTGAAATCGTTCTAGAGCATCGGCCGAACAGCCGAAATTCGGGGGCTTCACCTAAGGAAGAATCCGTAGGCCGGGAAGAGAGGCGGCGCCGCTCGCGGCCATCCAACGTTCACCCGGAGATCTGCGAGGATGGCGAGACAAAATTTGAGAATCCTCAAACCGTCCCAGATCCAGATCGTTACGCTCTTTAGGCAATGTTACTCTGATCATCGGACGGGCGTCCTATGCCATGCATCATCTTTTGCCGATGTCTAAGATGGATAGGCGTCTCGGCGTGGAGTCTGGCGCTTGTCCTCGGGGCGGGTGCCTGTTGGGGCAACGACTTTCATAGAGATCAAGGCGAGACTTACCCGACGGCGAGGCTTGCTCTCCTGGTGAAGCGCGTCGCGCCGGCCGTGGTGCGGATACGAGGCTGGGGCGTGCAGTCAAAGTCGCGAATATTCGACCCGGAAGCTGGATTCACAGATCCTCCCACGCGTCAAGAGTGGCAGGGAGCGGGCATCATCGTGGATGCCCTGGCAGGCCTGGTCGTGACCGCAAATCACCTGGTCGCAAACGCAACGACTGTAAAAGCGGTGCTCCAAGATGGACGAGCACTGGACGCCGTCGTGCTTGTCCGATCCGATCGAGATGACGTTGCGCTACTTCGGATCGAAGCCGGCAACCTTCGTGCGCTGGATCTGGAGAAGCCCGGCGCGCTTGACGTGGGAGAGCCAGTTCTGGCCATCGGTGATCCCCACGGTTGGGGACAGAGCGTGACATTCGGCATCGTTTTGGGGCTGCAACGTTCCTGTCCAGGAACCGGTAATAGCAGTCTGGTTCAATCAGACTTGCTTGTGGGCCAGGGAAGCTCGGGAGGCGCGCTCGTGAATCTACAAGGTAGGCTGATCGGTGTGATCGTTGCGCGAAGAGACGGACTTGCTCTTGCGGCACCGGTGGAAGCGGTCGAGAGGCTCTTTGTTGCTGCCCAATAGGAAGTGAGTGCTCCTCAGCATCATCGCGAGAGCCGTCACGTCGCGGAGTTGCTGCTGTCCTCGTTCTGAGGCCCGTCGCAATCGCGGTGAAGTTTACCCATAAGCCAACGTATTCAATGAAGAGCGCGTTTGCGTCCGGAGTAGGCGGCGATCAACCCGACCAGGGCCGTGACGAGGAGCATCGCAACAAAGGTCTGAATTAAGCCGAAGGTTAACGCGTCGCGCGCAACGAACAGCGCCGTGATCGGCGCTGCTATGACAAATATTATGCGGACGATCCATCCAAGCATGATTGCTCCGATCTGAGGATTCTCAGCCCGCCGCCTTCATGTCTTCGGGGGGCTCGACATAATAGCCGGAGTAGGAATCAACGAAGCAGAGATGATCGTGAACTTCCTTGACGCCATTGGTGTTCTCGGCGGCAATGATCGTCGCGCGCCGAGCCTCACCGGTCGTGATGAGGCCGTGCAGATGCACGACCCCTCGGCGGCAAGTCACCCTGAAACCGATGGGCCGCCAGTCGGTGGCTTCCACAGCACGCATAACGCGCTGGCAAATGTGCTCATCGTCAGCCTTCGGGTCCGGGATTTCGTGCGCGAGACCTGCCATCGCTTGCAGGAGATTGTTTCTCGTCACGATCCCAATCGTACTCTTGCCGCGCATCACGGGAAGTCGCTTAATGTCGTGCTTCTCCATCAGAGCGACGATCTCCGCCAAGGACGTCTCCTCCTGGACAGTGATGACCTCCCGCGTCATGACGTCCTCGACTTTTCGGCCGCGCTCGTGAATGAACTCCGCGGCCGCCCGCCTTGGTCCCATGAAAAATTTCAACCAGGCCGCGTGGCGGCGTCCAGTTCCGATCTCGCTGCGGCGGAGAAAATCGCTCTCCGAGACGACGCCGACGAGATTGCCAGCATCGTCGATGACAGGCAGCCCACTGATATGCATCTGAAGCATGATCTTCGCGGCTTCTTCGATTGTCGTGTGCGGCGTTACGGCGACGACGTCTCTCGTCATGACATGAATTGCGTGCATTTTGTGCCCTCCGAAAGTAGATAATGAGAATCCTGCGTCAGCGCGAGGCTGCGATTAGTGCAGCCTCGCGCCGGCGAAGATCGTCAGGCCGCTTTCACGTTGATCGTCTTGGCCGGCTTCTGCGCTTCTTCCGTCTTCGGGAGCGTGACCTTGAGAACGCCGTTCTTGAAGGTGGCCTCGATCTTGTCAGCGTTGACACCGTCCGGCAGGGTAAAATAGCGCTCGAAAGTTCCGTAACGGCGCTCGGAGACGTAGTAGTCCTTCTTCTTTTCCTCGGTCTCTTCCCGCTTCTCGCCCTTGATAGTGAGGGCGCCGTTTGCGACCGTGATGTTAATGTTCTTTTCGTCGAGGCCAGGCAGCTCAGCCGTGATCTCGTACGCCTTGTCGCTTTCAGCGATGTCGACGGCCGGCGCAGCGATCGACTTGGAAAGGTCGCGTTCGAGCCGCGCGAGCGATCGGAACGGTCGATTCCAGAAGCCGCTGCCGAAATCGTCGAAGATCTGGTCGATTTCGTTTCTCAACGTTTGAAACGGCCGCCACGTCTCACCAGCGGTCGCGGGCGTAGTGGACGATTTTGTGACGGGCAATTTTGTCTCGGTTGCCATGATCATGTCTCCTTGGAGGTTGGACCATCTCGGTCGCCGGAAAGAATAGTCTCGGCCATCGAGCCGGGCTTGATTTCGCTCAACTCGAAAACGATGCCTCGAAGCTTTTGTGATCTTGGAGGCGATGAAATGGGGTGCGAGTTGTGCCTGTCCGATGCGGTGCGAGGTCGTTGACGAGCGTCCATCCGAGCAAATGAGGCAGGAAGCCGGACGCTTCCCGACGTCGAGCGCACATCGGTTATGCTTCCGATTCTCTTGGTACCCAATGGTCGCCAAGTTTCACGTAGGAGCGCTTCACGGCGGCCCAAGCCGTTCGATGTGCGATCTCTTCCTGCCGGAGGTCCCCGACATGCGAGATAAACGAATGATTGAAGGCTTCCCGGTAGATGTTCAGGGCATGAGGCGGCAAGTGGTGTCGTACGCCCGCGGGAAGGTCTTCGTTTGACCGATAAGGCATCCCTGCTTCCTACGCCACGATCTGCCCGAGCCGAAGATTGGCGATGGGCCTGAGTCCTAGAGTTCGCGGCTCTGCAGCTACATCGCCATGTCGGGCTCGGGCATCCGCTCGCGCTTTGGCTCCGGGATTTCCGTCATTGTCGCCTCTGTCAGAAGAAGCACGCTTGCGACCGAAACCGCGTTTTCGAGCGCGGTCCGCACGACCTTCACCGGGTCGACGATGCCGGCCTCCACCAGGTCGACATAGACCTTCCGGGCCGCATCGAAGCCAAAATTGCCTTCGCTGTCGAGCATTCGTGCAACCACGACGCCGCCGTCGGTCGCGGAATTTTCGGCGATCTGCCGGGCTGGGGCTTCGAGCGCGCGCCTCAGGATCTGTACGCCCGTTCGTTCGTCGCCCTCGCAGGCGGCCTCTTCTTTGGCCACAGCGGCGACAGCCCGAAGCAGTGCAAGGCCGCCGCCCGGCACAATGCCTTCCGCGACCGCAGCCTTCGTCGAGCTGATCGCATCGTCCAGCGCTTCCTTCTTCGCTTTCATCTCGGCTTCGGTCGGTGCTCCCACCCGGATCACGGCGACGCCGCCCGACAGCTTGGCGAGGCGCTCCTCGAGCTTCTCGCGATCATAGTCGCTGGTCGTCTTCTCGATCTCGACGCGAAGTTGCGCCAGCCGAGCCTCGACCCGGGCGCGATCGCCACCGCTGCCGATCAGCGTGGTATTCTCCTTGTCGGCGACCACGCGCGCGGCGCGACCGAGCTGTTGCGGCGTAGAGCTTTCCAGTTTCAGGCCGATCTCCTCGGAGATTACCTGCGCTCCCGTGAGTATTGCAATGTCCTCCAGCATGGCCTTGCGCCGATCGCCAAAGCCAGGTGCCTTGACGGCGCAGGCTTTTAGCACGCCGCGAAGTTGATTGACGATGAGGGTGGCGAGGGCTTCGCCCTCGATATCCTCGGCGATGATCAGAAGTGGGCGGCCGCTTTTGGCGACCTGCTCGAGCAGAGGAACCAGATCGCGTAGAGCGCCGATCTTGTGATCGCATAGCAGCACATAGGGGTCCTGCAGCACTGCTTCCATCCGGTCAGCATCCGTAACGAAATAGGGCGACAGAAAGCCGCGATTGAATTTCATTCCTTCGACGACGTCCAAAAGGGTCTCGGTCGTCTTGGATTCCTCGACCGATATCACGCCTTCGCCGCCGACTTTTTCGATAGCATCTGCCACCAGTTCGCCGATGGAGACGTCGTTGTGCGCTGAAATCGTGGCGACCTGTACCTTTTCCGCCCTGGTCTTCACCGGCTTCGCCATGGCATGCAAAGCGGCGATGGCGGCCTGCGTCCCGCGATCGAGGCCGCGCTTCAGGTCGATCGCGCTCGCGCCGGCGACGACGTTACGAACCCCGTCAGAGAGGATGGCGTGGGCAAGGATGGTCGAAGTGCTGGTGCCGTCGCCGACGACGTCGCCGGTCTTCTCGGCGGCTTGCCGTAGCACCTGAGCACCCAGGTTCTCTTCTGCATCCTTGAGATCAAATTCCTTGGCAATGGTGACGCCATCGTTGCAGACGATCGGCATCCCCCACGCCTTCTGAATCAGGACCGATTTTGACTTCGGGCCCAGCGTCACGCGGATGGCATCTGCGAGCAGGGATGCGCCGCGCAAGACTTTTTCACGCGCTGCCGAGTGGAACAGGACCTGCTTGTGCGCCATTTGAATGCCTCAGGTTTGCTGCCGTTGCCAATGAGGGCTGGGTACCAGTTTGTGCGATTGCGCCAAGGTCATTAAGCGATCGTTCGCGGCTGCCGGTGTTGACCTGAATCAAGCGAAGCGCGCCGTCCAGGGTTACCATCACAGCCGACGTCGATGGGAGGAGCAATTGGGGCCCGATCAAGTGTCGCGAAAGCAGGCCATAGCGATGAGCATCATTTTCGCGGGCGGCATGCTGCTCGTGATCGTGCAGTTTATTCTGTCGACGTACAATTCAATCGAAGCCATTCCCTATAGCCAGTTCGAGCAGTTGCTCGCGCAAGATAAGGTTGCCGAAGTCTCCGTCGGACCCGATACGATAACTGGACGATTGAAAGAGCCTCTTCCGAGTGGAAAGTCCGCGTTCGCTACAGCGCGGGTCGACATAGCATTGAGCGAAAGGCTCGCAGCCAAAGGTGTGAGCGTTACTGGCGTTCCCGGAAATGGCGCATTGCAAACATTGATATCCTGGATCTTTCCGGTCATCGTCTTCTTCGTGATCTGGTTCTGGCTCGGTCGTAGCATGACCGGTCGACAGGGCTTCGGAGGGCTTATGGCGATCGGTAAGTCTCGTGCGAAAGTCTATTTCGAGAAGGCTATCAAGGTCACCTTCGCGGACGTGGCCGGCGTGGAGGAGGCGAAGTTCGAGCTGCAGGAAGTGGTCGCGTTCCTCAAGGATCCCAACAGCTACGGCCGGTTGGGCGCGCATGTGCCGAAGGGAATCTTGCTGGTGGGCCCGCCGGGGACGGGAAAGACCCTGCTTGCCCGCGCCGTGGCGGGCGAGGCCGGAGTGCCATTCTTCTCGATCTCGGGCTCGGAGTTCGTCGAGATGTTCGTTGGGGTTGGTGCTGCGCGCGTTCGGGACTTGTTTGAGCAGGCCCGTAAAGCGGCGCCTTGCATCATTTTCGTCGACGAACTCGACGCGCTGGGACGTAGCCGCGGACCGATGTCGTTCGGGAGCCACGACGAGAAGGAGCAGACCCTCAATCAGCTCTTGTCCGAGCCTGACGGCTTCGACCCGAGCGCAGGCGTCATTTTGCTGGCTGCGACTAACCGCCCCGAGATCCTGGATCCCGCGCTGCTGCGGGCGGGCAGATTCGACCGACAGGTTCTCGTTGACCGTCCCGACAAGATCGGGCGCGTTGCCATTCTCAAGGTGCACGTCCGCAAGATTCGTATGGGCAAGGATGTCGACCTCGACAAAGTGGCGGCCCTTACGACCGGGTTCACGGGTGCTGACCTTGCAAATCTCATCAACGAGGCCGCGATCGCTGCGACCAGACGGAGCGGCACGGAGGTCACGTTCACCGATTTTGTTACGGCGATCGAACGGATCGTGGCCGGGATTGAGAAGAAGAGCAGGGTGCTCAGCAAGGACGAACGGCGGAGGGTTGCCTATCATGAGATGGGCCATGCCCTCGTTGCGGCCTGCCTGCCCGGCGTCGACCCTGTACAGAAGGTATCGATCATTCCGCGGGGGATCGGTGCACTCGGGTACACCATCCAGCGCCCGACCGAGGACAGGTTCTTGCTTACGGTTGAGGAGCTGAAGAACCGCATTGCTGTGCTGATGGGAGGACGCGCGTCGGAGCGCATGATCTTCGACGGTTCCATTTCGACCGGCGCGGCCGACGATCTTCAACGTGCGACCGAAGTCGCGATCGAGATGGTGACCAAGTACGGCATGGATGAGACAGTGGGGCAGCGCACCTACGCCCCCAAGCCGCAAGCGTTCCTCGCTGCGGCGCAGGATGCGGTCGTTGCGGCTGCGGAAGAGACAAGCCGCGAGATCGATCTCGCCGTGCGTAACCTGATTGAGGAGGGCGATCGTTGCGCCAGGGACATCTTACTACGACGACGCACCGAGCTCGAAGCCGGTGTCGAACTGCTCATCGCAAATGAAACGGTAACGTCGGATCAGTTTGCTTCGCTGCGCGGCACGTCCAGCAGGGAGCCGGTCGCCGCATGATTGCCGCGTGACTCGGCCCTTGAGCCGGGTTCGGAGTAGATCGAGTTCAGCCGGCGGTGCGCAGCAGCGGTTCCCGACGGCTCGCTGGCGCCTCCTGCCGAACGACGATGTCGTGCCACAGCTTTGCGATGCTCGCTTGCGTTTCGATCGCCAGGAAACAATGACCTTCGTTGTCGAAGTCGCAAAAGTGAGCGCCTGGATCACCACGCAGTTCAGCAAGGGCGGCGTTGATGGCATCGAGGCCGGTCATCACCTGCTCGATGGTCTCTAGCTTGGTGTTGTGCAGGATATCCATCAGCCGGAAGCTCTTCAGGGGTGGGTTTCCGAAGGCGATGCCGGGCTGCCTGAACTCGAATAGGACGCTGAGCGCGACAGGCATTCCCCGCAATTGGCCGAATATCGCTGCGATTTCGTCCTCACTGCAGACAGCTGGATGGGTGGAACGTGGAGGCGACGAAGCGGCATCTCGTGGCGCCATGCGGAGGCCGGCAATGACCTCATGTTCAATCCATCGTCGCACCTCAGTCGGTGCATTGCAAATCTGATCTGCGGTCAACGTAATTCCGATCATGGCGATGCCTCCTGTTTGTCTCAGCATAGGACGTCGTCTGGAAACGATCTTGATGCCGATCAAGAAAGGGAAATGGTGACGCCAGGCGCGGCGCCGTCAACGGCGCGCCGAGTGTTTGAGTGGGCCGAGCGCAAAGAACGGGAATGACGAGTACCTTAATTTTATCGCGCGGGCGATGACAAAAGTCCTCACTCACGCGCTTGCGTCCCGCTGAGGGCAGCGCTTGATCCAGGTCAAGTCAGGGCTGAACGAGGCTGTTAGCTTTCGTCTTGCGTAACTCGACCCAAGGTTACGTCCCAACGTTGCCGCCGAGATCCGTCCCCCTGGGCTCGGCGGCTCCCTTTCTTCCGGGCCAATGAGTTTAACCGACCCGAACGGCCGGACCGCGCGGGAATGAGCCGATGCGCACCTACTATTTCGACATGAAGGACGGGGTGCCCGTCCGGGACAAATCAGGCCTGGAGTTTGTGAGTGATGGCGCTGCCATCGCGCACAGCAAGAGCCTTGCGGACAAGGTGCGCAGAGAGAATCCGAAAGGGCATGCGGAGCTTCGCATCGTCGTTCTCGACGAGAGCGGCCGTGAAGTTCACCGTGAGCAAATCTATCCGAAAGAAGCATGATCAATGTCGTGTTGACGCCGGTGCTGTCAGCGCGACTGCCTTTTTCGGATGCCGCTGCAGTGAACAATATCTAAGGCGAAATCCGGCCCCCGAGGCCGATCTTTGTGGTGCCCGGTTTGCGTTAGCTCGTCATTTCTTGGGGGCCTTTTCGGCCGGCGCGAATATCTGATTGGCGGGCGGCGGCTGGTCGGTCGGCAGGCCTATCGCGATAAAGCTGCGTTCCAGCGAGGTGTGGCAGGCATTGCAGCGATCGGTCAGTGCGCGCATGGAGGCGGTGAACCTGCGACCATCCCCAGCGTCGATCGCATCTGCGATTGAGAGCAGCGGATCCTTCATCGTGGTTGCGTTGCTTACGGGAATGCCGGGGTACAATACGGCAGCTTGGGCCAGACTATCCGTCAACTGGCGCAATTCGAACGCAGCAAGTTCCCAGTTCTTCGACTTGCCCGCGAACCACAGTTTCAGATGCTGAAGCTGGGCCGCGTTCATGACTTCGACCAGGCGGGGCGCATATTGTCTGACAGTTGGGGAAGGTTCAAAGTCCGATTGGGCAGTCGCCGATGTGCCCACGCTTGCCAAGATCGCAAGAGCCAAGCACGAATTCCGTAGAGTCATTTGACTGGTCTCCAGAAATCTCGTTTCCTTGAGATGCCTTGTGAAGCACTCGCCGAAGGCTCCACCAAGTAGGGCCGGAGATGCTGAGCCAATTCCGATCAGGCCTCTGTGGCGTGCGCGAGCCTTCATTGCTCCAACGTCTTCAGGAACGCCATGAAATCGCCGACCTGATCGGCATCGAAACGAAATTCCGGCATTGTCGGATGCCCCGTGACGATGCCCTCGGCTAGGGCCTCCTGCAGCATCTCGATTGGATATCGTTCGTGTAACGTCCTGAACGGGGGAGCGATCTTGAGAGGGCTGGGGCTGACCTTGTCGGTCGAGTGGCACTTTCCACAATACAGCAGCGCAAGACGCCGGCCCTGTTCGACGCTTGAAGCCGCAGTTGGGCTTGAGGAGACGAGCAAATTCGCAGCGAGTATGGCGCCTGCAATGGCGCGTACAGTTCTCCTCACATTGTGCTCCATCAGTGCGACATCATGACAGGAACGGTCATGCTGCGGAACATCTCCTGCGTGACGCCGCCGAACACCGTTTCTTGAAGTCGAGAATGGCCGTAACCGCCCATAACCAGCAGGTCGAGGCTTTCATCCGCAGCGATCGACAGGATGCTCGCTTGCAGATCGCCACGGTCGGATTGAAGCGAAACGGTCCTTGCCGGCAAGCTCTTCCGCGCGAGGTGTGTCAGAAGGCGTTCGGGCGATGCGTCGGACGGTACCTCGGACGCATTGAGGGTGATCGTCGTCAGAGCGTCTGCCTCGGTGATGAATGGCATCGCGTCCCGTAAGGCGCGGGCGGCAAGGCGACTGCCGTCCCAGCAGATGCCGACGCGTGCCGCTTTGAATGTGCCCTGGAAAGTATAGGGAATGAACAGCAAGGGTCCACCCGACTGCAAGAGGAGCTCCTTCGGAAGCTGGTTGTCGAAGGTATCGCAATCCGGATCGCCTTGTGACACGATCGTCAGATCATAGAGGCGCGCCGCTGCCCCTGCTTTCGAAACGGCCTCGGCGATAGTCTCGCTCAGTGCGTATTTTCCGTAATTGATCCGAGCGTTCTTCGCCTCAACCTCGAAAATACGTAGTGCTGCTTGGGCGCGTTCCAGCGCACGTTCATACTCGAATTGCAAAGACGCTGCGATGGCTGCACCGCCTTCCGCAACAAATGGCACGTTCGTGGAGGCATATCCTGTTGCAAGTGCATCCAGATGCGCGCCAGCACTCGTCGCCAGGGAAACGGACGCATCGATGGCGGGTCGCGGTGACCGCTCTGTTGGAATATGCACCAGTAGATCTTTGAACATGCGTGCCTCCCGCTCCGATCTTGCCGCCAAAGAGCAGCACATGTCGCCATTGGGAGTCTTGACGCACGTCAAAGTGGCCGCATGAGCGTCGGATATCGTCCTAACCGCAGGCGGGAGTGCTAGACATGGCGCGGATGGCATTGGTGACGGGCGGTACCAGAGGTATTGGTGCCGCCGTGCCTCAAGCTCTTCAGACGGCGGGTTACCAGGTAGCCGCCACTTATGCCGGAAGCGCCGAGGCTGCCAAAGCCTTCATGAGCCGAACGGGCATCGCGTCCTATCAATGGGACATCGGTGATTTCGATGCATGCGCTATCGGAGTGAAGTCCGTTGAGTCCTCGCTCGGACCAATCGACGTTCTTGTCAACAATGCCGGGATCGTTCGTGACGCGGCGCTTCACAAGATGAGCCGACCGCAATGGGAGGGCGTGATCCGCACCAATCTTGACGGTGCGTTCAACTCCCGGGCCTTACAGAATTGAAACTGCGAGGCGCTTGGCAATCTCCGCGCAGACGAGATAAGTGACGGCGATAGCGAATATCGTCGCCACGAGTGCCGCAGAAGGAGCGGTAAAGCCGAATAGTTGTCCCCATGGGCCGAGCGCTAGTCCTACGCCCATGATGAGGGCACCGAAGGACGTCGCGACCAAGATGGTGTGGGGACGGTTTGCGCGCCACGGCATCCGGCGAGACCTGATTATGAAAATCACCAGGATCTGCGTCGATATTGATTCCACGAACCACCCGGTCTGGAACTGCGCCGCATTCGCTTCGAATAGCTTCAGAAGAACGGCGAAGGTAATCACGTCAAACACGGAAGAAACAATTCCCATGATGATCGTGAAACGAAGGATGCTTGCCATGTTCCAGGCTTCCGGTTGCGCAAGGTCTTCGCGGTCGACTTCATCGAAAGGGATGCCGATTTCGGAGAGGTCGTAGATCAGGTTGTTCAGCAGGATCTGCAGCGGCAGCAATGGCAGGAACGGAAGAACGATCGAGGCCAAGGCCATGGAAAGCATGTTGCCGAAGTTAGAGCTCGTTCCCATTCGCACATACTTCAGGATGTTGGCAAATGTTCTGCGGCCTTCGCGCACACCGGCCGCAAGCACTGAAAGATCGGGAGCCAGCAGGATCAAGTCGGCGGCTGCGCGGGCGACTTCGGTCGCGCCCGTGACGGATATGCCGACATGGGCCGCGTGGATGGCCGGGGCATCGTTGACGCCGTCCCCCATGAAGCCGACCACGTGATGGCGATGGCGGAGTGCGGCAATGATCCGTCGCTTCTGATCAGGATCGATGCGGGCAAACAGATCAATATTGTCGACCCGGGCCACCAGCGCTGCATCTGTGAGCCCGGAGATCTCAACTCCGGTCATGATACGATCCGATTGAAGACCGACCGATCGAGCGACGTGAGAGACCACTGCGCCGTGGTCGCCCGAGAGAATTTTCACTGTTATGCCTAGCGAGGTAAGGGCTTCAATGGCTGAGGCCGCATCCTGCTTCGGTGGATCAGCGAATACACAGAAGCCAATCATGGTCAGATCCGCCTCGTCGCCAACAGCAATCGTCTGCTGCCCGGGCGGGATTGATCTGACGGCGACGGCAAGAAGCCGAAGACCGTCGCGGGCATATTGATCCTGGATGTCCCTCATTTTTTGCTGCCAAGCGGCGTCGAGCGGATGGGCCAGACCATCGATGCCCACGGCGACGCAGCGGGCCAGGATGGATTCCGGAGCGCCTTTTGCGATCAAGATGTGTTCGTCGTTCTGTGCCACCAGTACCGACAGGCACCTTCGCTCGAAGTCGAACGGCACTTCCGCGAGTCGAACCCAGCCATCTATGGCGCCGTTGCGCGCGGAGAGTATTGCATCATCGAGGGGGCTTCTGACGCCGGCCTGGAAGGTGCCGTTGAGGTACGCGAGGCTCAGAACGCGATCGTTAGGTCGCCCCTTCGGATCGACATGCGCTTCGAGCGTGATTTTGGCTTCCGTCAGCGTGCCGGTCTTGTCCACGCAAAGCGTGTCCATGGCACCCAGATCATGGATTGCGGACAGTCGCTTGACGATAACGTTTCGGTCCGCCATGCGTAGCGCGCCGCGGGCGAGCGTCACCGTCATCACCATGGGCAGCAGCTCAGGCGTTAGGCCGACGGCGAGTGCGACCGCGAACAGGAAGGACTCCAGCGCGGCCCGTTGCGCGACGAGATGAGCCAACAACACAAAGAGGGTCAGAAAGAGCGTAAGCCGAAGGATCAGGAGTCCAAGCTTGTGCACACCCTGCTCGAGAGCCGTTGGCGGAGCATTGGCAGCCAGTGCCGCAGCGATCGCGCCAAACCGGGTCTGGCCTCCGGTTTTCACCACCAACATCCTGCCGCTTCCGCCGACAGTACTAGTTCCGGCGAACAGGGCATTCGTCGCCTCCGCCGGCGATGCCGCGGAGCAGGGAGCGTCCGTTTTGAAAGCAGGAAACGGCTCACCCGTCATCAAGGCCTCATTGATCTGCAATTCCTGGGCATCAAGGACGATGCCATCGGCGGGTATGAGGTCGCCGACACGGAGCTTCACGATGTCTCCGGGGACGAGCGCCGTCACCGGTACCGTAACGTCCTTGCCATCGCGGACGGCGTCAGCCCGAATGGCCACCGATTCGCGCAACGCTTCGGCCGTTAGCTCGGCGCGATGTTCCTGAACAATGTCCAGTGTGATGGACAGAGACAGCACGGTTGCGATAATTACAAAACTGCCAACGTCGCCGCTTAATCCGGATACGAGGGCAGCCGCCAGGAGCATCGCAATCAACGGGTTCCAAACGCGTTGCCCAAGCTTGCGCAGGACCGATCGGCTTTGAGAGGCATCAGCGTGGTTTGCTCCGAACATCGCCAGGCGCCGGTCCGCTTCGACCTGCGATAGCCCGTTCGGACCGGAGCCGAGCGCGCGGTAGAGGGCGTCCTTTGGTGTTTGCCAGAACTCGGCAGCGGCCAAAGCCTTGGCCGCGCTAGGCTGCTTGATCATCAAAGGGCTCGCCGAGCTGTTGGTCACTAGGCCAGGAAGGTAAGAGGCAGCTCAATTTCTAAGTTGACGCAGCTCAATTCGCTCTCGGACAACTTGGTTAGGTTGCGGGGGCCAAAGGAGCTCCCCATGTCGCCTCCAGCATCGGTCGGCCGTATTCCCATTGTTTCGAATTCTGACCGGATCCCCGTCGAGCCCACGGCTATTGAGGCGCAGGCGACAGTGCAGCCGTCCAGCTCCGATACAGCCGTCGATGACATCGATCGATCCTTTCACGCGGCGCTGGCGCGGTTGACCGGCGGCGTCTCGCCGGCAGCGCTGGCCCTAGCTTTTGCCGACTGGCAACTGCACCTCCTGGCCTCACCTGGGAAGCAGGCCAGCCTCGCCGGCCAGGCGATCCAGAATGCGTTTGATCTTGTCGATGCCATGCTGCCGAGGCATGCGGTATTCCAGCCTTGGTCCGTGATCCGGCCGCTGGAGAACGACCGCCGTTTCACAGGCTCCGATTGGGAGCTGCCATCCTTCAATCTCCTGGCCCAGGCTTTCCTGCTGAACCAGCAATGGTGGCATTCGACGACGACCGGTATTCACGGACTGGCCCATTCGAACGCGGCGATCGCCGACTTCGCGCTTCGCCAAGGCCTGGACACGGTGGCTCCAACGAATTTCGCCGTCAGCAATCCTGAAGTTCTGCGCAAGATCATGGAGACTGGCGGCGGCAACTTCGTCTATGGCCTGCACAACTTTGTCGAGGATTGGCAGGCCCTGCTCGCTGGTGGAAGGCTCAGGAGCGATCAGACTTATGTGGTGGGTAAGGACGTTGCCATCACACCCGGCAAGGTCGTCTATCGCAACGAGCTGATCGAGCTCATCCAGTATTCCCCGACGACGTCGACCGTGCGTGCCGAACCCGTTCTGATCGCGTCTGCATGGATCATGAAGTATTACATTCTCGACCTGACGCCGCGTAATTCTCTCGTCCGTTACCTGGTCGAAAGCGGCTTCACTGTCTTCATGATTTCATGGAAGAACCCAACACCCGAGTATCGCAATTTCAGTCTCGAAGACTACCGTGAGCTCGGAGTGGATGCCGCGATCACTACCATCAACTCGCTTCGGCCTGGACAGGCTATCCACGCCGCCGGTTATTGCCTTGGCGGTACCCTGTTGTCGATCGCGGCGGCCAGGCTGGCTCGCGAGCGGCCCGACTGCCTGCGAACGGTGACGCTGCTCGCGGCGCAAACCGATTTCACGGAAGCCGGCGAGCTCACCTTGTTCATCAACGAAAGCCAGGTCGCGTTCCTGGAGGATATGATGTGGCGGCAGGGGCTGCTCGCAACGGCACAGATGGCCGGGGCCTTCCAGATGTTGCGAACCAATGACCTGCTTTGGTCGCGCGTCGTGCGGGACTATCTAATCGGAGAGCGGGCCGCGCCAAGCGAACTGATGTCGTGGAACGCCGATGCCACGCGTATGCCCTACCAAATGCATTCGGACTATTTGCGGCGCCTGTTCCTCAACAATGATCTCGCCGAGGGGCGCTATCAGGTTTATCAGGTGCGTACAAAGAAGGCTCATGATCCCTATATTGGCCCCGACGAATGGATCAGGCGCGCACCGTCCCACGAGGGATCATGGTGGACGGAGTGGACGCGATTTCTCGCCGCGCATTCCGGTCAGCCCGTTCCGACCTGCTTGGCGGCAGATTCGGGACAGAAGAGCGCGCCCTCGTATGAGGCGCCGGGCTCTTACGTGCTCGAGCAGTAGACGCGACAGTCAAGGCCGCAAAACGGCTGCGCCAGTCAGCTTGCCCTCCCTCAGGCGGGCGAGCGCTTCATTGGCCTCGACGAGCGGGAATACCGTCGTGTGTGTCTGGATATTGATCTTTGCGGCGGCGGCGAGAAAATCGATGCCGTCCTTTCGCGTGAGGTTTGCAACCGATACGATCTGCCGTTCGCCCCAAAGAATGCGATAGGGGAACGATGGGATGTCGGACATGTGAATGCCGGCGCACACAACGCGTCCGCCCTTGCGCACCGAGCGCAGGGCAAGCGGTACCAATGCTCCGACTGGCGCGTATATGATGGCGGCATCGAGCTCGGTCGGCGGGATGTCCTCCGAAGAGCCGGCCCAGTCAACGCCGAGCGAGAGCGCAAGTTGCTGTGCTTCCTGGTCGCCGCCGCGGGTGAAGGCGTAAACTTGCCGTCCCTCTGCGCGGGCCACCTGTGCCACGATATGGCCGGCCGCGCCAAAGCCATAGATGCCGAGCGTTTTGCCCTCGCCGGCCATCACCAGGGATCGCCAGCCGATCAGCCCGGCGCAGAGCAGGGGTGAAAGAGCTGCGTCCTCGCCGTTCTCGCCGAGTGGAAAGCAATATCGGGCGTCGGCGACGAGGTGGCTGGCAAAGCCGCCGTCGCGCGTGTAGCCGGTGAATTCGGGACGATCGCACAGATTTTCCTTGTCGGTGCGGCAGTAAAAGCACTCGCCACAAGTGAAACCGAGCCATGGAACACCTACGCGCATGCCCAGCTCCAACTCATTGACGCCCGGGCCAAGAGCATCGATGCGTCCCACGACTTCATGGCCCGGGATAATCGGATAGGAAATGTCGGGTAGCTCGCCATCCACCACGTGCAGGTCAGTCCGGCACACGCCGCATGCGCTGACCTTGACGCGGACCTCGCCGGGGCCGGGGACCGGGTCGGCTCGTTGCTGGAATGTCAACGGCGCGCCGCGTGCGGAGAGAACCATCGCGTACATGTCGCATTCCCGCGGCTCGAAGTGCATCGTCCGGGTCTTGTCCCGTCGGATCTAAAGTCAGTGTTCGCCGTTCGCTACGCCGGCGCAACATGCGACTTCCCCGCAGGTTCTCGAAGCTGGCCCAGATACTAGGAGGACAAATCAGGCGTCGAGATTGTGCAGGCGCTGGCGGTTGCGCAGCACAATCTGGCGAGCGCCAGAGAAACCGAGAATGCCCTGGGCCTGAAGCTGAGACAGCGCGCGCGACACGGTCTCTAGCGTGAGGCCGAGATAGTCGCCGATGTCGCGACGGCACATCGGCAGCGCCATCATGCCCGCGACGGCGAGGCGGCGGTCCATTTCGAGCAGGAAGGTAGCAACGCGCTCCATCGCAGTCTTACGTCCGAGAAGCAGCATGTGATTTTCGGCGTGGCGCAGCTCCGAGGCGGTCATGGTCCAGAGCTTGCGGGCGACCTGGACGTCGGTGCCGGAGGCCTTCTCAAGGCTCGCACGCTTCACCAGGCGCACCGTGGTGTCGATGATGGCCTCGGCGGCGAGCCGGTGACTGGCACCGGATTCCAGACCGAACACGTCGCCGGGAAGGTGAAAGGCGCCGATCTGGCGGCGGCCGTCGGAAAGAAGCTTGTAGCTGCGCACCGCGCCGGTGACGACCTGGTAGACATATTCGGCCGGCTCATCCTCGCCGTAAATCTCCTCGTCCTTGCGGTACGAGAATTCCGTGGCGACGAGGCCGGCATGGCCGGTGATCGCGCCGAGCCGATCGGCGACCGGATCGATGGAAACGGCAACCTTGCTGCCGCTGATCGGAGTGTTGATCGCCTTGGTGTTGAGTGACTGGGTGAGCATCTGAGCCATCTCCGTTGTGATGACCAATGCTTGCGCGGGATTGAGCGTCGCGAAAGTTCGAGCGATACCTTAAGGGGGCCTACCTACGTAGAATCCCGCAGGTCAGTGTCCGCGCCGGTCCTGGATGGCCCGGCGGATACATTTGACCAGGTTTTCATCGAGAAGAAGGGGCTTTAAAACCACGTCTTTCACCCCGGCTGCCGCGGCCCGGGTCGAGATGTTCTTGTCCGGATAGCCGGTGATTAGGATCACGGGCACATCGCGATCAAACTTGCGCAACCGGCCGGCGAGTTCGATGCCGTTGATGTCGGGCATCTTGTAGTCGATCACGTAACAATCTGCACTGGGCATATCGCCAGCATTCAGGAACGCCGTTGCACTCCGAAAGGTCCGCACGGCAAAGCCTTCGGTTTCCAGCAAGAACCGCAAGGATCCCAGAACTGCGGCATCGTCATCAACCACAAAGACGGTAGATTTTGCAGGGGGCGACAGCCGCTCATTGTGCGAGCTGATCTCAATCATGTCGTCTTGACTAGCAGAGGATGTGAAGAAGGGCCTTGACATGGCTCAATCGTTGAGCAGACCGGCGCGCATCGCCAGCCGCACCAATTCCGACAGGCTGTTCGCCTGCATCTTGGTCATCACGTTGGCCCGATATACTTCGATCGTGCGTGGGCTGATGTCGTAGTCGCGGGCGATCAGCTTATTTGAGAGGCCCGCGACCAGACCTTGCATAACCTGGCGTTCTCGGGGACTCAGGGAGGCAACACGCGCGGCGATGTCTTGCGCGATCGCTTCGTTTTTGGCCGCCGGTGCCGCCTGGCGGAGCGCAGATTCGATCATGGCGGTGAGGGGATCGTCTTCGAACGGCTTCTCGACGAAGTCAACCGCCCCGAGCTTCATCGCCTCGACGGCAAGCGGCACGTCGCCGTGACCGGTCATGATTAGGATCGGAAACGGGCTGTGCTGCGCCTTCATCCGCTTCAACAGCTCGATCCCAGAGCTGGCCCCGCAAATTCGGACAGTAGCTTGAGTGGATTTTCTGCCTGACAGCGGCGAGGATTCTTGCTGCGAATCAGGAGCGAAGATGACGAAGAAGAGCCGCCGGACGCATTCTCCGGCATTCAAGGCGAAGGTTGCTTTGGCTGCGGTCAAAGGCGACAAGACACTGGCGGAGCTGGCGCGTTTGATGTTCATCCGAACCAGATCACGATCTGGAAAAACCAGCTCCTGGAAGGCGCCGCCGGCGTGTTTGGGCATGACAAGACATCGGCCGAGACGCCGGTCGATTTGAAGGCGTTACATGCCAAGATCGGCGAGCTGGCGTTGGAAAACGATTTTTTGTCCGGCGCGCTCACCAAGGCGGGCCTGCTGAGCGCAAAGCGATGATCGACCGCGATCATGATCTTTCTATCGTGCGCCAGGCGAAGGTCCTGAAGCTGGCTCGCAGCACGGTCTACTATGAACCTCGGCCAGTTTCGGCCGAGGACCTTGCCTTGATGCGTCGGCTCGATGAGCTGCATCTCGATTATCCCTTCGCGGGAGCGCGTATGCTGCGATCGTTGCTGCGGCGGGAGGGCGTATACGCCGGTCGCCGCCACATCGCGACGCTGATGAAGCGCATGGGGATCGAGGCGGTCTATCGTCGCCCGAACACGAGCAAGCCGGCTCCGGGTCACAAGATCTACCCGTACCTGTTGCGCGGATTGAAGATCGAGCGGCCCGACCATGCGTGGGCAATGGACATCACCTACATTCCGATGCGGCGTGGCTTCGTCTATCTCGCGGCGGTCGTCGATGTGTTCAGCCGACGGGTCCTGGCCCATCGCGTCTCGATCACAATGGAGGCGGCCTTCTGCGTCGAAGCGGTCCAGGAGGCGTTGGCGAAGCACGGCAGGCCCGAGATTTTCAACACGGATCAGGGCAGCCAGTTCACCAGCCTCGAGTTCACCGATGTGCTGCTGGACGCGAAGATCGCCATCAGCATGGACGGCAAGGGCGCCTGGCGCGACAACGTGTTTGTCGAGCGGCTCTGGCGCACGGTCAAATACGAAGAAGTTTATCTCCGCGCCTACGACAGCGTGTCCGAGGCGCGAGCGTCAATTGCCAAGTATCTGGCCTTCTACAATCAGGGACGCCCTCACTCGAGCCTTGACGGGCGCACGCCCGACGAGGCTTACTTCGGCACGCAAGCTATGGTGATGGCCGCATGACCGTCGCCGACGGTTTTGTCGTCGCTCTGGTCGGGCTACGCCCTCCCGACGCAACGACAAAACCGTAAAGCCCCGCGTTCAGCATAACCCGGCAGGAATCCACTTAAATCCAGCGGGGCGCTGTCCAAACAACCGGGGCCAGCTCTCTATGCCAAGCCGGGAAACAACGCACAGGATAAGCAGCCGTGGGCGCCGGTGACGCTGGACTCGATCGATGTCGAATTTTTTGCCGAGAACAACCGTTCAAATTGGCAGCCCACGGCGACCGGCGCCCGGCCGAGAGACCCGTTTGATGATCCGAGAGGCGACCGCACGAAGGGGCGCGAAGGGGAGCTCATCAAGAGGTTTATCCAGCAGATCGTCGGCGACGATCCCTCGGGCTTTTCCGAGCTCAGCGATGCAAGGCTTGCGCAGCCGACCCGACTGGCCTTCCATATCAATTGCGCTCCGGTGCCGAATGCGACGGCGGAGGAGGCGGGACTGAACTACAGTTCCGACGCCTCGCCGCGAACGCCGAACAGCGGCGGTTTCACCTATCCGGAACTCGACTTTACATTCGCCGACCTGACCGATTGGTCGCGGCACGAGCCGGCCGTCACGTTGCGCGCGCGCAAATTGTTCAACGGCAACGCAAGCGGGATCGTGCCGCCGATCGGCGCGCGCGCCGCCAATCTCGCCGACCATGACGTGCTGACCTATCAGGGGCTTTCGATTGGCGGCGTCACCGCCGAACAAAGGCTCGGAGAAATTCGCGCCGCGCTGGCCAGGAAGCCGACGCCTTACGAAACCGCGATCGAGATTCCAGCGCGCCTCACACTTTCCACTGCGCAGGACGCGATCTGGCTCGACAGGCGCAAATTGCCTTGGCAGGTCGTTCATGAGCAAGCCGGCACGGTGCCGAAGATCACTCCGGCAGAAGGACCCGGGGGCGAGACCGTCATGAAGTCGGGCGATCCGGTGAGGCGCTCGCATCGCCCCTTGTGGGTCGTCCAACTGGCCCTGGACGGCCTCGAGCCTAATCTGCGCATCGTCGATTCCCCCGATCTGCGGCCGAACGCGTTGACCTGGCTGAAACCCGGCGATGTTCGCCAGATCGGGCAGGGCGCGCCGCCACGCGGACCGCTCGCTCCCTGGTTCATTGGTCAGGAGCAGATGGACGCGGCGACATTGACGGCCGACGGCGTCAACGCCAAGTTGCCTCCCGCCGCCCAGATCCCGACGCCGGCCCCCAGCGCCACGCCGAGTCCTGCCCCCAGCGCGACGCCAAATCCCGCACCTAGTCCGGCACCAAGCCCGGTGCCCAGCCCGACGCCCATTCCGGCGCCGACTCCAACGTCTTCGGCGCTGTGTACCCCGCCGTTGCGCGACCGCATCTGGCGCATCCTGCGCGTGCTCTGCGGTCGCGACGACGACCGCAAGGCGCTCGGCAACCTGCAGTTCTTCCGTTCGGCGCTTGATGCCTACGACCGTCACGAGCTGGTTTTGCTTTCTTCGGCCTACGGCCTGCCGGTCATCGGTAAGCGAAAGCCGCGCGAAGGCGATCCGGCTGGCTCCAAGGTGGCGGGAGGCCTGGTCGCCGGTTCCGGCCAGATCGAACCCGGCGACGATTTTTCGGTGCTCGACGCGGACGACGCGCAGGCAATCCAGCGCCCGCAACAACTGCGTGTTCGCGAGCTTTGGCTGAGTGCGCTCGGCGGCTCGTTTATCCACGATACGCAGTTCCTGCCGTCGGCCGGCGCCAACGACTTGTGGGGCGGCAAGATATTCGACGGCTTTTCGATCGAGCGTTGGCGAGCAGAGATCGTGCTCGGGCGCGATATCGTCGGCGAGGTCGTCTACAAGGGTTATTTATTCCCGCTCGGCCATCGCGCCTCGCTGGTCAAGCTCACGGAGCGGCTGTTCCTGCGATCGGAAACGCTGGGTGTGAAGGCGGTGCTGGTGCAACGCATTTTCATACGCATCGGGCGCAAGACGCAGGCTTATCCCGCGGTGGGCCAGCCCTTCGAGGGGCGTCTGTGGTGCGCGCGGAACGTGACAATGCGCACGGTGCAGACACCGGACCTGCAAGACCCCTACCAGTTGCCGAAAGACCCCTCCACGAATCCCGAAAACCCCATGGGAGGTCGCATCGACCTGGCACAGTCACCCGGCCTTGCGTTCTGGCCGCGAGTGAACGAGACCGACCAGGGATTGATCAAATTTGACTTCACCATCGACGGCGCCGAGACGTCGATGCCGCTGATCTTTGTCGACAACATCGCGGCGACCACCGGTGCGTCGTTGAAGGCGCTGGTCGAAACGTATCGCAAATGGGCCAATTGGCTGCCACGCCGTACCGCTGCGCTCCGTGACCAGAACATCCGCTATGCCCAGGAAACGAAAACGGGCGACTGTACCCTGAAGACCCAGACGATCGTGGTCAGCGTGCATGCAGGTTTGAAGAGCTCCGGCGACGTTTGGAACGGAGACCTCACCGCTTACGACACCACGGCAATCCTCGAAGGTGCGGAACAGCCGCCGTTCTATCCATCGCTGGAGACGGCGACAGTTCGCCTCGAGAACGTCGAGCGCTTCAGCGGCGGCGTTCCACGGCCGGTGGACGTGCAGTACGACGGACGTTACGTGCGCTTCGGCTTTTCGCCGAAAGCCACCGGTTCGGACAAGCCGACAAATCCGCTCGAGATCTTCCTGAACCTTCGAACATGCATCGCCATGAAGATGGGCAGCAATGGCGATCGCAGTGGAGGAGTCGGCCGGCCCGAGTCGAATATCGTCGCAATTGGCCGGGGCAACGGCCCGATCGGCGCAACCGGGGCGATCATCTACGAAGCGTCGGGACCGACGTTATCCACCGAACCCAAGGGCACTCCGGAGCCACGGGGGCCGATCCAAGTTTCCGACGGCGCTACGTTGATTGCTCCGGTATCGCCGCACCCCGAGTTTCATGACCTGCTCTCGCTCGCCGATTTCTTCGACCCGCAGAACCCGTATCTGAATAAGGTCCAGCCGGCTTCGGGATCCTCAAGTGCCGCCCCGACCACTGGCGTTGCTTCCCCAGGCGCGGCAAGCGAGGTGAGTTCGGCTTCGGATGTTTTCGACTCCATCCGTAAAGTTCTCAGTACCTTTTTCAGCGACGATGCCAAAATTCTGGGCGTCGTCAGCTATCGCCAGCTGCTCCAGGTCCTGGGCTTCGATACCACCTCGCTTCTTGGAGCAACCCCGGTTCTGCGTGAGACCCTGCAATTCGGCTCGGACGCTGCGCTTAACGCAGACCCGCAAGAGCTGGTTCAGGATATTCACGCCCATGTGCTGGCGCCGCTCCAAGACGCGATAAATAAACTGGAGACGCAGTGGCAGAAACTGAGCCGCGACATACAGAGCCAGTTCCCCGGGAAGGGGGTTAGCCTCGCGCAGGTCTTTCCTGAAATCGATGCAGGTTTGCGTGACCTCGATGGAAAAATCGCGACCGCGCAGACGGATGACGATCCGGTCGGCATGTTTCTCGATCTTGCCGCTGTCTACGAGAGTGCCCGCACATTCGCTGCGGCGCTCGACCGCATCGCCTCCAATCCGGTTGCGCGGCTGCAAGCCGCGGCCGTCGGCGCGGTGCAGGACGCGCTCGTGCGGTTCCAGCAGCCGACGTCGCAGTTCCAAGACACGATGAAGCAGTTTGGAGCGGGTCTTTCCAGCGTCCTCAATGCGGACAGGATCGACGCTTGGCTGAAGAACCTTGTCGTCCAGGATACGAGCCACGAGCTTGACGATACCCTGACGTTCGCGGTCGCTGCGCCCGATCTTGTCGCCCTCGCGCAAAAAACAACTACCGGCATTGGAAACGCGTTCGACGCTATCAATACCCAGTTCAAGCAGGATTTGACCATCACTGTCGCGGAGTTTGCGAAGGCCGTCATTGCCGACGTCCTGACCGGCAAAAGCCTCGACGAGACCTTCAAGAATTTCCAGGCTGCCGTCGCAGATCAAGTCAAGAAGGCAATCAAGAACGCCAAGGACGCCCTCGCTCAGCTGGGCAGCAACGCCGAAAAGCAGGCCGCCTTCATCATTGAAGCTGAACTCGATGCTTTCGCCGCGTCCATCCTGGATCCTGCCAATGCGCCCATGATGCAGGATCTGTACAGTGCGGTGACATTCATATCCAACCTCGTCGCTGCTGCCGATAGCCTGCGGAAGCACATTGCCGCGGGCAAGATCGATGCCTCGCTGAAAGATTTGGCGGGGCTATCGGATATGATCATCGGCGTTGGTCAGGAGCCGTTTACTAGAATCGACCAAACGCTCAGGCAGGGTTTCAAGGGCCTGCAAAGTCAACTGGTGAGATCCGATCTGATGCCGCCAGCAACCGGCGCGGATTTCGCGACTTTCACCGCGGAAATCGCCAACTGCAAGACCTACCACGATTGGTCAATCGCGCAGAAAAAGAGCAACTTCCCGCCTTCGACCGCGACCCCGGCTGCGTTCGAGCCGATGAAATCGCTCGATGCGTTTCTCTCGGCAATGAAAGTAGCGCAGACGACGGTCAACAGTGTCGCAGACCTTGTGACGGCTAATGCCCAGGATATCCAGAACAAGGCAGCCGCGGTGGGGCTCGACGTTACGCTTCAACTCAAGTTGATAAGTGATGCCCGCGGGCTCATGGCGGGGTCGGCCGCGAGCGATCTTGGGCTGGTGGGCGATGCCAGCGCGTTGTATTGCGCCGTCGTCACCGGGCTTGCCAGAATGGGCGCCGCAGTCTCCCTGATTCCGAACGCTGACTGGACCAGTGTAGACAAGGATCTTGTCGTCAAGCTGACCGGCTACGAACAGGCCTGCGCGCAATCTGCCAAGGAGATTGGCGACGCCTTAGCGGGTGCCATAGGACGCCTCGCAGAGTTTATCAAAGGGCACGCGGCGGTCATTGTTGGGAGCGCCCTCCTTGGGGGCGCGCTGGACACGATTGGCAACATCAACGGCCTGTCAATCGGCGGTCAATTGCAAACCTATTCTACGAGTTGGAAAGACACGGAAAAAAGTGTCGCCGCTGCAATGACAAGCGCGTTAAATGTCCTCATCAAGTTTCTAATAGACGGAGGCAAGTTCGCCGCGGCTGTCAAAACGACGCTTGGAAACGCCACGGCTTCGCTCGACACTGTGCTTGGTCCAATCGGTTTGAGTCTAAAGCCGGACGAAGATAACCTTGTATCGGCATTGAAGGACCTTTCCGACGCGTCTGGGAAATTTGCGAACTACACGACGATTGCGACCGCGCCTGCAACCATTGCCGGGCTTCTCGCGACACCGGTCGTTGCATCCGGCACGACGCCGACCGTCCAGTCGCTCTTTACCAGCACGGCGGAGCAGACCTATCAGCAGCTTTCCGCTGGTCTGCACAAAACCGAGGCCGCCGCGTTCGCGGCTTGGCGGGCACTGCAGGCGCGCGCGAATGGACTACCGCAATATCTGCAGCGTGCCGTAGTGGTTTTGGCACAGGCGCCGTTGCAGACCTTCAGTTCGGCCTACAAGACCCTTCGCGAGCTTCGCAACACCGCCGCCGACAACATCAACTCACCGTTGCTCAGTCTCGAGGCGCGGCGCTCGCTGTTCGTTGCTCCGGTTTTCGATCCGCGGGGTGTCGACGTCAACGATCCGACCGATAACGATGCGATCCTCCAGGCTCTCGAGACCAAAGACCGCCTGGCCGAAGAAGCCGAGGTCCTGAAAAAGATCGCTGCGTACACGCCGCCGGTTGCACCGCCCGACATCACCATCGGCAATTTCGTGCGCTTCATTGACGGTTGGAGCACGGGAAAGGCAGCGCCGCTGCAAATCGCTGGGAACGTTCAGAATCTCGCGGCGCAGGTGCTCAAGGGCAACATTCTCGCGCTGATCGACGTTGCTGCCTTCCGCGATGCGATCCTTGATGCCATCGCGCAACTGGTGCCGACAAAGGCTGTTTTCTCCTACGACTTTGCCAGCACGGTGACCAAAGAGCCTGATGACGGCGCAATCTTCCAGGCCCAGTTAGGCTCGCGTTTCGTGCTCACGACGAAGATCGAGGTCGATCTGCTGAACGGAGGGAAGACCGATTTCGCGGCGTCAGGTTCGCTCGGGCCGTTTGCGATCAAGCTGGTGGGCTCGGTCATCGATGCGCTCACGCTGCGCTTCGGCGGCGCCAGTTTTGTGGCGAACAACGGCGCGGCCCCGCGGTTCGACGTTGTCTATCAATCCTACGAGGTCGGTCCGGCGCTCGATTTCATCCAAGAGCTCCAGACTTATCTGACACCGAGCGACGGTGCCGGCTTCCACATCGGGCCGCTCGATTGGGCACTGGGAATTGAAGTGGGTTATGGCGTCAACCTCGGCAGCATCGGCATCGGGGAAGTTTCCTTTTTCAACATCATTTTCGACGTTTCCGCCGATCTGCCGTTTACGTCCGATGGGGCTTTGTTCAAGACTTCGCTCGGCACGCGGCTGGCGCCATTCACGATCAGCATACTTCCCTATGCCGGATCGGGCTATTTCTCGCTGTTCTCGGCCGCGGACGGCATCCGGGGCTTCGAAGCCTCGTTCCTGTTCGGAGGCGGCGGTTCGCTGAGTTTCGGCCCGCTAGAAGCGCAGGTTCAGGTTCAGGTCGGCACTTTCATCCGCATTCTCAAGGTCGGGAACGTGAATTCGACCGAGATCGCGGGGACTTTCCTCGCCGCTGGCAGCATGACGATCTGGATTTTCAATTTCGCCGCGAGCCTCTACGTCAGCCTCGGCGAAGACAACGGCAATATGTATGGCGAGGCTATTTTCACCTTCTCATTCTCGGTGGGCTTCATCGATTACTCATATTCCGTCACGGTATCGCACAATGAGCCGCAGCTTGGCTCCGGCGGCGGCGGAGGCGGCACGGAGCTCGAGCCCGGGCTGCTGCAACCCGTCACCCGCTTTGCGGCGCTCAACGATCCGAGCGTTGTCAGCGACGCGCTCGAGCCGCTGACCGTCGCCGCGGCAACCGCTGAGTATCCGTCTGCCGCGAAACCTCCGCCTCAAGATGCGGATGTTATTTCCAGGGCGATCTGCCAATCGGAAGATTGGAAGAAATACGCTTCTTATTTCGATGTCGACCTCGTGCAATAGGTGGCTGCCATGCCAACTTCCCCTGCGCCAAATCCGGCCCCACAGGTCGCCGCCTACATGCGCGTTGTCGCCAATGGCGTTGCCAAGAACGGTCGTCTCAAGGCCACACTGATCGTCACGCCGCGATCGGCGCCCGACGGCGCGACCATAGATTTGAATCTTGCGACATGGCCGCGTGACATCGTCAAGCACCTGGCAACTCTTTCCAAACCGGACAAGTTTCCGGTTTGGTACAGCTTGAGCGATCCCAACAGCGGGGCGGTGACGCCGACGCGGCTCGGCAAGCCGGTCTTTGCGGCCCTCGCGGATGAAGAGAAGGGGCTAACCGAGCTCAATGTCCTTTGGGCGAAGGCGATTACCGGCGCAGGCGATTCTGATCCGTGGCACACGCTCATCGCCGACATCGATCGAAGCGTGAAT
The DNA here is from genome assembly GCF_017565645.3 of Bradyrhizobium barranii subsp. barranii. NCBI lineage: Bacteria > Pseudomonadati > Pseudomonadota > Alphaproteobacteria > Hyphomicrobiales > Nitrobacteraceae > Bradyrhizobium > Bradyrhizobium barranii. The sequence goes on from NZ_CP086136.1 coordinate 1,190,237, forward strand.
GGGCAAAAGAGCTCTGCCGATCTTCAGCCGGCTTATCCAACTGATCCCGAAAAGGCCACGATCCTTGCTAATGGGGCGATCGTCGCTCAGCCGCATGACCCCACCAAGAAGACGGTCGTGAAGGGGGTCGTCCCCAATCCACAAACGGGTTACGCCATCGATATTAGTGCCGCGAGGGCACAGCGCGTGATCCGAAAGCTGGCGATCGGACCTTATCTGCCAGGCGACCATGATGAAATCCTTGAAACAGCGGATCCGGACCGCGCGCGCTTCGCCGATCAGCGCAGCGAGACACTGCTGAAACGCTTGAAGGATTCCGTCGACGCGACCGACCTTGACCGCCAGCGAAGCAAAGCTTATTTCGACGAAGTCACGACAGCGCTTCCTAACCCCGCGGCAGCCGCGGCGAACGCTGCTGCCTCGGCACCAACCGCTGCCCCGGCACTAACTGCTGCGGCGGCCGCGACTGCGATCGCCCTACCGATCGCGCCGGCGGCGCAGGTGCTCGGCAAGCAAGCGGCCGGCGATGGGACCTCGCCGCCTTCGCGTGCCGGACACGTCTATGGCAGCTGGGCCCAATGGTCACCCCAACATCAAAAGTCTTCCGCCACGATTCAAGAGGCTTCCAGGGCAGGCGCGCCGCCGGCCAAACCGAAGGGGCCGCCGCCTGACCCGCAAGCGAAGCTGCTTTCGATCTATTACAGCCTGCAAGGCGATCCAATCCTGTCGCGCCTGTTCGGCTTCGCATTCGACATCGAATTCGACATCCCCGATAACCGCCAAAACGGGGGCGATATCTGGCTCACCGCCGGAGACGCGCCGAGTTCGATCTGGACCAAGGCGCGTTACGCGGTGCAGGAAGGGGAAGACAAGACCAAACGTTTCTGGCCGGCGCCTCGCTTTGAGAGCGTGAATGCCTCGGCGGCTCTCACCCGTGAACAGATGCATGGGGTGTTCGACCTGGGTCAGGGTTATGAACAGGCCAATCCTCGGCCGCAGTATTATCTGACGTCTCTCGCCGTGCGGGGTGCCGTGTCGGAAGCGCTGGACGGCATCGAGACTGTCGACAAGGGCGAGCGTCATCAAACGAGCGGATGGACCCTGCTCGACAGCGGACGTGCGGCACGAAGCGCGCGCGACCTTGCCGTCGCCAGCCATCAACGCAAGACGTACGATCAAAAAAGCGCCGTCGTGTTGCACGCGGAAGAGCTCACGATTGGCCGGCGCCTTGACGTCATGGCAATAGGTCCAAAGCATAAGAACGTGCAGTGGCGCAGCTTGATGAATCGTTTTGTCGAGTACACCAATCTGTCCGAGGCGATGAGAGAGCGGCTGGATGCGATTGTCGCCGACCGCAGGCAGAACGGCAGGATCTTCGACGAAGCCGCCTTTCAACTCGTGTCGCGATCGATGCCGATCGTCGGCGATCAGGAGTCCGACGCAGATGGCAATCGGAATGTCGAGGCAGTCGTTGAGGAAGCGTTTCAGACCTGGGACGGAACGCCGCTTGCCGCGCTCACGTGCAAGTCGACCGCGAATGGTTCCGGAAGCGACGTTTTGCCGGTCAAGCGGGCTTACGATCTGCCAACGTCCGAGTTCCCCGAATTGCGCCCGCCGCCGCTTCGTTATGGTGTTGGTTATGTCTTCTCGATTCGCTCCGAATTCCTGGGTGGCGGCTCGCCAACTCTGGAGGAGGCGACACGTTGGCACGTCGCGCAACATGGCAAGACGACGCTGCCACCGAGTGACAGCAAGGGGGCGAAGCCGCGACGTTTTCTGCGTCAGGAAGCGGTTGCAGCTCCGATCTTGATGTTGCCCGACCACCTAGTGACGGGACGCAATGGCGAGATGGGCTTTGAGTCCCCGGTCCGGGCCGTCGTGCGCACGGCGATCGCGGCGGACAAGCTCGCTCCCGGCGAGCCAAGCACAAATCCGGCCGGTCCCGACTATGTCAAACTCGAGGATCGCGCCCGCCCGGAATCCACGATGCGCGTGTTCATCGCGCCACGGGCGGGAATTGATTTTTGCGCGCGCCACGGAGTTTTCGATAATGCTAGCACTGCCTTGCGGCGGCTTGGCGGCGGGCTATTGGACGTGGAATTTCATGTCGACAAGAAGGTGCAGGCCTTCCCTGTCGCTGTCGTTACGCGAAATACCGGCTTCAACGCTGACCGGCTGATCTATCGCAGGGATCCCGGGAGAGCCAGCACGCCCCTCGAAAACGGCGACACCCTCGGAGCCACCATCTTCCATCCGTTGCCGGCGCCCGCCAAGCGCGAAGGTGGCCGCTCCTATCTGCCCGACCCCGCGGCGGAAACCATGTCCCTGCGGCTGCGCGTCACCGGGTCCGACAAGTATCTGAAGCATGACATGCTTGTCGCACTGTATCCGAACGGAGTGGATGCCGATTACCCGAATGCGCTGCCGGTCGTTGTCACGGTGGAGAGAGTCAACGCGCAACGCGCAAAACCCGCCGAACTGGTCACCGACGTATTGCTCGGAGATCCAAAGGCGATCGTCCGCATTCGCGAGGGCGGCAACCTGGGGCTCGATACGTCAGGCGGCGGAGTTCAGGTGCGCCACCTGCGTGTCGTGCTGGCGCCAGGCGAACAATTCGATCTTGAGGCCACCTGCCTGCCCAGCCAAGCGAAACTCGCCCAATGGTTCTCGCTGCCCGAAAACATCGGGGTTCAACATCGTCTGGCAACACTCTTGCCGGCAGCCAAGAAGGCGCTTTGCAGTTCATGCGGCGAACCCCAGGAGAAACTGACCGCGGCGGTCACAACCGCTGCGTCCGGGACGGGGCTTGGCGGGTACGCGCCGCCGGACGAAAGCGGTCTCGGCGCGGTTGCCAAGGAGCTGATCGACTGTGTTCGCGACCGATGGCAGCTCACCGAGGTGGCGGCTCCGACGACGCTGCGCGTCGAACATGCCGTCAGCGCGCCGCAGAATGCAGTCTCGCTTGCCAAGGTCGCGATCGTGCGCCCGGACACGTCGGTCCCGCCGACCGCCGACCCGCCGGTTGCCTCTGCGGAGGGTTCGTCCACGCTTCTGCTGACGGGAGAACTACTGGTCGATCTCGAGCAGGTGGATGCGGTCGACATCATCGCCGAGGTGGTGAATCCAGGCGGGACACCCTTTGACGATTCCGCCCGCGGCCGTGGCGTGCTTGCCAAGAGAGCGGGCCGCTGGCCGACCGTCCTGAGCAGCGAAGGCGAGCGCAAATACAAACGTAAACGCGCCGTGGTCGGATTTGACGTCGACGCCAACGGTAAGACCACGCTTTTGCGGGAAACGGTGACATTGCTACGCATTCAGAATCTTCCCGATCCTCGCGCGGCGGTTAATCCAGCGTCCGGGCCGGCGATTTTCCTTGACCCCGAACCGTGGAAGGTTCGTCGGGCGCGGCTGAATCTGGGCGCGCTGCACTGGGCCGCTCGCAACGCCGAGCCGATAAAAATTCCCGTCGCTTCGGATGGCCAACCCGAACAATCCGGTACAAAAGTTGCGACCCACACGATCGGGGTGTCGCGACCCCACGAGATTTCAGATGCGCGCGCGCGTTACCTGAAGCTGTACGCCGTTGCGGTTTCGCGTTTTGCCGGGGCCTTCGAAACTGCGCCGATGTTCTCCGATGACGGCAAAGAGCGTCTCCTCCATCGCCGTCAGCCGCTGCACGACCGCGAGCAACGCAAAACTGGAGACACGGTCGAGGCCTCGAGCAACGCAACCGCTCGTCCGGCACCTGTCGGCGCCAGGACACCGACACCCTTCTTTGCGATCAAACGTGTCGCGGAAGAGGACCGCGGTCTTACGTTTCAGACGTTGGTCCGCAAGTGCGGCGTCCGCCTGCGCTTCGATCGAGGGATGTTTTCGGCCGGCGAGGGTGAACGCATCGGCATTGTATTGTGGCCGCCCGACATCGTGAAGCAAAATCCAGCCGACCTGGAAGACAATACGATCGAGTTCGTCGGCCGGACGATGACGCTGAGCGATTTCGTTGATGCCGATTTGGGCGATGGCGGCCAATACATCTCGCGATGGGGCGGCGATCCGATCCGTTCCGACCCCACTCCGCAGAATGGGTGGTTCATGCCTCCGACCGCGTTCGCTTGTCTCAATCCGGCGGAAGTGGGCGAACCACAAGCGCACGATCCAAAATATGTCCCGACCGTCAAAATGCCGATCATGGTGGCGAAACCGTCGGGCGCCTCGGACGGAACTCCTGCCGCGGGCTCCCTGACGTTCATGCAGGTCGCATTGCTGACGTTCGAGCCTTATTTCGATATCGAAGCTGAAGAATGGTTCGTCGACGTCGCGATGGACGCTGCCCGCGCAACCGATCCCTTCATCCGCTTCGGCCTCGTGCGCTACCAGCCGAACGCGGTCGGCGACGACCTTCAGGTCTCGACCCCGGTGCGGGTGTGGACCCAACTGCTGCCGCGCAGAATTTTGAGTTTGAAGCCTCGTCCGGAAAAGAACGGCGACATCGCGCTGCACGCCGTCGTCTGCGGCCAGGCGAGCGATGGTATCAAGCCGCTTCCGAGCGACGCGGCTGAGGTCCTGCTGAACGATCCGAATGAACAGGCGGCTGCCGCCCGCCGCGCTGTCTGGAATCGTCTCCAACGCGCCAAGATGACCCTGAAGGTGTTGCACGAGACGGAGGACGACAACTTCGGCAAGCGTCAGACCAACGTTTTTCCCGGCGAGACGATCGACTTCGACTATGGGACGATGAAAGACGGCGAAATGTCGTGGTCGGTTTCCCTCACGATACCTCAGTCGCGCCTCAACGATCTGGGCCACGGCAGGCTCGTTGCCATCGTCGAGGAAATCGAGGAGCGATTGCCGGCGACTTATCCCAGTGAACCAATCAAGCTCACCGACCTGCTGAATGTCGATGTCGTTGTGCATTCCGGTCCAAGATTCATTGCGAGAGTTCCTTTCATGGAAAGGAAGTGAACTCTCTGCGACATCGATGTCCCATTGCGCGCGGCGAGGAGGTAAAGATGCGACTGATATTGATAGTTTTTCTCTTGTTGTTGTCGCCCTTGGCCTATTCCCAGACCTGTTCGTGCGGTCCTGATTTTTGTCAAGGCGATCCTCGCTATCCCCAGCTTCTGGCGAATAAGAAGGCTTCGTTGTCTGTGAACTATCCGTCCGATCTCGTCGCCTTGCTCGACCGCGACGGCGCGTGCGTCGCTCGCGTCGAGCAGGCACCGGATGGCTTCAGCTTGATGACAGTGAGCTCGGACGGCAGCAAGTTGACCATAACCTGGGACGACGACAACGAGCGCATTTCGCGCCAGCAGGTTACGGAGGGTGTGGCGCGCGCGTACTACAAATTCAACACAGCGCGCCGGTTTTCCTGCTGTAACGATCCGAATTACGATGCGCGGCCTGACTGGGACGCAAACCTCGGAATAAACACTGGCATTGCCATAGCGTGCAAGAAGAGCGGCAGCGGTGTCATTTGCCAGTGAAAGCTTGGCGCAGCCGATACATTGAAAGGCTAAAAAAGGAGATCGATATGCCGACAGCACAGATTGAGATCAAGAATGGAGATAACAACGACAACTTTGTGACAGTGCAGGATCGTAACTTAGCTGGCACGCCGACCATATGGAACGGGAAGCGGTTGAACGGCGGCGCTTCAGCGCTGTGCGATCTCGAAGTCGACGGCAGCGGCGAGACTCACTTGAATTGGACGGCGACGCGAACCGACGATCCGGCTCAGACTCGATGACCTTGCCCCACGGGCTTAATCCAGTTTGAAGTTCGTTCTGGCCCACAACAAGGACCAGAACATGAAGCGCAGCCGCTTTTCGGAAGAGCAGATCATCGGGATTTTGAAGGAGCATGAGGCCGGCGTGTCGGTTGCCGATCTGTGCCGCAAGCATGGCGTCAGCGACGCCAGCATCTACAAATGGAAGGCGAAGTTCGGTGGAATGGAGGTGTCGGAGGCCAAGCGGCTGAAGACCCTGGAGGACGAGAACACACGGCTGAAGCGCCTTTTGGCCGACGCCATGCTGGACAACGCCGCCTTGAAGGATCTCGTGGGAAAGAAATGGTGACGCCCGCGGCCAAGCGGAAAGCTGTCGCCCATCTCCGAGGCGCGTTCGGGATGAGCGAACGGCGGGCGTGTAAAGCCATCGGCTGCTGCCGCATGACCATGAGATACCAAACGACCCGGGCGGACGAAGCCGGCCTTCGCCAGCGCATGCGGGCAATCGCCCAGGAACGTCGTCGTTTCGGCTATCGGCGCCTGCATGTGCTGCTCAAGCGGGAGGGGTATCTGATCAACCACAAAAAGCTCTTCCGGCTCTTAAGAGAAGCTGACGGTGCGCCGCCGTGGCGGCCGCAAGCGGGCGATCGGGACCCGGGCGCCGATGACGGTGGCGATGACGCCGAACGACCGGTGGTCGCTCGACTTTGTGTCGGATCAGCTGACCGACGGCCGCCGCTTCCGCATCCTGACCGTCGTCGATGATTGTACCCGTGAGTGCCTGGCGCTGGTGGCCGATACCTCGCTCTCCGGCGTCCGCGTGGCGCGGGAACTGGACCGGCTGATGATCGAGCGCGGCAAGCCCAGGATGGTGGTCAGCGACAACGGCAGCGAACTCACCAGCAACGCCATTCTTGCATGGGCGGATCACAGCCATGTCGCATGGCACTACATCGCGCCGGGCAAGCCCATGCAGAACGCCTTCATCGAGAGCTTCATGTATAGACGGCCCCGCGGATGCAAGGGATTTCAGCAGCACTTTGGATTCCGGTCCGGTGCGTTCATGTATCCGGCCTGTTAGTGCGACCGATGCCATGGCCGCTGGCCCTGATGGAGATCGCGGATCGAGGCCTCATCAACGGGTCGCGCTTGTTGCGCTTAAAGCTCTTCGGGCTTGCTCGATCCCCAGCTCCGCCGGTGTCCATCATGCTGTCATTTGCCCTCACACCATAAGGTGGCCAACATACGCGGAAAGTCAGGCCGCGAGCTTAGGCCGATAGAATTCCCCGGTCGTCATCATCGCCCAGACGATCCGGGCCAACTTGTTGGCAACGGCGATGGCGACGACCATCGGCCGACGCCGTTCAAGCAGGGCTTCGATCCAGCCGCCTCCAACCCGGGAGCGAGCCTTTGGGTACCGAACGACGTTACGTGCCCCGATGACAAGCAAGTGCCTGAGATAGGAATCGCCCTGTTTCGTAATCCGGCCGAGCCGATCCTTCCCGCCGGTGGAATTCTGCTTAGGCGTCAGGCCAAGCCAGGCCGCGAACTCCCGCCCGGAGCGGAACATTGTTGCGTCCGGTACGGTCGCGGCGAGAGCCGTGGCCGTTATGGGACCGATCCCCGGAATTGTGGACAGCAACTTCGCCATCGGATTTACTCGCTGGATCTGAGCTATCTCGCGCTCGATGGCCTCGACCTGCCGGTCCAATTCCTTCAGTTGGTTCACAAGGACGGCTAGTGCGATGCGGGCGTGGGCCGGTAGCGTCAGTTCCTCGTCATCCAACAAGTCCACCAGACCATCCACCCGTTGCCGGCCTTGCCCGACAATGATTCCGAACTCAGCAAAGTGAGCCCGAATCGCGCAGGCTGTCATGGTTCGTTGGCGGACCAACAAGCCTCTTGCACGATGAAGCATCAAGAAGCCCTGGTTCTCAACGCTCTTGATTGGAACGAACCGCATATTGGGACGGGTGACCGCTTCGCAGATCGCGGCCGCGTCAGCGGCGTCATTCTTGGCTCCTCTTCGTAGGTAGGGTTTAACATAGGCTGGCGGGATCAATCTCACATCGTGTCCAAACTGCCGAATCTCCCGCGCCCAGTGGTGAGCAGTCGCACAGGCCTCAATGCCGACTAGGCAAGGTGCGAGCGAGGAGAAGAACGACACGATCTCGCCTCGCCGGAGGCGTTGGCGACCGGCCACTTGGCCTTGGCCATCAACTGCATGGATGTGAAATACGTGCTTCGAAATATCCAACCCAATTGTCGCGATTTCCATGGTGAATTGCTCCTGTTAGCGGGTTCGTCCATCGCCAGTATATCGCCGGCGCCGAGGGAGCGGGGCCGTCTTCCCCATCAACGGCCGGCTGCGGGACGAGCTGTTGAACGAGACGTTGTTCACGTCACTGGCACAAGCCCGCGTCACACTTGGATGTTGGCGGGCCGATTACAACGACACACGACCACACTCGCAGCTCGGATGGAGAACCCCGTCCGAGTTCGCGATGACATGCCACCCGCGCCGGGATCTGGCGCTGCGCTATGCCGAAGGCTCCGCGCCAGCCCCCGTCGCTTCCACCGCCCAACCGGGCAAATCCAACGGCAGGGGCGAACTCAGAACTGGATAAAACTTGATGTGGTGGAACGGCCCGCTCCAACAGCATCAAAGTGCTAGAACGTGGTCGTTGTTCGAACGCCACAAAGGAGGGACCGTTCCGTGAAACAGGTTATCACCATCGGGCTCGATCTGGCCAAGCACGTTTTCCAGGTTCACGGGGCGGATGCCGAGGGCTCACCCGTGTTCAACCGGAAGCTACGGCGCAGCGAAGTTCTGCGTTTCTTTGAGAAGCTGCCACCATGCCTGGTGGGAATGGAAGCATGCGGTAGCGCCCACTATTGGGCACGCGAGATCGCAGCTCTCGGTCATGAGGTCCGGCTCATTCCGCCGGCTTATGTCAAACCCTTCGTCAAGCGTGGTAAGACGGATGCGGCGGACGCGGAGGCCATCAGCGAAGCGGTGACCCGAAAGACCATGCGCTTCGTGCCGATTAAGACGGCTGAGCAACAGGCTGCCGCGATGGTGCTGAAGACCCGCGCTCTTCTAGTGCGGCAGCGAACGCAGGCGGTCAACGCGTTGCGCGCGCATCTGGCAGAATTGGGGATCATCGCCACCGTCGGCCTGGCAAAGGTTGAGGCGCTGGTCGCAATCATACGGGATGAGACAGATGCTCGCCTGCCCGCAGCAGCGCGCTTCGCGCTGATGGCTATTGCCGACGAGATTGAAGCTTCAGCCGACCAGATCGAGAGGCTCGAGCGCGCAATCGTCGTGGAGGCCAAGCGCGACGAGGACATGCGTCGGTTGACCACAATCCCTGGCGTCGGCGCCATTACGGCGGCGACCATCAAGGCGCTTGTGCCGGATCCCGGCGGGTTCAAGTCGGCTCGCCACTTTGCCGCCTGGCTGGGATTGACGCCGCGGTCTCATTCAAGCGGAGGCAAAGAGCGGCTGGGACGAATATCGAAGATGGGAAATCCGGAACTCCGCTCTCTCCTCGTTGTCGGGGCAACGGCCGTCTTGCGCGTCGTCCGAAACGACGCTCGGGCGCGGCCGTGGCTGAAGGCCCTTCTCGCCAGACGGCCCTTCAAGGTTGCCGCCGTCGCGCAGGCCAATAAGACGGCGCGGATCATCTGGGCGCTCCTGAACAAGGGCGGAATTTATCGGCGTCCCGACCCATTGGCGGTTACCGCGGTGACGCAGTGACCGCCAAAACGATCTGACCGGCGCAGGCCGGCAGAGGGCAAGGTGCAACAACAGGCGATGAACCCTTGGGACGAAATCCCGAAACGAGTGAAGCTACTGCCCCCAATGCGCTCAAGCGCGTAAACTTGATTTGGCTCCTCGTTCCGCGGATCTCATCGAGGCCAGCGGCCATATTGTGCCGCGCGCAAAGGCCGGACATATGACCGCACCGTCCCAATGTGTGAAATCGACTGAAAAAAGCTCTTGCCTCGCGGGCCGTTCCACATATGGGGGCAAGGTCAATACCTTTCTGCAATGGTAAACGTCCTACTGCCGGGAAACGCCGGCCGATAATTACAACGTGGATAGTGAAATCACAGTACGCCGCCACTGGGTACTGTCCAGAATCTTTCGCACTTTTGATCAGGCGACGGCTCCGGTTTCAGAGAGTTGTGGCTGATAGAGCGGTCGCATGTTCATGTAGCATTTGGTCGACCACGCCGTTCCGGCAATGTGCCGCAGCCGGGCCGCCGCCAAATTGAGACAGGATTGACCGTCGGGGAAGGCGCCGACGACACGGGTTCGTCGCCGGATCTCCTTCATGATGCGCTCGAGCGGATTGTTCGTTCGAATCTTCCGCCAATGGATGTCCGGAAAGGCATAGTAGGCGAGCGTCTCGTGAACCGCCTGCTCGACGAGATCAGCAGCTTTGGCCATACGGCTTGCCCGCAGATCCGCGATGACGGTCCTGGCTTTCTCGTCGGCCGCGGCGCGGCTCTCCTGGGCATGAATGGCCTTGAGCATGTGGCTCACCTCGCGGACCCGGGTCGACGGCACGTGGCTGAAGACATTGCGATAAAAATGCACCATGCAGCGTTGATAGCGGGCCTCCGGCAGATAATCCGCAACGCTTTCGACAAGCCCTCGGCACGCATCGGAAACCACCAGCTGCACGCCCCTGAGACCGCGATCGACGAGATGCCGCAGAAACGATGACCAGCCGGATTTGTCCTCCTTGGCGCCCTCACAGATGCCGAGGATCTCTCGGAACCCCTCGGCATTGACCGCCGAAGCCACCGGCAGCGAGACGTTGCGAACCTCACCAGCCCAGCTGCGCTTCATCACGATGCCGTCGAGGTAGAGATACGGATGCTCGCCTTCGATCCTGCGATTCCGCCACGCCTCGATCTTGGTATAGATCTTCTTGTTCAGGTTCGACACTGTGCTCGGGCTGACCCGGGTGCCCCACAGCGCCTCCGTGATGTCTTCGACCCGCCGAACTGAAATCCCGGCCAGATACATCTCGATCAGCGCCTCCTCGACCGAGCTCTCCCGCCTCCGGTAGCGCTCGATAATCGCCGTCTCGAAGGTTTGCCGCCGTAGCTTCGGGACCTTCAGATTGACGTCGCCCGCCTTGGTGTGCAGCGTTCGCTCGTAGCTGCCTGCCCGCGTGTCCTGCCGCGCGGGGCTGCGCTCATACCGCCCAGCCCCGCACAGCTGGTCCGCTTCGGCCTCCAGCATGGCGTTCAGGGTCTCTTCCACCGTCCCGCGGACCATCTCACCCAGGTGATCTCGAATCCGGGCCTCATCAATTTGGATCACCTGACCCATGGCACTCCCATCGTTCATTCAAAGCTCCTTCATTCTAGAAGAAGCCGTCAATCCTGAAAGTGCGAAAAACTCTGTACGTTATCCGCCACTGCCTTGTCGCTGGTGTTAAGGCCCGTGTGTCCCCCATAGGGCATAGGCCTCGTCCGACAGCACGCGTCAAACGGTGGCAGCATTGCAGCTCAAGTAGAGCGCGGCTCCGACGAGCAAGCAGGTCGGGTTCCTGCCGAGATCATTGCGGAATACGTAGCCCGCCTGTCAGCTACAGGCAATCTATACAACGTCGCCCGAGAGCTGGAACGGAATGCGTTCAAGATCGACATCCACCACTTTGATGCTTTGAGTGCGGAAGGGCGCTCACTTCTGGGCGTGTTCCTCGACTTTCATGGCTTATCTCGCGAGAAAGTAGCCCACGCGGCGAGCGGTTCTTTCAACAAGGCCGTGCCGGTTGCGGAAGCAGGCACGCTGTTCTCCGAAGACGCGAGTAAATCGTCTAAAGGCCGAACTGAAGGACCGTAGCGGACTGCTGACCCCGCTGATGGGGCTTTCATTATTCAGAACGCCCATGCCGTTGAACTCGCTTATGAGCGCTTCGTGGCTGCAAGCATCAGGCAGGCATGAGGCATCTCCTTAGCTACGATCTGCTCAGGATTGCGTTGAGCACGCTCAGCCCTCAACCCCATTCAAAGCGAACCGTGGATGAATAAAATTCGTTAGGAAGTCGACGCGAAGGATCATGCGAGCGGTGCCCAAGCCTGCTGCTCCAGCGTCTTTACGGATCTCAGCACCACAGTGTGCATGACTTACCCACGGATGGGATCGTTAATCCTTCAGTTACCTTTGGCGTTCCAGGCGCGAGCTTTTCATATATCCCTTGAATCCCAGCTAGCCCGTCCTATTCGTGAGAGTGCGGCTTTTGGGCCCGATTGATGCGGCCGCACATCTTGTCTGACGAGGCGCACAGGATTGCCTTCGGCTTTTCGCCGCCTGACGACCGGTACTTTGCAACGCGCTTGAGGGATGGGTTGGGCGAACGGGGGCGGACGCCCCGCCGGTCAAGGACCGAGCGGCAGCAGCGCGCCGGGCAAGCCGCAGATCAGGTCGGCTTCGGGACATGCCGCGGCAAACGCAAGGCGAATGCGGCTCGTGGTCTCGACGACACGGGCGGCGATTTTCAAGAGCCGAAGACGCAGCGTCGCGAACTCGGCAGCGGCCAATTCCCGGGCTTTGGGAATGGCGTCGCGCACGGTCAGCATCAGCCAATAAGCGGCCGTATGGAGCACGAGACGGACCTGGTTGGCGAGCGCCGAACGGCAGCTGGTGCGATCGGAGGCGAGCTGCGTCTTATGCAGCTTGATCAGATTCTCGGCTTGGCCGCGCGCGCAATACAGGCTGTCGTAGATCCACTCGGCCGAGCCGACATCGAGGCTGGTGACGACGAAGCGGATGTCGAGGCCGAGCATCGTCGCCTCAATACGGGCGACAGTGCGCCGTTCGCGATCCCAGGACTTTGCCTTGTGGCGCGTCTCGGTATAGCCACGCAGAACCGGCAGGTTCTCGATGGCGCGTCGCGTGCGGATGTCGTCGGCGACCTCGTCGACTTTTCTGGCGAGAGGCTTGGTGCCGGACAGACCGAAGATGTAGTCGATGCCGTTGGTCTCGCACCACGCCATGGCCTCCGGCCGGGCATAGTGCCCGTCGCCACGGAACGTAATTTGCGTGTTGTGCCATCGCGTCCGGATATGCCGTACCAGGCGGCGCAGATGGGCACGCACCTCGACGCCGCCCGGCGTCTTGCCGGGCCGCAGCACGACGGCCACGGGCCGGCTCTTCTCCGTGTCGTAGACGTGGATCGGCAGGAAGCAGCGTTCGTCATAATGAGCGTTGAACAGCGAGAGCTGCTGATGGCCGTGGACGACGTCGCAGGTATCATCGATGTCGAGCGTGACGGATGCCGGCTCGCGCGGGTAGCTATCCATCCATGCGTCGACCAAAATGTAGGTCAGCCGGATCACGTCGCGCAGGCGCGGAGCATTCTCCAGCCGCGACAGCGTCGGCTGGGAACACAAATCCCGGCCCGTGTCCGGCAGCCGTCCGCAGGCCAGTTTGAATGCCGGATCGGACCTCAGATGATCGAGGTCGTCGGCGTCCTCGTAGCCGCAGCAGATCGCGAACATGCGAGCGCGGAGCATATCGACCAGGCTGTGCACGACCCGCGTCGGATCGCGCCGATCCGGGAACACCCGGGCCAGATTGTTGGCCAAACCGAGACGCCGCTCGGCCATCGCCAGAAGCATCACGCCCCCGTTCGAGGTTAGGCGCCCACCATCGAAGGCAGCTGTGACTTTCTTGGCGTGAACGGCTGGAAACGAGAAGGGCGGAATCGTATCGTCGGTCATGGCGGGCGTGGCGTTCGCGGTTGGAGGTGATGGGGTTGGCTTCGCAACCGAATCCTACGCCGCATCAGCGCTTTACCCCTCAGGCGCACTCTTACGAATAAGACGGGTTAAGTTGAAGAAAGATTGAGTGACTCCCGATCATTTCTGTGCCGAAACGTGGAGTCGCGGTCGTGCCGCGTCCAAAGAAACCGGCGCGAGCGGCCTATTAGACGCGGTAGGTGATCAGCCTCCGAAACGAGACTATCAAGCATGAAGAGATCGAGCGCGAGGCAGAGGTTTTATTTGTGTTGAATTCTTGCTTCTCGATAGTGGTCTGAAATCGTATCATCGGTCATGGCGGGCGTGGCGTTCGCGGTTGAAGGTGATGGGGTGGCTTCGCAACCGAATCCTACGCCGCATCAGCGCTTTACACCACGCTCGCCAGCCTCTCAGGCGCCCTCTCGCGAATAAGACGGGCTAGCCCCCGGAGCCTGCCGTTCAGCTGTCGAACAGCGCCATCCACGGTGATCGGCCGACTTAGCGCCGCGAATGCAGCAGCTATTTCCCTTGCAGCAACCTTACTTTCGGCCAACTTTTCGGGCCGGCCCACCAAATCTATTCCAATCAAAGCACCAGACCGCGCATAGTTCGCCTTGCCTACAGTATGCAAATATCCTCTTCCACGATAGTTCCACCCGTCGTCGGGCCCGACATTACCAAATCTGCCCGAATACACTTTATTTGCCAGCGAACGGGCATTGCCGACGAAAGGCTTAGCATCTGAAGCATTCGGAAAAATGTTCGGAAGCATAGCCGCTATCAGCTCTGCCGAGACAATGTTGAGATATTGATCGTATCCGTTGAAAAAATCTGAAGTAAATAGAGCGTACGCTAGGATGATTGCCACTGAGTCGTTTAAGTTGAACTCTCGGGCTGCGTCCAAAATATCCGCAATGCGGTTCACTCCATCGGGAGTCTTTAGAGCAGAATAGCGCGCCAACACATAATCCACCGATATAGACGGCTGCTGCGTAGTTACTGACGAGCGGGTTTCGGCGAGGGCTAGCTTTACGAATCCGTCTAACCAAGCCGAGCGCACTCGATCATCCGCCGCGTGATCTGCCGCCCTGCGAGTGATCATGCTACCGACAGTAAGAGCAGACATAACGATTTCTCGCAGATAATAGACCCGTTTGATTTCTTCAGTATTGATATCGCTCTGTCTCTCCAACATTAGGCGTGCGACATCGAATTGGAACGTTCGCTCATCCTTTTCTTGGGCAGCGCTTGCCTTTGATTTCTCTAAGGTCAACTGCGCGTCGTTGGTCGACCGCTGAAGTTCAAGCTGATTTGCGCTGGACTCGCGGTTGATTTGGAGCTGAAGGTACGACACCGCAATTGTGGCTGTACCAATGATGGCAGTAATGATGACGCCGAGATTGCTATTGAAGAAGCGAAGCCCCCGAGACTTTGACTTCTCGAACTCGAATTTCTGAACCTCAAGCTGGAATTTTCGCTCCTCCAGCGAGATAGGCCCGTTCTCTGGTGGAACGTGGGGTTCTTTCGATGTGTCAGGCATGGCCGCCTTACCCAAGTATCGGCAGTTTATGCGGGCAGGTTGTGTGAACTGCCACACTAACGCTTAACGCGCGTGCCTGTTAAGAGCCGCTTAGCGGACATTGGCTCGTCAAGAGCGGAGAATTGCAAGTCCTGCATCAGCTTCCCGGCACGGTGCAGAGTGCCGGCTCATGAGTAGCGGCTTTGGGCACACCGAGCCAAGCTTCCTGTGGCCTAATCGGCTCCTCGTGGGTCGGTATAATAATAGCCACGGGTATACGCCGATGCATTTCAACACGGCAGGCTAGGTTGTGGGTGGTAGCAGTCCGTGGTAGCAATCACCTCTCGGCAAAGCTGATTTGTGTTTGTTTTTCAGTATCTTCCTGGGCGGCCCGTTCCCCCCCTAGGGAGCGCCAGAAATTTCAACGAGTGAGAGCTCGGGATCGTGTCCCCTAGCGTGGTGTAGCAGGCGGCGGGGCACCGCGTTTGCCGGCAGGAGCCGGACTGGTCAGCTGGCGATAGCCGGAAGGCTGACGGTGGGACCATCGCTCAACGGCGCGATGGTTTCCAGCGTCATGTAGCGGGCACGCTGGACGGCCCATTCATCGTTCTGTTCGAGCAGGATCGCGCCGATGAGGCGAACGATGGCGTCTTCATTGGGGAAGATGCCGACGACCTCGGTGCGCCGCTTGATCTCGCCGTTGAGGCGCTCGATCGGGTTGGTAACCGGTATGAGATGGCTCGGTGCCAACGTTCCGCTGCGGTGTTCCTACATCGTGGCGTATGGTGCGACCATCGGGACAGAGGCACCGGGAGCACGAAGTGCGGGCAGGCCGATGCACACGATGAGCCGAGAGCTCGAGTTAGTAGCTGGCCGCCTCTGCGACTCGCCCGGTTGCGCCGCGAGCGCGAATCCGTAGTTGTCGTGTCGCCCGCAGCTCCCGTCATGTGTTCGGCAGAGGAGGTGCGAATGCGACGGATAATTGGCATTGATGTCCACCGAACCTTCGGGGAGGTGGTATTTTGGGAGAACGGCAGGCTTCGACATGCGGGGCGCATTGATATGACGCGGACTGCGCTGGAGGGATTTGGCAAAACCCTGCTGGCCGGTGATGAGGTGGTGCTCGAAGCGACTGGTAACAGCTTGGCGGTGTCGCGGGTTCTGGCGCCATTCGTGGCGCGGGGGATCATCGCCAATCCGTTGCAGGTGAAGGCGATCGCCCAGGCTCACGTCAAGACCGACAAGATCGATGCCGGCACGCTCGCCAGTCTGCAGGCGGCGGGATACCTGCCGCAGATCTGGACGCCTGACGCGGAGACCGAGCGCAAGCGTAGGCTGGTGGCGCGGCGCTACCAGGTCGTGCGGCATCGCACGCGGCTCAAGAACGCGGTGCATTCGATCCTGCACGCGCACCTGATCCCGAAGTGCCCGCATGCCGATCTTTTCAACGCCCGCGGCCGGGCATGGTTGGCCGCTCAACAGTTGCCGGACGATGAGCGAGCGGCCATCGACCGGCATGTCCGTGAGCTTGACCGGCTGGCGGAAGACCTGGTCCTGCTCGACCGCGAGATCGCGCGGGACGCAATCGAGGATTCCGCGGTCAACAGATTGATGACGATCACCGGCGTGAACCTGGCGGTCGCCGCCGGCATCGTGGCGGCGATCGGCGACATCAGCCGGTTCAACAGCCCGCAGAAGTTGGTGAGCTATTTCGGGCTGAACCCGCGGGTGCGGCAGTCCGGGTTGGGAGCAGCCCACCACGGCCGTATCAGCAAGATCGGCCGCAGTCATGCGCGCGCCATGCTGGTCGAAGCGGCCTGGGCAGCGGCCAAGGCGCCCGGTCCACTGCATGCTTTTTTCGTACGCATCCGCGCCCGGCGCGGCCATCAGATCGCCGCGGTGGCCGTGGCTCGGAAGCTCACTGTGCTCTGCTGGCACTTGCTGACAAAGGGCGAGGATTACCTGTGGGCGCGCCCGGCGCTGGTCGCCAACAAGACCCGCGCGATGCAACTTCAAGCCGGACATCCACAACAGAAAGGGAGCCGCCGTGGACCAGCCTATGCCTACAACATCAAGTCGCTGCGCGACCGCGAGATGTTGATTGCCGCCCAGGCCGAGCAAAGCTACGAACGATTCGTGTCGCATGGAAGTCGCGGCACCCAAAAAGTGGCGCGCGAGCGCCTCAGTTCGGCAGGACAAAATAGGCAGTCCGGTGACGCTTGCAGCCGACGCGTCACGCTTCGCCATGAGGTCGCCCGCGCCCAACAACCATAATCGCGGCTGATGGCAAATTCTAGCCAGGAATGCAGTCCCGTTCCACTGCCAGTGTGCCGCCGTGCTCGGGCCGGTCAAGGCCAAGCCTTGCGGTGGCCGCAGACGCGGCAGCCTTGACCGCCCCGGCGCGCGGCGGCTGCGAGATTGGTGGCCGGGACGGAAGAATGGCCCGCAGCGCAGCCGAACAAAAGAATGGACTTACAGCGATCTCCGCAGTCGTCGTCTCGGCCCCGAAGAAATCGCTTGTCCATCTCATCCGTGGAGTGCAGCTTGGTGCGGTGCTGCGGCGGGAACGTCATATAGGCCAGCACATCGGTCTCGGCCTCGTAGAGGAAGCCGGCAAGCTTGGGCAGCTTGGGACGGAGTTGGTCGGAGACCTTGCGCCACTGCATTTTAGCGGCCTCGGCATCGTCCTGGGCAAACGCGGTGGCGATGAAGGCGGAGACGACGCGGCGGCCGCTCTTGCCGGCATGGGCCAGCGCGTTGCGCATGAAGTGCACCCGGCAACGCTGCCAGGAGGCATTGAGCACCTTGGCCACGGTGGCCTTGATGCCCTCGTGGGCGTCGGAGACGACCAGCTTGACGCCGCGCAGACCGCGGCGGGCGAGCTTGCGCAGGAACGCGGTCCAGAATGTCTCAGCCTCTGAGGGACCGATATCCATACCGAGAACCTCGCGCCGGCCATCACTGTTGACGCCGACCGCGACGATCACTGCGACCGACACGATGCGCCCGTTCTGGCGCACCTTCACATAGGTGGCGTCGATCCACAGGTACGGCCAGTCGCCCTCGATCGGACGAGCGAGGAACGCCTTCACCTTGTCGTCGATCTCGGCGCAGAGCCGGCTCACCTGGCTCTTGGAGATGCCGCTCATGCCCATCGCCTGCACCAGATCGTCGACCGAGCGGGTCGAGACGCCTTGCACATAGGCTTCCTGCACCACGGCGGTGAGCGCCTTCTCGGCCATGCGGCGCGGCTCCAGAAAGCCGGGGAAGTAGGAGCCCTTGCGCAGCTTGGGGATGCGAAGCTCGACCGCGCCGGCACGGGTCTCCCAGGTCCGGTCGCGGTAGCCGTTGCGCTGGGCCAGGCGCTCGGGGGTCTTCTCGCCGTAGGCGGCCCCGGTCTGGCCTTCGACTTCCAGCTCCATCAATCGCTGGGCGGCAAAGCCGATCATCTCGCGCAACAGATCGGCATCAGGGGTCTTCTCCACGAGCGTGCGGAGGTTCATCATCTCATCGGTCATCGGTGGTTCCTCGAATCAGGTTGGTGTCAGCAACCCGACCCTACCGGCGAACTGCCGGTGACCACCGCAAAGCCGCCCGCCCGCTACGGCGCTATTGGGGGGCGCGCGTCGGGGCGGCTTTGCTCTACCGAGCTACACCACATCCGGGGACACGACCGAGCTCGGATCGAAAAGTCGTCGAATATCCGTCGAATAAGCGCTGACGAAACTTGCCGCACTCATTCATTGATCCGATCACTGAGCTCTCTTGATAGCTGAATAATCCAACCCGACGCGCGAAGCAGATCGCGGCGAGCTCGTCTGCCCGCAATTGTGCGAGAAGTCGTAGATGGTAATTCGGGGCAACGCACGCAGAGTTGAGTCTTGCTGAATCAGTCTGCGGCTCGGGCAACCATAAGGTGATCGAGGGCAACTCGCTGCTCCGAAGATAGAGGCACCGACGCTGCGGCAAAGTTCGCATTCAGTTGCTCTACCGAAGTAGCGCCTGGAATGACCCGGATGTTGGGTGACCTCCCCAGCAGCCATGCGAGGGCGACTGTAGCTGGCCTGACCAAGTGAGCAGCCGCTATGTCCCAAAGCGGATCGAGAGCAAGGCTGAGCTCGGCCAGACGTGTCGGTTCGAAGCGGGGGTCCTTGTTACGATAGTCGGTCGGCGAACGCTTTGCTTCCACGTCGGGTATCCGCGCGAGGATGCCCCGCCCAAGTGGTGAGTAGCACACGAAATCGGTGCCTGTGCCGTTCAGATAGGCAAGTAGTCCCTGCTCGGGCTGCCGCTGGATAAGGGAGTATTCGTTTTGAACGAAAGATATCCGGTGTATTGCGGACGCTCGCTGCACCGTTTCTATATCGGTAGCAGACAGGCCAAGCTCAAGCACTTTCCCTTCTTTCACGAGGTCCGACATCGTGCCGACGACCTCTTCGACCGGAATGTTTGGGTCAGGGCGATGCTGATAGAGGACGTCAATGTAGTCGCGCCGCAGTCGGCGCAGCGACCCTTCCACGGCTGAACGAATCGATTGCGGACGGGAATCCAATCCTGCGATCTTGCCGGCTTCGAGCCGATATCCGAATTTCGTGGCTATCTCGACACGGGTGCGACGGGAGCCAAGCGCATCAGCTAATAGCTCTTCGTTGACAAACGGACCGTAGAGCTCGGCCGTGTCGAAATGGGTGACACCCATGTCGAATGCGTGGCGGATGATATCAATGGCAACATCGCGGGCGATATGGCCGTAAATGCCAGTCAGTGCCATGCACCCCAAACCGATGCGCTTGCGGTCGCAAGGTACCTGGTTCATTGCGGCCTTAGAGTCAGCAGTCGAGATCGAACGCTCTCAAGAACACGCTCCACTATTTTGTCTCTGTTGCCAGAGGTCAGGATGAGAGCCTTCGGTTCGATCTGGTTGACAAGCCGTTCGATCGAGCTCGCCGCTTCCACGCGAAATGCTGCGTCCGAATCCCGTCCCTCACCAACCGCGATATCAGTGTCCACTGCAGTTCTGATAAGGATGTCGTAATCGGGGATATCCGCCTTCACGATCGTCATCAATTCGCCCGACCGCCGGCTGTCGATGGTCCGCGCCGACACCTGCAAGGCGGCGTGTAGATATCCCAACGCATCGATAACGGGCCGATCGACCAGAATGACGTCATTCTGAAGCGAGGCCTCGGCTTCGCACCGCAAGCATTCCGCCATGATCCAGAGCGTGCTTTCGTAGGTATGCTGGGTCAAAATCGGAAAGCCAAGGCCTTGTGCCCTGGGTGCAAAATCGCCGATCCGGTGAATTCTCAAACCCATATCGTTGAGCTCCTGCTCTAGACTTTGCAGGAACGTGGACTTGCCGGACGAATGCGTGCCCGTAATAGCGATTTTCATCGCTGGTGAAATCACAACAAAGATCCCTGTCTTGGATCCAGAATGTTCGCTTCCATGAGAACTCTGCGCCGTTCGTCGGCGGGCAGGGGCGACAGCAGATGGATCATGAGAAGGGCAGTCAGCGTGGCGTCGTAGAGCGCAGAATGATGCTTTGCGTCAGTGCGCCTAGCGGCCTCATCGGCCAAGCCGAATTCAACACCCAGATTGGCAAGACCGTACGATGCCAATTCCGGCTTGAGGATCTTTGTAAGCTTCAACGTGTCGATCGCGGAACTGGGTTTCCAGTCGGGGAGCGACCTCGACAGAATATCTACCTCGATTTTTACATTGTGACCGACGATCGGCGTGTCCTCGATCCACGTAATGATGTCATCGACGATGTCGGCGATGTCCGGAGACCCTACAACATCGTCGTCTGTCAGTCCGTGGATGCGCGTGGCGGCTGGCTTGATCCCGTGCTCTGGCCGCACGAACCAGTGCCGTTTGTTTTCGGTGAGCACGAGCCGATCGACCTGCAGCATCGCCAGCTCGACGATTTCCGGCGGAGAGCTGCCGCTACCCTCGACGTCGATGATCCAGAAACGCCCTGTATCTATTTCCATCCAACTTCAGCCCGTCCATGCCGCCCGTGAAGATGCGGGTGCGATCGATCGTGGACCTGATAATTGAGCGTGTGCTGAATGAAGTAGCGCTGCTGCTCAGTGCTGCCGCTCAGCTCGATCCGGCGATCGTCAATCGATATGTGATTGGACACAAGTTTCGCAAGCGCTGCCAGCTCCCGCACGCGTGACACTTCGGGTTTCACGTGAGTCTGCGCACAGCGGTCAATCTGCTGCTGCGGACAGATGTCGCAAATCTCGCGTATTCCGAAATGGCCGTTGTAATCAGCAGCGCCATGTGCATAGGCCACTCCGCAGGACGTCTTTCGGAACAGCGCTTTGCCTGCAAAAGCCTCCGTCACGCGCCGCTCGATCTCTGCGGGCAGGATTTTGCGCCTTGCAATCTCCGGATAGAGGTCCGCTACGCCAGCTTCACGAAGATGCGCGCGGATTTCTGCGCGATGAAAAAGACCCGTGAATACCGTGGCATCGGCATACTCGGAGAGCGCCAGCGCCCGGCCGATGTGATTGTCCGTGTCGTTCAGTCCGGCGATCAGCGGTCTCCAGTAGAGAATGGCTTTGGTTCTTGCTGCATGGTCGTGGAGAACACGCAACGAGTTTTCCGCATGCGCGCTGTCGACAGGCTCCACTCTGGCGTCCTCGATGCCGGACCAGGTGACGAGGATGGTGAGGCGAATGTTCTTCAGTCGCTCCAGCCGTGCGATATCGTCAGCCTCGATTTTCCATCGAGTGATGACAAGCACTGAATTCTTCAGTCCCCGTTGGTCGAGCAGCTCCAGCGTCGCAAACAGGTGGTCCTTCACGCTTGGCAGGAAGGGCTCGGTCGCCCGGTTGAAGATTTGGATCGGCGTCGTATCGGCTCGGAAGGCCCAATGGTTGGTCAAAATATCGACCGCCTCGCTATCGCTGACCACCAGATGTGGCTGCTTCATCCCGAAGTTCTGAAAGAGATGGCGGACGCAATAGCCGCAATCGAGCGGGCAGCCCACGACATGGTTGAGGCTGAGGCCGGATTTTCGATACTCGACCACGTTCCGGAGCGAGTGCGGAAGGTCGGCTGGCGCGGCGCGAAGGACTGGCATGGTTCGACGAATCCAGCGAAATATTCTATCGGGAAATGCATGGGGGTTACTTTTAACGGAGAGGTTGTGATCTCGCAAGGCCTTTTTCTGGACTTTTCCTAACCCACGCCGGCGCGCAGACATCCGATTGAGCCAATGAAAAAGCTGAATCCTCAACGCCTGAAAGTGGGCGATATCATCCTGACCGCGGGCCCGGGCAAGGTGAGCAAAGCCGTCCGGCGCATGACCAAGAGCGAGATTTCGCACGCGATGGTCTACGTCCAGCACTCGTCGCTGATCGACGCGACGGCGCATGGTGTCCATTCCAGCAACCTGCAACGGCTCTTCCTGGAGGACGACGCAGTTGTCGTCGTCTTGCGGCATCGAACGCCGTTGAGTGCGGAGGTGATCCGGCAGGTCACCGATTTCGCCCGAGCCGCCAACTCCAGATGGTATTGCCAGCCGCTTTTGGCGAGTTCGAGCTGCCAAACCGCCAAATATCCCGATTTCTCGTAAGCCCGGCGGAGAAGAAGGAAACCTCCTGATCAGACGCAGGTAGCTCGAAGTCGGAAATCTGGACGAGGTGCGCGCTGGTGCGAAGGTCTTCGGGGGTTCTTAAAGCCGCCCGCAAGCGGTCCGAGAGCATTGTTGACCAACGCCAAGAACCTGAGAAGGATTAACCGAGGGCTGCATGATCAGCTCGGTTTCAACAAGCTGACCCAGAAGCCCACCCCCCGACGACGCCGTCGGTCGGCGCGACCAAGCCCGGATGCTCGTCGACGGCATGACCGCCGCCAACGACCTTGGCCTGACCGACGCCGTGCCAGCGAAAATCGTGGTCCACACCGACGCTCGCAAACAACCGATCAAGCTCGGCAACGTCACCATCACTTTCCGTCTAACCGCAGCCAGCAAGCTGTTTTGGGCCGGTCGGCCCGCCATGCGCGTCATCCAGGCACTTCACTGGTTGCGTGATCTCCTGGTCCGCGAAGGCGAGAGTGATCGGGTTAGACAGAAGCTAGCCAAGCTTTTCGGCGATCCGCCGACCGGGCCGCCACTAAAGGCCGACATCAACGTCGGCAAGACCGCGCTTCCGACCTGGATGTGGGAGTTCCTCAAGCCGCTGATCGAAGGCGATACCAATGTTCAAGATCGGTATGTCGATGCCAACTATGCTGCCGATGATGATCATCGTCATCATCTCGCCGCCGGCGCCCGGCCCAGGGACGACCCGACCAAAAAGGTGCAATCAGCCAAGCGCAGCAGGGTGAGGAAAACATGAATCAGGCTTTTGACGAGGTCCGTGCAGCCGGAACGGATGCCATGTTGAGCGCCTTCAATACGACCGCGCAGCGCCTCGGTGCGCGTTTCGCGGGATCGTGAGCGCGGATTTCAGGGGATCGTGAGCAGAGATTTCAGACGATCGTGAGCAACGATTTCGCGGGATCGTGAGCAAGGCTTTCGGAGCCTTGCAGCGCTTCGGCCGACAACTCAACCGGCTTAGGGATGACCTCGTGGTTAACGAGGAAGTCCAATGCCTACCCAGAGATTGTCGATGCGCCGGATCAAGGAAGTCCTTCGGTTAAAACATTTTCAAGGCCTGCCAGAGCGGGCCATCGCGCGGAGCGTGGGCGTCAGCAACGGCGTTGTGCACAGCTACCTGAGCCGCGCCCGCTCTGCTGGGTTGAGCTGGCCGCTTCCGGAGGGAATGACCGATGAAGACCTGGAGCTTTTGCTTTTCCCGGCCCCACGACCAGCGTCTCAGAGCCCGCAGCGGCCGGTGCCCGACTGGAGCTACATCGATAAAGAGCTCCGCCGGCGCAACGTAACCCGTCGCCTGCTCTGGGAGGAGTATCGCGCCGTTAATCCCGACGGTTTCGGGTACACGTGGTTCTGCACTACCTACGAGGCCTGGAAGGGGCGGGTCCGACCTTCGATGCGGCAGATTCATCTGGGCGGCGAGAAGGTGTTCGTGGATTTCGCCGGCGACACCATCGACATCGTCGATCCGCTGACCGGGGAAGTGCAGCCGATGAAGCTGTTCGTCGCGGCGATGGGCGCTTCGAACTACACCTACGCCGAGGCCTGCCCCAGCGAGAGCTTGGCCGACTGGATCCGGGCCCACGTCAACTTGTTCACGTTTTTGAGCGGAACGCCGACGTTCGTGGTCTGCGACAACCTCAAAGCCGCCGTCAGCAACCCCGACCGCTACGATCCCGGCCTCAATCGCACTTATGCCGAGATGGCGAGCCATTACGGCACGGCCATTCTCGCCGCACGGCCGCGGCGCCCAAAAGACAAGGCGAAGGTCGAGGTCGCGGTGCAAATCGCCCAGCGCTGGATTCTGGCCCGGCTGCGCAATCAGCGCTTCTTTTCCCGGGCCGAGCTCAACGCCGCCATCAAGACACTCGTCGACGAACTCAATGCTCGTCAAATGCGTGGCTTCGGCTCAAGCCGCGCCGAACTGTTTGCCGAACTCGACAAACCCAAGCTAACCCCGCTGCCAGATCAGCCTTATGCCTTCGCACGCTGGAAGCGCTGCCGCCTCGCTCCCGATTATCATGTCGAGGTCGACGGCCATTGGTACTCCGCGCCGTATCGTCTGATTGGCGAGCTGGTCGATGCCCGTATCGACGATCGGACGGTCGAGATCTTCCACAAGGGCCAGCGGATCGCCAGCCATGCCCGCGCGCCCAACCGACGCGGACACACCACCATCGCCGACCACATGCCCAGCGCCCATCGCCGCTACGGCAAATGGACCCCCGCCGCGGTGATCGCCGCCGGCGAGCGGATCGGTCCTTCGACAGCAGCGTTTTTCCAGGCCGTGATCGACGCCCGGCCCCATCCAGAACAAGGCTTTCGAACCTGCCTTGGCATTCTGGCGCTCGTCAAAAGCTACGGCGCCGAACGCCTCGACGCAGCCTGCCGGAGGGGCATCCTCATCAAGGCGCGCTCCGTCGCCTCGATTAGATCGATCCTCCAGAACGGCCTCGATCGCACGTTCTTCGACGAATCTTTCGAGCACCAGCCCCTGCGCCACGGCAACATCCGCGGACGCGACTACTTCCACTGAAGCAAGGAGAGACCCGGCATGCTTAACCACCCAACCCACGAACGGCTGATCGAGCTTGGCCTGACCGGAATGGCCAAGGCCTTCGAGGAGCAGCGCCGATCGCCCGATCTCGAAGCCCTGCCGTTCGAAGATCGCATCGGCCTGTTGGTCGACCGCGAAGCCGCCGAACGCGACACCAGGCGGCTCACCACGCGCCTCAAGATCGCCGCACTGCGCCAGACTGCTTGCGTCGAGGACGTCGATCTGCGCACCCCGCGGGGCATCGACCGCGCCGTTTTCGCCAAACTCGTCGAAGGTCGCTGGATCGATCGCCACGAGAATTTGCTCGTCACCGGGGCAACCGGCCTGGGCAAAAGTTGGTTAGCCTGCGCGCTCGGCCACAAGGCCTGCCGCGACAACCGATCAGTCCTCTATCATCGCGTTCCAAGGCTGTTCGAGGCGCTCGCGCTCGCGCTCGCGCGCGGAGACGGACGTTACGCTCGGCTCCTCAAAAGCCTCGGCCGCGCTCAGCTTCTGATTTTGGATGATTGGGGACTATCGGTGCTCACCGCCGCGGAACGCCGCGATCTGCTCGAAATCCTCGAGGACCGCCATGGCCGCGCATCCACCATCGTCACAAGTCAGCTCCCCGTGGACACCTGGCATGGAGCCATTGGGGACCCCACGGTCGCCGACGCCATTCTCGATCGCCTCGTCCACAACGCCCACCGCCTCCAGCTCACCGGAGAAAGCATGCGAAAACGCAGCGCCAAAACCATCACCCTTGACGGCCAACCAGAACACTGACTCTATCTCCCATCGGCCGTAGCGGGCTGCTCACGATCGCGCGAAATCGATGCTCACGATCCGTGAAATCCGCAGATGCTCCCGGTGCGGGTCTATCGAGGGCTGTAAAGGGTGGTTTGTTGCTGATCGCCAGCATGCCAGATCGAAGCCCTGGTTCATATTTTGAAAGTGAGAACGGATGGATTTCCCCTCGACCAAGCGGGTGCGTGAACAATCGGACAGCACGGGCCCGCAAGAGAGCTCACCCGCGGCTCCGTCCGCAGCCGCGGCGACCTTTGAGCGGCAATTGAGCGAGATCGGCAGTTCAGGTGAAGGTGATGGAGCAATGCCGGCCGCCTCGACGCCGCAGCCGGCTCAGTCAAAAGGGATTCTGAGAAGGCTCAGCAAAAGCCCCCTTTATTCCCAGGATGCTCCCCTTATTTTTGGGCTTGAGAAGGCCCTCATCAAGGGCGGGGCCGCCAAAGGCACCGCACAAAATAATCTATATTCTCTTCGCAGCTTTGGCCAGTGGCTCTTCGCAAATAACAAAGATCCCATTGCTGCTCGGCTCGACGACGAAGAGTCGCTGACCGTTGATGCGCGCGTGTTCGAAAAGCGTCCCGCGACACTCCTTAGGGCAATAGACCATCTCAGGACCTCGCGGTCGACGGGCGGAATCGTGCCGATCGCAGGCCGCACTGAGTTGCATCCTTATCCCCAGGACGCAGCTCTGATCGAAGAGTACAAAAACGACGCAGCGACAGATACCGGCAAGAAGGATGCAAGCAAGAATGCAACTGCTCTTCGCAGTTTCAGCGACTACCTGCGTGAAAACAGCAAGAAGGGCATTGCTGCTCGTCTTTCAGACGAGGCGTTGGATGGAGATGTCAAGAGCTATAAGAGGGCCCCCGGTGCTGATTCGAGGATCGGTGCCGCTCTGGCTCATCTCCGAAAATCGCAGGCGGGCGCTAAGGCGATGGAGCTCGAGCGCCATATTGATTCCGAAGACGCGGCCCTGAAGGAGTCGAGGCAGGTCGGCGACGCTGCTGCGCAGCACAGTTCGTCGCAGAAAGCTGGCAGTTGGCCAGAGGAATTGCTTCCTGCGGAAGGCCATGATCAGAATTTGCTTTTGGGTCCGATGGACGAACCCGGCCCGCCGTCCTCGGCGCCGCAACCGGCTCAGTCAACTGGGGTTGCGATAGGGCACAAGAAGCGGCCTCTTCATTCCGAGGATGTTCCCCTTATTGCGGGGTTTGAGGAGGCCCTCCGGAATGGGAGCGCCGCCGAACGCACCGTCCGAAACTATCTATCTTCTCTTCGCAGCTTTGGCCAGAGGCTCTACGCAAATAACAAAAAGAGCATTTTTGCTCGGCTCGACGACGAAGAGTCACTGACCGCTGATGCGCGCGAGTTGTTCGAAAAGCGTCCCGCGACACTCCTTAGGGCAATAGACCATCTCAGGACCTCGCGGTCGACGGGCGGAATCGTGCCGATCGCAGGCCGCACTGAGTTGCATCCTTATCCCCAGGACGCAGCTCTCATCGAAGAGTACAAAAACGAAGCAGCGACAGATACCGGCAAGAAGGAAGAAGCCAGGAGGGATGCAACGGCTCTTCGCAGTTTCAGTGACTACCTGCGTGAAAACAACAAGAAGGGCATTGCTGGTCGGCTTTCAGGCAAGGCGCTGGATGGAGATGTCAAGAGCTATAAGAAGGACGCCGGTGCTGATTCGAGGATCGGTGCCGCTCTGGCTCATCTCCGAAAATCACAGGTGGGCCCTAAAGCGATGGAGCTCGAGCGCCATATTGATCCCGAAGACGCGGCCGTGATGGAGTCGAGACAGGTCGGCGACGCCGCTGCGCAGCACAGTGCGTGGCAGAAAGCTGGCAGTTGGCCAGAGGAATTGCTTCCTGCGGAAGGCCATGATCAGAATTTGCTTTTGGGGCCGATGGACGAACCCGGCGCGTCGTCCTCGGCGCCGCAGCCGGCTCAGTCAACTGGAATTTTGATAGGGCACGACAAGCAGCCTCTTCATACCGAGGATGCTCCCCTTATTTCGGGGCTTGAGGAGGCCCTCCGTAATGGGAACGCCGCCGAACGCACCGCCAGGGGCTATGTACGTACTCTTCTCAGCTTTGGCCACTGGCTCTTCGCAAATAACAAAGATCCCATTGCTGCTCGGCTCGACGACGAAAAGTCACTGACCGCTGATGCGCGCGAGTTCATCGGAAAGGGTAATCCCTTAAGACTTCTTGCGGCGATAGTTCATCTCCGAACCTCGCAGTCGACGGGCGGAGTTGTGCGGATCGCAGGCCGCACTGAGTTGCATCCTTATCCCCAGGACGCGGCTCTCATCGAAGAGTACAAAAACGAAGCAGCGACAGATACCGGCAAGAAGGATGCAAGCAGGAAGGATGCAACTGCTCTTCGCAGTTTCAGCGACTACCTGCGTGACAACAACAGGCCGGGCATTGCTGCTGGGCTCGGCACGTCGTTTGACGGAGATGTCGAGAGCTATAGGAAGGTCGCCGGTGCTGATTCCAGGATTGGCGCCGCACTGGCTCGTCTCCGAAAATCGCAGGCCGGCGCTGAGGCGATGGAGCACGAGCGCCATATTGATCCCGAAGAGGCGGCCCTGAGGGAGTCGAGGCGGGTCGGCGACGCCGCTGCGCAGCACATTGCGTCGCAGAAGGGTGGCAGTTGGCCAGAGGAATTGCTTCCTGCGGAAGGCCATGATCAGGATTTGCTTTTGGGGCTGATGGATGAACCCGGCCCGTCGTCCTCGGCGCCGCAGTCGGCTCAGTCAACTTGGATTGTGATAGGGAAGAGGAAGCAGCCTCTTTATTCCGTGGATGCTCCCCTTATTTCGGGGCTTGAGAGGGCCCTCATCAAGGGCGGGTTCAGCAAATCCGCTGCCGAGCAGCACGGAGGTTCTCTTCGTAGCTTTAGCCGTTGGCTTTTCGCAAAAGAAAAACCGAGCATTCGTGATCGGCTCGACAATAAGTCGCTGACCGATGGCGGTGAGGTGCTCGAGTTCATCGGAGAGGGTAATCCAAAGAGACTCGTTCAGGCAATCGACTATCTCCGGACCTTGCGGTCGACGGGCGAAGTGCCGATCTCACGACGCGCTAAGCTGAATCCTCACCCCCAGAACGTGGCCTTTATCAATCCCGAAGACACGGTACTGATGGAGCCGAGGCGCGTCGACGCCGCCGCTGCGCAGCACAGCGCGTCGCAGGAAACTGGCCGTCGGCCAGAGGAGCTTCCCGCGGAAGGCCGCGATCAGGATTTGCTTTTGGGGCTGATGGACGAACCCCGCTCGTCGTCATCTCTCGAGCCAGCCGCGCGCCATGACCAGGCACCGGATCCCGGAGAGCCCGACCGCCAGCAGTCCCCGGACGAGCCGATGGCTGCGCTTGCCAGGAGCAACCGCCTGCCAAGCGAGGAGGTCCTCATCAACGATGAGCATGACACAGCTGAGTTGAGGCCAGCGAAGAGGCAGAGGACCCTAAACAATCCGCAAGGCGTTGCCGGCGAGCGGCAGCTGAGCGAGATCGCCAATTCAGGCGGCCAGCCGACACCGGCGCCTACCCATCAACAGGGTACGTCGTCATGGGAGACGCAGCCGATGCTGCTGCGAAGCGGCTACGAAGATGTCACGGCGCCGCATGCGGTCGCGACGTACGTCGGGGACGCCGCTGCGCAGCACAGCGCGCGGCAGCGAGCTGTCAGTCGGCCATTGGTCCTCCCGGAAGGTTACGATCAGGATCTGCGCTTAATGGTGGAAGACGGCCCATCGTGGCCCGAGGTTCCTCCTGAGCAGGCGCAGGACATAGTCCAAGCTGGGCAGGAACCTGCCTGGCCGACCGTGGAAGCAGCGCCAACGCACTCTGCCAGGGCTCGCTCAAACACCTACGGCGGTATTGAGGTGTCGTTTAATCCGAATTCGCCCGCATCATTTGAGTTGCGCGACAATGCTTGGAGCCGGGCGCCTGGCTTTCCGCCGCCGTTTGCCGGGCCGGTACCGGGGCATCACCAGGGCGCTCGACAGCTCGGCTCGCCGCAGGGGCTTTCTCCGGTGTCCGCCCACTCGGACGATGACGCTTTGGCGTGGTTGAGCGAGGAGCTTGCGCGGCAGATGCAAGAACCGGCATCACCATCAACTGCCAGGGCTCAGGATCTCTATCGTGAGTTTGAGGCACTGCTTGATCCGGATGCGGCCGAGTTGGATGACAGTGCTCACTTTGCGCCAGCGCCTTCTGCCAGGGCTCGCTCAGACACCTACGGCGGTCTTGAGGTATCGTTTAATCCGAATTCGCCCGCATCATTTGAGTTGCGCGACAATGCTTGGAGCCGGGCGCCTGGCTTTCCGCCGCCGTCTGCCGGGCCGGTACCGGGGCATCACCAGGGCGCTCGACAGCTCGGCTCGCCGCAGGGGCTTTCTCCGGTGTCCGCCCACTCGGACGATGACGCTTTGGCGTGGTTGAGCGAGGAGCTTGCGCGGCAGATGCAAGAACCGGCATCACCATCAACTGCCGGGGCTCAGGATCTCTATCGTGGGTTTGGGGCACTGCTTGATCCGGATGCGGCCGAGTTGGATGACAGTGCTCACTTTGCGCCAGCGCCTTCTGCCAGGGCTCGTTCAGACACCTACGACGGTCTTCCATTGGTTGATCTGACCGCGCCCGCACCGTCCCCATTGCGCGACGATATCGTGCGGCGGTTTCCGATCACCTCCTCCGATGCTCAGATCGGGGCGTTGAATCCGATAGCCTTGTCCCACAACCGCGGGCTGGTGCTCGAGGACACGGAATGGCTGGGCGACGAGCATATCCTCAGGGATTACCAGCTTCAGGAGCTGGATTTGCAGAGGAGCGATTCGGATCTCGCCGCCCGGACGCGGTTCGTAGATCCCCTCGAAGCGCTGCGGCTGCGCCTGGGCGCGGAGAGCGACGTGCTACGCGTATTCCATCGCATCGTCCATGATCGGCGTGATAACGATACAGCCGACTTCCTGTTGCTGCCAGTGAACGATGCCAGTGCTACGGACCGCGGCAGGCATTGGTCGCTGCTGTTCGTTGATCGCAGCAACCGGCAATGGCCTGTCGCCTATCACTACGATTCCTACGGGAGATACAACGAGACGCATGCAAGACAACTCGCAGAAAGGCTGAACATCGCCCTGCAGCCCGCCGGCATGGCCCAGCAGCAGAACACTTATGATTGCGGCGTCTTTGTCGTGGACGGCACGCGGGAGCTGGTTAGGCAATTGGCGCAAGGACGGGAGCCAGACCAGCTGAACCTCAGCAACGTCGTTGCCAATCGGCAGGCACTGCAAGCGCGACTCAGGGGTTGATGTCGCCGTGGGCGGACCTCGCGGCGCTTCGCTTTGAGCTTGAATGACGGCTGGAAGAAGTTCACCAGCAGGCGCGCCGCGGCGTAGAGACGTGCCATCACGCGGGCCGTCTCGCCCCCGTCGAAGCGCCCGTATCCGACGAGCCGCCGGACCACCGGCAGCGCGATGCGGTTGTCGGCAAGGGCGAGCGCGCGACACTGCGCTTCGGAAAGACCGGTCAGCTCGATGACCGGCGCCTCGAGGAGACCGAGCTTTCGCGCGGCCAGGTATCGGCCTTCGCCCGCGATGATCGTGCCATCGCTGTCGACGAGCAGCGGGTACCGTCAAGTTAACGAATTGGAGCGGCCGAGGGGTAGACGACCGGCATGCCGACCGCCCGGGACCCTCTTTATCGCCGCCATCGCTTCCCACCGGAAGTGATCAGCTATGCCGTTTGGTTGTATTTCCGGTTTCCCAGCGGCTCATGAAGAAGCTCTTGAAATCCGCCGGCACGCCGCCGCGCGTGATGATCACGGACAAGCGTTCGCACGGCGCTGCGAGGGCGAAGATGGGCTTTTTCGTCGAACATCGCCAGCACAGAGCTCTCAACAATCGGGCTGAGAATTCTCATCAGCCGACGCGGCAACGCGGCGGATCATGAAGCGTTTCAAATCGTCCCGTCAGGCTCAACGGTTTCTGTCACTTCACGTTCCAGGCATCGTAAGTGGATCCGTAATCCCCGGGAAATTGACGAAACCTCAGACTCTCTCCTCAGCAGAGGTGTATCCGCGCCTGCGCTTGGCGCGCTCCAGCCGTCCGAATGCTTCGCCCGCTTCAGCGCTGGCATCGAAAGTCTGCACCATCGTCTGGCCGGTCGTGCCGATCCGGCCCCAGTCGCGGATCAGCGAGACCCCGCCGAACAAGGTCGGTTGGATCGAAAGCAAGTAAAACCGCCGCATGTTGCGGGTGGTGTCGATGCGGCGAAGGTGAAGCGGCCCTAGCTTAAGGTTCGGCATGCATGGATTCTCGCTTCCTGTGGAAGCGAGGTCCAATGCTTTCTATGAATCGATCAGGGCCAAACGATTCATTCTCTCGCTACATCAATTGCACCAGGCGGGTGTCTTCGGACTGTGGCGATGATGTGGAGGCTCCACGGCCCGATTTGAACCCCACCGTCTCGCGGCAAAACCGAGACCGCAGTCTGAACTGATCGAGAAGCTCACTGAATCGCGCCGGAGCTCGGTCGAGCAATTGCGGACAAACGGGAAATCGAAGTCCGGACACGGGTGAATTATGGAATGACACCCGGGCACTTCTTTGCCGGTGCTGCTGCAGAGAATCAAGCGCGCGATGTGGTCGGACATCGCCGACCTGCGTCTGGCAGCCCGACCAACCTTATGGGGTGTTGAAGAAGCGCGCGGCCTCTTAAAGGCCGCATTCTCTGTGGTAGGGCAGTACTGAAAGCGCGTATGGCCGCGCAACCTGAGGCGAGAGGAGGATTCCGATGTTCGAGGCTAAAGACTATCGCGTGTGCTGCCATCACTTTGTCACCCCGACCGACCGCGCCGTCTACCCGGCGCAAGAGCCCTTACTAACCTACTCTGAGGCCCTCCGGCAGGTGCAGACCGAGCAGGCCAAGGGCTACATGGTGGCCTGGGTCATCGATCGCACCGGAGCAGGCGCCACCAATGAGATTGGTGGTTCGAACGCATCGGTTCGACGTTGATCGTAAGCGCAGCTCTGGCCCTTGGATTGGCGCTTGACGTCTGTTTTGATTACGGTGTGAGCCGGCACGGCTTCCACTTTTCCGACAACGTTGACGCTGGCCTCAAGCGCCTGCCTGTCGTCGAACCACTTTTTAGAGCTTGATCACATGATCGCAGCCGCGCCGAAGATCGAAGAGGCTGCAATGCCGTTTCCACGCCGAGTCACAAGCAGAAGAAACTCAACCAGGACTCGCGCTGGTCAGCGTCATCAGAAACTGTGCACGCTCGACAGGACGATCGAGCCAGTGCGTCGAGGTCTATTCCTGCATAGGAGGACGCGGCGAGGCGGCGGGAAAGTTGGAAGGTTGGGATCCAGCAAGGTCCCGATTCGCGCGCTGTACCTCGGCGGTCCCAAACACGAGGACGCAGAGAGGTCTGTTTTGGGCGCGGGATTTTGGCTGGGACACGAGCCCGTCAGAGCGTTGCCGCCGCCGCTCTGGATTGGTCGGGAAACCTTCCGATCGTGCGAGACTCTTATCTAACCTCACTTGTGATCCGCTCCCCTCGAGACTTTTGGAAGATATCCCAACTGCCGTTCCAGAGCAGCTAAGGTTCGACGGGCCGAATCCAATCTCGCAGTCGCCTCGACCAGGTCGGCCCATGTTTTATCCGACCGTGCAACCGCCGTGGAGCCGGTCTCAAACAGGTTGTTGTTGAGATGCGGGGCCGCTTCGCCTCGCAGGGCACGCTCCAAATCGAGCAGGGTGCTCGTCAGCGCTCGATGCGCGCACGCGTCCTCTCGTTCCAGGTTTTCCGCCACGTCGAGCGCCGCACGATAGTGTCGTATAGTTTCCATTCATTCGCGCAGCCCCCCGAGCCACAGCTGTAGCAGCGGCATTGGAGGCGGGCAATTGTGCATCATTCTCCTTGAGCTTCAGCGCCAACTCCACCAGACGGCGGAATCGCCAGTTTGCGGCCATCTCGAGGCACCCAGGCAGACTTGACTTACAATGCAGATGCATTACATTGGGATGTCGTGACGACGCAAGGAGCCGCTATGGCCAAGACCGCCGAAATCCTCGAGATCCCCGCGACCATCACAGACCGCGGCCAGACGACCGTGCCCGCCGCCATCCGCAAAATGCTGGCCCTGGGAAAGCGCGACCAGGTCGTGTTTCGGGGGCTCGCTGACGGCACCGTTGTGATCGCGAAGAAGCAGTTGAGCGCCGACCACGGCGATCCGGTGATCGGCACGTTCCTCGCGTTCCTGGCCCGCGACATGGGGAGCGAGCCAGCCCGGATCCGGCCGGTGCCGAAGTCGCTGGTCGCGCGCGGCAAGGGCTTGGTCAAGGGTGTTAAGGTCGATCTCGACGCGGCGCTGCCGGAAGACGATACGTGAGCGACGACACCTTCGGGGTTAACGGTTGGACGGTCTACGCCCATCCGCTATTTCTCGACCAGTTCGAGACTATGATCGCGGCGGTCGAGAAGGCGCGCAAGAAGGATCCGAAGGGATACAAGAAGAAGCGCGCCGCGAAGCTCCTGTCGGCTGTCTTGAAGGTGGCGTTCGACGACATTCCGAGTGACCCAACGCGTGACGTCTATCGGCAGGGCGGCACTCTCGGCGACGAGTACAAGCACTGGTTCCGCGCGAAATTGCTGCAGCAGTTCCGCCTGTTCTTCCGCTATCAGCAATCGGCGGACGCCAAGATCATCGTTCTCGCCTGGGTGAACGACGACTCGACGCTGCGCGCCTACGAGAGCGCGAACGACGCCTACGCCGTGTTCAGGAAGATGCTGGACCGCGGAAACCCGCCGGACTCGTGGAACGAACTCGTAGCGGCGGCCTCGACTGGCGAATCCAAGACGCGTCTATCGCGCTCGACGCGCGGGAGATGACCCCAGCTGGCCTCGTTCGGCCGCGACCGCCCGCTGATCCGGCCCGCGCCGCCGGCACCGGTCTGCAGCGAGAGACACGATTCGGCCAGGAAGAGTCCGTGAAATGCCCACCATCCAGCTGTCGGCTACGCCCAAAGGCAGCGGCGAATGCGCCGACTGTCCGGCGACATCATCATCAGCATTCCACCTGTTAAGCCGTGTAGACGGAGGCGACATTTCAGCCCTCAGATGCGGGTGAACCGGTTCGTGTTCCTCAACCTTCCAATACTTCAGCCTCGATCCCCTTTACCTGCGGGCATCAATGCACCTCCGACCTGCCCGCGGGTTCCCGTATCCGCCCGTACAATGGAAGGTTTTGGATGTCGGCAAGCAGCGGCGCGGCCGCGTCCTTGGCCGAGAGCGACGGCTTTTTGATACCCCAGTTTATACCGATCACCGGGTCGTCCCAGCGGATCGAAACCTCGTTCTCCGGATTATAGAAATCATCGCATTTGTAGAAAAAGTCCGCGGTCTCTGAGAGCACACAACGAAACCGTGCGCGAATCCGCGCGGAACCCATAGTTGCCGCCGGTTATGCTCGCTTAATTCGACGGCAACGTAGCGTCCGAAATTCGGGCTCCGGACGCGGACGTCGACCGCGACGTCGAGCACCTTGCCCCTCATTGATGGATGTCCAGACAATCGGACTCGCGGCGCACTAAGCGGAGTTGAGTGAACGCTAGTGAGGCTCGCGACAATTAACTACAGTCGCCTTAAGATCGTGGAGCATGCCCGTGATCCCGTCGATGAGCTCGTCGATTTGATCCTTGTTGACGATCAGAGGTGGGCATATCGACAATGCATCGTCTACATTCCGCACGATGATCCCTCGCTCGTGCAGCAACCGGCTCGCAATGCTGCCAACATCGCCCGGAGTAGTAGCGGCGACTTTCCGTTTCTTGTCCAGCACCAGCTCGATTGCCGCAATAAGGCCAACGCCACGGACCTCCCCAACGAGTGGATGGTCAACGAGCGTGCGCAGCCGTTCCTGCATGTAGGCCCCGATGCGGCCAACGTTCGCAATCAGACCCCGCTCCTCGATGAGTTTGAGGTTTTCGAGCGCTACGGCGGCTCCGACCGGGTGACCACCGCCCGTGAAGCCATGAGCCAGCAGTCCAACCTTATTGCTCTCGTCCGCGATTGGTTCGAACATGTAGTCATTCATTATGATCGCAGATAACGGAAAATAACTGGACGTGAGCTGCTTCGACACCACGATTACATCGGGCGCGATGTTGTAGGTTTCGCAACCGAACATTTTTCCTGTCCGGCCAAAGCCGCAAATCACCTCATCAGCGACCAAAAGGATGCTATGCTTTTTTAGCACACTTTGAATTTTGTCCCAGTAAGTCGGCGGCGGAACGATGACGCCGCCCGCGCCCATGACAGGCTCACCGAAGAATGCTGCAATGGTATCGGCACCTTCGCGCTGAATCAGCGACTCGAGCTCCTCGGCCCGACGCGTTGCAAAGGTCTCCTCCGATTCGCCCGCACGGCTGTCTTTGTAGAAATGGGGGGAGCCCGTGTGCATAATGTTGGGGAGCGGCAGATCGAAAGAGCGGTGGTTGTCTGGAAATCCGGTCAGGCTTGCCGCACCGATCGTGACGCCGTGATAGCCGCGCAACCGGCTGATGACCTTCTTGCGCTGAGGCTGGCCCACTGCATTCGATCGATAGGCGATCAGCTTCAACACCGTATCGTTCGCTTCCGAGCCGGAATTTGTGAAGAACACCTTACTCATTGGCACCGGAGACATCTTCACCAGCTTCTCGGCAAGCGCGATGGAAGGCCCATTCGATCGTGATGCGAAGGTATGATAGAATGGCAGGATTTGCATCTGGCGATGCGCGGCTTCGATAAGCCGCTTTTCGCTGAAGCCAAGACCCGCACTCCAGAGACCGGCCATCGCATCGAGGTAGCGTTTTCCTGCCGTGTCGAAGACGTAGGGGCCCTCGCCGCGTTCAATTATGAGCGGCCCGGCCCGTTGGTGCGACCGCGCGTTGGTATAGGCGTGAAGCTGATAGGCCACATCTCGGGCCTGTTGAGAACTGGGCAGCATGGTCGGCGTCACATCATCGGTTCAGAATTGGATAGGGACCGGAGCATCATGTGGGGAAGCGCCGGTCCGTTTACGGCTTCTCTGGGCCTTGCGATAGTCGTCGTTGACGATCGCTTTAAAGGGATTCGCTTTTGCCTATGCCTGATTCGAGCCCACCACGTTCAGGCCGTCCGCTCCGCTGAAGGCCAGCGTGTCATGTGTGTTTAGCACGTTATCCCAGCTGCTGCCGCGCGTCGTCACGGACTGGTTGGGCTCCGAGCCAACACGCGTGATGAGTAACACTGTAAGCAACAACCCGCTCTGATTGACCAGTTTCTTGTGGGCCATCAGTGATCTCCTTGATCTGGTCGGTGTCCCGGCTTTGCGCGGTGATCTGCGACCGAGTTTCCCCCAGAAT
The DNA here is from genome assembly GCF_017565645.3 of Bradyrhizobium barranii subsp. barranii. Classification (NCBI taxonomy): domain Bacteria; kingdom Pseudomonadati; phylum Pseudomonadota; class Alphaproteobacteria; order Hyphomicrobiales; family Nitrobacteraceae; genus Bradyrhizobium; species Bradyrhizobium barranii. The sequence goes on from NZ_CP086136.1 coordinate 1,227,596, forward strand.
ACCTTAACTCGTTGAGTTGGTCGCCTGCCAAAGCTTGTAGGCTCACTCCCAACCGGCACCGTCAAGTTAACGAATAGGGGCGGCCGATGGGGTAGACGACCGGCATGCCGACCGCCCGGGCCCCTCTTTATCGCCGCCATCGCTTCCCACCGGAAGTGATCAGCTATGCCGTTTGGTTGTATTTCCGGTTTCCCTTAAGCTTGCGCATGGTCGAGGAAATGCTGGCGGCGCGTGGCATTGGCGTGACCTATGAAACCGTGCGCCAGTGGGGACGGAAATTCGGCAAGCCGTTCTCCGATCGGATCCGCCAGCGCGCTCCCGCCCGCGGTGACAAATGGCATCTGGACGAGGTCGTTATCTCGATCGCGGGCGAACAACATTGGCTCTGGCGCGCTGTCGACCAGAATGGCTTCGTTCTCGACGTCTTGATCCAGCGCCGAAGAGACTCGCGCGCTGCGCAGCTTCTCATGAAGAAGCTCTTGAAATCCGCCGGCACGCCGCCGCGCGTTATGATCACGGATAAGCTGCGTTCGTACGGCGCTGCGAGGGCGAAGATGGGCTTACACGTCGAACATCGCCAGCACAAAGCTCTCAACAATCGGGCCGAGAATTCTCATCAGCCGACGCGGCGACGCGAGCGGATCATGACGCGATCGTCCCATCAGGCTCAACGGTTTCTGTCCGTTCACGATCAGGTCGCGAACCTTTTCCACATCCCCTATCCCGGTAGCCGCCACCGCCGACTTCCGTCGTGCTTCGCGCGAGCGAGCCTTTGCGACTTGGCGCGAGATCTCCATGACAAGCGCTATCGCCGATTCTCGACCTCTGAGAATCGCCTCCTTCGGCTCGGCGGTCGATTAAGTTGACGATGCCCTGCGTCGAGCCGGCGGCGGGCGCCGATCTCGGTCTGCTGGGCGATTGCCTGCTCACGCGTCAGGCGGGCCATCTCGACCGTCGAGACGCTGCCCGATTTGATCAGGGACGAGGCCCGCTCCACAGCGGCCGCCGCCTCTTCCCGTCGCGCGGCCGCGGCCTCGATCGCCGACTGGATTTCGGCGATGCGCGCCTCGAGCTGAAGGATGCGGCCATCGCGGAACTGGCCCGCCTGGCGGGCGAGGTCCTGTTGCGCGGTCTCGGCGGCTGCCAGCTTAGCGGCAAGGCTCGGGCGCTCGTTCTCCTGCCGCGACATCTGCCGCCGAAGATCGTCGAGCCGCACGCGATCGCCACGCGCGTTGACGACATGAAGGATCGCGTCGCCCTCATGGACCACGCTGAGTTGCGTCGAGCCTTGCGGCGGCTTCGCGCTCACGGTGCCGTCGATCGGCGAGCGCAACGTCACGATCCTGGCATTGACCACGGCCTCGACGCTCGAGGTCTGCAGCACGGCCTTCAGCGGCAACCATCCGAAGACGGCCACGATCGCAAGACCAATGCCGACCTTGAGCAGGCGGCGAACCCACCGGCCCGAGCCTGCAGGTGCTTCGGGATGGGGAGCACTATCGCTGACGGGCTCGCTCACCGGCTCGTCGTGCGCCGGCTGCAACCGATCCTGCAAATCGCGCTGCAATCCGCATGCGCCCGCGTCCTTATCCTTGGTGACGGAAACTTTGTCTTCAGGAGAGGGCTTCTGCTGCTGTGCCTGATTCATTGACCGGCCCCTGAATTGTCAGTGCGGGCGGGGTTCAGAAACCGTAATCCTGAACGGCCAATGTGCTTTTGGGGTGCCCCTTCGACATGGGAGCACCGTCCCACCGAACGGGGCCGTTATACGCTGGCCCATTGATGGCCACTGATACTATCTCGCTTGGATTTCTGAGGCCCAACCCTATGGTTGCACACAACCTAGACGGTTGCAACAGTCATTTTCTACTCGGAATGCGACGAAACCGCGCGCGCTCGTAAAGCGGTTGCAAGGCTCGACGCTGACGGAAGACACGATGAATCGGCGTGGGATCCGGACGCCGATCGGCGTCCCAAGTGCTTGATTGACTTCGCGCGTGCGGGGGTCAATTCAGCGTCGATTCACAAACAGGCAGAGCGTTTGTCGTCTCCCTCACACCTGTGAGCGTGCCGCGCACGATACCACTTGCAGCGGCCGTTCTCGATTATCAGAAGCACCGAGTGAAGAAGCTCAAGAAGCCGGGCCGGAGGTAGCATAGAAATGGCGCACGCGATTATCCGTGGAAAGAATGGTCGCCCGGGGATGTCCCGATCGGTGTTGAACTACGTCGGGCCGACGTTGCCGGAATGAATTTTACGCGGCCCTCGAGCCGTGGGCAACGGGCTTGATCGTCATGCGATCGTGATGAGCGTGAAGGGCCGCACGCAGAACCGACAATTGCTTATGCGCCTTCAATCGTCGGAAGCCCTTGTTGGCCTCGATCATGCCGGCCGCGACCCATCGCAACGCCATACCGGCATCCCGCCAGCGTTTGACGTTGCGCGTGACGCGGCGAATGGTGCCCATCATGTTCTCGGCGATGTTGGTGCAGGCGAGCGATCGACGAAGCTCCTTCGGCAGCGTCAACCGGACGACAGTCAGGATTTCGTCGAGGCCTTCGAGGATGCTGGCCGCTACGCCGGGCCATTGCTGGTCGAGTCGACCCGCGAGATTGCGGATCAATTTTTCAGCCTTGTCGGCGTCATCGAGCTCCCAGGCCTGGCGCAGCACCCGACGGGTGGCCGCTCACGCTGGTGGCGATCGCCTACGCCTTCATCCTGCACCTGGCGGCGAAAACATCGCCTATGGCGGGCTGGCACTGGCCTGGAGCCTGTACAATTGCGTCGTGCTCGCGATCGTGCGCTTCATCTGCATCGAGCAGCCGCGGCGCCGCAAGGCCGAGCGTTTCGAACGCGACGAGCCGATCCTGGTTCACGAAGGCGCCGAGCCGCGGCTGGTGCGGATGGCCGACATCTCGATTTCGGGCGCGCGCTTCATCGATCCCGCCCCGCCGGCAATCGGCGCCTCGATCAAGTGCAATGTCTATGGCCAGAACGTGAGCGCGACCGTTGTCCGCCGCACCCGCGACGGCTTCGGCGTCCGTTTCGAGGACGCGGTTGCGACGCGGATCAATGTCGTCCGCGCATTCTATGCCGGCGAATATGTCCGCGCCTTCCGCAGCGTGCGCGCGGCGCCGGTCGGCAAGGCGTTGCTGATGCGGCTGTTCGGCTAGAGCGGTATGAATGAGGTGGGCCTGGAGCAGTCCCATCCGTCGTCATTCGCAATTGCGCAGCTTAGTGCCGGTCGTGCTGACAGTACTCGCCTTGCTCGTGTGACCGCCCGAAACCACGGTGGGCGCGATGACGGTCCAAGAGTTGGTGACCATACTGCAAGCGCTTCCCGACCAAAACGCCCCTTCGAAAGCACCTTCGCTACCGTGCGCCACCGCACCATCCGATCCAAGGGTTGCCTGTCGAACAGGACTGCGCTTGCGATGGTCTTCAAACTGATCGATTATTCCCGCTGAAAGCCGCCGCTGCTCCCTAGCTCCCCGACGAACCGTCGATGCTTCTCCAACCATTCAGGTGAACGAGCTGCGATAGCTTGAACGCACACTTGAACGCATTCATCACAAATAGCAGCTGCTCCGTCAGGAGCGGCGACGATCGCAAGAACATGCTGCGCCTCCATTCTACAGAAAGAACAGATTACGTCCGAGGTCATAGTCGCTTCTCATTCCTGTGATGGGGACACAGAATAGTACTACCTGCAGGACCGAGTCGCAAGCTATCGCCGAATTTTGGTGACAGCCGGGGCCGGTCAGGCGGCGGCGGTTGTGGGCTGACGGTCGGTCGGCTTGGCGATGACCTCGATCCCGTCTTGAATGTCATGAGGGAGTCTCAATATAGACTATATCTACTCCCGATCTGTCAAGACACTCCGCCTTACACACGGCTTCTCTTGCTCAACCTTGAGCCGGAAAATACTTCCGGCTAAACCCCGTTCGATGACATCTAATCGTGTAGGCACAGATCTCACTCCGTTGAGAGCGACAGTATATCCCTGTTCCTGTAACAGTACGGCCGACCATTTTTGGTAGGTCCATCGGGCGCGTTTGCGTCATCACCGGGGTTATAGAGCGTCAGACCGACTTTCTAAAACAGAATTGTCAATCCTTTCCGGCGTGCAACACCAAGAACTGGTTATGGCCATCGAGACGGCGCCAGCTTTTCTGCGCGCCCTTGGCTGAGACTTTCTTGTTCGAAGCCGCTCTCCGTTTCAGTCAGCTTCCGGAGCGTGAAAAGCGGGCCCGGATAGTTCTGTTGGCAGCGGATGGGGAGGGTCGTCCTGCCCCGACAGACGCGACAGCACCCCCGCCCAGCCCGCCAGCACCGTCAGGAACAACGTCGTGCCATGCTGCCGGCTCAGCCGCTTCAAGTCCCGCATCGATGACAACAGGAACACTGGCCCCGGCAAACGACTGCTGGGCCGGCCGCGCACGGTCCGTCGGCAAGACAAGACGGGCCGTGCCTGACAGGGCGTTGCGCCAATACTTCGCCTGCTTCTGCAGCCGTTCCCCGACAGCCACTGCCGTTGCCAGGCGGCATAATCCGGATACTGGATCGCCAACGGCGGCAAAGGATCGTCCTGTCCAGCCTCGAACGCCCGGTAAAGCCGACTGAGTTCATGCACCAGCACGCCCAATCGACCGCCGTCCGAGACGATGTGATGCTGGGTCAGCAGGAAGACGTGTTCCTCATCCGACATCCGCACTAGCCCGTCCTATTCGTGAGAGTGCGGCATTTGGGCCCGATTGATGCGGCCGCACATCTTGTCTGACGAGGCGCACAGGATTGCCTTCGGCTTTTCACCGCCTGACGACCCGTACTTTGCAACGCGCTTGAGGTATAGGTTGGGCGAACGGGGGGCGGACGCCCCGCCGGTCAAGGACCGAGCGGCAGCAACGCGCCTGGCAAGCCGCGGATCAGGTCGGCTTCGGGACATGCCGCGGCAAACGCAAGGCGAATGCGGCTCGTGGTCTCGACCACACGGGCAGCGATTTTCAAGAGACGAAGACGCAGCGTCGCGAACTCGGCAGCGGCCAATTCCCGGACTTTGGGAATGGGCGTCGCGCACGGTCAGCATCAGCCAATAAGCGGCCGTATGGAGCACGAGACGGACCTGGTTGGCGAGCGCCGAACGACAGCTGGTGCGATCGGAGGCGAGCTGTGTCTTATGCAGCTTGATCAGATTCTCGGCTTGGCCGCGCGCGCAATACAGGCTGTCGTAGATCCACTCGGCCGAGCCGACATCGAGGCTGGTGACGACGAAACGGATGTCGAGGCCGAGCATCGTCGCCTCAATACGGGCGACGGTGCGGCGTTCGCGATCCCAGGACTTTGCCTTATGGCGCGTCTCGGTATAGCCACGCAGAACCGGCAGGGGTACCGTCAAGTTAACGAATTGGAGCGGCGGAGGGGGTAGACGAGCGGCATGCGGACTGCCAAGGACCCTCTTTACCGCCGCCATCGCTTCCCACCGGAAGTGATCAGCTATGCCGTTTGGTTGTATTTCCGGTTTCCCTTAAGCTTGCGCATGGTCGAGGAAATGCTGGCGGCGCGTGGCATTGGCGTGACCTATGAAACCGTGCGCCAGTGGGGACGGGAAATTCGGCAAGCCGTTCTCCGATCGGATCCGCCAGCGCGCTCCCGCCCGCGGTGACAAATGGCATCTGGACGAGGTCGTTATCTCGATCGCGGGCGAACAACATTGGCTCTGGCGCGCTGTCGACCAGAATGGCTTCGTTCTCGACGTCTTGATCCAGCGTCGAAGAGACGCGCGCTGCGCAGCGGCTCATGAAGAAGCTCTTGAAATCCGCCGGCACGCCGCCGCGCGTTATGATCACGGATAAGCTGCGTTCGTACGGCGCTGCGAGGGCGAAGATGGGCTTACACGTCGAACATCGCCAGCACAAAGCTCTCAACAATCGGGCCGAGAATTCTCATCAGCCGACGCGGCGACGCGAGCGGATCATGACGCGATCGTCCCATCAGGCTCAACGGTTTCTGTCCGTTCACGATCAGGTCGCGAACCTTTTCCACATCCCCTATCCCGGTAGCCGCCACCGCCGACTTCCGTCGTGCTTCGCGCGAGCGAGCCTTTGCGACTTGGCGCGAGATCTCCATGACAAGCGCTATCGCCGACTCTCGACCTATGAGAATCGCCTCCTTCGGCTCGGCGGTCGATTAAGTTGACGATGCCGTGCCAGGACACACCGTGATCAAACAGACGTCAAGCGCCAATTAAAGCGCCGCAGAGCTGCGCTTACGATCAGCGTCGAACCGATGAGTTTGAATCACCAATGTCATCTGGTGGCGCCTGCATCGGCGCGATCGATGACCCAGGCCACCATGTAGCCCTTGGCCTGCTCAGCCTCCACGTGCATCGGCGATCTGTTCTTCTTGCCCGGCGGAATCCTGGATATCCGAGTGCTCGAGCATGCCCTTGCCCATGTCATGGATAGGCACGAAGGCCTCAGACTCCGCGTTGCCCGAACCGACGATGGTCTACGTCTGACAATCGGACCTTCCGTGGCCGAACGCCTCGTGGAGGAGATCGATCTTGTCGGAATGACCGGCCTAGAATGCCGGCCTTACCGCAAGAACGACCAGGCGTTTGTCGAACAGAAGAACGGAGCCGTGGTCCGAGAGATGGTCGGTTACATTCACGCGCGTATGGTAGTTTTCAATGCGCCTTTTTCTTACAACCTTACGACCTTAGATTTGAAGATCGCTCTCGCGAGTTTTGGCCTGCATCTCTTTGAGCCGTGTCAACTCCGTTTCGCAAGGCTGGGCTGTCTCGGTCAGCTCAGCGCTTCCATGCTTGACAGCCCGTACGTCTTAAGGGCCCCTCCAGCTTTGCTCCGACAAAGCGACGCGAGCGCCAAAGCGGGACCCAATCGCCTCTTTCAATTGGCATTGCCGGAATGCCGGCTATCCTGTAAACGGGCCGCGCACCGTTGCCGGCCGTCTTTGAGCGGTCGCCCGCAGCGGGGCCTGTAGCTCAATGGTTAGAGCCGGCCGCTCATAACGGTCTGGTTGCAGGTTCGAGTCCTGCCGGGCCCACCAGTGAGTTCAAATATATATGTGCGGACACTTTGAAAACGACTCGATTTCGTTTTCGAATCGACTCGATCTCAGAACTCCCTGATCAGCCTGCCGAATTTCTTCCCGATTTTTTCGCCAATTTTGGGGTCCGAAAAAGTGAGGGGGTCTAATCAGCTTCGTCGCGTCTGCAACGCCTGCACCTCCCATCCAATCGCCATCGAGGACGACATGAAGCAGCCAGCATCGACGTTCGTGTTCCATGAACAGGAAGTCGCCGGCGTCGCGTTTCGCGCCATGGTCGAGACCGGACGCGTGGTGCTGCAGATGCAGAACTCGAGCGGTCGCGAGTCCAGTGTTGACCTCATCGCGAGGCATTCGCCCTGCCGTGTCTCTGCTACGCCGAAGATGGCTGGCAGCGTCGCGGCATGATTTCAGGCCCGCCGGGCTGGGCCGTCTGTCACGACACCGCGCGCGAGCCACGTATGTTTCTAGGATACCTTCACTCCGACGACGTGCGCCTTCTGAACCACGAATTCGGCCTCCATCGAAGGAACTTCCTTGGTCATCAACTTCAATTCAAGGATTCGATAGCTGGCCGGGCGCTGAAGCAGATCATGCTGCATGATCCGGTTCGCGCGGCCCTTTTCCGCAAGGCCGACGCGTCGCTGGATAACTGGGCCGAGCAAGTCGCTTCCGAAAAGCCGGCGTGCCCCACACGACTGGCGATCCAAAGACGCGAGCTTACTCGCTCGGGAAGCGTCCGAGGGAGGGTGTTTCCTCCCTTCGGCCATCACCTTATCCGTTGACCGTCGGCTACTTTTCTGACTCAATCAGGCCGTTTATGGACCGGTCTTAACAACCTCGGGGGCGGCATGGATTCGATCCTTCGCGTTCTGATGCCCTTCTTCGGGCCGAAGAACTATTCTGAGATGCTCTAGTACCCACTTTTCTTGGAACGTGAGTCGTGATTCAAGGTCGGGATGATACCCGAAGCAAGAGAAGTCCACCTTTCGAGGAAAGATCGCAAGGTGCTTGAGGCGTGCTGTCGCTCACCGGTGACGTTGCAGCGCGATTTGAAGCGGGCGCGGATAGTTCTGTTGGCGGCGGATGGGCGCAGCACCCGGTCGATCGCCAAGGAAGTTGGGGTCCAGCCGCGGATTGTCAGCCTTTGGCGGCATCGCTATGCCGACCATGGCCTTGAAGGGCTGCAAGACAAGCCGCGGCCTGGCAAGCAGCCGATCTATACGAAGACGACCGACAAGCGGATTCTGAAGCTGCTGGATAAGCCGCCACCGCAAGGGTTTGCGCGCTGGACCGGCCCCCTGCTGGCCGAGGCGCTGGGCGATGTCGATGTCCAATATGTCTGGCGGTTCCTGCGCAGCCACAAGATTGACCTGGTGGCTCGCAAGTCCTGGTGCGAGAGCAACGACCCGAACTTTACGGCCAAAGCCGCCGATGTTGTCGGCCTCTATGTCGCGCCGCCGGCGAAGGCCATTGTGCTGTGCGTGGACGAGAAGCCCTCGATCCAGGCTTTGGAGCGAGCGCAGGGTTATCTGAAGTTGCCCAATGGCCGCGCCTTGACCGGCCAAAGCCACGATTACAAGCGGCATGGCACCACAACATTGTTTGCGGCGCTCGAAGTCGCCACCGGAAAGATCATCGCGCCCCATTCAAAACGCCGGCGCCGCGTCGAGTTTCTCGATTTCATGAACAGCGTCACCGCGGCTTTTCCGAACCGCAAGCTTCACGTCATCCTCGACAACCTCAACACCCATAAAAAGAACGAGGACTGGCTCAAGGCCCACCCCAACGTGCAATTTCATTTCACGCCGACAAGTGCGTCATGGCTCAATCAGGTCGAAGTATGGTTTTCCATCTTGCAGGGGCAGTCGCTCAGCGGCACCTCCTTCACGAGCCTCAAGCAGCTTCAGGAACACATGAGCTATGGCGGAATCTGGGTGATGACGGTGTGAGGAAGGCGGCGTATCGAGGCGGGTGACGAGCCTGCCAGAACCTCTCGAGGAGAGCGATACGCCATGACCGAGACTACCAATGTTCTTGCTTTCCGTCAGCCGTCCGCGGTTGATGATCCACTGACCGATATCGTTCGTGCCGGCGCGCGGGACCTGCTTGCCAGGGCGATCGAGATCGAGGTTGGCGCGTTTCTGGCCAGCACGGCCAATCTGACGCTGCCCGACGGTCGAGCGCGCCTGGTCCGACATGGGCACGGTCCGGTGCGCGAGATTGCGACCGGCATCGGTCCGGTGGAGGTCGCTCGTCCCAAGGTCCGCGACCGCGGAGCGAGCGGGCCAGGCGACCGCCTCCGCTTCAGTTCGGCAATCCTGCCGCTATGGGCGCGGCGGACGAAGAGCCTGGATGCCTTGATCCCGGTCCTCTATTTGCGCGGCATCTCGACCGGCGACTTCCAGGAGGCGCTCTCGGCGCTGCTCGGCAAGGATGCGCCGAACCTGTCGCCTTCGGTGATCGCCGGCCTGAAGGCCGATTGGCAGGTCGAGTACGAACGCTGGCAGAGACGCGATCTGTCGGCGCGTCGCTATGTCTACATCTGGGCCGATGGCGTGTACCTGCAGGCCCGCATGGAAGATCACAGCGAATGCATGCTGGTGCTGATTGGCACCACGCCGGAAGGCAAGAAGGAGCTGATCGGCTTCCAGGTCGGCGTGCGCGAGAGCGCGCAGAGCTGGCGCGAACTCCTGATCGACCTGCGGCAACGCGGGTTACGGATTGCCCCGCAACTCGCCATCGGCGACGGCGCCCTCGGCTTCTGGAAGGCACTGGACGAGGCCTTTCCCGGCACGCGGCACCAACGATGCTGGTGCCATAAAGTGAGCAACGTACTCGACAAGGTCGCCAAATCCGTGCAGGGCCCCATGAAGAACGACCTGCGGAACATCTATCTGGCCCCACACCGGGCCGAAGCTGAAACCGCGATCGACGTCTTCGTCGAGAAATACCACGTCAAATACGGACGTGCGGTGGAGTGCCTGATCAAGGATCGCCATGCGCTGCTCGCCTTCTTCGACTTCCCTGCTGAGCACTGGATCCACCTACGCAGCTCGAACCCGATCGAGAGCGTCTTCGCCACGGTGCGCCACCGAACGGTGCGGACCAAGGGATCGCTGTCGCAACAAACTGCGAAGCTGATGGTGTTCAAGCTCATCGACGCCGCATCGAAGACCTGGCGGCGATTGAAGAGCACGAACCAGTTGCCGAAAGTCATCGCCGGTGTAAAGTTCATCGACGGAATCGAAGTCATTCCGAACACTGAAAGCCACGCCGCCTGATCAGGCCGCGTCACCCAAAATCAGCCATAGCTCGGAACACATCGATGCCTACGTCAACGCATACAACGACAGAGCCGAGCCCTTCGTCTGGACCAAAAAAAAAAGTTCCGTCAACGCCGTTTCAAAGGCCGCCGTATCACTCAGCTCTGATTCCGGGTACTAGCGCCGGCCGAACTCGATGCCTTGTCGCGCTCCCGCCGGGTGCAGCAGCAGACGAACAATGCGCTACGCTCCAGTGCAGAACGAGAGCTCGAGCGCAAGCGATACACGGCGGCGCTCGCCGAACGGCAGTTCAACCGAGCTGATCCAGATAATCGGTTGGTCGCCTCGGAACTCGAGCGTCGATGGGAAGCGGCGCTAAACGACGTGCGCGCCGCCGAAGAGGCGCTTGCCCGACAGACGCCGCCCAAAGCCATCACACAAGTGGCCATAAGCAAGGAGCTCAACGACAAGGTCATCAGCCTCACCGGCCGCCTCCCGCAGATATGGGGTGACGAGACTATCTCGGATGCGCATCGCAAGGCGTTGTTGCGATGTCTCATCGAAAAGGTCGTTCTCGACCGCGGTGAGCGCGACTTGGCCCTGGCTAGGATCGTCTGGCGGGGAGGCGCCGTGACGGAGCTCGAAGTGAAGATGAGCGTCAACTCCGTCACCAGATTGACGCGAGGCACAGAGATGCGGGAACGCCTTCTGACGCTCGCTCGCGACGGCGTCCCAGACGACAAGATCGCCACAATCCTTACTCGGGAAGGTCACCGCTCTCCCCGTTGCGCCGATAAGGTGCTGCCTATCACCGTTGGGCGGCTCCGTCGTGCCGCCGCCATCAAGGTAACTGCCCAGCGCAGCCGATGGGAGCATGACGACTCATACCTCAGCCCGCCCGAACTGGCCCGAAGGCTCGAGATTCCAGTAAACTGGCTCTATGTTCAGATCCGAACCAAGCGTTTGCTAATTGATCGCCAGCCCAGCGGCGCCTATCTCTTCCCGAATACACCATCCGTTCTTCACGCCATCGGAGACCTTCGAAACCACGTCATCGCGCAACTTGATCTAAGAATCTGTCAGCCTAACAAGGAGGGGCATCAACATGGGTGATCGAACAGCGCTTCGAACTGCACGCGCGTCAGATGCATGACGCCGTCGCTGATCTGCGGCCACTCGAAACGACCATCGCGGCCAAGGCGCTTGTAGACCAAAACGAGGCCCGTGCCGTCCCATAGCAAAATCTTCAGCCGGTCGGCGCGCTTCGAACGAAAAACCACGATCAGGCCCGAATGCGGATCGAGCCCAAGCGTGTTTTGCACAAGACCGGCCAGCGCGTCGTGCCCACACCGGAAGTCAACAGGACGCACAGCAAGCACAATCCGCAGTCCCTGCGCCGGAATGATCATGCGCCGCGCTCGATCGCAGTCACGATCTCCGCGATCCGCACCGCCGACACGTCCGCATCCAGGCGGACCGAAACCTTGCCAATCGTAATCTCGACGGGCCCCTCGCTCTTGCCTGACGCCGCTGGATCGCTCAGCTCGATCGACACGAAATCCGCCGCGTCGTCCGTGACCAATGCGAGCCGGCCAGCACGCGCCAATCTGCGCCACGTCGTCAACTGCTGGGCCTTCACACCATAACGCCGTGCGACATCACATACCCGGGCGTCGGGCTTCATGCTCTCGAAAACAGCGCGCCCCTTGATCTCCGCAGACCATAACCGGCCTCCAGAACGCGTCCGGCGCGTAAGCTTCCCCACAAAGCCATCAGCTTCGGCTTCCTCCCCCGATTGTTCCATCGCCTTCAGTCTCCTCTCGGCTCTCTGACAAGCCAAGGATCGCAGAGCGAAAGCCGAAGCGAAACCAGTCAATCAAATGGGAGAAAAGCTCCGCTTACGAAGAACCGCATCCTGCTCGACAACTATTACCTACCCGGTGATCTCGAGCGTCAAGTAGGAGCCTTCGTCGAACGCTATAATCACGTCCGCTATCATGAGAGCATCGACAACCTCACGCCAGCCGATGTCTACTTCGGCAGGGCTGAGGCGATCCTCGCAGAACGAAACCGCATCAAGCGCGACACCATCGCGAACCGCCGCTTGCAGCATCAACTGCAGGTCACTTAAACTCTAACCCTGATGAACCAGAGCCTCCCTTCTCAAAAAGCCTGACCAGTCTCAAATTATCTGACGACGGACAAAAAGCTTCGAACGCTCAGGACATCCTTTGTGTTACGACCGTCGATATATCACGTCGGTTCGGGTTCCTGTAACGCTCGGCGAGACTCTTGAACACCTCCCCCATCTGATCTGACCGAACAGTAAACTCCCCATAGTTTGGGTCAAAGAGGGTCGTCATTCCATTCGATGTCGAGGTTGCGATTGTGTGTTTGCCACCTGCGGCGAAACGCAAGCCGAGCAAATAGACCGATGGATCGGCGGTGACTTCGTTCACTATTCGGGCAATGCGCGAAGATGAGCCAAAACTGTATCGCGTATGTTTGTCGGATGGCTCCAAACCCGCGCCACGCAACATTGCGCTTCTGGCCTGAAGGTTGTGAGAACCTCCCACCCCGTCGTTTCGCAACTGATTCTTGATTTCTTCATACCGCTGCTGCCGCATTGCCGCCGAGGCATGGCTTTGAGTGCCCGGATGCAGCGCACTCATTCGGGCTGAGGGGCTGCTGTGGAGATTGAGCAGCCACTCCGCGGCCAAACCGACGCAGATACCGTCGACATTGGCCCGAGGCAATTCAGCAGTCCTGTATTCGAACAAAGCACGGATCGGCCTTGCCGGAGAGGATGGATCGGAATCGGATGATAAAGAGGATGCGCTTGGATCTAAGCGGCCTGGACTGTAAACGTTTGCGTCCGAGGTATGTGGCCTGCTGCAGCAGCCGCCCATTTGGTCGAACAACTCCTCATCCGACAGGCTCTCCTGTTTGGCGCAATCCGTAAGTGCCTGCGCAAAGTTGCCACTGTCCGCCGACTGGCTCGGTCCGTCAGCCCGATTGGAGCCTATGGATTGTCCACTAACTCGATTATACATGATGGTTCGCCTGCCTCTTCAGCGCCCGTTTGCTCAGATCGAGTGCCGGCTAATGATGTTGCGACAAGCTGACGACGAGCTGACGAGCAGATAAGCCCGGAACTGTTATCGATCCATGTCCCGATGTTTGGCGAATATACGCTCGGCTTTGCGGTCGGCTGCATAGACATAGGCGATGCCGGCCGGATCGAGGTCGCCCCAGGACCTGTCGTCGGCGGCATAGGCCCAGAGCTGGCCGGTCTTGGTGCGCCCTCGACCGGGATCGAGCACCGGCGCCGTCGTCTCGTCGGCGAACAGCTTGGACCTCGCTCGAAGCACCGCAAGAAGGCGCTCATGCAACGGGCGCAGATGGAAGGCGGCATTCCCAACCCAGTCCGCCAGTGTCGATCGATCGAGAGTGATAGAGCTGGCGGGCATAGATCATTGACCTGCAGATAGTTAGACAAAACTGCCCCATGTCATTGATGTTTGATAGCCAGTTAGATGGCGATAAGTGCTCTAAGCGATTGTCATTCCTCAAGAAACATCAGCCTGAAAATCGCAGTGTCGGTGGTTCGATTCCGCCCCTGGGCACCATCCTGGTGTTTGCCCTCGTTCTCCGGCATCCGCTGACGCCAATCTCTCCGGCCTATTCCAGGAATGCCACGCATCGTGGCTGAGCGCGAACCTTGGTTCAGCGGGCGCGGTGCTGCTGACGATGCTCATTCATGGCTGCGCCCGCTTCAAGGCGGAATGCAACGATGATTTCCGCCCGCTCCAGGAGCCAAACCTCATCGTCGTCGCCATCGCGGTCGCCGTTCTGATGACGTTCTTCCAGTGGTTGATCACCACGGGCGGATGACGAGAGCGGCCGAATCAAGTTGCAGGGTTCGGCGATGCAACTTCAATCGGCGCGTGATATCCTCGTCTCGGGGGGATGGAATGGACTGTCCCTCCGCATCTGGAAGGACATGGCCATGACGTTGTCGTCACGCTTCGTTGCGCGTCCCGCTGTCACATTCCCATCGATTGCACTGTTGCTGTGCGGCCTGAGCGGCACGGCAATGTCTCAACCGACGCCCACCGAGACTCAGCTTCCCAGCATCACGGTCGACGCGCCGAGACAGGTGGCGAGGCCGCACAAGCCAACGCATCACGTGGCCATCCGCAGCACCGGGTATCGGACATCGCCAGTCACATCGCCAGCCACATCGACGGCCGCGGCGGCGCCGATGTCGGATGCCGCGAGGCTCGCCAAGCTCGAACGCGAAACGAGCAGCTGTGCCGGCGGTTGCCAATCGAGCTTCAAGACGGGAAATCAGCCCTGGGTCGGCTGCAACGCTTCGGGCGGCGTGTACTCCTTCACGTGCCGGAACGTCGGCAACTTCAAGACTTACGACGAGTGCAAGGAAGCCGGACGGGTCACCGGCTGGCGATCGGGCGAGACCTCGGCGTATTGCAGCAGCCTGGCGTTGAAGTAAGGGGCGGCTGGGGTTGAGGAGGCTCGTCGGCTAGGCTAGCCTCCTCCGATCGGACTGGGCACAGTCGCCCGCGTATCGATAATCACGGCGTGATCGCCGGTACCTATCATCGCACGCTGCGGTTCCGGTCGAAAACGCGACCAAGCCCAATAATGCTCAGTAGCGCTCCGTCAGAACTTCGAACCGACACCTCGATTGTCGATGCGAGAGCGATCCGGTGGGCAACCTGCAAACCCGCAAGACGAAGTCTGCCTTCTAACTCCCTTTGGGCCCGGGCGGTCCGATCGGGCCCGCAGGTCCGGCCGGCCCTGGAGGACCCGCTGGCCCGGGGAGGCCGCAATTCTGTATCACCACGTCTCTCGTATCTGGTCCGGACGTGATCTTCACGATACAAGTCGATGGAAACTCCGGTCCAATCCACCGAAATCCTCCGGTCGAAGTGCTCTCGACTTTCACGGTTTTGCTCGGACTGATCTTGATTTCCACGCTGGGCTCGCGGGGTCGTCTTACTCTTCCGACGATGACCAACTCGCCCTGCGATATGGTGGCGGTTGTTATGAATATTTCCGCATGCGCGCTTTCAGTCGACGCAATTGCAAAGCCAGCAATAAGAGCTCCGACGGTGCCAAAAGGCTTTGCGAACATCATGGGCCTCCCCGCTTCCCTCGCCGATGGTTAGGAGACCAGTTTGGTGCGAAGGCGCCCGTACTCGGTGTCGGTTATGGATCCCGATTTTTTGAGCTGATCGAGCTTGGAAAGCTCGTCGGCGACACTAAAGCCGACGATGTGCCGTAATTCCTCGCGCGCCCGCTGAGCCTGCTCAGCGCTGCGTTCCGCCATCCCCCTGCCTTGGGTGATGAGGTAGGCAAAGATGCCGAGGTAGGAGGTCAGAACAAGTGCAAGCACCCACAGTGCCTTACCCCATCCGGAAATGTCGTGGCGCCTGAACAGGTCGCCATAGATGACAATGAGCAGCCAGAACCAAACGACAAATGCGAATACAGCAATTATATCCATCAGGAAATTTCGATATGTGAATCCTTCCTGAGCGAAGAACATTGCGATCTCCTTATTGAGTTGCCGTTCTCGATCTTTTCTGTAAGCCAGTCGCACGGCCCGCGAAGGCTCAACGGCAGTACCGATGCGACACGCGGTGCGACCTTCCGCTGGTCGAGCGGTACCAGCAGTTGCCGTTCCTCCAATAATATCGATGCCAATGTTGATGTCGCCGGTGGGCGCCCGCGATGGCTCCGGCCGTCGCCCCTATGGCGGCGCCGCGGCGACCACCAACAGCACCACCGATGACGGCACCTCGAAGCGCACTCTGAGCAAATGATTCGCTGGAAGGGACCATTCCTGCGAACGAGAGCAGGATGACGAACAGTGCAAGCTTTCGCATCGGGGGCCTTCCCTTGATTGATCGCTTCTGCCATGCCGTGCCGCCGAATAGCTCCGAGCGGTGATTAGCGCCGCCGCGGAGCGGCATAGCGCGGGTTGATGCCGCAATATGCGTTCGTGCCAGAAGCAGCAGCCAGGCATTGCGAGCGGGTGGCGAACTGACAATTGCCCGGAAAGCCCCAATTGCGACCTCGCAGGCAGTATCGATCCGCCTCGGCAGCTCGGACTGGCTCCAAAAAAGCAAGGAATACAGCGGCAGTGAGTAACGTCAGCATCGGAGCGACACGATCCATATCGATCTCCGTGGATGGATGGAGGTGAATATACTGGCGGCGCGAGCGGAATACCGCCAGTAAAAGCCCTTGCCAGACGCTGGGGCGTTTATTGATGCTACCTGGCGCGAAAAGCGCTCATGCTATTCAGGCTCGGAACCGCTTGTAGGTAAACGTAACAATTGCCATTGCGTGTCCTTGAATGCGGACCGCTGGCCGGATGACGTACGGCTTTCGGATATCGAGCCCCGTTTGATCTGCGCCGCCTGCGGCAGGCGGGCGCCGATGTCGCGCCAGATGGAGCCGCAGAGACATGGTTCGGGGAGAACGATCCTGAGGGCGTGGCGTTTGAATATGAGGTTCTGAACCGGATCGGCCGCAGGACTATCTACGCCATGTTAGTAATCGTTGTGCTGCTGATCGACTGGTAGATTCTCGCACCGCTTTGAAGGAGTGAGACGTCGTCGCGCAAGGCCAATGAACCTTGCATACTTGTAACGAGGCGGACACCGAAGCGCCTTCTGGGGTAAATGCTGGCGGAATGTGAGGGCTTATAAAAGCCGACCCTGGCCCACGGGATTTACTCCGATGTTATTTCAAGCGGCGATTATTTGCCTGATCGTACTCAGCATCGGCGTTCTCGTCGCCCACGCGGTTGACGCTCTCAGAACGTAGCGAGCCCGCCAGCGTGAACCGGCGGGCCTCCATCTCGGTCTTCTCAGTTCACGCCCAGAGTCTGGCGTTGAAGTAGATGCGGCTGGGGTTGAGGAGGTTCGTCCGCTGGGCAGCCTCCTCCGATCGGACTGGGGTACAGTCGCCCGCGCATCGATCATCACGGCGTGATCGCCGATACATGTCATCGCACCGGCATGTCGCTCTCGCTCATACGAGCTGTTCGTCCGCTTGCGTCTTCTATCGCCCCGCCTTCGCCAAGCCCGCCAGGCTCGCCGCCAGCTCATCGCTTCGGAACGGCTTCGTCAGCCGCGACAGGTCCGGCGTGATGCCTTCGTTGTTGGCGTAGCCTGACACGACGAGGATCTGGAGCTCGGGATATTGATTGCGCAGCGCGAGGCCGAGGTCTGTGCCGCTCATGCCGGGCATCAAATGGTCGGTGACGAGCAGGTTCGGCCGCAGGCCTTCCCTGACGCGCTGAAGCGCGTCCTCCGCCGAGGCGGCTTCGACGACGTTGTAGCCGAGCTCGCCCAGCATCTCGGCGGTGCTCATGCGCACCAGCGGTTCGTCATCCACCAGCAGAGCCGTGCCGACGGGCTGTGGCCGCAGTTTTGATTGCGGGACGGCATCAATGGCGCTCGCGACGGCGTGGCTGACCGGCAGCCACAGCTCGACCGTCGTCCCCGCGCCCACGGCGCTCCTGATCGTCAGCGCGCCGCCGAGCTGTGACGCAAGGCCGTGGACCATCGAGAGACCGAGACCGGTGCCTCGCCCGACGCCCTTGGTCGAGAAGAACGGTTCGACGGCGTGGGCCAGCGTGAACTCGTCCATGCCGATGCCGGTATCGGCGACGGAGATGCAGACATAGGCGCCCGGTGCCAATTCCGAATTGTGAGAGTCTCCAACCGTCCGGGCCTTCGCCGAGATGCGCAGCTTGCCGCCGCCGGGCATGGCATCCCTGGCGTTCACGCTGAGGTTCAGGATCGCCATCTCGATCTGGTTGGGATCAGCCATGGCCGCAGGAAGGTCTTCCGGCGTGTCCACCGTCACCTGGATTTGCGGTCCGGTCGTGCTCGAGATCAGGTCTCCCATCTCGGCAACGAGGAGACCGATGTTGACGGGAATGGCCTGAAGCGGTTGCCGGCGCGCGAAAGCGAGCAGGCGCTGAACCAGCGTCTTGGCGCGCTCGGCCGCCTGTGCCGCGCCGGCGATGAGGCGATGCTCGCGCTCGCCGCCGATGCCCTTGCGCTGAAACAGGTCGAGCAGGCCGACGATCGGCGTGAGCAGATTGTTGAAGTCGTGCGCGACGCCGCCCGTGAGCTGGCCCATGGCCTCCATCTTCTGGGCCTGGCGGAGCGCCTCCTCGGCCTGCGCGAGTCGCGCCTGCTCCTCCAGGCGATCCGTCACGTCGACCCCGGTCAGGAACGCGCCGATCCGCGTGCCGTCCGGAGCGCGCAGCGCCTCGAACTTCATCTCGTAGACGCGGCGGTCGAACCGGGGATCGCCGAACTCATCGATGTTGGTGAAGGCTTCGCCGGCCAGCGCCCGGCTCCAGATCGCGGTCGCCGCAGCGAGATGCTCGGGCCGGTCGGCCAGAAATTCGTGCAGGGAATCGCCGATCTGCGGCCGCCTGCCGTAGATGCGCTGATAGGCATCGGCGCAGGACGTGTTGATCGCCAGCCAGCGATAATCGCGATCGAGCGCCTGGATCTGTCCGTCGGTGGTTTCCACGATCGTCGCCAGCAAATGACGCTCGGCGGTGCGTTCGGCGACGCGCTGCTCGAGGGTCGTGGTCAGCTCCCTGTATCGCGCTTCGCTCGCCCGCAGCCGCGTCTCGCCCAGTACGCGCTCCGTCGTCTCGGACACGATGCAAAGCACTCCGCCGACCGAGCCGTCATCGTCCCGTACGGCCGAGTAGGAGACGTCCCAGTAGCTGGTTTCGCCGTAGCCGTGGCGCTCGACGTAGAACGGACGATCCTTGGCGGCGAATGTCTTTCTGGTTCGGCGCACGCCCGACAGGAGCGGTTCGAGATCGTCCCACAGCTCCCCCCAGTTTTCGATCGCGGGGCGACCGAGGGCGCGGGGATGATTGGCGCCGATGCCCGGGGCGTAGGCGTCATTGTAGAGCGGACGAAGTCGGGCCCCCAGAACAGGACGATCTGGGCTTGCGCGGCCAGCAGCATGCTGACCGTCGTTTTCAGCGCCTGAGACCAATCGCGGGGATGACCGAGCGGTGAATCCGACCAGTCGCGGGCGCTCATCATCGCGCCCAGCTTGCCCCCGTCAGCGAGGAAGCCCAATTCAATCGACCGCCGAGCAGCCTTCTCAGACAGCACCGGATCCCCCGCTACGCGCGACACGGGCGTCCTTGCCCATTCGAGCCGGCTTTCGAGGGCTCGTGCTCAAGCGCAGATAACACCCGGCGCGCGCTCTGGTTCCATTCCAGTCGATTCCCGCCGTCCTTGTGCTATTGCTGCTCCCCGCAACTTGACGCGAGGTTCCCATGCTCCCCATTCCCGCCGACATCTTCACCGAGCCCGAGGACGTCTCGCCCGACGGCCTTGCCAATCTCGGCCCACTCCGCCGGCTCGCAGGGAGCTGGCAGGCGGACAAGGGCATCGACATCAATCCGAAGGCGGAGGGGCCGGAGCGGCGGACCTTCATCGAGCGCATCCGCATGGACCCGATCGACCCGCAGGCCAACGGGCCGCAGCTGTTTTACGGGCTGCGCTATCACATCCACATCAACACGCCCGAGGAAGACATCACCTTCCACGACCAGGTCGGCTACTGGCTGTGGGAGCCCGCGACCGGGCTGATCATGCAGACGCTCGCGATTCCGCGCGGACAGGTCTTGCTCGCCTCGGGCAAGGCCGGGCCGGATGACAGGAAGATATCGGTCACGGCGAAGCGCGGCGACACGGCTTACGGAATCTGCTCGACCGATTTCCTGGAACAGGCCTTCCGCACCGATTCCTATCGCTGCGACATCACCTTCAACGATGACGGAAGCTGGAGCTATCTGATCCAGACCGAGTTGTTCGTGCGCGGCGCGCCGTTCAATCATCACGACAGCAACACGCTGAAGCTCGTCGCGCCGCCAAAGCTCAATCCGCTGGCGGTGATCGTGAAGGATCGCGCCGGGCGCGATGGATCAGCGGCCTGAAGCGTACCCGGAGAATTGCATGAAGCCCTACGTCATTTGCCTGATGCATTCCAGCCTGGACGGCCGCACGCATCCCAGCCGCTGGCGGCCGAAGGGGGCGGGCACAGACTGGTTCGAGAAGATCCATGACGAACTCGGCGGCCACGCCTGGGTGATCGGCCGCGTCACCGGCTCCGAGTTCGCCAAGGGCAAGCCCTATCCCGAAACGGCGGGCGAGACATTTCCCCGCCAAAGCTGGTTCGCGCGGCGCGATGCCAAAACCTACGGCGTGGTGCTCGATGCACAGGGCAAGATCGGCTGGGGCCGGTCCGACATCGGCGGCGATCCGATCGTGGTGGTGCTGACCGAGAACGTGCCGGATTCGCATCTGGCGGGGCTGCGCGGCGAGGGTGTGTCCTATATCTTCGCCGGCAAGTCCGAGATCGACCTGGCGCTGACGCTGGACATCCTCAATCGCGAGTTAGGGGTGAAGCGCCTGCTGGTGGAGGGCGGCGGCGTCGCCAATGGCGCCTTCCTGCGCGCCGGCCTCATCGACGAATTCAACCTGATCCTCAGCCCCGCGATCGATGGCGCCAAGGGCGCACCCTTCGTGTTCGATTCGACGGACGCGGACAGCGACAAGCGCGCGCCGCTCGCCGCAATGACGCTGGAGAGCACGCGCGACCTCGGCGGTGGCGTTCTGCTGCTGCGGTATCTGATCAAGAACGACCCGCAAGCGATGCCCAAGTAAGGCATCGGCATGGGACAATTGGAGCACATCGTCATCGTCGGTGCCGGCGCGGCCGGGCTGATGGCGGCGCGCGAGCTGGCACGTGCGGGCAGGACGGTCACGATCCTGGAGGCGCGCGAGCGCTGCGGCGGGCGCATCGATCCGCTGCCGGCGTCGGAGTTCGGCTACCCCGCCGATGGCGGCGCCGAATTCGTCCATGGTGAGGCGCCGGTCACGCGCAAGCTGGTGCGCGAGGCGGGACTGTCGCTGCAGGAGATCGAAGGCACCCAGTGGAGTTTTGACGGCACGAGGCTCTCGCACGAACACCGTCACGATCCGCACGAGGCAGAGCTGTACGCCGCGCTGGGGGCGTTGAAGGATGACCTCACGGTTGCCGATTTCCTGCGCCGTCATTTTGCCGACCCCGAGTATGTTCAGCTGCGCCATTCGATCGAGCGCATGGTCGAGGGCTACGACGCCGCAGACCCCGAGCGCGCCTCGACGCTGGCGCTGCGCGAAGAATGGATGGACGGCGGGCATCACACCCAGGCGCGCATCGTCGGCGGCTACGGCGCGCTGATCGATTTTCTGGCGCGCGAGTGCCGCGGGCTTGGCGTGACGTTTCGCTTCGGCTGCGCGGTGTCGGCGATCGAGGAGACGGGCGGTGCGCTGGCCGTCCGCTGGGCCGGCGGCGACGCGCATGGCTGCGATCGCGCGATCCTCACCGTTCCGTTGCCGTTGCTGCGCGAGATCGCGCTTCCGGGACGCGCACGCGCGAAGGCTGCGGCAACTGACGATATCGGCTTCGGCAGCGTGATAAAGATCCTGCTGCGGTTCGCGCGGCCGTGGTGGCGCGAGCGAAACGAAGATCTCGCGGACATGACCTTCCTGCTGTCGGACCAGTCGATCCCGGTGTGGTGGACGCGGCATCCGGACCAGCATCCCGTGTTCACCGGCTGGTTCGGCGGGCCGCGGACGGCCGAGCTTGCGAAGCTCGATCGGCAGGGGTTGATCGATGCCGGGGTCGATTCGCTTGCGGCCATCTTCGGCGTGTCGCGGGACGACATCGCGCGCGATCTCGTGGCGGCTGCGGCGACCAACTGGCTGCACGATCCCTTCGCCCGCGGCGCCTATTCCTGGGCGACGCCGCGGACGCGCGAGGCCCGATCCTCGCGCGCGCCGACGGTCCGGTGCTGTTCTCCGGCGAAGCACTCTATCGCGGCCGCGACATGGGGACGGTCGAGGCGGCGCTGGCGAGCGGGCTGGAGACTGCGGAGATGATTTTGCGGGGATGAAAAAAGGCCCGCACAAGGCGGGCCTTATCGCTCACCAGCGGCCGCCGCCGAAGCTGAACGTCACGCCGGGACCTCCGCCACCATAATAGCCGTACGGTCCGCCGCCGTAATAGCCGTGGTGCCGCGGGTAATAGCCGTAGCTCCGGTAGTGCGGACGATAGTAGCCGTGGTGGTGATGGCGCCATTGGTGATGGCGATGGCCGTGGTGGTGGTGGTGCCTGTGCTGCGCGCTGATGTCGGTGGACTGGCCGGCTGGCGCGTTCTGCTTCGCGCTGGCCTTGCCCGCCGCGTTGGCCGTGGATCCGCCGGCGAGCGCCGCTGCACCCACAGCCATCGCGACAAAGAGATACTTCATGTCATCACTCCAGTTGAGAAGTCGCGTGATAACAGATGGCTGTCCGCTGCGTTCCGGCCAGTGCGGGCGTCGAAACGACGCAGACGAAATTCCGATCGACGTGTGAATGATGTGGCGCGATCTATTGTCGCATCGTTTCGAGCGAAGCGATCACGTCGGCGGCGCTGACGATGCGCGCAAATTCGCCGTTGAGATTCGACAGCGTCATCGCATGAATTTCTTCAGCCGAATGCTTGTCGCCATCTGGTCCGATCCGGTCGAAGGTCCAGGTCGCATCGCGCACGAGGCTCGCGTCGAAACCGAGATTGCCGGCCATCCGCGTCGTCGTCTCGACGCAATGATTGGTGGTGGCGCCGCAGATCACGAGCGTCGTGATGTTGTCTGCGCGCAGGCGCGTCTCGAGATCGGTGCCGATGAAGGCGCTGTTGACGCGCTTGACGATCACCGCCTCGCCCGGCGCTTCGCGCGCCTCGTCCTTGACCGCGTAGCCGGAACGCGACGGCAGGAACGTCGAGTTCGGCTTTGTGCCCTCGTGGC
Organism: Bradyrhizobium barranii subsp. barranii; assembly: GCF_017565645.3. NCBI lineage: Bacteria > Pseudomonadati > Pseudomonadota > Alphaproteobacteria > Hyphomicrobiales > Nitrobacteraceae > Bradyrhizobium > Bradyrhizobium barranii. The sequence continues at coordinate 1,250,847 of NZ_CP086136.1, forward strand.
GGATGTGGAAGATCGGCGCGCCGCGCTTCCTGAATGCGGCGAGCAGATCGGCGATGTGCGCCACCGCGTCCGGATTGTTGCGCCGCTTGCCCGCCGCCTCCCATTCGTCGAACGCGCGCTGAACGTCGACGACGACGAGGGCGGGAAGGGGGCTGATCATGAGGAGCGGCTTTCAGACTTGCTTGCTGCGCGAAGTATGCGGGGCGACCGACATGACAGGCAATGTCGATTTTCCCTCGTTTCGCGACAGCTCTCGTGCCCCGGCTCTACGGAGCAGCGCTACGCGCTGCGCCGCATCCGGGACACGGAGAGCTGCGCGAGTGGGCCCTCACGGATGCGGGTCGGGAAACCCGTGGCGTTCGGAGAGCGCGGCGAGGATCGCGTCCTTGTCGGCAATGAAGGTGCGGTCGTGGTGGCTACCGTCTGGTGCGGCGACGTCGTCCCGTCGGCCAGCACGAGCAGCGGCAGCGACTGGTTCTCTTCGCCGACCAGCGCGATCACCGACAGCCTTGGGCGCGGCCATGCGATCCGCTCAACGTCGAGCTTTTCGGCGAGCTGCGGAAACGAGGCGAGCACGCCCTCGATCAGCGCGCAATGCCAGCAATAGAAGCGCTGGCCCGGAAAGGCGGGATCCTCGAAACCAGGGCGCAGCAGAAACAGGCGGTCGCGCGTCATGAATCGCTCCAAAGCATGGCGCGATCATACATGCCGGCAGCAGCGGATGATGCCGTTACTTGAACGGATCCTGGATCGATGGCGACGATTGCCGGATGCGGCGTACGCTCACCGGCTTGCCGTCGGAGACGAACAGCAGCTCGTACCGGCGGCCCTCGCTGTCGGTCGCCGTGCAGGTGACGTCGGTGACCTTCCTTGCGGCGAAATTGCCGGTCTGGCGGCAGACGCCGGTCGAGGTCTGCTCGCCCGGCACCGGCAGGCCGTCGACCTTGGGTCGGTCCTTGGAATTGAGCAGCATGCGGTCGATTCGCAGCTCGTAGGAATTGTCGTCCGCGCGCTGGCCGTTCTCGCCGGAGAACGACACGACGTGGTTGGCGTCGGAGGGGTCGTCGACGGCGACTGCGAAATTGACCCGGCCCTTGTCGCCATGGGCGTAAGCCACTGTCTTGCAAGCGAAGGTGCGCCCCGCAACCTTCAGCGTCTTGCAGTGGCCCGACATCAGCGCCAGCAGGTCGATAAAGGCGTTTTGCGCCGGCGGGTTGTTGACGGGAATGGGCGCGGAAGACTCGGCGAAACAAGGGCTTGCGAGAGTCGCGAGGGCCGCGGCGAGGACCGGTCGGCGGAGGCGCATCATCAGGCTCGTATGCCAGGGGGCCACGGCGGCGGGAAAGCTCCGCTCAACAACGAGCGAACCACAAATTGGTTGCGATCCCGTTTGTTCAGCTAAACCCGACTGGAATACCACCGCACCACCCATCGGCGATTCATCCGATCGCCCCATCCCGTCCTAGCAGGCCACTTGCTGCCAGACCGATGTTTTTTTCGTGGCAGAGCTAGACGGTCGCCGCCTGCCAGCGCGCATCGCGCAAGGACGGCCGGCGGTGCAGGCGGGCATCGAGCAGCGCGCGGGCGCGGGGCAGCTCGCCGCTGCGCATGAGCGCGACGATGTAGGTATCCTCGATCAGTTCGCGCTGGGCATGGCTGCCGCCGATGCGCACGACCTCGCCGAGGACGGGCGCGAGCGTTTGCACGCATGAGGTGTAATCCTCGCGGGCAAAGGCCACGAGCGCACGGCAGATCGCCGGCACCACGGGACCGGCCGGCAGCTTGCCGTCGCCGAGCCGCTGCTCGATCGCCGCGAGGCGCGCGGCGAGCGCCTCCTGGTTCTGCGTCGCCGCAGCGAACAGCGCCATGTGGACGTCGGCAAACGGCAGACTCGATTTCGGAAACAGTTTTTGCGCGGTGGCATCGGCCTCGAGCCAGAGCGCTTCCGGCACGGCGTGGCCGTAAGCCGACAGGCGCCAGAGCAGTGAGGCGCCGTCGGTGACGACGTTGAGCGGCGGCGCCTTCGTGGCGGAGGGCCGAAGCTCGTCGGCATAGATCGCAAGCGCGCGCGCCGCATCGCCATGCTCGAGCGCGCCGAGCGCCTGGTGCCAGCGGATATGGCCGTGCAGGATGCCGGTGCGGTCGTAAGAGGGGATCCACTCGTCGACGAGACGATCAGCCGCGTCGATCGAGCCGTCCTCGAACATCGCATGCAGCACGGCGTGCGCGGCGTGGGCGTTCTGACGGCGCAGGTCGAAGCCACGCTCGGTGACGCCGCGACCGCGCGCGACGTCGCCATTCTCGGTCATGGCCCAGCCGGACATGGTGAGAAACCACCAGTCCTCGCCATAATGCTGCGCGACGCGCTCGCACAGCTCGTGCCGGGCGCGGTCGTGATCGGGCATGCCGGAGAACGCGAACAGGCCGAACGCGCCGAGCGGCAGCGACAGCACCACAGCGTCGCGCGGCCACGCGTCGATGTGCTTCAGCGTCGATGCGATCGCCTCGGGCAGCCGGCCCTCGATCGCAAGCGCCAGCGTCTCGACATGCGAGCGCTCGCGTTCCGTGCCGCGTTTCGCTGTGAGCTCGCGCGCGCGTGCCGCCTTCTGCCGGGCGAGATCGCCCTGCTGATAGAAGGCATGCACGCGGGCGCGGGCGATATGGGGCAGCGCGAAATCCGGATCGGCCGCAATCGCGCGTTCCAGCGCCTCCGCCGTGCCGGTCCAGCCGGCCAGCATGAGATCGACGCCTTCGCGATAGGCGCTTGCCGCCTCGTGCGAAGACGTCGAGAGCGAAAGGCCGTAGCGGTCTTCGTGCGCCGTCATCGTCTTCAGCTCTCAAGCCGTCCGCGCGCGGCGTCCCTCGATCGGATAGGCGGGGTCGTTGTAGCCCGGCGTCGAGGGATGGCCCGGCACGACCAGCCGGTCGATCAGCGCCTCGTCATCCGCCGTGAAGCGGTAGTCGAGCGCGCGGATGTAGCCGTCCCACTGCTCCTCGGTGCGTGGGCCGGCGACGATCGAGCTGACAAAGGTGGAGTTCAGCACCCAGGCGACCGCGAACTGGCCGGCGGTGATGCCTTTCGTCTCGGCGTGGGTCTTGATCTCCTGCGCGAGCTGGAGCGATTCCGGCCGCCATTCGGTCTGCATCATGCGGGTGTCGTTGCGGCCGGCGCGTGTCTCCTTGTCCGGCGCGGCGTCGGGCTTGTACTTGCCGGTGAGCACGCCGCGCGCCAGCGGGCTGTAGGGCACGATGCCGAGGCCATAATAGGAGCACGCCGGGAAGTGCTCGACCTCGGGCATGCGGTTCATGGCGTTGTAATAAGGCTGGCTCACCGCGGGCCGGTCGATGCCGAGCCGGTCGCAGATGTTGCAGATCTCGGCGACGCGCCAGGCGCGGTAGTTCGAGACGCCGAAATAGCGCACCTTGCCGGCGCGGATCAAATCGCCCATCGCGCGCACCGTTTCCTCCAGCGGCGTCGCATGGTCTTCCTTGTGCAGATAGTAGATGTCGATGTGGTCGGTGCCGAGCCGCTTCAGGCTCTCATCGGCGGCCTGCAACACCCAGCGCCGCGACAGGCCGACACGGTTGGGATCGTCGCCCATACCAGTGTTCATGGGGTTGGCGAGTTTCGTGGCGAGCACCCAGGCGTGCCGGTTGTTGCCGATCGCGCGGCCGACCACCTCCTCGGAGCCGCCCTTCGAATAGGCATCCGCCGTGTCGATGAAATTGATCCCGGCCTCATGCGCCTTGGCGATGATCCGATTTGATGCGGCTTCATCGGTCGGCCCGCCGAACATCATGGTGCCCAGACAGATCGGCGAAACTTTCAGGCCGGTGCGGCCGAGCTGGCGGTATTGCATGGGCTGTTTCCTCAACGCTATCGAAGCTGGCAGCATAGCCAGCTAATTCCGTCATTGCGAGCGCAGCGAAGCAATCCAGAGATGCATCCGCGGAAAGATACTGGATTGCTTCGCTGCGCTCGCAATGACGAGATTGGGGAGGGCGCTTGCCGCACTCTCAGCTGTCATCGCCCGCGAAGGCGGGCGATCCAGTATTCCAGAGACGGCTGTGATTGAGCCGAGAGGCTGCGGCGTACTGGGTCGCCCGGTCAAGCCGGGCGACGACAGCGGTGGGTGTAGTTAGAGCGGCAGCCCGACCGCGCGACGCTACCCCGGCCCCTTCAAGATCTTGAACACGCCATTCGCCATCACGATGCAGCGACCACCCACCGTCACTTCGGTGCTCATGAAGATGAGGCTGCGCGTCGAGCGCACCACGCGCGGGCGGGAGATCAGGATGTCGCCGATCTGGCCGGCCTCGACGAAATGGGTATCGAGCTGCACCGTCGCCATGAACTCCTTGCCGGAAACGTAACGGGCGGTCATGCCGCAGGTGCGGTCCGCGAACGTCATCATCACGCCGCCCTGGACCATGCCGCGGCGATTGTGGTGCTTGTCCTCGGTGGCGAGCGCGAATTCGTAATGGCCGTCGACCTCGCGCTCCCACAAGGGGCCGATCAGGTGCAGGAAGCCCGTGGTCTCCAGGATGCTCCAGCCGTCCGATTTGAGCCTTGCGGCGGCCTTGTTGGTCATGTCGTCGTCCATTGCTGCGCGGGCGTTGCGAGCTCATTTCATCGGGGCCTGACGTGGTGTAGTCAAGCATCATGAGACCGTTCGACGATGCCACACGGCGGAATATCGCGGCTGCCTGCGCGGCCTTCACGCGCCTGCCGGAGGATGATGCGCCGGCCGCATTGAAACGCGCCGCGGTGGCGGTCGCGCTGACCGCGGCGAGTGACGGCGATGACACCGCATTCCTGCTCACGCTGCGCGCGTCACACCTGCGCGCCCATCGCGGCCAATGGGCCTTGCCGGGTGGCCGCTGCGATGCCGGCGAGACGCCGGTCGAGGCGGCGCTGCGCGAGCTTGATGAGGAGCTTGGCCTCCGCCTCACGCACGCGGAGGTGCTCGGCACGCTCGATGATTATCCGACCCGCTCCGGCTATCTGATCACGCCGGTGGTGGTCTGGACGGCCGACAGTGCCGCGATCCGGCCGAACCCGGATGAGGTCGCCTCGGTCCACCACATCGCGCTCGCCACGATCGAGCATGAAGACGCGTTCGACTTCATCGCGATTCCCGAAAGCTCCCGCCGCGTGATCCGCTTCCATCACGAGACGAGCCTGATTCACGCGCCGACCGCGGCGCTGATCTACCAGTTCCGCGAGGTGCTGGCGGGACGTCACACCCGGGTCACCGAGCTGGAACAACCGGTGTTCGCCTGGAAGTGACGATGGTAAACGGCGCGTTAACGTGACGGTTACCGGATGCCTGCTAAGAGGGCAGCATGCATCATTCGATTCGAAAACATCTCGCGCTGGTTCCATTCGCGCTCGTTCTGCTCGCGCCCGCCGCGCGCGGCGGCGAGGCCGACGCGCTGCCGCCGGCCGTCCGCGATGCCAACGCCCAGTTGCTGTCGAAGTTTTTTGCGCAGGGTGGCGCGTCGCCGGCCGTGCTCGAATATCGGCGCAAGCTGCAGGAATATCAGGCGGCGCGCGCGGCCTTCGACGAGGAGGCGGGTGCCTATTGGAGCCAGATCTCCGAGAAGCGGAAAGGCCGCAACGCCAAGCGGCGCAGCGGACAGCAGGTCACGCTCGACGATTATGTGCTGCAGCATCCGCCGCTCTATAACGGGCCGAAGCGGCCGGTGAATCCGGAGCCGGAGGAAACGCCGGAGCGTCCGACCAGAAAGCCGATACCGGTGGTCGCCGATCTCCTGCAGGCGGCGCGGGAGCTCTATCAGTTCACGCCGCAGCGGCCGTCCAGCGAGGTCGAGTTCAAGCGCGCCTATGCGCGCTACGCGCTCGCCTCGGGGCTGACGCGCGAGCAGGCGGTGCGGGTCTATTCGTTCGAGACCGGCGGCACCGGCAATTACGACGTGCAGGCGGGTATTGAGCATGGCGGCAAGCGCGCGATCTCGACCGCGATGGGCTACAACCAGCTCCTGACCACCAACAGCGTCGAGCTGCTGGCCGAGCAGGGCCATGAACTCATCCGCGCGCTTTCCGACAAGGTGGCGCGGACGTCCGGGCCGGCGCGCCAGCCGCTCGAGCACAAGCTTGCCGTGCTGAAGAAGATGGTGGCGCAGGCGAAATCGGTGCCGGACACCTGGTCGGAGCACGAGAAGATCGGCAACACCGCGCAGGGCTGGGCCATGCATGCCATGGTGCTGGACATCGATATCGGCCCGATGCTGCAAACCCATAAGCTTTTGACTTCGGTGCTGTTCGCGCGCACCAAGGGCTACACCCGGCCGCTCACCGCCGCCGAGCTCGAGATGATGAACCTCACCGGCGACGGCACCGGCCTCGACATGGTGACGATGCCGCAGGCGATGCGCGAGCAGGTGCCGACCTCGAACTTCTTCCAGCGCGGCGGCTACGAGCGCAACCCGGTCGCGATCCGCCACAACACGGTGGCCAAGCTGCTGGCGGTGACGGATACGCGGATGGACTCGAACAGCAACAATGCCGGCGCACGGGAGCTGGCGGGGGCGTTCTAGTCCTCGCTGCCACATCCTCCGCTGTCATGCCCCGGCTTGACCGGGGCATCCAGTACGCCGCAGCCTCTCGATTGAAGCACAACGGCCTCTGGAATACTGGATCACCCGCCTTCGCGGGTGATGACACCGAATGCTTGGGTTGGCCGTCGCCCCTACTGATCCGACCCGAACTTGAACTTGCCGTCGCCTTCGAGATACGGGCCGCTGCGCATGTAGAGCTGGCCGTTGTGGCCGATGAAGAACAGCGTGCCTTTCGGCACCTTCTTGGCGCCCTTCAGGAGTTCACCGGCATTGCTGGTGCCCATCTTGTAGGAGAAGGTCTTGCCGTCCTTGTCATAGGCATAGCCGGTGTCGGGCTTGAGCTCCCAGGGCGTTGCCGCGGTCTGCGCCAATGCGGGTGCGCTGAACGCGCCGAGCGCTGCAGTGAGTGCAAGTGCAAATGTCTTCGTTGAAAATGCCATCATCCCATCCTCCCCATCGTTGGGGTTGCCATCTTGAACAAATCACGAACGGCGTTTACAGGTCAATTTGCGAAAGCGCCGCAGCGCATCACGTCCTGCCCAGCAGTTTGTGATTTTCCCTTCGTCCCCGCGCGACTATGTTCCGCTTTCAGTCTAGAACGCAATTCGACAAAAATATTGGTAGGGGGATGATTCGGATGAACCATGTCGTTAAAGCCTGCTCAGCCGCCGCGCTGTTGGTGACGACGCTGGCACCCGCCGCCTGGGCGGATGACTACCAGCTCAGCCACAACCAGCGGATTTCGTGCAGCCGTGGCCTCGCCCCGGGCAAGCTGAACACCGCGACCTGCAAGTCCTACACTTACCTGTTCAATACCAAGACCTCGGAATATTTCCGCTGCCAGGTCTCGCTCGCGCTGACCCGCGACAACAAGGAAGTCATCAACGTCCAGACCGACGGCGGTTGTACCAAGAAGCCGCGCATCTTCGAGACCGACGGCCACTATGATTTCGACGCCACCGAGACCGAGCCGCCGAACACCAACTCGTTCTTCGGCCCCGGCGGCTACTCGGTCTGGGCTGCCGATGTCACCGCGCAGAAGGTGCGCGGCTGCATCATCATCTCGTCCGGCCTCGGCTCCGACATCTCCAAGTGCCTGGACATGACCTTCCAATAAGGGCTTGCCAGCAAGAGCCTGCCAGTAAGGCTTGCCAGCGCGGCGAGACACGCGCCAGACCCTGACTGCGCCACCTCGCCGCACCCGCGGGTTCCCCAAAAATCGAGCCGGGTCAGCCGTTTACCGCAGTCCTGTTGTGACTTTTGGATGGGTTGACCCGCTTCCCCCATCCGGCCAATTTCCCGGCCGGTTTGGGGAGTACAACAACCATGAAACGGACGATTTTCGGCGCGGCCGCGGCTCTTGCCCTGGCGGCGTCGGCACCTTGCGCGCATGCGCAATCCTTCATCAACGTGCTGACCGGCGGCACCTCCGGCGTCTACTATCCGCTCGGGGTCGCGATCGGAAAGATCTACGGCGACAAGATTCCGAACGTGAAGACGCAGGTGCAGGCCACCAAGGCGTCGGTCGAGAACCTGATCCTGCTCCAGCAGGGCCGCGGTGAAATTGCGTTCACGCTGGGTGACTCGCTCAAAGCCGCCTGGGAGGGCGACGAGGAAGCCGGCTTCAAGACCAAGCTGGACAAGCTGCGCACCATCGGCGCGATCTATCCGAACTACATCCAGATTGTCGCGACCGCCGAATCGGGCATCAAGACGCTCGCAGATCTCAAGGGCAAGAGCCTCTCGGTCGGCGCGCCGAAGTCGGGCACCGAGCTCAATTCCCGTGCGATCCTCGCGGCCGCAGGTATGACCTATAAGGACCTCGGCAAGGTCGAATATCTGCCGTTCGCCGAATCCGTCGATCTCATGAAGAACCGCCAGTTGGGCGCGACGCTTCAATCGGCCGGCCTTGGCGTCGCCTCGCTGAAGGATCTCTCGAGTTCGGCCTCGATCACCGTGGTGTCGGTGCCGAAGGAGACCATCGACAAGATCGGCCCGCCCTTCATCTCGGCAATCATTCCGGCCAATACCTATACCGGCCAGGACAAGGACGTGCCGACCGCGGCCGTGGTCAACTATCTCGTGACGAGCTCCGCGGTGTCGGACGACCTCGCCTACCAGATGACCAAGCTGATCTTCGAGTCGCTGCCCGAATTGCAGAACGCCCATGCCGCGGGCAAGGAGATCAAGCTCGAGACGGCCGCCACCGGCAGCCCGGTTCCGCTGCACCCCGGCGCGATCCGCTACTACAAGGAAAAAGGGCTGATCAAGTAGTCAGCTTTCGCTATCGGACGTCATGGCCGGGCAAAAGCGCGAAGCGCGTCTTCGCGCAGATGTCCCGGCCATCCACGTTCTAAGGCTAGGCGAGAAAGTCCGTGGATGCCCGGGACAAGCCCGAGCATGACGGTCTGGAGACGCTGTGCAATGTTAAAAGCGCTGGACGGTTGGGGACATATCGATGTTGCAGGCAGAGGGCTCCGCAGGGCCTATCAAGGTTGAATTCGACAATTTCGAGCACGGTTTTCCGGAAGGTTTTGGTCCGGGCTGGTGGGGCACGCTCGCCTACTGGATCGGCATCGCCTTCGCCACCTTCCAGCTCTATGTCGCCGCCTTCAACTATCTGCCGAGCCAGGTGGTGCGCGGCGTCCATGTCGGCTTCCTCGTTCTCCTCACCTTCGGCCTGATCGCCAACTTTACCGCGAAGAGCGATGTCGGCCGTACGCTCGGCTGGGTGATCGGCGGCGCCGGCTTCTTCTGCGGCCTCTATCAATGGATCTTCTATGCCGACCTGATTGCGCGCGACGGCGATCCGACACGGCTCGATCTAGCGGTCGGCACGCTGCTCGCGGTGCTGATCTTCGAGGGCACGCGGCGCCTGATGGGCGCGGCGCTGCCGCTGATGTGCGGCGCGTGTCTTCTCTACTGTTTCTTCGGGCAGTACCTTCCGTCGCCGCTCAACCATCGCGGCTATGATTTCGACCAGATCGTCACGCATCTGTCGTTCGGCACCGAAGGTTTTTACGGCGTGCCGATCTACGTCTCGGCGACCTACATCTTCCTGTTCATCCTGTTCGGCTCGTTCCTGGAGCGCGCCGGCATGATCCAGCTGTTCACCGACGTTTCTCTTGGGCTATTTGGCAGGACCCGCGGCGGCCCCGCCAAGGTCGCGGTGTTCGCCTCGGGCATGATGGGCACGATCTCCGGCTCCGGCGTCGCCAACGTCGTCACCGTCGGCCAGTTCACGATTCCGCTGATGATCAGGTTCGGCTATCGCCGCGCCTTTGCGGCGGGCGTCGAGGCGACGGCCTCGATGGGCGGCCAGATCATGCCGCCGGTGATGGGCGCGGTCGCCTTCATCATGGCGGAGACGCTCGGCGTCCAGTACTCGGAAATCGTCAAGGCGGCGGCGATCCCCGCCATCCTCTATTTCGCTTCAGCGTTCTGGATGGTGCATCTGGAAGCCGGCAAGCACGGTCTCGTCGGCATGAAGCGCTCGGAGATCCCGAGCGCCTGGAAGGCGCTGGTGACGCGCTGGTACCTCGTGCTGCCGCTCGCCGCGCTCGTCTACATGCTGTTCGAGGGCTTTACGCCGCTCTATGCTGGCAGCATGGGCCTTGCGCTCACGGTGACGCTGATCCTGGGCGCCAGCATCACGGCCGGCGCCTCCTCGATGGTCGTCCGCTCCATCTTCTGGATCGGACTTGCGCTCGTCGTCGGCGCGCTGTCGCGCGACGGTCTCCAGATCGTGCCGGTCGCGAGCGTCGTCGTCGGGCTTATCGTGATCACGGCGTTCGTGCGCGGCGGGTTCGCGGCCTTGCGCGAATGCCGCAATGCGCTGGCCGAGAGTGCGAAGTCGGCGATCACGGTGGGTATGGCCTGCGCCATCGTCGGCGTCATCATCGGCATGATGTCGCAGACCGGCGTCGGCACCATTTTTGGCAGCTGGGTGATCGGTCTCGGCGAGAAGAGCCTGTTCCTGGCGCTGATCATGACCATGCTGCTGTCGATCCTGCTCGGCACCGGCATTCCGACCATCCCGACCTACATCATCACCGCCGCGCTCGCTGCGCCCGCGCTGGCGAAGCTCGGCGTGCCCTTGATCGCGAGCCACATGTTCGCGTTCTATTACGGCATCATGGCCGACCTCTCGCCGCCGGTGGCACTCGCCGCATTGGCGGCGGCACCGATCGCGAAGGAGAATCCGGACAAGATCGGCTGGGAGGCGATGCGTATCGCGCTGGCGGGTTATGTCATCCCCTTCATCTTCGTCTATTCGCCGGCGCTGATGCTGCAGACCGGCGATCCCATGGCGGCCAAGCTCGGCTTCTATGGTGCGGTGGCGCTCGCGACCTTCAAGGCGCTGGTGGCGATTGGCCTGTTCGGCATGGTCGCGATCGGCTTCCTGTTCACGCGCATGACGCTGCTCGAACGCGTGCTCGCGCTCGGAGCCGCGCTGTGCCTGCTCGGCGATTTCGCCTTCAGCGATACCGCCGGCTTCGTGCTTTCCGCCGCGCTGTTGCTGTGGCAATGGCGGCAGCGTCCGCCCGCCGTCGTCGAAGCCGCGTGAGCCTCTGCCTCGCAACAGCTGGAGTCGTGAAAGCGCTGGCGCTTTCCGCCTTCACGCTGGTGTGGACGCATTCGATCGCGAAGGTGGAGTGGCAGGAAGACTGGCGCGTCACCCCCGCCGGCCTCGAGCTGGTGCAGGCCCGCGTCAAGGGCACCGGTCCCGGCATGGAGCCGCCGCCCGAGGCGCGGCTCGTCGACGGCTGGTTTCAATGGCAGCCGCAGCGTGCGCCGATGCAGGAGGTCGTGCTTGGCAATTCCGGCGCGGCCGGGGAATGGCGGCTATGCCATGATGGAAGCTGCCGGACTCTTTCGGAGATTGTCGGGCATCCCATCGGTGCTAACGTCACCACGATGAAGGTCTGTAACGATCCGTAGCTCGCCACGCCCGGGCTACAATTAACAACAACACGGGAGACACGCGATGGATCGGCTCAAGGGCAAGGTTGCGATGGTGGTGGGCGCCGGCTCGATCGGGCCCGGCTGGGGCAACGGCAAGGCGACCGCGGTGACCTTTGCGCGCGAGGGCGCGCAGGTGTTTTGCGTCGATCGCAACGGTGCTGCAGCCGAGGAGACCGCGAAGATCATCACGGGTGAGGGCGGCAATGCGACTGCCTTCACCGCGGACGTCTCGCGCGCGAGCGAGATTGAGGCGATGGTGGCGACTTGCCTGAAGGCCCATGGCCGCATCGACGTGCTCGACAATAATGCCGGCATCGCCGAGATGGGCAGCGTGGTTGACCTCGCCGAAGAGAGCTGGGACCGCGTCTTCACCGTCAACCTCAAGAGCGCCTATCTCGCCATGAAGCAGGTCATCCCCGTGATGGTGAAGCAGGGCGGCGGCTCGATCATCAACATCTCCTCGATCGCCTCGATTCGCCATGTCGGGATTTCCTATGTCAGCTACAACGCCAGCAAAGCGGCGATGAACCAGTTGACGCGCTCCACCGCGGTCGAGTTCGCGAAGAACCATGTGCGGGTGAATGCAATCCTGCCCGGCCTGATGAAGACGCCGATGGTGGAGCATTCCGCGGGTCTCGCGAACAGCTACGCCAAGGGCGACGTCGAAGCGATGTGGCGCGCCCGCGATGCGCAGGTGCCGATGGGGCACATGGGCGAGGCCTGGGACGTCGCCAATGCCGCGCTGTTCCTGGCGTCGGACGAGTCGAAATATGTGACGGGGATCGAGCTGGTGGTGGACGGCGGGATCACGTGCAAGGCGGGGGCTTAAGGCGCCTCATACTCCACTGTCGTCCCGGGGCGCGCAAAGCGCGAACCCGGGACCCATAGCCACAGGACAGAGTTGTTTTGCTAAGCTGTAACTCCGAGCCTTCGTAACCACGCCGGCCTGTGGCTATGGATCCCGGATCTGCGCTGCGCCTGTCCGGGACGACATCGGAGAACTACTGCGCCAGCGCCAGAATCCCGCCGGCAAACGAATGCCACGCGGCACTCTCGCTGATCGGCCAGTTCAGCACCTTCACCGCCAGCAGCGCGAGCGTGCCGTAAATGTAGACCGGCTGCACGCGGCCATCGGTGCGCCAGTCGCGCACCATGGCGACGACGAGCAGGAGCGAAGCGACCACGGCGGGGGCGATCGTGACGGGCACCGGCGGCGGGCCGGGCGGTCCCGGAGGCGCGAGGAAGGTAATGAACCAGCGCGCGATCGCGGCATCGAGGATCGAGACCGCGGCAAGCAGCATCAGGCGCTTGTGAATCTCGGGCCTTCGCGTGTTGATGATTGCGAGCACGAACACCACCGCGAAGAACGCGATGCCGCTCATCGGCACGATCGAGAAGCCGATGCCGGCATCCTTCTGCCCAAGTGCGGCGGCGTGCTGCATCACATGCACGGAGGCGAGGAAGCCGAAGATCGTCATCGCGGTCGCAAGCGACACGCCGGCAACCCCGAGCGCGCGGTGATTGACCACGCGGCCCGACGCCGCGAGCCAGGTCTGGATCACGAAATAGAGAGACCAGGTGAAGAACAGGAGCCCGTGAAAATGAATGACCGGGCTCGCCGAAAACGTCCGCTGCGCGAGCGGTACGAAATAGGTCGGCGCGAAGCCGAGAAACGCGGTGGCTGCGCAGGCCAGTGCCATATTGAGATAAAAATATCGTGCAGGCGACGCATCACGCGCGCGTACACGACGGTCGTCGATCAAGGTCGTCATCTGGAATGAGTCTGGAGAGGCGGTGTTTGGTTCAAGCTCCTAACCACCTGGATAGGCCGGCACGCCGCTCAACGCTCGAGCGGAGTTTAACCGCCGGCGCTCAATTCTGCGCGATCGAGCTCTTCCTCGATCCGGTGAAACGCGTCGTCGCCGATCACCTCGGTATCGCGAAGGCCGAGGATCGATTTGCGCGCGGCCTCGATGGCGCGGCGGCGCAGCGGATCGGCGGGCAACTCGCCGTTGGCGATGCCGCCGTGCGGGTCGTCGTCGGCCTGCATCAGGATGGCGCGGTATTCGAGCCGCAGGATTTCCGCTTCCTCCGACGGATCGTCCTCGATCGCATCGAGCGCGGCGCGATAGGCGACTGCGCGGGCGCGCGCGACCTCGATACCGACGGGATCGTCGTCCTTGAGGCCGAAGGCGAGGATCAGCGGCCGCAGCGTCAGGCCCTGGATGACCAGCGAGCCCAGCACCACCGCAAAGGCGATGAAGACGATGAAGTCGCGGTAGGGGAAGTTTTCCGGCAGGGCGAAGGCGGTGGCGAGCGTGACGAGACCGCGCATGCCGCACCAGGAGATGATGAGGCCGCCCTTCGGCGAGGCGACCTGCTTGGGATCTTTCGGGTGATAGAGCCCGTGCGCGATCAGGACGCGCAGCGTCGCGCGGTAGAACGTGATCCAGGCAAGCCGCACCAGGACCACCGTGAGCAGGATCCAGGCTGCGGCCACGCAATATTCCCAGCGCACCTCCGCGTCCAACCGCGTCCAGATCGGCCGCATCTGCATGCCGATCAGCATGAAGGCGAGCACGTTGAGCACGAACACCATCGTCTCCCAGACCGCATAGGACGGCACCCGCAACCGCGCCGGCATGCGCGCCCCCGCCGTGCGCGCGACGGTGATGGCGTAGACGACGATGGTGAGGATGCCGGAGAGGCCGAGATGCTCGGCTGCGATCCAGACCATGAAGGTGGTGGCGAACTGCACGATGATCGCGCTCGGCGCTTCCTTCACGCGTTCCAGGAACAGCGGGATGATGCGCCCGGCCAAAAGACCGGCGAGGACGCTGCCGACCAGCCCGAGTGCAATCGTCGGCGCGACCTCGCTCCATTTCAGATGCTCCATGACGACGGCGCCGACCGCGATGCGATAGATCAGGAGCGCGCTGGCGTCGTTGAGCAGGCTCTCGCCTTCCAGGACCTTCACCATGCGATAGGGCAGCTTGACCTGGCTCAGGATTGCAACCGCTGCCGCGGCATCCGGCGGGGCCACGATGGCGCCGAGCGCAATGGCGGCGGCCCAGGGCATGTCAGGCATCAGCCGGTGCGCGACGAAGGCCACGCCGACCGTGGTCAGGCCGACCGCGGCGACCACCAGGGTCGAGACCGGAACCCAGTTGTTGCGGAGATCGCGCAGCGAGGTGTCGAAGGCGGCATCCATCAGCACCGGTGCGACAAAAAGTGCCAAGGCCAGGTCGGGTTCGAGCGTCCAGGAGGGGCTGTTCGGCACGAACGCGATCAGCGCGCCGCCGATGGCGAGAAAGGTCGGGTAGGGGACCTTGATCCGCCGCGCCAGCGCCGATAATGCAACGGCGCCGAGCAGAAGCACGGTGATCCATTCGAATGTCGACACGTTGATCCCCGAAACCGATTTTGGCTGTGCCACAAGCTAGCACCAATCCGGCCGTATGATGGATAGTGCACCCTCAAGGCAAGGCTCAAGCCAAGATTCAAGCCAAGATCCAAGCCAAGACTTTCCGACTGCAGCAAGCATGCGTTCTCAAAATCTCATTCGATTGTCCGGTGCGGTGGCGCTCTGTGCGCTTTCGCTTGGGGCGGCCCATGCCGCGACCGGCGGCGAGCCCGCCGCCGTCGTGCAGGTCGATGTCGCGCCGTGCCTCGCTGCTGCTGCTGCCGCCGACGACATGGACAAGGCCGGCCCCGCCTGCGCGTCCGTCATCGACAACGAGAAGACGGCCAAGGTGGACCTGGTCAAGGCGCTGGTCGCGCGCGGCGCGCTTTATGCGCGGCATGATCAGGTCGACCGCGCGATCGCCGACGACAGCCGTGCTCTTCAGCTCGATCCGACCCTGGCCGACCTCTTCAACGCCCGCGGCGAGCTCTGGCTGAAGAAGGGCGACAAGCCGAAGGCGGTGCAGGATTTCGGCGCCGCGCTGAAGATCGATCCGAACCACGAGAGGGCCAAGGCCAATCACAAGGCGATGGCGCGCGAGCTCGAGCGGATCGGCGCGCAGATGGCTGTGGCTGGCAAGCCAAGCTTCAATTGCAAGAGTGCGACCCGGGCGGTCGAGAAGGCGATCTGCGCCAACCGCGAGCTCGCCGATCTCGATCGGGAGATTTTTGCATCGAATGCCCGCGTGATCCGGGAGGCGCGCAATCCTGCGGAAGCCAAGGCGCTTCAGCGCGAGCAGGACGAGTTCATTGCCCGCCGCAATGCCGGATTTGGCCGGCCGGGCTACGATCTGAAGAAGACGATGCAGGAGCGGCTGCAGCGGATCAACGGGGTGGACGGGTATTGAGGGCTTCGTTCGCCTCTCCCCGCAAGCGGGGAGAGGGAGCGATACGCCCGTGCGTCCCTAACAGGCCCGAATTCCATTCCTCGCCCGCCGCGACAATGGTGAAAACCTGATGTCACGGAGTCTTCCTGATGTGCGGCACGCGTTCTTCCGCGCAAATGTTCCCGTTTGCCAAAATCCCGCTTCGCGCCTTCCTGCTCAGCGCCGCGATGAGCCTTGTCCTCGCCGCTCCGGCCTCTGCTGCCGTCGATTGCGTGATGGGCAGCAAGACTGCGCCGGCCGAACTGATCACGGCGTGCGGCGCCATCATCGACCAGACCACCAATTCGAGCTCCGACCGCGCCGCCGCGCTGCTGGTGCGCGCCGACGCCAATGCGCGAACCTCAGGCGGCCTCACGCAGGCGCTGCGGGATATCGACCGCGCCATCGCGCTGGACGGCAAGAACGCAAAGGCCTGGCGCCTGCGCGGCGACCTGCTGCGCGAGGCCGGCGGCGATCTCAACCGTGCCGCGGCTGATCTCAGCAAGGCCATCGAACTCGATCCGCAGGACGCGGAAGCCTACGAGCTGCGCGGCGTCGTCTACACCAATCAGCGCCGGCTCGACCGCGCGCTCGCCGATTACGATCAGGCGATCAAGCTGAAGCCGGATGATGCGCAGGCCTGGTCCGACCGCGGCGTGAACTATTATCTCGGCGGTGACAACGAGAAGGCGATCCGTGATCTCAGCGAGGCGCTGCGGCTCGATCCGAACCGGCCGCGCGCCTACACCAATCGCAGCGCGGCCTACAAGAAGCTCGGCCAGCTCGACAAGGCGGTCGCCGATGACGGCGAGGCGATCAGGCTCGATCCGAAGGTCCCCGAATATTACGACAATCGTGGCCTGGTGCTGGCCGCGATGGGTGAGTACGACAAGGCGATCGCCGACTACGACCAGGCGCTGCGGCTGGCGCCGCGGCCGAACTTCTTCACCAACCGCGGCGATTCCTACCAGCTCAAAGGCGAGCTTGGCGCGGCGCTCAGCGACTACGAGGCTGCGCTCAAGATCGATCCGAATTTCGCGCAGACCTTCAACAACCGCGCGGTGCTCTACAAGAAGATGGGCGAGCGCAAGAAGGCGCTGGCCGATTACGAGACGGCGCTGAAGCTCGATCCCGGCAACGAGAACGCGGCCAACGGCCGCCGCAGCATGATCGCCGAGATCGCGAAGTTCGGCGCCGAGCCGCTGCGTCCGCTCGCGGCGAATTCCGGCAACGGCCCGTCGTTCGATTGCGCCACGGCAAAGCGCGAGGTCGAGAAGGTGATCTGCGCCGATCCGCAACTCGGCGTGCTCGATCGCCAGATCGCCGAGACCTATGAGCGGGTGCTGAAGGCCACGAAAGGCCGTTCGGCCGGCGACCTCCGCAAGACCCAGCGCGATTTCCTCGCCACGCGGAATGCGAGCTTCGGCCGGCCCGGCTATGATCTGAGGAAGGTTATGCAGGATCGCCTGCAGCGGCTGAATGCGATGGAGAGTTGAGGCGCCTCGACGCGCACACTGCGTTCCCTCCCCCCCTTGCGGGGGAGGGTTAGGGAGAGGGGTGGCCACAAACTCTAGACCGAGTTCGTGGCCACCCCTCTCTCCCGCTCTCCCCCGCAAGGGGGAGAGGGCTAACCTTTGTCGTGGCTCCAGCTTGCTGCGATGGCCTTTCTTCCCTCCCTCCCAAAGACCCATCCTTTTCAGCTTGAACCGCGGCCCGTTCCCGGGAAAATACCTCTCAAACAACGCCGGCACTTGATCCCTGTCATGGCGGGACGCTCGTCCTGTCGGTCAGGTCAAGGCCAGGCGAATAAAGGGATGGGAGCGCGGGAATGAACGTCAAGGGAACGAGCCTCTATCACGAGGTCCATGCGCGCTCGCTGGCTGATCCCCAGGGCTTCTGGGCCGAGGCGGCCACGGAGATCGACTGGATCGAGCCGCCAAAGACGATCTTCGATGCCTCGCAGGGCGTCTACGGCCGCTGGTTCATGGGGGGCGTCGTCAACACCTGCTACAACGCGCTCGACCGCCATGTCGAACGCGGCCGCGCCGACCAGGTTGCGCTGATCCATGATTCGCCGCTGACCGGCTCGGTCACCAGGTTCACCTATGCCGAGCTATTGGCTGAGGTGCAGGCGCTCGCCGCCATCATGCAGGATTTTGGTGTCGCCAAGGGCGATCGCGTCATCCTCTATATGCCGATGGTGCCGGAGGCCGTCGTCGCGATGCTCGCCTGCGCGCGCATCGGCGCGGTGCACTCGGTGGTGTTCGGCGGCTTTGCCGCCAAGGAGCTCGCCACCCGTATCGACGACGCGCAGCCGAAGCTCATTCTCTCCGCAAGCTGCGGCATCGAGCCCGGCCGGATCGTGCAGTACAAGCCGCTGCTCGACGAGGCGATCAAGCTTGCGGGCACGAAGCCGAAGGCCTGCATCGTGCTGCAACGTCCCCAGCACATCTGCGACCTCACGCCGGGCCGCGACTACGATTGGGCGAGCCTTCGCCGCAAGGCGTTGAACGACGGCAAGAAGGCCCCTTGCGTGCCTGTCGCCGCCACCGATCCGCTCTACATCCTCTACACCTCAGGCACGACCGGTATCCCCAAGGGCGTCGTGCGCGACAATGGCGGCCATCTCGTTGCGGTGAAATGGTCGATGTTCAATCTCTATGGCGTCAAGCCGGGCGAGGTCTGGTGGTGTGGCTCCGACATCGGCTGGGTGGTCGGCCACAGCTACATCATCTATGGCCCGCTGCTGCATGGTGCGACCTCGATCATGTACGAGGGCAAGCCAATCGGCACGCCCGATGCCGGCGCGTTCTGGCGCGTCATCAGCGAGCACAAGGCGGTCGCCTTCTTCACGGCACCGACGGCGTTCCGCGCGATCCGCAAAGAGGATCCGGAAGGAAAGTTCATCCGGCAATACGACCTGTCGCAATTCCGCACGCTGTTCCTCGCCGGCGAGCGTGCCGATCCGCCGACGGTGGAATGGGCGGAGCAGCAGCTGAAGGTGCCTGTCATCGACCATTGGTGGCAGACCGAGACGGGCTGGTGCATCGCCGGCAATCCGGTCGGTCTCGGCATGCTGCCGGTGAAGCATGGCTCGCCGACGGTGCCGATGCCGGGCTACCAGGTCGACGTCGTCGACGAAGCCGCAAAGCCCGTCGGTCCCAACACCATGGGCTCGATCGTCATCAAGCTGCCGATGCCGCCGGCTTGCCTGCCGACGTTGTGGAATCAGGACGCGCGCTTCAAGGACGCCTACCTCACTGAATTCCCCGGCTATTACAAAACCTCGGACGCCGGCTACAAGGATGAGGACGGCTACGTCTTCGTCATGGGCCGCACCGACGACATCATCAACGTCGCCGGCCACAGGCTCTCCACCGGCGGCATGGAGGAGATTCTGGCCTCGCATCCGGATGTCGCCGAATGTGCCGTGCTCGGCGTCAAGGACGCGATCAAGGGCGAGGTGCCCTGCGGCTTCCTGGTGCTCAAGGCCGGCGTGAAGCGCGCGCCTGCGGAGATCGAGAAAGAGATCGTCGCGCTGGTGCGCGACAGGCTCGGCCCCGTCGCCGCCTTCAAGCTCGCCATCACCGTCGGCCGCCTGCCCAAGACGCGTTCCGGCAAGATCCTGCGCGGTACCATCAAGAAGATCGCCGATGGCGAAGCCTGGACCATGCCGGCCACGATCGAGGATCCCAAGGTGCTGGACGAGATCGGCGAGGCGCTGAAGGGCAGGGTGTGAGGCGATCTCCGCTGTCGTCACCCGCGAAAGCGGGTGATCCAGTACGCCGCGGCCGGAGTTGTGTGACCACCCAATGACCGCCGCGGAGTACTGGATTCCGCGCCTGCCGCCTACGCTAAAGCTTCGGCGCCCCTGGACCTCAACCCCGGCGAAGCCTTGGCGTAGCCGGGTCGCGGGGAATGACAGCGCGTGGGGAACGACGCCCAGGGACTTACAATCTCCTCATTCCGGGCTAAACAGGGCCGGCCAACAGGGGACCTCGTATGCCACTCGCCACCGCGCAGCGCCTGCTTGTCGCCGTGCTGCTCGCCGTCGCTGTCTCCGCCTGCTCCGCGCGCTACCAGACGCCGGTGGCGGTGGGCGGTGACGATGACGACGCGGTCTGTCAGAGTCGCGGCTATGCGCAGGGCTCACCCGAATACGTGGCCTGCCGCAAGGACCGCGACGTCCAGCGCAACGCTGCCACCGCCCGGTCCGACCGCCGTCAGCGCGATCTCGGCGAGTACATGCTGAACCATCCCGAGCGGCCTTGACCCTTACGAGAGCCACGAAGACCGTTCCAGGTCGGCCGGCGGATGTTTTTGGAGCGACTCGCCCCTGGTGACGCGAGACCGGGAGAGCATGCCGTCCTATGCGAGAAGCTGTCACCCTCTGGCAACCGTCGGGTCTCTCGGATATCTCAAGTCTGACCGATGGAGTAAGCGGCTAGAGGGGCGCAGATGGTTAATTTGCTTCGAGATGCAGAGATCGAAGGTTTGTTGCAAGCGACGCCATCGTTGATCGAGAATTTTGACGCTAGCCGGCTAGCGGCAGGAAAATCTCCGGTGAAAGGTGCGACGCTCGATCTTGCGGTTGGCGACATCTTCGTGCCGGGAGCAAAAGTCAACAGACTTGGGGGATTGGAACGTCCCCGATCTCATTTGTCACTGAAGTGCGGACAAACTGCAATCTTACGAAGTTCCGAAAAGATTCATATGCCCAAGGATGTTGCGGGAATTGGGTTTCCGCCCTCTACAAGCGCATCGCTCGCTGGCCTTTTAAGTACCAATCCCGGGCACATTGATCCCGACTACGTCGGCTATCTGCATCTTACCGTCGTCAACATGGGGAAGGAGAATTTCCCCATTGCTCGTGGTGATAGAATGATGCGGGTGATGTTCTTCCAACTCGACGGTGACGCGCAGCGGAAGCTCGGTGAACTGCCGCCGCCTCTTACTGAGGAACTCTTGGGACGACTTTCACACGACTTTCTTGACATTGACGATCGAGCAAAGAAGGCTGAAGAAGTCAGGCTCCGCTCGTGGCAACTTTGGGCCAGCTTCTTCGGTGCAGCATTAACCGTCGCTCTAACATTTGGATATCAATTGTTCATAGGCCAGCGTGATCTAGTACCCGGAATCAGAGCTGAGTGATACGGCGGCCTTTGAAACGGCGTTGACGGACCTTTTTCTTGGTCCAGACGAAGGGCTCGGCTCTGTCGTTGTATGCGTTGACGTAGGCATCGATGTGTTCCTGAAGCTGCTTGAGGCTCGTGAAGGAGGTGCCGCTGAGCGACTGCCCCTGCAAGATGGAAAACCATACTTCGACCTGATTGAGCCATGACGCACTTGTCGGCGTGAAATGAAATTGCACGTTGGGGTGGGCCTTGAGCCAGTCCTCGTTCTTTTTATGGGTGTTGAGGTTGTCGAGGATGACGTGAAGCTTGCGGTTCGGAAAAGCCGCGGTGACGCTGTTCATGAAATCGAGAAACTCGACGCGGCGCCGGCGTTTTGAATGGGGCGCGATGATCTTTCCGGTGGCGACTTCGAGCGCCGCAAACAATGTTGTGGTGCCATGCCGCTTGTAATCGTGGCTTTGGCCGGTCAAGGCGCGGCCATTGGGCAACTTCAGATAACCCTGCGCTCGCTCCAAAGCCTGGATCGAGGGCTTCTCGTCCACGCACAGCACAATGGCCTTCGCCGGCGGCGCGACATAGAGGCCGACAACATCGGCGGCTTTGGCCGTAAAGTTCGGTCGTTGCTCTCGCACCAGGACTTGCGAGCCACCAGGTCAATCTTGTGGCTGCGCAGGAACCGCCAGACATATTGGACATCGACATCGCCCAGCGCCTCGGCCAGCAGGGGGCCGGTCCAGCGCGCAAACCCTTGCGGTGGCGGCTTATCCAGCAGCTTCAGAATCCGCTTGTCGGTCGTCTTCGTATAGATCGGCTGCTTGCCAGGCCGCGGCTTGTCTTGCAGCCCTTCAAGGCCATGGTCGGCATAGCGATGCCGCCAAAGGCTGACAATCCGCGGCTGGACCCCAACTTCCTTGGCGATCGACCGGGTGCTGCGCCCATCCGCCGCCAACAGAACTATCCGCGCCCGCTTCAAATCGCGCTGCAACGTCACCGGTGAGCGACAGCACGCCTCAAGCACCTTGCGATCTTTCCTCGAAAGGTGGACTTCTCTTGCTTCGGGTATCATCCCGACCTTGAATCACGACTCACGCTCCAAGAAAAGTGGGTACTAGTCTCGCAAGTGTCGAAAATGGAGGGGCGACTAAACACGCTTGGAGGATCATTGAATGTTAGCTCTTTCGATGACCAGATAAAGAAGCTAGGACTCTTGGAGGAGCGTCTGAAGATGCTCGAAGCAAAGAGTTCTGCGACAAAACGATCTGGACGACGGTGATGCCAAAGTTATTTGTGTTAGCGAGGCCATCTTTCACGGATGAATTTGCGACATTTTTGGCCGAAGAGAATGAGGTTTGGCGGTTTGCTGGAGGGAGCGCAGCAGAGCGACTTGTGGAGTTTGCTGGTCGTATCTGCTACATGTCGTTTGGCCGTCGGCAATCTCCCAAGCGCAATTCGGAATATATTGGCAATCTTATTCGTCAGGGTCACGAGAGTGTCTTAGAGCACGTTTCCTGGACTTTCTTGCTTTCGGACGTTACGCGTTCTTTCACTCATCAGTTGGTGCGCCATCGCGCAGGCTTTTCCTTTAGTCAGTTATCGCAGCAATACCACGATGAGAGTGACGCGAGGTCGATCGTTCCAGAAGGATTAGATGACATCCCAGGAGCGACTGAGGTGTTTGAGCGCGCAGTCAATGCTTCGCGGGAGGCTTATAGACAGATTTTGGCAAAGCTGGCGTCCGAACCGGATCAGTCCAAGGAATCTCTGCGAGCAATCCGGAGCGCTGCTCGAAGTGTGCTGCTCAATGCGACCGAAACAAAAATAGTAATAACGGCCAACGCTCGTGCGATCAGGCACTTCTTAGATGTCCGTGGCGCGATAGATGGCGATGTGGAAATGCGGCGGGTAGCGAAACTAATTTACGATGTACTTATCGAGGATGCCCCAGCACTCGTCGCCGACTTTGTTGAAGAGAAGCTGTCCGATGGTACTCCTCGAATAGTAAAGATCCGCCAGTTGACGAGTTAGCCCGTCCTATTCGTGAGAGTGCGGCTTTTTGGCCCGATTGATGCGGCCGCACATCTTGTCTGACGAGGCGCACAGGATTGCCTTCGGCTTTTCACCGCCTGACGACCCGTACTTTGCAACGCGCTTGAGGTATAGGTTGGGCGAACGGGGGGCGGACGCCCCGCCGGTCAAGGACCGAGCGGCAGCAACGCGCCTGGCAAGCCGCGGATCAGGTCGGCTTCGGGACATGCCGCGGCAAACGCAAGGCGAATGCGGCTCGTGGTCTCGACCACACGGGCAGCGATTTTCAAGAGACGAAGACGCAGCGTCGCGAACTCGGCAGCGGCCAATTCCCGGGCTTTGGGAATGGCGTCGCGCACGGTCAGCATCAGCCAATAAGCGGCCGTATGGAGCACGAGACGGACCTGGTTGGCGAGCGCCGAACGGCAGCTGGTGCGGTCGGAGGCGAGCTGTGTCTTATGCAGCTTGATCAGATTCTCTGCTTGGCCGCGCGCGCAATACAGGCTGTCGTAGATCCACTCGGCCGAGCCGACATCGAGGCTGGTGACGACGAAGCGGATGTCGAGGCCGAGCATCGTCGCCTCAATACGGGCGACAGTGCGCCGTTCGCGATCCCAGGACTTTGCCTTGTGGCGCGTCTCGGTATAGCCACGCAGAACCGGCAGGTTCTCGATGGCGCGTCGCGTGCGGATGTCGTCGGCGACCTCGTCGACTTTTCTGGCGAGAGGCTTGGTGCCGGACAGACCGAAGATGTAGTCGATGCCGTTGGTCTCGCACCACGCCATGGCCTCCGGCCGGGCATAGTGCCCGTCGCCACGGAACGTAATTTGCGTGTTGTGCCATCGCGTCCGGATATGCCGTACCAGGCGGCGCAGATGGGCACGCACCTCGACGCCGCCCGGCGTCTTGCCGGGCCGCAGCACGACGGCCACGGGCCGGCTCTTCTCCGTGTCGTAGACGTGGATCGGCAGGAAGCAGCGTTCGTCATAATGAGCGTTGAACAGCGAGAGCTGCTGATGGCCGTGGACGACGTCGCAGGTATCATCGATGTCGAGCGTGACGGATGCCGGCTCGTGGGGGTAGCTATCCATCCATGCGTCGACCAAAATGTAGGTCAGCCGGATCACGTCGCGCAGGCGCGGAGCATTCTCCAGCCGCGACAGCGTCGGCTGGGAACACAAATCCCGGCCCGTGTCCGGCAGCCGTCCGCAGGCCAGTTTGAATGCCGGATCGGACCTCAGATGATCGAGGTCGTCGGCGTCCTCGTAGCCGCAGCAGATCGCGAACATGCGAGCGCGGAGCATATCGACCAGGCTGTGCACGACCCGCGTCGGATCGCGCCGATCCGGGAACACCCGGGCCAGATTGTTGGCCAAACCGAGACGCCGCTCGGCCATCGCCAGAAGCATCACGCCCCCGTTCGAGGTTAGGCGCCCACCATCGAAGGCAGCTGTGACTTTCTTGGCGTGAACGGCTGGAAACGAGAAGGGCGGAATCGTATCGTCGGTCATGGCGGGCGTGGCGTTCGCGGTTGGAGGTGATGGGGTTGGCTTCGCAACCGAATCCTACGCCGCATCAGCGCTTTACCCCTCAGGCGCACTCTTACGAATAAGACGGGTTAAGTTGAAGAAAGATTGAGTGACTCCCGATCATTTCTGTGCCGAAACGTGGAGTCGCGGTCGTGCCGCGTCCAAAGAAACCGGCGCGAGCGGCCTATTAGACGCGGTAGGTGATCAGCCTCCGAAACGAGACTATCAAGCATGAAGAGATCGAGCGCGAGGCAGAGGTTTTATTTGTGTTGAATTCTTGCTTCTCGATAGTGGTCTGAAATCGTATCATCGGTCATGGCGGGCGTGGCGTTCGCGGTTGAAGGTGATGGGGTGGCTTCGCAACCGAATCCTACGCCGCATCAGCGCTTTACACCACGCTCGCCAGCCTCTCAGGCGCCCTCTCGCGAATAAGACGGGTTAACGCGCACACAATTCGCCGGGAATGGACGCAATAGTACCGAAATATAACGCACGGAATTATCCTGCCGCGCTATTCGCTCATTCGCGTTTCTCGTGACACATCGGCAACGCCACAACCGAATCGTGTCGCGTCAGTCCTGATTTGATCGGCGTCAAATCCATCACCATCCCCTTTCTGCTCTGACGCTGATGTCGCGCAACGACGCGCGAGAGATGGCTGAAGGGGAATGCAATGAACGGAACGACAAAAAACCTGGCGCGGCTTGCGACGGTTGGCGCGATGCTCGTGGGGACTTTTGGCTCGGTACAGGCGGCCGATCTGCCTGTCTATAAGAAGGCACCGCCGCCGGTAGAAGCGTTCAATCCGTGGATGGTGCGTCTGCGCGTGCTTGGCGTGTTGCCGGATGCCGGTGGCTCAACCGTCAATGTCGCAGGCGTGCCGTCGCTGTCGTCGCCGAATTCCGGGCTCTCGATCAGCGACCAGGTCGTGCCCGAGCTCGACATCAGCTATTTCTTCACCAGGAACATCGCGGCCGAGCTGATCCTCGGCGTGACCAGGCACTCGATCAGCGGCAACGGCTCGCTCGCGAACCTGCCGATCGGCAAGACCACGCTGCTGCCGCCGACGCTGACCTTGCAATATCACTTCGACAATTTCGGCGCGTTCAAGCCGTATATCGGCGCCGGCGTGAACTACACCGTGTTCTTCAACAATTCGGCTGCCAATGCGCCAGCCGCCATCGTCGGTCCGCCCGCGATCGTTGCCACCACCACCAGCGTGCACGTCAGCAACGCCTGGGGCGGCGCCGTGCAGTTCGGCTTTGACTACATGCTCGACCGGCACTGGGGTCTCAACGTCGACGTCAAGAAGCTCTGGCTGCGGCCGGATTACTCAGCGACCGTCAGCGGCCTGCCGGTCACAGGCACCGCGCATATCGATCCGTGGCTGGTCGGTGGCGGTGTGACGTACAAGTTTTGACGCGTTGTTTGAAGACGAACTGTGGCCGCGGTTGACCCTGCGCTCCCTCCCCCCTTGCGGGGGAGGGCGGGGGAGAGGGGCAGCCCAGCAAAAGGCGCGAGAGAGCTTCGCCAGCCGCTTTGAATTGATGGAGGAAGTCCCCGTGGGGCAACCCCTCTTCCCAACCTTCCCCCGCAAGGGGGGAGGGGACTGCAGCTTGCGTGTGGCTGCATCTGTGCCGATCGCGAGGGTCTCCGCAAAACAAAAACGCGGCAGGTTTCCCCGCCGCGTTCAAATTGCGTTCGATGACGAATTGAGAGGGGAGCCTTACTCCTCCTCCTCGTCCTGCTTCTTGCCACCGAGCGTCTTCAGCTTGGCGAACACGGCGTCGACGTTGAGGTCGTCGTTCGATCGCTCTGCCGGCTCGAACTCGTCCTTCTTGGTGGTTTCGGAGGCCGGCAGCAGGGTGGCGCCACCGTAGGATGCGTCGATCGGCTTTTCCTTCGCAGCGCGCGCCACTTCGAAATCGAGCTCGATCTGCGAGCAAAGGCCAAGCGTCACCGGGTCGATCGGGGTCAGCTGGGAGGTGTTCCAGTGGGTACGGTCGCGAACGCTGGCGATGGTGCTCTTGGTGGTGCCGACCAGGCGCATGACCTGGGCGTCCTTGAGCTCCGGATGGCTGCGCAGCAGCCAGAGGATGGCGCTCGGGCGCTCGTGACGGCGGGAGACCGGGGTGTAGCGCGGGCCCTTGCGCTTGGGCTGGGGCGGCAGAATCACCTTGCTCTCCTGGAGGCGGAGTCGGTAGTCCGGGTTCCTCTCGCCCTTCTCGATCTCCTCGCGGGTCAACTGGCCGTTGGAGAGGGGATCCATGCCCTTGATGCCCTGAGCAGCGTCGCCGTCGGCGATCGCGCGCACCTCGAGGGGATGCATCTTGGTGAAATCGGCGACCTGGTCGAAGGTCAGCGCGGTGTTGTCGAGCAGCCAGACGGCGGTCGCCTTGGGCATCAGAGGTGCGTTGCTCATGGCAAATCTCCTTTGTGCTTCGCCCACCCCTCTGGAGGCGAAACCGGTGGTCATCAGCGATGACAGGGAATTCGCGCTATATAAGCCCGGAGGGGCTAGCCACGCAATGGTTCTGCTATAGATAGTGCCTTGACAGAGCCCGAAAGGGGGCCCAATTCCCTTGGAAGCGCCTGTAAAGTCCTAGCAGACCCACTAAAGCCCTATTCCATCCATTGACCGCCCCCGCCAGAAGGCGAAACGGGTGATTCGGTCCCGAGATCGCTCAATGTCAGCCAAACCAGACCTCAAGATCGTGCTTTGTTCTCCCCGCGGCTTCTGCGCCGGGGTGGTCCGGGCGATCGACACCGTGGAACGGGCGCTCGATAAATACGGCGCCCCCGTCTATGTTCGCCACGAGATTGTGCACAACAAATACGTCGTCGACGGGTTGAAGAAGAAGGGCGCGATCTTCGTCGAGGAGCTCGCCGAAATCCCGGAAAACACCACCGCGCCGGTGGTGTTCTC
This sequence comes from Bradyrhizobium barranii subsp. barranii, assembly GCF_017565645.3. Lineage (NCBI taxonomy): Bacteria > Pseudomonadati > Pseudomonadota > Alphaproteobacteria > Hyphomicrobiales > Nitrobacteraceae > Bradyrhizobium > Bradyrhizobium barranii. The sequence goes on from NZ_CP086136.1 coordinate 1,278,337, forward strand.
GGCCCATGGCGTGCCGAAATCGGTCCCGGCCGACGCCACCTCCCGCAATTTGTTCTCGCTGGATGCGACCTGCCCGCTGGTGACCAAGGTGCACCGCGAGGCCGCCATCCACTTCAAGCGCGGCCGCGAGATCTTCCTGATCGGCCATTCCCACCACCCCGAAGTGGTCGGCACGCTCGGCCAGCTTCCGGTCGGCGCCGTGACCCTGATCGAGACCGCCGAGGACGCCAAGACCATCGTCCCGAAGAACCCCGACAACATCGCCTTCGTGACTCAGACCACGCTGTCGATCGACGACACCGCAGAGATCGTGGCGCTGCTCAAGGAGCGCTTCCCGAATATCAACGGCCCGCACAAGGAAGACATCTGCTACGCCACCACCAACCGCCAGCTCGCGGTGAAGAAGGTGGCGCCGGTGGTCGACGCCCTGATCGTGGTCGGCGCTCCGAACTCGTCGAACTCGCAGCGCCTGCGCGAGGTCGCCGAGCGCGAAGGCTGCGGGATCGCAGTGCTGGCGCAGCGCGCCACCGACATCGACTGGACCAGGTTCGGCAACATCAAGAGCCTCGGCATCACCGCGGGCGCGTCCGCGCCGGAAGTGATCGTCGAGGAGATCATGGATGCGTTCGCCGAGCGCTACACGCTGCATGTGGAGACGGTCTCGGCCGCGGAAGAGAACGAGTTCTTCCCGCTGCCGCGCCAGGTGCGCCCCGAAGCCGCCGCCGAGTAGACCTTTATGGCGGTCTACACCGACGTTGCCGCCGACGAGCTTGCGGATTTCCTGAAGCAATACGATCTCGGCGAGTTGCTCTCCTACAAGGGCATCGCCGAGGGCGTCGAGAACACCAACTTCCTGCTGCACACGAGCAAAGGCTCGTTCATCCTCACGCTCTATGAGAAGCGCGTGGCGAAGAACGACCTGCCGTTCTTCCTCGCGCTGATGACGCATCTCGCTGAGCACGGCGTCACCTGCCCGCTGCCTGTGAAGGCCGGGGACGGCGAGGCGCTGCGCGAGCTGTCGGGCCGGCCGGCCGCGATCATCACCTTTCTCGAAGGCGTTTGGCCGCGCAAGCCGAACGTGGCCCATTGCGCCGGCGTCGGCGAGGGGCTGGCCAGGATGCATCTGGCCGGCGCCAATTTTGCGATCAAACGTGGCAATGCACTATCGGTCTCCGGCTGGCGGCCGCTGTTCGACGCGGCGGCAAGCCGCGCCGATGAGGTCCAGCCGGGCCTGCATGCGTTTCTCGCCGCCGAGCTCGACTATCTCTCGAGCGGGGTCTGGCCGACTGATCTGCCTGAAGGCGTGATCCACGCCGATCTCTTCAACGACAACGTCTTCTTCCTCGGCGACAAGCTCTCCGGCATCATCGACTTCACCTTCGCCTGCAACGACATGCTGGCCTATGACGTCGCGATCTGCCTGAATGCCTGGTGTTTTGAGCCGGACCATTCGTTCAACGTCACCAAGGCGCGCGCCTTCCTCAATGCCTATGGCCGTGTGCGAAAACTTTCCGAGGCGGAAGAAGCCGCGCTGCCGCTGCTCGCGCGCGGCGCCGCGATCCGCTTCCTGCTGACCCGCCTGGTCGACTGGCTCAACGTGCCTCCAGGAGCGCTGGTCAAGCCCAAGGACCCGCTGGAATATTTTCGCAAGCTGCGCTTCCACCAGAGCGTTTCCAGCGTGCGCGACTACGGGCTGATGCCGTCAGGACTGGTCGCGTGAGCGAGCTTCCCATTGTCACGATCTATACCGATGGCGCCTGCTCGGGAAATCCCGGGCCCGGCGGCTGGGGCGCGATCCTGAAGTTCGGCGACAAGGAAAAAGAGCTGAACGGCGGCGAACGCCACACCACCAACAACCAGATGGAATTGATGGCGGCGATCTCCGCGCTCGAAGCGCTGAAGAAGCCGTGCACCGTCGATCTCTATACCGACAGCCAGTATGTGCGGCAGGGCATCACCGGCTGGATCCACGGCTGGAAGCGCAACGGCTGGCGCACCGCCGACAAGAAGCCGGTGAAGAATGTCGAGCTATGGCAGCGCCTCGATGCGGCGCTGAAGCAGCACGAGGTCCGTTGGCACTGGGTCAAGGGCCACGCCGGGCATCCCGAGAACGAGCGCGCGGATCAGCTGGCGCGGGACGGGATTGTGAAGGCGAGGACGCAGACGCGGGTGGGGGAGTAGGCGACGCGCTGTCGGCGTCGCCCGGTTTCGTAGGGTGGGCAAAGCGAAGCGTGCCCACGGCTTTTTCTCAATCGAGGAAAGATGGTGGGCACGGCGCTGACGCGCCTTTGCCCACCCTACGGCACTTCCTGCTCGGAAGGAGCCGGGGCCTAAGCTTACAGCTGCCCCAGCAGCGTATCGCCGCCGGAGACCTCGACCTTGCCGGGCATCGCTTCGAGGTTCAGCTTCTTCACCACGCCGTCCTCGACCAGCATCGAATAGCGCTTGGAGCGGATGCCGAGGCCGTTGCCGGAGGCGTCCAGCTCCATGCCGATCGCCTTGGCGAAGTCGGCATTGCCGTCGGCGAGGAAGATCGCCTCGTCGCGCTGGTCGGTATCGCGCTTCCAGGCGTTCATGACGAAAGCGTCGTTGACGGAGACGATAGCGATGGTGTCGACGCCCTTGTCCTTCATGGCATAGGCGTTGAGGAAGATGCTCGGCAGATGCATCTTGTGGCAGGTGCCGGTGTAGGCGCCAGGCACTGCGAACAGCGCCACTTTCTTGCCCTTGAAGATGTCGTCGGTGGTCTTCACCTGCGGACCCTCGGCCGTCATCACGCGGAATTTCGCCTCGGGCAGCTTGTCGCCAGTCTGGATCGCCATCGTCAGTCTCCCTGAAAATCGGTCCCGCTTTTTAGACCGTGCGGCGGCGCTGCACAACATTGGCGGCGAGGGTCGCGGTCCTTCACCGTTATGTCATCAGCCGGCAAAACCGCCGGCGTCGAGGAAGGCCTGTTCTTCCTCGGTGGTGGCGCGGTCGAGGAGGCGGTTGCGGTGGGGAAAGCGGCCGAACCGCTGGATGATGTCGGCGTGCTCCCGCGCGTATTTCAGGTTCTCGGCATTGTCGGTGTTCTGAAACAGCGCGACACAATTCAGCTGGTCGGGCAGGTGCTCGGAATGCATGAAGGGCAAATAGAGGAATTCGAGCAGGATGGGATCGATCCTGCGATCGACGCCCCGCGCGATGGCGCGGCGGGCGACGTCGCGCGCCGGCGCGTCGCTGGCAAAGGCTTCCGGCGTGCCGCGAAACATGTTGCGGGGAAACTGGTCGAGCGCGATGACGAGCGCGAGCGCGCCCTCGTCGCTTTCCTCCCAGGAGGCCAGCTCGCCGGCGGTCGCCCGCTTCCATAGCGGAAGAAAGCGACGCCTGACCTCCGCGTCGAAAGCGTCGCTGCGCTTGTACCAGCGCTCGCGGCCGGCCTCGCACCAGAAGGTGAGAATGCCTGATGGCGTGATGTCGCCGACGTCAGTCATGAACCAAAGACGGGCCTACGCCGCCTCCGCCTTCTTCTCGTCGCGGAGCTGCCGGCGCAGGATCTTGCCGACATTGGTCTTCGGCAGGTCGGCGCGGAATTCGATGTGCTTGGGCACCTTGTAGCCGGTGAGCTGCTCCTGACAGAACTTGATCACGGCTTCCGCGGTGAGGTTGGGATCCTTCTTCACCACGAACGCTTTCACCGCCTCGCCCGACTTGGAATCGGGGATGCCGATCACGGCGCATTCGAGCACGCCCGGATTGCTCGCGATCACTTCCTCGATCTCGTTCGGATAGACGTTGAAGCCCGAGACCAGGATCATGTCCTTCTTGCGGTCGACGATCTTGGTGTAGCCCTTCTCGTCCATCACGCCGATGTCGCCGGTGCGGAAATAGCCGTCGGCGGTCATCACCTTGTCGGTCTCTTCCGGCCTGTTCCAGTAGCCCGACATCACCTGCGGGCCCTTGGCGCAGATCTCGCCGGGCTGGCCGAGCGGGACTTCGTTGCCGTCGTCGTCGCGGATCGAGATCCAGGTCGAAGGCACGGGGATGCCGATCGATCCCGAGAACTCGGTCGTGGTCGCGGGATTGCAGGTCAGTGTCGGCGAGGTCTCCGAGAGGCCGTAGCCTTCGGCGATGAAGCAGCCGGTCACCGCTTTCCACTGCTCGGCGACCGGGCGCTGCACCGCCATGCCGCCTCCGTTCGAGATCTTCAGCTTGGAGAAGTCGAGCTTCTTGAAGTCGGGATGGTGCATCAACCCGTTGTAGAGCGTGTTCACGGCCGGGAAGCTGTTGACCTGGTACTTCGCCAGCTCCTTGACGAAGCCCGCGATGTCGCGCGGATTGGGGATCAGCAGATTGCAGCCGCCGGCGCGCACCGCGAGCAGGTAGCAGGCCGTCAGCGCGAAGATGTGATAGAGCGGCAGCGCGCAGACGATCATCAGCTGATCGACATGCGGCGGCGCGGCGAGTGCCGGCTGGAGCCAGGCGTCGTTCTGCAGCACGTTGGCGACGATGTTGCGGTGGAGCAGGGTGGCGCCCTTGGAGACGCCGGTGGTGCCGCCGGTATATTGCAGGAAGGCGACGTCGCCCGGCGACAGCTTCGGCTTGTTGAACGTCAGGCCGCGGCCGGCCGATATCGCGTCGTTGAAGGACGCCGCACCCGGCAGCGACCAGGCCGGCACCATCTTCTTGACGCGGCGGACGACGACGTTGACGATCATGCCCTTGAAGCCGAGCAGGTCGCCCATGCTGCCGACGATGACATGCTTGACTTGCGTCTTCGCGATCACCTGCTCGACCGTGTGGGCGAAATTCTCCAGCACGATGATGGCTTCGGCGCCGGAATCCTTGAGCTGATGCTCGAGCTCGCGCGGCGTGTAGAGCGGGTTGACGTTGACCACCGCGAAACCGGCGCGCAGCACGGCAGCGGTCGCGACCGGATATTGCAGCACGTTCGGCATCATGATCGCGACGCGGGCGCCACGTTGCAGGCCACGGCCCTGTAAATAGGAGGCGAGCGCCAGCGACATCTGGTCGAGGTCGCGATAGCTGATCGCCTTGTCCATGCAGATGAATGCCTTGCGGTCGGCGAACTTGGCGAAGCTCTCCTCCAGAAGGTCGACCAGCGATGCGTATTGGGTCGGCTCGATATCAGCAGGGACGCCGGGCGGATATTGCTTGAGCCAGATGCGCTCCATGGAAAACTCCCCTCAATTTACCAGAGCCCGTTGTGTCTCGGGCTTGCCTCATTGCGGCCAGTATCGAGCCTGCCGGAACGGGTGGCAAGCCGGTCGAGGCTTAGGACAAAGGTCCGGGAGTGGCTACTGGAATTGTCGCAAGCCGTTCTGCCGCAGGTGCGAAGCGCGGGTGCGGCTTGCGATGGGGGCCGTTAACTGTTGTTGGCCGGCTTGGCGGCGGGCTTGGTCGCCGCCTTGGGCTTGGCGGGCTTGGCCGCCTGATCGCCGCTTGCCGAAGGCTTCTCGGCGGGTTTCGCCGCCGCACCGTGCTTGGCCGCGGCATGCTTGGTCCCGGCCGGCTTCGCCGCGGACTTGGTATCGCTTTTGGCGTCAGGCTTGGCGGCATCCGGCTTTGCCGCCGCCGTCTTGGCATCCTTCGGCTTGTCGGTTGGCTTGTCGGCCGCATCAGGCTTCCTGGCGACGCGCGACTTCTTGCCACGCGGCTTTGGCGTGGCCTGCTGGTCGGCATCGGCCGCGACCGCCGCGATCAGGGCGGTGCCGGTGCGGGTCGGGCCGGTATAGACCAGCACGGGCTCGGCCGCAGCCGGGGCGGAGGCCATCAGCTCGGAGGCCTTCATCAGGGGCGGCTGAAGGCCCGCGGTGAAGAAGGTGACCTGGGCTTCGCCGCCGGTGGCGGAGGCCGATCCGGAGGTGCCGCCATTGGCGGCGATCAGTGCGTCGTCATCGTCGCTGGCTGGCCGCTTGCGATGACCGCCGCACATGTCCTCGCGCAGGTTCGGCGGCGAAGCGTCGACCGGCACCAGCTTGTCGACGGTGCCGAGCGAGGGGCGGAGCCAAGTGAGATTGTCCTGGCTGAAGCCGCGTTCGAGCAGCTGCGCGGCCTTCACCGCACGCGCAGTGCCGGAGTTGGCGCCGAGCACGACGGCGATCAGCCGTCGGCCGTTGCGCGTGGCCGACGCCACGAGATTGTAGCCGGAGGCGCAGATGAAGCCGGTCTTGAAACCGTCGGCGCCGGGATAGCGGCCGATCAGCTTGTTGAAATTACCGGTGACGCGCTTGCCGAAGCGGATTGCCGGGATGTGCACGAAATATTCGTATTCCGGCAGGTCGCGCAGGAACGAGCGCGCGAGAATGCCGAGGTCGCGCGCGGACGTGATCTGGCCGTCAGCGGGCAGGCCGTTCGGATTGACGTAGCTCGTCTGCGTCATGCCGAGCTTCTGCGCGGTATCGTTCATCATCGCCGAGAAGCCGTCGATCGAGCCGCCGACGCCTTCGGCGAGCACCACGGCCATGTCGTTCGCCGACTTCACCATCATCATCTTCAGCGCGTTGTCGACGGTGAGCTGCGTTCCCGGACGGAACCCCATCTTCGACGGCGATTGCGAAGCCGCCGTCGGCGACACCGTGATCAGCGTGTCGAGCGTGAGCCTGCCGTCCTTCACCGCCTTCAGCGTCACGTAGGCCGTCATGATCTTGGTGACGGAGGCCGGATACCACGGAATGGTCGCGTTCTCCGCCTGCAGCACCTTGCCGCTGTCGGCTTCGATCAGCAGCAGTGCTTCGGCGCCCGCCGTGCGCGGCGCAAGCAGCACCGCGGATGTGAGGGCCGCAGCGAACAGGTTGAACAGGGACTTGCGAAGCAGCGGGCGAAGGGCGTGCACTATCCGATTCCGGTCCTTGGAGACCCGCCGGTTCCGGTCGGCTCTCGTGATCTGATGTTCGGTTCTGAAATCCGGCGCCGCCGCTTGCGGCGTCGCAAACCTATACCGGCTCGTGCGTCGAGAACAGGGGTTTCGGCCGGGTATTCCGTGATGAAATAGGCCGAATTTCGACGATGCTATGGGGACTTGACCGCGGTCGCCGCAGCCTCAGCGGCCGTCACGCTGGCCCGTGCATTTTCCTGAACCATGAACTGGGCCCTGGCGAGTTCGGCAAAATGGCCGCCTTTGGCCACGAGTTCATCGAAAGTTCCGCTTTCGATCACCCGGCCGTTCTCGAACACCAGGATCCGCGTGGCATTGCGGATGGTGGAGAGACGGTGGGCGATCACGAACGTGGTGCGTCCCTTCATCACTTCGTCGAGAGCGGCGTTCACCTTGGCCTCGGTGACGGCGTCGAGCGCGGAGGTGGCCTCGTCCAGGATCAGGATCGGCGGATCCTTCAGCAGCGCGCGGGCGATCGACAGCCGCTGGCGTTCGCCGCCGGAGAGCATGCGGCCGCGCTCGCCGGCATTGGTCTCGAAGCCGCCGCTGCGCTCGATGAATTCGAGCGCCTGCGCGCGCTCCGCGGCCTTGCGCATCTCCGCTTCGGTCGCATCCGGTTTGCCGACGTGCAAATTCTCCGCGATCGAGCGGTTGAACAGCAGCGCCTCCTGGAACACCACGCCGATGTTCCGGCGCAGCGACGTCAGCGTCACGCCGCGGACGTCCATGCCGTCGATCCTGATGAAGCCCGACTGCGGATCGAAGGCGCGATGCAGAAGCGCGATCGCCGTCGACTTGCCGGCGCCGGTCGCGCCGACCAGCGCGATGGTCTGGCCGGGCAGCGCGGTGAAGGAGAGGTCCTCGACCGCCGGCCGCTTGCCGTCATAGGAGAAGGTGACGTCGTTGAATTCGACGAGGCCGGAGAGCCGCCCGGCATCGATCGCGTCGGGCCGGTCGTGGACCGTGGGTACGGCATCGAGCACGTTGAAGAACTCGCGCAGGCGCGGGGCTTCCATGAACACGTTGTTGATGAAGCTCACGACCTGCTCGAGCTTCTGGATCAGCAGCGTCGCGAAGCTCACGAACATCACGATCTCGCCGACGGAGGTGAGCCCCTGGTCGTGTAGCGCGATGCCGAGCGCGAAGATCGCGAGCACCGTGATCGTCGTGGAGGCGCGCGTGATGACGGTGACGAGCGCCCACCACGACAGCACCGGCATCTGCGCCGCCAGCAGCTCGTCGGCGACGGAGCGCAAGCCCTTCACCTCGGATTCGACGCGCACGAAGCTCTGTACCAGCGCGACGTTGCCGAGCGCGTCGGAGGCGCGCGCGGAGAGCTCGCTATATTGCTCCTCGACCGCCATCTGCATGCCGAAGGTCTTGCGCACGACGAAGGTGGTCAGCACGGTGAAGACGATGCAGAGCACGAAAAGCAGGATCGCGAGCCGCCAGTTCAGGTAGAGCGACAGCGGCAGCAGCACCACGACCGACAGGATCGCGGCAAAGTGCTCGCGGAAGAAGCCGAGCCACAATCGCCACAGCGCATCGGTGCCGTTGAGCATCACCTTCATCAGCCGGCCCGAATGGGTGCCTGAGTGGAAGGTCAGCGGCAGCTGCAGAATGTGCTCGAAATAGTCGGTCAGCACCGCCTGGCGCTGGCGGTGCGAGAGCCGGTCGGCCTGCAACGCCACGATCGCGCTGCAGCCGATGGTGAACAGCCCGAACGCCACCCAGGCCAGCAGGAACGGCCAGGCCGAATTCGACCCGGCGACCGCCTTGCCGGAGAGCACGTCGACGATCCGGCCGAACAGCACGGGCTCGGCGAATTGCGAGGCGGCGAGCAGCAGATTGGCGAACGCCAGCAGCCAGCCCAGCCGCGCCTCCTTGCCGAGCAGCTCAAGAACGCGGGTGTAGAGGCTGAAAATGGACATGCGGGCGAGGAACTCAGGCGGATCGAACGAGGTGAGCCCATATTCTAATCAGGGATCGCCCGCGAGATACAGCGGAAGCTGCCGGTTTTGCTCAGTTGATCAGCCGTCCCGCGACCGGCGGCAGGAACCGGTCGTCGAAGATATCGCCCGCCGCCGGCCGTTTGCGGAATTTGAAATCCTGGGCGATCTGGTCGATCGAGCGGTCCAGGCGCGCCGGGTCGATGCCGCCGAGGCCGTTGCGCTTGACCTCGTCGGTCAGGATGTTGTCGATGAGCACGCTGCGCAGGCGTTCCCGCTCGAGGTCGCGGTCGCCGTCGTCGATCCGGCTCGTGGCTTCGTCCGCCGCACGGGCCGGCTCTTTGATGGTCGCGTTGACGCCGGCGATCAATGCGCGGACGAATCCCTTCACGGCGTCGGGCTTCGCGGCGGCGAAAGCGGGGTTGGCCACCACGGCGAAGCCGTAGGCTTCGCAGCCATAGTCGGCATAGCGGAGTACCACGAGATCGCCGCCGGGCACGCCGCGGTCGCGCAGGTTCACCGCCGAGAGATAGCTGAAGCCGGCGACGGCATCGACCTGGCCCGCGGAGAGGAGCGGCTCGCGGACCGCGGCGCTGATCTTGTGGAATTTCACTTGCGACGCGTTGATGCCGTTCTGCTGCGCCAGCGCCGGCCACAGCCGCATCGACAGATCGCCGTCGGCGACGCCGACGGTCTTGCCGTCGAGGTCGGGCAGCAAGTGAATGCCGCGGCTCCTCCGCGCGACGATCGCGTAAGGCGCGCGATTGAACAACACGAACACGGCTTTGACCGGCGCGGCATCGTCCTTGTCGCGAAAGCGGATCAGCTCGTTGATGTCGACGAGCGCGAGCTCGCTATCGCCCTTGGCGACGCGCGCGAGCGCCTCTGGCGATCCGGCTGCGCTATTGAAGGACACGTTGAGACGCTCGGCGCCGAAATTACCGTCCTTCGCGGCGAGGAAGAACGGCGCCATGCTCGCATCGACAGGACGATCGAATGTGAAGTGGATGGCAGTGGACGGCGCAGCAGTCTCGGCCGCGCTGACGTCGCGCGCAGCCAGCGCGGCGAGCGAGATTGCAATGGCCAGCAGGCCGCGAAGGGCGATCGTCTTGAATGCAAACATCAGTCGCGCCGGTCCCGCATTGTTGTGGTTTCGTGACGCTCGCAGCGCCGGCCAGCGACGAGCCTGCGCGCGCCAACATGAACGGCGGATGAGCGGGGGTTGCGTCATGATCACGCAACCCCGTTCAGCTTCTGTTGGGGTTCGGGAACCCAACATGGGCTGCGGGTGTTTGAAAGACATGAGCCTGTCGTCAGGCACCATTCGAGGTCCCAAGGAGGGTCCAGGACATGTTTGACCGATTTTCGAGATTTGCCGGCCGCAAGGCCGTCTTTGCCACCGCCGCGGTGCTGGCGCTGACCGCGGTCGCCCCGACTGCCTCATACGCAGGCGGCCGCCACTGGCATGGCGGTGGCGGTGCTGCGGCTGCCGCGGCCTTTGCCGGCATCATCGGCACCGGCCTTGCGATCGCTGCGACCCGTGACGCCTACGCTTATGATTACGGTCCGGGTCCGGGTTATGGCTATTACGGCGGCCCTGCCTATTACAGTGGCCCCGCCTACGGTCCTTACTACGGCCCGGGCCCGAACTACCAATATCAGCGCTATGGCGGCACGGCTCCGTCGGAGCTCTGTGGCCAGGGCTACATGCAGAACTGCTACTAGCCTTGGCTGCCAAGTCCTTGGCTACCAAGTCCCTGGCTACCAAGTCTTGACCAAAACAGGCCGTCGCGCTTGCCGCGGCGGCCTGTTTTTCGCTTTTAACCCTGCGCGTTAACGCGCTCGCCATTGGTTTAGGGTAGTTTTGAGTACCATGAGTGATTCGCTTGAGCGGCTATATCTGGCTGTGCTCGCGGCCAAGGATCTTGATCCGGCAACATCGCGTACCGCCCGGCTGTTTCAGCGTGGGCCATCCAAAATGGCGAAGAAACTGGCCGAAGAAGCCATTGAGGTCGTCATTGACGCGGTCAATGGCGATAGCGAGGCCGTGATCCGGGAAAGCGCCGACCTGCTCTACAATCTCACGGTGCTCTGGGCCTCGGCCGGCGTGCGCCCGGAGGATGTCTGGCGCGAGATGGCGCGGCGGGAAGACATGCTCGGCATTGCCGAGAAGCTGCCGAAGTCGCCGATGAAGCTGCCCAAAGTCGCGTCACCGCGCGTTGCCGCCAGGCGGCCAATTGTCGCGCTGGAAGGGCGCGTCTCGCGCAAGCGCCACTAAAGCGCGATGAAACCGGAGCAAAGCGTCATCGCGCTTTAGGTTGTTGTTTGCGCGTGAACTTTCGGAAAACCGCGACACACTGTTCCGGATCACGCCAAATCGTCACAAAACTCGCGATGGACAAATCCGTCCCATGGTGCTTCATCGCGGCGCCATGCTGAAACGTATCTACGACTGGTGCATCGACGCCGCCCACAAGCCCTACGCGCTCTGGATCATGGGAGCCGTGGCTTTCGCAGAAAGCTCCTTCTTTCCGGTCCCGCCGGATGTGATGCTGATCCCGATGTCGCTGGCGCGCCCGCAGCGCGCCTGGCTCTACGCCGCGGTCTGCACCGCGACCTCGGTGGTGGGCGGTCTGCTGGGCTACGCCATCGGTGCGCTGCTGTTTGACTCGGTCGGCCATTGGCTGATCCAGGTCTATGGCCTCGGCGACAAGGTCGATGCCTTCCGCGCCTCCTATGCGGAGTGGGGCGCGGTGATCATCCTGCTCAAGGGCCTGACGCCGATCCCCTACAAGCTCGTCACCATCACCTCGGGCTTTGCCGGTTACAATATCGGCCTGTTCATCCTGTGCTCGATCGTCGCGCGCGGCGGCCGTTTCTTCATCGTCGCGATCCTGCTCAACCGCTATGGCGATTGGATCCGCGTCAGGATCGAGAAGCATCTCGGTCTCTGGGTGGCGCTCGGCGCCGCCGTGCTGGTGCTCGGCTTCGTCGTCGCGGTCAAGCTGATCTAGGGAATGATCCGGACCCGAAGGGCCGCCTCAGCGCAACGTGTGAAGCCGTTCTCCGCAAAGATCATGTTCGCTCGATAACCGCGCGCTTTGCCGCTGCGCCGGGTTCGGCTACGGTTGCCGTCATGATGGTTCGATCCGGCAATCCGGTCCTCCGACCGGGGACGCTGATATTTGCAGTGCTTTCGCTCCTGCTCGGTGCCGGCGGCACCGGCTGGCCGCAATCCGCGCCGCCGGCGCTCGGCTTGCGGGAGCAGGGACCGCAGACCGCGCCGCCGCCCTCGACATCGGCACCTTCATCGCCGCCGGCGCGCGAGGAAAATCCCGGGCTGATCAACGAAATGGGCAAGCTGTTCGACAAGCTGCCCTCGATCCTGCCACCGATCAAAAGCCCGAGCGAGACCATGAACGATCTGTCGCGGCTGGCGACGCCGTCGGCCATGGTGTCGGGGCGCATGGCCTGCCCCGCCTCGTCGAATGGCGCACCCGACTGCAAGCAGGCCGCCGACCAGCTCTGCCAGAGCAAGGGCTACAAGGAAGGCAAGAGCCTGAAAGCCGATTCCGCGGAAAAATGCTCGGCCAAGGTTCTGATCCCGGGCCGGCAACGCAAACCGGATGACTGCCGCACCGATACCTTCGTCACCAGCGCGCTGTGCCAGAACTGAGGACGTAGCGCCAGCAAAGGAGCGCCCATGAGCCGCACGGAGCAGGACTTCCTCGGACAGCGCGAGATCGCCGACGACATCTATTACGGCGTCCAGACCATCCGCGGGAAGGAGAACTTCCACATCACCGGCATTCCGATGAACCAGGAGCCTTACTTCGTGAAGGCGCTCGGTTACGTCAAGAAGGCTGCCGCGATGGCCAACCGCGACCTCGGCGCGATCGACGCGAAAGTTGCGGACGCGATCATCCAGGGCTGCGACCGCGTCATCGCCGGCGACATGATGGATCAGTTCGTCACCGACTTCATCCAGGGCGGCGCCGGCACCTCCACCAACATGAACGCCAACGAGGTGATCGCCAATCTCGCGCTGGAATCGCTCGGCTTCAGCAAGGGCGACTACCAGCATGTCAGCCCGAACGACCATGTCAATTACGGCCAGTCGACCAACGACACCTATCCGACCGCGTTCCGGCTGGCGCTGATCCTGCGGCTCGAGAGCTACATGACGGCGCTGCGCCAGCTCCAGGAGGCCTTCTTCACCAAGGGCCGCGAGTTCGAGCGCGTGCTGAAGATGGGGCGCACGCATCTTCAGGACGCCGTGCCGATGTCGCTCGGCGCCGAATTCCGCGGTTGGGGCACCACGATCGGCGAGGAGGTCGACCGCATCTCCGAGGCGCGCGCGCTGCTGCGCGAGATCAATCTCGGCGCCACCGCGATCGGTACCTCCGTCACCGCGGCCGTCGGCTATCCAAAACTTGCGGTCCGGCATTTGAGCGCGCTGACCGGCGTCGACTTCATCCTTGCCGGCGATCTCGTCGAGGCGACCTCGGACACCGGCGCCTATGTGCAGCTCTCCGGCGTGCTCAAGCGCACGGCGAGCAAGCTGACGAAAATCTGCAACGACATCCGCCTGCTGGCCTCGGGCCCGCGCGCCGGCTTCAACGAGATCAACCTGCCGCAGCTCCAGCCGGGCTCGTCGATCATGCCGGGCAAGGTCAATCCTGTCATCCCCGAGGTCGTCAACCAGACCAGCTTCCTCGTCATCGGTCTCGACACCACCGTCACGCTCGCCGCAAGTGCCGGCCAGCTTCAGCTCAACGTGATGGAGCCGGTGATCTCGTTCGCGCTGTTCTTCTCGATCCGCACCATGGAGCGCGCGGTCAACAGCCTGCGCGAGAACTGCGTTGTCGGCATCACCGCCAACGAGGAGCACACCCGCAACATGGTGCTGAACTCGCTCGGCATCGTCACCGTGCTGAAGCCGCTGCTCGGCTACAAGCAATGCGCCGAGATCGCGCGCGAGGGCTACAAGAGCGGCAAGTCGCTGCACCAGATCGTGGTGGTCGAACGCAAGCTGCTGACGCAGGAGAAATGGGACGAGATGTTCTCGTTCGAGCGGCTGATCAATCCGGATTTGATTGGGTGATGCCGCCCACGTTTGCGTAGCGAATTCCGCATGTTGGAATTGCGGTAACGGCATCCGCCACGGCGTCAAAACGCAATACTTGACAGTGGAAAGATTGCCTTGTTGGTATGGCCTCCACCTTTCGATTTGCTCGCCACCAAAGGATCGTTTCGCCTATGTCCATGCCTGCCTTGTTCAAGGGGCGCTTGTCGATCCCCGTGATCGGTTCGCCGCTCTTCATCATCTCGGTGCCCGATCTCGTGATCGCGCAGTGCAAGGCCGGTGTGGTCGGCTCGTTTCCGTCGCTGAACGCGCGGCCGCCGGAGCTGCTCGACGAATGGCTGGCGCGGATCACCGAAGAGCTCGCGGCCTATGACCATCCCGACAAGCCGTCGGCGCCGTTCGCGGTGAACCAGATCGTGCACAAGTCGAACAACCGGCTCGATCACGACATGCAGCTCTGCGCCAAGTACAAGGTGCCGATGATCATCTCGTCGCTCGGCGCGCGCGAGGAGCTCAATCAAGCGGTGCACGGCTGGGGCGGCATCGTCTTCCACGACGTGATCAACCAGAAGTTTGCCCACAAGGCGATCGAGAAGGGGGCCGATGGTCTGATCCTGGTTGCGGCCGGCGCCGGCGGCCACGCCGGCACGATCTCGCCGCTGGCCTTCGTCGCAGAAACGCGAAAATGGTTCGATGGCCCGATCGCGCTGTCGGGTGCCATTGGCAACGGCAAGGCGATCCGCGCCGCGCGCATCCTCGGCGCAGACTTCGCCTATATCGGCTCGGCCTTCATTGCGACCAAGGAAGCCAACGCGGTCGAGAAATACAAGGAGATGATCGCGGGCTCGACGGCCGACGACATCGTCTACTCGAACCTCTTCACCGGTGTGCACGGCAACTATCTGAAACCTTCGATCCTCGCGGCCGGCATGGATCCGGAAAACCTGCCGACGTCCGATCCGTCCAAGATGAACTTCGGCACGGATGCCTCCGGCGAGCGCGCCAAGCCGAAAGCCTGGAAGGAGATCTGGGGTTCGGGCCAGGGCATCGGCAGCGTCGACGGCATCATCCCCGCCGCCGATCTGATCGCGCGCTTCAAGAAGGAATATGACGAAGCGATCGACCCGCCGCTCTAACCGCTCTCGTGTCCCGGACGCGCTGCAGCGTGCAACGCTGCTGCGCGGAGCCGGGACCCATCGCTGCAGCACATGGACCCCGGCTCTGCAGCGCACCGCTTACGCGCTGCACTGCGTCCGGGGAACGCCAGCCGAGATATCGGGCAAACATGACCGCCATCTATCGCGTCGACGGCAACAACGTCGTCACCAGCCCCAATGCTGCCGGTCCGTGGGACCGGCGCATGCAGCACGGCTCGGCGCCGTCTGCACTGGTGACGTGGGCGGCGGAACGCATTCCGACGCCGGTGCCGATGAATGTTGCGCGCGTCACCATCGACTTGATGCGCCCGGTGCCGGTGGCGCCGCTCACGATCGAGAGCGAGGTTTTGCGCGAGGGGCGCAAGATCCAGCTCTGCGAGATCAAGTTGTTCGCCGACGGTGTTCAGGTCGTCGGTGCCACCGTGCTCAAGATCAAGCGGCAATCACAGCCTTTGCCGGACGACGTCAAGGAGTTGCCGGTCACGCTGCCGTCGCCCGAGGACTCGCTGGTCGAGGACGGCCATGGCGCGACCAGTCCGTTCGCAGGCATGGTCTCGATGCGCGCCGCGCGCGGCCGGTTCGGCCAGGCCGGGGCCGGCGCGATCTGGTTTCGCCTCGACCATCCGCTGGTCGAAGGCGAAGCGGTCTCGCAGGCGATGCGCGCCGTGGTCGCCGCCGACTTTTCCAACGGCACCGCCTCGACGCTCGACTTCCGTGCCTGGACCTACATTAATGCCGACCTCACCGTGAACCTGTCGCGCCAGCCGGTCGGCGAGTGGATCTTGCTCGACGGCGAATCCTGGATCGGCCCCTACGGCGCCGGCCTCGCGATGTCGCGGCTCGCGGATCGTCACGGCTATTTCGGCCGCGCGGTGCAGAGTCTGGTGATCGAAAAGCGCTAAGCGTGACGGCAAGCGCCGTGATCGCTCCTTGCGCCGATTGAACGGCAGACTTCCGCCGCCGCGGAAGGGATGCCCTGGTCGCGAACCTCTTCTTGTCCGGAGGTCTCTGCTCGACGCCAGCGTCCTGCCAGTTCAGCTGCCGTAGACGATCTTGATCTCCCACAGCAGGACGATGATAGCCGTGATCAACGTGATCGCGGCCAACGCACTTTCCAAGGAAGCGACTCTCATTTGATACTCCGCTTCCCAGCCCCGTCAGCGGTCTAGTTGATTCGTTGATTCGCCTGCAATTGCGCGGACGGCGTGCCTGAAAAGTCCCTTCCGAGCTGTTGTTCGCGGGTCACAGCGACCGTAGAACCCCGGGGTCCGGCCGCGGGAATACGTGCGGTGCTACCTGCCACAAGTTGCAGATCGGGGATGACTACCCCACCATCCGGTCCCGTCCACTCCAGAAGCCCGCGCGCAGCACCTTCTTGTCGACCTTGCCGACGCCGGTCATCGGCAGCTGCTTGACGAACTGGATCCGCTTCGGTGCATGTGCCGAGCCTTTTCGCGTCCTCACCAGATTGATCAGCTCGTCCGGATCGGGCTTTGCCCCCTCGCGCGGCACGACGATCGCGGTGACGGCTTCGCCCCATTTCTCGTCGGGAATGCCGACGACCGCGACCATCGCGACATCCGCATGCTGCGACAGCACGTCCTCGACCTCGCGCGGAAAAATGTTGAAGCCGCCGGAGACGATCATGTCCTTCTTGCGGTCGAGGATGAACATGTAGCCGCGCTCGTCCTTGCGCGCGACGTCGCCGGTGTGGACCCAGCCATTCTTCAGCGTCTCGGCTGTGATGTCAGGCCGCTTCCAGTATTCGGCCATGGCATGCGGCGCGCGCACGCAGATCTCGCCGGCTTCGCCCGTCTTCACTTCCTGGTCGTTGTCGTCGAGGATCCTGACCTCGCAGGCCGAGATCGGGAAGCCGCAGGACAGGAACAGCTCCGGCGTTTTTGGATCATGATCAGCCTTGCGCAGCACCGAAATCGGATAGCATTCGGTCTGCCCGTAAAGCTGCGAGAACACTGGCCCAATGCGTTCGATGCCCTCGACCAGCCGGCTCGGCGACATCGCGGATGCGCCATAGAGCACGAGCTCGAGCGAGGACAGATCAGTCTTGCTTAAGGCGGGATGATCGAGCAGCACATAGATCATGGTCGGCACGAACAGCGTGAAATTGATGCGCTCGCGCGCGATCGTCGTCAGCACCGCCTCGGGATCGAAACCCTTCAGCATGTGCACGGTGCCCCCGCGCATCAGGGTCGGCACGACTTTCGTGCCGGCGACATGGCTGATCGGGGCGACCGCGAGATAGTGCGGGGTGTCCGGGATCTCGAAGTCGGCGAGGATCGCGGCAGCACCCCCGGCGTTCTCGCGGTGATAGCGCAGCGCGCCCTTGGATTTACCGGTCGTGCCGCCGGTGTAATTCAGCGTGGAGAGATCGTCGGGGCCGGCGAAGCAATGCGCGCTGGCATGGCCCTCGATCTCGATCGCCTGCAGGAGGTCGACGCCATAGTCGGCCGGTCCCGTGGTGAAGACCGCCTTGAGCCGGCTCGCACTCGCGGCGAGCTCGCCGCCGCGATCGCGGAAGGTGGCGGCATCGACCACCAGCATCTCAGCCTCGGAATCCTCGAGCTGGAAGAGCTGGTCTGCCCGCGATCCCAGCGGATGCAGCCAGGTGACGCAGAGCCTGGATAATTGCGCGGCGACACCGGCGCACCAGGTGTCGGCGCGGTTGGCGGTGAGAAATGCGACGCGCGCGCCGGGCTGCAATCCCAGCCGCATGAACACGGCCTGGATGCGTCCGATCAGGTCGGTGGTGCCCTGATAGCTCAGCGATCCACCGGGCCAGGCGAAAGCGGTGCGGCCGGGATAGCGCGACAGTGCCCGCAGCGTCTGCGCGCAAGTCGGGGACGATGCGTGGAGCGGATCGGACATATGTTTCCCCGTTGCCTTGTCATCGGCTTTTGACGTGCCAATGTTTGTGCGCAACGCTAGCACAGGGAAGGCGGGATGGAACGACAAAGCCCGTGCAAGGAGGCGTGAGTGACATCCGATCGACTGCAACACTTCCGCGATCGTCTCGCTCTGCCTCTGATCGCGGCGCCAATGTTTCTGGTGTCGGGCGTCGAGCTCATGGTCGCGGCCTGTCGCAATGGCGTGATCGGAAGCTTCCCCACCGTGAATTGCCGCAGCACGGAACAGCTCGAGGCGTGGTTCACGGAGATCGAAACGCGACTGCGGCAACACGAAGATCACACCGGTCGCAAGGCCGCGCCGCTTTGCCCGAACCTGATCGTGCATCGCTCCAACGCGCGGCTGGAGCAGGATCTCGCCGTGCTGCTGCGACACAAGCCGGAGATCGTCATCACCTCTGTTGGATCGCCCGCGCCGGTGTTGAAGCCGCTGCACGATGCCGGCGCGCTGGTGCTGGCGGACGTGGCCTCGATCCGCCACGCCCGGCGCGCGGCGGAAGCCGGCGCCGACGGGCTGGTGCTGCTCACCGCGGGCGCAGGCGGGCAGACCGGCTGGCTCAATCCGTTCGCGTTCGTCCGCGCGGTGCGCGCATTCTTTGACGGCATCATCGTGCTCGCCGGAGGGATCAGCGACGGCCGCGCGCTGCATGCGGCTGGAGTCCTCGGCTGCGATCTCGGCTACATGGGCACGAAATTCATCGCGACGCGCGAGAGCATGGCGGACGAGCGCCACAAGGACATGCTGGTCGACAGCAGCGCCGACGACATCCTGCTCACCACCGCGTTCACGGGGTTGCAGACCAGCATGCTGAAGCCGTCGATCGTGGCTGCGGGCCTCGATCCCGACGATCTACCGGCGCGGGGCGCGATCGACATCGGCAAGGACATTGACGTCGACGCACGCGAAAACCGCCCGAAACGCTGGCGCGATATCTGGAGCGGGGGACACGCGACATCGGGCGTGACCGACGTGATGGCGGTCGACGATCTCGTGGCGCGGACCCTTGCCGAATATCGCGAAGCGGGCGGGCGGTAGGCGGCGTCTTTCCCCTCGCCGCCGCTTGTGGGGGAGGGAGAGGAGGAGCCGTCGCTCCCGATCACAGTTAATCGAGCGCTCCTCCGCGGCCCCGTACTTAACGGCAGATTAACCAACGCCCGCCAAGAATCCCCCTCACGGCCGCCAATCAGGACCGAGAGGGACAGGCGATGGACTTCGATTTTCTCAATAGCAAGACAGCCGCGACGCTGGACGAAATCCGGGTCCGCGTGGCCCATGCTCTGGCCCGTCATCCGCTGTGCCGCAACGTGCGCTTCGACATCCTCAGCGTCCCCCGCACCCGCCGGGGCGGCAATTGGACGGTGACGCTGCAATCGGTCGAGCCGCGCGCGGTCTGGGAGGCCTCCGAGATCGTCGCCGACATCCAGGATGCCTACGACCTGGCGCTAGCTGCCTGATTTCCTTGAGATTTCGGGGCATGTCGCCACAGTCCGCGCGATTGCCGTCGCGATGGCTCGGTTAAGCCTTATTTACCGCCCAGTTTCCGGGCACTCGTCACGTGGACTTGAAGCTGGGCCTGGAGAGACGTTTGTCCAAAGCCATCACCATCGTCGTGCTGACCTGTTTCCTCGTCCTCGGCGCCGCCACCACCGCCATCCTCGGCCGTGACAGCGTGCCCAGCGTCAGCGCGGAGATGATCACGCAGGCCCCGCCGCCCAAGCAGCTTTCGACAAATCGCGCCGCCAAGGCCGACCGTCTGGTTCCGACGCTGGCACTGGCCTCGGCCGCGATCGATCCGGTCCAGGTCTCTGCCGACAAGCTCTCACAGGCGCCGGTGCTGACCGAGCCGCTGCGCCAGGCGTTTGCCGCCGCGACGCCCGCCGATTTCCCGATGCCCAAGGCGAGTGTGCATGAAGCGCCTGCCGCCGCAGAAGCTCCCGTCGAAGCTCCGGCCAAGCCGAAGGTCGCCGCCAAGCCGCAGCCGCAGAAAAACTATTCGTTGCTGTCCGACGTGCAGATCGCAGGCATCAGGGATCGCCTGAAACTATCGTCGTCGCAGGAATATTACTGGCCCTCGGTCGAGACCGCGCTGCGCAATGTCGTCCGCAAGATCTCCGCGAACAAGCTCTCCAATCCGAACGCGCCGGGCGTGCCGATCGATCCGAACTGCGACGAGGTCCAGCAGTTGAAGTCGGCCGCAATGCCGCTGCTGTTCCAGCTGCGCGAGGATCAGAAGGAAGAAGTGCGCAAGCTCGCCCGCATCATCGGGCTCGAAAAAGTCGCGCAGCAGATCTGACGCGCAAGTTCCTCCGGGAACTGCGCCCTGCATCGGGAACATCCGGCAATCGACAAACGTTGCCCGCTCCAAAGAGGGAGTGGACCAATGCGCGCCTCGACAGCTTATTTCGTCGGTGCAGGAACGATCGTCGCGGCCATCGCCATTGGTCTCGGTGGCGGCATCGTCGCCGGCAATATCATGAATCCGGTCGCGCCCAAGCTGGGGCCGGACACGAGCAAGATGGCGCAGCGCGCTGAAGCCGCTAAACCCGCGATGACGGACGCGCCTTCCGAGCGCTTGCAATATCTCACCGGCTCGCAAGCCTTCGGCGCCATGATCGGCGCGCCGGCGCAGGCCGAAGCCAAATCCGAATCCGCAAAGTCCGACACGCAGGCAAGCCAAGCGAACGCCGAGCCGCCAGCGCCGCAGCCTTCCCAGGCAGCCGCGGCCGAGCCGCCCAAGCCGGCACCGGCATCGCCTCCGCAGGTCGCAAAGCCTGCCGAGCAGCAGGCATCGACAGAGCCGCCATCCTCACCCGACAACGCCTATGCCAAGGCCAGGGATTCCGATGTGAAGCGCGCCGCGTCCGAACGGCGCCGCATGGAGCGCCGCGAGCGCTGGGCCGAGCGCCGGCACTACGATCCCCGCGAGCCGCGTGGCATACGCGACCGCACCGATTGGGATGACGTCGCGCGCAACATCCGCGAAGATTCCGATGCGCGCGATGTCGCGAGCCGGCCGCGCGGCGGCTTGCCGCAGATCAGGCTGTTCGGGTCTGACGACGATTAGCGCCGATCCTCGCCGTCGCGCACGCGATCGTGAGCGACGGTTCGTTCTGCGGACGCGCTTGCCTCGAATTTCAACTTCCAGACGATCTCCGTTCAATGCATGATTGGCGTGGCTAGCCAAAGGCCGCGTCATGGGCGTAGCGCTGTTAGCTTGGGGTCGCTTCTTCGCGCCGGACCGCGAAGGCGTCATCGTGCCGACGCCGGTTGATAGAGCCGGCATTGCCTGGCTGCTCCACTTTCTCGCGCGACACGCGCGGAATGGCGGCTTCATCGCGCTGCAATTGCCCTCGAAGGCGGACGGCGGGGCGGCCTTCTCGACTGACCTCACTTATCTCGCATTGCAAACCTTTTAGAGGTTTCCATGTCGATACATCTGTTGTGGACGTCCGCGGACAGTCTCATCGTGGCCTTTGCACTCGCATTCATCGTTCCGCAACGGCATGTGCTGCCGCTCATTCTGATGTTCGGCGCTTGCGATGCGCTGGGTTCCGCGCTCGGCGTCACGATGCCGGTCGCGGGCGGGCTCGCAGCGATCCTGTTGATCGCGTGCGGCGCATCGCTGGTGGTGCGCCACCCCATCGCGCAACGTCTTTTGAATGCGTCGGGTGGTTCTATGTGCTGCCACCGCTGCTGGCGATCGACAATTTCGTGTCGCGTACGCCTGATGCGCCGGCCGTTGCCGCACTGTCGAGCGCGATCATGGCCGGGCTCGGCTTTGCCTGCGGAGCCGTCGTGTCGCGCGGGTGGCGCGCAGGCTTGCGCGACGTACGACCGCTTGCAGCGGCTTGCCTGATTGCGGCAGGAAGCCTCCTCGCCTACGGAGCCTGACCATGGTCGCCTCCGTCACGACCCGCAGCTACGACCGTGCCCGTACCGGTACGAACAATTCCGAGACGGTGCTGACGGCGACCGCCGTCCGCACCAGGGGCATCGTCAAACTCTTCAGCCTTCCGATTCCCGACGATCCCAGGCTCGAGGCGCAGCCGCTGGCGGTCGGCGGCGTGCACATGGCAGACGGCAAGACCCGCGACCTGATCTTCCAGGCCAGCATGGGCAACTGGGTCTATGCATTCGACGCTGTGACCGGCGAGAAGATCTGGGCGACCAACCTCGGACGTCCCATCGTCGGAACGAGGGCGATCGACGGCCACATGACCAACGTCCATTGGGGCATTCTCTCGACCCCGGTGATCGACGAGGGGGCGGGCATTCTCTATGCCTGCGCCTGGATCAGCGACGACGGCAGCGTCGTCAAGGGGCAGCATTTCCTCGCCGCGCTGCGGATCCGCGACGGCTCGAAGGTGCACGGGCTGCTGAACCTGGAGGGCGCGGTCTACACGCCGCCGAACGGCCTGCCGGTGCAGAAATTCGTCTCGGCCCAGCGCAAGCAGCGCAGCGCCCTGACGCTGACGCGGAACCACGTGCTGATTCCCTTCGGCACGATCGCCGAGACGTCGAAGACGGCGCGCGGCTGGCTGCTCGCGGTCGACGTCCATGCCTGGCGGCTCGCTGCGTCGTGGTGCTCCACCGTGACCGGCTCCGGCGGCGGGCTGTGGCAGAGCGGGGCCGGCCCGGCCCTCGCTCCCGACGGTTCAATCTACGTCATCACCGGCAACGGAGCGTTCTCGCCGCAGCATGGCGATTTCGGCGAGAGCATCGTGCGGCTCGCCTTGCACACCGGAAGCCATGCGCATTTCGAGGTCATGTCGTGGTGGGCGCCATGGACCGACGCCAACCGGGTCGGCGCGGCCGCGGACGCAGCAGCCGCCGACGACAATGACGAACTGGCGTTGCCGTCGAATGTTTCCCTGCCCTCCGTGATCGCGCATGCAAGGCGCATGGGAATGACGCTGAAGCCTCGGTATGCGCGCGAGATGCCGCATGTCGCGGTCACCTCGGGTCGCAGTGCAACCGATGCGCAGATCGCGCCGGTCGTGGCGCATCACATGGAGGCGATGAACGAGTCGATGTGGGGCGACCAGGATTTCGGTTCCGGCGGTCCGGTCTACGTCGCCTCCGCCCATGCCATTCTGGCCGCGGGCAAGGACGGCATCCTCTACACCGGCAATGCCAATGCGCTCGGCAAGACGCAGCCGGGCGAACTTGCGGCCGGCCATTTCGCGGCGAACTACAACAGGCTTCTCATGCCGCCGATCCTGTACACGTATTTCGATCCCGCCGTGCCGCCGGCGCCGGCGTCACCGATGGAGCTGAACGTGTTTCCCGGCGGCGCGACGCGGCATCTGCATGGCACGCCGCTGCTGTTCCAGTCCGCCACCCACGGCACCATGCATTTCGTCGGCGGCGAGAACAGCGCCTTGCGGGCCTGGTCGATTGCGGCCGACGGGAGAACGACCTATCTCGCCGGGGGCAACGAGATCGCCTCGCCGCAATCGCCGCGTCCGCCGGGCGGCATGCCCGGCTGGAGCATCACGCTTGCCGCCAACAACGGCACCGATGGCATCATCGTGGCGATGGTGCCCTATCAGGACAGCAACATGATTCTCAGTCCGGGCCGCTTCCTGGTCTACGACGCGCAGAATTTCGCCACCAATCCGGATGGCTCCAAACGGCTCCAGGTGATCTGGGACAGCGAGGACTGGGGGCCGGAGCACGCCTTCATGCATCCCAAGTTCAACCGTCCGATCGTCTGGAAAGGCCGCATCTATCGCCCGACTTATGACGGCCGCATCGACGTCTATGGCCTGACGAACTAGCTGCTGTCCCTCTCCCTTCTTCGCGGGAGAGGGTGGCTCGCGGCAGAGCGTCTCTGCTCTTGGTGCGTCGAAGCAACTCTCATCCGCCTTGCCATCGGCAAGGCACCTTCTCCCACAGGGGGGAAGAAGATCACCCGCCGTGCGACTCCACCACCTTGCGGCAGGCGTCCGAGAGCTTTGTCTTGTTCTCGCGCAGGCAGGCATTCATCTGCGGCGGCTTGCCGATATGTTCGGCGCAGAATTTGCCGGCGTCGCTGCGGCAGGCCATCTGCTCTTGCGGCGTCGGACCGGATTGCGCAGCGGCGGGCAGGATGGCGGCAGCGAGCAGCAGCGCGGCAAGAACTGAAGTCCTCATGAGACACCTCTTTGGGATTGTGACGGGTCCCGCTGGGATCGGGTGAGCCGGACCATCTCGCGGAGGGCCGTTGCCGGTCCATGCCATGTTCATGGCATCGGCTCGCCCGCCGCACCCCCATCTTCATGGCATGTATCCGCGCGCCGTCTTTTGCCATTCAGGCTGCACGTCGGCTGCGAGACCCGGTGATTGCATCGGGGCGCCGAACGGGAAGCAGGAGAGCAAGATGTCGAAAAACGTGGGAGCGCTGAGCGCCGGCCTGACGGTCATGATGCTCGCGGGTGCGGCGATGGTGTCGCTGGGCACGAGCCCGGCGCAGGCGGTGGTCTATTGCAAGACGGTCGGCGTGCCCAAGGGCTGCGTGGTGCGGCCGGCCGGGGCGGTGGTGGTCGCGCCGGCCGCCGCGGTCGCGGTGGCGACGCCCGGTGTCGGCGCGCCCGGCATCGGCGTCCGTGCGGGGACGCCGATGAATCGCGGAGGCCCGGTCAATCGCGTCGGCGTGCGCTGACGATCTCGTTTGATTGAGTTGATTGCATCGCTTCGGGCGAAAGGATGACCTGCGGACGAACCCTCCGTCCTCCGCATGACGATAATCCGGCCCGTTCCCTCTCTCCGTGCGTCCCACACGTTCGGGGAGGGGGCTTTTCAGCCCGTGGCGGCGGCGTCGCTATCGGGAAAGGTTTTCGGCAGTTGCAGCCGTACGCGCGTCCCCGAGGAATCCGAGGCCAGATCCAGCACCGCGCCGCAGCGCGCGGCGCGGCTTCGCATGTTGCGCAGACCCCGCGCGGTCTGGCCTGCACTCCCGGCTTCGCCGTTGCCGGACAGGGCAAAGCCCATGCCGTCGTCCGCAACGCTGATCACGCCACACGGCCGGTCACCATCTCCTCGGCCATCGTCGAGCGTCTCGATGGTAACAACGATATGGCGCGCCTGCGCGTGCTTGACCGCGTTGGTCACGGCCTCGTCGAGGATGCGCACGATCTGGATGACGTGCCATGGCCGCAGTTCGGGATGCAGCGGCAGGCCCTGCGGCGTCGCCACGTGCCATCCGAGGGCGACGTCGTGCGGCCGCAATTGTGCCGCCGCGCGCTCGCGCCAGGAGCCGAGCGCAAGCATCAGGTCGCCGCCGATGTCGTCCATGGAATCGATGACGAGGCGAAGATCCTTCAGCGCGGCGCGCGCCGCATCCGTGATGGTCGCGCCCTCGTGTCCGCGCTCGGAGAGCGCGACGATGCTGACGAGCTGACCGCCGAGGCCGTCATGCAGGTCGCGCATCAAGCGCGTGCGCTCGTTGGCGAGTGCGGCGGCACGGGCGCGCTCTTCTTCGCGGGCGAAGCTTGCCTTCAGCCGCTCCTCGGCCTCGCGCACGCGTGCGATGAGTTGGCCGGCGAAGCTGTCGACCTCGTTGAGCGCGCGGGCGAAGCGCCAGGTCAGTCCGGCGCCTATCGCCACCAGCATCGCGGAATAGGACAGCCGCGTGACGAAGGTGCGATCGTCCGGCACGAACTCGAACGCCGAGAGCATGTCGTGAAACCAGCAGGTCAGCACGATGGTCACGGCGCAGCCGAAGGTAAAGCTCGCCGCGTCCTGCCGCCTGATCACCGCCCACGTCAGGATGACGACCAGCAGCATCAGGCACAGGCCCACGGTCGGCACGCCGAGGAACAGAAAGGTGATGCGCGGGATCGGCTGGCCCGCAAAGAGCCCGACCAGCAGGATGACGAGCCCCGGCGCGAACAACAGCAGCCCGTAGCGCGGCCAGCGCCAGCCGAAGAACAGCACCGCGAACGTCACGACCAGCGCGCTCTCGATCGGCGCGGACGCCAGCAGGATGGCGGCCAGCCGCGGATAAGGCGCGGGCGGCAGCGGCGCCGGCGCGAAGGCCTGCATCGCGCCGACGAGCATTCCTGCCGCCAGCACGCCATAGACCGGCTCGCGGCGTCGCATCAGCCACATGATGGCGAGGATCACCGCCAGCAACGATTGCCAGGCCGAGAACACCACGGGCAGCGTCACGAACAGCAGCGTGCGCGTCTCGTAGGCTCCCCGCAGGCTTTCGTCCGGCCCGACATAGACGGTGTCGAGGAAGCCTCGCTCGGACCCCACACCAACAGCCGCACGGTGATGGCGTTGCTGCCGTCGCGCAGCAGCGACGACGGGATCAGTGCGATCTCCGGCGTGTTGCGGTCGGGCCGGTTGGCGGTGGGATCGCGCCGCGAGTCCAGGATCGCGACGCCGTTGACCGCGACCTCCACGCCGTTGCTGAAGCGCGGCAGGAAAACCGACCAGGCCGTGTTTGCCGCATCGGGCTTGAAGACGAACGCGCCCGAATAGAGCGGCGGGTCCTGGAGCGCGTAGCGCGACGACGTGAAATGCGGCAGCGTCACCGCCCGGGTCGTGCCGTCCTCCCGCAGCGAAAATTCGCTCACGGCAAAATCGTCGGGGTCGCTGGGCTGGAGCAGCCGCAGCCCCTGGATAGTGACGATCACGATCAGGACCTGGAGCAGCAGATAAGGCACGAGGCGCGACACGATCAGCCGGCGCCGCGGTCGCGCAGGTGCCTTTGCTGCAATCTCGCTCACAGCTTGATCAGGCCCTGCTGCACCGCCTCGAACACCGCTTCGCTGCGCGTGTGCACTTCGAGCTTGCGATAGATGTTCTTGATGTGGCCGGGCACGGTCTGCCTGGACAGGCCGAGATGGCTCGCGATCTCGGCGTAGCTGAAACCCTTGGCGATGCCCCAGAGGATATCGATCTCGCGCGGGGTGAGTCGTGCGGTGTTGAGCACGGGACCCCGCGGCGGCTCGGCCGAACTCGGCGCGGCGCCTTGCGTTCTACGTACGATGAAACGGGCGATCGAGGCCGAGATCGGCGAATGGCCGGCGACCAGATTGCGCACGGTGGTGGCGATATCGGTCGGGAAGGCGTCCTTCAGGAGATAGCCGGTGGCGCCGACCGTGATCGCGGAGATCACGCTCTCCTCGTCGCCGAGCGCCGAGATCACCATGATCTCGGTGTCGGGAAAGCGCTGCCGGGTCTCGCGGATCAGCTCGATGCCATGGCCGTCGGGCAGCCGCAGATCGGTCAGCAGCACGCGCGGCGCGCCGCCGTTCAGGGCCTGGCGCGCCTCGCCGAGCGTGGCTGCGCTGCGCACCTTGTAGCCGGCCTTGACCAGCGCATCCTGGAGCCGCCAGCAGGTCGGCGCGTCGTCCTCGACGAGGAGGATGGTGATGGCCTCACCCGTCTCGCCCTGTTCGCTCATGTTCATCGTCCCGCACCGCGTGTCCCCCGCGGCGCGAGGCCAAGTTTAGCCGCGGCGCGGACGCCGTGACACCCATAATCATGGGGGCGTTGTCACTCTTCCGCTCCGTTGCGCCGGCGCCTACTGCTTTGGCGTCGGCGGCGCGGGCAGACGCTGTACCGTGATCCGCGCCGTGCCGCTGTTGTTCTTGTAGTATTGTTCGTCCGGCCCGAAATAGTCGGCGTATTTTGCCGGGGCCAGCCATCGCAGGAAGCCCGGGACGATCTGCACGGCGTCGTTGACGTAGAAGAACAGCTCGCCGGAATCAGGTGCGGTGAATTCGGCCACCATCCGGTCTGCAAGTTTCTGCGTGTCCCAGACCTTGCGGGCCGACTCGTCTGGCGGAAGCGCATCGAATGTGCCCATCTTCGCGATATCGGCCTTGAGTTTCGTCAGCTTCGCCGCATCGTCCGTGCTCGATTCCTCAGCGTTTTCGATGCGGACGGGATATCTGTTTTTTGGCTCATCCTGAGCATTGTCCTCGGGGAGGGTCGGGTCAATGCGGCGCGGCAGGTCATCTGCCGACATCACGTTCATGGCCTGCAGTGGCTGATCGTTCAGGCCCTTCTCGCCGACGCGTACGACCGGCTGGAACCAGTCCGCGCCGAACAGTCGCCGGGTCGGGAGAGCGAGGTAATGGTGGTTTTCGTAGGTCTGGAATCCGTTGACGCCGGTCATGATCGTGCGGTCGAACCAGCGTTGGTCGATATCGATCCAGACCCGGTATTTGCGGCCCTTCTCCACGGCGAGCCTGCTTGCCCAGCAGAACTGGTTGACGTTGAAAAGCTCGGCCGCAGGAAGCGCGTTGTCGCCCACCGGCTTGGCTGGCGGAATGTCTACCGCGACGTTCGCTCCCTTTTTCTTCGCCTCTGCGGCTTTTGTTTCCGGGGCTTCACAAACCTGTCCGGTCGCGACGCGCCAGGTGAAGAAGCTGCTCGAGGCGATCAGCAAGGCCGCGGCGTAGATGACGACGATGGAGACGACGGGAAAGATGATCTTGGTGAACGGAAAGCTCATCCACCGCGCATTTCGCTGCATCAAACCGCCAAACCTGAACAACCAACTCATCCGGCTGAGGTTTTTTGCGCTCGCCTTCCGTTCCGGCCGGTACCAGGCGAGCCGCGCCCGCTCCTGGATGCCATCACGCAGCGAGGCGTTGATGCTCCAGACCCACCACGTGAC
Source organism: Bradyrhizobium barranii subsp. barranii (assembly GCF_017565645.3). Classification (NCBI taxonomy): domain Bacteria; kingdom Pseudomonadati; phylum Pseudomonadota; class Alphaproteobacteria; order Hyphomicrobiales; family Nitrobacteraceae; genus Bradyrhizobium; species Bradyrhizobium barranii. Next base: position 1,306,949 of record NZ_CP086136.1, read on the forward strand.
CAGCACGACGAGTGAGGTCGCGACAGGATAATAGAGTGCGATATTGAGCCATGGCCCCGCATAGGAGGGCAACACGTTCTTGAGCAGGTTCGCGACGGAGCCGAGTATGGCGCTGAAACCCCAGTCGATGTTGCTGACAAAATCGCGCAGGCTCTTGCCGGATGTATCTATGATCTTGTGGGCGATCCACGGCCAGGCGGCAATGATGCCCGTCATGATCAGGAGCGCGAAATAGGCCACGCGTCGCCACCACACGGCGCCGCGCGCCAGATTCGCCATGTCCGCGTCTGGCGCTTTCATTCCAGTGAAGGCGTCGGATTCCTCCTTGCTTATCGGACGCCTCGCTTTCTTCGCGTAGGCGTCATGCATGGCCTGGTGCGCGCCGTCATTGGTGAGCTCCCTGATGCTTGCGTCGGGCTCAGCACCCGCGCGTTCGCCGGCAGCATGATCGGCGCATAATCGTCGCATCCGAACAGCATTCGTTCGACCACGGCGAAGTGAACGACCGGTTTGCCGCCGTTTGCATCGCCTTCGAGGATCGGCCGCGGACCGTAGCGGTAAAGCACGGCGGCGCCGCTGCGTGAATCGTGCTTTGGCCCGATCGCCGATTGATACTCGCGGAAACGCTCGATCGTGCCGTTCTGGAAGCGCAATTGGCCACCGAGCTGTTCGGCCATCCAGACCAGCGGAACGAAGGAGAGGGTGGATTCCGGGTAACCGCCGCCAATGTCGGAATGGACGCCCGCGAACCACACCTCCTTGACAGTCTGGTCATTCGCTAGACGGCTCTGGTCGATCCGCAGCGGATGAAAGGTGGTGCGCTCGTCGTCGAGCGCGAGCGCGTGACAGATGTGCTTCGCCTTGCGCGAGGGTCGGTGATTGCGGAACGAAATCGGCCAAATTGCCCAGTCGATCGCGACGCGCAGCTCCTCGATCGGTACGCCGAAAGCCTCGACCGTGTCGAACAGCCCGAGGAATTCGATCTTGACGTTCTTGCGGCCGGCCATGGCCTTGCGGACCGTGCAATAGGAGCGGTGCCAGCAGACGAAATGGTAGATGATGAGCAGCAGGTCGCGAATCCAGCGCGCAATCCAGATCGTCGGCAGGCTGCGATAGCCCACCGATTCCTTGCGGTATTCCCGCCATGCGGACATGGCGTTGCGCTCCATCTCTGCATGCGAGACCGGCTCGCCCTTGATTTCCGCCGGCCCAATCCCTGGCTCGCGATCAGCGCCGCCAGCGTGCGCGCAGTGAAGGCGCCGCGGCTGAAGCCGAAGATGTAGATCTCGTCGCCCTCGCGCCAGTTCCAGCACAGGAAGCGGTAGAGCTTGCGGACGTTGGAGGGAACGCCGATGCCGGTGGCGCCGTCGATGGCCGCGAGCGGCGCCCAGCCGGCGGTGCCGACGCCCTTGATGTAATGCGCGATCTGGTCCGGCTGGGTGTGGTCGAGCGCTTCATAGAGCCGCCAGACGCTGGATTCCTGGGCGGTGAACGCGTTGCCCGTGCCGTCGGCGAACAGCACCAGCTTGCGCTTCGACAGGGTGGTGGCGGTCGTCCCGCCGGCGCTTGCATCGTCATGCGTGTGCTTGGGTCTGCAGAATTACCATTCTGCGCGCCATCATGCTGGGTCATGGGGCCCCTCTGGCAATCGATGGTGAAGCACTTCAGGCTGGCGCCGTTCAGCGCTTCACGATTTCAATCAATGGTTGCGTCATGAAAACAGGTGCATTCTGTGCATAATCCCGTTGAGGTAGCAAGCGAGATCGCGCGCCGCCCTGCCGCGGTCGGACGCCGCGGCATGACGGTCACGAAAACGTTTGGTCTTGCTGGTGCCGGCGGCGAGAGGCGCGATGTCGGCGGACGCCTCTCCCCTGCGAGCGGGGAGAGGCGGAGCGTTCAGCTCCTACCTGCCATTGCCGCGGCAAGCGCCGCCGGGGCCGATATGGTAGCCGCGCGGGCAGGCATGCGCGGCGGGGTTGGCGTAGTTCCTGAGGCAGCCGCCATAGGGGCCGCGGTGCCAGCCGGGGCCGCAGCCGCCGGCGACCGCGATGACGTCGCCGTTCGCGCCTGCGTTGAGCAGGGTGAGCGGCATGGCCTGGGCAACGCCCGTGATCGCGCCGAGCGTGAGAGCCGTGGCAAACAGGGTGCGTATCATGTCTTCCTCCCGAATGCCCTTGCTTCAATGGCCGGCGGCGAACGCGATGCCGGCGCGTACTTCGGCGATCGCCTGGTCGATCATCCCGATCGCCTTCTCGCGATGACCGCCCTTGTTCGGCTCTGCCTTGCCGAGCTCGGCGCGGGCCGATTGCAGGATCGCGATGGCTTCGTCCATGTGCGGCTGCGCGCCAAGCGCGTAACCGATGCAGAGGCTGGTCGCGATGGCGCCGCCGAGCACGAGGCTGCGGGGTAGAGAGGTTCGCATGTCGTTGTCTCCTCCAGCGGGCGTCAGGCTGGGGCCGCCCGTTTGCCCGGATGCAGTCCTTGTGTGGCGTGCCGCATCCGCTGCCTGAATAGGGCCCGCTTGTGTGGGGCGTCTTGGACTGTCCGGCGCCAGCGCCGTCGCAGCTTGGACTGACCGGCGCGGCTTGATTCACGTTGGCGTGCTGATAGCTTGCGGTATGCTGGTCTTCTGCGGGCGTCCGTTTGGCGTGCGAGGTTCGGCGAGCGCCAAGCCTTTTTTAAGAACTTAGAAAAGCCATTCTCGAAAAGTCGTTCTCGATGTCCGTCATCAGGAAGTCGCTCTCGACCGAGATGCTGCCGCAGGACTTGTCCGACCGGCAGCGCTTCATCCGCTTCGCGGAGCTGTTCGAGCATTTCTCCAACACCGGCGAGCTCGATCCGGCGTCCGACGTGCCGTTTCGAGCCACGATGAACTCGATCCATATCGGCACCACGATGCTCGGCCGTTGCGATGGCAGCTTCGTCACGGTCCGGCGCGAGAAGCGCCAGGTGATCGAGACCGGCGACGACCGCTTTTGCCTCGCGCGCAACACCGGAGATCTTCCGTCTCAGGTGATCCATCGTGGCCGCGAATTCACCATGCGGCCGGGAGCGATGGTGCTGCTCAAGCTGGATGAGCCGTTCTTCGCGGCCGACGGCGCGAGCCAAAAGCGCTTCACCAACGTGCATCTGCCGGTCGATACGCTGCGCGCGATGGTCGCCGACATCGACGATCTCGTCGGCTGCGAGCTCGAGCCCGGCGGCGCGCTGTCGCTGGCGATGGATTACAGCGATCTCCTCCTCCGCAATCCCACGGCCGCCGACGAGGCCGGCATGGCGATCGCCGGCCATCTGCTCGACCTTGCCGCGATCGGTCTCGGTGCCCGCAGCGATATCGCCACTGCCGCGCGACGCGGGGGCCTGCGCGCCGTGCGGCTCAAGGCCGTGCTGTCGATTCTTGAGGCGCGCTTCCACGAGCCGGGTTTTTCCGCCCAGAAGCTTGCCGCCGCCGGCGGCCTTTCCGAGCGCTACGTCAACGAGCTGCTGTTCGAGGCCGGCGCCAGCTTCACCACCCGCCTCACTGAGCTGCGTCTGCGCAAGGCCGCCGACCTCCTGGCACATCGCGAGGGCCGCATCAGCGACATCGCCTTTGCCTGCGGCTTCAACGATCTCTCTTATTTCAACCGCTGCTTCCGCAGGCGGTTTGGGTTGACGCCGACCGCGGCGAGGGGGAAGTGAGAGAGCGCTAGGTCTCCACCCTCGGTGGCGGATAGCGGCGCGCCAGCGCTGACAGCGGCAGGTGCCGTTCGCCTTCCGGCAGCTCCAGAAAGGCCAGCACTTGCGGCCGCTTCCAGTCACCGATGCCGAAATCCATCGCCATCCATTTCTGCGGCTCGGGGCCTTCGAGGCCCCGGACCCAGACGAAATAGCGGGGGAGGTCGTCGGCGTCCGCTTCCGTCGTGCGTCTCCTGGCCATCAAAGCTGCTCACTGGATCACCATTTCGTTGCGGTAGGATATAGGTATCGGCTCGCCGAAGTCGAACTCCCGGCTGCGGGTCCTCTGAGGCTGGACCGGTTGGTTAATGCGCAGGTCTGAAGATATGAACGAAGTCATGATCGATGGCTGGGGGGACGCCTCGGACGTCACGAAAAGGCTGATCGGCTCGTGGTCCTTCAACCGCGTCATCGAAGGCCAGGCTACGATGCAGGGTATCGCGATCTTCACGCCCCTGGACGAGGGGCGGTTGGCCTATCGCGAGCAGGGATATCTGAAGCTCGCGAACGGCACCATTGTGCAGGCCGAACGCGAATACGTCTTCAGCAACAGCGACGGAGGTTTCAAGGTCTTCTTCAGCGAAGATCCGCCGCGGCTGTTTCACGAGATTTCACTGTCCGCATCTTCCGGAGGAGAGCTGAGCGGACGTGCGCGCCATCTTTGCAAGCACGACGACTATCAGTCGGCCTACAAGTTTCGGCCGGATGGAACGTTCGTCGTCCGTCATGTCGTATCGGGTCCACGCAAGGACTATACGATGAACACGACCTACACGCGTCTCTCGTGATCAAGCCGGGGCGATGGCGACGGCCGTGCCGCCTCTCACCGCCAGAGCTCACTCTCCGCCACGCGGTTGATGTCGGCGAGCCGGCGGTCGGCGTTGCCGTGAAGATCGATGCTCTCAACCAGCGTTAGCAGACGCTGATATGCGCCATCGGCGATTTCGACCGGCAGCGGCTCCTCGTCAAAGGCCTCGACATAGCTGCCGACGAGGCCGCTCAACAGGCGGCAAAGACCGCGCTGGGCGGGATCGTCCCGGCCGAGCGTCTCGAGCTTTTGCTGAAATGTCCGGAAGGTGCGCAGGCCGTGGTGCTGTTGCGAAAGCCACGTATGCAGGTCGTTCATGTGAGCTCCTTCGAGTTACAGAAGAAGCTACCGGTTTATACAGGTGGGATGTGACGATTGGAAGGGGAGGGAAACACCGGATTCGTTGATCTAGTCCGCCTTCGCCAAGGCTTCGGCGGGACAGCCTTCGCTGCTTCGCATGGATAGACTGCGCCCGGCTCGCCCAGCCGTAGCTGCGAAGCAGCGAAGGCTGGTGCGCCACTCAGAACAAAACTGCGAACTCGTATGTAATTGAAATCGCTGTGTAATTCAGCCATGCATTGCTTAAGGGTTGAGCTTATCTTCAATAGGACAAGCGCGCCGGCTGGAAGGACATTGGGCCAAGAGAAAGCGAGTGGCCTCAAGTGCCGTCATGCAGCCGAGACCGGCGTGACAGCCTGCCGATAGACGCCGTCCCCCGCGTCGCCAGCCGCAAAGAGGCCTGGCCTGAGCGTCGCAAATCGGTGAGAGCTACGCTCGCCTGCGCTGATGATCGGAGGAACGAGAATACGTTTTGCTCCTTCAAACAGGTTTTTTTGCGCTCGAGCGCATTGGCGGCGCGCCGCAACGGCTCTAGGTAAACTGGCGATATTGACGATCGTCGAGAGCGGGAGACAAGGCAATGATACGGGATGAGAAGCTCCAACGGATCATCGAACGCGCTATTCAATCAGCTTTCGTTGATTTTCCAGACGCGGGAAACGGGACGGTGTGGCCGAAAACTTACAAAGAGCCCAACGAATGCAAGACTATCGCAACAGCTGTCCTCGCCGCTCTCGAAAATGCAGGCTACAGAATTTCGCTCGATGCAAACTGAGGCATCAAGGTAAGCCACCTAAGCCTCGATAAGGCCGCGCTCATAGCAGGCTTTATCGTAAGGAAAAACGACCGCCGGATCGGGTCTGTGGAGACGACGGTGCTTTCCCGGATAGTTCAGCCGCCACAGCACATCGCGAATGATATTAAGCCGCGCATGTTCCTTGTCACCGCCGCGGACCACGGTCCAGGGCGAGGTGACGGTGTGCGTCCGCTCCAGCATCTTGTCCCGTGCTTCGGAATAAGCTTTCCAAAGCTTCTGCGCCTTGGCATCGATGGGGCTCATCTTCCATTGCTTCAGGGGATCCCTTTGGCGGTCGGCGAGCCGTCGCTTCTGCTCCTGTTTCGAAATATCAAGATAGTACTTGAGCAGGGTGATCCCCGAACGCTCAATCATTGCTTCGAAACCCGGCACGGTCTCGAGGAATTCCTCGGTTTCCTCCTTGGTGCAAAAGCCCATGACACGCTCAACTCCAGCACGGTTGTACCAACTGCGATTGAACAGCACGATCTCTCCTGCCGCGGGCAAGTGCGAAACGTGACGCTGGAAGTACCATGAACACCGTTCCCGATTGCTCGGCGGCCCCAGCGCTACGACGCGGGTATCACGCGGGCTTAGATGTTCGACAATCGACTTGATTGTGCCATCCTTGCCGGCGGCGTCGCGACCTTCGACGATGACAAGGATACGCTGGCCGCGCTCAATCACGCAGCGCTGCAGCTTGACGAGCTCGATTTGCAGCCGGACCAGCAGCGCGTGATACCTATGGCGACTCAAATGTTGCGGAAGTGGTGGCCGGTTCTTCATGGTTCGATCCCTCCTAGTCGCCTCACTATCCAGGAATGTCGCGCGACACGAGGCTGTCCACACATTGCAGCAGGTCACACTTGTCGAATCCTATCGCACCGCGAACTGATGTTGTGCTTGCACATGGACACCCGTTAACATGCCCCTATGAATGAATCTCAGCGTTCTTGCACGGTGCCTCGTCCGGTTTCGGTCGTCTGGATCGACATTTGCATGGGCATCTTCAACTCGGCCATACTTCCCGAGGGGACCACCGGATAAGGGGCCTGGCCAGAGCCCGCCCCGATCGGAGCTTTCGTTGATTATGCTGAAGGTTCTTCACACGACGACTTATCGATTCAACGAACACGTGCACCTGTTGCCGCACCGCTTGATGCTTCGTCCGCGCGAAAGCCGCGAGCTCCGCTTGATTTCGAGCAACGTCACGATGACGCCGCATGCGGCCTTGACCTGGGCGCACGATGTGTTTGGCAATGCAATCGCGACGGCCACGTTTCAGATGACAGCCTCCAACCTGGTGATCGCCAGCCTCGCGGAGCTTCAGCTCGACGCGGTTGCATGGCCGGTGTTCGATATCGCTGTCTCGGCCATGTCTTACCCATTCCGCTATTCGGATGACGATTGGACCGATCTCGGCGCCCTGGCTCTCCCCCAGTACTCGGACACGGCGGGGGTCCTACGAAATTGGGCACAAATGTTCATTCGAGGAGGTCGGACCGATACGCTGTCGCTGCTAAAGGACCTGAGCGTCGGCGTTTCGGAAGCTGTCCGGTACCAGAGCCGTGAGGATGAGGGTACCCAAACGCCGGTAGAAACATTAAATCGTGGCTGGGGATCATGCCGGGATTTGGCGGTGCTGTTCACCGAAGCAGCACGCATGCTCGGGTTTGGAGCCAGGATCGTCTCCGGCTATCTTTACAATCCAGAGAAACAGAGCGTCGGATCGAGCGATGCGGGATCAACCCATGCGTGGGCCGAGGTCTTCGTACCGGGCGCCGGCTGGATCACTTTCGACCCGACGAATCGTAGCCTCGGCGGCTTCAATCTGATCCCGGTCGCGGTCGCGCGCGACATCCGGCAGACGATTCCGGTGTCCGGCAGCTTCGTCGGCAGCATCGGCGCCTTCGCCGGGATGTCCGTAGAAGTTCTTGTCACATCATAGATCGACGCATTGGACCTTCGGCAGCCTTTCTGATCAGTCGTTCAGCTTCAAGGCCCTCACGTTTTCTAGAAGGGCCTTCAGGCTCCTGCTCATGATGGGCATCGCCTATTGCGCCTACTCGTCAGTGGGGCTTGGGCCAAAGAGTGACATTGCGATGAGTGATGCCGTCCTAATCTGATGGCAAATTCCCTTTCGTTAAATTTTCTTGAATGAGCAATTTTGACCATGAGCTCGCGCGGCGTTGGAGCACAATACTTCTTGCCGCCCTGCTCTCGGCATCCATCGGTGATTGAGAGAATGTTTGCGAGGGCCGCGGCTATAGCCAATTGATTCCCGCTAACGGCAACACCCGCTGAAGGATCGCCGCTAGGCAGAATGGAATTGGGCGATTGGCACAACCTGTCGACAGACTTTCGGGGCTGTCACTGATCCACGCGGATCCACACGCAACAAACAAATCGGCGATAGCTGGAACTCTTGTCGGCGTGCCCTGTTCATTCTTTGTCCGATTCCGGACGCATAAGAATTGGTGGATACTATGAAAAGAATTCTATTAGCGACAGTCGCTGTTCTCGCATTCGCTTCTCCGTCATTCGCGGCGGAGACTGGCAAAACCGTTGGCCAATCGCCCTCCTCGTTCTATCTGGCTCAGGATACTGCGACCATGAAGTGTCAGATTGTCGAGAGCCAGCCTGCTACCGGCGGCAGCATGAAGGTTGTCGGCGTCGCCCACACGACAAAGGCCTCGGCAGAAGCCGCTTTGAAGGCGGACAAAACTTGCGCCAAGTAATCGGCTAAGTCGCGGCGCGAGTACAGAGGCGGGTCAGTGAGTTCGCTTAGAACCACGAATCCTCGGATCCGCCCCCACCAGCGCTTCGAGCACTCTGGGTCGAGGTTCTTTATCGGCCAGCGGCACGCAATCGACTTCCCCCGCTTGAGATGCTCCAAGTTCGAGAGGATACGACCATGAACCAGCAGACAATGAAATACGCGATTGCGGTCGCGCTCTTCGGTGCGGCGATGCTCGGCTCGGTGCTGCCTTCGGGGGCAGCTCCGATCTCGCCGAGCACGACTCTTCTGACACAAGCGGCTTCTTCGTCCGGGGTGACAGAAATCTACTACCGACGCCACTACCGCGGTCGTGGCTACTACGGCGCTCCGGGGGGCGCAATTGGTCTTGGCATCCTGGGTGCCGCGGCTGGAGCCGCCGCTTATGGAGCCTACGGTGGTAGCTATTACGGGCCGGGCTACTATGCGCCAGGCTACTACGGCGGCACGTATCCCTATCGCCGCCAATACTACGCCCCGTATTGAGCGCACGAGCGACGCTGTTTGGGCGTGGCAACCTCTGTCACAGACCATGCCCACTCAACGCGCGCTCGAGCGCGATGGCGCGGCTGCGCCCTTGTGATCCGGTCAACTGCATCGGCCCCTCCCATCCGGGGTCGCCTGCAGACTTATGCAGGAGTCGGCGAATCGCAAGACAGACAAAACTTGCGCCAGGGAGCTAAAGGCGCGAGCGCGGGGCGGGTCTATCGGCTCGACCAGCAATCCCGAAGCGACTGACTCGTCCCGGCAACGCCACGGGCACCGCTGACCACGAGCCAGACAATACCAAGGCTGCCTCTCTCAAGCTCAAACTGCCTCCTGCTCCGCGTCCGCCGCGCTGGGTGGCATTTCAATCGAGAAGAAGTAGCACAGCACTTGCCCAGTGATGCCGCCGACAGTCGTCGCCGGAAGCTTGAAGATCGCGCACTCAACTCGGACTACCGTGAGACCCAATATCCACAAGGTCCCACCAAAGGAGCCGGACAATGTCGATCGGACTTATCCTCATCATCCTCCTCATCATCTTCCTGCTTGGTGGCTTCAGCGGCCGCTTCGGCGGCTACGGCTACGGCTATGGCCACGGTGGGATGGGGGTCATCGGTACCATCCTGGTCATCCTCGTCGTATTGCTACTTCTGGGTCGGCTCTGACCCTCGCAGGGTCAGCTGTGTCGACCGGGCGCCTCCCAAAATTTCCTTTCCCCGGCGTACCGGGTCCCAACGAGCTCGACCAGCTGAAGCCGACAATGCCCGCCGATGAAGGGGTGTTTGTGCCTGCCTCGGTCCTGCTGCAGCGGCTGCACGACGAGGCACCGGCAAGATCGCTTTACCCTGGGCTGGCTGATGGGTCGCCTACACAAGCGCTCCTTCGGCCCTATTATGCTGCTGCTCGCTGTGGTCGCTATTGCACCGGGTGTCTCGATCGTAGCCGGCCTGCTACTCATGATCCCCGCGTCCCAGATGATCGCGGTCTTCGGTCTAATCACGGGGGCGACCAACCAGTGCGGAGCTATGCACTTCCCAAAATCCAGTAACGGTGGGGTGCGTCCTGACTGGTTTGGTAACAATTCTCACCCGCCACCCGGCTGCAATGCAAAGTGCTGAATTTGAGATATTGCACAAGGCGTCCTCACGGAAATCCGAGAATCGGCGAGAATTCATCACGCTTCTCGGCGGCCGCTTTTTGCTGGTTCCTGCAAAAAAGGCCCAGCATCTCTGCCGGGCCTTCGCTATTGTTGAGCTCTGAACGAGTAGGACTTAAAAATCCATACCACCCATGCCGCCACCTTGAGGCATGCCGCCACCGCCGGCGTTCTTCTTTGGCAATTCGGCCACCATGGCTTCGGTAGTGATCAGGAGCGCCGCAACAGAAGCCGCGTTCTGAACCGCCACACGAACGACCTTGGTCGGGTCGATGATGCCCTTGGTGACCAGGTTGCCGTACTCGCCGGACTGGGAGTCAAAGCCGTAGCCATACTGATCCTTCTCCAGGATCTTGCCGACGATGACGGAGCCGTCCTCGCCAGCGTTGATCGCGATCTGGCGGGCCGGCGCAGACAGCGCCTTGCGCACGATCTCTACGCCGGTCTTCTGGTCATCGTTCTTGGTGCGCAGCCCCTTGAGATGCTCGGAAGCACGCAGCAGGGCGACACCGCCGCCCGGCAGGATGCCTTCCTCGACGGCCGCGCGGGTCGCATGCATCGCATCATCAACGCGATCCTTGCGCTCCTTCACCTCGACCTCGGTCGCGCCGCCGACGCGGATCACCGCGACGCCGCCCGCGAGTTTGGCAAGACGCTCCTGCAGCTTTTCACGGTCATAGTCCGAGGAGGTCTCCTCGATCTGCGCCTTGATCTGCGCCACCCGCGCCTCTATGTCGGCCTTCTTGCCGGCGCCGCTGACGATGGTGGTGTTCTCCTTGTCGATGATCACCTTCTTGGCGCGACCGAGCATGTTGAGCGTGACGTTCTCGAGCTTGATGCCCAGATCTTCCGAGATCGCCTGGCCGCCGGTCAGGATCGCGATGTCCTGCAGCATGGCCTTGCGGCGATCGCCGAAGCCCGGCGCCTTCACGGCCGCGACCTTCAGACCGCCGCGCAGACGGTTCACGACCAGGGTCGCAAGCGCTTCGCCTTCGACGTCTTCCGCGATAATCACAAGCGGCTTGCCACTCTGGACCACGGCTTCCAGCAGCGGAAGCAATTCATTCAAGTGAGACAGCTTCTTTTCATTGATGAGGACGTAGGCATCTTCCATTTCGACGCGCATCTTGTCGGCGTTGGTGACGAAGTAGGGGGAGATGTAGCCGCGGTCGAACTGCATGCCTTCGACGACGTCGAGCTCGGTTTCGAGCGACTTGGCTTCCTCGACGGTGATGACACCCTCGTTGCCGACCTTCTTCATGGCGTCGGAGAGGAACTTACCGATCTCTGCGTCGCCATTGGCCGAGATGGTGCCGACCTGGGCGATCTCCTCGTTCGAGGTGACCTTCTTGGAGTTCTTCACGAGATCGGCGACCACGGCTTCCACCGCGAGGTCGATACCGCGCTTCAGGTCCATCGGGTTCATACCGGCGGCAACCGCCTTCGCGCCTTCACGGACGATCGCAGCCGCGAGCACGGTCGCGGTGGTGGTGCCATCGCCAGCTGCATCTGCCGATTTGGAGGCAACTTCTCGCACCATCTGCGCGCCCATGTTCTCGAACTTGTCCTCAAGCTCGATCTCCTTGGCGACAGTGACGCCGTCTTTGGTGATGCGGGGGGCGCCGAACGACTTGTCGAGCACGACGTTCCGGCCCTTGGGCCCGAGCGTGACCTTAACCGCATTGTTGAGAATTTCAACACCGCGCAACATCCTGTCGCGGGCGTCGACGCCGAACTTAACTTCTTTGGCCGACATCATGATCTCCGTTTTCAACTGTCAAATCCGAAAGACCGCGCGACTCGGCGAGCTCTTTAGGGACGTGAGTTCAACTTGCGGGCCTTATCCTTCTCCTTCGAGACGCTGGCTGCTTGGGATAAGGAAAACAGACTGGCGCTTAGGCGACCTTCTTCTTGGCGGCGGGCAGCTCGGTGAGAACGCCCATAATGTCGCTTTCCTTCATGATCAGCAGTTCCTGACCATCGAGCTTGATCTCCGTACCTGACCACTTGCCGAACAGGACGCGGTCGCCAACCTTGAGATCGATGGGAAGCAGCTTGCCGGATTCGTCGCGGCCGCCTGGGCCAACCGCCGTGATCTCGCCCTGCGAAGGTTTTTCCTTGGCGCTGTCCGGAATGATGATGCCGCCAGTGGTCTTCTCTTCGGCTTCGATACGCTTGACCACAACGCGGTCGTGAAGCGGACGGAATTTCATGCTGCCCTCCTGTTTTCTTGTTGTTGTTGCTTTGGACGAAATGGCAGTCGTGGCCAGCGAGTGCTAATCAGCACATAAGCCGCCGCAAGGGGACGTACAAGACCGTCCCGAAACGATATTCGCTCAGAGCATCACGAAATAGCTGCCAAGACCGCGGCGGCTAAGGATCCGGTGAAGGCCAGCTGTGTGGTGCGAAAGTCGTTGGACGCCGCGTCATCAAATTTAAGAAAGCTTCCCATCGCGCAGGGGCATTGCGTTGTTCTCGACGTGCGCCGGAATACGCCGGACGTCGGTCGCTTCTTGTGCAGCCATTCAGCGGTGCTTGTCGAGATCGAGTGGCTCGTCACTCACGAGGCGCGTCGGCATCAATGCGCTGAGCGTCAGCCAAATCGACCGGGTTGATGGAAATCCTCTCCACCGTTGAAGTGCGCGGCGGCGCCGCCGGCACCGTGATCATAGTGGCAACGCGGCGAAACGCCTCGAACGACAATCCTTCGATCATCTCCTCATCGGTGATGACCTCGTAGGCACCCGGAGGCAGGAGGCGGTCGATGCCCTTGATCCGGAAGGGATGCTTGAAGGTGACCGTTTCGCGTCGGGAGCGCATGGTCATGATCGGCTATCCTTCAGAAACGGCTTTGCATCGGCGCGATCGTGAAGCAATCCGTTTACAGTGCTCTCTGTGCCGAGATTAGCTATCTCTTTATCATAAGATGGCTGCGAAGTCACCAAACACAAGGCAATACACATCGCGGATTTGTTATAGATGCCGGCGGACGAAATGCTTGCTGATGCCAAGTGAAAAAATGCGAGTTGGCGATCGGCAAGCATCGCGACTCGGAGAGAAGAAATGCTATCTCGCAAATCTACCAGCCGAGATAGACTTGCGGCGGTTGGCTACAACCGTCATGGCGCGATGGGACGGTTCTGGCACGGTCTTCATCGTCACGCTCTTATGACGATGATTGCTTACGCCCTCTTGCAGCACTTCCGCATTGCCAAGACGGGGCGCAAAAATGAATCGACGGCCACCACCTCAGCCCAACCTGCCAGCCGGGCGTCCCGCCATCGTCGCTCTCATTCTTCAGCCATCAGATCCGCGATACGGATACTGCAGAACACAGGTCAGCGAAGAGCAAGGCGTGAACAAATCTGCCAAAGTCGTGTTAGCGCCCACCCGAAGCGCCTTTATGATCGTGCAGGAAACGGGCGATCCGCGTCTTCAACACGGTGGCGTCGTGCGATTTGCCCGAGGCCGCGTGCTCGAAGAGCCTGCGCTGGACGTCAGTAGGCAGATCATTCCATTCGCTGACAAGAGCGGCACCCAGACATTCCAGGACTCTGCGCTCCACATCGCGCAAATCGCTGGCTTCATAGGGTAAAGGCCACGCCAACTCCTGCGCTCCGCCTTCCTCGTCCCAACGGTCGAGAGCGGTTGCCATTTCTTCTCCCGACGTTGGCCTTCGACCTTTCTTTTTGACCATTCTATATAGTCGCACATGTCGGCATTAAGCGCCATTCGCTCGATCGCGGGGCGATCCGAAGCGCCAATCCTTCCAGTACCGAGAATGCCGCGGCCGCGGAACTCGGTAGTTCGCCCATCGGTTATTGCAACGGTTTGTTCGCGCGGCGTACAGACTCAAGGTTCACCATGGATGTGATCGTTACACCCGCGGAGGGAGGCACGGTTTGGCAGCTGACGGACCTGCTCGGCCGCTCGATGGGGCGCATCACGGCAAGCGCTCCCCGTCAATTCATGATCTATCCGGGGGGCCACGCCTCGGAAACTATGGCCGGCATACAGCAAGGGCCGCACGCCTCGCTCGACGCCGCACTGGCTGAGATCGAAAGGCACACCCGGGGCGTCTGCCGGCGCAATCCTGGCGAAGATCAGCTTTAGACAGCGCCCAACAATCCAGTTCGTCGCTAGAGTATCTACTGCGAGAGGATTTATGTATTTTACAAGTAACACCCTGATCTTGCGGCTCAATGTCCATGCGTCGCGCCCGACCTCAAGCGCCCAGATTGCCTGATGACGGGACCATCGGTTCCGGTAGAAGGACTTGTGGATTTTCGCGTGAGGACCGAGGCGAATGTGGGCTCCGGCGGATGTCACCGCTCGATCATTTGCGGTGCCGTGTTCGCCGAGATCTTTTGGCGGCTGGGCTTGACGCAACCCTGACAGTGCGGAGGGAACCCGCTTGAGCCGCTTGGTCATCGTCTCCAACCGTGTCGCCTTGCCGGGGGAAGCTGCGCAGCGCAGCGGCGGGCTTGTGACCGGCCTCGTCGACGCTCTGCATCAGGCTGGAGGCTTATGGTTCGGGTGGAGTGGCAAGCTTGGAGAAACAACACCAGAGCCGAACGTTTTTGAGACCGAGGGAGTGACGTACGCTACCGTCGATCTTACCCGCGCGGACCATGACGGCTACTACAGCGGCTTCTCCAACGCGGCACTGTGGCCCTTATTCCACTATCGCCTTGACCTCATGAACTTTACCCGCGGGGACTTGGCCGCCTATCGACGGGTGAACGCCCTGCTCGCCGACGCCCTCGCGCCCCTGCTCAGGCCGAGTGACCTCGTCTGGGTGCATGACTACCATCTGATCCCGATGGCCGAGGAACTTCGCCGCGCCGGGGCCACACAACGGATCGGGTTCTTCTTGCATACGCCGTTTCCGTCGTTGGGGGTGCTGGCGACCCTTCCTCACTACAGCGACCTGCTGAAATCACTGTGCGCTTACGATCTCGTCGGCTTCCAGACGGTGGAGGATTTGACCGCCTTCCATGACGCCATCCTTCGCCGCGCAGGCGGCAAGGTTTCGTCCGATGGCCCCGTTCACGCCTTCGATCGGGATCTACGCGCCGGCGTCTTCCCGATTGGTATCGATACTGAAGCCATCGCCGACATGGCCGGTCGCGCTGTGAAATCCCGAACGGCACGCCGGCTGCAGGAGAGTCTCCGGGGGCGCAAGCTCATCATTGGGGTTGACCGGCTCGATTACAGTAAGGGACTCGAGCACCGGTTCAAAGCGTTCGCCGCCTTTCTCGACGGCTATCCCGCGTACCGCAACCACGTCCGCTTCCTGCAGATCGCCACCGCAACGCGCAGCGACGTTCCTGAATACCGTGCGCTGCGGCAGAGGCTCGGTGCGCTGGCAGGCGACGTGGCCGGTCGCTTCGCGGAACTCGATTGGGCACCGATCCAGTATTTGAACAGGAGCTTTTCGCAGCGCTCGCTCGCTGGCTTCTTTCGGCTCAGTCGCGTCGCTCTTGTCACTCCGTTGCGCGACGGAATGAACCTGGTTGCCAAGGAGTATGTCGCTGCACAGGACCCCGATGACCCCGGCGTGCTCATTCTCTCACCCTTCGCCGGCGCGGCCTATGAACTCGACGCTGCCGTGATCGCCAACCCGTATGACCCCGACGCCGTCGCCGAAGCATTGCAGACAGCGCTGGGGATGCCACTTGGGGAGCGATGCGAGCGTTGGCGGACCATGATGGCGGTACTACGCCGCAATAGCATTGCGGCGTGGCGCGAGAGTTTTCTTGGCGCTCTCAGCCGCTAACTTGGGATGTCGTCCGGAACGTAGCATCGGTGCAGCAAGTCGCGATAATCTCGTTCGTCAACGAGGTTGCCCCAGTCCGCCGATAAGGTGTTACTTCGAAATCATCTCCCCGGCGGAAATGATCCACGAGTGACGGGACCACTTGCATCCGCTTCATCGTCGCGCTGAACCAGATAGACCAAAGGCAAGTCGCCCACAGTTCTCCGCTTTCGCGTCAACGTAGTACACTTCTCCTGCTTCCCATCCCAAAGCGGCCTGTACCGGATCGTCATACCCCTCTTAACTGTGGATGCAACGAATGACCAACGAGCAAAGCCACAAAGTGCACCTAGGTCCCGAAGATCAGGAGCGGTTGAGAGAACTTCGGGCGCAAAAGCCAGCCCGCAACGTACCCAAGCTCGCACTGACGCCGGGCGCGATGCTTGCCGACCGGGTTGCTGAAACAGTTGGTTCTTGGCGCTTCATCATCATCCAAAGCGTCCTTCTTGGCATTTGGATCATTCTGAACATGATAGCATTCATCAACCATTGGGACCCCTATCCCTTCATTTTGCTGAACTTGGTCCTTTCTTTCCAGGCAGCCTACGCAGCGCCCATCATCATGATGAGCCAGAACCGCCAATCTGAGATTGACCGCAGGCACGCAGAACACGACTACCGAATAAATGTGAAGGCTGAACTCGAGATCGAATTGCTGCACAACAAGATTGACGCCTTGCGTGAGCAAGAAATCTTGCAGCTACTCAACATCATTCAGCGTTTGTCCGCGCACCTTGCGCCCGAGCTTGTCGCGGCTATCGAGGCCGAAGCGGTGCCGGGTAAGACCTAGGCGGTGACGACTTGTCTGTCATGGACCAGAAGGGAAGCGGGAAGCACTGATGTTTATCGGGCACGAGATTTTCATTCCCGCTCTATCGTCGAGGTTGTCAGTTAGAGGGCACTTGTAGCGCTGACACTATCGAGGCGACGCCAAGTTCGACCGGATCCGCCAGTCAAGGCACAGGCTGCTCGCGATGTTCCTGAAGCAGTTCGTCAAGTCGTTTTTCGCACCACGTGAACACCTTCGCCTCGGCCAAGGCAACGGCCCCAGTGCGGGGGCATCTGAGGCCGCTAAGCCTTCCGCCGGGCATTGGGGCAAAATGTCGACCGGTCAGTGGGCTTGGTTCTCGAAGATAAGATCTCCGATTGCGGAGGACCAAGAAGTCCCAAGATCAATCGTTCCAGCCGTTTGAGAATATTGCCTGTCCTAACTTGGGCAATATTCGAAAGACTCAGGACGTGCCCCTCCGCCCTCGGGGCTCACCGCCGGCACTGACTTGCCATTTGGCGGAAGCGATGACTTCGGTGCGTCGCCGTTTTTGGGTAGCGCTCGGACAAGCAATCCGCTCGAGCATGCCAGCACGCTACGCCGATTCTGCACCTGATGAATAACTCCCGCTTTGGGTCACCTCGTTGCGGAAGATGAAACCAATTGACCTTCCCGCGACCAAAACGGCTATCTATTGATCCGGGGGTGGTCAATATTGACCAGCAGCTGTAAGAGTTTCAGGTCATATTTCGCCAAAATGGGGGTTGGCGGATCGATGCAGTCACTCGACGATAAGCTTTTTTACCTCCAATCCATTTCAAAGGATCTCAATACACAGCTGCTCACTTTGATCGCTTTGCGAGAGAGCACCAACGAGGCCTACAGAAAGATCGCCTATCGGGGCAGGCGCAGGCGGCGTCGACGCGCGAGAGAGAGAATTTAACCGCAATCTTCCTGTTCTACGCTTTGCAGAACTTACTTATGTCGATCGACGCTCGCTCCTCCAACTGCTAAATAGGCCGAAGTCGCTCTTGCGCAGTGAGCCGAAGCGCGAATCAGGTTGAGCTGGACTCGCCACCGGTTGGACCTCGCTGGTCCCAGAGAATGACGGACCAGGCTCTTTCGTGAAGATAGTAGAGGATCATTTTCGTGATCGCTTCAGCGCCGGCGATCGAGCCTGCAACCTTTACGCTGCCCGTGAAGATGAAACTCAGCACGAAGGTGTCGATACTACCGGTAATCCTCCAACTGACGGCCTTGACGATAGAGCGAAAATGGGAATCTCGTACCCGAATGAACATCGGTTCCTCCCGCTCCCGGCGTCGGCATAAGATCTCGAGACCTACGGGCAACGAACTGTATCAAAAAAGCAAAAGGCCGGGCGTCGCCATCCGCATTCTCGGGCGCCATGTGTCCGCCGGCGGCCGGAGCTTCGGCTCGGCGACGATGGCCATCCTGCTGATCAAGAGAGCTGCCACCGAGGAGGCATTCCGGGTCGCATTGGGCACTTTTGTCGGGGTCGATATCGATCTTGTTCTCCGAATTGTTGTTGAATGTACTGTGAGTCGAAACCGTATTGTACTGATCCTCCAGGATCTTGCCGCCACGACCGAGCTGTGGTTTCGCGGCTCTGCTTATCGCCAAGCGCAGGTCATTCTTCTACGATTGTGGTACTGAGCGCACATGACTCCAGTCGCGGCACTCTCGTGGTCCAGGTCTCAGGCCAGTCTATGAAACGCAGGCGGCAACGCCTCCCGAACGAGTTCACTTAGATCCAAAGCCTCGCCACTTTCCGTAATGTCAGAGCATAGAACCTCGACAAAGGGATGCTGGCGGTTGAATGCGGCGCCTCGCTGGTATTTCGCGCTCACAATCCGCTGAAGTGCGGCAAGGTTCAGCCTGCCAAGCGCATTGTATTGATCGCGGAACAGACTTTGTCGTCCTCCACGATGCTCGACAGACTCCGCCCAAACGTCCATCACCTTCCGGCCCATGAACGCCTCGACCCGTTCATTTCCATCCAGAGCAAAAAGCCGTAGCCCGTCCATGGTGTGTGGTCCGTCATCAACTCGAAACTGTGTAAATGACATGGGAGTCCTCCTGTTATTAACGTCTATTTTCATCGGCAGCCACGTCGCGGACTGCGCCTCCCTCGTTGTCCCACCGTGACAGAGCCAGAGCGACCGTTCTCGCATCGCTAGGCGTGCCTTCTGTTAAAGGCAGTTTGCCGCGACCGGCATCATCCTTGTGCTTATGCAGAAATCGGGCGATTTGCCCGCGGAGCGCCGCCGTCTCCGACAACTTGCCGACCGACCCGGCGGTGTCGAAGATCTCTCGCCGCAGCGTCGTCGGCAGGGCGTTCCATTGCACGATGATGGCCGCGCCGAGACAACGCAAAACGAGCTCTTCTTCGGCCGCAAGGGCTGCGCCGCTCGATCCGTCCTGCTCCGCAACGTGCACTGCATTGTCATAGTCGTCCGCCAGACCCTGCTCGTTATCCGCGAGCGAGGCAAGTCGGTCCTGCAGTTGTTGAAATTTACGGATCTCAGCCGGACCGATCGAACGCTTAATCAGTTCGCCGTACTCGACTGCCTTTGCACGATATTGCTGAGATTTAAACATGCCGGGCCCCTTTCGTTGAAAGTCTCGGCCCATTCCGACCAACTTCGATGGTTGATCAGACATACATAGATATGGGGAACAAAGGTTCGAATAACGAGCCCAGGGCACAAATAAACTGGTACGAAAAGACCGCGCTAGTTGGCAATGGTTGGCGTCTAACGCTCGTGTCTCTCAAAGAGGCTCGCCGCTACGGCTGATTACAATCATCCCGTCAAATTCTCATGAGTGAGCAATATTGACCAGCGGGCCGCGCTCCGAGTCGATACTGCTGTGATCACCGCCGACCGTTGGCACCCATCGGTGACAGAGAGTTGGATAGTGCGCCCGCCCTGTCCCACAGGGGGCAAGTTTGCCCGATCACAAGCAAAGACCCTATCACCTCGCGCGGCGGCGCAGCCTCGTTGTCCCAAATGGCAGTCGCGTACAGAGGTGCGAAACGTTGCGGTGGCCCATGCTCGGTTCGAGCACTGGACCCTGCGTTGCATCAGGTGCGCCCATATTCATGAGGCGCAGATAGCCGCCGACCCGATGAAGTCCGGTGCTGTCGATTGGGAACACAGCCACCTGCGAGGGCCGCAGTAAGGATCATGACATGACAGAGCTGCCGCGCAACGATCTCGGTAGTCACGATTGGGCTGCCCGGGCATCTGAGGCTCTGGCACTGGCAGAGAAGTTGCCGGCCGGATCGATGCGATCCGAAGCCATCAGAAAAGCCGAACAACTTGGCTTTGCCGCTGACATGAGGAAATGGCTGATACCGAAAAAGCCCAACGGCGCACCGAAAGTGACCGGCTGACCGCGATCCAAGACATAGGACGCGTCCTCAACTCGGAATGGCAAACTGCCTTCCCACGCCGATCTCTGGGCTGGGTAGACGTGCACAGGTGGACGGTTGATGGCAAAGACTTATTCCTCGTCCCGCGTCTCACTCCTCGCCCAGCCAGCAACCGCATTGTCCAAAATGCAACGCGAGGATGCATTTGGAGCGTTGAGCTGGGCCATCCGGCTTCGATATCCGCGCACTTGAGTGCGCCAAGTGCGATCATGCTCACATCGTCACGGTCGCAACTGGTCTGGTGAGTGACAGCCGCAGCCTGCACGCGAGAGCGATTGACGCGCTTGAGGAAGCGCAGGCGATGTCGCCCGGCGCACAGCGAACCGAGGGGCTCAAAAAGGCGGGCCTTCTCCGTAGAACTGCGGGCAATCAGGGGGTAATGTCTGCGAAACGGGGCAAGCCCCGAAATGTGATCAGTTGGCTAAAGCAGCAGCTCGCCGCTCGGTTCGAAAGGCTTGGCGCTTGGCAGCCAACCGAAATCGAGCAAATTCGCTGAGTCAAAGGAGGCTCCCGTGGCGAAGCCAACCAAGGAGATGTTTGACCCCAAAACGTTTCTCGCCAAAGTGGGCGCGGGGAAAACGATTCTCGAACTTCCCAAGAACCAACATGTGTTCCAGCAAGGCGACGTCGCGGACACCGTTTTTTACATTCAAAGAGGCAAAGTCAAGCTAACGGTCGTGTCTGAGCAGGGCAAGGAAGCGGTCGTCGCAATTCTGGAGCCCGGCCAGTTCTTTGGCGAAGGATGCATGAATGGTCACCCGTTACGCATCGCTACGACAACAGCGATGGAAGATTGCGTCATCACGTCGATCACCAAGGAAGCCATGATGTCGGCTATTCGTGACGAGCCGAAATTTTCAGAGCTATTCATGTCATACCTCCTGACCCGGAACAGTCGGATTGAGGAGGACCTGATCGACCAGCTATTCAATTCGAGTGAGCGGCGGCTTGCTCGGCTGCTGTTGCTGCTCGCGAATTTCGGCAAGGAAGGGAGCCCGCAGCCGATCAGCGTGAACATCAGTCAGGAAACATTGGCTGAAATGATCGGGACCACGCGATCCCGGGTCAGCTATTTCATGAACAAGTTTCGCAGGCTGGGCCTCATCAGCTATAATGGGCACATTGAGGTCCACAATTCGCTGTTGAGTGCGGTCTTGCATGAGAAGCCCCTGCTGAGAGAGCGCGACTAGAAGCACCGTTCCAAGGAACGGCCCCAGCGCGCGGGGGACGAGCTGAGGCCGTCATTTCATCGGATGCTTGGGGGCACATGCATCCGGTCACCGGTCACCAAGTTGCGCCGACGACATTGGTTCCGGCAGCAGGTCAAGCCGCTTTTGGTCGGTTGAGCCTTTTCCGAAGTCCCGGACCAGTTCTCGTGAAAGGGATTTAGCATTCAGCCTCATGCAACGCCGTCAGGGGATCATTTCCGCCTGGCGGCGTTTGTGCATCACAGAGCGAGGGGCGCAATCACTTCGCGCTCAAAATCGCATCATGAGACGGGCTATTTCTTGGAACGATACGAAGCAGCGAACCTTACCTTCTCAGAGCTGAAACGGTCCCATGAGTTAATCCAATGAACATCGTCCCCGTTGATCGCGCGCTAAGCATATACGGCGTCCTTGCGGACCGCTCCGAGACGAAGGGAGCTATGGCGGAATCTGGGTGATGACGGTGTGAGGAAGGCGGCGTATCGAGGCGGGTGACGAGCCTGCCAGAACCTCTCGAGGAGAGCGATACGCCATGACCGAGACTACCAATGTTCTTGCTTTCCGTCAGCCGTCCGCGGTTGATGATCCACTGACCGATATCGTTCGTGCCGGCGCGCGGGACCTGCTTGCCAGGGCGATCGAGATCGAGGTTGGCGCGTTTCTGGCCAGCACGGCCAATCTGACGCTGCCCGACGGTCGAGCGCGCCTGGTCCGACATGGGCACGGTCCGGTGCGCGAGATTGCGACCGGCATCGGTCCGGTGGAGGTCGCTCGTCCCAAGGTCCGCGACCGCGGAGCGAGCGGGCCAGGCGACCGCCTCCGCTTCAGTTCGGCAATCCTGCCGCTATGGGCGCGGCGGACGAAGAGCCTGGATGCCTTGATCCCGGTCCTCTATTTGCGCGGCATCTCGACCGGCGACTTCCAGGAGGCGCTCTCGGCGCTGCTCGGCAAGGATGCGCCGAACCTGTCGCCTTCGGTGATCGCCGGCCTGAAGGCCGATTGGCAGGTCGAGTACGAACGCTGGCAGAGACGCGATCTGTCGGCGCGTCGCTATGTCTACATCTGGGCCGATGGCGTGTACCTGCAGGCCCGCATGGAAGATCACAGCGAATGCATGCTGGTGCTGATTGGCACCACGCCGGAAGGCAAGAAGGAGCTGATCGGCTTCCAGGTCGGCGTGCGCGAGAGCGCGCAGAGCTGGCGCGAACTCCTGATCGACCTGCGGCAACGCGGGTTACGGATTGCCCCGCAACTCGCCATCGGCGACGGCGCCCTCGGCTTCTGGAAGGCACTGGACGAGGCCTTTCCCGGCACGCGGCACCAACGATGCTGGTGCCATAAAGTGAGCAACGTACTCGACAAGGTCGCCAAATCCGTGCAGGGCCCCATGAAGAACGACCTGCGGAACATCTATCTGGCCCCACACCGGGCCGAAGCTGAAACCGCGATCGACGTCTTCGTCGAGAAATACCACGTCAAATACGGACGTGCGGTGGAGTGCCTGATCAAGGATCGCCATGCGCTGCTCGCCTTCTTCGACTTCCCTGCTGAGCACTGGATCCACCTACGCAGCTCGAACCCGATCGAGAGCGTCTTCGCCACGGTGCGCCACCGAACGGTGCGGACCAAGGGATCGCTGTCGCAACAAACTGCGAAGCTGATGGTGTTCAAGCTCATCGACGCCGCATCGAAGACCTGGCGGCGATTGAAGAGCACGAACCAGTTGCCGAAAGTCATCGCCGGTGTAAAGTTCATCGACGGAATCGAAGTCATTCCGAACACTGAAAGCCACGCCGCCTGATCAGGCCGCGTCACCCAAAATCAGCCATAGCTCAGACGAAGGGCGCCCGTGAATGTCTTTCCAAGCATCTGATGAAATTGTACATCGGCGGCGAAAAAGACCAGCACCGCTTGACGGTGCACGGACTATCGTACCTTCGCGACCTGGACCGGGCGATCGATTCCAGCAACTGAACAGGCAACCTGTCGGCCTGCACTAGCCCTTCTGCGCTTGACGCTGCGTCCGCAGGGAATTGCGCCGCATCATTCTTGCGTTCGCGGTGCGGACTGCATCCGCCCTTGCTTGTTGTTCTTTCGGAAGTGGCGTCCTGTGTTGCTCGCCGACCGTTGGCGCCATAGCCAGCTGGGTTGGCGCTGTCGAGCTATGCTCGACAGGCTGCACGCTCATTGCGCCCGTGGATGGTGATTTGCGTTTAGGCATCAGGGACAACTCGTCGCTACCGAGTTCGTTCAATAGCTCTCCGACGGGACCTTGCTGGCGGAAACCTCAAGGTCACCGGTCCTCTCCACTCTTGCGACGTAGCAACCAGCTGCCGCAAAGTGACTATGCATAGTCGACATTCGACGGCGCGAGCCACCACTCTTCTATGACTGGTTCGATCTGAAGACCGTCGACTAACCGGTTATCGCCATCATTTCCTTCGAATGACTTCACGGCAAGCGTACGTGTGCGCAGTTGTCCGGGAATTTCATCACTTTATCGTAGGTCTGATCGCCTTCGCGCACACGCAAACCGCATCCAATACGGCGAATCGACTGGACGGCGGACGGTTCCTCGATCGCGTCATCCCGGTCATCAATGTAGGGCGCGCTCCGAGGCAGCCACCGTTCTCAAAAACCGTCAGCCCAAAGTCGTCACCCACATTTCCGTTGCTACGGGACATGCAAGCCAGCGGCGATGCCGCTATTCCCCTTCGAGGAAGTGCCCCAAGGCCTTTAGCGGGCGCAACCTGTCACAGATGATCTTCAGGATAGCCAGCATCGGAACGGCCAGGATCGCGCCAAGCACGCCCCACATCCAGAACCAGAACACCAGCGACAGGATGATCAACACCGGGTTCAGCGTGAAGCGCCGCGCGAGCAGCATGGGCGTCAGTGTCTCGCCCTCAACGAGGTGAATGCCAAAGTAGAGAACTGACGGCAGCAAAGCCCACCATAGGCTCTCGAAGCTCAGCATTCCGACCAGCACGAAGATGCAGACCCCGAAAAGCGGCCCTAAAATGGAATGTAATTAAAAAGGAAGGCTGTGGTGCCCCACAACAAGGGGTCTCCCAGGCCGCAAAGATACATCGCGGCCGCCGTCGTGACACCCACCGTGGCATTCATGGCCGTGATTGTTAGCAGATAGGCCGATATGTCCTCCTGGATCTGCTGAGAGATATCGACGGCTTGTCGCTTGTTGCCAAACGTCGGCAGGATTTCAACGATGCGTCGAAGGAATATGTTGCCCGCTACCAAAAGAAAATAGAGCACCAAGACCGTCGTAAACAGGCCATCGAGTACGGAGCGCGTGCCTGCGAAAAGTACGCCCGTTATGCCCAGATCGCGGCGAACCGAAACAATCGAACCCCGGCCGGGCGGGGCATCTGCAGCCTGCTCGGCCTGTTGGATTACCTTTTGCAGCGCTTGGATCGGCCCGCTTATAACCCGCAGGTGTGCCTCCAGACGCGGTATGCCCTCGGGCAGCCGCTCCGCCCAGGTCGTGGCCGGTACCGATAACGCCGCCACCAGACCTACAAGCGCTCCAATGACCAGGAAGACGGTCAAGAGCGCTCCGACAGCGCGCGGTAGATGCAAGCGCCCCAAGAGACGGACAGCGGGTTGAAGCAGGAGATTCAGCACGAGGGCGAGCACGACGGGAAGGATGATCGAGCTTGCCACGTAGAGCGCCGCCAAGACACCCAACGCGAACAAACCACCGAGAAAGAACGTCCGCGGATCGGATGGCAGCGGCATCTCCGTCTCGTCTGCGACCTCCGTCGCCGCAGCATGTGGCTCCGGCAGATCAACATCCAGCGGGACGGAAGGACGCTGTGATGGCGGTATGGCGGCAACCATGGCTTTCCCTCGGAATGTGAGCGTATGATCGCTTCCGGTGTCAATCATAATCCCTTTCAGCGAACGAGTTCGTCCGGAAGAGCGCGGGCGTAACAAACCTACGGAGGAACAAATTCGAGAACTGAGCAATATTGACCAGTAGTCATCGCCGCCGGGGGTACAAGCTACCTCATCACCGCCCCGTCAGTGGCAGCTTTCGGTGACTGAGAGTCCGGTAGCGCTCTCGCCGATAACGTCAGGGGAGCATCATGTCTTCCGTCCACCGGTTGCCAACCTTCGAGCAGCGTCACAGCATTGAGGAGTTTATCCAGATAAGGCGCGATATGTTGCGCTATGCCCGCTCGTTCCCGCCGGGGGCTGAGCGCAATCAGCGGCGACAGATAGCCTTATCACTTCGAGCCCTGTTCAAGAACAATGATTGGATGAACGCCCATACATGGGAAGGAGCAACGCTGCTCACTGATTGTCCTTCGCCTTCCCCAGTAAAGTAGGGACAGCTTCAATCCCAACTCTCCACAAGATCGTGCCGGCTGCACTGGATGCGGTTCGCCAATGATCCTTGCGATGATCGAGCCGGCGAAACGAGTTGTGTCCGCTTCGGACCGCTCCCCGCGGCATCATGCGATCGGCCGCAATAGCTTCCGCGGTTGCGGCATCACAATCATGCATTCTAGCGTAGGAGCTCTTGCGCTGCTCTGTAGGCGGGCGCAATCAAAGCGGGATATGAAACTCACTTAAATGGCAACGAGGAGGGTTTCGTCGGCACTGCACTTTGCGCATTCAAAGGTGCGCACATCAAAACCAGGTTTGTCCGGCTCGATGCAGACCAACCTCATTGGTGTTCGGCATTTCGAGCAGTTATGAATTCTGAAGTCTGCAACACCAACACTTGGATGGGATTGAGTCGACGGCATGATACTCCCCTTGAGACCCAGGCGGGAGTGCGACACTCTCAGTCACCGATTGTTGCCTATGGTAGGGCGGTGATCTAACCAATATAGTGTCTTGGTTCCATCCACACTGGTCAATACTGCTCGCTTTCGAAAAAAGACTCGAAGAGGACAAATAGGACCTTCCGCGGCCGCTGGCTCAGAAAATGAGGACGGCTCTTAAGCCCCCCTCTGGTTTTTTGTAGCTGCTTGTCGTGTGCTTGCCGAGTTCGCCTAACCTTCGATGATGTAAACGATCTCGTGGGTGCGCGGGCGAAGAATGATGTAGTTGCCGTGCACAAGGATGAAATCGTATCCACGCCATTCCGGATAGATTTCCACGATACGTGCTGGCATCGGATGATAGCGGACACCCGCCGGGACAGCCGTTCCGATTGAGAGGTTGAAGTTCACGTTTGTAACTTCCTCAACCTTCTCCTGCTTGATCGCCGAGGTTATCTGGGTGCGCTTTTCGGCGGGAGGCGCTGATGTCGCCGAGGTTGCGGCATTGCCGGTCGTCCTACTGTCGGGTGTCGAAGGCCTGGTCTCGGCAGTCGGAGATTTCAAGTCCCTTGAGGTGGTGGTCGAATCAGGTGATTTCGCCTTGCTGTCGGCTTTCATGTCGCTCGTCGCCTTGCTGTCAGAAGGCGACTTCGTTTCGGCGGTCGGATTTTTCATGTCCTTCGAAGTGGTGGTCGGAGTAATTGACTCTGAAGCCTTCGACTTGCCATCAGCTTTCATGTCGCCGGTCGTTTTTGCATCCGGCTTGCCCTGCGCATGTTGAGGCGCCGCTTCTTTTGACCCAGCGCCGGGTGTAGCGGTCTCGGCGCCCTTTGCGGGTGCATTCATCGGCGCCGCAGTATCACCTTTAGGCGAAGCGACAGTCGGAGATTCCTTCGCTGCTCCTTGATTAACGCCTTGAGCTGTCGCAAGCCCGGTCGTGGCCAACAAGGCCGCAACGGCCACAGACACCATTAATGACTTTCTCATCTGATTTTTCCAATTCAAATTGAATCCATGCCGACGAAGTTCGGCCATAGAGTGGAACGGCCCCAACAGTCTATAGTTCCGCTTCTATCTTGGGTTGGGAGATGTATTGGGAAGTAATGCGAGTGATCGCGTCGATCACTGGGCTGTCGCCAGAACCTTCAACCCCTGTGTGCGCTAAGTCATTTCTTGGGCTCGACCAGGCGCCAAGCAACGAGGAAACCTCTCTGCTCTCGCTCGGACCCACCCGGAAAGGAATGGGCGTACTAGCAATGAGCGATCTGGCCAAATATAGACCCGCATGAGCAACGCCATATCAGGAACGTTCAGGTTAAAACCGAAAGGCTGATCTTGCCGTCGGTGCAAGCCTGCGTGAAGCGACAAGGAGAATCCGATACGGAGCGAACCTGCACGCACCTGGCGGTGGCTGCGCATCATTTCAACAGAATTCTGTAGGGTACCAAACCCGGCGATCTGCGGGAGGGGGAGACACAACGGTTTTCGAACTGGCGATGAAGCGCCATGCTTCGACGCGACCACAAGCAAAATCAAGCCGACCATCTGTCCTGCTCTTTACGGCAATCGTCTTCGTTGAGACGGTCCGCGATATCCTCTGCGATGTCTGGCGTTTTCGCCTTGGCGATTGGCTTGCCGTCCGCAGTCATTAATTCGTCGCCCTCAACCTCAACCGGAAAGTCGTCGGGCTTGAGGGGCTTATCATTTGGCATTGCACCCTCCCACGTTAAAGGAAAAAGCCGCCCGGGCATTACGCCGAGCGGCTTTTCGAGCAACTGCCAGTCGCCCGGTTCTGTTGCTGGAATGACAACATCGATCCGAAGGAAAGGTTTCTCCCGCCAGCAAGGCTATTCTTTCCCGCTTCGGTCCCGTAGCTTCGCTGGTCGTGTGGTCGAGCGAAGCAGCGCTGACGCCTTTGTTTGCGGCTTCAAACGGTCTCCGGACAGAAGCGACGCGAGTATTGTTGGCGCGGCCAACAAGCGGCATCGCACGGTTCGTTACCAGCGACAGGTCGCTACCAGAGATCGATGATCCATTTTGCGCCGACGACCGTCTGCTAAACTACCGCCGTCGCGACCGCACAAATGGCGGCGGCCAGCAAGGCGATCGAGAGACAGGACCCCATCCTCCTCGAGATAGGCAAGGGAGATCAAGGCAATCACCAAAGCGGGGACGACATTGCTCAGGGTATTGGAATGAAGACCAGAGTAGCGCTCAGTACCACGACGAGCCGACCAGGCGCTTGGTTGCCTCCAACGGGTGCGCCACCGTGGATGAACCACCTTCTCAAGATATCTGAGCACCGGTAAGGATCGCTGCACCACAGCAGCGAGGTGTTTCGTCGGCAAGGAACGAGTGGCGATGCGGCGTGGAAAGACCGGAGCGGGTTTGCCCGCGATCATCTGGAACGCGGGAATCGTGAGTAGCAGGCCAGCTACGATCGAGAGCCCGGTGCGAGCGCGACCAGCGCGAGCAGGATCATGATGATCCCGAAGGATCGCTTGCGAAGGCCGTGCATCATCCAGCCCAAGGTGAAATGGTCCGCTGCAGCACGGCGGAGGTAGTAACAAGCCCTATCGGGTCAGCTGGCGGTCTCGACATCAGAATAGCGTCTCCTGGCCTCTTGATTGGCAGGCCGATGTCTCCGTCTCGAAGCCGAAACCGGTCGCTCCGTTGGTTGTTTTAAGTGCCATGCTGCCGATAGTCCACCGGGGTCAATCCAAGGATAGCACGTTCACATAGTTTGTTGGCGTCCCGCTCGCCGCTGCCTGCAGCCTGCAAAATACCCTTGGCAATAATTTCGCGATCTACCTCCAACTGACCGATATTCTGAAGTGTTCGACATGCCAGGTCGTAGGCCTGATTCACGGCGGTTACCTGCTCTGGATCAAAGGACAACTCTTGGAAAAGCGGATTAGGATTGGACATAATGCTCCTCGTAGCAAACGCGAGCGCAAGCTCTCAGCTGCCAGGATTAGACGGATTAAGTGATGATCGGAAAAAACCTCGCGATGAGCAGGGTATTTGTGCTCTGACACACCGCGGGGAACGATTTATCGATTTGTCGAGGTCATCTTTGCAACAAGATCACCGAATGGCTTGTAGGACTGCTTGGCAAGATCGCTGTACAGTCCGCCAATCTTCTGTGACTCCGTAACGAACGTCTCGTAGGCCGTCTTGGCGAATTCGGTTTGAACTTCAATCGCCTTGTCGAGCGACTTCACGCCAGAGAGCTTCTCAACGAACAGTTTCGTGTCTTCAAACGACTTTTTCGTGTAGTCACCGTAAGCAGTGGCAATCGCCAGGAAGGCGTTAGATGACGCAGTCCCTGTATCGATTTGTTCGTTACTATTCTGCTGGTGCTCGAAATTTTGATTCGAATGAATTTGATTTGCGTTCGACATTTTTTGAACTTTCCCTTGTTTGTTTAACAGTGGACCAATGCCGCGCGCCACCAATGGTTGCTTCGGAATCTCAGTTCTCGCTTTTAATTAGGCGGTGCTTGTATGTTCGTGCGATGATCACCAGGCGCAGTTTGCCGGGTAGCGCCGAGCGATCGCAGTCGACTCCGCCGCAATGCCAACGAGCGAAACGCACCTTAAGGTGCAGAATGTGATTTGGGCAAACCGGCTGATTATCTGCCGCGCGGGTGTCGAGAAGGCCGCAACTCATGCTACTCTCGCGCCGACGAGGTGATCGAATGAGTAGCGCAATGTTTGAGCGCGGGTGTCCACCGCCTCTCTGAGACCTTGCCGCGGGGAGATGATTTACTGTTCCGTCGCTGGAACCAAAGTCAAACCGCGTTATTGTTCCCCCAAAACAATGGAGGAACATCATGATTTCCAAATGTCTTGCAATAGCATTCCTGGCTATCGCGTCGATGACCGGCGCGGCGGCGGCGCAAACAGCCACAAACCAAGCGGCTTCGACAACCAGTGCTACCACGCACAAGGAGGGTGAATGGCGCGCGTCCAAGCTCGCCGGCGTCGATGTGTACAATGAAGCCAACGAGAAGATCGGCGACATCCACGACGTGATTTTGGATAGGTCAGGCAAGGTGGCCAATGTCATTCTGGGTGTGGGCGGCGTTCTCGGCCTGGGCGAACACTACGTGGCGGTCGCCTTCGATAAGCTGAAGTGGGTTGACCAGCCGGTGACCTCGACAACTTCGTCAACAACGTCCGCACCGGCGAATGCGCCTGCAACCACTCCCGCTCCAGACAGCACCACGCGAACCACCACCGGTGCCGCAACAACCACCACGACAACCACCACAACCAGCGCCAGTACGCGTTGGTATCCCGATCACGCGGTGTATAACGCGACCAAGGACGAATTGAAGGCCATGCCGGAGTTTAAGTACTAACTCTCGACATACGGCGTTTTTTGACGGGATGCGACACTTCGACCCTGGCAAAAGGGGGGCCGGCGTTCTAGGTGGGTTCGCGTCTTGGCGATCAAAACTCCTTCGATGGCGCCTGAATCAGAATGCGGCCATCTGGCACACTCCTTACGACCACCCCTTACGACCACCGCGAATCGCGGAATGCTAATTCAGTGTAGTGACCGTTTCCACGGTAATCGCTTGAAAGGCGTGCGGGCCGTAGACGGCGCGCGGCTTACACCTTGAGGGGGAACGGTGATCGCACAAGTGCGGGTCCGCGGCAGAAGATCGTGGGCGCGGCTCATCGTCGGGACTCGTCAATGGGCAAGCGTGTCAGACTGTTGGCTCCGGCCTTGCGGAGTCCTTCGACACGGCGCTCGAAATCGTCTCGAATCGATCAATGGCGCGGTGACCCGGACCCGATTGCCCGCCTTGCGTACGCTGCCTCCAGCACGTGGCGGACGCCCAGCGCCTTGGCCACGTCAGACACCGAGATCGCTGCTCTCTTGTAAACGAAGGACGAGCTACGCGCGATCGGGCAGCTTGGAGAGATCAGTAATGTCGTTCGGTAGCGCAACAGCGGTCAATGGTAAGACTGAGCCATACGGGTCGTCGCCGGTTTCGCCTAGTGTCGAGACTTCGCAAGAGGGCGTAACATATAGTGTTGCACTGCGCCGGAGTTTCTGGCCACGGGAAAATTTCGAAGATCCGCTACCGCCCAAAGCAGAGATCAAGGACGGCTGGCCAACGACAGTGGTGACTGCGTAAGCAGCCGCTTCATTTTGGTGTTGGAACCGCTATAATGCTGGCGCGCATGTCCGGAGCAAAGGAGGCTCCTGTGGGCAAGCTTGCCGACGAAGGATTCGCCCCCAAAGCCTTTCTCGCCAAGGTAGGAGCTGGCAAAACGATCTTGAAATTGGAGAGAAACCAGCACGTCTTCGAGCAAGGAGACGTGGCGGATAGGGTCTTCTATATTCAAAAGGGACGGGTCAAGCTTACTGTCCTATCGGAGCAAGGCAAGGAAGCGGTGGTCGGGATTCTAGAACCGGGCCAGTTCTTCGGCGAGGGGTGCCTCAATGGCCAACCATTGCGGATCGCGACGACGACGGCGATGGAAGAATGTGTGATCACCTCAATAACCAAAGAAGCGATGATCGCCACCCTTCGTTCCGAGCCGAACTTTTCCGAGCTGTTCATGGCGTATCTCTTGACACGGAACAGCCGAGTTGATGAGGACTTGATCGACCAGCTCTTTAATTCAAGCGAGAAGCGGCTCGCGCGCCTTCTTCTTCTGCTCGCGCATTTCGGAAAGGAAGGAGTACTTCAGCCTATTCTATTGGATATCAGCCAGGAAACATTGGCTGAGATGATTGGAACGACCCGATCCCGCGTGAGCTACTTCATGAACAAATTCCGCAAACTCGGACTCATCAGCTACAATGGAAAGATTGAGGTTCATAATTCGCTGTTGAACGCCGTTTTGCGTGAAAAGCCCGAAATAGAGCGGGATGATTCAATAAGCTAAAGTCTAAACCGATTTGTTCTACGTGCCGTCTCGCTCTGAAGATCCCCGTCACCGGGGTAGACCGGAAATCTGCGGTCCAGGTCAGAACGACGCGAATGCCCCAACCGAACTCGCCTCTCTCGTGAGCCGGTGCGTCTGAGGTCAGTCCCAGTCTACAAGTCCTTAGATGGAGGAAGGCGAAGCGCCGGACGGCTAGACCCGCAATCGCACTTTCCAGCCAAGCGCTAGGTCTTCCAAAGCCTAGCGGAACCATCTGTTTTTCCTTGCGTTATTGGGATATGCGCAGGCCCGCCATCAGTGATTCACCCATCGTCAAGGTTGTTGCTGAAACCGGTGCCTACCTCGAGCCACCCCCGCCCGAAGTCGTTGAAACCGATCCGGATCTGTCTGCCGAAGATGCGGAGCAAATCCGCCGGGATTATCTGCTCACGCGCTTCTGGATCAGCGCTAAGGGATTTTGGGGGAAAAACGGTGACCGGGTGGCGTGGATATTTTCCATCGTCCTGGTGATCCTGATTGTCACCAATGTCGGCTTCCAATACGGCATCAATGTCTGGAATCGCGCGATCTTCGACGCGATCGAGAAGCGCGATTCCACCACTGTGTTTTATTTGACCGCGGTGTTCTTTCCGCTCGCGATCGGCAGCGTCCTGCTCGGCGTTGCGCAGGTATTCACGCGTATGGGCATCCAGCGCCGCTGGCGGGCGTGGTTAGCCAATTCCGTGGTGTCGCGCTGGCTGACCAATGGCCGCTATTATCAGCTCAATCTCGTCAGCGGCGACCATCAGAATCCAGAATACCGCATCGGCGAGGATCTGCGCGTCGCCACTGATGCGCCGGTGGATTTCGCCGCCGGCGTCACCTCGGCATTCCTGTCGGCGACCACCTTCATCGTGGTGCTCTGGACCATCGGCGGCGCGCTGACGGTCACGATCGCGGGATCGACCATCACCATTCCTGGCTTCCTCGTGATTGCGGCGGTGTTGTACGCGGCGATTGCCTCAGGTTCGATCATGACGATCGGGCGCGGCTTCGTGCAAGTCTCCGAAGACAAGAATCAGGCCGAGGCCGAGTATCGCTACACGCTGACCCGCGTGCGCGAGAACGGCGAGAGCATAGCGCTGCTCGGCGGTGAGGAGGAAGAGCGCGACGGCATTGACAAGACCTTTACCAAGGTGCTGAGGCAATGGGCGCGGCTCGCCGGCCAGCACATGCGCACCACGCTGGTGTCGCAGGGATCGAGCCTGATCGCACCGGTGGTGCCGCTGCTACTGTGCGCGCCGAAATTTCTCGACGGCAGCATGACGCTGGGACAGGTGATGCAGGCGGCCTCCGCCTTCACCATCGTGCAGAGCGCGTTTGGTTGGCTGGTCGACAATTATCCGCGGCTTTCGGACTGGAACGCCTGTGCGCGGCGCATCGCCTCGCTGATGATGTCCCTGGACGGCCTTGAGCGCGCCGAACGTGGCGACGGCATCGGCCGCATCAAGCGCGGCGAGACCGAAGGCGACGCTATTCTCAGTCTCAACGATCTTTCGGTGACCCTCGACGACGGCACCGCCGTGGTCGGCGAGGCGGAAGTCGTGATCGAAGCCGGCGAACGCCTGCTGGTGGCCGGTGAGACCGGCACCGGCAAAAGCACATTGGTGCGCGCGATCGCGGGGCTGTGGCCGTGGGGCGGCGGCAGCGTCAATTTCCATCCAGATCGCCGCCTGTTCATGCTGCCGCAAAAACCCTATGTGCCGTTGGGCACGCTGCGGCGAGCCGCTGCCTACCCAGCCGCCGCCGAGGACTGGACGGTGGAACAGATCGGCGAAGCGCTCGACAAGGTTGGCCTCAGTCATCTCAAGGACAAGATCGAGGAAGAGGCGCCGTGGGACCAGACGCTATCAGGAGGTGAAAAGCAGCGGCTTGCCTTCGCGCGGCTGTTTCTGCACAAGCCAGATATCATCGTGCTGGACGAAGCGACCTCTGCACTCGATGAAAAGAGCCAGGACAAGATGATGGAGCTGATGACCAGGGAGCTGCCCATGGCCACCGTGGTCAGCGTCGCCCATCGCACCGAGCTTGAAGCCTTCCACAGCCGCAAGATAGTGCTGGAACGGCGCAAGGGTGGCGCGAAACTCGTCAGCGACGTCGATCTCGTCCCACGCAAGGGCAGGCGCCGGCTGCTCGGTCGCTTCCTCGGTCATCGCAAGCCGCCGCTGCAAAGGTGAAAACGGCTCGAAGCGCATTCGATTTTCGAGTTTTGCAACGGTGTCGAAGGCTAAACGGACTCTGGACGAAGGTTGTGTCAGGTCAGTCATGGCCATCTCGGATATGCGCCTTTTTGGAACCAATGTCCGGAGTGATAGCTTCTAAATCCGCTCGGCACCACCGGCAAACAAAGAGGCAGCCACACGGGCCGCCTATCTATTTTCAACTCAACGTGGAGCCCAACTAGTTGCCGGATTGCGCGAGTTCGCCGCCAATGCGGTTGAAGCGCGCCTTTTGCTCACTGCTCAGTGACCCATAAAAGTCGTTGAGCGCAGGCTTCACCGTATTAGCTGCATCGATCATGGCCTGCAGGCGCTTCTCCATAGCCTCCAACCGGCCGGGCGGAGTGATTGGCGTGTCCTCGGGGCAGGCGGCTTGCATGATCGAGACAGCCTTTGCGGTGGCCCTATCAAGGAGCTTCAAACCACCTTCCTGCGCATTGGTCGGCTTGATCGCGTCCTCGATCCGCTCGATCGGCAGATTAGCAAGCCCGGCTTTCGGTTCGCTGCAGCTCTTGCCATCCCGCGCCGATGTCTGGTTGGCCTCGGCGTTGCTCTTCTGCTTCGGCCCAATTTCGTTTAGGCGCTCCTTCTGCTCATCGTTCAACGAGCTATAGAACTTCTCCATCGCCGGGCGGACCGTCTGCACTGCTTCGAGCGTGGCTGTCAGCCGCAACGTCATCGCCTGTAGGCGACTGGGTGGCGTCATCGCGAAGGCGTTTTTCGCGGGGCATGAGGCTTTGAACACGCTGGCGGCTCTCTGGCCCGAGCTTCGCACCTGGTCGAGAAGCTGCTTCTGCTCGGTATTCAAGCCGACCTTGCTATTGATTTCTGCGAGCGGCCAAGCAGTGATGCCCGTGCCAGGCTGCGTGCACGGTTCTTCCACGGTGGAAGAAGTCGATCGGGCTTGGCGTCCGTTTGGCGGCGCATAGGCATAGCTGTACTCAGGCGGCAGACCGGCTTGGCCCCAGAACACGCCGTCGAAGAAATCATCATAGGCATAGGCAAAGTAACCGTCATCATAGCCAGAGGGCCAGAATGCGTAATCGAATACGTCCGAATAGGCATAGGGCCAGAACACGGGCCCGTGCCACGGCACGAAGGCCGCGCGCAGGCCGAGGCTCCAGGCCCGGCGTGTGGCGAGCGCAGCCGTGTCCGCACGGAAATTGGCACCTTGCGCCCGTGCCGCGAAACGCGCAGCGAAGCGGCCTTGCTGGGCTGCCTGCGGTGTAACACGCGCGACACCGTTACGACGCTCGCCGCGCTGCGCTTGCTCATTGGGTTGAACCAATGCACTCGGCTGAGCATGGCCGTTAGGTTGCAGCCGCTGCTGCACGCGCTGCTCACGCTGCTGATTGATTTCCTGCTGCTTCTGCGCGCGTTGCGCAGTCGGGAGCTTTCGCAGTTCACGGGTTTCCTGTTGGCGCAGCGTGAGCTCCTCGCGTTGCTGGCGGCGCAGCTGCTCGCGCGTTGGCGCAGCGGATACGGCGGCCTTGGGCGCGGCGTTGTGGGTGGTCGGCGGAGTTGCTGTTCGGGCGGGTGCATTGTCCCGCGGACTGTTGATGATGCGTGGCGTTGCTTGACGCGTTGGAGCTGCGGTCCTTTGCGGCGCATGGCCTTGTGGAGCGGCCTCGCGTTGCGGTGCGGCCTGGCGTTGCGGCGCGGCTTCACGTTGCGGTACGGCCTGCCGTTGCGGCGCGGCCTGCCGTTGCGGTGCGACTTCACGTTGCGGTGCGGTCTGGCGTTGCGGCACGGCCTCGCGTTGCGGAGCGGCCTGACTTTGCGGCGCGGCCTGCCGCTGTGGCGGCGGCGCGACAGCTGGGGCTGAACGCGCCGCCGGCGCTCCTTTGTTGTTTTCGTGCTTCTGTTCCTGAGCATTTGCGCTCAACGGGATCATCAACACTGCGAGCCCCAGCATTGCAGTCAGCTTCAAAACGCTTTTCATGAAAGAATTCTCCGCTACGACTATACTGATCGCAGCGCAAACAAACTGGCGGTGGCATTGTGCGGGGGTTTTGCCTCGCGGCGCGTTGATATTCACCAATCGTTGTGCGTCCGACATCGGGACAAATAGGGTCAGCCAGCAAAAGTTCCTGCCCTACCGCGCGATACAAGGTCGCGCAGATTGATCTGCATTAAATTGGACCCAATTCTGATGTTATCGAACACGACCGGCAATCAGGAAGAGTGCCAGCTTCTTTCGAAGATGATTATCGGGTGCGGATGCTGTGCCCCCCGCGCCCCCAGTTTAAATCCAGGGGGTCTGAAATTTAAAGCCGGACAGTGTGGTCAATTTTGACCGGCGGCGTGCTCTAACGCACTTAGCCTACCGCCCTCACCAAGGAGGTGACCATGGCACAGGACCCTTCTCGGCCATTGCGGGCGGGTATCGGGCACCTGCTCTAAGCAGCTACCGAGGAGTCCTCAGATCTGTATAGCCTGGGACGGTTAGCGCGCCCCCAAAACCATCATCGCCGGCGTGCGACGGCAACGCCCAACAGGAACGCGACTAACAGCGAACCAAGTGGCGCTTCGCGCGCGATATTGCTCAAGATGCTCAACGGCATCCCTGGCTTTCGACCCGCTTCTATCGCGCCGCTAACTCGATGGACTGCCCCCTTCACAGCTTCGGAGACTTCCGCGATGGTGGATTTCGGTTCTGGAACGGAATCCAAGCTTTCATGGGCGAAAGGGGCCAGCGGGATGTCATCACTCACGATCTCTCCAAGTCAACAAACAGCCAATCAATCAAGAAGCGTGAATAGCTCCGATATGGCCGTCATAGCCGTTGTCGCCCGCGCTGCGGCGGATGGTGCGGCGGGCGCGTCAGCAATAGCCCCAACGCAAAGCCGATCCCGCCCGCGATCAACATCGAACCGAGGGGATTGTCCTGCACCTTCTTCGCGATCGCTTGCGAGCCGTCACGGAAAGTATCACCGCTGTTCTCATAAGCGTCCTTGGCGTAGTTGACGGCGGCATCCGTAGCTTCCCGCGCTGCATCCTTGGCCTGGCCATACAGGTTCTGCGCGGTGCCTGTCGCCTCGCGGATGCGGCCTGCTGCCTGGGTCTTTGCGTCGCCGGCGATATCGCCGACGGTGCCCTCGACCCTACCGGCGAAGTCCTTCGCCGAGCCGGCAATTCGATCGTTCTCCATAGCGAACACTCCCTAAGATGAAGTCTCGGAGCGCTAACTGACAAGATCAGGCTACGTTCCTGCGCGCACAGAAGACCGGCTTGCAAATGTGGTCTGATCTAAGCTCTCACCATTCCACACTTGCTGCTCGCCGACGAGGCGATCGAGTATCAGAAAACTGTTGCGATGCATGGGCTGTCGATCCCCGCACGGCCCAGCGCCGTCTGGATCTTGAGAGAACTCACAGAATGGCTGCGGTTTCCGTTTGCAGCCGCAGCGGCGCTTGCTCACTTTTGCTCACTGTCAAAATTTCAAATTGCGAGTGTCCTGATCAGGACGGCTCGGGACGGTAGGTACTGGCCTGTTTCAGACGACAGTGGCCTAGTCTTAAAAATGGCAATGATCTAATTTGAAAGTGAGCAATTTTGAACAGACGATCGCAGTGCATATCTGCTGTTTTGGTGGTCACCGGGGGATTGCGCTGTCCGGACCTAATCCAACGCCACCAAGCATTATTGGGCTTGGTGGCGTTGTGCTTTCCCGGGTCCTAATTCGTTAACTTTTCGAAAGTGAGCAAAATAGAACGGCGCCGGGATAGCGATGATTCCATGGTGCCTCCATCACCGCCCCCATCACGGCATCTATCGGTGACTGAGAGTTCTGTAACGCTCCCGCTTGAGTTTAGGTGAGCATCATGTCATCCTTAGCAGTCTTGTTCGACCCAAGCCGCATAGCAGTTCAGCCCCATACCTGCCCCCAATGCTTGGGTCCAATGACCCTGACGCACATTAAGCCCTCTCGGATCGGATTCGAGATTCGTACGTTTCAGGGCGTCAATTGCCATCACGTCGATAAAGTCGTCAGCGAAACCCATTCGATGAAGTGGATTTCTTCCGGGCTGCGGGCTCCGGTTTAGATCCCAACACGGTCCCTAGATGGGGATCTGGGCGACGACACAACCTGTCAGAAGAGAATAGTTTTCAACAAACATCTGGCGGCGCTATTTGCTCAGCCGTGCGCCGACGTTCAGCCTTAAATTCAAGGACATATCTTTGAACAGCGTGCTTGGCATTGGAGCTCCAACGACGCATGAGTTGCCATGCCTGCAGGGATGCGACCCAGTCCTGGCCTTGACAAAACCTGTCGTAGCACCAGGCGAAAACAGGAATTGACATAAGCTTATCGCGGCTAACGCTGAAGAGACGCTCAATAAGCAGGAGCTTGAGAAGCTCGCCAACGATGAGGACCATAAGCCCGTCAACGACGTGGCCTGTCGCCGTCAGGTAAGCCGCAACAGGCTTAACAGGTTCGAGCAAAATGACCGGCACGATGAACAGCGCCAGAGTAGGATATGGGCGAAGCGACACAATCCACGCTCGCAAGCTTTCGAATACCCAGCAATCCGCCATCCGGCGAAGGACAGGTTTGAAGAGAGTGAAAAAGACGGCGTCCACCAGGAAGTAGATGGCGGCGATCAGAAGCACAAAGCGTTTGAATATACGGCTCAAGCTAGATTCTTCAACGAACCAAAGCGCGAATCATCATTAAGTTCACGAGCCAAAGCAGCGAATGACACGACCGCAACCAATGATCAAAACGCTCTCGGCCGTCGCAATTTCCGCCTTCATTGCCGCCGCCTTGTTCGTACTGTCTGTATATGCCCCAGAGGTCGAACCTGGGCAGTCGGCCGCCCTCCAGAAGAGCAACCGGCGCGATATTCATGTTGTCGACACGGGCTGTGCAAAGCAGACTTGGCCTCACTTCAGCGGCTCGTGCCTGCACGCGAATGGCGCGAAACTCGAGGCGCGCCTTGTCAGTGCAGCTCGCGAGTCAGAAAACGGTTCGAAATGAGACTTCAAATCGACCGCGCGTGCCTCTACCTGCGACCAAAGGAGTGGTGGACTGCCTGTTACCCTGACAGGCGAGCTCAACCAATTGCGACGAGGCCGATGGCGTGAGGCCATACCTGGCGCCAAAGCCAATATTCCAACAAGCTGATCAAATTTGCACAGACACCAGGCGGATCAGCTTGCAATACTGCGTCCAAACCAGAATGCCGAGGTGTCACAATGAATATGTCGAGCGAAGGCCTGCTGGTCATACTGTTTGTCGGTCTCGTTGCGGGCTGGTTGGCTGGTCAAATCGTCCAGGGGACCGGTTTTGGAATTATCGGTGACCTCATTGTCGGGATTTTGGGCGCCTTTATCGGAAGCTGGTTGTTACCTCAGCTAGGCATACATCTCGGTAGCGGGATGATCAGCGCGATCGTCAACGCCACCATCGGAGCGATATTGCTGCTGCTCATCGTGCGGCTGCTTCGAGGTGGCAGCGGATGGGGAGGCAGGTGGGGCGGCAATTGGGGTCGGCGATGGTAACGCATTCCCGCAGAGTGACTCGCGACCGCCCGCTGTGACTTGCTACCGGCCCCGCGACTGTGGATCCGCTCTGAGTGATGCAGCACGCTGCATAATCGGCAATGCGCCGGCTCCCAGGATCCCGCGTGGGTCCCGCGAATGGGAGACCCCTTCAACGACGGCTTTGCTTTGGTCGTTGCGAGCTCCACGCCTCGAAGGCGCCCAACAAAAAGGGACGGAGAGAAATACTGATCCACTCACGTAAATACTGATCCACTCACGTGACCACATGCGCGCTGGCTATGCCGGCGGGGAGCTCAAAGAAGCTATCGGTACGTCGAACGTGTACGAGAAACCCGTCGACGCATAGGCTAATTGCACATTGCCCTGGAGCTGCTTGCCAAGCGTCTCGATCAGCCGTGTTCCGAAGCTGCGCTTGGCGGGCGGCTGGACAACCGGACCGTTCTTTTCGGTCCAGGTGAGGTGCAAGCGCTGTGTCGGTTGGTCTACCGTCCAGACGAGGTCGACGCGCCCCTCCGGGACCGACAGGGCGCCAAACTTCGTGGTGTTCGTGCAGAGCTCATTGAGCGTCATCGCGACGGCGATGACGGCAGCCGACGTCATCCGGATATCGGGTCCCGTGATCGAGAATTTCGACTCGGCGGGATTGTCGAAGGCTTCGATGGCGCTGCGGACGACCGTGCCAAGATCGGCGCTGGACCATTTTGCCTGCAGAAGGAGATCGTGGGCCCGGCCGAGTGCCAAAAGCCGGCCCTCGATGGCGTGTTGCGCGTGCTCGCCCCCCTGCAGGTTGCGCAGGCTCTGGGAGACGATTGCGGCGACGGTCGCGAGCGTGTTCTTGATGCGGTGGTGCAGTTCTTCGAGGATCAGCTTCTGCAGCTTGTCGGATGCCTCGCGCTCTTTGGCATCGATACCGGCCTTGGCAAGCAGGCTCCTCGTATTGATCTCAGCCTGCGCCAGGAGTAGCCGCAGGCTGACATTCTCTGCCGCCAGAAAGTCCTGGTGGAATTCTGCGCCGCCCGGACGCCTGTCTGTGCGGAGATCGACTTCAAGCATTTGCAACTGTATCACCTTGGGCGGGGTACCGCACTTGATTTCGGCCGGGCGTTGGCATTGAAAGGTCTGGCGGCATCCGGCGCCAAGAACCACGAGATTCAGGCGTGGCCTATCATGCTGCGCATCTGGGCTATGACTTGCCAGGCTTGGAGTGGTTTGCCGAAAAATCTGCTGCAGGGGGGAAGATCGATGCTCGATGGGTTCAATTGTCCCGACACCAGGATGATCTTGATCGCCGGCCAACGCTTATGCACGGTATGCGCAAGACCCAGGCCGTCCATGCTGCCGGGCAACTGAATGTCGGTGCACATGAGCGCGATGTCGGACCTGGATTCCAGGATTGCGACGGCTTCGTCGGTATCCAGAGCTTCAAGCGGCGTGTAACCGGCGTCTTCCACCATGTCGACCGCGCGCATGCGGAGCATCATCTCGTCCTCTACGACGAGAACGACGGCCGGACTGCGTGAAAGATCGGGCACCATCGGATGGGCATCCACGGGAAAACGGGTGTGACTGAAACAAGCGATTGATCTGAGACAAGCATCTCGGTGCCCCTACGATCCATGCCCAGGTGCTGTTTTCCTAAATATCCGAGTTTGGGCCTGAACGGTGGAGCGCGGGAAGAAGATAGCTCTCAACCGTCATTTTGCTGGCACGCCGACCCTGCCGCTGAAATGCTCGAGCATTTCAGCGGCGTTCTCCAGGATCGTAGCCATTTTCATCGCATCCGCGCGCTCGTCTCCCGGCGGCATCTTGCGGGCTCCATCCAGGGCGTCTGCCGCCCGGATGTTCAGCTTGCAAGCTAACGACGATTGGACTCGCTTGACTGGCCGGAATGAGCGGTTGGCTTCAGCAGACGGCGCGGGCCCAACGAGGGGAACTACCACTGAATAAGCATCGCAGCAGCGATCAGCAGCACAAAGAAGATCGGCAGCAGTACCGGAGGCACTAACCACTCGCGAACGCTGAATTTGGAGATATCTGACATAGTAACCGCCTCTAGGTCGCGGCGGGAGCACACTGCTCTCAGTCACCGATAACAGCCGAGGGGCGCGCGGTGATATCCAAGATATAGTGCCGATCCGCAGAATAACGAGGCCAGGCGCGACTATTTGCTGTGGCGGGATCGAGCGGGGTTGTGATCCGCTTCCAGCATACCCAGTTAGAGGTTGGCGCAACCGGATCGCTCCAACGTCCCTCCCTTCGCGCTTCGCGCCAAGCTTTGACTACCGGATACCTTGTCAGCGTATCGACCGGTTGCAGGCGAGTGCGCCGGAGATAGGATCGGACGCCATCGAATATGCCGCGACGCAAATCGCGTGC
Source organism: Bradyrhizobium barranii subsp. barranii (assembly GCF_017565645.3). NCBI lineage: Bacteria > Pseudomonadati > Pseudomonadota > Alphaproteobacteria > Hyphomicrobiales > Nitrobacteraceae > Bradyrhizobium > Bradyrhizobium barranii. Next base: position 1,349,117 of record NZ_CP086136.1, read on the forward strand.
AGCCGGCACGGAGGTCTCGTGCTCCGACAACTGATCGGCCCCGACAACATGATCGAGTTTCCCAACCATAGCCGTTCATATGACCGCACGCGGCGTGCCGTACGATTTTGGGGACACGACAGCGCTATTGAGGCATCGTTTTTCATAAACGAAGATGCGCTGAAGCGAATTCAACCAGATACCGGTTACGATGAGTCGGGTTTTCTGCACGCGTTCGATTTCAATCGTGACTTGATATGCGCCGCCGCTGCTAAGATGTACGTCCGCGGCAGCAGGGGCTCTTACGATCTGGTCGCCGCAAATTTTTGCACCGATCCTGCTTCCGCAAGCTCGGCCTGATCAGCGAAACTGCTCGACGAACGGCGAAACGTCGGCCCTTCGATCTGGCCACCTGAAAAATCGCGGCACACCAGGATAGCGGCGGAGTCGAATCGAGACTGCACCCAATCATCTCTCTTGGGAGAATGTCATGGACACAAGTTTTGCAGTTACATTCCTGTCGTGTGGAGGAATTTTCCTTCTCGCGTTTGCCGCGATCGGGGCGTTTTGGTTTGCGGAACGGTTGCGAGGGACGAACGCTCCTCGCCTGGGAAAGTCGGGGTAGATCACACCAGACGCCGATCGAAGCATTCGATCTATGCCATTTGAGGATGAGTCCCAATGAAAAAGCCGCGGACTACACCGCGGCCATTTTCACAAGGTATCTCGTCGTCTCTCAGTAGCGGTCGGTCCCGATTCCAACGCTCACGCCGGGAGCACTGAAGCCGATGCCGCCACGGTCTTCATAGCCGCGGCGCTCGATGTAACGCTCGCGAGGAGCATATCCGTAAGCATCGCGCCCGTCGCGGATGATAACACGGCGTTCACCACGTTCGCGCCAGCAGCGACCGTCTTCATTGCAGACCATACGAACGTTCTGAATGTTGCTCTCCGGTGCGACTGATGCATTGGCGGAAAGCGGGGCAGCTGAAGCGGCGGTCACAAGAAGCGTACTTGCCGCGGCGGCCATAGTGATTGCGAGAGCCTTCATAACATTTCTCCAAAAGTGATTGTGTCAGTGAGCCAATCGGCTCGCGACAGAATGGTTCCAAGAGCCCAGCTGTGATTGTCAAACGCAGGATGCAAACCGGGGAGCAGAGGTTGAGGAGCGATCATGGCATCTCGCGCGCTTTGCCATCTGCGCCTGCAAGAGAGCGATGGGACTGCCAAAGTGATCCTGGCGTCCGCGGCGGAGAAGTGCGTCTATCGCTTTAGAGGGCTTCTGGGATTAAGCCAAATCAACCAGGATGTCGCTTATCTCATTGTAGCGTGCGCTCGACCTGCATCGTGAGGCCAAAACACACCAGGCCTTAGGCTTTCATCGCCTAGTAATTACTTCAGACATTTCTCTCGAATACTTGCCGAACATGGCGATCCGCTTGCTCGTGAATTCTGAAATGACGCTGAAAAATTCAAAGGGCGATCTGATCGCCAGAAGCCTCTGGGCGAATTCAGAAGCAAATTGCATGTTGGCTTGAGCCATTTCCAGAATCTTTGCTTGATAAGCCTGCACGTTCGCCGTGGCTGAAGAGGACTCGAATCCTTTCTTAGAATCGTCATCCCTCATCATCTGTGTGAAGTCATCTTGTAAGGCAGTCGCCGGATTCTCAACAAGGATAGCTTCCTGTGTTGAGTCGTTGTGAAGCTCAGGAGGCGGCTCAGTTGAGCCTGCCGCGACAGGGCGGAGAGGATTGTCTTTCGGGCTCCTTACAATAGCCCGCGTGGTCCGTTGGGCCCGCGCGGCCATCTTCGGGCTGCGGGCGTGCTTTGACGCCGTTGCCAGTTTACGTTTGCTCATCTGACACTCCGGGACGATTGGCGACCACAACGGTCCTTCGTCTGAAGAGAACATGCGATCGAGCTTAACGTTCCAAGCGCAGCTTGATGTGGGTTCCCATGCAATTCGCATGAGCGCCGCTGCTCTTTGGGAGCTGAGCGGCGGCTGGTTTCGGTGGTTCCGTTCACTTGACGGCCGTCCGGCGTAGGCCATCTCTTGTCATCGCCTGCGTGAGTCTCGCCACGCTTATGCAGGGCGCTCAACACGACCTTCGCCTGGACGACCCGAAATGCAGTCAGCAGCGAAGTCGGCGGCGCGACGATCGCGAGTAGCGTCTATAACCGGTAATCTGATATCCGCATCCCAGATGCACAGGTGTGCCGAAATTTTTACTAGTTTTTTAATGGTAAACGAACTGGTAAACACTAGCAGCTCTAGTTCTCGCTAGTTAGGCCCTGAAAGCCTAGGTCATGACGCATGACCTTAGATATCAAGCGCCTCCGCGCTGATGCTTCAAGACTGCAGAACGAGCGATCGAAGTCGCGATCCAGTCGTGAAACGACGGGAACGACGAGGGCGATCCGAGCGGCCCTTCCAGAAATCTACAAGCTGCGCGAGGACAAGGTGCAGTGGTCCGCGATTGCGGCGGCCCTGGCCGCTCAGGGCGTCGTTCAAGGAAAAGATCGTGTCGCCCTGACCACCAATCGCCTGACGGCGCTTGTTCGGCAAATCGAACTGCAGAATGAGAAGCGTGCCGCGCAGGCGGCAAGGAAAGGAGTGAGTCCGAAGGCGCAAAAATTTGCAATGCAAAATCAGCGTCTATCTCTGTCATCCGAACTTAAGGCAGAAACGCAAGCGGTCGAAGATCGGCCGTCCGAGAGCGAAGACGATATCCGTCGTCTGGCTTTTGAACGCGTTGAACGGATGACAGAGAAAGACTAGTACGATGTCGCGTATTCTCTTCAGCTGCCAGGAAAAGGGCGGGGTCGGCAAGACCACGCTCGTCCGCGCACTCGCAGAAGCGGTGGAGGGCGCGCCGATCATCGAGATCGACGCCAGCCACCGGCTTCTCGAACTCGAGAACCGGGTTAGCTTTTTCCAGATGCGGGCCGACCGCGAGGCCATCGAGCGTACCGGCGGCCGGGCCGCCCGTGCGGAGTTCGATGCCGTTCTGGACGAATTGTCGTCGGCGACGCTGCCCACGATCGTCGACGTCGGTGCCAACACGTCGGTGTCGCTGTTCACGATGCTGGCCGATGTTGCGCCCGAGCTCGCCGCGGAATTCGCGGTCTGCGTGGTCGTGACCAACGAGCCGGGCGCCATGGTCGAGACGCCGAAGCTGCTGGCGCTTTCGAAGTCGTGGACGTCGGCGCGCTTCGTGATCGAGAACCGGTTGCATGGTCCGATCGATCCGTTCTGGCTCCATGCGAACGTGAACGGTGCGACGCTGACCTCGCTCGATGCCCAGGTCCTTGAGGACGGCGCGGAAGACTATCTCCAGTCCGGCGGTCTGGCGATCGTCGACCGGCTCAACCCGAAGAAGCTGCGTGAGGTGCACGGGATCGGTCCCGCCATCCGGATCCAGCGTGACCTCGCAAAGTTCCGCCTGGAAGCCATGCGCGCTGTGCGCCCGGCGGCCGAGTGGCTGGTGGGATAGGCCACCATGACGACCTCAATGGAAAGCGTGAAGCAGAGCTATGCCAAGGCCGAGGCGGCGTTCGCCGCCTCGGTCAGGGCGTTCGAGACCGCCAGCAGGAAGCGGTTGTCGGCATTGCTGGCCTTGCCGCCGCAAGAGCGGTTCGACCACCTGACCGATCGGTCTCTCACGTCGGCGGACGCCCTCGCCTTGACGCGCTCGGTGCGCGCCGAGACTCAGCCGAAACCGCGCAAGCGCATCTCACCGAAGACGATCCGACCGCCTCGTCGCCGGGGCCTGAGATCGCTGAGCTCGCCGGCCGGTGTCGCGATCGTTGCGATGGCCGCCTTCTATGGCTCGGTCGTCTGGTTTCGCACGCCGCATGGCATCATGGTCACGCAGCCGGTCCAGATCACTCTCCGATATCCGGACGGGAGATTGATCGATGGAGTGATGAACCCGGGCAAGCTGTGGTGGCTCATCCGCTCCCACGACGATCGCGCCGTGATCCGTATCTGGATGCCGACGATCGGTTACCAGGAGTTCGAGTTGCCGGCGTCGATCGTTCAGCCCTTCGAGGGCTGACGGGTTCAGCCTGTCGCTTCCCTCCTGCGGCAGGATTCAACGGGCCATAGCAGCATAGGCGGCGGGGAGGCGAAGGGGTGTAACGGTGTAACGGCAAGGGGTCGTTACAGGTTACACCTTTCAGGAGTAATCCGATGACAGCATACATCACCCGCGCGGAGGTCCACAGTGCCGCCGATCAGGTCGACGCCGAGGGCCGCAAGCCCTCGGCGAAGGCCGTCCGCGAGATCACGAAGCACGGCAGCTACAGCACGATCGAAACGCATCTCGGCTCGTGGACGCCGCGGGACCAGCGTCTGGAACTGCCGCCCGTCCCGGCGGGACTGACGGCTACCGTTGACAGCCTGACCGCCGACCTCTGGCACATCGCGCTGGACGCCGCCCAGAAGCAGGCGACGGCGGAGATCGAGCGGGCGGTTACGGATGCGGCCGAAGCCCGGACAGCCGCAGCGCGTGCTGGCGAGCATGCCGATCGCCTCGTCGCCGATCTCACGGCGGCCCAGCAGCGCATCTCCGTGTTAGAAGAGACGGTCGCCGAGCGCGACCAGCAGATCAACCAGTGCGCAGAGCGCATCCGCGACTGGGAGCTGGAGGCCGCACGCAAGGACGGCGAGGTCGCCACTCTTCGCCATGCGCTGGTGCAGTTCACCGCGGGGCCGGCAGATGCGTCCAAGTCGACCAAAAATCCGGCGCAGCAGCCGGCCGGTTAGGCCCTACCCAGCGTGGCCCACGAGTTGCTCACGGCCCGCAACCGGTACCTCCTGGAAAGACCGGCAGCTCCGAACGCAGACTCGCCTGTGAGCGTCAAACCGACAGATCGACAGTGAAATCCTTCATCGATCAGCACCATTCTGGAAGCCGCCGTCGCTCGAGCCTGCCGGCGTTCGGCGTCGCCCGTCATTCATGACATGCCCCGCGCGGTAGCCGGCCTCCCGACGCTCGGCGGTTTGCACTGGTGTCGCCCGTATCGCCGCCCCCGACGCCGCGGCGGCTAGATCCCACAACTATCGATATCGTAAGGACCGGCTGTCCCGAGTTAGCGGCGGCAGCCCAAGGCGTCCCGCATTCGGCAAAAGTCGCTTGGTCAACGGCTGCCGGCGGAGTTGTGGTGGAGCGGACCTACCGTCCCTCGCCTTGCGCTCGTCCGCGGCCGGTCACCGATCACCACCTACCGGAGTCGCCGTCGCCGAGCTCGCGACGTGTCGATGAAACACCACCACGCCCGACGCGGGTCTATCGGAGTATCGCCGATCAGTCATTTAGATGCGCGCAACCGGCGGCACCTTGACGATCAAGTTTTCGAAGCGGGCGTCGTTGTAAGTGGTCTTTCCGAGACGGAAGGGGTGGCGCGTATAGAACGGGGTGTTGGGGAGAGCTGGCCCCGGTTGTTTGGACAGCGCCCCGCTGGATTTAAGTGGATTCCTGCCGGGTTATGCTGAACGCGGGGCTTTACGGTTTTGTCGTTGCGTCGGGAGGGCGTAGCCCGACCAGAGCGACGACAAAACCGTCGGCGACGGTCATGCGGCCATCACCATAGCTTGCGTGCCGAAGTAAGCCTCGTCGGGCGTGCGCCCGTCAAGGCTCGAGTGAGGGCGTCCCTGATTGTAGAAGGCCAGATACTTGGCAATTGACGCTCGCGCCTCGGACACGCTGTCGTAGGCGCGGAGATAAACTTCTTCGTATTTGACCGTGCGCCAGAGCCGCTCGACAAACACGTTGTCGCGCCAGGCGCCCTTGCCGTCCATGCTGATGGCGATCTTCGCGTCCAGCAGCACATCGGTGAACTCGAGGCTGGTGAACTGGCTGCCCTGATCCGTGTTGAAAATCTCGGGCCTGCCGTGCTTCGCCAACGCCTCCTGGACCGCTTCGACGCAGAAGGCCGCCTCCATTGTGATCGAGACGCGATGGGCCAGGACCCGTCGGCTGAACACATCGACGACCGCCGCGAGATAGACGAAGCCACGCCGCATCGGAATGTAGGTGATGTCCATTGCCCACGCATGGTCGGGCCGCTCGATCTTCAATCCGCGCAACAGGTACGGGTAGATCTTGTGACCCGGAGCCGGCTTGCTCGTGTTCGGGCGACGATAGACCGCCTCGATCCCCATGCGCTTCATCAGCGTCGCGATGTGGCGGCGACCGGCGTATACGCCCTCCCGCCGCAGCAACGATCGCAGCATACGCGCTCCCGCGAAGGGATAATCGAGATGCAGCTCATCGAGCCGACGCATCAAGGCAAGGTCCTCGGCCGAAACTGGCCGAGGTTCATAGTAGACCGTGCTGCGAGCCAGCTTCAGGACCTTCGCCTGGCGCACGATAGAAAGATCATGATCGCGGTCGATCATCGCTTTGCGCTCAGCAGGCCCGCCTTGGTGAGCGCGCCGGACAAAAAATCGTTTTCCAACGCCAGCTCGCCGATCTTGGCATGTAACGCCTTCAAATCGACCGGCGTCTCGGCCGATGTCTTGTCATGCCCAAACACGCCGGCGGCGCCTTCCAGGAGCTGGTTTTTCCAGATCGTGATCTGGTTCGGATGAACATCAAACAGTTGCGCCAGCTCCGCCAGTGTCTTGTCGCCTTTGACCGCAGCCAAAGCAACCTTCGCCTTGAATGCCGGAGAATGCGTCCGGCGGCTCTTCTTCGTCATCTTCGCTCCTGATTCGCAGCAAGAATCCTCGCCGCTGTCAGGCAGAAAATCCACTCAAGCTACTGTCCGAATTTGCGGGGCCAGCTCTGAGACAGGTGAGAAGTCGACCGTCACGCGCGTCGTGGATGCCTGGGAAAGCGCCCACGGCGCGGTGTCACCGTCCTCGGTCCTTCTGATCGCCAAGACGAATGCCCAGGTCCGCGCCCTCAACGACGAGGTTCGCAGCCGTCTGAAGGGCGATGGACGCATCATCGGCGAGGATATCGAGGTCGCAGCCGTGACGCCCTCCGGCCACGGCCAGACGCTTGGCTTCGCGGTCGGCGACCATATCCGCTTCCTGGTTCGACATGATCGCCTCGCCGTCATCAACGGCACCACGGCTATCATTACCCATATCGACGGCCGCGACACGCTGGACCCGACACTGCGCGTCCATATCGGCGGACGTCAGGCCGAGTTTTCCGTGTCGGAGCTGGCTGATGAACATGGCCGCGCCCGGCTGGGTCACGGTTACAGCACGACGATCTACGGGGCTCAAGGACTGACGACGGATCGAGCCTTCGTTTGGGCGAGCCCCGCGATGACGCGACACGACGCATATGTCGCGTTCTCTCGCGCGCGGGATCAGCTCGAAATTTTTGCCGATATGCGCGAGATCGACGCGCATATCCGACTCGATTTGCCGCTTTCAGAGCGGCTCAATGTCACGATCAATTCGGAGCGCCGGCTCGACTGGCTGGCCGCGCGGCTGTCGCGGCTTCAGGTCAAGACGTGCACGCTCGATCCCGTACTCGACCGTGCCGCACGTGCCCACGAGCACGAACGAGAGCGGTCAGCGGAGTATGCCCGTGGCTAAATCGGGCATCCCAAAGATGCGGTTGCAACCTCGGCCTGCCCCTGTGGCTGTGTCGCCGACGCCGTCGGCGTCTGCCCCGGCCAAGGACGGAGCGAGGCGCAATCGTGCAGAGATCGGTCCCTTGCGGCCGTCCGACGCCGAGTTTTGGACCGTGATCAACGAGATCGCGGATCCCACCCCAATCGCGCCCGCCGAGCTCGACGCCATCGAGCGCTACTTCTCGGTGGTGCTCGATGACGTCTTTGCATCCCGCAAGACGTCTCCCTAACCAAGAGAAAGAACAAGACTATACCTGACGACAATCTCCACCCTAACGTCATCCTGCGGATGCCGATCGAACCCTTTGCGGAATCCGCGGTCGAGGCCGCGCTCTGGCTGGTGCGGGAATCGATGGATGCGGTCGCCAACAAGACCGACTTCGATCCGGATCCGGCGAGGTGCTTCCAGGTGCTCGGCCGGCTGCCCGCGATCCGGCAGCTGGAAGAGCTCACGGAAGAGCAGCGTCACGACATGTTCGTGGAAGGCTTCCGCCACCTTCTGAATGGCGCGCAGGGCCCCTTCGAGCTGCTGTTGGCCAAACACAAAGAAATCTTATGGGAAGGCTTCCGGCAGCGTTGGAAGGTGGTCGTTGACGAAGTCCCGTTCCCCTGATCTTAACCGTGCAGCGGCGTTGGGCGAAGTATCGCTTCCCCTGATTCCGCTGCGTGGTTAGACTCTTTTACCGTATCTTGTGAGGAAGTTTCCGTGGCCCGCAAGCACCTTCAAGTCGCCGCAGCGTCTGACGACGCCGTTGAACCGCGTCCGCGCAACGTCCTGATTTATGGACGGGTTTCGACTCTGGCCCAAGCCCAAAACCTGTTGAGCTTGGACGACCAGATTGCGCAGTTGGTGGCGCGGTGCAAGCGCGACGGCGACAACGTCATCGGCATCTTCCGTGACGAGGGCGAGACCGGCACCAACATGAAGCGAAGCGCCTTCGAGGATATGATCACGCGGGCGACCGACGGCACGCGTACGGTGGACGCGATCCTCGTCTATTCTTTTTCGCGGGCCTTTCGGAATCAAGTCGAGCAGGAACTGACGGTTCAGACTCTGCGCAAACATCGCGTCGAGCTGATCTCGCATGTTGAACCGCTCGCCAACGATGATACGGGCGACATGTTCCGAAAGTTCATCGGTATCGTCAACGAAATGCAGTCCAAGGAGACCTCGCGCGCGACAACCAGGACCATGCTGGCCAATGCGCGCCTGGGCTACTCCAATGGCGGCAACATTCCCCTCGGGTTCAAATCGATCGATTCCGACATCGTCGGGAACAAGCAAAAGAAGAAGCTGGCGATCGAGCCGGTCGAGGCCGAAATCGTCAGGCTGGCATTCAATCTCGCACGGAATGGCGACGGGACCAGCGGTCCCTTGGGCACGAAGAAGATTGCGATCTGGCTCAACGAGCATGGCTACCGGACCCGCAAGGGGGCGCTGTTCGGGACCGGCACCGTGCATGAAATGCTGACGCGCGAGGCCTATACCGGCTCGCGCCGCTTCAACGAGTACGACCGCAAGATCGGCGAACGCAAGAAGGCTTCTGAGATCATCGATTACGACGTGCCCGAGATCATCGACCGCGCTACGTTCGATGCCGTGCAAGCGCTACTGGTCTCCCGGCAACCGCGCTCCAAAGGGCCGCGGCTTGCATCGGCGCCGTCCCTGCTCGGCGGGCTGGTCCGCTGCGACTGCGCCAAATCCTGCGCCTTGACCGCCGCGACGGGCACGTCAAGAACGGGGACTGTCTACAGCTATTACAAGTGCATCCAGGCCACCAAACGGGGCCCGCATAAGCATGACGATGGTGGGGCTTGCAGCAACCGAAAGATTTCCCGCCCCGTCGTTGAAAAGCTGGTGGTCGGGGCCTTGCTGGATCAGCTGTTGCAGCCCGAGCGGGTTACGGCGATCCTCACGGCCCTGAAGGCTCGCCGTGATGACCGCCAAGCCTCCGCTGACCGCCGCCTCATTGATCTGGGTCGCCAAGCCGCTGACGCCGGGGAGCGGTTGTCCCGCCTTTATGCGGCGATCGAAGCTGGCACAGTCGATGGCACCGATCCTACCCTGAAGGAACGGGTGTCGGCGCTCAGGGCTAACCGAGACCGGGCTCTTGAGGCTCTGGAGTATGCCAAAAAGACCAGTGCGCTGCCCATCGAAATCGATCCAGTCGCCGTCGAACGCTTTACCCGGTTGATGCGCGAACAGCTCGTGAGCGGGGATGTCGCCGCCAGAAAGGCCTATCTCAGCGCTATTGTCGATGCGATCGTCGTTTCCGAAACCACCATCCGTATCATCGGCTCAAACGATAATATCAGGGCCACCCTTGGCCCAGATGGCCAACCTACGACCGCGGTTCGTAAGTCTGTTCAGGAATGGTGCCCCTGGCCGGAATCGAACCAGCACTCCTTGCGGAACTCGATTTTGAGTCGAGCGCGTCTACCAATTCCGCCACAGGGGCTCCCGGTCGGCCCCTGGAAGAGGGCCTCGCAAAGCGGGCGGACTATAGCCATGGACAGGGCAGGGTCAACCCGCGCCAAAGTGATCCCGGCCGTTCTCGACAGCCGCCTGGGCCGGGGTTAGAGCCTTAGGAAAGCGACCCATCCGGAAGAGGCTGCCGTGACGACCCAGAGTGCCGCAATACCTGCATTCAGACGGGCTGGGACCGGTCCCGCGCTGACCGCCTCGGTGCTCGTCACGCTGATTGCCGCCGCGACCATCGCCGGCGCCTGGTTCTTCCAACTCGTGCTGGAGATCCTGCCCTGTCCGCTGTGCCTGGAGCAGCGCTACGCCTATTATCTCGCGATCCCGGTCGGTGTGCTCACGGCGCTTGCGGCGCGGAGCGGGGCGCCGCGGCCGCTGTTGCTCGCGGGCCTTGCGATCCTCGCGCTGGCGGCACTCGCCAATGCCGGCCTCGGCACCTACCACTCCGGCGTCGAATGGGGTTTCTGGAAGGGCCCGACCGATTGCTCCGGTCCCGTCATCAATCTCGGCAATGCCGCCGACCTGCTGTCCAAGCTCGATACCGTCAAGGTGGTGCGCTGCGACGAGGTGCAGTGGCGCTTCCTCGGCCTCTCGCTCGCCGGCTACAACGTGCTGATCTCGCTGTTGATGGCCGCGATCGCGGCGTGGGGATTTTTGCGGACGGCGAAGCGCTAGGCAAGCTGCCGTAGGGTGGGCAAAGCGACTTGTCCGCCGTAGCTCGAAGAGCGAAGGCGGAAGCGTGCCCACCATTTTTAGCGATATTGCGGGAGAGCATGGTGGGCACGGCGCCAGCGCGCCTTTGCCCATCCTACGAGACCGGAGCTCCGCTACGACTGCGGCGCTTCGCTAATCATCCACATCGTCCTGCGTGCGGCCGAACAGGTGCACGATGCCCGGGGTCGCGATCGTCACGAACACGAAGCGCGACAAATGATGGGCGCCGACGAAGATCGGGTCGATGTGCAGCGTGAGCGCGAGCGCCAGCATCGCATCCATCGCGCCCGGCGCGAAGGCGACGACGACATCCGATAATTTCACCTGCGTGGTGAGCGCGACGATGCCGACGAAGATGGCGGAGACGGCGATGGCCACGGCAAACGAGCCCAGCGCCGCATGGATGTGGCCGGCCAGCGTCTTGATCCGCATCCGCGCGAAACGGCTGCCGATCAATGCGCCGATGCCGATCAGCGCCACGCCGCGCACCCAGTTCGGCAGGCCGCCCTCGACCCAGCCTGCGCCATGCAGCACGCTGGAGGCGATCATCGCGCCGAACATCCAGCTCGCCGGAAACTTGATCAGCCGGAGCAGGAGCGCCGCGGCCAGCGAGGCCGCGACCAGCTCGACGAGCTCGAGCGGCGAGGCGATCGTCGTCGTCAGCGACGGCGCGACGGAGGGCGCCACGCCCGCGAACGCGAGTACCATCGGCAGCGCCGCGGTGAGGATGATCACGCGCAGGGTCTGCACCACGGCGATGCCAGGCAGGTCGGCGCCGCGCTCGACCGCCAGGATCGTGATCTGCGACAGGGCCCCTGGGCTGCCGGCGAGGAAGGCCGAGGTGCGGTCCCAGCCATGGATGCGCTGGAGGTAATAGCTCGAACCGAAGGTCGAGCAGAAGGTCGCGAGCGCAAGCAGGCCGATGGTGAGGGGATAGGCGCTGACCTGTTGCAGCAGGTGGCGCGAGACGACCGAGCCCAGTGAAATGCCGAGCAGCACCAGCACGGTCTGGGTCAGGATCGGCGGCAGTGCCAGCTGGCGGCCGGCGATCGCGGCGATCCCGACCGCGATCATCGAGCCCGAGATCAGTCCCCCGGGAAGTCCGGCGACCAGAAACACGAGGCCTCCGGCGGTGCCGATGACAAGCGTCTCCACCGTGCTCAAGATCTTGGCACGGCTTGGCAATTCGAACGGCAGGGAGGCGGTGATTTGCTTCACGCCACCTTATCGCAAATCAGCGAGAGGCACACAATTGCAGCCTCGTCATGCCGCAATGCGCGCGCCTCTCACGGATGCTCGCAAACCGTAGTGTGACGGATTTACTTCTTGTCGGCGGCGGCGGGGGCGGCGGTGCCGGCCTTCGCTTCCTTCATGCACTCACGGCGAAATTTTTTGCGCTCCTTGCCCTTCAGTGCCTTGGCGTCCGCTTGCTTGGAGCATTCGAGCGACTCCGCCGAGCGCTCCTTCGACGCCTTCTTGTCGGCGGCGGGGGCGGCGGCAGTTGTGGTCTTGGCGTCGGTCTTGGCAGCCGGCGCGGCGGTCTGCGCGAAGGCGGTGCCGGTGGCGAGCAGGGAGGTCAGGGCGACGATGGCGAGGCGAGACGTGAAGGTCATGGTGGTGCACTCTTGCGAGATTGCGGAGGGTTGGGAACGTCGGCTCGCCTTGCTGAACGCGACATGAATAATCCGAGCCGGGGGGGTCACTATATTTTGGCGGCAGGAGCCATCGCTTCCTTGTCGCGGCCGGGCGGCACGCTAGGATAGCAATCCTCGTTTCGCTTCCGTCGGGGAAGACCAAGGAGGAGGACCAAGGATGACCATTCAATCAAAATTGCTGTGTGCGGTTGCATTGACGGGCTTTGCCGCGCTGGTCGCGAGCGCGCCGGCGCAGGCGCTGACCTCGCAGGAGTGCAGCGCGAAATACCAGGCCGCCAAGAAGGACGGCTCGCTTGGCACAACGAAGTGGAATGACTTCCGCAAGGCCCAGTGCGGAGCGGATGCGACGCCTGCCGCCGCGCCGGCCGCCGCTGCTCCGGCTGCGCCCGCCGCTCCTGCCGAGCCGAAGCAGGCGAAGAAGGAGGCGGCCCCCGCTGCCGCGCCAACCCTGCCGGCCGGACCCGCGGTCTATCCGAATGCGGTCGACCCGAAATACGCCAAGGAGACCGCCGGCAAGGCCCGCCTCCACACCTGCGTCGACCAGTACAACGCCAACAAGACCACCAACGGCAATGGCGGCATGAAGTGGATCGAGAAGGGCGGCGGCTATTACAGCGAGTGCAACAAGAAGCTGAAGGGCGCCGCCTGAGCTTCGACATGATGCGATGGCCGGAGCAAAGCTCCGGCCATTTCGCTAGTCGAGCAGCTTCTCGGCCGACTTCGCCACCAGCTGCGAGCGTTTGCGCGGACCGCGCTCGACGAACAGCAAGCTCTGGCCGAAGATGAAGCAATAGAACAGGAAGGCCTGCGCCTCGGCCGCCTCGGCCTCGAGGCCGGTCGCGCGATAGAGCTCGGCGACGTGCTTGAGCCGCGCCGCGTCCACGTTCGCGACCGCCGTGGCGGCGTTTTCGTCCGAGCGGGCCCATTGCCGGATCGCGAGCTCGATCGCCATGCCCTCCGGATTGAGCCGCTCGGAATAGAGCTGGATCACCGCCTTCAGCCGCTCGCGGGGCTCTTGCCCATCGAGGCTTGTCTGCTGCGCGATCGACGCCGCGCGTCCCTCGCGCCAGCGTTCCAGCATGGCATCGAGCAGCGCGGCACGGTCGGCGAAGCGGCGGTAGAAGCCGCCCTTGGTGACGCCGAGATTCTTGGCGAGCACCTCGACCCTGACGCCCTCGACCCCCGAGCGGGCGAGCTCGGTAAACCCTGCCTCGACCCAGACATCGCCCTTGCCGTCGTTCATGAAGGAAGCCTCACCGGTTCTTGATACGGTACCGTATTGCTAACGCGCGGAGGTGCTGATACGCTACCGTATCAATGATCAGAGGGTGGAAAAACGGCAGGAGGAATTGCGATGCAGGAGGCGACCTATCGCGGCACGGTCTATCCGTGGCAGTGCGATCACGTCGGCCACATGAACATCATGTGGTATGTCGGCAAATTCGACGAGGCCAACTGGAATCTGTTTGCCCGCCTCGGGCTGACGCCGAGCTATCTGCGCTCTTCCGGCCGCGGCATGGCCGCCGTGCAGCAGAACATCACCTACAGGCGGGAGCTGCTTGCCGGTGACATCGTCGAGATCCGCAGCCATTTGCTGGAGGTCCGCGACAAGTCGATCCGCTTCCGGCACGACATGACCAATGCCGAGACCGGCGAGATCGCCGCGTTCTGCGACATCACCGGCGTGCACATGGACCGCAGCCAGCGGAAGTCGGCGCCGTTCACGGATGCGATCCGCGCGGTCGCTCTGCAGCATCTTGCCGAGCCGGCCGAGGCCTGAGCCATGGCCGCGTTCGAGCCGAAAAATCCGGGCTATCGCGCTGCCGCCATTGCCATGTTCGACGGCCAACCGGCGATGCGCACGCTCGGCATCGTGATCGTCCGCCTCGCGCCGGGCGAGGTCGAACTGGCCATGCTGCATTCGGCGGCCTTCACGCAGCAGAACGGTTTTATCCATGCCGGCATCATCACGGCGGGCCTCGACAATGCCTGCGGCGTCGCCGCCTTCACCCTGATGCCGCCCGAGGCCGACATCCTGACCGTCGAGTTCAAGACCACGCTGTTGGCGCCCGCCCGCGGCATGCGCTTCGTCTTCAAGGCCGAGGTGGTCAAGCCCGGCCGCACGCTGACCTTCTGCGAGGCCCGGGCCTTTGCCGAGCATGAGGGCAACACCACGCTGATCGCCACCATGACCGGCACGCTGATGGCGATGCTGCCCCGCGCGGCGGCTTCGCCAGCGCCGGCGGCGATCCGCGCCTAGCATGGCGATGACATCGCGCCCGCAACGCTCTATATGACGCGTAACAGTTCCCGCTCGCGAACCGTATTTGCAGCGATGGGACCGAAACGGGACGAGATATGGCTGGATTCAGGAACAAGGGCCTCGTGGCGACGCGGCGTGCGGCGCTGACGCTGATCGGGGCGGGTGCCCTTGCGGCAGGTCGGATCACCTTTGCGCGCGCGGCCGCCGCCGATGACGAGGTGCTGACCGAAGCCAAGGTGCTGCGCGACCCCGATGTCCCCGTGGCCGGTAATCCCGACGGCAATATCAGCATCATCGAATGGTCCGACTACAACTGTCCCTATTGCCGCAAGCTCGAACCGGAGCTGCGCCAGGTGGTCCAGGACGACGGCAAGGTCAGGCTGGTGATGAAGGATTGGCCGATCCTCGGGCCGGTCTCGGTCACCGCGGCGCGGATCGCGCTCGCGGCAAAATTCCAGGACAAATACCATCAGGCGCATGATGCCATGATGGGTGTCAGCTCGCGCCTGACAGAGCCGCGCATCAACGAGCTGCTCGCGGCCGCCGGCGTCGACATGGACCGCCTGAAGCGCGATCTCACCGACCGCGCCAAGGACATCGACGCCGTCCTCAAGCGCAACAACGAGCAGGCCGAAGCCTTCGGCTTCAGCGGTACCCCCTCCTTCATCGTCGGCAAGTACCGCGTGCCGGGCGTGCTCAGCATGACCGAGTTCGAGCAGGTCATCGCCGATGCCCGCAAGGCCAAGATGAACTGACGCGAGCACATCGATCGCCGTCAACGCAAAGGCGCCGCCGCGGACCCGCGACGGCGCCTTGTTCGTGATATCGCGTCGTTACTTCGACGAGATGCGGACCCAGTCCTTGTGCGCGCGATCGCGCAGCGCATCCCAATCGGCCTTGGCGACGTCCCAGTTCACGATCGTGCGATTGGACGTCGCGACCTCGCCATTGGCGACCGACGACGTCTGCATGGAGTCATAGACGTACACGCCGCAACCGAGCAGTAGCGCGCCCAAAATCATTCCGAAAAACGTCTGCATCTGCGAACCTCCGGTGACGGGCGATAACGTCGGCCCGGAGTGATGGTTCCGCGGCAGTACGGCGCAGATAAGGACGACCCGTTCATCCGCGGTTCAGCCACTCCAGCAGCTCTGCGTTGATCTCGCGCGGATAGGTGTGGCTGAGGTCGTCGATCTCGCGATAGGTGACATCGGCGCCGGCGGCGGAGAGGGCCGCCTGCGTCTGGCGCGCGGTCTGTACCGGAAACATCCAGTCGAGCTTGCCGTGGGTGATGAAGATCGGCAGCCCCTGCAGGCGCACGGCGTCCGCCATCTCCGCCATCAGCGGATGGAAGGTCGCCGACACCGGCGCGAGATGCGTGAAGGGCGAGGCGCCGTCGAACCCGGTGACGTAGCAGAAGGTGCCGCCGTCACTCATGCCGGTCAGCAGCAGGCGCGAACCGTCGACGGTCCAGCGGCTGCGCACCGTGTCGAGAATGCGCATGAGGTTCGGCGTGTCGCTATCGTCGCCCATCAGCGCCCATGTCGGGCCGGTCGCGGTCGGCGCCACCAGGATCGCGCCAAGGCTGCGGGCATCGCGCAGCCAGCTCCAGAGAAAACCGCGGCCGTTGCCGCTGCCGCCATGCAGCGCCATCACCAGCGGCATGGCGCGCTCCGGCGAGTAATATTCTGGCACATAGACCGAGAAGCCGCCGCGGCTGCCGGGCTCGTTGTGGTCGTGGAAGATGCCGGTGAGTTCGCCCGCGCCGGCTTCCAGCCGCGCCAGCAGATCGTCATTCTCGCGATTGGCGGCGTTGAGGAAGAAGCTGCTCACCGGCGGAAACTGGGTCGACAGCGGGTACAGCGCCTCCTGCGCACGAGGCAGATGGCGCAGCGCGCGGAAGACCGCGACGAGATCGCCATTGCCGCGCTCGACCTCGCGTATGCCGGCAAAGGCGGCGAGCGTCTCGTTGCAGGCGCGGTCGAGCCGCTCGCGCAGCTCGGCGAACTGCTCGGGCCAGGCGCCGATCGCAGCGTGCGCCGCCTGCAGCGCCGCGTCGGGCGCGCCGATCGCATTCATCACCGAGGCAAAGGCCGGCGGATGCAGATTCCGGGTGAAGAAGCCGAGTGCTTCCAGCGCGTTGAGCAGCGGCGGCAGCACGGTCACGATGTCGTCAACGACGGCCTCGGTCATCGCCGCTTCCTTGCGTCAGTTCGGTGGTGTCAGTGCAGCTTCGGCGCTTTCAGCAGCTTGAAGCGGTCGGTCGACGTCACCGTGACGTCGAAGGTGACACCTTCATGATGCACGGTCAGCGGCACGTCGACGCCGGCGGCGCCGAGCGCCCACATCTTCTTGTAGAAGGCGGTCTGGCTCGTCACCTCCTCGCCGTCCACTGCAAGGATGACATCGCCGGTCTTCAGCTCCGCGCGCGCGGCCGGGCCATTGGTGGAGATCCCGATCACCACCAGGCGGTTGTCGATTTCGGTCGAA
This sequence comes from Bradyrhizobium barranii subsp. barranii, assembly GCF_017565645.3. Classification (NCBI taxonomy): domain Bacteria; kingdom Pseudomonadati; phylum Pseudomonadota; class Alphaproteobacteria; order Hyphomicrobiales; family Nitrobacteraceae; genus Bradyrhizobium; species Bradyrhizobium barranii. Next base: position 1,366,299 of record NZ_CP086136.1, read on the forward strand.
TAGAGCCCGAGCCAGGGGCGCGACGGCTTATTGACGCGGCCGAATTTGCGCAGATCGTCGAGCACCGGCTTCAACAGGTCGATCGGCACGATCATGTTGACGTGCTCGGCCTTGCCGTCGCGTTCGCGCTCGAGCTGGAGCGAGCCGATGCCGATCAGCTCCCCGCGCTCGTTGAGCAGCGCTGTGCCGCCCCAGTTCGGATGCGCGGGATAGGTGAAGACCGCCTCGTCCAGCAGATATTCCCAATAGCCGGCGAATTCCTGCTTGGCCACGATCTGGCTCGCGACCGATCGGGTGCGCCCGCCGGCGCCGCCGACCACGACGCGGTCGCCGACCCTTGTTTTCGCCGAGTTGCCGAGCGGCAAGGGTTCGACGTCGAGGTGGCCGAGCGCCTGCACGAGGCCGAAGCCGGTGACGGAATCGAAACCGAGCGCATGCCCCTCGACGACGCGCCCGTCGGCGAGATGCAGCCACACCGATTCCGCCTCGGTAATGAGGTAGCCGATGGTCAGCACCAGCCCGTTGTCGATCACGACGCCGTTGCCGGCGCGTTCGGTGCCCAGCGTTTCGGCACTGAAGGCGTCGGGCGGGATGATGGCGTGCAGGCCGACGACGGACGCCAGCGAGCGGTCGAGATCGAAACCGTAATCGCTCGCGCGCGGCTGATTGGCCGGCGGCACTCTCCATTCGGTCAGGGCGGGCATGGAGTTCTCCTGGCTGAGAGCATTGCTCCGCCTTGGCCGGCGGAACGACGCGCGAAGCACCCATAATTTAGGCTGGAGGAGGCCGTCTTGAAAGCCTCGTTCCCAACTATTCCGGAGATCGCCGCGTGAAATCTTCGACAGGCACAGGACGCCCGCACAGGTGGCAAGCGGCCGCGCGATCCAGCACCGGCCGCATGGCTGCTGTCCCGCGACGTGCTAGGCGGGGTGCAATGAAGCTGCTAACCATTGCCGCTTCGTTTGACCAAGAGATCACGGACCGAAGCATGGATAACCGCAGCGACATCTGGCGTGGCGTCGACACGATCAAGGCGCGTTTCATCGACCTCAGCGACAGGGTCTGGGGCATGCCCGAGGTGTGCTACACCGAGGCGCGGTCCGCCGCCGAGCATCTCGCCGAGCTGCGCCACCAGGGTTTCCGTATCACCGAGAACGTCGCGGGCATCCCGACCGCGGTGATGGGCGAGTGGGGTGAGGGCGGTCCGGTCATTGCCTTCATGGGTGAATATGACGCGTTGCCGGGCCTCAGCCAGGAGGCCGGCGTCGCCGAGCACCGTCCGGTTGAGACCGGCGGCCATGGCCACGGTTGCGGCCACAATCTGCTTGGTTCCGCGGCGCTGCTCGCCGCGACCGCGATGAAGGACTGGCTCGCCGAGAACAAGGTGCCCGGCCGCGTTCGCTATTACGGTTGCCCGGCGGAAGAGGGCGGCGCAGCCAAGGCCTTCATGGTGCGCTCGGGCGCGTTTGAAGACGCCGACATCGCCATCACCTGGCATCCGCACAGCTTCTGGGAAGTCGCGGTGACGCCGTCGCTCGCCAACACGCGCGCGGATTTCATCTTCACCGGCCGCACGTCGCATGCGGCGGCTTCGCCGCATCTCGGCCGCTCTGCGCTCGACGCGGTGGAGCTGATGAATGTCGGCGTGAACTACATGCGCGAGCACATGCCGAGCGACGCGCGCGTGCATTATGCCCTGCTCGACACCGGTGGCATCGCCCCCAACGTGGTGCAGGCGCATGCGCGCGTGCGCTATTCGATCCGCGCCCGCGATCTGCCCGGCATGAACGAGCTGGTCGGACGCGTCAGCAAGATCGCAGAAGGCGCAGCGTTGATGACCGAGACCAAGGTCGAGATGAAGATCATCTCCGCGGTCTCCAACATCCTGCCGAATACGCCGCTGGAGCAGGCCTTGCACCGGGTGATGGAAGAGCTGGGGCCGCCGCATTTCGACGACGCCGACAAGGCCTTTGCCAGCCAGATCCGCGCCACGCTGAGCGACAAGGACATCGCGTCGGTCTATTACGCGATCGGCATGGAGCCGACTGATCGGCCGCTGGCCGACTTCCTGGTGCCGCTCGATGCCAAGCGCAACCCGCTGGTCGGCTCGACCGACGTCGGCGACGTGAGCTGGGTGGTGCCGACCGTGCAGGTTCACGCACCCACGGTTGCAATCGGCACGCCGTTCCACACCTGGCAGGTGGTGGCGCAGGGCAAGAGCGGACACGCTCATAAGGCCATGGTGCAGGCGGCCAAGGCGATGGCCGGGATCGGCATCAAGGCGTTGACGGATCCGGAGCTGATCAAGGCCGCGAAAGCGGACTTGCAGAAGCGGACCGCCAAGACACCTTACGTCTGTCCGCTGCCGGACCACGTCGCGCCGCCGCTGACCATGTCCGTGGCGTAGAATTTCGCCTCGATACTTCGTCTGATGCCGCGAACAAATTTTCCGCAGTGCAACGTGGATTCCGGCGCGATTTAGCGCCGGATTGCCGAACGCTTGGGCTGCGGAACAGAGTTTTGCCCAACAGACAGCCAGAACACCGTTTGCATACACATGGTCGCAGTTGACGCGCGGCCTATTCGGTGTGCCATCTACCGCCAGCAAAACCCGGCGGCCGCGGTGCGGCTGCCTGCATCCATACGGTAACCAGACGGGGGACAACCATGCTGGATAAAGAACTGCGTTCGATGATCGGTGACGTGAAGGACGGCCGGATGGACCGCCGTGCCTTCATCATGCGTATGGCCGCGGTCGGCCTCACCGCACCCCTCGCCAACCAGATCCTCGCGCTCGGCGGCGTCGCCATGGCGGAAGGTGCCCAGACCTACAAGCCGACCAAGCGCGGCGGCGGCGGTGCGCTGAAGCTGCTGTGGTGGCAGGGGCCGACCCTGCTCAATCCGCATTTCGCCACCGGCACCAAGGACCAGGACGGCGCGCGCCTGTTCTACGAGCCCCTCGCTTGTTGGGATCCCGACGGCAACATGAAGCTGGTTCTGGCGGCCGAAATTCCCTCGATCCAGAACGGCGGCCTCGCCGCCGACGGCAAGTCGGTGACCTGGAAGCTCAAACCAGGCGTCAAATGGCATGACGGCAAGCCGTTCACCGCCGATGACGTCGTGTTCAACTGGGAATATGCCAGGGATCCGGCGACCTCCGCCCTGACCATCGCGACGCTCCGCGACATCACGGTCGAGAAGGTGGATGACCTCACGGTTCGCATCCTCTTTAACAAGCCGACGCCGTTCTGGGCCGACGCCTTTGTCGGGGCTCCCAACACCATCATCCCCAAACATTTGTTCGCCGACTACAAGGGGTCCAAATCGCGGGAAGCCCCCACCAACCTCTCGCCGGTCGGCACTGGCCCTTACAAGTTCGTCGAGTTCAAGCCGGGCGATCTCGTCCGCGGCCAGCTCAATCCCGATTACCACATGCCGAACCGGCCTTATTTCGACACGGTCGAGATGAAGGGCGGCGGCGACGCCGTCTCTGCGGCGCGCGCGGTGATCCAGACCGGCGAATATGATTTCGGATGGAACATCCAGGTCGAGGACGACGTGCTGCTGCGCCTCGAAAAGGGCGGCAAGGGCAAGACCGTTTATGCCGTGGGCGGCGACACTGAATTCATCGCGCTCAACTTCACCGATCCGAACACCGAGGTCGATGGCGAGCGCTCCTCGATGAAGACCAAGCATCCGCTGTTCTCCGATCCGGCGGTACGCAAGGCGCTGTCGATGCTGGTCGACCGCGAGTCCATCAAGAAGGCGATCTACGGCCGCGCCGGCCGCACCACCGCCAACTTCCTCAACGGTCCCGAGAAGTTCGTCTCCAAGAACACGACCTGGGAATTCAGCATCGAGAAGGCCTCGAAGCTGCTCGACGACGCCGGCTGGAAGCCCGGCGCGGATGGCATCCGCGAGAAGGACGGCAAGAAGCTGAAGCTTCTGTACCAGACCTCGATCAACGGACCGCGTCAGAAGACCCAGGCGATCGTCAAGCAGGCCTGTCAGAAGGCCGGCATCGACGTCGAGCTGAAGTCGGTGGTGGCGTCCGTGTTCTTCTCCTCCGATGTCGCCAACCCCGACACCTACGCGCATTTCTACGCCGATCTCCAGATGTTCCAGATCCCGCTGAGCCAGCCGGATCCGTCTCAGCATATGCGCCGCTATCTGTCGACCAACGTCGCCACGAAGGAGAACAAGTGGCAGGGCACGAACTTCCCGCGCTGGGTCAACAAGGACTATGACGCAGCGATCGAAGCAGCCGAAGGCGAAATGGATCCGGTCAAGCGCGCGGCGCACTATATCAAGGCCAACGACCTCATGTTCCAGGACACCGTGTTCATCCCGGCGCAGCATCGCCTAAAGGTGGAAGCGGCAGCCAACAATCTGCGCCCGATCATCAGCGGCTGGGCCAACGAAACCGACAATCTGCACGATTGGTACCGCGAGGAATGATCCCCCAGCTCTAGACGGGGTCTTTCCCTATGAGTCAGTACGTCCTGCGTCGCCTCCTGATCGCGATTCCGAGTCTTCTCGGAATCTCGGTTGTGCTGTTTGTCGTGCTGGCGCTTGCGCCAGGCGATCCGTTCTCGGAACTGGCGACGAACCCGAACGTCCCGCCCGAGGTGCAGGCCGCACTTCGGGCCAAGTTCGGCCTCGACGATCCGATCCACCTCCGTTACCTGCACTGGCTCAACGCCATGCTGCACGGTGACTGGGGGTTCTCCTTCGTCAGCCGGATGAATGTCGACACGCTGATCCTCCAGCGTCTGCCGGCGACGCTCTACGTGATCGGCTCGGCGCAGATCCTGGCGCTGTTGATTGCGATCCCCGTCGGTGTCTATGCGGCGACAAAGCCCTATTCGCTGTTCGACCAGATCGCCAACACGCTCGCCTTCGTCGGTTTCTCGCTGCCGACCTTCTTCACCGGCATCCTGTTCATCCTGATCTTCTCGGTCACGCTGGACTGGCTGCCTTTCGTCTATACGACCGACATCAAGGGCACCGGCATCCATTGGGTGCTGGAGATGATCCGGCAGGCGATCATGCCGGTGGCGGTGCTCGGTCTGTTTCAGGCGGCGTCGATGACGCGTTTCGTTCGCTCGGCGATGCTCGACGTGATCCGGCTCGACTATGTCACCACGGCGCGCGCCAAGGGGCTTGGGCAGGCCACGGTCATCGTCAAGCACGTCATGCGCAACGCCATGATCCCGGTCGTCACCCTGATTGCGTTGCAGATGCCGGCCGTGTTCGGCGGCGCCATCGTCACCGAGCAGATCTTCCGCATCCCCGGCATCGGCTCGCTGCTGATCTCCTCCATCCTTTCCAACGACACGCCGGTGGTGATGGCCGTTACCTTTGTCTTCGCGTGCCTCGTCGTGCTGTTCAATCTCATCGCGGACGTCCTTTATGGCTGGCTTGACCCTCGCATCTCCCTCCGCTGAGCGGCGCGTCTACTCGCCCTGGCGCGAGATGTGGCGGCGCTACAGCCGCCACAAGCTCGCCGTGGTCAGTGCGTTTCTGCTCCTCATTCTGATCCTGGCGGTGGTGGCCGGCCCCTTCGTCTGGCGGGTCAAGATCGACGACATCGATATCGTGGCGGGCATGCAGGGGCCGTCGCTGGCCCATCCGTTCGGCACCGACGATCTCGGGCAGGACATCCTGGCGCGCATGATCTATGGCGGGCGCATCTCGCTCGCGGTCGGCCTTGCCGCGATGCTGGTCTCGGTCTTCATCGGTGTCCTGATCGGCGCGCTCGCCGGCACGTCGCGCGGCGCGCTCGGCCACGGCCTGATGTGGCTCACCGATCTCTTCCTGTCCCTGCCGCAACTGCCGCTGCTGCTGCTGCTGATCTATCTCTTCCGCGACGGGCTGAAGCAGATGTTTGGTCCCGAAGGCGGCATCTTCATCCTGATCGTGCTCGTGATCGGCGGCTTGCGCTGGATGCCGGTCGCGCGGCTGGTGCGCGCGCAGTTCCTGTCGATCCGCGAGAAGGAGTTCGTCGAGGCCGCCCGTGCGCTCGGCGCAAGTCCGGTGCGCCAGGTGGTGCGGCACATCCTGCCCAATGCGCTCGGTCCCGTGATCATCGCCGGCACCATCGACGTGGCTGCCGCCATCATCGCGGAATCGACGCTGTCCTTCCTCGGCCTCGGCTTTCCGCCGGATACGCCAACCTGGGGCCGGCTCTTGTACGACGCCAAGGATTTCCTCGACATCGGCCCGCACTGGGCGCTGTTCCCGGGCGGCGCGATCTTCATCGCGGTGGTCGCCATCAACTTCATCGGCGACGGCCTGCGTGACGCGCTCGATGCGCGACGGGTGATCTGATGGCGCCGCTGCTGGAAATCAAAGGGCTGAAAACCCACTTCTCGACCGACGACGGCATCCTGCAGGCCGTCGACGGTGTCGACATCTCCATCAACAAGGGCGAGACGCTCTGTGTCGTCGGCGAATCCGGCTGCGGCAAGACCGTGACCGCGATGTCGATCCTGAAGCTGATCGCCATGCCGCCGGGCCGTATCGCGGCGGGCCAGATCATCTTCGAGGGCCGCGATCTCGTGCCGCTGACGAGCCGTCAGCTCGACGAGATCAGGGCCAAGGAGATCGGCTTCATCTTCCAGGAGCCGATGACCTCGCTCAATCCGGTGCTCACCATCGGCGAGCAGATCGCCGAGAGCCTGCGCCGCCATGAAGCGGTGACGAAGAAGCAGGCGCTCGAGCGCACCATCGAGATGCTGAAGCTGGTGCAGATCCCCAACGCCGAAGGCCGCGTGCACAACTATCCGCACCAGTTCTCAGGCGGCATGCGCCAGCGCGTGATGATCGCGATGGCGCTTGCCTGCAGGCCGAAGCTGATTATCGCCGACGAGCCCACCACCGCGCTCGACGTCACCATCCAGGCGCAGATCCTCGACCTCCTGCAGGACATGAAGGAGCGCTTCGGCATGGCGGTGATGCTGATCACCCACGCCATGGGCGTCGTCGCCGAGACCGCGCAGCGCGTCGTCGTGATGTATGCCGGCAAGGTGGTGGAGGAAGCGCTCGTCGACGACCTCTTCGGCAATCCCGGCCACCCCTACACCCAGGGGCTGATCCGCTCGATCCCGCGCATCGATCTCGACAGCGAGCACAAGACAAGGCTCGAAGCGATCGGCGGCTCGGTGCCGATCCTGATCAATCCGCCGGTCGGTTGCCGCTTCGCCCCGCGCTGCAAGTTTGCCATGAACGTCTGCACCGAGAAGGAGCCGCTGCTGCGCGAGATCGCGCCCGGCCACCGCATGGCCTGTCATTTGGGAGATACGCAGTTGGGAGGCACGGCATGACCGAGCCCTTGCTCCGCGTCAGCGGCCTGAAGAAATATTTCCCCGTGCACGGCGGCCTGTTGTCGCGCCAGGTCGGCAGCGTCTATGCGGTCGACGGGGTCTCGTTCTCGGTCAACCGAGGCGAGACGCTCGGCCTCGTCGGCGAATCCGGCTGCGGCAAATCCACCACCGGCCGCTGCGTACTGCGCCTGATCGAGCCGACCGACGGCGAGGTCGTGTTCGACGGCCAGGACGTGCGCCAGCTCAGCGGCAATGATTTGCGCGCGATGCGGCGGAACATGCAGCTGGTGTTCCAGGATCCGTTCGCCTCGCTCAATCCGCGCATGACGGTCGGCGCCATCCTTGGTGAGGCCCTGATCATCCATAAGCTCGGGTCGTCGGCCAAGGAGCGCGAGGAGCGGGTCGCCAGCCTGCTCGTGAAGGTCGGCCTCAAGGCCGAGCACATGCGCCGCTACCCGCACGAATTCTCGGGCGGCCAACGCCAGCGCATCGTGATCGCGCGGGCGCTCGCGGTCGAGCCGAAGCTGATCGTCTGCGACGAGCCGGTGTCCGCGCTCGACGTGTCGATCCAGGCGCAGGTGATCAATCTGCTGGAGGATCTCCAGGCGGAGCTGAACCTCACCTATCTGTTCGTCGCGCACGACCTGTCGGTGGTCGAGCACATCTCCGACCGCGTCGCCGTGATGTATCTCGGCCGGATCGTCGAGCTGGCGAAAGCGAGCGATCTCTACCGCAATCCGCAGCATCCCTACACCAGGGCGCTGTTGTCGGCGGTGCCGGTGCCCGATCCCAAGCTCAAGCGTGATCGCATTCGCCTCAAGGGCGACGTGCCGAGCCCCATGAAGCCGCCATCCGGCTGCCACTTCCACACCCGCTGCCCGATCGCCCAGCCGCGCTGCGCGGAAAGCGCACCCGAGTTGAAGGAAGGGGCGGGCGGGCACTTCGTGGCGTGCCACCTCGCCTGACGTCGCGCGAGGCGGTGCGCCCGTTCATCCGTCCCTGAGCAGGCCGTGCGCCGAAAGGGCCTGCCGGAAAGCCTCCACCGACGTGTGATGATGCGCGAAGAGGCCCGCTTCTCGCGCGCCGGTGACATTTGCCGCGAGGTCGTCGACGAACAGAACGGTCTGCGGCGTCGCCTGCAGCTCCGACAGGCAGAGGCGATAGCAGCGCGGGTCCGGCTTGGCCGCCTTGAACCGGGCCGAGGTGTAGATGCGGGAGCCGAACAGCGTACGCAATTCCGGCAGCAGCGTGTCGATATGGTCGGCGACCAGCGTGGTATTGTTGGTCAGGACGGCAACATCGATGGTCTCATGCAGGCGGCGCGCAATCTCCAGCATCGCGCGATCGGCCTTCATCGAACGGCGGCGTGCCTCCACCCACTCATCGAGCGACAGGGGATAGCCGATGCGCTCGCCAAATCCCCGCAAATAGTCGGCGGCATCGAGCGTGCCGGAGTCGCCGAGAAGCTCGAATCCGCTCTCCCAGATCGCCTTGTAGACGAACTCACTGGTGGTCCCCGCAAGCTCCGCCAGAAACGCGACGCGCCTTCCTCTGTCGTATTCGCAGAGGACATTGTCCATGTCAAAGAGGACAAGCTTGATCTCGTCAGGCACGGGAACGCTCCCGGCCGGACCGAAACATCCGGCCGTGCTCAAAGTCATATCCCACTGGAACACCGGCGACAAATCCGGGCGCAAAGGCCGAACGTTGCGATACTGGTGTCGAGCGTAGCAGCTTCATGGCTACGAGGTGCGGCGGCGGGCCAGTTGATGCAGCACCGTGTCGATGGTCGGGACCGCACCGGTCTCGCGGAGCCAATTGTCGGCCAGCTCCCTCAGTTCGCCCGGCGTCAAGCCGAACTTGCGGCGGAATGCGCGAATGAAGGTGGAATCGCTGCTGAAGCGCATGCCGACGGCGAGGTCGATCAGCCGCGTGTCCTCCGCGGACGGCGATATCAGCTGGCGGAAAGCGAGATTGAGGCGCTGCTCCCTCACATAGTGCGAGAGCCCGCCATCCGCCTCGAACAGCCGATAGAGGGTCGCGCGCGAAATCTGGAAGTGGCGGCACAACTCGTCTGCGGTGAGCGCGTCGGTCTCGAGATTGTCCGCGATGCGGCGCTTGATCATCGCAAGATAAAGATGCCGCTCGGCGCGTTCGACTCCGGCCGCAATGTCGGCGGTCCCGCCGGCGGCCGCGGCAACGATGTCGGCGATCGCTTCGATCGTGGCCTCGGCGCTGCCCGCCTCGGGCTCGGGTGGCAGCGTAAGCGCCGCGTAATGGCTGGCAAGCAGGCGCGTATGAGGATGGTTTGACGGCAGCAAGGTTGCCGTCGCCGAATCCGGATGAGCAAGCCGTGGTGCCAGCATGGCGCGTTGCAGGATGATCGCCATCAGGCGGGTGCGACTGCCGCCGCCGCGCAACACCGTCCGGTTCGGCTGCGCCATGTCGATCAGGCAGATGGCGCCGGGCCCCATCGTCACCTCGCGCCGGCCGGAGCTGAACCGCATCTCGCCTTCGACACACAAGGTGATCTGAAAGTGATCCATCGCACCGCGGGCGACGTGTGCAGGCGTCCGGTCGTATTCCTGATCGGTCGCGCGCGTATCGACCAGCAACGCATTGCGGGTCATCATCGTCACGGTGGTGACATGGAAGTCGTCCTCCGTGGTGAGCGGAACGACATCGCAGATGTCGGCCGTCATGGCGCGCAACTGTCTCAGCGCGTCCACCCCGCGCCCCGGGATGTCCGCCGGCATGGTCTCGTTCACGGCCGTCTCGTCTGCATTGCCCCACGATGAGGCCGTACCGCATGGACCCGATCGAAGAAGTCCGGCGGCCCCCCAACATCGCCTCGGGATGTAGCCATTCAGAAATCAGTGCGCAAGCGATGGTGGGCGGGATTTGGCGCGCGCCGATGCGCCGCATGTGCACACCGCGTTAGCCGCGCTTGCCTGCTACGCAGGAAAGGGCGGCGTTCGCTACGTCTGGCAGGATTCGTCACGCGCTCTTCGCGGGCCAGGGCACGACCTGTCCCGACATCACAATACGGTCGCGGCCGCTGTCCTTGGCGGCGTAGAGCGCGCGGTCGGCGCCGGCGACCAGCGTGTTGCAGTCCAGCGCGGTCTGAGATGGAAGGCTTGTCGCAGCGCCGATGCTTGCCGTAACCAGCCGGGAGGGCGGATTTTGCGCATGCAGCATGGCGAGGTCGTGCAGTGCCTCGCGAATCCCTTCGCCGACTTCGGCGCAACCATCCGGGCCCGTGTTCGGCAACAGAACGGCGAATTCCTCGCCGCCGTAGCGCGCCGCGAGGTCAGCCGGGCGCCTGGCCTGAGCGGACAGGATCCGGCCGAGTGCGCGCAGGCATCCGTCGCCCGCCTGATGTCCGTAATGATCGTTGAATTTCTTGAACTGATCGACGTCGATCAACAGGAGCGAGATCTGCGTGCCGTCGCGCCGGGCGCGCGCCCATTCTTCCGCGAGGCGTTCGTCGAACGCGCGGCGGTTGGCAAGGCCGGTCAGGCCATCGGTGGTCGCGAGCGATGCCAGTTTGTCCTGCAAGTCCTTCTGCTCGGTCATGTCGCGCACGACCGCGACGACACCGTCGACTTCGCCGCTGTCGGAGGCACGGGTCACGTGCAAGGCCGCCTCGGCCCAGATATCGCCCTTGTCGCGATGGCGCTGTCGATAGACGAACCGCGCTTCCTCGGCCTCGCCGTTCTTCAGCGCTGCGATGGCCTGCTCGACCCGCTCCATGTCGTCCGCGTGGATACCGGCCACCGCCGACGTGCCGAGCAGTTCCTCGGGAGACCAGCCGGTGATGCGCGCGCACGAGGGAGAGACGTAGAGCAGCCGGTTATCCAGCCCGATCCGGGATACCATGTCGCTGGATTGCTCGGCGAGCAGGCGGAAATGGGCTTCATTCGCGACCAGGGCCTGCGCCATTCGCTGCCGCTGCCAGAGCTGGCGGACCAGGTAGAAGCCGATCACCGCGATCAGCGCGACGAGGCCGAGCACGAAGACCGTGCGTACGGCTGCCGCGCGCCGCCAGGGCGCCAGCACGTCGTCCTGCGACTTGCTCGCCAGCACCATCAGCGGATAGCGGCTGCTGCGCTGGTAGTAGCTCAGCCGCTGCACGCCATCGAGCGGCGACTTGAAATAGTAGACCGCAGCCGCCGGACGGCTTTTCCATTCCCTGAACAGCGGCGCATTGGAGAGGTCGCGCCCGATGAAGGCGCCGCTCTCGTCGTGGCTGCGCGCCAGCATGATACCGGCGTCGTTGAGCAGCGATGCCGAGCCGTTCGACCCGACGTCGAAGCGCTCGTAGAATTTCGCGAAATAGGCGACGTCGATCGTGAGCAGCGCGACGCCGGCAAAGCTGCCGTCGGGGTGGTTGATCCGGCGTGACGCGGTGATGATCCACTGGCCGCCGGCGCGGCTCTTGATGGGCCGCCCGATCAGCGTGTCCTTCGCCGGGGAATCACGGTGCTGCCGGAAATATTCGCGATCGCTGTTGTTGAGCTTGGAGAAGTCGAGATGCTCGGTCGTAGCAAGCCATCGGCCGGTCTCGTCATAGACGAAGATGCCGCGGATGCGGTCCGATGATTTGCGGGTCGGCAGGTAAGTCTGGAGCTTCGCGATCGTGTCCGGGCCGGTCCCGTCGAGTTCGAGGCGATGGACCAGTCCGACCAGGATCGTATCGGCAAGCTCGAACGTGTCGTCCGCGTGCTGGACCAGGGAATGCGCGAGGTTGGCGACGTCGATCTCGGCATTCCTGAGATCGGCGTTGTGCGTTTCCCATTCGCGCCAGACACTCAAGCCGAGGATCGCTACGCAGATCAGCACGACGAATCCGCCCGCCCAGAGCGGAAGACGCGTCTTGCCGAGTTCGCGGTCCGTGACCATCGGCTTGCTCCAAATCGGAGCAAAGCTCTCACTTTGGTCTTAACGGCCTGTTGCAACTTCCGCGATGATTTTGCGCGTCCGTAGTCAGCCGGAGGAGATCGTCGATATTTTGATCGACTCTCATCGTCGGATGTTAACCACGCCGCCGCGGCATGATGTTTCGCGCGGCGTCTGCCGCGTCAGTCCATCAGCGTGAAGCCGACGCGCAGCGTCACCTGGTAGTGGCGGACGGCACCATTCTCGATGTGACCGCGTGTCTGCACCACCTCGAACCATTTCATTTCGCGAACGGTCTTGGCGGCGCGGCTGATCGCATTCTTGATCGCATCCTCGATGGAGGTTTCGGATGATCCGACCAGCTCCAGGATCTTGTAGACGTGATCCGTCTCGGCTGTGGGCATGGTACGTCTCCCTCGTTTGCGCTGCGGCACCACCGCCACCCGCTCTCATTTGAACGGGTACCGGCGTTCCCGGTTCCATCGTCCGCCATGGCCCGCATGCGCCAGCCGAGGTGGAGTGCGCCGCACCCGCCTGCTAAGCGCTGTCCATGGATTCGGCGCGGCGCGACAGGACGATCGGCTCTCTCTGCCTCGGCGTGACCGCGTTCGGCTGGGCGCTGAACTGGCCATTGATGAAGCTGCTGCTCCAGCAATGACCGCCGCTGTTCGCGCGCGGGCTGGCCGGCGTCTGCGCCTCGCTCATTCTCGGCGCGCTGGCACTGAGCCGGAAGGAATCCTTCGCCGTTCCGCGCGAGGCGATTCCGCGGCTGTTGTTTGCGACCCTCACCAACGTCCTTGCCTGGATGGGGCTCGGCACGGTCGCGATGAAATATGTGACCGTGAGCGAGGGGGCTCTGCTCGCCTATACGATGCCGATCTGGGCCATGCTGTTCGCCTGGCCGGTGCTGGGTACGCGGCCGACCATGCGGGATATTTTGGGTCTCGTCCTCGGCGTCGCCGGCGTCGCGCTGCTCCTCGGCGGCCATGGCTTTGCGTTCGGCGCCGACAAGCTGCTCGGCATCGCGCTCGCACTGCTCTGCGCCATCCTGTTCGCGCTCGGCAATGTCCTCAACCGGAAACCGCTGCCGATGCCGCCGCTCGTGGTCGTCGCCTGGCAGGTTGGGCTCGGCTGCGCCACGATGCTGATCCTCGGCATCCTGTTCGAGCATCCCGACATCACCGCGATCACCCCGCTGGGACTCGGCTGCTTCGTCTATATGACGCTGGTGCCGATGGGCGTCTGTTACGTCACCTGGTTCGAGACGTTGCGCCGCCTGCCGCCGACCTCCGCCTCGACCGGCATGCTGATCGTCCCCGTGATCGGCGTCGTCTCCGCCGCGATCATCCTGGGCGAGCCGCTAGGCCTGCGCGAATGGACGGCGATGGCGCTCACGCTCGGCGGCGTGACGCTGGCGTTGCAGCGGGCCTAGAGGCTTTATTCCGCGGCCTGCGACAGGATGGGCGCAGGCTGCGTCCCGCGCCACAGCAGCCGCAGCAGCAGGATCAGGAGCGCCATCAGGGCGAAGCCGCCCAGGGCGGGCGCGAAATGTTGGTCGGGATCGGCCTTCTGCCCGAATTGCACCGCGAGCCGCCCCGACTGCAACAGCCCATAGGCTCCGGCGAACAGGATCAGCCCGTATATGACGCTCCGCTCGCGCGGGCTCGCCATCCTGGCGAGATCGGGCAGCATCAGGGCCAGGCCGATCCCGACCATCGGCAGATCGTAGTCATACGCATAGGGGCTGATCATCACGGATACCATCACGGCGGCACCGAGCGTGAAGGCCGGTGAAGCGCCCCGCGCCGCACCGAGAAGGACGGCGAACAAGGCCAGCCCGGCAACGGCCGTCTGTCCCCAGAAGGCGGCGCTTGCGGGAAGGCCGGCCTTGTACAGCGCCGCATAGGTCGAGATCATGCGGAAGAGTGGATAGAAGCCCTGCTCGAGATAGCCCGCCGATTCCCTGATCGCTCCGAGCCACGCGAACCAGATCTGCCACCCGAAGAGGAGCGTGCAGAGCAGTGAGCTCGCCAACACGACGGCCGCGGCCGTTCCGAGCGCAATCCAGCGCCGCGTCACCAGCAGATAGACGCCGGCGGCAATCGCCAGGTGCGGCTTGATCACCATGGCGCCGAGCGCGAGGCCGGCCAACAGCTGACGACGCTCCACGTTGAGGCAGACCAGTCCGATCAGCGCCCCCGTCAGAAAGCCGTTCTGCCCGCAGCCGATGGTGATCGCCATCGCCGGAAACAGGATCACCAGCACCTGCGCGAAATTGCGGCCGGCGATCGCCCGGAGCGTCACGAGATAGAGTGCAAGCGTCGCGGCGGTGAAGAGGAGATAGCCGACGCCGACCGGCAGGAATGCGAACGGCGCGAGCAGGAGGTCGTATTGCGGCGGATAGGTCCAGGGCATGAAGCCGGTGGCGCCGCCGGCGGCCTCCATCTGCATCTTCAGCAGGGCGTCGAAATGATAGACTTGGCCGAGATCGCCGCGCCAGACGTGCTGCGCGACGATGTGGAAGGCATCGAAGTCGGCGAGCTCGCGATCCGTCCAGCCGCCGAAGCGTGCGAACCAGAAGGCCTTGAAGACGGCGATCGACGCCACGGCCGCCAGCACGAAGCGGACATAGGCAGTCCGCTTCGACGGCGAGGACTGAACCGCTTCCAGCGTCTCGGCAAACATGAGCGACGACCTTGGACCTGATGGATCGGCGGTTGGACGGGCAGGGCCGCGGATCACGGCCAAACTGCCATCGGAGGCTTAAGGGACGGTAACGAATGCGGAAGGATTTGGCGCCCGCGCCTCTCCGGCGGAGCTGGAGCGCGCGGAACTGGCCCGGTTAACCGCCGATCTTGCGCCCGGGATGACGCGATTTCCGGCCGACCCGAATGTGATGTCGAAATGACCTTTTCGAAATCGCCCGCCCGCACAGAGGGCCGTGCTTGCCCGCTCGAAGACAGGCGGAGCTAACCTCCGTACATCCTGCCAAGTTCGATGTGCGGTGATGATCGACAGTTGGACGAAGGGCGCTCTGGTTGCGATCGGCCTGTCTGCCGTGCCCGCGCCGGGCGTCGCGCAGGACGATCTCGATGCTGCGCCCGGCACGATGACGCTGCAAGTGACCACCGATCCCTCCATGATCGAGTGCCGCAAGCTTGAGACGGTCCATCCCGCCTTGCTCGCGTTCCTGCCGCTGCGCCGGACTTTCAACGATGACTTTGACGAGCATCCGCTTGCGACCGGTCGCTGGGTGCCGCATTACGCCGGCGGTGCAGCGTGGCCGGAAGCGCGCTATTGGGGCGGTGACGACTCCGACTTCAAGCGCAAGACCAGCGCCAATGGCGAGCAGCAGATCTATGTCGATCCGCGCTATTCGGGGCGTGCGGGGACGCCGCTTGGGTTAGATCCGTTCAAGGTGAAGGACGGCGTGCTCTCGATCGTCGCGAGCCGCACGCCGCCGGAACTGAAGTCCGTTCTGTTCAACAACAAGTACATCTCGGGGATCCTGACCACGCAGGGCACGTTCGCGCAGAAGCACGGCTATTTCGAAATCCGCGCCAAGGTGCCGGTCGGTCACGCCGTGTGGCCGGCGTTCTGGATGCTGGCGGACGACGGCGGCTGGCCGCCGGAGGTCGACGTGCTGGAAGGCCGGGGCGAACGGCCCGGCGATCTCGTGATGACGACGCATTGGCGGATTCCGTCGACCCAGAAGATCCAGTCCTGCGGCTTCGACTATGCGGTCGGCGACGCCTCCAGCGTATTCCACAATTACGGTGTGCTGTGGGAGGAGGATCGCCTGGTCTATTTCATCGACCGCAAGCCGGTCTCCGACATCAAGGTGCCGATCGGTTTCGACGATCCCATGTACATGATCGTCAATCTCGCGATCGGATCGAAATTCTTTCTCGGCGTCGGTCCGGTCGATGCGGAATCGCCGCCCACGGTCGCATTCGAGATCGACCGAATTTCCGCCTATCAGATCGATATGGAGCAAGCTCGGAGATAGCGATGTCAGCTGATGTCTCGCGGCGCGATCTTGCGAAGCTCGCGGGGCTCGCCGCGCTTGGTGCAGCGGCGGGTGCCAAGGCTGCGGATAACAAGGCTGCGGATAACAAGGCCGCAGATAATGAGACGCCCGCATCGGCCGATCGCCACGCGCCCTTTCCCAAGGACTTTTTGTGGGGCACAGCGACCTCGTCCTACCAGATCGAAGGCGCCGTCGATGAGGACGGCCGCGGCAAATCGATCTGGGACATTTTCAGCCACACGCCCGGCAAGATCGAGGACGGCTCGACCGGCGACCGCGCCAACGAACACTATCACCGCTACAAGGACGACGTCGCGCTGATCAGGGCGCTCGGCATCAAGGCCTACCGCTTCTCGATCGCGTGGCCGCGGGTGTTTCCGGATGGATCGGGCCAGCCCAATCCGAAGGGGCTCGATTTCTACAACCGGCTCGTCGACGAGCTGCTCGCGAACGGCATCGAGCCCTACGCCACGCTCTATCACTGGGACCTGCCGCAGGCGCTCCAGGACCGCGTCGGCGGCTGGCAGTCGAGCGACGCCTCGAAGGCCTTTGCAGATTACGCTGCCTACGTCGCCGCGCGCCTGACCGATCGCGTCAAAACCATCTTCACCGTCAACGAGGTCGGGCGCTTCGTGAATTTCGGTTATGGCTGGGGCATCGATGCGCCCGGCCTCAAGCTGCCGGCGGCGCAGCTCAACCAGGCGCGCCATCACGTCGCGCTGGCGCATGGGCTTGCCGTGCAGGCGATCCGCGCATCCGGGAGCGCCGGCACCCGCGTCGGTGCGGCCGAAAACATCGCGGCCTGCGTGCCCGCGATCGCGACGCCGGAAAATATCCGCGCCGCCGAGATAGCAACGCGGGAGCTCAACGCCGGCTTTCTCGGCGTGGTGCTGGAGGGCAAGTACACCGACGGCTTCCTCGCCTATGCCGGGGCGGATGCGCCGAAATTCACCCCTGACGAGTTGAAGATCATCGGCACGCCGAACGATTTCGTCGGGCTTAACATCTACGCGCCGCAATACTACGTCGCGGCCTCCGATCGCGCGTCGGGCTTCCGCGTGCTGCCGTTCCCAACCTCGTTCCCGCACATGAACTCGGAATGGCTGCGGGTCGGCCCTGAGGTGATCTACTGGGCCCCGCGTCTCGCCGCAACAATCTGGAACATCGAGACCATCTATATCAGCGAGAACGGCACCTCGTCCGAGGACAAGATTTCCGCCGACGGCCAGGTCTACGATCTCGACCGCATCATGTTCCTGCGCAATTACCTGACCCAAATGCAGCGTGCGATCGCCGAGGGCGTGCCGATTCGCGGCTATTTCCTCTGGAGCCTGATGGACAATTTCGAGTGGATCTATGGCTACGGCAAGCGGTTCGGCCTCTACCGGGTCGACTTCGAGACCCAAGCGCGCGTGCCGAAGCTGAGCGCGGCGTTCTATCGCGACGTGGTGATACGGAATGCGATCGGGGTGTGAGCTGGACGCCTAGCCCCCGCTACTCTCCTGGCCCACAATAGACCCGCGCCACGGCGCCGTTCGTTTCTCCTTGAAGCGCGCATCGCGGCCGCTCCGTTGCAATCGAAACAAAGATCCCGCGATTGGAAACATTCCCGTAGTGCGGTCCACGCACAGAAAGGTGGTGAATCGAACCAAAGGAATAAGTATGAGCCGTCATTTTGGGCAACGCGCGGTTGTCATCGGAGCGGGGATTGGAGGATTGTCTGCCGCCGGTGCGCTTTCTTCCGCCTTCCAGGAAGTCGTCATTCTCGAACGCGATGTCCTGCCGGCTTCGATCATGTCCCGCGCCGGCGTTCCCCAGGATCGGCATCCGCATCTTCTTCTGGCCGGTGGACTGCAGGCCCTCGACTCCCTTTTCCCGGGTTTCGCGCAGGATCTTGCCGCCGCCGGTGCAGTTCCCGTGAATGTCTTCAAGGACGTCCAGTACGAGCGGCCAGATGTTGGCGCGCTGCCAAGGCGCGACTGCGGGACGTCGCTGCTATGTGGCTCGCGGCCGCTGATCGAGCATACGCTGCGCCGAAAGGTGACTGCGATCGCCAATGTCAAAGTGCAATCGCAGAGCCGCGTGATGGAGATTGTGCCGGCTGCAACCCGGCCGATGGTGAAGTTCGAGAACGACGCAGGCGTTGGTGCGGCGATCGAGGCGGATCTCGTGGTGGACGCATCCGGCCGCGGCGCGCCGACGCTCGGCCTGCTCGATGTGCTTGGCTGGGAGCGGCCGCAGGAGACCGTCGTGGGCGTCGACATCAGCTACACCACCGCGGTTCTCCGTCCGGGGCGCACCTCGTTCGACTGGCTCAATCTGGTCACGTTGCCCGATCCCGCCACGTCGGCGACAGCCGGCTTGATCATTCCTCTCGAAGGCGGGCGCTGGTTTACATCGATCTCCCATCACGGCGCGACGAATCGCCCCGGCACGTGGGAGGACTATCTTGCGGCTGCGCGCCAATTGAAGACGCCGACGATTTACAACGCAGTCTACAAGCTCTTGCCACCCGGAGGCCTCCGGCATTTCGTGTTTGACGCGAGCCGCTGGCGGCATTTTGAACGGCTCAAGCGGCTGCCGCGCGGGATTCTCCCCGTGGCGGACTCGCTGTGCCGGTTCAATCCGGTCTACGGGCAGGGCATGACGGTCGCCGCGCGAGAGGCAAAGTTGCTGCGCGAGATCCTGGATCGCGTCGCCGGGGAGGCGGACCCGATCGAGGCCCTCCAGGCTGGGTTCATGTCCGAAGTGGGCGCGCTGCTTCAGGCACCCTGGAACATGGGCGTGAACGCTGATTTCGCCTATCCAACCACACGGGGCCAGCGCCCGGAGCGGTACGAGGAAAGCCGGCAGTTCGAGGCGGCTCTATTCCGGGCCGTCGTGGCCGATCCGGTAGTTCAGCGCGCGTTCTCGGATGTCGTGCAACTCGTCGAGCCGTTCGACCTGATCAATTCGCCCGATATCCGCCAACGAATCGAGGCTCATTCGCTGGCGCAGAATGCGTGACGTTCGATGAAACGAACCGAGGACCCGACGGGTCCTCGATCTTTCGATTTCAGCAGGTCGCACGAACGGCCGAGCGCGAACAGCGTCGCCCTACGGATCCAGCTCCGTATCCCAGTAGAGATAGTCCAGCCAGCTATCGTGCAGATAATTCGGCGGGAACAGGCGGCCGTTGCGGTGGAGCTGGTGCACGGTCGGCGCGAACGCGCTCTGGCGCGGAAACATCTTTGCCTGCGCCGGCGTGAGATTGCCCTTGCGCAGATTACAGGGCGAGCATGCCGCGACCACGTTCTCCCAAGTGGTCTGGCCGCCTTTGCTGCGCGGGACGATGTGGTCGAAGGTGAGGTCTTCGGGCGAGCCGCAATATTGGCAGGCAAAACGATCGCGCAGGAAGACGTTGAACCGGGTGAACGCGGGATGCGTGGTCGGCTTGACGAAGGATTTGAGCGAGACGACACTAGGCAGCTGCATTTGCAGCGTGGGACTGTGAACCGCCTGATCGTAATGCGCGACGATGTTGACGCGGTCGAGGAACACCGCCTTGATCGCGTCCTGCCACGACCAGAGAGACAGCGGGTAGTAACTCAGCGGCCGGAAGTCCGCATTCAGCACCAACACCGGCCAACTGCCTTGCGAGACATGTGCGTTCAAGTAACGCTCCCGGCCTCCAATGTACGCTGCGAAGCAGCATGTACTGACATACTACATGCAGCGTGACGGGATTGTGAAGCCCGTTGAGCGACTTATTCAGATGCAAGCAATGCGGCGGCGGGGTGGCAAAGCGCTCAAAACCGCCGTGATTTGGGGGCGCGAACGACGCCGGGGGAGGCAGGGTCGACCCGACAGCGCGTCGCGGCCTCGCCCGCCCAGCTATTCCCGCACCCGCTCCAGCTTCTGCAAGCACCGCGTGGCGCGCACCACGGCCGGCATCTCCGCGTCCGGAAAACTCGTCTTCCAGTCGGTGACGCCGACCTCGCCGACATAGATGTCGCCCTTCGAATCCAGCGCGATGCCGTGCGGAGCCAGGAATTTTCCGCTGGCGACACCCGGTCCTTCCTCGCCGCCGAGCCGCGCAATGCGTTTGCCTTGCGCGTCCACGATCGACAGCCGCGGGCCGAGATTGGGCACCTTGCGGTTCACGGCGAGGCCCGGGCCGAGCTCGCCGATCACGAAGGTCGGGTTCTTCGCTCCGCCGCAACAGCACAGCGCGCAGGGCCGGTGCAGGTTGTTCCACTGCGTCTCGTACTTGCCCTCGCCATCGAACACCTGCACGCGATGGTTCTCGCGGTCGGCGACATAGACAAAACCGTCGGCGTCGGCGGCGATGTTGTGCACGATGTTGAACTGGCCGGGGTCGGTGCCGGGCTCGCCCCAGCTCCTGAGCAGCTTGCCGTCCGGCGTGAACTTGTGCACGCGCGCATTGCCATAGCCGTCGGAGACGTAGATCTCGCCCTTCGGCGACAGCGCGGTGTGGGTGCAGCGATGGAACGGCTCGCCGCTCATGAACGGCGACGGCTTTTCGGGGATGCCGATCGTCAGCAGCACCTTGCCGTCGGTGGTGCATTTGCGCACGGTGTGGTCGCCGTCATCGGTGCAATAGAGATGGTCGTCGGCATCGATGTGCAGGCCGTGCGCGCGCGAGAACAGGCCTTCACCCCAGCTCCGGAGGAAATTGCCCTCGCGATCCAGCACCACCATCGGATGGGCCCCGCGGTTGAAGACGTAGACGCGGTCCTTGCTGTCGACGGCGACCGAGGCGACGTCGGTCAGCGTCCAGCCGTCGGGCAGCTTCGCAAAATTGTCGACGACGCGGTAGCGGTGCTCGCCGGTGCCGAGAATGGCAGGCATTTGTTTTTCCTCTTCTTCGTTTCAGCGGCGCGATCGTCTCTACACTGTCATTGCGAGCGCAGCGAAGCAATCCAGACTGTCTTCGCGGAAAGATCCTAGATTGCTTCGCTGCGCTCGCAATGACGAGGCTTAAGCGGCGGCCGCCTCACGCCCCAAGATCCCTTCCTCGATCGCCTTGATCTGGAGCGCGAGATATTTCGAGTTGATCCGGCACTGCGCGAGGCTGCCGGCGATGAACCACAGGCCGGGCTGCTTCGTCCGCGCGTACATGTTGCGCAGCTCCAGGCCGTCGCCAAAGCCCCAGACCGGGCCGACGCGGTCGGCGACGCCGTCGCCGAACAGTTTTCGCACCAGATATTCCTGCGGCTTGTAGCCGGTGGAGAGCACGATGAGGTGGGCCGGAATGGTCGCGCCATCCTTCATCCGTGCGCCGTTGGCCGTGAAGCTCTCGATGTCCGCGAACTGCCTGAGCCCGATCGCGCCCTCGACGATCAGGTTGGAGCAGCCGACATTGAAATAATAGCCACCGCCGCGGGTGAGGTATTTGAATTGCCAGCCGGTGCCGGCTTCGCCGAAGTCGAGCTTGAATCCGACGTTGCGCAGGCCGTCGAGCAGTTCCCTGTCGAGCTCCTTCGACTGCTCGGTCAGCATCACATGGGTTTTCTTCGCGAGCGGCGTCGGCATCGAGGTCGCGATCAGGTCGTTGTCCTCGAGGGTGCCTTCGTTGTAGGTCGCATAGGCGAGCTGGGCCGACGGCTCGATATTGGTGACCAGCGTCGGCGAGCGCTGCACCAGTGTCACCTCGGCGCCGCTGGAGCAGAGATCCTGCGCGATGTCGTGGCCGCTGTTGCCGGTGCCGATCACGATGGCGCGCTTGCCGGTCCAGTTCTCGCCGTCCTCGTAGCGGCTGGAATGCAGCAGCGTGCCTTTGAAATTGGCGAGGGTCGGAATATCAGGCACGTTGGCGATGCCGCTGACGCCGGTCGCCATCACCACATGGCGCGGCTGCATGGTGCGCTTGCTGCCGTCGGCGCGCCGCAGCGTAACGGTCCAGCAGCCCTTCGCGTCGTCATAGCTGCCGCCCTCGAACTCGGCGCCGGTCCAGAAATCCAGCTCCATCGCGTCGACATAGGCTTCGAACCAGTTGGCGAGCTTGTCCTTCGGGATGTAGGTCGGCCAGTTCGGCGGGAACGGCATGTAGGGCAAATGATTGACCTGCACCTGGTTATGCAGAGTCAGCGCGTGATAGCGCTTGCGCCAATTGTCGCCGATCCGCGTCTCGCGATCGACGATCAGTGTGTCGATCTTCAATTGCTTCAGCCGTGCTGCAATCGCAAGGCCGGCCTGGCCGCCTCCGACCACCAGCACGGCAGGATTGCGATCGGCGTAGTCGCGGGCTGCGTTACGCAAATCGAGCCAGTTCGGCCCGCGGAAATCGCGTGAATAGGCCTGCCCCCGCGGTCGCGACGTGCCGAGCTGCTCCTCGAAGCCTTTGAGTTCATCGAGCGCGGTGAGCAGTGTCCACGCCTTCAGCCGGTCGCCATCGGCGGTATCGGGCACGAGCCGGACGATGCCGCTGCCGCGACCGATCACGGTCTCGAAATTGAAGATGACCTCGATATTGCTGGTGCCGGCGCGCGTGACCCAGCGCGGCGCCGCGCGGTTGGGCGCGATCGTGAAGCTGGCCGGCGCCGCCGGTGGCGCGAGCGCCCTCAGCGCTTGGGTAATCCGGTCGTGGCCCGCGATCGTTTGCAGGTTCCAGCTCAGCGCCAGCACATCGCGCCAAAAACTGTTGGCGAGGAAGAGATGGTCGAGTGCGGCCGGATCGGGCTTGCCGAGCGAGCGCTCGAACTCATCGAGCCAGGCTTGCGCCGAGACGGAAATATCCTTCGTCTTGTCCAGCATGCGCGACCTCGTGGCCGTCTTCGCGGCGTTTCCTCTGAGGTTGACGCTATACCGGTTCGACGGGCCTCGAAAGCGGTTTACCCGAGCAGAGAGAGCATGTGGCCCTGCTCCGGCGGAATACGCCCTTTCAGCGTATCGAGAAACACCTGCCGAACCGCGTCGGGTCCGCGGCTCTCGACCACGGTCAGGCTTCTCTCCAGCAGCGGCGCAAAGCCGGACCATGCCGCGCCCAAGCGCTGCTCGATACCGCCCGGGCCCCATTCCTTGGCGCGCTTGCGGATCTGGTCGGGCGCGAAGAACCAGCGCGGCTTTGCGCCGGGCAGCTCGCCTTCGTCGGGCTCGGTGGCGCGATGCGTCAATCCGACGCGTACGGAGCATTTCATCCAGTCGCCGAAGTGCCGATGCAATCCGGCGCGCAGCGCACTGTTGCCGGCCATGTCAACGAAGGCGACCGGCGCATTCGATGGCAGCGACGCAATGCGGTCATAGGTGACGACCTCGTCATAGCAACCGAGCGACGAGACAAAGTCGACATTGCCGGCGGACGTCAGCCCGATCACCTTGCGACCGCGCGTGTGCAGAAGATGGGCGAGGCCGAACGCGGTCTTGCTCGAGGCGCTCGAGAGCAGCACGGTGCGTGCGCCGAAATCGTCGTTCTCGGCCAGAGAAAGTCGTCGACCAGGAACGTCAGCATGAACAGCGGCCGCAGCAGTGCCTGGTAATCGCCGTTCCGACCGGCGTAAGCGGGATCGCCGCTGACGCGTGCATAGGCGTTGTAGACCGGCGCCACGCCCTGCCGGTGTGCGGCACCGTCGCGAAGGCCGCGCTTGCTCACGTCGGTCGCCTCGATGACGAGATGCGTCGCCATCGGGAAATAGCCGAACAGGCGCTCGCCCACGCCAACGTTCGGATGGCTGGAGGCGATCACCTCGCCAAAGCCCCATACCGGAATGTTGCCAAAACCGTTCGGCGCGGGAAAGAGCTGCCAGTATTTCAACTCGTCGCCCATCACCGCGTAGGTGATGTTGTTGGCGGTGAAGGCGAAGCGGTCGACCTTGACGAGCAGAGCGTCAGTCGGCAGCGCATCCGCGCCGGGAAGCTCGGTCGCGACCACCTTGCACTGGTCGAGGTTATTTTTCGCAACGACGAAGTCGATCGATGTCATGGCTTTGATCCCGGCTTTGTCCGCGCCGGCATTTCATCGTTCACCCATGATCCTTTTGCAACAGCAACATAGTTTAAAACGCCGTTCGCAGCCGTTCGTTACGCGCCGGCGCGCGCGTGGCCCGCCCAATAGGGCTCCCGCAGCTTGCGCTTGAAGATCTTTCCCGTCGCCTCGCGCGGCAGCGCGTCGCGGAATTCGACGTCCTTCGGCACCTTGAAATTGGCAAGCCGCTCGCGCAGGAACGACTGGACCGCGGCTGACGAGAGCGCTGCGCCCGGCTCCGGCTCGACATAGGCGCAGAGCCGCTCGCCAAATTCGGCGTCGGGAATGCCGAACACGGCGCAGTCGCGCACACCGGGCATTCCGATCAGCGCGTTCTCGATCTCGGCGGGGTAGATGTTGACGCCGCCGGAGATCACCATGTCGCGCTTGCGGTCGCACAGGAACAGATAGCCGTCCGCGTCGAGATAGCCGACGTCGCCGACGCTGACGAGCCCGTCGCGGCCGGCCTCGGCGCGCGCCTCGGCCTTGCCGTGATAGTCGAAATCCGGCACCGAGGCCTGCCGCATGTAGATTTCACCGGGTTCGTTGACGTCGCACGGGCTGCCGTCGGCGCGGAAGATCTTGACGACACCGCCCTCGATGGCGCGGCCGACGGTGCCGGGCTTCTTCAGCGCCTCCGCCGCGGAGTGCCACACCGGAATTCCGGTCTCGGTCGAGCCGAAATATTCGTTGATGACGCCACCCCACCAATCGATCATCGCCTTCTTCACGTCGGGCGGGCAGGGCGCCGCGCCATGGACGACAAAGCGCAGCGACGACAAGTCGTAACGTCGCTTCATGTCGTCGGGGAGCCGCAGCAGGCGCACGAACATCGTCGGAACCATGTGCATGTGCGTGACGCGATGGCGCTCGATCAGTTGCAGCAGGTCTTCGGGATCGAAGCGTGGCTCGAGCACGATGGTGCAGCCGCTGCGATAGGCCAGCATGCCGTAGGAGTGCGGAGCGGAATGGTACATCGGGCCGTTCATCAGCACGACCTGATCCTCGTTCGGCTTCACGCCGTAGGCGATCGCCCCGACGCGCTCGGAGGCCGCGACCTGATCGGGGCGCATCGGCATGCGCCGCACGCCCTTCGGCATACCCGTCGTGCCCGACGTGTAGAACATCGGCGCGCCGCGGCGTGGCGGCTGGGTGAACTCCGCCTGGCTGTCCCGCCATTTGTCCCAATCGGTCAATCCGTCCGGCACCTTTGTGAGCGCGGCGGGGATGTCGAACGCGCCGGCGATCTCCGGCGGCGTCGGCACGACCATCAGCGCCAGGCCCTCCGGCAGGCCGTCGCGAATCTGCGGCAGCAGGTCGGCATGGCAGATCAGGATGTCGGCGCCGCTGTCGGCCAGGATATAGCGGACTTCGGCGGCCTTCAGGTGCCAGTTGATCGGCACCACCGGTCGGCCGAGCGCGGCGGAAGCCGCGACCACCTCGAACAGGGCGAAGTCATTGCGCAGCATCATGGCAACCGGCGTGCCCTCGCGCCCGCCGAGCGCGCTGATCCCTCCTGCGGCCCGCCTGATCCGCGCATGGAGTTCTGCATAATCGATCCTGCGCTCGCCGCTGATGATCATGGGATGTCCTCTACCGGTCATCGAGAATGCCGCCGAACGGCACCCAGCTCTTGCCGTTGAAGCGGCGGAGCTGAAGCTGCTGAAACGGCAGATAGTCGTCCGGAGCAGTCGACACGCTCATTCCGGGCAACAGCAGCGGCAGCTTCACCTCTTTCAGCGACGCGGCCTGCTTCAAGATGTTGTCGCGGCTGACATCGTCCTTGCAGGCGTTCAGCACCGTCATCAGCAGCGTGGCATAGTGATAGCCCGCGGCGTAGTTGGAGTTCGAGAGATCCGCGGTCGGCATGTATTGCTTCATGAACGCGAAATAGGACTTCACGCCGGGATCGTCGGCCCATTGCGGGTCCATCGTGTCCTTCTGGTTGCTCGACGAGATCAGTCCGACCGCATTGTCCAGCCCCGCCGGCTCCAGGAACGAGATCGAGGAGGCCGAGGTCGGCACGAACAACAGCTCCGGCTTCCAGCCGATCTCGGCTACGCCCTTGACCATCTGCGAGGTGAACTTGCCGAGCACGACGCCAAACAGCACGTTGGCGCCTGACGCTTTCAGCGTCGAGAGCTGCGAGCTGATCGTCGGCGCGCTGGTCTCGTAGCTCGCCTCCGCGATGATCATGCCGGCCGCTTTGGCGCCGAGCGCGCGCTTGAAACCCGCGACATAGTCGCGGCCGAAATCGTCGTTCTGGGACAGGATCGCGATCTTCGCGTCGGGCTTGGCCTGCAGGATATACTTGGCATAGACGACGCCCTCGGATTCGTAGGCCGCCATGCCCGGCATCGTCCAGGGATTCTTCTGCGGATCGGCCCATTTGGTGGCGCCCGAGAGCACGAACAGCTGCGGTACCTTCTTGGCGTTGAGGTAACGCTGCACGGCGCTGTTGGTGGCGGTGCCGAGCGAGCCGAACATCATCAGCACCTCGTCCTGCTCCACCAGCTTTCTCGTCTGCTCGACCGTCTTCGGCGGCGAATAGGCGTCGTCCAGCGTGATGAACTTGACCTTGCGGCCGTTGATGCCGCCCTCCGCGTTGACCTTCTCGAAGAACGCCTCCTGCGTCCGTCCGATCGCGCCGAAGCCGGATGCCGGACCGCTATAGGGCAGGGTCTGCCCGATCCGGATCTCGTCCGCACCGGCACTGCCGGCGGCAAGCGTCAGCAACGACAGGCCTGTCAGTGCGGCTGTCAGCTTCATGATGTCCTCCCGTTTGTCTTGTCAGTCCAATTTTCTTGTCGGACCAAGCCGTCAGGCGCTGGCGCGCATCAGGAAATCCTGCCGGGCCTGATCGAATTCGCCCTTCATCCGGTCGACCAGCTCGGCCACCGGCGGCGCATCCAGGATCTGGCCGATGCCCTGGCCCGAGCCCCAGATGTCGCGCCACGCCTTGGATTTCATGTTGCCGCCGGAGCCGAAGTTCATCTTCGTCTTGTCGGCAACCGGGAGATTGTCCGGATCGAGCCCGGCGGCCGCGATCGAGGGGCCGAGATAGTTGCCGTGCACGCCGGTGAACAGGTTGGTGTAGACGATGTCGTGCGCGGCGTGCTGCGTCAGCGCGGACTTGTAGGCTTCGTCGGCATTGGCTTCCTTCGTCGCGATGAAGCGCGTGCCCATATAGGCGAGGTCGGCGCCCAGCGTCAGCGCGGAGGCGATGCCAAAACCGTCGCTGATTGCGCCCGACAGCAGGATCGCGCCGTCGAACCATTGCTTGACCTCGCGCACCAGCGCGAAAGGCGACAGCATGCCGGCGTGCCCACCCGCGCCGGCGCAGACCAGGATCAGGCCGTCGACGCCCTGCTCGGCGGCTTTCCGCGCGTGCTTGACGTTGATGACATCGTGGAACACCAGCCCGCCATAGGAGTGCGCGGCCTCGACGATCTCGGCGGGCGGCCGCAGCGAGGTGATGATGATGGGCGCCCTGTGCTTCACACAGGTTTCCATGTCTTTCATCAGCCGGTCGTTGGAAGCGTGGCAGATCTGGTTGACCGCATAGGGCGCGACCTTCTTGCCGGGATTGCGCGATTTGTATTCGCCGAGCTCGTCCTCGATGCGGCTCAGCCACTCGTCGAGCTTTTCCACCGGACGGGCGTTGAGCGCCGGAAACGAGCCGACGACACCGGCCTTGCACTGGGCGATCACCAGTCCGGCCCTGAGACGATGAACAGGGGCGAGCCGACCACGGGCAGCTCCAGATTGTTCTTGAGCAGAGCGGGCAGTGCCATCCGATCCTCCTGACGACGCGCGTCAACGGCCTGCCGGCCGATTGTGAGCGCTTCCATGTCGATTGTCGCGCCGGCGGGGTGTCCGCCGTCCAGCGCTTTGATCCCACTATAGGGTTGGACGGCGGGCAGCGGATCGTTCAATATTGAACAAGCAGATATTCAGATTTGTACGGAGCCGGCGGTGGATTGGGATCTCTGCAAGACCTTCGTCGCGGTCGCCGACACCGGCAGCTTCACCGCTGCGGCAAAACGCCTGCACGCCAGCCATCCGACCGTCAGCCGCAAGATCGCGGCGCTGGAGGCACAGCTCGGCACCAAGCTGCTGGCGCGCGCCGCTGACGGCTTCGTGCTCACCGCCGATGGACGTACGCTGCGAGAGCACGCGGAGGCGATGGCCGTTGCCGCACTCCGGGCCGAAGCCGCCGTTGGCGCCGGCGGGCGCAAGGCGCGCGGCACGGTCAAGCTGTCGATCGGCGCGACGCTGGCCTCGCACTGGCTGATGCCGCGGCTGCGCTCTTTTCTCGGCGCACATGATCACATTCGGCTCGAGATCATCACCCATCCGTTTCCGGCCAGCGTGCGGCGGCGGGAGGCCGACGTCGTGCTGCGACCGGTCGACAGCGGCGAGGAAAACCTGGTCGGCCGCAAGATCGGCCGTCTCGGCACCGGCTTCTATGCCTCGCGCGACTATGCCGCGGGCCGGTCCATGCCGGAGCGGAGCGGCGAGTGGAAGGGGCACAGCGTCATCGGCTTTGCCGACCAGGATTCGAACGCGCAGCTGGCGCGCTGGAGCGATGCGATCACCCGGCAAGGCACCATGGTGATGCGCTGCTCGTCGCAGGGCGACATGCTGGCGGCGGTGCGCGCCGGAATCGGAATCTCCGCGCTGTCCTGCTTCGTCGCGGAAAGCTATCCGGACCTCGTGCGCGTCGCGCCGCAGAAACTCGTCAGCGTCGCCGATCTCTGGCTGCTCGCCCATCCCGATCTGGTCGAGTTGTTTGCGGTGCGCGCCGTCATCGACTTCGTCGCTGAATGCGCCCGCGCCGATCGCGAGCGGCTGCGGGGCTAGGGCTGGTTGCTGATGACACCTTCGCGCTTCTTGATCACGCGATAATAGCTCCACCACAGATGCGCGGCTGCCCCGCGCAGCGGCCGCCAGGGTTCGGCGAGCGGCGCCATCTGCTTCTCCGTCGGCCGCGCCTGAAGGCCCAGGCCAACTTTGATCCCCTCCTGCACGGCGATGTCGCCGGCCGGCCAGGCATCGCCGTGCCCGAGGCAGAACAGCAGATAGACGTCGGCCGTCCATGGCCCGATGCCGGGCAGCGCGATCAGCGTATGGTGCGCGGCCTCGGCGTCTTCCTCGGCGAGCACGTCGAGGTTCAGCCGCTGCGCATTGATCTCGCGCGCGAGATGTTTCAGCGTCTTGATCTTGGCGGCGGACAGGCCGAGCCGTCCCAGCCGGTCGGTGCGGGCGCGGCTAACGGCCTCATGGTCGAACGGATCGAATGCGGCCGACAGCCGCCCCCAGATCGCTGCGGCGCTCGCGGTCGAAAGCTGCTGCCCGCAAACGATGTGGGCGAGCCCCGTAAAACCCGGCTCACGCCGCCGCAAGGCGGGCATGCCGGCGATCTCGAGCACGGGCTTGAGGCGCGGGTCGCGCTTGATCAGCGCGTGGACGGCCTCTTCGAGATCGGACTGGGTTTCGAGGTGGATGGTCATTTGGGTCAGCAAACTCTCTCCGGCGTCGTGGCCGGGCTTGACCCGGCCATCCACGTCTCTCGAACCACACGACATGTCTAGCATGGGTGACAGTGTTCGTATCTGTCCACGACTTGACACGATCACTGTATCGCACCGAAGAACGTGGATGGCCGGGACATAGGCGAGCGGAAGCGACGCCGTCCCTTCGGACGGCTATGCCCGGCCATGACGAGTTTCACCGCATGGCGCCACCCGTTTTCCGATTTGCCCCCAGCCCGAATGGCCTCTTGCATCTCGGCCACGCCTATTCGGCGCTGCTCAATTTCGACCGCGCGCGCGAGACCGGCGGGCGGCTGTTGCTGCGGATCGATGACATCGACGCGACGCGCTGCCGGCCGGAATATGAGACGGCGATCTACGACGACCTCGCCTGGCTCGGCATCGCCTGGGAAGCGCCGGTGCGGCGGCAGTCGGAGCATCTCGCGGTTTATCGCGCCGCGCTCGAGAAACTCTCGGCGCTTGGTCTCGTCTATCCCGCGTTCGAAAGCCGCGCGGAGATCGCCAGGCTCGTGGCCGCGCGCGATGCCGCCGGGCCATGGCCTCGCGATCCCGATGGCGCACCGCTTTATCCGGGTGACGCCAGATCGCTGTCGGCCGGCGAGCGCGACCGGCTCATTGCATCTCGCGTGCCTTACGCGCTCCGGCTCGACATGGCGGCCGCCTGCCGGCGCGCCGCCGGCCTGAGGTGGACTGAGCTGGGCGTGGGCCCCGACGGCGAGCATGGTACCGTCCCCGCGCGGCCCGAGGCCTGGGGCGACGTCATCCTGGCCCGCAAGGAGACGCCGACCAGCTACCATCTGTCCGTCGTCGTCGACGACGCGCTTCAGGGCATCAGCGAGGTCGTGCGCGGGCAGGACCTGTTTCACGCCACCTCGGTTCACCGCCTGCTCCAGGTCCTGCTCGATCTGCCGGAACCCGCCTACCGCCACCACGCCCTGATTCTGGACGAGGCGGGCCGGAAGTTGTCGAAATCGGACCGCTCGACCGGCCTGCGCGAGCTGCGCGCTGCCGGCGCCACGCCCGCCGGCGTCCGCCGGTTGGTGGGATTAGGTTAAGTTTCTCTGGGGGTTAGCAAAACGCCGCCGTGACTCCGGGGGTTCCGCCGTGCGATGCTTGCTTGAGAGCCTGGGGATCGAAGGGGACCCTTCGAAGGGATTCATGGCGGCGAAAACGCGCTCAGCGCGCACCACGCGAACGTCCAGGCGACCGCCTCGGAAGCGGTCCGGGGCGACCGGCCGGTTGCGCAAGCGCAGCGCCAAGGCCGTGGCGCCGGACGTGGTCCAGGCCGCGCTCGCCGCCTTCGCCCATGAGGTCCGTACCCCCCTGACCGGTATTCTCGCGATCAGCGACCTGCTCGCCACCTCCGATCTCGGCGAGCGCGAGCGGCGCTGGGCCGACACCATCAAGGCCGGTGCCGAGCATCTGGCGAGCCTTGCCACCCTGTTCGTCGATGCTGCCCGAACCGGCAAGGGGGCGGGCAAGGGTGGAAGTGCCTTGCGGCAGGATTTGTTCGATCTGCGCGCGCTCGCCCGCAGCGCCGGCGATTCGCTCGCCGGACGCGCCGCGGCCAAGGGCCTCCAGGCCCAGGTCGATATCTCCGAGAAGCTGCCGGGGCTGGTGGTCGGCGATTCCGTCCGCCTGCGCGCGGCGCTCGAGAACCTGATCGACAATGCCGTCAAGTTCACCGAGCAGGGCGGTGTCGCGCTCGCGGTCGCGCCTTGGCGTCCCGCCAAAGGCAAGGCCAGAGACAAGGCGAAGGGCAAGGTCGGCGTCGCCTTCGCGGTGTCCGACAGCGGCATCGGCCTGACCATGGCCGAGATCAAGCGGCTGTTCCGCCCCTTCACCCAGGCCAATGTCACCATCGCCTCGCGCTTCGGCGGCGCCGGCTTGGGCCTTTCCTCGGTCAAGCAACTGGCGCGCGCGATGGGCGGGGACATCACGGTCGCCCCGCGGCGCGGCGGCGGCGCCACCTTCACGTTGACCATGTCGCTCGACGCGACGGAATCGCGCAAGTCCCGCAAGTCGAAGGGCGAAGCCGAGGCGGATGCGATGGCCGCGCTGCGCGTGCTCAGCGTCGAGGACAATCCGTTCGGCCGCGTCGTGCTCAACACCATCCTGACCGAGCTCGGCCACCATGCCGAGTTCATCGGGCGCGGCGAGGACGCGGTGAACCGGCTCGCTCAGGGCGCGTTCGATGCGGTGCTGATGGACATG
Organism: Bradyrhizobium barranii subsp. barranii; assembly: GCF_017565645.3. Lineage (NCBI taxonomy): Bacteria > Pseudomonadati > Pseudomonadota > Alphaproteobacteria > Hyphomicrobiales > Nitrobacteraceae > Bradyrhizobium > Bradyrhizobium barranii. The sequence continues at coordinate 1,398,285 of NZ_CP086136.1, forward strand.
GTGCTGCCTGGCATCGACGGCGTCGAGGCCATCAGGCGGATCCGGACCATGCCGGCGCCGCTGGCTCAGATCCCCATCATCGGCGTGTCCGGCCGCGGCGAGGACGAGGCGGCCTCGCGCGAGGCTGGCGCCGACGCCTTCCTGGTCAAGCCTGTGTCTCCGCGCGCTTTAGCGACTGCGCTGCTTGAAGCGAAACGCCGTGAGGAAGCCGCGACTTGATGATCGCGGCGTTGAGCTCGCCGCCGTAGACGAAGATCGCGGCGATGAAATACAGGAACACCAGCGCGATGATCACCGAGGCGAGCCCCGCATACATCGTCACGTAGTTGTTGGCGAAGCGCGCCAGATATTGGCCGAACACGATGCCCGAGATCAGCGACGCCACGATGGTGAAGACGATGCCGGGCAGGATCTGGAGGAAGGCGCGCCGTCCCGCTGGCAGCCAGGCATGCAGGATGATCAGCGCCACCACCAGCGCACCCACGGTGATGCCGTAGCGCAGCCAGGTGAGGATGCTCTCGTTGGACTCGACGACCAGCGGGATATGGCGCCGCGCCGCCTCGATGAAGAGCGGTCCGAGTACGATCAGGAACGCCATGGCAAGCGCGGTGAAGGCCGCGACCAGCGTGTAGCCGATCGATTCAAGGCGCAACCAATACCAGCGCCGCATCTCCACCACCGCATAGGCGCGGTTCAGCGCGACGCGGAGCGCCTCAACGCCATTGGAGGCGAAATACACCGACAGCGCTGCGCCGATCGTCAGCACACCGGTGCGGGTCGTGGTCAAAACGTCGTGGACTTCCCCCGAGATCGAATCGGCGACCTGCTTGGGCCAGACCTGAAGCATCAGGCTTGCGGCCTGATCGGCAAGTTCCTTGGAACCGAAGAAGCCGGCGAGCGAGGTCAGCACGATCAGGAACGGGAACAGCGCCATCAGGGTCGACAGCGCGATATGGCTCGCGATCGCCCAGCCGTCGTCGGCGAGGAAGGTGTAGAAGGCGTCCTCCACGACGACGTAGATGGTGCGGATTGCCCTCACGCGCCCACCTACACGACAGATGCCGCTCGCTCGCCCCGTGCGCGGGGAGAGGCGAAAAAGCCGGGCAATTGGCGCAGACCAGAAATCATCGCACTACCATCTGATATTATTGACCTAAAAGCCAGATCGCGAAGCGCCCCCGTCGTCATTCCGGGCTCGATGCTTCGCATCGCCCCGGAATGACGGCGGCGGCTGCCGCGGCACCATGGCGCATCCGCAAGCACGGTGTTATCTACCCCAAATGGCATCTCTCCTGAGTACTTTCATCCTGCCGGTAGCGGCCGGCGCCGTGGCGGTGGTGCTGCTGCTCGGTCTCGTCAACATGATGCGCGGCGGCTCGCCAAACACCTCGCAGAAGCTGATGCGCTGGCGCGTGCTGCTTCAGTTCGTGGCGATCGTGATTGCCATGCTCGCAGTCTGGGCGATGGGGCGTTAAAAATGGTCACGCTGAATCGCATCTATACGAAGACCGGTGACGACGGCACGACGGCGCTCGGAACGGGCGAGCGCCGTCCGAAATACGATCTGCGCATCGAAGCCTATGGCACCGTGGACGAGACCAATGCCGCGATCGGCGTTGTCAGGCTCCACACCCATGACATGTCCGAGTTCGACGCGATGCTCGGCCGCATCCAGAATGATCTGTTCGACCTCGGCGCGGACCTCGCGGTGCCCGAGCGTGAAGGCAAGGCCGAGCGGCTGCGGGTGGTGGCAAGCCAGGTCGAGCGGCTCGAACGCGACATCGACGCGCTCAACGACAAGCTGGCGCCGCTCACCTCCTTCGTGCTGCCGGGCGGCACGCCGGCCGCCGCCTACCTCCACGTTGCCCGTACGATTTGCCGCAGGGCGGAACGCGTGATGGTGGAACTGGCGGCCCGGCCCGGCGAGCCCGTGGGCGCTGCTGGCATCCAGTATATGAACCGCCTGTCCGACTTCCTGTTCGTCGCCAGCCGTGCCGCCAACCATAACGGCGCCGGCGACGTGCTCTGGGTTCCGGGCCAGAATCGCTGACCCATTGAGGTCGATATTTCTAAGGTCTAAAATTTGGCCCTGTCGCGCGTTGACCGGGCCGGATCAGGCCTTTAGGTTCCGCGCCAGTTGATAACCCCCCTCCCAAATTGAGTGAAAGAGGATCGATGAAGGTCTTGGTGCCGGTAAAGCGGGTGGTTGATTACAACGTCAAGGTCCGCGTCAAGGGCGATGGATCGGGCGTTGAACTCGCCAACGTGAAGATGTCGATGAACCCGTTCGACGAAATCGCGGTCGAGGAAGCGTTGCGCCTGAAGGAAGGCGGCAAGGCCACCGAGGTCGTCGTGGTTTCCATTGGACCGGCGCAGGCGTCGGAGACGATCCGCACCGGTCTCGCCATGGGCGCTGACCGCGGCATCCTGGTGAAGGTTGAGGGCATCGTCGAGCCGCTCGCGGTCGCGAAGATTCTGAAGAAGATCGCCGACGAAGAGCAGCCCGGCCTGATCATCCTCGGCAAGCAGGCGATCGACGACGACAGCAACCAGACCGGTCAGATGCTGGCCGCGCTGCTCGGCTGGTCGCAGGCGACGTTTGCTTCGAAGCTCGAGGTCGAAGGTTCTGACTTCAAGGTCACCCGCGAAGTCGACGGCGGTCTGCAGACCGTCAAGCTGAAGGGACCGGCGATCGTCACCACGGATCTCCGTCTCAACGAGCCGCGCTATGCCTCGCTGCCCAACATCATGAAGGCCAAGAAGAAGCCGATCGCGGAGAAGACCGTCGCCGATTACGGCGTCGACGTCGCCGCGCGTCTCGAGGTTCTCAAGACGACGGAGCCGGCGGGCCGCAAGGCGGGCGTCAAGGTCAAGGACGTCGCCGAGCTGGTGTCGAAACTCAAGAACGAAGCCGGGGTGCTCTGATGACGACGCTTCTGATTGCCGAACACGACAATGCGTCGCTGAAGGACGCGACCAACAAGGCCCTGACCGCGGCTGCCGCGCTCGGCGCGGATGTCGACGTGCTGGTGGCCGGCCAGAACGCCAAGGCTGCTGCGGATGCCGCCGCCAAGCTTGCCGGCGTGAAGAAGGTGCTGCTTGCCGAGGGCGAGACTTACGCCCACGATCTCGCCGAGCCGCTGGCCGCGCTGATCGTCTCGCTGGCTTCCGGCTATGACGCGATCGTCGCGCCCGCGACCTCGCGCTTCAAGAACGTGATGCCGCGTGTCGCGGCCCTGCTCGACGTCATGCAGGTCTCTGAGATCACCAAGGTGGTCGCCCCCGACACCTATGAGCGCCCGATCTATGCCGGCAACGCCATCCAGACGGTGAAATCGAAGGACGCCAAGAAGGTCATCACGGTGCGCACCTCGACCTTTGCGGCGGCGGGTGAAGGCGGCAGCGCCGCCGTCGAGAACGTCGCTGCGGCGGCCGATCCGGGCCTGTCGTCCTTCGTCGGCGAGGAAGTCGCCAAGAGCGACCGCCCCGAGCTGACCTCGGCCAAGATCATCGTCTCCGGTGGCCGTGCCATGCAGAGCCGCGAGAACTTCGCCAAGTACATCGAGCCGCTCGCCGACAAGCTCGGTGCCGGCGTCGGTGCCTCGCGCGCGGCGGTGGATGCCGGCTATGCGCCGAACGACTGGCAGGTCGGCCAGACCGGCAAGGTGGTGGCCCCCGAGCTCTATGTCGCGGTGGGCATTTCCGGCGCGATCCAGCATCTGGCCGGCATGAAGGACTCCAAGGTGATCGTCGCGATCAACAAGGACGAGGACGCGCCGATCTTCCAGGTCGCCGATTACGGCCTGGTCGCCGACCTCTACCAGGCGGTTCCTGAGCTCACCGAAGCGCTCGCCAAGCTCGGCAAGTAAAAACGCGCTAAAAACACCGGCCGGAGTGGTACACTCCGGCCGGTTTTTCTTTTTCAAGGCGTTTTCTTTGGCGTGGGGCACGCCGGGGAAGCGATCCAATCTAGGTTTCGAGCCAGGATTCTGATCTAATCGAGTTTCTGATTAAATCGGACCTCCCGGCTCGGGGGATGAGGCAGGCGCGATCTGCGCGCCGTTCCGGTGGATGACATTATGGCGGCAGTGATCAAGAAGGTCGGCGTGATCGGCGCGGGTCAGATGGGCAATGGCATCGCGCATGTCGCGGCGCTGGCCGGTTTCGACGTGGTGCTCAACGACGTCTCGGCCGACCGGCTCAAGTCGGGCATGGCCACCATCAATGGCAATCTGGCGCGCCAGGTCTCCAAGAAGGCCGTCAGCGAGGACGACAAGACCAAGGCGATGGCGCGCATCAAGCTCGCCGAGAAGCTCGACGACCTCGCCGATTGCGACCTCGTGATCGAGACCGCGGTCGAGAAGGAAGAGGTCAAGCGCAAGATCTTCCACGAGCTCTGCGCGGTGCTGAAGCCGGAGGCGATCGTCGCCTCCGATACCTCCTCGATCTCGATCACGCGGCTAGCCGCCGCCACCGACCGGCCCGAGCGCTTCATCGGCATTCACTTCATGAATCCGGTGCCGCTGATGGAGCTGGTCGAGCTGATCCGCGGCATCGCCACCGACGACCAGACCTTCGAGGCGTCCAAGGAATTCGTCTCCAAGCTCGGCAAGCAGGTCGCGGTCTCCGAGGATTTCCCGGCCTTCATCGTCAACCGCATCCTGCTGCCGATGATCAACGAGGCGATCTACACGCTGTATGAAGGCGTCGGTAATGTCGAGGCCATCGACGCGGCGATGAAGCTTGGCGCGCATCATCCGATGGGCCCGCTCGAGCTCGCCGATTTCATCGGCCTCGATACCTGCCTGTCGATCATGCAGGTGCTGCACGAGGGCCTCGCCGACTCGAAATATCGCCCGTGCCCGCTGCTGGTGAAATACGTCGAGGCCGGTTGGCTCGGTCGCAAGACCCAGCGCGGCTTCTACGACTACCGCGGCGCCAAGCCGGTTCCGACGCGCTGATCCAATTTCCGGTGCCGTAGGGTGGGCAAAGGCGCAAAGCGCCGTGCCCACCATCTCTCCAATGATGCGGTGGAAATTGGTGGGCACGCTTCCGCCTTCGCTCTTCGAGCTACGGCGGACAAGCCGCTTTGCCCACCCTACGGCGCTCTCGCCCTCAGGCCGTGCATCCGCACCGTGACAATTCATGTCGCGTTAACCGCTCGCCCCTAGGCTGCGCCCGGTAAGAGGGTTTGCGTAATGGACATGATGGCGATGGTCAGCACCATGCTGGCCGCTCAGCAAGGCGCGCTACAGTCGAATATCTCGGCGACGCTGATGAAGCAGAACGCGGATATGGAGAAATCCACCGTCCTGACGCTGCTCGGCGCCGGTCAGCCTTCGCTCGCCAATGTCGGCGCCGGCGTCGGCGGCAACCTAAACGTCACGGCTTAGTACACACCGCCTAGAGCGACGCGGCGGCCTTGCCCGTCGCAGCCCGGATCAGCTTGAGCGCGTCCTCGCTCGCCCATTCCGCCGGCCCCGCGATCGTCGCGATCTCGCAGCCCTGCGGGTCGACCAGCACCGAGGTCGGCATGCCCAGGGCCCGGCCTATGGCTTTAAGATCCTGGAAAACCTTGGCTTTCTGGTCGCTAAAATAGCCGAGCCGGGTCAGATTGGCCTCTTTCAGGAACGTCTTGGGCTTCTCGGCGTCGCGGGTGTCGATGTTGATCGCCACCACCTCGAAATTCGGGCCCGAAAGCTTGCCCTGGAGCTCGTCCAGCGCCGGCATTTCCTTGCGGCAGGGCACGCACCAGGTGGCCCAGAGGTTGACCAGCAGCGTCTTGCCGCGGAAATCGGACAGCTTCTTCGGCTTGCCGTCAGCGTCCTCGAAGACCAGGTCGGGCAGTTTTAGCGGCGCGCTCGCCACGGTCAGGGCGGCCAGTTCGCCATGGGCGAGGGGAGCGATTTTTTGCGCCGTTGCCACCGCGGCCCGGCAGGCCGGATCGCCTGAGGGCGCCCGATTCAGGCCCAGCCCGTACAGCGCGGCGAAGCCGGCCAGCCCACCGATCGCCACGGTGGCGATGACGAGGGGGATCCGGCGCGTGGCAGAGGGCGTCTTGTCGAGCATATCGTTTGTCATCCGGTCGCAGATATGGCTATCAGGGGCCTCTTAATACGGCTGGCTCCGGCCAGCAAACGTGCGGCAGCAGCGGCAAGCAAGGCGTGAGCAGGGGATCATGAGCAACAAGATGTGGGGCGGCCGGTTCTCGGAACGTCCCGATGAGATCATGGAAGAGATCAACGTCTCCATCGACGTCGATCGTCACCTCTTTGCCCAGGACATTGCCGCATCCAAGGCGCACGCCGCGATGCTTGCCGCGCAGGGCATCATCACGGGCTCTGATGCGAAAAATATCGGCAAGGGTCTAGACACGATTTTGTCAGAGATCGGCAAGGGCGGCTTCACATTCAAGCGTGCCCTCGAAGATATCCATATGAACGTCGAGAGCCGCCTGTCCGAGCTGATCGGCCCCGCCGCCGGCCGGCTGCACACCGCGCGCTCGCGCAACGACCAGGTTGCGACCGATTTCCGTCTCTATGTCCGCGACGTTCTCGACGAGACCGATGCAGCGCTCGCCGCGTTCCAGGCCGCGCTCGTCAATCGCGCGCTCGAACATGCCGCGACCGTCATGCCCGGCTTCACGCATCTGCAGACCGCGCAGCCCGTGACCTTCGGCCATCATCTGCTCGCCTATGTCGAGATGGCGGCGCGCGACCGCGGCCGTTTCCAGGACGCCCGCAAGCGGCTCAATGAATCGCCGCTCGGCGCCGCCGCGCTCGCCGGCACCTCGTTCCCGATCGACCGCCACGCCACCGCGAAGGCGCTCGGTTTCGACCGCCCGATGGCGAACTCGCTCGATGCGGTCTCCGATCGCGACTTCGTGCTGGAGACGCTGTCGGCGGCCTCGATCTGCGCCGTGCACATGTCGCGCTTTGCCGAGGAGATCGTGATCTGGACCTCGCCGCTGGTCGGTCTCATCCGCCTCAGCGACAAGTTCACCACGGGATCCTCGATCATGCCGCAGAAGCGCAACCCGGATGCCGCCGAGCTCGTGCGCGCCAAGACCGGCCGCGTCATCGGCGCGCTCAATGGCCTCCTGATCGTGATGAAGGGCCTGCCGCTCGCCTATCAAAAGGACATGCAGGAGGACAAGCAGGGCGCGATGGAGGGCTTTGCTGCCCTGTCGCTCGCGATCCGCGCCATGACCGGCATGGTCCGCGATCTCGTGCCCGACGAAGCGAAGATGAAGGCGGCGGCGGGCGAGGGCTATGCCACCGCGACCGACCTTGCCGACTGGCTGGTGCGGACGCTGAAGATGCCGTTCCGCGACGCCCACCACGTCACCGGCCGTATCGTGGCGAAGGCCGCCGAGGGCGGGGTGGCGCTGCACGAGCTGCCGCTGAAGGAGATGCAGGCGATCGAGCCCAAGATCACCAAGGACGTGCTCGGCGTGCTCTCGGTCGAATCGTCGGTGAAGAGCCGGACCAGCTTCGGCGGCACCGCGCCGAAGAACGTGGCGTCGCAGGCCAAGGCCTGGGCGAAGCGGCTGGAAAAAGAGCGAAAATTGGGCTGAGGGCAAAAATTCGCTTATGTTTCATGGTCATCCGGCTCTCGCCAGAGCGTGCCAATCTCTGTATGGTGCGGCCCGCGTAGTGGGGATTTCGTCGTGACGTCAAAGTTTCGCCCGGCCGGCTCGGGGTGGGCCATCATTGTCTTGAGCCTGACGGCGCTCGCGCTTGCCGGCTGCGGCCGCAAGGGCCCGCTGGATCTGCCGCCGACCGCCTCCAGTGCATCCACGGCCAATGTCGCAGCTCCAACCGACACCGAGACGGAAGCCCAGAGGACGCCGAGCGTGTTCAATCCCGGGTACGGTGCGGACGCGGCGCCTGCCGCCGCCAAGGGCAAGAAGAAATCGTTTATCCTCGACCCGCTCCTGGACGAACCTCCCGGCAAAAAATGAGCCGGGATAGCTGAGCTGACGCCATGAACCATTTCGACTATCGCAACGGCGTGCTGCACGCCGAGGCCGTGAACCTGTCCGAGCTGGCCGCAACCGTCGGTACGCCGTTCTATTGCTATTCGACCGCGACGCTCGAGCGGCACTACCGCGTCTTCGCCGACGCCTTCGCCGGCGAGAAGGTGCTGGTCTGCTACGCCATGAAGGCGAATTCCAACCAGTCGGTGCTGCGCACGCTGGCCAAGCTCGGGGCCGGCGCCGACGTGGTCTCCGGCGGCGAATTGAAGCGCGCGCTGGCCGCCGGCATTCCCGCCAGCAAGATCCTGTTCTCCGGAGTCGGCAAGACCGAAACCGAATTACGTGCCGCGCTGGCCGCCGACATCCTCTGCCTCAACGTCGAATCCGAGCCCGAGCTCGAGCTGTTGTCGCGGCTTGCGACCGAGATGGGCAAGACCGCGCGCATCTCCGTGCGCGTCAATCCGGACGTCGATGCCGGCACGCACGCCAAGATCTCGACCGGCAAGTCCGAGAACAAGTTCGGCATTCCGATCGCCTATGCCCGCGAGGTCTATGCGCGCGCCGCAAAACTTCCGGGCATCGAGGTCACAGGCACCGACGTGCATATCGGCAGCCAGATCACCGATCTCTCCAAGATGGAGACCGCGTTCCGCATCCTCTCCGAATTCGTGCAGACGCTGCGCAGCGACGGCCACAACATCTCGCATGTCGATTTCGGCGGCGGCCTCGGTATTCCCTATTACATGGACCGCGAGGCGCCGCCGGCGCCCGACGCCTATGCCGCCATGGTCAAGCGCGTCAGCCATAATCTCGGCTGCACGCTGATGTTCGAGCCGGGCCGCATGATCGTCGGCAATGCCGGCATCCTGGTCGCCAGGGTGATCTATGCGAAGCACGGCGACGGCAAGAATTTCGTCATCATCGACGCCGCCATGAACGATTTGATCCGCCCGACGCTGTACGAGGCGCATCACGACATTCTGCCGGTGACGCAGCCGGCCGCGGGCGCCGCCACGATCATGGCCGACGTCGTCGGCCCGGTCTGCGAGACCGGCGACTATCTCGCACTGGATCGCACGCTGCCGACGCCGAAGCCTGGCGATCTCATCGCCATCATGACCGCGGGCGCCTATGGCGCGGTGCAGGCCGGCACCTACAACACGCGGGCGCTGGTGCCGGAAGTGCTGGTGAAGGGCGATCAATATGCCGTGGTGCGCCCGCGCGTCGAGGTCGAGCAGCTGATCGCGATGGATACGCCGGCGCCGTGGCTGTAAGGGATTAGGCTACTTCCCGGCCAATCCACCCCTCGCTCCGCCAACCACAACTCCCGCCTTCTTCTCGATCGGCTTGATCGCCGCGGTGAAGTCGGACTCGGCGCCTTCCGCGCTGATCACGGTCTCCCATAGCCGTCCGACCGCGTCCGCGACCTCCATCGACAGGCCGAGCGACTTCATCTCCTCCAGCGCCAGCCGCACGTCCTTCACCATCAATCCGGTCGCGAAGCCGAAGTCGAACGTTCGCGGCAAAACCGAGCGCGGAAACTTGTCGCGGCTCGCGGTGTTCATGCCGGAGCCGGCATTGATGACGTCGATCATCACCGCGGGATCGAGCCCCGCCTTGACGCCCATCACCACCGCTTCCGAGGTCGCCACGATCGCGGTCGCCGACAAGAAATTGTTGGCGAGCTTCATGGTCTGCGCCGCGCCCGGCTTCTCGCCGATGAAGAACACTTTTCCGATCACGTCGAGCGCGGGCTTGAGCAGCTCGAACTCGGCTTTGGGCCCTGAGACCATCACCGCCAGGGTGCCCTTCTCGGCGCCGCCGACGCCGCCGGAGACGGGGCAGTCGATCTGCACGATGTCGCGTTTCGCCAGCAGGCCATGGATCTTCGCCGCCATCGTCGAGCCGACGGTGGAGAGATCGATGAAGCGCTTGGCGCGGCTCCCTTCGATCACGCCGTTCGCTCCCGTCGCGACCTCGAACGACGCCTGCAGCGAGGGCAGGCTCGCCATGACCGTCTCGACCTGGTCGGCAACGTCCTTCGGCGAGGTTGCAGCGGTGGCACCGCGCGCCACGAGCTTGTCGACGGCCTCCTTGCGGGTGTCGAACACGACGAGCTTGTGCCCGCCTCGATCAGCCGCCGCGCCATCGGGAAACCCATGTTTCCGAGGCCGATGAATCCGATGTGCATGGTGTTTCCTTCTTTCTTCTTCGTTGTTCGTTGGATGTTAAGCGGCGAACAGAGGCGGCCTCACGCCTTGCCGTCGATCTCCGCGAACACCTCGCGCGCGATGCGAAAGCTGTCGACGGCGGCGGGCATGCCGCCATAGATCGCGACCTGCATCAGGATTTCGCGGATCTCGTCGCGGGTGACGCCGTTGGTCAGCGCGCCCTTCAGATGCGCGCGAAACTCGTGCTGGCGGTTGAGGATCGCGATCATGGCGATGTTGAGCATGCTGCGGGTCTTGCGCGGCAGTTCCTCGCGGCCCCACACGGTGCCCCAGCAATATTCGTTGAGCATCTCCTGGAACGGACGGTTGAAATCGTCGACGTTCTTCAGGGCATTGTTGACATAGGCCTCGCCCAGCACCGCTTTGCGGACTTCCAGGCCCTTGTCGTGCATCTTCTTGTCCATGGCGTTCCCTCTATTTCCCTTGCGTTTCCCCGGGAATGGCGCGTGGAAATTACGGGGTTGCGCCCGGCCAGTCACGTCCTCGTGTTATGCGGGAAAAGGGGTCTCTCCCGTACCGGAACGGATGCCTCAGTGCTGCCGTTGTGATACGCTTCTCTACCGGGCAACCTGGAGAATTGATTGAACGGCGTCACCCCCGACCCGTCAGACCCGATCCGCGATGGCGACGCTCTGTCGCGGTTGAAGCTGGCGCAGGCCCTCGATCGGGCTATTTATGCCATCGCGTGGGAACGTGCCTGGCCACATCTGGCGCGGGTGCTGACTGTCGTCGGCCTGTTCCTGGTGGTGTCGTGGGCCGGCCTCTGGCTGGTGCTGCCGTCCGTCATCCGTGCCATCGGTCTCGTGGCTTTTGCCGGCATCGCAATCGCCGCTCTGGTCCCGCTGCTTCGTTTCCGCTGGCCGGGCCGCGACGAGGCTCTGAGCCGGCTCGACCGTGGCTCCGGTATCCGTCACCGCCCGGCGACGACGCTGACGGACACGCTGAGCTCGAAAGACCCGGTCGCGCTGGCGCTGTGGCAGGCACAGCGCGAGCGCACGCTGGCTTCGCTCAAGCGCATCCGTGCCGGCTTGCCGCATCCGCGCCTCGCCCTGCACGATCCCTGGGCGCTGCGCGCGCTGGTCATGGTGATGCTGGTCGCGACCTTCTTCGCCGCCGGCGACGAGCGCGCGATGCGGTTAGGTGCCGCGTTCGACTGGAACGGCGTGCTGGCGCCGACCAACGTCCGCGTCGATGCCTGGATCACCCCGCCGCTCTACACCGGCAAGCCGCCGGTCATCCTGTCGGCCGCCAACAAGGAGGCCGCAGCGCTGCCTGCGAGCGGCCCACTCGCAGTTCCGGCCGGCTCGACCCTGATCGTGCGCTCCTCCGGTAGCAGCCTCGATGTCGTCACCTCCGGCGGCCTCAAGGAGGTCGCGCCCACCGAGGCCGCGCCGAAGGGCACCAACGAGAAGCATTTTACCATCACCGGCGACGGCACCGCGCATGTCCGCGCGCCCTCCGGCCAGCCGCAATGGGCCTTCGCGGCGACGCCGGACCGCCCGCCGACGATCGCGCTCGCCAAGGATCCCGAGCGTCAGGCCTACGGCGCGTTGCAGCTCTCCTACAAGATCGAGGACGATTACGGCGTCACGGGCGCCGCCGCGCAATTCGTTCCGCGCGCAACCGAAGACAAGGACGGAACCAAGGACGCGGACGGCAAGGCCGCGCGGCCGCTGTTCCAGCCGCCGCAATTCGCGCTGACCCTGCCCAATGCGCGGACCCGCAACGGCGTCGGCCAGACCGTGAAGGACCTCAGCGAAGACCCTTATTCCGGTGCCGACGTGACGTTAACGCTCACCGCCAAGGACGAGGCCGGCAACGAGGCGAAGAGCGAGCCCTTCAACATGCGCTTGCCGGGCCGGCTGTTCACCAAGCCGCTCGCCCGCGCGCTGATCGAGCAGCGCCGCATCCTCGCGCTCGACGCCAACAAGAATTCCGATGTCTACGCCGCGCTCGACGCGCTGATGATCGCGCCCGAGATGTTCACGCCGGAAGCCGGGCAATATCTCGGTCTGCATAGCGTCGCACGCCAGCTCGAGGCGGCGCGCACCGACGATTCCCTGCGTGAGGTCGTGGCGAGCCTGTGGGCGCTTGCAGTGACGATCGAGGACGGCAACATCAGCGACGTCGCCAAGGCGTTGCGCGCGGCGCAGGACGCGCTCAAGCAGGCGCTTCAGCGCGGCGCCAGCGACGAAGAGCTCAAGAAGCTCATGGACAACCTGCGGACCGCGCTCGACAATTACATGCGCCAGTACGCGCAGCAGATGCGCAGCAATCCGCTGGCGCGGCCGGCCATCGGCCTCGACGACCAGATGAAGCGCATCGAGCGGCTGATCCAGCGCGGCAATCGCGAAGCGGCGGCGCGCGAGCTGGACCGCCTGGCCCGCGCGCTGGAAAATCCTCCGGGGCCGCCCAGCGCCGAGCAGAAAGAGATGGACGAGATTGCGCGCGAGCTGAACGATCTGCTCCGGGAGCAGAATGCGCTTCGCGACGAAACCGACCGGCAGAGCAAGGACTCCAAGCGCGGCCAACGTACCAAGCCTCTGCCGCCCAAGGTCGCGGAGATCCTGCGCAAATCGAGAGAGCTGCGGCAGAAGACGCGCGGCGCGACCAGCGATCAGCTGGAGGACCTGGCAAGGCAGCAGGACGCCTTGCGCGAAGAGCTCAGGACCTGGCGTGAATCCCAGGGAGCGAGATAGCTCATGAAACACACCTCAATCTGGCAGAACGGCAAGGTCACGCGCGGAAGGCTCGCCACGGCTTGTCTCGTGCTTATGCTGTCCTGTTCCACGGCTTCGATTGGCCTCGCCCAGTCGTCGCGCGCCGACCAGAAGAGTCTGGATGCACTGCTCGACAGCGCCGAGCGGTCGATGAAGCAATCCGCCGACAACCTGAAGGACAAGAACTCGGACGAGAGCATTGGCCAGCAGTCCCGGGCGATCCGGGACATGGAGAAATATCTCTATCCCGATCCGAACGATCCCTCGCCGTCGCGCGAAGGGTCGCAGGATACGCAGGGCCGGCAGGAGCAACTGAAGAAGCGGCTGGAGGCCCTCAAGAAGAAGCTCGCCGAGATGGGCTTGCAGCAGGATGGCCAGAAAGGCCAGCGCGGGCAGAAGCAGCCGGGGCAGCAGGGCCAACAAGGTCAGCAGGGCCAAGGTCAGGGTCAGGACGGCGACCAGGATGGCGATGACGGCTTCGACGCCGCCGAGAACGCCATGGGAGATGCCGGCAATCAGATCGGCGAGGGCGATGCCGACGGTGCGACGGCATCGCAGGGCAAGGCCATCGACGCCCTGCGCAAGGGCATGCAGGATCTCGCCGACGCGCTCGGCGGGCAGCAGAACGGCGAAGGCCAGGATCCGGGCGACGGTGACGGCCCCGGTCAGGCTGTCGGCCGCCAGCAGAGCGGCGGCGAACGGACCGACCCGCTGGGCCGGCCGCTGCGCGGCAAGGAATATAGCGACGACTATACGGTCAAGATTCCCGGCGAGATCGATGCCCAGCGCGCGCGCCGTATCCTCGAAGAGCTCCGCCGCCGGCTGAGCGATCCCGCGCGTCCGCAGATCGAGCTCGATTACCTCGAGCGTCTGCTGAAGGATTTTTGACGTCACACTCGGTGTCATCGCCCGCCTAGTGCGCAATTGCGCACAGGGGCGGGCGATCCAGTATTCCAGAGACGGTTGTGATTGAACCGAGAGGCCGCGGCGTACTGGGTGCCCCGGTCAAGGCCGGGGCCTGACAGCGGAATACGCCGCGCCCCTACGCTTTCTTCGCTGCCAGCGCGTCGGCAACCGCCGTGCGGATGTCGGCCACCGAGAACGGCTTGGTCACGACGTCATGCACCAGCGCATTCAAATTCGAGGCGCGCTCGCGCTGGTCGGCAAAGCCGGTCATCAGCAAAATGGTCAGGTCGGGGAAGTCGCGCGCGGCGGAGAGCGCCAGCGCGATGCCGTCCATCACCGGCATCTGGATGTCGGTGAGCAGGAGATCGAACGCGCCGTTCTCGCGGGTCAGGATTTCCAGCGCCTCGGCGCCGTCCTGCGCGGTGACGGTCTCGTGGCCGTCCATGGCGATGGCGCGCGCCACCAGCTGGCGCATCGAGTCCTCGTCGTCGGCGATCAGGATTTTCGGCATGAGACCAACCTTGAGACCAATCTTGGGACCAGCCTCCCGTGCGGGATATGCAAAATCGATTATACGCTGCCGCCGGCAATGTCGCGCCGGTTGAAGAAGCGAACGTCGATATTGCGGCCCTCCGGCGGCGGCGAGGCCAGGCGCGACCGGAAGAAGGCGCGCTCACCTGGCTGCAGCACGGTCTGCTCCAGCACGGTGTTCCAGGCGTAGATTTCCGCTCCCTGCGCGTCGCGCACCGCAAAGCGCAGCCGCGGGATATCGAGCGGCTTCTTGCTTTGACCCACGATCACGCCCTCGATCACCAGCACCTGCTTACCGTCCACGGTCTCGCTGGAGAGCTTGACGTCCTTGAACGCCAGGCCGCGCAAATTAACTTCGAGTCCGACCATCTTGTAGAACGCCGCCGTCTGCGGCAGCAGCCGGACCATGTCGCCGCGCCAGATGACCAGCGCCAGCACCAGCGCGCCCATGGCGGCGCAGGCGGTCGGCAGACCGAAATGGGATTTTCGCGGAGCCTCGGTGGGGGCCTGGCGCCTCACCCGCGCCCCGCGGCGGCTGAACAGGCCGCGGAACCAGGACTGGTGCTGCGCGCCGGCGACGTCATCCTCGGCGGCGCGGGCCGCCGCTGACCATTCGTCCTCGGTCTCCTGGGCGTCCTCGGCCGGCCAGTCGCTGGCGATCGAGGGGCTGTCGACGACCGGCGTGTCGGCGGCGCCGTCGTCCCTGGCGTACGAGTTCCACTGCTCGGCGAGGTCGGACTGGTCGTCGGCCTGGCTGGCCGCCGCCATGGCCGGGACGGACGCCCCCTCGATGGCATCCTCGGCATAGGCGACCCAGGTCTCCTTGCAGCGGGAGCAGCGGACCGTTCGTCCGTTCGCCCCCAGGCTCGCGGGCTTGATGGCGTAGGATGTCGTACAATGGGGGCAGACGATATGCATGGACACGAGCCTTGATGCACGGACTGGTCTTGACGATGCTCCGGTCGCGGAGAGCCGGGCACCCCAGATGCTACAGAGCGACCGTTAACGAACCGGAAACCATAACGGTCGCAAAACCCGTTGATCGCGTGTGGCGGAGCGCAGCAGCGCCGCCCGCGCCCCCTCTCGAACGGAGCTGAGCTTGGTTCGGTTCGAAAATGTCGGATTGCGTTACGGACTGGGGCCGGAGATTCTGCGCGACCTCAGTTTCGAGATTCCGGCGCATTCCTTCCAGTTCCTCACCGGCCCGTCCGGCGCCGGCAAGACCTCGCTGCTGCGTCTGTTGTTCCTGTCGCACCGGCCGACGCGCGGTCTCGTCAACCTGTTCGGCCACGACATCTCGCAGCTCGGCAAGGACGAGATCGCGGATTTGCGCAAGCGCATCGGCATCGTGCTCCAGGACTTCCGCCTGCTCGACCACATGACGACCTATGAGAACGTCGCCTTGCCGTTCCGCGTCATGGGCCGCAGCGAGTCGAGCTACCGCAAGGAGGTGATCGACCTGTTGCGCTGGGTCGGCCTCGGTGACCGCATGGACGCGCTGCCGCCGATCCTGTCCGGCGGCGAGAAGCAGCGCGCCGCGATCGCGCGCGCCGTGATCTCGCGGCCGCAGCTCCTGCTCGCCGACGAGCCGACCGGCAGCGTCGATCCGACGCTCGGGCGCCGGCTGCTGCGGTTGTTCATCGAGCTCAACAAATCGGGCACCGCCGTCATCATCGCCACCCACGATATCGGCCTGATGGACCAGTACGAGGCGCGACGCTTCGTGCTGCACCAGGGGCGGCTGCACGTCTATGAGTAGGCCCGACGACCGCGGCGTGCTGGTAGATCTCGGACAGGAGCGTCCGCAGCTTCCGCCCAAGGCGCGCAACATGTCCCCGATCGTGCCGCGCGCCTCGATCCACGGCCGCGCGCTGGTTGCCGTCGTCGCCATCATGACCTTCCTCGCCTCGATGACCACGGGCACGGTGCTGCTCGTCAGTGCCTCCGCCGCGGAATGGCAGTCGGACGTTGCAAGCGAAATCACCATCCAGGTCCGCCCGCAGACCGGCCGCGATCTCGATCGCGACACGGCGGCAGTGACGGAGGCCATCCGCGCGCAGGCCGGCATCATCGAGGTCAAGCCGTTCACCAAGGACGAGAGCGGCAAGCTGCTCGAGCCCTGGCTCGGCACCGGCCTGTCGATGGATGATTTGCCGGTGCCGCGCATGATCATCGCGCGCGTGCAGCCCGGCACGCCGCTCGATCTCGGCGCCTTGCGCGCGCGCGTGACCCAGGCCGCACCAAGCGCCAGCGTCGACGATCACCGCGCCTGGATCGAGCGGATGCGCTCGATGACCAACGCCACCGTGCTCGCCGGCATCGGCATCCTCGCACTCGTCATCATCGCGACCATCATCTCGGTCTCGTTCGCGACCCGCGGCGCCATGGCGGCGAACCAACCGATCGTCGAGGTCCTGCATTTCGTCGGTGCCGGCGACCGTTACATCGCCAACCGCTTCCTACGTCACTTCCTCAGGCTGGGCCTGGAGGGCGGCGTGATCGGCGGCGGCGCCGCCATGCTGGTGTTCGGCTTCTCCGAGTCGATCGCCGGCTGGTTTTCCGGCACCCCCGTCGGCGACCAGTTCGCAGCCCTGCTCGGCACCTTCTCGCTGCGGCCGTCGGGCTACATCGTGCTCGCGGTGCAGGCGGTGCTGATCGGCGCCATCACCGCGGTAGCCTCGCGCCAGACCCTGTTCGCGACGCTGAATGACGTCGATTGAGCTCGATAAACCGGACTCCACTTCGCCTCAAAACGTCCTAAAATCATCCGGGGAAGGGATCACCGACATCATATGACCGCGCCGACCGACGATCGATCGCCGAAATTGCCGCGCGGCTGGCTGCGCGCGGCATTGGTATCGACGATCGCGTTCGTCTTCGTCGGCGCGGCGGCGGGCTTCATCGCCTTCCTGGCGCAATTGCGCGGCGCTGAGATCGCGCCGGACCGCAAGGCGGACGGCATCGTGGTCCTGACCGGCGGCTCCTCGCGGGTGTCGGATGCGATGGAGCTCCTGGCGGCCGGCTACGGCAAGCGGCTCCTGATCTCCGGCGTGCACCCGACCTCGACGGCGAGCGACATCTCCCGGACGCTGCCGGAGAACCAGTCCTTCATGCATTGCTGTGTCGATCTCGACCGCACCGCGGTCTCGACCCGCGGCAACGCGGCGGAAGCGCGGCGCTGGGCCGAGGGGCGCGGCTTCAGATCGCTGATCGTCGTCACCTCGAACTATCACATGCCGCGCGCGCTGGTGGAGTTCTCGCATGCGATGCCGGAAACCACGCTGATCCCGTTCGCGGTGGTCGGCGAAAAATGGCGTGAGGAGCCGTGGTGGACCTCGGCCTCCACCTTGCGGCTGCTCCTGTCCGAATACGTCAAATACATCGCCGCCGAGCTGAGGGTGCGGCTGGAGGATTTCGGGATTGACCTTTCCCCCGAGATGTCGGAGCAGCCTGCTGGCGTGGCGCCGAAGCGGCCCGCCACGGCACAGGCCAATTGATCGGACCATCGATGTTTTTGATTTTCCTGCGCTCGCTCCTGTTCAACGTGCTGTTCTACGCCGTGCTGGTGTGCCTCGTGATCGTGGCGCTGCCGACCTTCGCATTGCCGCCGCGCGCCATGCTGACGGTTGCGCAATGGTGGGCGAAGGCGACGCTGTTCCTGATGCGCGTGATCTGCAACATCAAGGTTGAATTCCGTGGGTTGGAGAAGATTCCGGCAGGGCCGCTGGTGATCGCGGCGAAGCATCAGTCGTTCTGGGAGACGTTCGTGCTGCCGGGCTTCTTCAACCGTCCGATCTTCATCCTCAAGCGCCAGCTCATGCAGATCCCGGTGTTCGGCCAGTTCCTGGTCAAGACCGGAATGATCGCGATCGACCGCAAGGCCGGCGTGAAGGCGCTGCTGGACATGACGCGGCGGGCGCGCGACGCGGTGCGCGCAGGCGGGCAGCTCGTGATCTTTCCGGAAGGCACACGCCGGGCGCCCGGCGCCGCGCCCGATTACAAGACCGGCTTTGCGCAGATCTATTCGTCCTGCGGCGTGCGGTGCCTGCCGATCGCGCTCAATTCCGGCCTGTTCTGGCCGCGCCGCACCTTCATGCGCTATCCCGGCACGCTGGTGGTCGAGTTCCTCGATCCGCTGCCATCAGGCCTGCCGAAAGACGAGTTTCTCTCGCGCGTGCAAACCGCCATCGAAGACGCGACCGGCCGCCTCGTCGAAGCGGGCCGGAAAGAGCAGGAGCAGTTGATCGGCTCGTCGCCGAGCTACGCGCCGTCGCAGAGCTAGCGGTTCTCTCGATCTTCGGCGGGAGCCGGCGCGTGCAGGGAATGCGCATCACCATGCAGCATGGTCGCGAGCTGATGCAATTGCGTGTCGCGAAAACCTTCGGCCTCGATCGCCTTCACCGTTGCCGTCACGTAGTCGCGGTTGGCGCCGGACTGGCCATGACCCTGGACGACATGGCGATGCTGGTCGGCGAGCGACAGCCGGCCGGCATACTGGACATGGCCGCGGTCGACGACATAGGCGAGCGCGGAGACGCGCTGTCGCGCATCGTTCTCAAGCCACACCGAGCGCATCACCTCGCGATAGACGGACGTGACCTGCTCGCGCGCCCGCAGATAGGCGACGACGTCGGCGCGGTCCTTCTCGGCGACGCGAAAAGCAATGCCGCGGCAGGCGCCGCCGCGGTCGAGCCCGAGCACCAGGCCAGGCTGCTCCGGCGTGCCGCGATGCACGAAGGAATAGACGCAGAGCGCGCGGTGCTCGCCGACCAGCCGCGCCGGGACGCGTTCCCGGAAGTCGAAGCCCGGCCGCCACATCAGCGAGCCATAGCCGAACACCCAGAGGTCGCCCTTGGCTGTGGTGACGGAGGGGAGGGTGATTTCCGACATTTCGGGCACGGCTACCAGAACGACGGCCCCAAGCGAAGCGAATTCTCGGCCTTTCGGCGCGGCCGAACCCCGCTTACATTTGACAAAATCTGGGGTCAAAGGGTCGCCGCATGTCAGATATGACCGTTGCCACAGGCCGCCGCCCCCGTTGGGGCCTTTTCATCGCCCCCATTATCCTCCTGATCCTCGCCGTCGCGTGGAGCTGCTTCTGGTTCTATGCGGCCTCGCAGGCCGAAATCGCCGCAGATGCCTGGCGGGCGCAGGAGGCCAAGTCCGGCCGCATCTATGATTGCGCCAAGCGCTCGATCGCCGGCTTCCCGTTCCGCTTCGAGGTCCAGTGCTCCGGCGCCAGCGTCGCCCTGGTGTCGCAGAACGCCAGCAAGACGCCGTTCACGGCGAAGCTCGACAACATCCTGGTCGTCGCCCAGGTCTACGATCCCAAGCGCGTCATCGCCGAATTCTCCGCGCCGGCGACGCTCACCGACGGCGTCACGCAAAACACCTTCGTGGTGAATTGGAGCAAGGGCCGCAGCAGCGTGTTCGGCCTACCGGCGGTGCCGGATCGCGTCTCCATCGTGTTCGACGATCCCGTCATCAATCGTCTCGACGGCAGCGTGCAGGTGCCGCTCGCGCGCGCCAAGCAGGTCGAGCTGCACGGTCGCCTCGCAGACGGGTCGCGGTCGGATCATCCTGTGATCGAGACCGTGCTGCACGTCGCGCAGGGCAGCATCCAGGGTGTTCATCCCTTGCTCGCCGAGCCGTTCGAGGCGGACACGCGCGCGAAGATCACGGGCCTCTCCGACCTCACGCCAAAGCCGTGGCCGCAACGCTTCCGCGAGATCCAGGCCGCCGGCGGTCACATCGAGATCGTGCAGTCGCGCGTCCAGCAGGGCGAGATGATCGCGGTTGCGGCCGGCACGCTCGGCCTCTCGGCCAATGGCCGACTCGACGGTGAGCTGCAGATGACGGTGACGGGCCTCGAGCGCGTGATCCCGGCGCTCGGCATCGAGAAGATGCTGGAAGAGGGTGTGCCGCAGGCAACCCTCGACCGCGTTGCGCCCGGCGTGAAGTCGCAGGACCTCAACAATCTGTTCGGCGCCCTCGACCGCGCCGTTCCCGGCCTCGGCAAGGTCATCAAGCAGAACGCCAATGCCGGCGTTGCGGCCGGCATCAATTCGATCGGCACCGAGAGCACGCTTGAGGGCAAGAAGGCGAGGAGCTTCCCGCTGAAGTTCGTCGACGGCGCCGTGCTGCTCGGCCCGGTTAAGGTCGGCCAGATCCCGCCGCTGTATTAGGACGACGTCGCCCGCCACACGCTCCGTCGTCATGCCCGGGCTTGTCCCGCCTGCGCGGCCGAAGCCGCTTCGGCGCGGCGAAGGCCCAGGCATCCACGTCTGTCTTCAATCGTGGATGCGCGTGGATGGCCGGGGCAGGCCCGGCCATGACGGTGAGTGAGGAAGCGTTACGGCTTCTTGCCGAGCTGCGCATGCGGCCGGCCGAAATCCGGCGCCGCCGAATCCTGGCCGATCTCGACGATGCCGCGGCGGATGGCGCGCGTGCGGGTGAAGTGGTCGAACAGCGCCTCGCCGTCGCCACGGCGGATCGCGCGGGTGAGCTTGGCGAGATCCTCGGTGAAGGTGCCGAGCATCTCCAGCACGGCCTCCTTGTTGGCGAGGAAGACGTCGCGCCACATCGTCGGGTCGGACGCGGCGATGCGGGTGAAGTCGCGGAAGCCGCCGGCCGAGAACTTGATCACCTCTGACTCCGTCACCTGCGCCAGCTCGTCGGCGGTGCCGACGATGGTGTAGGCGATCAGATGCGGCAGATGGCTGGTGATCGCGAGCACGAGATCATGATGATCCGGCGTCATGATCTCGACCTTGGCGCCCATCGCCGCCCAGAAGGCGCGCAGCCGATCTGTGGCCGCCGCATCGACGCCTTCCGGCGGCGTCAGGATGCACCAGCGGTTGATGAAGAGCTCGGCGAAACCAGAATCGGGGCCCGAATGCTCGGTGCCCGCGACGGGATGCGCCGGCACGAAATGAATGGTCTTGGGCAGATGCGGCGCCATGTCCCTGATGATCGCGCCCTTGACCGAGCCGACGTCGGAGACGATCGCGCCCGGCTTCAGATGCGCAGCGATCTCCTGCGCCACCGGCCCGCAGGCCCCGACGGGAATGCAGAGGATGACGAGGTCGGCATCCTTCACCGCTTCCGCATTGGTCGCCACGACATGGTCGACGATGCCGAGCTCCAGCACCCGCGCGCGTGTCTTCTCCGAGCGCGCGGTGGTGACGATCTCGGAGGCCAAGCCCTGGAGCTTCGCAGCGCGCGCGATCGAGCCGCCGATCAGGCCGAAGCCGATCAGCGCAACGCGCTGGAAGTGCGGCGTGGTGCTCATTTGCCGGCCATGAAGTCGCGCAGGCCCTCGACGACGAGGCGGTTGGCCTCCTCGGTGCCGATGGTCATGCGCAGCGAATGCGGCAGGCGGTAGTTCTTTAGCGCGCGCAACACCAGCCCGCGCTTGGTGAGATACGCGTCGGCCTCGTCCGCGGTCTTGCCCGTTTCCGGGAAGTGGATCAGCACGAAATTGGCGACGCCCGGCGTCACCTTCAGTCCGAGCTTGCCGATCTCCTCGGAGAGCCAGTTGCGCCAGGTCTCGGTGAATTGCTTCGACATCGCCTGGTGCGCAGTGTCCTCGATCGCGGCGACCGCGGCATACATCGCCGGCGTCGACACGTTGAAGGGACCGCGGATGCGGTTGACCGCGTCGATGATGTGCTCCGGACCGAACATCCAGCCGACGCGCAGCGCGGCGAGACCGTGGATCTTGGAGAAGGTGTGCGTCACCACGGTGTTCTCGGTGGTGGCGACGAGCTCGATCCCCATCTCGTAGTCGTTGCGCGAGACGTAATCGGAATAGGCGGCATCGAGCACCAGCAGCACGTGCGACGGCAGGCCGGCGCGCAGCCGCTTGACCTCGTCGAACGGCACATAGGTGCCGGTCGGATTGTTGGGGTTGGCGAGCCAGACCAGCTTTGTCTTCGGCGTCACCGCCTTGAGGATGGCATCGACGTCGCAGGTGAGATTGGTCTCCTGCGCGACCACGTTCTTGGCGCCGACCGCCATGGTCGCGATCGGGTAGACCAGGAAGCCGTGCGTGGTCGAGATCGCCTCGTCGCCGTGGCTGAGATAGGTGTGGGCGAGCAGATTGAGGATCTCGTCCGAGCCGGCGCCGCAGATGATGCGGTTGGGGTCGAGCCCGAAAGAACGGCCGATCGCTTCGCGCAGCACGCGCGAGGTTCCTTCCGGATAGTCTTCCAGATGCGCCGCCACGTTCCTGAACGCCTCGATCGCCTTGGGCGAGGGCCCGAACGGCGTCTCGTTGGCCGAGAGCTTGAACACCTTGCGGCCCGGCTCAGCCACAGGGCTCTTGCCGGGCGTGTAGGGCGCAATATCTAGAATGCCGGGATTCGGCACGGGGCGTGACATCTTCAACTCCGGAAGTAGCTTTAGGCGGTTCGCGATCTACGATTTCGACCCGGTCGAGGGCACCGTATAGCGCGTTGCGTGGCTGCCGACGAGGGCCGTGGAGCGCACCGAGGCCCCCGCTTCGATCAGGGCAGCCTTGATCTTGTCGATGCTGGTGGCGCTTGTGACCGAGACCAGCAGCGCCGCGCCGTCGAAGGCGGTATCGGGCACCGCCACGATCTCGGCGAGCGGCGACAGCGCCCGCGCGACCTCGGCGTTCCACCCGGACACGCGCACGCTGAAGGTCTCGACCTCCGTCACCACGGCGCTGTCGGCGACGCGCGAGATCGCGAACACCGGCAGTGCGGCCGGATGGTCGGCGCGCTCGACGAAGGGCATCCGCGCGATGATCTTCGGCGCGCCGTCCGCTTCCAGCTCCAGCCACCATGGCGTGCGGCTCGAGGTCGCCGAGACCAGCGCCAGATCGCCCTTGGACTTCGCCACCGCTTCGACCGCGGCCTGCGCGCTGAAATGCGCGACGTAAGGCACCGTGAAGCCGAAATGGAAGCGCACGGAATCGCGCATCGCCGGCTCGCTCACCGAGATGTCGGCATGCACGGAGAACGGCGCCTGGACGTAAGTGAACGTCGAGATGATGACGCGCCAGATGCTCTCGACCGCGTCGAGCGGCAGGATGCCGCGATGGCGTTGTACGATGTCCCGCATCATGGCGGCCTCACGCGCCGGGCGGAACGCCGAGCCGACCTCCTGGGTCTGCTTCACCTGGATCAGGCGGTCGATGATGTCGCCGCGCTGCATCAGGAGACGATGCATGCCCTCGTCGATCGCGTCGATCTCCTTGCGCAATTCCTGGAGCGATGGTGGCGCGGGCGGACGTTGGGACATATCTGCGAGATGCTGGTGAGAGGCGTTCCAATGCGGGTCGGCCAAGGCCCATCGGCAAGGCCGGATCCGCTGCGATCGACGTCCTGATTAGGCAGTCGGCGCGGCGAAAGCAAAGAGAAATGCAAAGGGAAACCGGGCCTTTTCGGCCGGCCTTTCAGGGATGAATTTGGCTAATCCGGACCGTGACTTGACGAAAACCGCCCAAGACAGTAGCTTTTGCCCGTTCCGTGGTCATTTGAGCCGGCCGGCTTGCAGCCACGTTAAAAAACTCGCTAAACAGGCCGGGGACGCTTCCGATCCCGGCCGAACCTATCGTTCAGGCCGGGTTTTTCATGGCCTGATTCCAGCGGCAGCCTGACGGGTGTCGCAAACGAGGTCGATGATGGTTGGCGTGAAGTCTGTGCCGAGTCCCGCGATCAGTGCCGACGACCGGTCGCATGAGGCGGATCATCCGAATTCGCAGGTCGCGCAGTTCGGCGCCGAGCAGCCCCTGCGGCTCGATTGCGGCATCGATCTCACCCCATTCCAGATCGCCTACCAGACCTATGGCGAGCTCAACGCCGATCGCTCCAACGCGGTGCTGATCTGCCATGCGCTGACCGGCGATCAGCATGTCGCCAACGTGCATCCCGTGACCGGCAAGTCAGGCTGGTGGGAGACGCTGGTCGGTCCCGGCCGACCTCTTGATCCTCAGCACTACTTCATCATTTGCGCCAACGTGATCGGCGGCTGCATGGGCTCGACCGGGCCGGCCTCGATCAATCCGGCGACCGGCAAGGTGTGGGGCCTGGATTTCCCTGTCATCACCATTCCCGACATGGTGCGCGCGCAGGCGATGCTGATCGACCGGCTCGGCATCGACACATTGTTCGCGGTGGTCGGCGGCTCGATGGGCGGCATGCAGGTGCTGCAATGGACCGCGGCCTATCCCAAGCGCGTGTACTCCGCGCTGGCGATTGCCTGCGCGACGAGGCACTCGGCGCAGAACATCGCTTTCCACGAGCTCGGCCGCCAGGCGGTGATGGCCGATCCCGACTGGCACAACGGCCGCTACACGGATCAGGGCATCCATCCGCATCGCGGACTTGCGGTGGCACGGATGGCCGCGCACATCACCTATCTCTCCGACGCCGCGCTGCATCGCAAGTTCGGCCGCCGCATGCAGGACCGCGAGCTGCCGACCTTCTCGTTCGACGCCGATTTCCAGGTCGAGAGCTATCTGCGCTACCAGGGCTCGTCCTTCGTCGAGCGGTTCGACGCCAACTCCTATCTCTATCTGACCCGTGCGATGGATTATTTCGACATCGCCGGCGATCACGGCGGCGTGCTGGCGAAAGCGTTCGCGGGCATCGAGACGCGCTTCTGCGTGGTCTCCTTCACCAGCGACTGGCTGTTCCCGACCTCGGAATCGCGCGCACTGGTGCATGCGCTGAACGCGTCGAGCGCGCGGGTGTCGTTCGCCGAGATCGAGACCGATCGCGGCCATGACGCCTTCCTGCTCGACGTGCCCGAATTCTTCGATATCGCCCGTGCTTTCCTGCAATCGGCAGGGAAGGCGCGCGGGCTCACCGCCAGGATTGACTGACAAGGACGGCTAGCGATGTCTGTGCAGGAAGTGCTGCCGCTGGGCGGCGTTGCGACGGAGCAGTCCGGCCAGTTTCGCGCCGATCATCTGCTGGTCGCCGAGATGGTCAAGCCCGGCTCGAAAGTGCTCGACGTCGGCTGCGGCGAGGGCGATTTGCTCCAGCTTCTGGAGACCCGCGGCATCGACGGGCGCGGCATCGAGCTGTCGCGCGAGGGCGTCAATCGCTGCGTCTCCAAGGGCCTCGCGGTGGTGCAGGGCGATGCCGACACCGATCTCGTCAATTATCCCGACGACGCCTTCGATTACGTCATCCTGTCGCAGACGCTGCAGGCGACGCGGCAGCCGCGGGTCGTGCTGGAGAATCTGCTGCGCATCGGCCGCCGCGCCATCGTGTCGTTCCCGAATTTCGGCTTCTGGAAGATGCGGCTCCAGCTCCTGGTCGGCGGCCACATGCCGCGCACCGAGAATCTGCCGGCGACCTGGTACGACACCGCCAACATCCACTTCTGCACCATCAAGGATTTCGTCGAGCTCTGCGACGCGATCGACGTCAAGATGGAGCGCGCCGAGGCGCTGGATCTCTACGGCCGTCCGTTGCGGCTGCGATTGCCGTGGTGGGTGTGGAACATGTTCGGCGAGCAGGGCGTGTTCTTGCTCACGCGCGGGCAGGGGAAGTAGTTTCCGTCATTCCGGGCCTGTGCCTGTCGGCGCATCCCGGAATGACAGCGACTGGCAGTCTAATGCGCCGCCAGCGACCGCGGATCGCGCACCGGCCAGCGCCCGGCTTCCACCAGCGTCACGAACCGCTCCACGCTCTCGTTGAACAGCGCGGGTTCTTCGAGATTGAGCACGTGGCCTGATTTCGGAAACATCGCGAGGCCCGCCGCGGGCAGGTGCTTCTTCAAGAACAGGCTTGCCCCGACGCAGGGATCGTCTTCGTCGCCGCAGATGATCAGCGCGGGCGTTGCCACACCTCGAATGGCATCCGGCATCGTGTAAATCGATGGCCTGCCGCCCTGGAAGCCGCGCATCGTGTTCGCGGAGCCCTTGGCATCGTGGCGCGCCAGCGCGGCGTAGAAATCGCCGTGGCCGCGCGGGTCCTTCACCAGGAACGGAATCCGGCTCGGCGCCTCGCGCGTGACCTTTGCGACCTCGGCGGAGCCGAGCGTCTCGAACTGCTCGGCATTGGCGCGGCACTGCTTGCGCCAGTTGTCGAGATTCTCGATCTCCGATCCTGAGCCCACGCCGGCCAGCGTCATCGATAGCGCGCGCTGCGGCGCGTTCAATCCGATCTGGAGCGACGAATAGGCGCCCATCGACAGGCCGACGAGATGCGCGCGCTCGATCTTGAGATGATCGAGCACCGCGAGCGCGTCGGTGTAGAAATGCTTGTAGGTGTAGACCTCGCCATCAGGCACGTCCGACGGCGTGTAACCGCGCGCAGAATAGGTGATGCAGCGATGGCCGCGCGAGAAGTAGCGCATCTGCGGCTCCCAATTGGTGTAGTCGGCCGCGAACTCATGCAGAAAAATAATCGGCGTTCCCTGACCCGCTTCTTCGAAATAGATGCGGACGTCGTCCCTGGTCGTGGCGTGGGGCATTAACTGTTTCCCTCTCTTCAAGCCGCCTTTGGAGAATTGCAGTTAACGTTGTTGTCCGCAATGCGGCAGCCTCAAGCCAGCACCGGCGCAAAATCATCGCAGCTATTCGCGGGCGTGGCGTCTTTTTCTCGCCACATCCGGCGGCTTAACGGCCAGACGGATGCCGGCCATCGCACGGGCCGATTGGGGAAGTGGGGTGTCAAGAAGGATGAAGTATGTTCGAGTTGTTTGCGTCTCGCCTGTCGCGTTGTGTTGTCGCGCTGGCGATTTTCTTCGCGGCGGTTGCCGCGTTCGTTTCTCCGGCCTCAGCGCGGCCGCATCATCGTCATAGCGCAGAGCGGCACGCTTACGTGCATCACGCCAGACATCATCATTACCGTCATTATCGCCACCATGCCCGCAACTCGCGCTTCGAGCGCGGCGCGGCGCAGTTGCAGGCGAGCGGCTTCGCCGACACCCAGGCGAGCTACAATCCGAACGCCAATGTCGGCGGCATGGCCAACAACGGAATGACCAATCCTGGAATGGCCAATAGCGGTGGCGGCTTCGGCGGCGGATCGGGCCTCGTGTCCGAGGCGCGCCGTTATATCGGCGGCAATCCGACCGGGCGCGGCAGCCTGTGGTGCGCGCGCTTCATGAACATGGTGCTGCAGCATACCGGCCATCAGGGCACCGGCTCCGACATGGCGAGCTCGTTCGCGCGCTACGGCACGCGTGTCTCCGGTCCGCAGGTCGGCGCCATCGCGGTCATGTCGCGCGGTCGCCGGGGCGGCCATGTCGGCATCATCACCGGCGTGGACGCGCAGGGCAATCCGATCATGATCTCCGGCAACAACGGCAATCGTGTTCGCGAGGCGCCGGTCTCGCGCGGCCGGATCTATGCGTATGTGATGCCGAACTGACGACGGAGCCGTAGGGTGGGCAAAGGCGCGCAAGCGCCGTGCCCACCGGCGGTGCAACGGAGTTAGATGGACCGGAGTGGTGGGCACGCTTTCGCTTTGCCCACCCTACGGCAGCGGCGGACGGCTCACACCAATCTCGGCGCTTCCACCGCGATCGCGTCACCGACGCCGATCTCGCCGTCGGCGATGACCTCGGCATAGATGCCGCAATCCATGTGGCCGAGATTGCGCGAGAGCGTCGGCGGTATCTCGAGATCGCGCTGCGCGGTCTTGGGATCGACGTTGACCGCCGGGCAGCGGACGATGCGCTTGACCACCTTGAGCCGGGCCTCGCCGATCGCCAGCGTCTCGCCGACGAGGTCGAGCTCGGACCAGGCCGGCCAGCCCTTCACGTAGAGATTGGCGCGGAAGCGCAGTGGATTGACTGCGGCGCCGCCGAGCATGGTCTCGATCGCCCGGACGCTGCCGAGATTGATGATCGATACGACCTTGCGGGCGACGTCGGAAAAGCTGTGGTCGCGGCCGGACAGAACTTTTGGCGGGCCCTTCAGCTCCGGCTGAAAATTCTCCGTGAAATAATCCTCGATGGCGGCGCGCCCGGCAGTGGTCTCGAGGTCCCCGCTGGCGACGATCTGGCCGTCCTTGCGGATGGTCAGGCGGTTAGTCGCGTCCTCGAACCGGCTGTCGAGGGACGCCAGCCGCTCATTACGCGCCAGCATCAGGAACTGGATCTTCGGCTTCCAGGCCGGCGCCTCCGGATCGAAGCCGCTGGGTCCGTTCTCGATGGCGTAGCGGCGGTCGGCGGGCAGGGTCTGGCCGATCCGCAAGGGGACCCGGGGCAGGGATTCCGGCGTCAGGCCCTTGATCGGGTAACGGTAAAGGCCGGTGATTTCGGCGGTCTGGCTGGCTGTCATGTCGCTACTTAAGGGATTCGACCTGCTGGCGCCAAGCAGGCGGACCCGTGCACGAAATTGTGAACGCGCCTCTTCCGATCCGAGGCCAAGCTTCCCACATCTGGGTCAGGCTGGCGCCAGCGCCGGCTGATAACGACCGCTGCCGGTTGAGGAACGTCAACGCGTCCAGCGGAAACCCAATGAAGATGCCGTTTGGAGTGCCTTAGAGGGCTCCAGGGGCAGGCCGAGGGAAAGAAAAGACATGAACATCGACAAATATACCGAACGCTCCAGGGGCTTCGTTCAGTCCGCGCAATCGCTTGCGGTACGCGAGGGGCATCAGCAGTTTTCGACCCTGCACGTTCTGAAAGTTCTGCTGGACGACAATGAGGGCCTCGCGGCCGGTCTGATCGACCGCGCCGGCGGCAATTCCCGCGCCATCCTGAAGGCGACCGAGGATGCCCTCAACAAGGTGCCGAAGGTCTCCGGCGGCGGCGCCGGCCAGATCTATCTGGCGCCCGAGCTCGCCCGCACTTTCGATGCCGCCGAAAAGGCCGGCGAGAAGGCCGGCGACAGTTTTGTCACCGTCGAGCGGCTGCTGCTCGGCCTCGCGCTGGAAAGGACCAGCGAGGCCGGCGCGATCCTGGCCAAGGGCGGCGTCACCCCGCAAAATCTCAATGCCGCGATCGAGGCGCTGCGCAAGGGCCGCACGGCGGACTCCGCGACCGCCGAGAACGCCTATGACGCCCTGAAGAAATATGCCCGCGACCTGACCCAGGCTGCGCGCGACGGCAAGCTCGATCCGGTCATCGGCCGTGACGAGGAGATCCGCCGCACCATCCAGGTGCTCTCGCGCCGGACCAAGAACAATCCCGTCCTGATCGGTGAGCCCGGCGTCGGCAAGACCGCCATCGCCGAGGGCCTCGCGCTGCGCATCGTCAACGGCGACGTGCCCGAGACCCTCCAGCACAAGAAGCTGCTCTCCCTCGATCTCGGCGCGCTGATTGCGGGTGCGAAGTATCGCGGCGAGTTCGAGGAGCGGCTGAAGGCCGTGCTCCAGGAAGTCACCGCGAGCGAGGGCAATTTCATCCTGTTCATCGACGAGATGCATACGCTGATCGGCGCCGGCAAGGGCGACGGCGCGATGGACGCATCCAACCTGCTCAAGCCCGCGCTCGCGCGCGGCGAGCTGCACTGCATCGGCGCCACCACGCTCGACGAGTACCGCAAGCACGTCGAGAAGGATGCGGCGTTGGCGCGGCGCTTCCAGCCGATCTTCGTGAGCGAGCCCTCCGTCGAGGACACCATCTCGATCCTCCGCGGGTTGAAAGACAAGTACGAGCAGCACCACGGCGTGCGGATCACCGATTCCGCGCTCGTGGCGGCGACGACGCTGTCCAACCGCTACATCACCGACCGCTTCCTGCCGGACAAGGCGATCGACCTCATGGACGAGGCGGCTGCGCGGCTGAAGATGCAGGTCGATTCCAAGCCGGAAGAGCTGGATTCGCTCGACCGCGAGATCATCCGGCTCAAGATCGAGCAGGAAGCTCTCAAGAAGGAGAGCGATCTCGGCTCCAAGACCCGTCTCGAGGGGCTTCAGAAGGAGCTCATCGAACTCGAAGAGAAATCCGCGGCCCTGACGTCGCGCTGGAGCGCGGAGAAGAACAAGCTCTCCAACGCCCAGAAGCTGAAGTCGGAGCTGGACGCGCTGCGCGTCGATCTCGCCGACGCACAGCGGCGCGGCGAATTCCAGAAGGCCGGCGAGCTGGCCTATGGCCGGATCCCGCAGCTTGAGAAGCAGCTGGCGGACATCGAGGCGCGTGAGGGCTCCGGCGATATGATGGAGGAGGCGGTTACCGCCAACCACATCGCGCAGGTGGTCTCGCGCTGGACCGGCGTGCCCGTCGACAAGATGCTGGAAGGCGAGAAGGAGAAGCTCCTGAAGATGGAGGAGCAGCTCGGGAAGCGCGTCGTCGGCCAGGCCGAGGCCGTGCGTGCGGTGGCAACCGCCGTGCGCCGTTCGCGCGCGGGCCTGCAGGACCCGAACCGGCCGACCGGCTCGTTCATGTTCCTGGGGCCCACCGGCGTCGGCAAGACCGAGCTGACCAAGGCGCTGGCGGAGTACCTGTTCAACGACGAGACCGCGATGGTCCGCCTCGATATGTCCGAGTACATGGAGAAGCACTCGGTCTCGCGGCTGATCGGTGCGCCTCCCGGCTATGTCGGCTATGACGAGGGCGGCGCGCTCACCGAAGCGGTGCGGCGCCGGCCTTATCAGGTCGTGCTGTTCGACGAGATCGAGAAGGCGCATCCTGACGTCTTCAACGTCCTGTTGCAGGTGCTCGACGACGGCCGCCTGACCGATGGTCAGGGCCGCACCGTCGATTTCCGCAACACGCTGATCATCATGACCTCGAACCTCGGTTCGGAGTATTTGGTGAATCAACCGGAGGGCGAAGACACCTCAGCCGTGCGTGAACAGGTGATGGGAATGGTGCGCGGGCATTTCCGGCCCGAGTTCCTGAACCGTGTCGACGAGATCATCCTGTTCCACCGCCTGCAGAGGAGCGAGATGGGCCGGATCGTCGAGATCCAGTTCGCCCGGCTGCAGAAGCTGTTGACCGATCGGAAGATCGTGCTGACGCTCGATGCCGCGGGCCGCGACTGGCTTGCTGCGAAGGGCTGGGATCCCGCCTACGGCGCAAGGCCGCTGAAGCGCGTGGTCCAGCGCTACCTCCAGGATCCGCTCGCCGAGATGATCCTGGCCGGCGACGTCAAAGACGGGGATACGGTCGCGATCTCGTCCGAAGGCAACGTGCTGACCTTCAACGGCAAGGCGCAGCAGACCGCGGAGATCGCCCA
Source organism: Bradyrhizobium barranii subsp. barranii (assembly GCF_017565645.3). NCBI lineage: Bacteria > Pseudomonadati > Pseudomonadota > Alphaproteobacteria > Hyphomicrobiales > Nitrobacteraceae > Bradyrhizobium > Bradyrhizobium barranii. Next base: position 1,429,764 of record NZ_CP086136.1, read on the forward strand.
GTTCGAGGCGCCGCCGGCGTCGAAGCGGAAACTGAACTGATCGTTGCGCTCACTGCAAAACGAAAAATCGCCCCGGAGAGGCCAACTCTCCGGGGCGAATTGCTTTGACGAGGTTCGCTCTAGTTGACCGCGGATGTTGAGCCGGGTTCGGCTGGACCTTGCTCGTCGCTGTCCTCATCGAGCTCCGACAGAATGTCGACAAGCTCGCGCACGCGTCCGTGCGCCAGCGGGCGCAAATCATTGATCATCGGCTCGTCATTGGCGAGCCAGGCCTGGGCTTCGGCGAGTTCCTCGACCGTCGCGCCGGTTCCGATGATCTGGGCGATGGTGACTTCGTCGGCTCGATCCAGGGTCTTGACGACATCGTCGCGTGAGAGGCGCCGCATGGGGATCCTCCTGTTGGTCGGCTTCCGTCAGCATTTAACCGGGAAACGCGTGTGCCGGTTCCACCGGGCTGGTTTCCTCCGCGCTACTTCCTGGTGACCTTGTAGATCGCGTTCTCGATATCGGAGGAGAAGTAGATGACGCCGGAGGCGCCGATGGCGACGCCTGTCGGAATGTTGCTGGGGAGGCCCCCGGGTGCGCCCATCAGCCCGATCGGAAGATTGGCGGCGATCTCGGTGACCTTGCCGCTGTCCGGCGCGATCTCGATCAGTCGCCTGGCGACCACTTCCGCCACGATCAGCCTGCCGTCGCTCCCGCGCGCGATGCCTTGATGCCGCTTTGGCAAACAAAACTTGACGTTGTGGCGCAGTGAAACGACGTCGCTTGACGACGTCGCATCCAGATCATGTTTTCCAGAGATGTCCGGTCGATTTCGACCGGTTAAGGGATCAGCGGTTGGTGACCTGCAACGGGCCGCCGGTTGCGTCCGAAATGCGGGCGATGGCGCCGTTGCGGCCGCTCATCATAGCGTCGAGCCGGTCGCGTTCCTTCTCGAAGCCCGCCAGCACCGTGCCTTCCAGCGAACGGCCGCGCGGCAGTTTCACGCGCAGCGGATCGACGAAGCGGCCGTTGACCAGGATTTCGTAGTGGACGTGGGGGCCGGTCGACTGGCCTGTCGAGCCGACGAAGCCGATCACCTGGCCCTGCCGCACCTTCTTGCCGATCTCCATGCCCTTGGCGAAAGCCGACATGTGGCCGTAGGCGGTCTCGTAGCCGTTGGAGTGCTTGATGCGGATATATTTGCCGTAGCCGCCTTCGGGGCCGACCTTCTCGAGCACGCCGTTGCCGGAAGCGAAGATCGGCGTGCCGTAGGAGGTGGCCCAGTCGACGCCGGTGTGCATCTTCACATAGCCCAGGATCGGATGGCGGCGGCCGCCGAAGCCGGAGCGCATGATCGCGTTGTTGACGGGCTTCCTGACCAGGAATTTTTTCGCGCTCTTGCCGGTCTCGTCATAGTAGTCGACGACGCCGTCGTCGGGGCTCTGGTAGCGGTAGTATTTCTTGGTCTCGCCGCCGACCGTGAGGGAGGCGAACAGCACGTCGTTCTTTTCGTTCGACGTCGTGCCCTCTTCTTCGCCGGCGTAGAACACGTCGAATGAATCGCCCGGCGCGACCTTGCGCTGGAAATCGACGTCGTAGGAGTAGATCTTGATCATGTCCTCGATGACCGGCATCGGGACTTTGTTGCGCATCGCGGTCTCGTAGATGCTCTGGTAGAGCCGCACGCCGGTGCCGTCATCGTCGTCATCGTCGTCGCTGTTGGCGTTGGCCGCGGCATCGGCGACGGTGTTCATGCTGGAGACGTCGACCGCGACGTATTTGCCGAGATCGGACAGCGCCGCGATCGCCTCGACCACGGTGTCGTTTGCAACCACGACGCGATAGGGTTGGAGGCGGGCGCCGGGGCTTGCGGGCGCCATCAGGATGCGGAGTTTTTCGCCTTCCTTCAGGCCGCCGTCGCGGCCGCGCGGGCCGAGCGTCGCGGTGATCGCCTTGATCTCCTCGGCCGTCGCGCCGAGATCGCGCAGGACGGAGCCGACGCTGTCGCCCTTCTTGACCACGTGGACGCGCTCGCCATTGGGATTGCCGCCGGTGATCTGCTCCTTGGTCTTCGGCAGCAGCGTGACGTTTTCCGGCACCACGCGCGTCTCGAAGCCGGCATAGGGATCGGACGCCGACGCTTCGGTGGCGTAGGCCATCTTCATGTCGGAGGGGCCGGTCGCGCCGGAGACGTCGGCGGTGGCATTGGCGAGCGAGGCGTAGCGCACCCCGCCATTGCCGCGCCAGTTGGCGGCGTCGCGCACCCGCAGCAGGATGTCGTCGAGCGCCACCACGGCGGAAATCTTGGCCTTCGGCAGCACCGGCGACAGGTCCTTGGTGACGAAGGAGACTTCGGCATCGGGCTCGACGGCTTCGGGATTGTTCGGATCTTCCGCCGCGGTCTTCGGATCGGAGCCGACATCGGTGAGCAGGCGCTGGGCGTTGAACGGCGGGATTTTCGCCGACAGATCGCTCGTCGTCATCGACAGATTGCCGGCGATCCGGACGAACGGGCGCACCCGCATCACGTCGCGGTTGCCGACGCGGGCGACGGTGGAGACGCGCACGATGTTGCGCGAGGCCGTGGATTCGTTCGGCGGCGGCAGGCGGTCGCTCTTGTGCAGCGTGGCGGCGCGATCAGCTGCGCCGAATGCGCCGCGCAGCGCGCCTTCGACGCGCTCAGGCACCTTGGCGAAGGTCATCTCACCGTCGAGAGACGCGAAAACGGCGCCGCCGATCAGGGCTGCGCCGCAGAGTCCGGTCAGAATTGTCCCGCTGAACCATTGCACGGAAACGCGGCGGCGATCGATGACGGCGGCCTCGGAACCATCGACGGACAGCGGCGGCTCGTGGCCGAGATCGATGATCCCGGTCTCACGCCCGTAAGCGCCGCGCGACGTCCTGTGGTTCAAACCAAGTCCCCCAATCAACGACCCAAGATGCCTGCTTTCGAACCCTTCCTGGCCGCCCTCTAGAAGGGGGATCGCCGGAAAAGGCAAGCCGCACAGGCGCCCGCGCTCAGAAGGCCCTCGATGGGGCCGGCCGAAATTACGAACAGCTGGACGGGTAAAGGACTCTCGATGTCTCTCGAATGTCGAAGGAAGGCCGCGTCATCTGCAAGATGCCTTCCTCTGACCCCATGAAAATCGCCGGCAGCCCCCACTGGCATCCCGCGATTCAAGCTCGTCTGTACCAGAACGCCGCGGGATTGTGGCTCTAGTACGGCGCCTAATATGGAAAAAGTTTCCTGAACGGCCGGGCGCAAGAAGCCCGTCTGGCCGGGTCCGGGGGACTAGGTTTGGCCTGGGGTGGAGCTCGGTCCAGCCTTGGATGGGGCTAGTCTGCCATGGACGAGGGCTCGGTCCGGCCTGGATGGCCTCCGCCTGCCAGGGCCCCGGGGGGCGTCTGGAAGGACGCAGGGGGAGGGTGTCTGGAGGGGCGTCCAAAGCCCCTTCCGGAGCCCGCCGGCGGGCAAACTTTTTTGAGATTTTTTGCGGTGCAGCTTTGATCCGGCCATTGGTGGCCCTTCTAATTGACTGGGATCGCGGGATTTTTTTCGGTGGTCCACCGTGCGACGATTTGTTGACAATGGGCGTTGACAATCCCGGGCGGGGGGGGCTATAACCCGACCACTGAGCGCGGCGCCGCCGGGTCACTGACCGAGGCGAGCGAACGCGCCACTGATGCTCCTCACCTTGTTGAGTGACACAACAGTCGACGTAAGTCGATTGGAGTTCATTCATCGTCGGTAAGGGTGTCGGAACCCTTCCACTCTGGAAGGTTGGGACCTCCTGGTCCCGGGCTGTTTGACAAGTGAAGATGAAGATGAAGAAAGAGAAACGTGGACGGCGGAGTCCTTGCGCCTCTCGGACACTGAAGAGCTTCGGCTTTTGAGTTCTGAGAGGGGACGAAAGACTTCGGCGGTACACGTTTTAAAGGAAACACCATCGCTGCCAGCGATGTGAATCGCGGGCAGCTCGGCGACTTCGGTTGTCGAAATAATGGTGGGACCTCGTCAAACGTTGTGATCAGCCGGTTCAAAGTTCAAGTCCAACTTGAGAGTTTGATCCTGGCTCAGAGCGAACGCTGGCGGCAGGCTTAACACATGCAAGTCGAGCGGGCGTAGCAATACGTCAGCGGCAGACGGGTGAGTAACGCGTGGGAACGTACCTTTTGGTTCGGAACAACACAGGGAAACTTGTGCTAATACCGGATAAGCCCTTACGGGGAAAGATTTATCGCCGAAAGATCGGCCCGCGTCTGATTAGCTAGTTGGTGAGGTAATGGCTCACCAAGGCGACGATCAGTAGCTGGTCTGAGAGGATGATCAGCCACATTGGGACTGAGACACGGCCCAAACTCCTACGGGAGGCAGCAGTGGGGAATATTGGACAATGGGGGCAACCCTGATCCAGCCATGCCGCGTGAGTGATGAAGGCCCTAGGGTTGTAAAGCTCTTTTGTGCGGGAAGATAATGACGGTACCGCAAGAATAAGCCCCGGCTAACTTCGTGCCAGCAGCCGCGGTAATACGAAGGGGGCTAGCGTTGCTCGGAATCACTGGGCGTAAAGGGTGCGTAGGCGGGTCTTTAAGTCAGGGGTGAAATCCTGGAGCTCAACTCCAGAACTGCCTTTGATACTGAAGATCTTGAGTTCGGGAGAGGTGAGTGGAACTGCGAGTGTAGAGGTGAAATTCGTAGATATTCGCAAGAACACCAGTGGCGAAGGCGGCTCACTGGCCCGATACTGACGCTGAGGCGCGAAAGCGTGGGGAGCAAACAGGATTAGATACCCTGGTAGTCCACGCCGTAAACGATGAATGCCAGCCGTTAGTGGGTTTACTCACTAGTGGCGCAGCTAACGCTTTAAGCATTCCGCCTGGGGAGTACGGTCGCAAGATTAAAACTCAAAGGAATTGACGGGGGCCCGCACAAGCGGTGGAGCATGTGGTTTAATTCGACGCAACGCGCAGAACCTTACCAGCCCTTGACATGTCCAGGACCGGTCGCAGAGATGTGACCTTCTCTTCGGAGCCTGGAACACAGGTGCTGCATGGCTGTCGTCAGCTCGTGTCGTGAGATGTTGGGTTAAGTCCCGCAACGAGCGCAACCCCCGTCCTTAGTTGCTACCATTTAGTTGAGCACTCTAAGGAGACTGCCGGTGATAAGCCGCGAGGAAGGTGGGGATGACGTCAAGTCCTCATGGCCCTTACGGGCTGGGCTACACACGTGCTACAATGGCGGTGACAATGGG